>NZ_LGIC01000093.1:5000-7943 GCF_001294535.1 Cypionkella psychrotolerans | reverse complement strand
GTAACGGTTTTCGACGGCCCGGAAGGCCTGACGCTGGATCTGGAAGGCGCTCTGACGGCGATGATTGGCTTGGCGCAGAACGCAAAAAGCCCGCTGGAAAGCGGGCTGGACGTTCGAGCGATTGCTGGTTCGGTAAAAGTGGTTGCGGGGACAGGATTTGAACCTGTGACCTTCAGGTTATGAGCCTGACGAGCTACCGGGCTGCTCCACCCCGCGACGGTCGTTCCCGTTGGTGGTGTGGGAACGTGGTCTCAGCTGGTTTTGTGCTGAGGGCTTGCTATCGTATTGAGAGGTTGTTTCTTGTTAGGTTTGGCGGTGACCTACTCTCCCACGTCTTAAGACGCAGTACCATTGGCGCGACGGCACTTAACGGCCGAGTTCGGGATGGGATCGGGTGTTTTGCTCGTGCTATGTCCACCAAACCAAAAAAGAAACAAGCTGTGCGGGAAGGCGGATCGCGGTGTTGGAGTTGATCCAGAACCGCGATGGGCCTTCTTCGCATAGCAAACATCAGTATGTGATCTTTATCCTGCTCATGCAGGGTTTCAGATCATCAGATTGTTCCAAATCTAGGCTGCTTTCGCAGCGTATGTGCGCTTTTGACATGTCATTTTCTTTGACATTACGACCCAGAAGCTTTGGTTATCACTAACCTTGCTGTTACTGGATCAAATCAAGCCTATCGAGCAATTAGTACCAGTCAGCTGAAAGCATTACTGCTCTTACACCTCTGGCCTATCGACGTGGTGGTCTTCCACGGCTCTCAAGGGAGACCTTGTTTTGAAGGGGGCTTCCCGCTTAGATGCCTTCAGCGGTTATCCTGTCCGAACATAGCTACCCAGCACTACCGTTGGCACGATAACTGGTCCACCAGTGGTCCGTTCACCCCGGTCCTCTCGTACTAGGGGCAACTCTTCTCAAGTCTCCTACACCCACGGCAGATAGGGACCGAACTGTCTCACGACGTTCTAAACCCAGCTCACGTACCTCTTTAAATGGCGAACAGCCATACCCTTGGGACCTGCTCCAGCCCCAGGATGAGATGAGCCGACATCGAGGTGCCAAACGATGCCGTCGATATGGACTCTTGGGCATCATCAGCCTGTTATCCCCAGCGTACCTTTTATCCGTTGAGCGATGGCCCTCCCACTTGGGACCACCGGATCACTATGACCGACTTTCGTCTCTGCTCGACTTGTCAGTCTTGCAGTCAGGCAGGCTTATGCCATTGCACTCAACGACCGATTTCCGACCGGTCTGAGCCTACCTTCGCGCGCCTCCGTTACAATTTGGGAGGCGACCGCCCCAGTCAAACTCCCCACCATGCAGGGTCCCGGACCCGGATAACGGGCCGCGGTTAGATATCAAGATGGCGAAGGGTGGTATCTCAAGGGAGGCTCCACGAAGACTAGCGTCCCCGCTTCGATGCCTACCACCTATCCTGCACATCACAATCCTGATACCAGTGCAAAGCTGGAGTAAAGGTGCATGGGGTCTTTCCGTCTAACCGCGGGTAGTGTGCATCTTGACACACAGTTCAATTTCGCTGAGTCCACATTTGAGACAGCGGGGAGATCGTTACGCCATTCGTGCAGGTCGGAACTTACCCGACAAGGAATTTCGCTACCTTAGGACCGTTATAGTTACGGCCGCCGTTTACTGGGACTTCAATTCAGAGCTTGCACCCCTCCTCTTAATCTTCCAGCACCGGGCAGGCGTCAGACTGTATACGTCGCCTTACGGCTTCGCACAGCCCTGTGTTTTAAGTAAACAGTCGCCACCCCCTAGTTTGTGCCCCCTACCTCTACTTGCGTAAAAATAGGGCCTCCTTCTCGCGAACTTACGGAGGCATTTTGCCGAGTTCCTTAAATGTGGTTCTCTCAAGCGCCTTGGTATACTCTACCAATCCACCTGTGTCGGTTTAGGGTACGGTCTGATGGAGGGCTATTTCCTGGAACCTCTAAGCAGCCCACCCAATCCGATAAGGGCAAACTACAGTCGAGATCCGTCACTTCCTCCTGGCCCACGAATATTAACGTGGTTCCCATCGACTACGCCTTTCGGCCTCGCCTTAGGGGCCGGCTTACCCTGCTCAGATTAGCTTTAAGCAGGAACCCTTGGATTTTCGGCGAGAGGGTCTCTCACCCTCTTTATCGCTACTCATGTCAACATTCTCGCTTCTGATCTCTCCACCGGATGCCTTACAGCCCGGCTTCACAGAAAGCACATTGTGTACGCTGCATTCAGTAAACCGAATGCAAATACACAGCGTCCTATATCACAGAACGCTCCGCTACCACGCATATTGCTATGCATCCTGAGCTTCGGCTCGTGGTTTGAGCCCCGTTACATCTTCGCCGCAGGACAGCTTATCTAGACCAGTGAGCTGTTACGCTATCTTTAAATGATGGCTGCTTCTAAGCCAACATCCTGGTTGTTTTGGCCGTCCCACATGCTTTCCCACTTAACCACGAATTAGGGGCCTTAGCTGCAGGTCAGGGTTGTTTCCCTCTTCACACCGGACGTTAGCACCCGATGTGTGTCTCCCGGATAGTACTCATCGGTATTCGGAGTTTGCTTAGGCTCAGTAAGGCTGTGGGCCCCCATCACCCATGCAGTGCTCTACCCCCAATGGTATTCGTCCGAGGCGCTACCTAAATAGCTTTCGCGGAGAACCAGCTATCTCCAGGTTTGATTAGCCTTTCACCCCTAGCCACAAGTCATCCGGACCCTTTTCAACGGGTGTCGGTTCGGACCTCCAGTTGGTGTTACCCAACCTTCATCCTGCTCATGGCTAGATCACCTGGTTTCGGGTCTAATCCCACAAACTCATGCGCCCTTTTAAGACTCGGTTTCCCTGCGCCTACACCTAGCGGCTTAAGCTTGCTTGTGAGACTAAGTCGTTGACCCATTATACAAAAGGTACGCCGTCAGGACTCATGG
>NZ_LGIC01000092.1 GCF_001294535.1 Cypionkella psychrotolerans | reverse complement strand
TAACAATGTCGACGCCGATGCGCCCAAACCGCCCACATATCCCTTCAATTCCTATCAATTTCAAAGAGCGCGGACACAAAATAAACAGAACGCCCGAACTTCGGGCGCTTGCCGTCGTGTATCCAAATTTCGGCACGAGCGTTTCATCTCGCTTCCTTCCGCTCCCCGTCCGCATCGCTGCGTCTGTTTCGCTTCGGTAAGGCGGTGTTTAGGGTTAGTCGCCGAAAGCCGCAAGAGGAAAAATGCGCATCTTCGTCATTTTCTTGTCATGCTCAATGTTTACAGGGGTTTTTCACAGGTGATGCTGCTTCGTTGGGCAGCATCTGCAAAGTCAAAAGGCGCAAATCCGGGCCTAACCCCGAATCTGCGCCTTTGATTCGGCCCGAATCTCGTCGAATCCTCACCTCAGGCGGCGAATCCTGCGCCCTGATGGGTGATGTTTCCGCCCGCAACCGTCAGCGCGATTCCCGTGCCCCCCAGATCAGCCGAATCCACCGTCTCAATATCACCATCAATCAGCACCAGATCCGCCGCGAGGCCCACAACCAGCTTGCCGGTGACGTTTTCCATATGCGCCGCCCAAGCCCCGCCCGCCGTATAGGCATAAAGACTGTCCATCAGGCTGACCCGTTCATCCGCAGCGCCCTCATAAGGCACCCGCGTCATAGCCGCCTGCAGTCCGCGCATCACCGACACATCCGTCACCGGCCAATCGGAGGCAAAAGCCAAGGGTGCGCCCTGATCCGCCAAAGACTTCCACAGATAGGCATCGACCCAACGCGAACGATCAAACACCGTCTCCATAGTAGACATCGGGAAATCCATAGCACCCGGAGGATGCGGCGGCTGCACAGAGGCCGTAATCCCCAACGCCCCCAGCCGCGCAATATCGCTGCGCTCGATCAGCTCGATATGCTCAATCCTATGCCGCATATCGCGCAGACCGTTGGCCACGCCCGCCGCCTCATAGCCATCAATCGTGGTACGCACCGCACCATCGCCAATCGCATGTACCGCAATCTGCAACCCGCGCCGATCAATCTCGGCACAGATCGCCTTGAACCGCTCCGGCTCAAACAACGGCTCGCCGCGCTCCGTCGTCTCCGGATAGTCATTCAGCATGAAAGCCGTCCGGCTATCGACCACGCCATCCATGAACATCTTCACAAAGCCCGACGACACCCAGTCATCCTTATACTCCGTCGTCATGACTGAGGCCCGCTCCAACTCGGACAACTCCATATGCGGCTTAAAGTGGAACGGCACCTTGACCCGCGCGGTCAACCGCCCCTCGTCTTTCATCTCGCGAAGCAGCTGGCAGGTGTAGCGATTGCCATCCATGTTCACCATCGAGGTGATTCCATGCGCCGCGCAATGCGCCAGCCCCGCCGCGATCTTATCTTTATCCTTGGCGCGTACCGCCTCTGAAGGCCAAGGGTCCGGCTCCCCTCCCGTCGCAATCCCCAACTGCAAATGCGCTTCACCGCCCAAAGCCAGGATCGGCCCAAACGCCTCAAACTCACGCAACTCGCCCGAAGCCGTACCATCCGAGGCCATCACCACCTCATGCCCATGCGGCATCGCAGCCCCATGCAGCAGCCCCGCCGCCGCCAAAGCCGAAGTATTGGCCCAAACCGTATGGTGATCCGGTGACATCATCGCAATCGGGCGATCCGCAATCACCCGGTCCAGATCCTGCCGCGTCACAGGCTGATCCAGAATCTCATAAGACGCCCCCTGCGCCATCAACAAAGCATTGGCCGGATACTGTACAGCATAAGCCTCAAACGCCGCCTTCAATGCGTCAAAGCCATGCACCCCGCCAATCTGCAACTGCACCAACTCATTGCCACCCAGCACCAGATGCAAATGGCTTTCAAAGAACCCCGGCAACAAAGTCCGCCCGCCCGCATCAATCACCCGGGTATCAGGCCCGGCCAACGCCACCACCTCAGCCGCCGTCCCAACCGCCACAATCTTGCCGCCCGCCAAAGCCACCGCCTCAGCCCGAGGCTTCGCTGCATCCATCGTCAAGACCTTCGCATTGGTCACAATCATCTCAGCCGTCATTCTCTTAGCCTTTCACATTGGCAAAAATACTCCGGGGGTCCGGGGGCTGGCCCCGGTCGCTCCCTATCCCCGCAAAGCCGCAACCCGCTCGGCCATCACGCACAGCATCTCGAACATGATCGAGATCCCCAACCACGCCGTCCCACCACTGGCATCGAACGGTGGTGAGACCTCAACCAAATCAGCCCCCACGATATTGACGCCCTTCAAAAGCCGCGCCACCTGCAACGCCTGCCACGAATTCGGCCCCCCAACCTCCGGCGTCCCCGTCCCCGGCGCAAAGGTCGGATCGACGAAATCAATGTCATAGGTAATATAGGTGTCACCCGACCCAACGATCTCGCGCGCCTCGGCCATCACATCCTCAACACCCCGCGCATGGAACTCCTCAATCGCGATGATGCGGATGCCATTGGCCGCCGCGAAATCCCAATCTTCCCGGCCATAAGCCGTGCCGCGCACCCCGATCAGGCAATAGCGCTTGGGGTCGATCAGCCCCTCCTCCACCGCGCGGCGGAACGGCGTGCCATGGTTATACTTCGATGTGCCAAAGTAGATGTCGTTCAAATCCGTGTGGCTGTCGAACTGGATCATCCCCACCGGACGCCGCTTCGCCACCGCCCGCAGAATCGGCAAGGAACACAGATGATCGCCGCCCCCAGTCAGCGGCAACACCCCCGCCGCGACGACGCGATCATAAAACGCCTCCATCCGCGCCAGCGTATCCATCAGATCCGCCGGGTTCACCGCCACATCGCCCAGATCGGCGCAGTTGGCCAATTCAAACGGCGCGACCCACGTCACCCCATTCATCGCCCGGATCATCGTCGACAGATCGCGCAACTGCCGTGGCCCGTGCCGCGGTCCGGCCCGGTTGGTCGTGCCGCCATCCCAAGGCGCGCCAATCAAGCCAATCTCCACCTCGCCAAACCGATCATGCTCAAACGGCACATGCGGCAGCCGCATAAACGTCGGTATCCCTGCGAATCGCGGCAAATCAAAACCGGAGACCGGTGCGAAAAATTCATCATTGCGACCAAGTGTCATATCCTGCCCCCCCCTTCGGGGCGATTCTTACACCCCATATGATCAAATCCTTCGGCGCTTGTCAGCCGAACCACGACCCGCATCGCGCTTTCGCGACACCGCCCGCCAGTCCAAGGCTTGACCAGCAGCGCGCCATGGGTCCTTATCTGCGCAACAAGCCCTTTCGCGCCCAAGGATTTCGCATGTTTTCCAAACCCGCCGACCCCGCTGCTCCGCCGACACGCCCCGCCAGCGGCAATGTCAGCAGCAACAACCGCTCTGTGCTGTCGTCTGATCTGAAGATCATCGGCGATATTTCCTCGACCGGCACCATCGAAGTGCTGGGTGAGGTCGAAGGCACGCTCTCGGCCCATGGTCTGGTGATCGGTGGCGAAGGCCGCGTCTCGGGCCAAGTCTCGGCCGAGACGGTTGAGGTCAAAGGCAAGCTGGATGGCCGCGTCGACAGCCAGACCTTCACCCTGCGCGCCGCTGCCCAAGTCACTGCCGACATCAGCTACACCACCCTGATCATCGAAAGCGGTGCCCAGATCGAAGGCCGCTTCACCAAAGCCAAAGCGTAAGCCAACTCGCAAAACCATCCCAAGGCGCGCATCCCCAGCGCGCCTTTTTTCATGCGCCTAGCGCGCAGGCGGAATGGAATAGGTCAGCCCCGCCCGCGCCACAGGCTCGACCATCCCCTCCGAGAACAACATCACATCCCCCACCGCCAAGCTGCGCCCCAGCTTCAAAACCCGCGCCTCGGCCAGCATATCGACGCCCGCCGCAGGCTTGCGCATGAAATCCAGACTGCAATTCGTCGTCACGGCCAGTGCCACCGGGCCAATCCGGCTGAGAATGGCCAAATACATCGCCACATCCGACAGCGCGAAAATCGCGGGTCCCGACACGGTGCCCCCCGGCCGCAAATGCTTGTCCTGCACTCGCAACCTCAGACACACCCCAGCCGCATCCGCGCGCTCGACCGCAAAATCCCCTGCCACCTGCGCAAATTCCCGCGCCAGAAACCCCTGCAACGCCGCCGCATCCATCACGATCATGCTTTCCCCCTGCCCCACACCCGCCTAGAGTTCCGCCAATCAAAGGGGGGATGCAATGAGCAACGAGATCCTGTTACGCCACGACGCAGGCGGCATCGCCAGCCTCACCCTCAACGCCCCCGCCAGCTTCAACGCGCTGTCGACCGCGATGCTGACCGCCCTGCAAACCGAAATCGCGCGCCTGCACGGCGACCAAAGCATCCGCGTCGTCATCCTGAAAGGTGCCGGCAAAGCCTTCTGCGCCGGTCACGATCTGCGTGAGATGCAGGCCGCCCGAGCCGCCCCCGACCAAGGCCGCGCAGCTTTTGAGTCTCTGTTCGCCCACTGCGCCGAAGTCATGCAAGCCCTGCAAAACTTGGCCCAACCCACCATCGCGCAAGTCCACGGCATCGCCACCGCCGCAGGCTGCCAGCTCGCCGCCTCGTGTGATCTGATCACCGCCGCCCCTGGCACCCGCTTTGGCGTCAACGGCATCAACATCGGCCTGTTCTGTAGCACCCCCATGGTCGCCCTCGCCCGCAAAATCCCCCCCGCCATCGCGTTCGAGATGCTCACAACCGGAGCTTTCATCGACGCCACCCGCGCTTATGAGGTCGGCCTGATCAACCGCCTCACCACCCCCGAAACCCTCGACGCTGAGACCCAGACCCTCGCCGAAACCCTCGCCGCCAAACTCCCCGCAGCTCTGCGCCTCGGCAAAGCCGCCTTCCGCGACACGAGCACCCTCGATACCGCCGAGGCCTATGCCAGCGCCTCTGCCACCATGGTCGAAAACATCCTGCTGCCCGATACCGACGAAGGCATCACCGCCTTCCTTGAAAAGCGCAAACCAAGCTGGGCCTGATCCCGCCAAACCGAAAGCCCCCAATGCCTCCAGTTAACCCGACAAAACCCGCACCGCAGCCGCAGCCGCAGATCCAGATGATGAAGCGCCAGTTTGATCTGCAACTTTCTACCGCGATCAAACAACGCCAGCAAGATCACCCAAACCCGCTGGCCCGCTTTGGCAGCAAAGCGTTTTCCCAGACCGATGAAGATGGCATCACACTGGAAATCCTGCGCCGCTTGGACTTGCAAAACGGCACCTTCGCCGAATTCGGAGTCGGCGACGGGTTTGAGAACAACACCCTCGCCCTGCTCGCCGCCGGATGGCGCGGGCTTTGGGTTGGCGGCCAAACCCTGGCCTATGATCCCTCCGGCTCGCCGGTGCTAGATTTCCAGCAAGCGTGGATCACTGCCGAGAATGTCGCCACCCTGCTGCAGAACGGCTTGCGTAACCTAAAAACTGAAGCAGCCGACCTGATCTCGGTCGATCTCGACGGCAACGACCTGCACATCTGCCGCGCCCTGCTGGAAAGCGGCGTAACCCCGTCCCTGTTCATCGTCGAATATAACGCCAAATTCCCGCCGCCGCTGCGCTTCTGCATCCGCTACGACGCCGATCACCAATGGCAGCGCGATGATTACCACGGCGCATCGCTGCAATCGCTGGCCGATCTGTTCGCCGAATTTGGCTACCGCTGTATCTGCTGCAACGCCGCAACCGGGGCAAACGCCTTCTTCGTCCCCGAGGCACAGCTGCACCTGTTCCCCGAAGTCCCCACCGATCTGCGCCAGATCTACAGCGCCCCGCAGTACATGCTGTTCCACAGCTACGGCCACAAAACCGGGCTGCGCACCCTCGAAGTCCTGCTGCAAACCCGCTTTCCACAAGCGTAGGGCGGGGTTCACACCGCCTAACCCGACCCACCCCGCCGCAACAACCCCAGCCCAATCCCCAATCCACTCAACCCCATCACCAGACAAAACCCATAAACCAACTCCGGCCCGCCCAAATGCAACAGCCCCGCCCCGACCGAGGGCGCAGCCGCCGAGGCCAAAATAGGCGCCACCGCCACCGCGCCAGAAATAGCGCCAAAGCCGCGCCGCCCCAGAATATCCGCGATCAACATCGGCCGCAGGATCGACAGCAGCCCCGCCCCCGCCCCCTGCAACGCCGCAAAGGCAAAGATCAACAGCGGCCACCAGCCTGCACTCAGCAGTGCCAGCCCAGCCAACACCACCCCGATCAGTGACCACACCGTCGCGCGCGCATTGCCAATCCGCGCGCCCTGAAACAGCAACACCAGCCGCCCCAAAACCTGAGACGGCCCGATGCAAGCCGCCGCCAGCGTCGCCATCCCGGTGCCAGCCCCACGATCCGCGAACAGCATCAGCACATAGGTCAGCAAAATCCCGTGGTTCAGCCAGATCATGCCAAACACCGCCGCAATCGCCCAAAACGCCGGACGCCGCATGGCTTGGCGCAAAGCACCCGGAGCGGCTTCAACTTCGATCCCGCCCGCCCGCTCCATCCGCCGCAACGACCGCGCCGCATGGGCATTGATCGGAACCGCCAACAACATCAGGCCCGCAAAAGCGATCAACGCCCCCTGCCCGCCCAAAACCCGTCCCAGAAAATCGCCCAAAGGAAACGCCAAAGTCCCGGCAAACCCCGCTACCAGCGTCACTTTGGTAATCGCCCCCCGCGCCTCACCACCCAAACGACGGGTTAAAAACGCAAAGCACGACTCATAGAGACAACAGGCCTGCGCCACTCCCAGCACCGCCCAAATCGCCCACCAGATCAGCGGCGAGCCCGCCAGCCCCAACCCCGCCACGCCCAGCGCGGCCAAAATCGGCGCATAAGTCAGCATCTCGCCGCCCCAGCCCCGATCCACCCAACGCCCAGTGAACGGCGTCAGCGCCGCCATCACCAGAAACCCCAGCGTCGGCCCAAACGCCAGTTCCGCCACCGACCATCCCGTCGCCGTCCGCAAATCCGGCAACAACGCGGGGAAGGCATAATACACCCCGGCATAGGTCAGCGTCTGCCCAAGCGCCAGCAACCAAACCGCCGCCGCTTGGCCGGAAAACCAACTCACAACCGATACAATTCCCCGAACTTCGCCTCCAGATAGTCCAGCAACGGCCCTTCAGATGGCTCAAACCCACAAGCATGCGCAATCGTGTCACGCGGGCTGCGCAACCCTCCGTGCCGCTGCACATTCTCGCGCAGCCAACCCACCGCGCCAGAAGTATCGCCCCGCGCCAGCGCGCCATCCAAATCCGGCACCGCCGCCCGCATCGCCTTGTTCAAACAGCCCGCATAGACATTGCCCAAAGAGTACGTCGGGAAATAGCCAAACAGCCCCACCGACCAATGCACATCCTGCAACACGCCATGGCTGGGCTTATCCACCACCTGCCCTAAATCCGCCAGGAACCGATCATTCCAAGCCGCCTCCAGATCATCCACCGCCAGATCGCCCCGCACCAAGGCGCGCTCAAGATCAAACCGCATCATGATATGCAAATTATAATGCACCTCATCGGCCTCGGTCCGAATGAACCCCGCATGCACCCGGTTCACCGCGGCGTAAAACGCCTCCGGCCCCTCCACCGACAACGGCCCAAACCGCTCCACCATCTGACCATAAATCCACCCGGTCAAACCCCGCCCGCGCCCGATCTGGTTCTCATAAATCCGGCTCTGGCTTTCATGCACCCCCATCGACACGCCATGCCCCAGCGGAGTCATGCCGTAATCCGGGTCAATAGCCAGCTCGTAGCCGGAATGGCCAACCTCGTGGATCGTCGAATACAGACAGTTGAACGGATCGCTCTCCACCACCCGCGTGGTAATCCGGCTATCATCGCCACCACCCGACGAGAACGGATGCACCGCCAGATCAATCCGCCCCCGGCTCCAGTCATAGCCAAACGCCGTCGCCACATCCCGCGCCAACCGCAACTGCGCCTCTTGCCCGAAATGCCCCGAAAGCCCCGCCGGAGCCTCCGCCGCCAACACCGCCGCACGCAACGCCACCAACCGAGGCCGCATCCGGTCAAACATGCCCCCCAAAGACGCCGCTGTCGCCCCCGGCTCGTAATCATCAATCAAAGCGTCATAAAGATCGCCGCCCTCTGCCAGACATTCCGCCTCGCGCCGCTTCAGCCCAATCACCTCGCGCAGCGTTGGCAGAAAATCCGCCACCCTTTCCGCCGTCCGCGCGCCCGCCCAAATCCCCTGCGCCACGCTCGTCACCCGCGCCAATTCCTGCGCCAGATCCCCCGGCACCTTCACCGCCCGCTTGTAAGCCCGATCAATCTGATAGAGCTGCGCCGCCGCCGCATCATCCGCAGCCTCGGCATCCGCCAACCACTGCGCAATCTGCGGATGGCTGCGACGGGCGTGCAAAACCCCCTCCATCGCCGCCATCTCAATCCCGCGCTGATCCGCCCCACCGCGCGGCATCATGGTTTCCTGATCCCACCCCGTCCGCTCAGCAATCTTGCCCAAGGCTTCGGTGTCACGCTGATACGCCATCAACTCTGCATAAGCCGGATTATTCACGCCGTTCCCTCCCGGATCGAGCCCGCCACCGGATACATCGACAAATGCCGCGCCCGAATGATCAACACCCACAAAACCACCGCGCCCACCTGATGCGTGATCGCCACATGCGGCTGTGCTGCCGTAAGCGCGGTGTAAATCCCCAACGCCACCTGAGCGACCATCATCAGCATCACCGCATGAAACGCCCGCCGCGTCGCAAAATTGCCCGAGGCTCTCCCACGCATCCAAACCAAAACCCCATAAGCAAACAGCCCATAGCCCCACATCCGGTGAATAAATTGCACTAGACCGGGATTTTCAAAGAACGCGTGCCATAAAGGCAAGACACCCCCCGCACCATCCGGCACGTAAAACGCATCCGCCGGAAAGAACTGCCCGTTCATATCCGGCCAAGTCGGAAACGCCCGCCCCGCGTCAATCCCCGCCACCAACGCCCCCAGCAAAATCTGCACAAACGCCAGATGCATCAGGCCCGAAGCCTTCACCACCAACTTCCGCTCTCCCCCACGCCGCGCCACCAGCAAATCGGTCTCCGATCGCCCTAGCAGCAACGCATACCAAGTGATCAGCCCCAGAATGATAAACGCCAGCCCCAGATGCGTCGCCAACCGATAAGACGCCACATCCACCATCGCCCCGATCAGGCCCGAGGATACCATCCACCAGCCAATCGCGCCCTGCAAACCACCCAAAGCGCCGATGCCGAGCAAACGCTTAGTCCAACCCACCGGGATCTTTTTCGCCAGCAAAAACCCAAAGAACCCCAAAGCCCAAACCAGCCCAATCACCCGACCAAGCTGTCTGTGCCCCCATTCCCACCAAAAGATCGACTTGAACTGATCCAACGTCATCGCGGTGTTTTGCAATTGAAACTCAGGGCTTGCTTGATATTTTGCAAACTCCGCCGCCCAGTCAGCCGCATTCAGCGGTGGAATAGCCCCAGTCACCGGCTTCCATTCCGTAATCGAAAGCCCTGAATCCGTCAGCCGCGTCAGCCCGCCCACCACGATCATCAAAGCGACCAGCGCAAAGATCACCAACAGCCAAGCCCTGATCCCGCGCCGCGCCCCCTTGCCACGCCCATCAATCAACCCGCCCTGCGGAGCCGCCACCGCAGGCCCGCCCGCGCCAACTTCCTCAAAAATGCTGCGCTTCGTGGCCATGCCCAACCCCTTCGTTGCTTGGCCCGACACTAGGCCGCGCCCAAAGCAGCTTCAAGGCCCACCCCTGCGGCCAGATACCGCAAACCGTCACCCGCCTGTGAGCAATCCGCCCTGCCAAACACTCCCCCCAACACCCCAAAAGCCGTCGCACCCGAACAAACAAGCGACTGCCCCCAAATTCTCGCCAAACCATTTCATACTGGCCCAAATATCCCCGCAGGAGGCTCCACCTTCTGCAACCCTGCCAACGCCCAGTATTTCATCTTGGCCCAAATATCCCCGCCGGAGGCTCCCCCGTCCGCCAAAAGCACAACCCATCATGTCCCCGCTGATAAAAACCCGCAGTTTTGACCAATCAAACAGGTGAGATAGTCGCAGCCTCGAACGCCATCTCTGGGTAAGAGCCCTATGAAAATTGCAAACTATTTTCTCAATTTCCGTGCTATAACTCGTCCGTCCGGCGCTGTAATATTCACATTGCCCAGACACACCAGATCAGTCGCTCATGCCCATTTTTCAAATTGGATGATGCAAAATGACTTCTGCCGACAAGCTATTTTCCGGTTCAATTCCGGAATTCTACGACACCTACATGGTTCCGCTGATCTTTCAGGCTTATGCGGAAGACATGGCGGCCCGTGTCGCCTCTGTTGGCCCGATGTCCGTGCTGGAGACAGCAGCGGGAAGCGGCGTGGTTCCGCGCGCATTGATCAAACATTTGCGCCCGGACGCCCGCTATGTCGTCACAGATCTCAGCCAACCGATGCTCGATCATGCAGCCAAACGACAGCCGCCTGACACGCGGATTGAATGGCGTCAGGCCGATGCATTGAACCTGCCTTTCGAAGACGACTCCTTCGAGGTGGTCCTGTGTCAATACGGCGCAATGTTCTTTCCCGACCGTGCCAAGGGCTATGCCGAGGCCCGACGGGTGCTGAAAACCGGTGGCAGCTTCTTCTTCAGTGTCTGGGATAAGATTGAGAATAATGAGTTTGCTGATGTCGTATCCCATGCGGCCGCGACGGTATTCCCGGACAATCCGCCCCAGTTCATGTCACGAACGCCCCATGGCTATTTTGACCACGATCAGATTCGCGCCGATCTAAACCGCGCCGGATTTTCCGAAGCATCCATCCTACGCAAGCAAGAAACCAGTCGGGGGCCTTCCGCGCGGCAAGTTGCTGTTGCCTATTGCCAAGGAACGCCCCTGCGCGGCGAAATTGAAGCCCGCGATCCAAACGCGCTTCAGCACGTCACAGATGTAGCGGCTGATGCCCTTGAAGCGCGCTACGGGACAGGCCCTATTGCTGGCAAGATTTGTGCGCATATTGTGACGGCTATCAAATGAAAGAGCGGGCGCGCTCTGGATGCAACCGAAAGCCCACAACCGGCTTTAAAACCAAAACGGCTGTTAAGCTCCATTAACCATAACCCCAACCCGTCGGAATAACCCAATAAAAACAATGGTCCCGTGTCGGGACCGTCACTCATCCCCCTGTGCCCGTAGCTTATAGGCAATCTGGCGCAGCATGCCGTGAAAGGTCTGAACCTCGGCCTTTGTCAACCCCAACCGAGACCACATATTCCGCAAGCTGGCCTTCATCCCGGGCACTTTTGCCTCAGGAAAGAAGAACCCCGCCGCCGCCAGCCGCTCCTCAAAATGATCCCCTAGCTTCTCAATCTCAATCCCCGAAGCCATCTCCGTCCGGGCCATCTCCATCACCACGCCCTCCGCAGGCTGGGTCTGCCTGCGCCACTCATATCCCATCAGCAGCACACACTGCGCCAGATTAAGCGAGGCAAACTCCGGATTGACCGGCACCGTCACGATCGCGTTGGCCAGCACCACATCTTCATTCTCCAACCCCGCCCGCTCTGGCCCGAACAGCACCCCCACCCGCTTGCCCGCCGCCACCAACCCCCGCGCGTGATCCATCGCGGCCTCGGGGGTATAGATCGGCTTGGTCAGCTCCCGCCCCCGCGCCGTGGTCGCAAAGACGAAATCAAAGTCGGCAATCGCGTCCTGCACCGACCCAAACAACCCCGCCTGATCCAGCACCCGCCCCGCCCCCGATGCCAAAGCCACTGCAGCCGAATTCGGCCAGCCGTCCCGAGGTGCCACAATCCGCATCCGCTCCAGCCCAAAGTTCAGCATCGCGCGGGCCGCGGCACCGATGTTCTCGCCCATTTGCGGGCGGACCAGAATGAAAGCGGGCGGGATCATGGGTTTTCTCCGGGTAAGATGCCGCCTGATACGCCACCCCACCGCCCTCGCCAAGCCCGCCATTCTAGGCTATGACGGCCCAACTTCATGCAGGATACACCGATGGCCGAGCAAGACCGCCCGCAGATCACCTTGATCACCCCGCCCGCGATTGATCTGGAAACCTTCCCTGACCGCTTGGCCGCTGTGCTGGACAGCACCGATATCGCCTGTGTCCGCCTTGCCTTGGCCACCAAGGATGAGGAGATGATCCAGCGCGCCGCCGATGCCTGCCGTCTGGTCAGCCATGCCCGCGACGTGGCCATCGTGATCGAAAACCACCTGTTGATGGTCAACCGCCTCGGCCTTGACGGCGTGCATCTGACCGATGGTGCCCGCCAAGTCCGCTACGTCCGCAAAGAACTTGGCAGCGACGCCATCATCGGTTCGTTTTGCGGTGTGACCCGGCATGAAGGGATGAATGCGGGCGAAGCGGGGGCGGATTATGTGGCGTTTGGGCCGATTGGCGCAACTCCGCTGGGCAATGGAGAGCAGGTCGATTTCGATCTGTTTGAATGGTGGAGTGCAGTGATTGAAGTGCCGGTGATCGCCGAGGGGGCGCTGACCGTGGAATTGATCGAAAAATTCGGCCCGGTTACTGATTTCTTCGGCATCGGTGAGGAAATCTGGCTGGCCGACAACCCCGCGACCGCGCTGCGAGTGCTGATGGCTCCGCTGGGCTGAGGTTTTGGCTTTCCCTGTGGGAATTGGCTTGTAGATTTCGTGGTTTTTTGCCCGCGAAAACTACTATATCTTGTAGGTGGTGGCGCGCTGATCCAGTGCTTGACCTGCTGCAAGCGGGTGGCTGACCCGGATCACGGCCTCGCAATGCGCGGCAAGCTCCTTGCGGCTGGCGAAGGCGTCTACCGCAACGGCTGGGTGAAAAATCACCTCAACCCGACCCTGCTTGCGCGCCGCCAAGACTTGCAGCAGGTGCGGTGCGAAATCCATCTCGCCCCACCACCCATAAAAGCGCGCATCTTGGCCCAAGGGCGCACGATAGATCACGCTGACCGGTTGGATATGCAGGATATGGTCGAGTCCGTGGGTGAAGAATGCCGCGAAAAGCGTTGATTTAAAAGGTAAAACTCGGATTGCGTCGGTGCTGGTGCCCTCGGGGAAAAACATCAATCTATGGCCCGCGCGCAACCGCGCCTCAAACAAAGCCTGTTGGCGCTTGGCTTCGGTGCCCTTGCGGGCGACGAAAACCGTGCCGGTCGCGCGGGCAAGCCAACCGATCGCGGCCCAACGCTCCACCTCGGACTTGGCGACGAAATAGCCGCGTTGCACGGCGTTCAGGGCGAAAATATCCAACCATGACGAGTGGTTGGCCACCACGGCCCCCTTTACTTGCATGGGTTGTCCGCGCGTGATCAGCGGCAGACCAAGGATCGGAAACACCAGTTTGCAGACGGCTTGGGTGATGTAGGGCGTCCACGGGCGGGATGGGCCGAACAGGGGGCGTTCGATCAGCCGCAGCAGCAGCAATAGCAGCAAACCGCTATAGATCACCAAGCCCATCGCCGCGCCACGCAAAGCCACGCGCAGCCAGCCGAACGCGCCAACAGGCGGCAAAGCCTGCGTATCAGCGCGCCAGTCGCTCATGCCTCACGCCCCGATTTGCGTATGTAGAAATCGCGATGCTTGGCGCTCATCTGCGCGGTATCCATCACCAGACAAACGTCGGTGGTGTTGAAAGCATGATCGACCCAAGCGCCCTGACCGACATAGCCACCCAAACGCAAGTAAGCTTTGATCAATGCCGGGGTGGCCAACATCGCCGCCTTGCGATCAAGTCCATCCTGCGGAATCAGCGGGATTTGCGCCGCCTGCACGGGGCGCGCGATGACACGCAATTCGGGCGGGGCAAGGTGGAAATGCTGTAAATAGGACAGCGGCTGCGCGAGGGCCACCATATCGGTGCCGTGGAATGAAGCCGCGCCAAACAGCACCTCGATGCCATGTTCCAGCACATAATCGGCCAGCGCGTTCCACAGCAACAGCATCGCCGTACCGCCACGATAATCGGCATGAACGCAAGACCGCCCGAGTTCGAGAAGCTTGCGGCCCGAAGCTTTCAACGCGGTAAGATCAAATTCTGATTCTGAATAAAACCGCCCCGTCACCGCCAGCCGATCCGAGGGCAGCAGGCGGTAAACCCCCACCACATCTTGCAAATCCTCCGCCGAGCGGTGCGGATCAATCAACAGCAGGTGGTCAAAATGGGGGTCAAACTCATCGCGTTCTAGCCGGGCATCATGGTCGGCCAACGCGACGGTCGCGCCCAATTCCTGCACGAAGACCTCATAACGCAAGCGTTGCGCCGCTCGCAGATCGCGGTCGTCTTGCGCCAGACGCAGGATGAAGTGCTTGTCGTCAGAAATCATCGGCAGCATCCGGTCCGGCTGTTTGGGCGGCAGGTTTTCTTAGGCGTTGGCGGGCCGCAATGCAACCAAACGGGGTGTCGCGCTGATTGTGTTAACACAAGATTAACCAGATGCTGCGTCAATGGGAGTTACGGGGTGAGAAATCCGGCGTCAGTTCCACTTGTGAAAGGTCAATCACCACCTTGCCCGCATGTTCAAAGTTCACCGTCACCCGGTTGCCAATACTCGACTGCACCTGCCCTAAGCCCCAATCGGGCCGCGCGGGGTGGCGCACCAGCATCCCCGGTTCCAGTAAAGCCGCCATATTCGCCTCGTTTGTTGAAGGATGACCGCAGTGACCGCCCAAATGCCTTACAAACCCGATCTTGCAGCCCTTGTCGGCTCTCGGATTTGCCATGACCTTATCAGCCCGATTGGTGCCATCGGCAACGGGGTAGAGTTGATGTTGATGGAGGGTGCGGCAAAGGGCCCGGAAATGGCGCTGATCACCGAAAGCGTCGGCCATGCCAATGCGAGGATCCGATTCTTCCGGGTGGCGTTTGGCGCCAGTAGCGCCGAGCAGCGGATCGGCCGCAATGAGGTGCTGGCGATTATCTCGGATATGACGCATGGCGGACGGGTGCAGATTGAGTGGGACAGCCCCGCCGATCTGCCGCGCCGCGATGTAAAACTGGTGTTTCTGCTGATTCTCTGCCTCGAATCGGCTTTGCCCTATGGCGGGCGGGTGCAGATCGAACGGGGCGAGGCGCGTTGGACGCTGCGGGCAACGGCGGCCAAGCTGAAAGTTGACCCAAGCCTGTGGGAGGGGCTGATCAATCCGGCGGATTTGGCCGAGATTGGCCCGGCGCAGGTGCAATTCCTGCTGGTGCCCGAGGAGATCACCCGCCAGCACCGCCGTTTGACCACCGAACTGATGGAGGGGGAAATTCGGCTTAGCTTCTGATCGTGCCATCGCCGGTGACCAGATATTTGAAACTGGTCAACTGATCCGCCCCCACCGGACCGCGCGCGTGCATCTTGCCGGTGGCAATGCCGATCTCGCCGCCCATGCCAAACTCGCCACCATC
The DNA here is from genome assembly GCF_001294535.1 of Cypionkella psychrotolerans. Classification (GTDB taxonomy): domain Bacteria; phylum Pseudomonadota; class Alphaproteobacteria; order Rhodobacterales; family Rhodobacteraceae; genus Cypionkella; species Cypionkella psychrotolerans. The sequence goes on along the minus strand of NZ_LGIC01000092.1, from coordinate 10,180 downwards.
GGCGAATTGGGTTGAGGCGTTGCGCATCAGGATCGCTGAATCGAGCCGCTGCATGAAACGTGCGGCGGTTTCGTCATTCTCGGTCAGGATGCTTTCAGTGTGGTTGGAGCCATATTTACGGATATGCGCGATGGCTTCATCGACACCATCCACCAGTTTGGCCGCAATGATCATATCCAGAAATTCATGGCCGAAGTCCTCGGGAGTGGCTTTGACCGTGCCGGGGATCTTCAACAATTCACCCTCGGTGCGCACCTCAACCCCAGCTTTCAGCAGGTCTTCGATCAGCACCGCGCCATGCTTGGTATAGAATTGCCAGTCGATCAAAAGGCACTCGGCCGAACCACAGACCCCGGTGCGGCGGGTTTTCGAATTCAGCACCACACGGCGGGCCTTTTCCAGATCGGCGTCGCGATCGGCATAAACGTGGCAGATGCCCTCAAGATGCGCAAACACCGGCACGCGGGCTTCGCGTTGCACAAGGCCGACAAGACCTTTGCCACCACGCGGCACGATCACGTCAATGTATTCAATGGCTTGCAGCATGGCAGTGACCATCTCGCGGTCACGGGTGGGCATCAGTTGGATCGCATCCTCGGGCAGGCCCGCTTCGCGTAGGCCCTGCTGCATACAGGCGTGGATCGCTTCAGAGGAATGAAAACTCTCCGACCCACCGCGCAGAATGACCGCATTACCGGCCTTCAGGCACAGAGCCCCGGCATCGGCGGTGACATTGGGGCGGGATTCGTAGATCACGCCGACCACGCCCAAGGGGGTGGCAACGCGCTGGATATGCAGGCCAGACGGGCGATCCCATTCCGCCAAAACCCGGCCCACCGGATCGGGATATTCGGCGACGCTGCGCAGGGCGTCCACCATGCCACGGATGCGGTTTTCATCAAGCCGCAGCCGATCCAGCATCGCCGGGCTGAGGCCTTTCTCTTTGGCGTAATCCATGTCGATATAGTTGGCGTCGAGGATTTCCTGCCGCCGTGCCCAGACCGCTGCCGAAGCCCCGATCAGGGCTGCATATTTGCGCTCCTGCGACGCATACGCCAGTTCTGCCGCAGCCGCCCGCGCCCGGCTGCCAATATCGCGCATCACATCCAAGATTTGCCCGTCCATCTTCGGCCCTTTCACATTGGCCCAAATACTCCAGGGTCCGGGGCAGCGCCCCGGCGGCCCGAAGGATCAGATCACCATATCGTCGCGATGCACCAAGGCCGCGCGGCCCTGATAGCCCAGAATTGCTTCGATCTCGCCGGAGCGATGGCCGGCTATCGCCTTGGCCTCCACCGCCGTGTAGCGCACCAAACCTTTGCCCAGAGCATCCCCGGCAGGCGACAGGATCGCCACCGGATCGCCACGGCCAAAACTACCCGTCACATGGGTCACCCCGGCTGGAAGCAAGGATTTTCCCGCCCGCAGCGCCGTCACCGCACCTGCATCCAAGCGCAATTCACCGCGTGGTTTCATCGCATTGATCCAGCGTTTGCGCGCGGCTTGCGGGTCACTTTGCGCCACAAACCACGTCCGTTGCGCACCATTGGCCAAAGCCTGCAAGGGCCGCAGCACCGAGCCTTCCATGATCGCCATCGCACAGCCGCCTTTGACGGCGGTTTTGGCAGCCAGCAGTTTGGTTTTCATGCCGCCCTTGGACATACCGGAAATCGGGTCGCCCGCCATCGCCTCAATCTGCGGCGTGATGGTTTCGACCAGATCAAAGCGCTGCGCGGTGGGGTCTTCTTTTGGGTTGGCCGAGTAAAAACCATCGACATCCGACAGCAGGATTAGCTGATCGGCCCCCACCGTCACGGCGATTTGCGCAGCCAAGCGGTCATTGTCGCCGAAGCGGATTTCATCGGTGGCGACGGTGTCGTTTTCGTTCACAATAGGCACCACACCAAGACCCAGCAGAGTCTCCATCGTGGCGCGGCTGTTCAGATAACGGCGGCGGTCTTCGGTATCTTCCAGCGTCACCAGCACCTGTGCTGTGGTGATGCCGTGTGGGGCGAGGACTTCTTCATAGGCGCGGGCGAGGCGGATTTGGCCGACGGCGGCGCAGGCTTGGGACTGTTCCAGCGTCAGAACGCCGTCGCCCAAGCCCAGCACTTTGCGGCCCAAGGCGATGGACCCCGAGGACACCAGCACCACATCGGTGCCGCGCACTTTGGCTTCGGCCACGTCCATCGCCAACGCTGACAGCCAGCCTTGTTTCAGGCCCAGCTTGCGGTCCACCAGCAGCGCCGAACCGATTTTAACGACCAACCGTTTGGCATCGCGTATATCGGGGGCGGTAAGCGGTTTTAGGGCTGCCACGGCAGGCCCTCCTCGACAGGGGCCTCGCGTTTGATTTCGGCCATGATAACCCGCAGCGTGTCGATCAGGCCGATCCCAGCCACGCCAGAAATCACATGCACCGGGCCACCTGAGGCTTTTTCAAGCGCTTTGCGGCGGGTGGTGATGGTGGCTTTGTCGAGCGCGTCACATTTGTTCAGCGCGAGGATGCGGGGTTTATCGCCGAGAACTTCGGAATAGGCTTCGAGTTCTTTGACGATGGTGCGGTAGTCTTTGGTGATGGTGGATGAAGTGCCGTCGACGAGGTGCAGCAGGACTTTGCAACGCTCGACATGGGCGAGGAATTGCATGCCCAGACCGCGACCTTCGGAAGCGCCTTCGATCAGGCCGGGGATGTCGGCCATCACAAATTCTGCGCCATCAATGCCGACCACGCCCAAGTTTGGCACCAGGGTGGTGAACGGGTAGTCGGCGATCTTCGGGCGGGCGTTCGAGACGGCTGCGAGGAAGGTGGATTTGCCGGCGTTGGGCAGGCCCAGCAGGCCCGCGTCAGCGATCAGTTTCAGGCGCAGCCAGATCGTGCGCTCGATACCTTCTTGGCCGGAGTTGGCGCGGGCGGGGGAGCGGTTGGTGGAGGATTTGAACGCGAGGTTGCCCCAGCCGCCGTTGCCGCCTTTGGCGAGCAGGATTTTCTGTCCCACCGTCACGAGGTCGGCGATCACGGTTTCTTCGTCTTCATCGAGAATCTCGGTACCGACCGGGACTTTCAGGATGATGTCGTCGCCGGTTTTGCCAGTGCGTTGGCTGCCCATGCCGCCCTGCCCCGACTTGGCGAAGAAGTGTTGTTGGTAGCGGAAGTCGATCAGGGTGTTGAGGCCATCGACGGCCTCGGCCCAGACAGAGCCACCGTTGCCGCCGTCGCCGCCATCGGGGCCGCCGAATTCGACGAATTTCTCGCGCCGGAAAGAGACGCAGCCTGCCCCGCCGCCGCCGGAGCGGATGTAGACTTTGGTGAGGTCGAGGAATTTCATCGGAGCGGCTTTCTGAAAGATAAGGTTAGGCGATACAGGATTGGGGGGAAGGACTCAAGCGCGGGGATTTTTTGCGGGGTTTAGGGTGTCCACGCGTGGACAGGCTCTCGGTTTAGCAAAATCAATGGGTTAGACTGGTCGTATTCATCAATCATTAACCTTTGGCAGATCAAGCCGATAGATCAGGATCGGCACGGCACCCCTTGCAAGGCTTTCGCCGATGCCTTCGCCGATTTGACGGAAGCCCAATTTGCGCAGAACCGCGCCAGAGGCGGGGTTGTCGGTGCAGTGATCGGCGAACACCTCGGCCAGCCCAAAGCGCGCGATCATTTGCGGCAGGAAGGCCGTCATCGCCTCGGTCGCGAGGCCACGGCCCCAGAACGCGGGATCTAGGAAATAGCCGGTTTCGACCGGATCATCCCAGATGCCGATTGCGCCGATCAGTTTGCTTTCAAACCAGATGCCAAGGCGGAAGCCCAAGCGGCCGCGCCATTGGCTCTCAGTCAGAGTGGCGCGCACGTCGGCTTCGGGCCAAGGCGAGAGGTGCGAATTGGTCATCGGAGCGACCAACGGATCACCGCCGATGCGGGCGATGTCACGCCAGTCGCGGTCTATATCCAAGGGCGCGAGGCGCAGGCGATCTGTCAGTATTTCCAATGGGTTGGCGGCAAGATAAGCCTCAGGCGTCAGCAGCAGATCGACGTGGGGGCAATCTTGGCCTAAGGCGCGACAGTGTTTCAGGCTGCGGCCCGTTTCGACAAAGCCCAGTTTCGCCAGCACGCGCGCTGACGGTGCATTACCCTCAAAATAGCCCGCAGCGACGGTGCTTTCGTCATGGGCGAATTGCATGTCCAGCACGGCGCGGGCGGCTTCGGTGGCGTAGCCTTGGCCGTGCGCGCGCGGCGCTAACCAATAGCCAAGCTCAAAGCCTGCGCCGATCATGCCGACAAAGCCTTGCGCATCGTCAATGGCGAAGGTTTCGCCGGGATAGGCGGTTTGGGTGGTAAATTCGTCGAAATCGGCAGGAGTATAGGGATAAGGCACACGGGCAAGCCAATGCGATATGGCGAGATCGTTCAGATATGCGACGACCGCAGCCTCATCCGAGGCCGCGACCGGGCGCAAACGAAGCCGCGCCGTTTGAAGCTGGGCGCGTAGGGTCATGTTTCCCTCAGGCCAGCTTTTTCACATAGGTCCAGGTCGGGACCAGCGCATTGCGTGCCACCGAGAACGTTTCGGCATCGCCCAGATACTGAAAGCCGGTATTGGTCAGCACGCGGGCAGAACCGGGATTGTCTTGAAACACCTCAGCGAAGATCGTGCAGTTGTTCTGGGGATTGGCCGCGACCAAAGCCTTGACGGCTTCGGAGGCAATGCCGGTGTTCCAGAATGCGGGTGCGACCCAATAGCGGATTTCGGACTGGCCATGCGTCGGCTTATGCGCGTCCATCGGTTTCAGGCTGATCACGCCCAAAACCTCGGCCAGACCGGTGGCCGCGCCATCCATCACCCAGATCTGCTCATCCGAACGCCCGCCCATCGCGCGGGTCACGAAAGCGTCAGCGGCCCCCGGCGGCAGCGGGTGCGGAATCGAATGGGTGGCTTCGGCCACGCGCTTGTCGCCCGCGTAAAGCGCGAACAAGCCAGCATCAGACTTGCGCACCGGGCGCAACACAAAGCGACCAGCGGCAATCTGGCCTTCGGCGGGAACGGCAATCATATCCAAAACCACGGACCTTCTCCTGCAAGCCATCTCGGGTGCAAACCCTGAACAAACCCCATTCCGATGGCGGAAATAAGGAAGGGGACCGGCCTTTCGGCCGATCCCCCGTTTACAATCAAATTGTAAAGGTTCGGCTTATTCTGCGGCTTTCGCTGCCGGAAGCACAGAAATAAAGGTGCGGCCCTTGAAGCCTTTTTTGAAGGTAACGTGGCCTTCGACTTTGGCGAACAGCGTGTGATCCACGCCCATGCCAACGCCTTCACCCGGGAACCAGGTGGTGCCGCGCTGACGCACGATGATGTTGCCCGGAATGGCGACTTGGCCGCCGAACAGTTTCACGCCAAGACGACGGCCAGCCGAGTCGCGACCGTTGCGGGATGAGCCGCCTGCTTTTTTGTGTGCCATGAGGTATTACTCCTTCGCAGCAGCGGCTTTAGCAGCGCGCTTCGGTTTCGCAGGCGCTTCGACAACGGGTGCCGGAGCGTTGTTATGAGCAGCGCGACGTGCATCGGCAGTGCCGGTTGCAGCAGCGACGCCCGAGGCATCCGCGCCAGTGGCCAGCACGTCAAGTACACGAACCAGCGTCAGGTGCTGACGGTGGCCTTTGGTGCGCTGCGACGAGTGCTTACGGCGGCGTTTGACGAAGTGGATGACCTTTTCGCCTTTGATCTGGTCGATCACTTCGGCTTGCACAGCCGCGCCTGCCACGAAGGGCACGCCGATGGTCAGGCTTTCGCCGCCAACCATCAGAATTTCGTTGAACTGGATCTTTTGACCAGCAACGGCATCAAGCTTTTCAACGCGCAGAACGTCACCCGCCTGCACTTTATACTGCTTGCCGCCTGTCTTGAGGACCGCGAACATGGGTCTTTCCTTTTCTTGCTCCGCGTCTTGTGGCCCCGGTTAAGGAGTTTTGGGTTTCCCCGCCTCGGACAGCGCGCCCCTATGGGCGTCATGAATTAAAGACCCGACGAGATTCGCACCTCGCCGGGATGCGCGCTTATGCTGCGGGTCGGGCGTGGTGTCAAGCGGCGGTTAGATGTCTTGCCCTGCCATCAGACGCCCCGCCGATTGGCCGAGTTCTTTCGAGACTTGCACGAACATCGCGTCAAAGGCTGTGAACATCGCCCGGTTGGCTTTTTGCCCGGCGGAGGTTTCTGAGAAGGCGATGTATTTGCCAAGCTCTTTGTCGCTGAGCGGTTGGTAGGCCAGCATCAGGAACGGGAACAGCCATTCGGTGGTATCGCGGCGCACATCGGCTTCCTGCGACCAGACTTCCGCCAGCATATCATCTTCGGGCATCGGTTCGGGGAAGGCTCCGGCCGCGTTCATGCCACGGTAGAAGGCCAGATTGCCGTTCAAAGCGCCCATGACGTTTGATTCCACGAGATCATTGATCTCGGCAAAGCGGTTGATTTGTTTTGCACGGTGGGTTTTGGCGTTCAGAGCTTTGCTCCAGAGTTTGGCAGCGGCCTCGGTGGCTTTGTCGTCGAGCAGGGTTTTGCGGGCGTCAATCTCCAGCGCCAGAATGTGCTGACCGAGCGGGGTGCCGAAGAACTCGCGCATGGCTTTCTGGGTCGCGGGTTCGTTTTCCAGCGCTTTGGTCAGGGCTGTGTCGAAGATCTGGTGCAGACGGGCGGTGTCATAGACGCGGCTGACCACGACGTCCCATGCTGCCCCATCTTGGCCGGGGAACAGATCTGCCTCCATATCCTTACCATTGGCGAGGCCCTCGGTGCGCATCACTGCGATCAGGGCGTCGATCTTGAGGGTCTGGGTGAGGGTTGAGATATCGGGCCGGATGGCCTGCGTCTGCGCGTAGGATGGCAGCACAGTGGCAGGAAAGGCAAGGCAAAGCGAGAGCAGGAGGGGGCGCAGCATAACGGGCCTTTCGCGGCGGATTGAGCCCATTGCTACGGCGTTGCGGCGGCGCTGCCAAGGGCGCGGCGGACACGGATTGGTGAGTGCGCGGGGCTTCGCTTGTCTGTCGCGGGGCGGCGGCGGGACTGGCGTGCGTGGCGCATGGGAAGGGTGTGGGCGAGTCGCACACGCAAAGTCTTTGCAGCCAGTGATGAAATCGGGGTTGCAAGCGCGGTGCGACCCCGCTAAATCCCCGCCACGATCCCTACCGCGGAGAGGTGGCAGAGTGGTCGAATGCGGCGGTCTCGAAAACCGTTGTCGGTTTGCGCCGACCCAGGGTTCGAATCCCTGTCTCTCCGCCAATCCTCCATTTTGCTCAATATCTCTGGTTCGATCCGGGTCGACTTTTCCCCTTATTCCACAGGGAATTCTTGCAGTTTTTGATTACACTGGATTTCTTTCGATTACGCCCGTATCTTTTCCTTGAGTGGTATGGAATGTGGTATTCATTATGGCCCTTACGGGTAAGCTGACCAAGAAGCTGGTGGAAAATCTAGGCGCTGGGCGGCACGGTGATGGCGGCGGGCTGTATCTCGTCGTTGATCCCTCCGGCGCGCGGCGTTGGATTGTGCGGGTGGTTGTAAAAGGTCAGAAGAATCTCAAAGGTGCGCCGTTACGGACGGACTTCGGCTTAGGTGGCGCCGACGTGGTAACCCTGAACCAAGCGCGCGAACGGGCTCTGGAATACCGCCGCATGGCTAAGCAAGGGTTGAACCCTCGCTTCAATGCCAGTCGCGAGATACCTTGCTTTGAGGAAGTGGCGAGGCAAGTCCACATCGACCGGATGCCAACGTGGAAGAATGACAAGCACGGCGCGCAGTGGATCAACACCTTGCGCGACTATGCTTTTCCCAAGATCGGGCGGATGCCGGTTGACAGCATTGGCCAACCAGAGGTGCTGATGTGTCTCTCGCCAATTTGGACTGACAAGCACGAAACGGCACGACGTTTGGCGCAGCGGATCAAGATCGTGCTGGATGTGGCCAAGTCGAAAGGCTTTCGGTCGGGCGAAAACCCCGTTACCGCGATCCAAGACGCCCAGGTGCTGCCGAAGGTGAAGGCGAAGCCCAAACATCATAATGCTATGGCGTGGCAGGACGTACCGGCTTTCTACGCTGACTTGAAAAACCGAGATGCGATGTCCGCAAAGGCACTGATGTTTACCTGTCTCACCGGATCCCGCACCGGCGAGGTGTTAGGGACGCCATGGAGCGAGATTGATCTTGAGGCCCGGCTTTGGACCTGCCCGGCGGTTCGGATGAAAGGCGGTGTGGTACATAGGGTGCCACTCAGCGATGAAATGATGGCGATCATAGAGCCCTTGCGTGCGATGCAATCCGAATATGTCTTTGAAGGCCAAAAGCGGCACCAGCCATTATCGAATATGGCAATGCTGATGCTGTTGCGCCGGATGCAAGTTGAGAGCGTGACCGTACATGGATTTAGGTCAACGTTCCGCGATTGGGCCTCTGAAAATGCTAATGTCGCGTATGAGGTTTCGGAAATGAGTTTGGCGCATAAGGTCGGGTCGGCGGTCGAGCGCGCTTATGCCCGCTCGGATTTGTTGGAAAAGCGCCGATCGCTCATGGAGCAATGGTCGAGATATGTCACGTCGGGCGAACCTTCAGCTGGAGTTTAAAGGATGACCGATCCCAAAGAGCGCCTAGTGGATTTCAAAATACCGGCAGAGCCGCCATCGCGATTGTTGGCTAAGACAATCATTGAGAACCTATCAAAAAATCTGGAGCCCCTGTCGGGCGGGTTTAGGAACATTTTGGACGGCTATGATGATCTAGGTTACACGCCAAACTTAGCGCAAATCGAGCGTTGGGCTCTTCGTGATGCAGACGCTATGGTTCAGTCCCTTGCTTGGCTGTACCGAGACGGCGGAGACGCGTCTGTCGGGATCGATTTTACCGAAATTCTTATAAAAATTCGAGGAGATAATAACCCAAATACGGAGGAATACGTAAACTCATTAGCAGAAATCTTCTCTTGGATGGACAACCCTTTTTACAGAGGTGGAACGCCGCTGGACGCATATTGGCATAGTGTGCAGGCAAATTCTGCATTGTTTCAGGTAGCTCACAGGTGCGGCAAGATTGTCGACACTCTCTATGGTCTGCTTGCATTTGCGAATGATTGTCGGATCGACGGAGCGAAACAATTCGCCGAGGGGTTTATTGAAGATCCCAACATATTTGCGCGTTCTTTTGAAGGAAAGCAGGAAGCAATCAAGAGTGCCTTGCTGGAGCTAAGCGAAGTCACAGATTTTGCGGTCAAGATCGGCTTTCTTTTTCGCGATGCGTGGTGGTTGGAAGAGCATAGTGAGGCGGCGCTGAAAGGGTACTTAGCGAAAGAGACGGCCCGAAAGGCTGGCTCAAGTGGCGGTGCGGCGTCCAATAAAGCGCGCGCGAAACGAATTGACGCTTTCTTAACCGTTCATGCGATGATGATGAGCCGAAACCACGCTCTAGCCGATGACTCTCCGAAAGAACTGGCTATTCGAGCTCTGAAACTCGCCAAGAAACACGACCCCGGTCTGTTCAGTAAATCCACTACCAATAAGACCGCTATCGAGTACTGGGAATACATCAGATCTGATGCCGGTCTTTGGAAGAAGTATAAAGAAAAAATAAAAGAGTTTCAGATAGTTAGATGAATATAGCTTAAGCGATAAGCGTTGGGCGGATTCAACTTTCAAGTGCAACGTTTGATCTGAAGGCCGCGAGTTCTTCGGCCATGGCTTCTTCGGGTGTTTTCCATCCGAGGGTTTTGCGGGGTCGCTGGTTCATCATGCGCGCCACGTCGTTGAGTTCGGTCTGGCTGATGGTGCTCAGATCGGTGCCCTTGGGGAAGAACTGGCGCAGCAGGCCGTTGGTGTTCTCATTGCTGCCGCGCTGCCAGGGGGCATGCGGATCACAAAACCAGATGTCGATCTTCAGTCGACGCGCCAGCTCCGGGTGGCAGGCCATCTCGCTGCCCCGGTCGTAAGTCATCGACCGGCGCAGCACGGCAGGCAGGCGTTTCATCTGGCGGGTAAACCCCTCCAACGCCGCGTCAGCGGTGCAGCCGCGCATTTTGCTGAGAATGAGAAAGCGGGTCTTGCGCTCGACCACCGTGCCCACCGCCGAGCGGTTGAAGGCGCCCTTGATCAGATCGCCTTCCCAGTGGCCGGGCACCAGACGGGCCTCGATCTCTTCGGGGC
>NZ_LGIC01000091.1 GCF_001294535.1 Cypionkella psychrotolerans | reverse complement strand
GGGCTATGGAAAAGAGTAAGACATCAAACCGTTATTCACCGGAGATGCGGGCGCGTGCCGTTCGCATGGTGTTGGAGCATCAAGGCTCCTATGAAACGCAATCTGCGGCAGTTGCTGCGATTGCCCCTAAGATTGGCTGCATCCCGGAGACATTGAGGGTCTGGGTTCGGCAGGCGGAAAAGGACAGCGGAGCACGGGAAGGTGCGACCAGTGCTGAGCGTGACAAGATCAAAGAACTGGAACGCGAGGTGCGCCAGCTTCGGCAGGCAAACGAGATCCTGCGCAAGGCGTCAGCGTATTTTGCACAGGCGGAACTCGACCGCCCGTTCAAGCCATGATCGACTTTGTTGATGATCATCGCGTGGTTTATGGGGTCGAGTCTATCTGCAGGGTGCTGCCGATTGCCCCATCGACCTACTACGCCTGCCTCGCTGTGCGCGCCGATCCGTCCAAGGCCTCGGCACGCCAGCAGCGGGATGCGGCTTTACGGCCAAAAATCCAGAAGGTCTGGGATGACAACTGGGAGGTTTACGGTGTCCGCAAAGCCTGGCGACAGCTGTGCCGTGAAGGTGAAGCCGTGGCGCGCTGCACCGTTGCTCGCCTCATGAAAGGCATGGGTTTACGGGGAATCGTTCGAGGAAAGGCCATGAAAACAACGATCCCCGACACGTCAGTGCCATGCCCACGCGACAAGGTGAACCGCAAGTTCCGAGCGCTAGCGCCAAATATGCTGTGGGTCAGTGACTTCACTTATGTCTCAACGTGGCAGGGCTTTGTCTACGTCGCCTTCGTGATCGACACCTTTGCCAACAGCATCGTCGGCTGGAAGGCATCGCGGTCTGCCAAGACCGACTTCGTTCTCGATGCACTTGAGCAAGCGCTTTATGCCCGCCGTCCAACCTATCAAGGCGGGCTTATTCATCATAGCGATCGCGGCGGGCAATACGTGTCCATTCGCTACACCGAGCGATTGGCAAATGCGGGCATTGAGCCATCCGTTGGCAGCGTCGGCGACGCCTATGACAACGCTTTGGCCGAAACGATCAACGGTCTCTACAAAACCGAGGTCATTCGGCGGCGCAGTTCATGGAAAACCATGGAGGAGGTAGAATTGGAAACGCTGAAATGGGTCGATTGGTTCAACAACAGGCGGTTGCTTGAGCCTATCGGAAACATCCCACCCGCAGAGGCAGAGGAGGCCTTCTATGAAAACCTGAACGCACTCGATATGGTCGCGTAACACGGACTAATTGGTCTCCGGAAAACCCGGAGCGGTTCATTAAGCAGCAGCGTACCGGTCAACTTACCGTCCAGTTGCCACCGCAGAATTTCTGCAGTCGATGAGAAACGCCGTGCGGCAACCGTCAGATTGACGTAGCCTTTCTCCTCTCCGGAGATGAAGACGGTATTGGGCAGCACATTCGTCATGAATGCGGATAGGTCGTCATGGTTGAAATACCCTTGCGTCAACCCGACCTTCCCCTCGATAGTCGGCACCACCGAGGTGATCAACCCGTACTGCGCCAACTGTTCCGCATGGGTCTTACTGCACCCGAGCGCATGCTTCACCTGATTCAAGGGAATGGAGTTTTGGATGCGGGTGATCAGCCTCTCCCCTTGGTCTGCCGGGAAGACCCACTGGTTGAACGCCGCCGTGTCGGCAGTTTCCGGGATCATCCCTGCCTTACGCATAACCCTGTAAAGACTAAAGCGGTTGATCCCGGTCGCGTTCACCAGCGAGTTGACGGAATGGACACGACGCTGCGTAACCATCTCTCCAAGAATGACTTCACCGGGGCCGATCGCAAAATTTTCGACGATGGCATCGCGTACAATCGCCCGCAGCGGGCCGAAATCGTCAGATCTTTGGGTGTATTTCAGCCGGTTAAATAGAAATCCGTATGCTCCCTGTGGCCCAGTCCGGCCGCTGCGTCGGCCGGCGCTGATCCGCAACTGTGGGAATGACTCCATGATAGCGTCTGGGCCGCGCGAACATATCTGGAAACCGATATCGCCGGTACGCGCCTAATCTAGCTCGGAATAACGGCCGATCTTTGCCTCGGGACCGCCTTCGACAAGCGCACCCAGCATCTCACAGGCCTTGCTTCCGGGGGCGATCCCCTGCCCATCGAGCCAAGCCGCCGCGTTCTTCGCACCCCAGAGCCGATCCTCGACGTATGTTTGCAAGGCACCGGGAACTTTAGGGCCATCTTCAGCCGTGTTCGGCAGTTTGAAATCCTGTTCAACGACGAGCTTCTGCAGGTCGAAGGCCCTCACCGGATCCGGCGCGGGCAGCTCAACCAAGATCGCCCGATGCCGTGTGCAAATCACCACCGGGCGCAACAACCACGCCCACTGGAATCGCTACGCACCGCTTCCAGCATCAACTTGCCCTTCGGCGTCCTGACGGAAGCATTGGGGGCAAAAGCGGACAAAGGTCCGCCGAACCACCGTGAGACCAAGCTGCTCGCCCCGCAGCTGCAACAAGTCATTCGAAATGACGCTCAGAGTGTTGAACGCGATCTCCGCTGGTTGAAGGTCGGCCAGAGCCGCCATCCGATCTACGAAAGCGCCAGTACCGTTGCGGAAATCCACATGGTCGACCCCAACCGTAGCGGTTAAAGGTGCTTACAGGCACGCCGGCGTGGTAATATCCGATCCTGACGAAATAGCCCTGACTCACCTCGTCAGCATGGAACGGCAAATGGGGCATCAGGGAGTCCGACGTCATTTCGTCTTCCCTGCGCTCTTCCGCGGCCGTCCACACTTTTTGGGCGGCGCTGGCGCGGAAACACCCTCGAAAAAGACATTTGAAGCGTCAGGCCCGTCGGTCGTTGCCGCATGCGCCCGTGAGACCAATCGCTGTGTTTGAATGGGTTCTCAGGGTTAAAATGCAGGTATTTCATGTCGAAGAATTCGCGGAAATCCTCGATATCCACCGCATCTCCGCCTTGTTCGACCGCGCGGATGGCAGAGTTCACAATCAGGAATATGCAGCGTCCAAAGCTGCCATGAACTCCATCATAGATCCGGTCGGCAAAGTAAGGATCATTCTTGATGCTCGGTGCGAGGCGCACTCCCGCATCATGGTTGACCTCTTTCAAGGCACGATTGACCCGCTCAATCGACGCTGTCCGCGCGAATGGCTTTAGGGGAAGGTCCAAATAGCGCTCGGCGAGTTCAAGGTGTTCGGGGTCATCATAGATCAAATTCCGCACTTTCGGGGGTGCCAATAAGGATGATGCAAAAGCCGCCACCATCCTGAACAAGGGTCTTGAGGAAGATATTGATCACAGCCTTTGGGTCGTTCAGGTTATGGACTTCATCGATGACGACAATCGTGATTCCGGCCATGCGCAATCGGTGCGCGGCAAGGTCATCGGCTTCAGGGCGGATCATTTTTGACGGGAACTTAGGGTAGCCGTTCGAACGGCATAGGTCCTCACAAACGCTTTTTACGCTCGCCGCATGCCTCAGCCGACAATACGCTATCCGCTCCCCGCATTTCTTCTCATCAAAGCTGTCATTGAAAAGCCGCTTGAGGACCTGCCAGACCATGGTAGTTTTTCCGTCTTGCGAAATGGCGGTCACGCACACTCCCTTCCGCTCGTTGCGGAACGCTTTTCCCTCTGGCAGCAGGTTGCCGTCCTTGTCGCGCTTCAGGACCACCTCAAGCCGCGCGACAAACTGATTATCCCAGTCGCTGACGTAAGACCGCCGCAAGAGCCAACCCGAGAGTGCCTCAGTGTCTTCCTGGGCGGGGCGCGGGTCGCCTTCGAGGGGCAGGTCGATCTGATCGTCTGCGTCAAGCAACGCTCCGACTTCGAGGTTCATATCATTCATCAACACTACTCCTTCATGCCCGGCGTCCAGCCCGTCGTCATGCGACGACGGCCGAGCGTTGCGGGTGGCGTCCGGCGGCTTGTGGCACTGTTTTCATCGTGGAGGCATACACCCCGTAAATGCGTCCATGATAACGGACATCTTCACCCGAAGCGGAGTGTCGAGCCTGATCCCAAGCGCATCCAGCTTTGCCCTGCCAAGTCAGTGAAGCAGGAAGTCATAGGGCACGATTGCCATTAGGTCTGCATCGTATTCGTCGATGATAAGAACCTGGCCCGCACGTTCGACATGGGTAATCCCCCCCCGGAAGTAAGGGTCTGCATAAGTAGAGTTTTCTCGGCAAGATGGATGAGGAGATTCTGAATGAAGACAAGCAGATACACTGAGCCGCAGATCCTCGCGATCCTGCGTCAGGCTGAAGGCGGCATGCCGGTGGCCGAGCTGTGCCGGGTGCACGGCATGATGCCATTGCCCGGCAATGGTTTGTCTTCAAACCATGAGAGGGAACGCGTCCTTTTACAAATGGCGGGCGAAGTAGGGTGGCATGGATGCGTCGATGATCACCCCGACGCAGGCCATTGCGGAGGAGAACCGGCGGCTGAAGACGATGTTCGCCGAGCTGAGCATGCAAAATGACCTGCTCAAGGAGGCTCTTGGAAAAATAGATCGGCCATCCGTTGCCCGAAAGGCAAATGCATGCATTTGCCGTGGGTCAACGCCGCGAGATGGCCGGGAATGCAGTGGCGCGGCGCGGGATCAGCATAGCGCTGGCCTGCCGGACTTTCGGGGTCAGGGAGACCTGTTATCGCTATGGCCCAAAGTTGCGGGCCGAGAACGATGAGATCGCCGATCCGCTGGTCGGGCTGACCGACGCCCGCAAGACGTGGGGGGGCTTACAACAACGACCGCCCGAACATCCCTTTCATGGTTTGCAAGCAAACCATTGCCGGGCAACGGCGCATCGGCGGCATCACACCCGCCCAGAAACTGAAAATGGCCGCATAAGCTCTACGAGTGCACCCCGTTAGAAATGGAGGGATTACCCCTTGGTTGCGTCCGCTATCCGACCTGTGTCGGGAAAACAAAAAGATCGAGTGGTCAAAACCAGTCGTCACCAAACCACGACGGCGAAGTGTGAGCTAAAATTCGGTACACAGGCCTGCCCATCGCCCCAACTCGCAGGCAAGAGCAGCCGCCCTCAGCGAAACTAATCAATACCGAGTCAGCAAAAAAGAGCTTTCTGACCCGTCAACCGCCGATCAAGCGATCATCAAGGATTCGGGATCCAATACATACCTGCGATCTTGCGGTGATCAGAACCAGCTTACTTATGCCGCGACCAAAAGCTGAAACCAAAAACACTCAGAAAACTGAACAAAAACAAGGCCCGGTGAAACCGATGCTTCCTTACGGAACCAAAACACCCATTTTTGTGCGTTTTATGGGTCGTTTTTCAGATCAGCCCCAAGAAGCGCCCTCAGGCGTCCAGTTCCGCATCCCAATACAGATAATCCATCCAGCTGTCGTGCAGATGGTTCGGCGGAAAGCGGCGGCCATGGCCCTGCATTTCCTCTGCCGTCGGCATCCTTGGCACTTTTGCCAGATGCAGCCCCGCCTGTTTCAGTGTCCGCGAACCTTTGCGCAGATTGCAGGGCGAGCAGGCCGCCACCACATTCTCCCAACTGGTCACACCGCCTTTGGATCGCGGCAGCACATGATCGAAGGTCAGATCACCTTTGGCCGCGCAATATTGGCAGCAAAATTCGTCGCGCAGAAAAAGATTAAAGCGCGTGAAGGCCACGCGCTTTTGCGGTCTTACATAGTCCTTCAGCACCACCACCGAAGGTATGCGGAATTCTTGTCGCTGGCTTCGCACGACATGATCGTATTCGGCCAAAATCTGCACGCGGTCCAAGACCGCCGCTTTGATCGCTTCTTGCCAAGGCCAAAGTGACAGCGGGTAATAGCTGAGCGGGCGGAAATCCGCATTGAGCACCAGCGCCGGAAATTGCTTCAGCGCCGCAGGGTCGCGTACAAACTGGGTCCTAAAATCGCCGTCCATTCCGCAAGAGACTCCGTATTTCAACAGTCGTCAACAGGGTGCAGTCGTCTTAAGGCCAACCATATCTGGCGTTTTGCCAAGCGCAAGCCCAAGATATGTGGTAATCTGACGCAATGAGATCACAACAGAATGACACGCGCAGCGGCCGCTGTCTGCGGGCAAGTTTTAGGCAATCCGCAAAACACATGACGCATTTTCCCGCCGATCAAAGGTGTTGGCTCTTTCCAGACCCAGCCCGGCTCGCTATCACGCGAAAAACCCGGAGGAACCTGATGCCCCTGTCGCGCCGCGCCCTGTTGTCATTAAGCCTCAGCGCCCTGACGCTGGCCGCCTGTGGCGGTCGCAGGCCAGAGGCGCGCGCGCCCGCCTCTGGGGATACGCCGGAAATGCACGCGCTGATCGCGAAATGGGCGCGGATTCATGGCATCCCGGAAAGCCTGCTGCATCGGCAAATTCGCCGCGAAAGCGGCTACAATCCGGCGGCGCATAATGGCCCCTATTATGGTCTGTTGCAAATCCACCCACAAACCGCCGCGACGATGGGCTATCACGGCCCGGCCTCGGGATTGCTCGACGCCGAAACCAATCTGCATTACGCCGGAAAATACCTGCGCGGCGCGTGGATGGTGTCGCGCGGCAATGAGGACCGCGCGATGATGTGGTATGCCAAGGGCTATTACTACGAGGCCAAGCGCATGGGCATCCTGAAGGAAACCGGACTGCGGGGCTAAGCGGAAAACGAACGCGTTTTCCGACACGATTTCTGTGCCCGAAATCGGCTGTTGCGCCGAAAGTGTTAATTTCCCCTTAAGTCGCGCAGGTTAAGCACCTGAAAACGCTTAACCTTTTTTGGTCCCGCGTTGGGACCTCAATACCAGGCATCCCCCATCGACGCTTTCTTGGCCTCGACAAACTCGGTCAATCCCTGTGCCACGCCCGCATCCAAAACCGGGGCCTCATATTCTGCCAGCCGTTTTTTCCACAACTTGTTGGCCCGATACGCCGCATCATGCGACCCAGCCGCTTCCCATTTTTCAAACGGCTCATTATCCGACAAATCGCTGTCCCAGAACGCGGTTTCATAGTGGGCCATCGTGTGGGAACAGCCAAAGAAATGATTGCCCGGCCCAACCTCGGCAAACGCCTCGACAGCCAGCTGATCATCATCAATCTTCACGCCGTCCAGATAAGTATGCAGGCTGCCGCACAGATCCGCATCCAGCATGAATTTCTCATAAGACATGCTCAGCAACCCATCCAGAAATCCCGCCGAATGCAGGATGAAATTCGCCCCGCAATGGATCGCCGCCAGCATCGACATCGTCCCCTCCATCATCGCCTGCGCATCCGGCAGCTTTGAGGTGGTGAAATTCCCCGAACACCGCAAAGGCAACCCCAACCGCCGCGCCAGCTGACCGATAACCATCGAGCCAATCGCAGGTTCCGGTGTCCCAAAGGTGGGCGAGCCAGACCGCAAACTCATCGACGACAGGAAGTTGCCAAATATCACCGGTGCCCCCTTCCGCTCCAACTGGGTCAGCGCACAACCGGCCATCGTCTCGGCCAAAGACTGCGCGATGCCGCCCGCACTGGTCACCGGTCCCATAGCACCCCCGAGGATGAACGGCACCACAACCGCCGCCTGATTGGCACGAGCATAGGCGCGCAGGGCGTTGGTCATGGTGCCGTCCCAGACCAAGGGTGAATTCACGTTCACATTGCCAAGAATAACGCAATTATCGTTCACAAATTCCCGGCCAAAGGCGATCCGGCTCATTTCGATGCTGTCTTCGGCACGATCTTCCGAGGTGACAGACCCCATAAACGGTCGGTCCGACAGCGTCAGATGCGCCAGCACCATATCGAGATGTCGCTTGTTCACCGGAATATCGGTCGGCTCGCAGATCGTGCCGCCAGAGTGGTGAAAATTTGGGGAGGATTGCGCGAGTTTGATGAAATTCTGGAAATCCTCCAGCGTGCCAAACCGCCGTCCGCGGTCGATATCCATCACGAAGGGTGAGCCATAGGCGGGCGCGAACACCACGTTTTTACCGCCGATCCGCACCGAATTGGCCGGGTTGCGGGCGTGTTGGGTGAATTCGCGCGGCGCGGATTTCAGGATCTCGCGCAGCATCCCCGGCTCGAATTTTACCAGCAGACCATCGACCTTGGCTCCCGCCCGCTTCCAGTGATCAAGCGCCACCGCATCGTCACGGAATTCGATGCCGGTCTCGGCCAAAATCCGGTCGGCGGCGTGTTCCACCTTCAGCAGATTTTCCTCGGACAGCACATCATAGGTCGGGATATTGCGCACAATATAAGGCCGCCCCATACCGCCGCCCTTCTTCGCCCGTTCCACTTGCCGCGCTTGCCGCCCTGAACGCACACCTTGCTCTGTCATCGCCATCTCCCTCGACACCTATGTCAAGGATGCGCCGAATGGGCGTGGCAGCGCAGCCAACTCCGACAGTTGAAGGTCAGTTTCCGCCGCATCTCAGCGGAAACCGACATTTTGGCCTCAGGTAATTACGTCAGGCGTCACACGGCCCGTGAAGCTTTCGATCTTCGCCAGCGCATGCGCAGCCCGGATCACCGGGGCGAGTGCGTCTTGTGGGTCAAGATCAAGCCCGTCCGGCCCTGCCGCATAGCGTTCCAGATAGAGCCGCAGCGTCGCGCCCTCAGTACCGGTGCCAGACAAACGCAACACGATGCGGCTGCCGTCCTCGAACAGTATCCGCACACCTTGGGCTTTCGAGACCGAGCCATCGACCGGATCTGTATAAGCGAAATCATCTGCAGCTTGCACCGTTAGGCCTTCGAGTTGCGTCCCCGGTAGGCTGGTCAAAGACCCCCGCAAAGCCGCCATCATCGCATCGGCTTTGTCGCTGGCAATCGCTTCGAAGTCGTGACGGCTGTAATAGTTGCGGCCAAACTTTCCCCAGTGTTCCGCCAAGATCGCGGCCACCGACTGCTTGCGCACGGCGAGGATATTGAGCCAGAGAAGTATCGCCCAAAGGCCATCCTTCTCGCGCACATGGTCCGATCCGGTGCCAAACGACTCCTCGCCACAGATCGTGGCGCGGCCTGCATCGAGCAGGTTGCCGAAAAACTTCCAGCCGGTCGGGGTTTCATAACACGCAATGCCCAGCGAGGCCGCAACCCTGTCCGCCGCAGCGGACGTGGGCATCGAGCGCGCCACACCTTTCAGCCCGGCCTTATAGCCGGGGGCAAGATGCGCGTTGGCCGCTAGGACCGCGAGGCTGTCGGAGGGCGAGACATAGGCGCCCGCCCCTACCACCATGTTGCGGTCGCCGTCACCGTCGCTTGCCGCGCCGAAATCGGGGGCATTGTCACCAAACATTTCATCCATCAGCGCCTTGGCCCAAGTTGGGTTCGGGTCGGGGTGCATCCCGCCAAAATCCGGCAAAGGTGTTGCGTTGATGCAGGTGCCCGCCGCAGCGCCAAGGCGTTTTTCTAAGATTTCAACCGCATAAGGGCCGGTCACGGCGCACATAGAATCCATCCGCATCCGAAAGCCGCCTTTGAACATCGCCGCAATCGCCGAGAAATCAAACAAGCTTTCCATCAGCGTGGCGTAGTCGGCCACCGGATCGACGACATCGACGATCATGCCCGCCAACTGGCTGCGTCCGATCACCGACAGGTCAACATCCTGCGATTCCACGATGTGATACTCGAAGATTTCTGTCGTACGCTTGTACATCGCCTCGGTGACGCCCTCAGGCGCAGGTCCACCGTTCGACATGTTGAACTTGACGCCGAAGTCTTCATTCGGCCCGCCGGGGTTGTGCGAGGCAGACATGATGATGCCGCCGTCGGTGTTGTTCAGCCGGATCAGATGGCTGGCCGCTGGCGTCGAGAGGATCGCGCCTTGGCCGATGATCACCCGCACCGCGCCGTTCGCCGCCGCCATCCGCAAGATCACCTGTGCGGCGCGGTCGTTGAAATAGCGCCCGTCGCCGCCCAGCACAAAAGTTTTCCCTTTCGCGCCGATCACATCGAAAATCGCCTGCACGAAGTTCTCAAGGTAATGCGGCCCCATGAACACCGGGGTTTTCTTGCGCAGGCCGGAGGTGCCAGGCTTTTGCCCGGCGATGGGTTGGGTGGAAATCGTGGTCATGCTGTGCCTCCAGAGAGCAGCGGTTCAAAGACGAAAACGGATTGCGGCGGCATATCCAGCCGCGTCGTATAGGGTTCGGGCGCAAGATCGGGCCGCGTGCTATCCAGCACCAACCGCCATTGTGCGGCGGTTTCGGGCAGGCGCAAAGCCACCACCCCGCCGCCGTTGAACACCACATAAAGCGCGTCCGGCGCGTCGGGGCCTTCGGCGGCCATGCGCAATTCAAGCCCAATGCAGCGAAACGCTGGGTCGTGCCAATCGTTTGGGCTGGGAATCGCGGCATCCGCGCGGCGCCAAATCACATCGGGCAGACCATCGGCCAGCCGCTTTTGCGAATGCAGGAAGCGGGTTTGGCGCAGCACCGGATGGGCTTTGCGCAACGCGGTCAGGCTGGCCACAAAATCAATCAGCACGGAGTCGGCGGCACCCCAATCAATCCGCGTCAGATCATTGTCCTGTGCATAGGCATTGTTGTTGCCCGCCTGAGAATGGCCCAACTCATCGCCTGCCAGCAGCATCGGCGTGCCTTGGCTGAGCAGCAAAGTTGCCAGCAGGTTGCGCTTGCGCAGATCGCGCGCGGCGCGGATCGCGGGATCCGGGCTGGGGCCTTCGACGCCCATATTATCGGCGTGATTGTCGTCATGGCCGTCACGGTTGTCCTCACCATTGGCGAGGTTGCGCTTGATGGTGTAGCTGACCAGATCTTCCAGCGTGAAGCCGTCATGTGAGGTGATGAAATTCACCGAAGCCGTGGCGGGGCGACGGGAGTGATCGAACTTATCTGCCGAACCCATCAGGCGGCGGGAAAATTCAGGTGCGAGGCCAGCATCATTGCGCCAAAAGCGGCGCACACCGTCGCGGTATTTGTCGTTCCATTCCGAGAAAGGTGCCGGGTAAGCGCCGAGTTGATAGCCGCCGGGGCCGATATCCCAAGGCTCGGCGATCAGCTTCACCCGCGCCAGAACGGGGTCTTGCCGGATCGCATCGAAGAAGCCGCCTTGGGGGTCAAAGCCCGCAGGCTCGCGCCCCAAGACCGAGGCCAGATCAAAGCGGAAGCCGTCGACATGCACCTCTTGCACCCAATAGCGCAGTGAATCCATCACCATCCGCAGCACCGCCGGGTTGGTCAGATCGAGCGTATTGCCTGTGCCCGCATCATTGGCATAGTGCCGCCCGCCTTGGATCAGGCGGTAATAGCTGGTGTTATCGAGGCCGCGGAAGCTGAGCGTCGGACCCCAAGCATCGCCCTCGCCAGTGTGGTTATAGACCACGTCCAGCACGACCTCTAACCCCGCTGCATGCAAGGTTTTCACCATCACCTGCATCTCACGCAAAGGCTGCGCCGTTCCATAGCGCTGTTCGGGCGCAAAGAAGCCCATGGTCTGATAGCCCCAGTGATTGCGCAGGCCCTTGGCGACCAGAAAGCGGTCGTCGAAATAAGCCTGCACGGGCAGCAATTCCAGCGTGGTCACGCCCAAGCGCTTGAAATGCTCGATCATCACCGGATGCGCGAGGCCTGCATAAGTACCACGCATCGCTTGCGGAATGGCAGGATGGCGCATGGTCAGCGCCTTGACATGCGCCTCATAGATCACCGTATCAGCCATCGGCACCTGCGGCGGACGGTCGTTGCCCCAGTGGAAACCGGGGTCGACCACCACCGATTTCGGCACCGCAAAGGCGCTATCGCGGGGATCAAACGAGCCATCGCCGCGCGAGGCGCCGATCTTGTAACCCATCACCGCATCCGACCAACGCAACCGCCCGGCAAGACCCCGCGCATAGGGGTCGATCAGCAGCTTGTGCGGGTTAAAGCGTTGGCCCTCATCCGGCGCATAGCGGCCGTAAGCGCGCAAACCGTAGAGTTGCCCGGCAGACAGACCCGCCACATGCAGATACCAGACATCGCCCTCGCGGTCCGCGAACGGCAAGCGCGCCTGTTCGCGTCGCCCGTCCGGCGAATACAGGCACAACTCCAACGCCGTGGCATGGGCCGAGAATACCGCAAAATTCACCCCGTCATCGGTCAGCGTCGCCCCCATCGGCCAAGGCCGCCCCGCAGAGGTGGCATATCCCGATAAGCTCACGCCAGCATTTCCGCATAGAGGGCTGCATAAGCGGCGGCAGAGGCCTCCCAGCCAACCGGCTGCTTCATCGCGTTTTTCTGCACCTGCGCCCATTGGGCTTTACTGGCGTAAAGCTGCACCAACTGCCGCAACGCCAGCCCAAAGCCCGTCGCATCGACAGGATGAAACACGATCCCCGTCGCCACCCCAGCCGTCAGTGCAGCCGGGCTTGCGTGGATCACCGTATCGGCCAAACCGCCAACCGAAGACACCAGCGGCACCGTGCCATAGGCTAGCCCATACATCTGGGTCAGTCCGCACGGCTCAAATCGGCTTGGCACCAGCACGGCATCACCTGCGGCAAACAACCGATGACTGTAAGCCTCATCATAGCCAATGCGCACCGAAACCCGGCCCGGAAACCGTGCTTCCAAGCGGCGCATCGCGGCTTCCAGCAAAGCATCGCCCGAGCCCAAAACCGCCAAACCACCGCCACCCGCGATGAAATCGGGGATGCAGGTTTCCAGCAGATCAATGCCCTTCTGATCGGTCAAACGGCTCACCAGAACCGCCAGCGGCCCCGGAACATCCAAACCCATTTCGGCACAAAACGCCGCCCGGTTGGCGGCTTTGCCTTTCAGCGACTTCACCGAATAGGGCATGGGTTCCACGGCGGGCGACCAAACCCCGGTATCCACCCCGTTCAAAATCCCCGACACCACCGAAGCCCGCTGGGCAATCACGCCCTCCATCCCCATGCCAAACTCTGGCCGCATCAATTCGGCGGCATAATTAGGGGACACCGTTGTGATCCGGTCGGCACAGACCAGACCGGCCTTCAGGCTGGACAACCCGCCGTAATACTCCAAAGCACCGGGGTAAAACTGATCAGGGGGCAACCGCAAATCCACCAAAGCCTGCGCTGGAGCCCAGCCCTGAAACGCGATGTTATGGATCGTCAGCACCGAGGCGACGCCGCCCGAACCGCCATAGTACAAATAGGCCGAGGCAAAGCCCGCCTGCCAGTCATGCGCGTGCAGAATATCAGGTTTCCAGCCATCAATGCCATCGCGCGCCATCCGGGCCGCGACCCACGACAAGGCCGCAAACCGCCGCGCATTGTCGAACCAGTCGCCCCCGGGGCCAGAATACGGCCCACCCTCACGGTCATAAAGATGCGGCGCATCCAGCAGCATCACTTGCAAACCGTCGATTTCACCCGCCATCACCCGCGCGTCACCGCCGAACAGGTTCTGCTCAAACCAGACCTCATCCAGATCATCAAGGCGAGCCCGCAACGCCCTGTAAGCAGGCATCAACACCCGCATATCCCAGCCAACTTTCGCCAAGGCCCCCGGCAAAGCCCCGACCACATCGGCCAGGCCCCCGGTCTTGATCAGCGGCACACACTCCGACGCGACAGACAAAACCCGCCCCCGAACCTGCATCTCTGATCCTTTCACGTTGGTCCAAATATCTTTGGGCGACCAGAGGCTAAGTCCCCGGTCGCCACCGCTTTTCTACTAAGTCAGGACAACGCCCGCGCCCGTTCGTCAAGCATATCCTGCGTAATCAGCACGATACCGCTGTCGGTGCGACGGAACCACTTCGCATCTGCCTCAGGATCTTGCCCCACCACCAGCCCATCCGGGATGATCACGCCACGGTCGATCACGCAGTTTTTCAGCTCGGCATTGCGATTGACAATCACCTGCGGCAACGCCACGACATAATCGAGTGTGCTGAACGAATGGGTCCGACAGCCGGTGAACAGCAGAGAATTGCGCACCTCGGACCCCGAGACGATACAATCGCCCGACACCAGCGACGATACTGCCATGCCGCGCCGGGCTTCTTCATCGTGGATGAACTTGGCGGGCGGCAGGATTTCCGAATAGGTCCAGATCGGCCAGCTTTGATCGTAGATATCAAGCTTGGGGATGAAATCGGTCAGGTCGATATTGGCCTGCCAGAACGCATCAATCGTCCCCACGTCGCGCCAATAGGGCTCCGTCTCCAACCCCGATTTCACGCAGCTGTCGGCAAACTTATGCGCCACCGCTTTGCCGTTTTTCACGATATCCGGGATCAGATCATTGCCGAAATCATGGCTGGAGTTGTCATCCGCCATATCGCGGATCAGAAGGTCACGCAGGAAGGCCCAGTCGAAGATATAAATCCCCATCGAGGCCAAAGCATTGTCCGGATCGCCGGGGATCGAGGGCGGATCGGCGGGTTTCTCAAGGAACGAGGTAATCCGCATATCCTTATCGACATGCATCACGCCAAAGGCCACAGCCTCCATCCGCGGCACGGTCAGACAGCCGATGGTCACGTCAGCTTTGCTGTCAACATGCTGCTGCAACATCACCTCGTAATCCATCTTATAGATGTGATCACCGGCCAGAACGACGATGTATTTCACACCATAAGAATCAACGATATCAATATTTTGCGCGACTGCATCGGCGGTGCCAAGATACCACTTATTCTCAGACACCCGCTGGCTGGCTGGCAAGATGTCCAGATACTCGTTGCGCTCGGCCCGGAAGAACCCCCAGCCGCGCTGCATGTGGCGGATCAGGCTATGCGCCTTATACTGCGTCGCAATCGCCATCTTGCGTATGCCGGAATTCAGCGCATTCGACAAAGCAAAGTCGATGATCCGGGTCTTGCCGCCAAAGTATACGGCGGGTTTGGCGCGCCGATCTGTCAGCTCTTTCAGCCGAGAGCCGCGCCCTCCGGCCAGAACAAAAGCCATAGCCTGCGATGACAGACGGGCATTGGGTCTTGGTTGCATCGTAGTCCTCCCTTTACGCAGGCCTGCGCCCGCTTTTATCCTGTGATTTCAACCCTGTTTCAGCCAAACCGCCGAGAGCGGCGGCACATTGACCGAAGCCGAGTGCGGGCGGCCATGATGCGGAATGGCCTCCGCCCCCACGCCACCCAGATTGCCACGGTTCCCTCCTCCGTAAACCGCAGCATCCGTGTTCAGTATTTCCGTCCAATGCCCACCGGCCGGCAGCCCAACCCGGTAGGCCCGATCAACGGGGGTCATATTGACCAGCGCCACCACCATCGGATCGCCCGGTTTGCCCTTGCGGACCCAAGCGTAGACCCCGGCCTCCGCGTCATTGCTTTCGATCCACTCAAAGCCTTCTGGGCGCGTATCGTTAACGTGCAAGGCAGGTACGTCGCGGTAAACCCGGTTCAGATCGCGGACAAGGTTTTGCATACCCTGATGCGCCGGAATCTCCAACTGGTGCCAATCGAGCGACTGGTTGTGGTTCCATTCCTTGCCTTGGGCGAACTCACAGCCCATGAACAACAGCTTCTTACCCGGATGCGCCCACATGAAGCCATAATAGGCCCGCAGGTTTGCGAACTTCTGTTCACCATCCCCCGGCATCTTCTCCAACATGCTGCCTTTGCCATGCACAACCTCGTCATGGCTGATCGGCAGGATGTAGTTTTCCGACCAAGCGTAATGCAGCCCGAAGGTCATCTGGTGGTGATGGAAGCGACGATAGATCGGGTCTTTCTGCATGTAGGACAGGGTGTCGTTCATCCAGCCCATGTTCCACTTAAAGCCAAAGCCAAGCCCGCCGTGGTTCACCGGACGCGACACGCCCGCAAACGCGGTGCTTTCCTCGGCCACCGTCATCACACCTGCAACCTCGCCATAGGCAGTGATATTCATGCTTTGCAGCACGGCAATCGCTTCGTAATTCTCGCGTCCGCCGTCTTTGTTCGGCACCCACTGCCCCGCTTCGCGGCTGTAATCACGGTAGAGCATCGAAGCCACAGCATCGACCCGCAGCCCATCCATGTGGTATTCTTCCAACCAATACAGCGCGTTAGAGACAAGGTAGTTGGAAACCTCGACCCGACCATAATTGTAGATCAGCGTATTCCAATCCTGATGGAAGCCTTCGCGCGGGTCTTGGTGTTCATAAAGTGCCGTGCCGTCAAAGCGGCCCAAGCCATGTGCGTCGGTCGGGAAATGCCCCGGCACCCAATCGAGTAGCACGCCAATACCGCGTCGGTGGGCGGCATCCATGAAGGCGCGGAATTCGTTCGGGGTGCCGTGCCGGATCGTTGGTGCAAACAGGCCCACCGGCTGATAGCCCCAAGAGCCATCGAACGGATATTCGGAAATCGGCATCAACTCGATATGAGTGAACCCCATGTCGGCAACATATGTGACCAGTTGTTCGGCAAGCTCGGTATAGGACAGCATCCGGTCGCCGGGAGCCCGTTTCCAAGACCCCAGATGTACCTCATAAACCGAAATCGGCGCATCAATCGTCTGCTTCGCCCCGCGCGTTGCCATCCAATCAGCGTCATGCCATTGCGGATTCTCTATCTGCCGTACCACAGAAGCATTTTTCGGCGCGTGTTCCGAACCAAAGCCCACCGGATCGGCCTTCAACGGCAGCAAAACCCCACCCGGGCCGCGAATTTCGTATTTATAGGCCTCGCCCTCGGCAATCGCGGGCAGGAAAGTCTCCCACACCCCGGTGCCGCCGCGCCTGCGCATCGGATGGCGGCGGCCATCCCATTGGTTGAAGTTGCCAACCACCGAAACCCGCTCGGCATTCGGGGCCCAGACCGCAAAATGCGTGCCCACAACCCCTTCATGGGTGATTACATGCGCGCCCAGCACCTGCCAAAGCCGTTTGTGGCTGCCTTCGCCGAGCAGATATTCGTCCAATTCGCCCAGCACCGGGCCAAATGCGAATGGGTCTTCACATTCCCATTCCGCGCCATGCCCTTGCCAGCGCAAACGATAGTCCGATTTGCGCGCAAGCTCGGCCACAAACAGGCCAGCAGCACCTTTGACCGGCGTTGCGGCCACGGGTTTGCCGGATTTCCCCGGCAATACGAACATCCGTTCGGCACCGGGATCAAACCCCAGCACCACCCATTTGCCGCCGCGTTTGTGCAGCCCCAACACCGAGAACGGGTCGCCATGCCGCCCCTCGGCAATCGCTTGTGCAGCACCGGGGTCAATGAGCAAGTCAGTCATGGCAACCTCTTGATATTAAAGCGCAGATGGGATCGTCCAGACGTCTTTCATATAGCTACGAATGGTGCGATCCGAGCTGAAAAAACCCGAACGCGCCGTGTTCAATGCCGCCATTTTAATCCAAGCCTGACGATCCGCATAGGCGGTATCGACCAGGTCTTGTGCCACGTCATACGAGTCGAAATCCGCAGCAACGAGGAAGTAATCATGGTGCCAAACCCGGTGTACCAGACCATGATAGCGGTCTTTCTGATCCAGGCTGAATTGGCCTTCGGCAATCGCCTGCAACACCAGTTGCAGCGCCGGGCTGGCATCAATCGCTTTACGCGACTGCTCGGGGTCTTCGCGCCGCTTCATCGCCTCATCGGTGGTCAGGCCGAACAGGAAGAAGTTCTCGGCACCAACCTCAGCGAGAATCTCAACATTCGCGCCGTCCAGCGTGCCAATGGTCGGCGCACCGTTGATCATGAACTTCATATTGCCGGTGCCGGAAGCTTCTTTGCCAGCGGTCGAAATCTGCTCTGAAAGGTCCGCTGCGGGCACCAAACGCTCGGCCATACTGACGTTGTAGTTCGCAGGATAGATCACCTTCAGCAAATCACCGACTTCGGCATCTGCATTAATAACCTGCGCCACATCATTGATAAGATGGATGATTTCCTTGGCCACAGCATAGCCCGGCGCCGACTTGCCGCCAAAGATTTTCACCCGAGGCACCCATGCCGCCTTCGGATTGGCCTTGATGCGTTGGTAATGCGCGACGGTTTGTAGGATGTTCAAAAGCTGGCGTTTGTATTCATGGATACGCTTGACCTGCACATCAAACAGCGCATCCGGTGAGACTTTCACGCCACATTCCTGCGCAATCCAACCCTCAAGTGCCACCTTATTGGCGCGTTTGGCGGCATCAAACTTGGTGCGGAACGCAGAGTCTTCGACCAATGGCTCCAGCCCTTTCAAACGGTCGAGATCATCCTCCCAGCCGCTACCAATCGAGTCCGTGATCAAGGTGGACAGCGGACGGTTTGACATTTTCAACCAACGGCGCGGCGTCACCCCATTGGTTTCATTGATAATCCGCCCCGGATGCAGCGCGTTCAACTCGGGGAACAGGTTCTTTTTCACCAGATCAGAATGCAGCGCCGAAACGCCATTGACCTTATGCGCCATCACGAACGCCAGTTCACCCATCCGCACTTCCTGGTGCTTGACGATGCCAATGTAATGCGGTGGGTTGAAGGTGCGGCGGTGCCAGCTGTCGATGCGCTCGACAATCTGCATATGGCGCGGCAGCGTGTTGCCGAAGGTGAAGGTCGCCCACCGCTCCAACGCCTCGGGCAGCAGGGTGTGGTTGGTGTAGCCAAGGCAATCGCGCGCGGTGTCCAGCGCATCTTCAAAGCCCATGCCGTTTTCATCGACCAACAGGCGGATCAGTTCCGGCCCGGCGATTGCCGGATGGGTGTCGTTCATCTGAATGGCGACATGTTTCGGCAGGTTGCGCAGATCGGAATGGCTGGCCTTGAAGCGGCGCAGAATGTCTTGCAGGGCGGCCGAGGTCAGGAAAAATTCCTGCTTCAGGCGCAATTCTTTGCCCTGATAGGTGGTGTCATCGGGATAGAGAACGCGCGACAAGGTGCGCGCCAAGGCCTCAGGCTCTGCCGCCGCCGCGTAATCGCCACGATTGAACCGCTCCAGATCGAACTGCTTGGTCGGTTTTGCCGACCACAGCCGCAGGGTATTTGCCCATTTGCCCTGCCAGCCGATCACCGGGGTATCATAAGCGCTGGCCAGAACTGTCTCCGCCGGAACCCAAATTTCCTTGCCGCCCTTGACCTCAACCGTGCCCTTGAACGGGATCACATAGGCGCTTTCGGGGCGCGCAAATTCCCAAGGGTTCGATTGCGACAACCAGTCTTCTGGCATCTCAACCTGTTGACCACGCTCAAAACTTTGCCGGAACAACCCGTGTTCATAGCGGATGCCATAGCCATAAGCCGGGCAACCCACCGTCGCCATGCTTTCCATGAAGCACGCCGCCAGCCGGCCCAGACCGCCGTTGCCCAAAGCCGCATCCGGCTCGCCTTCCACCAGCGCGTGGAAATCCTGCCCGAAGTCCTGCATCACCTCCTCGGCGATGTCACGCAGGCCAAGGTTGACCGTGGCATCTTCCAGCAACCGCCCAATCAGAAATTCCATCGACAGATAATACACCCGCTTGCGATCTTCCGCCCAAGTGCGGCGGGTCGAGGCGAACCACGGCTCCATGATCCGGTCACGAATGGCGAAAGACAGCGCCATGCGCCAATCGTACGCGCTGGCATTGGCTGGATCTTTACCAATCGTAAAGGTCAGGTGCCGCAGCACATCGGTTTTCAGCAAAGCGGGGGTCAGATCCATATCCTTCAAGGCGCGTTCCACATCTTTCCATTTCGGTTGGCTTTGAGCCTATCTCTCTGCCGTGTGGGGTCAAGCAAGCACCGTACTCCATCCGGCACGCCGCCATTTCACCCCAAGCCCGGTCTCAGCACAAATCCTTCAAACCGCTTTCTTGTTACCGCAAACAATTTGAGATTTCACCATGTTTTTCGTTTTATTAGATAGGTCTTTGCGATCAAAGCGCTTTGATCACACCCAAAAGGCGACCATCACGGCCCAAGCCCCGCGCAAGCTTGGCTCTGAGGCACAATGCTGTATCTGATCTGAATCAAGGCAGCCCAGCAAAAACTGCGCAAGACTGCGTCAAATCTTGCAGGATCGGAGAGCCCATGCGCCTGACCACACGCACCAATTTGGCGATGCGTACACTGATGTTTTGCGCGGTCAATCACGGTCGGATCGTGCGAAAGCACGAGATTGCCGTCGCTTGCGGCGCGTCCGAAAACCATTTGGCGCAGGTGATCCATCTGCTGGCACGGCAAGACTTGCTCAAGACCCGACGCGGACGGGCGGGCGGCATGACGCTGGGGTTTGATGCAGCCGAGATCAAGGTCGGCACGGTGTTTCGGATTTTTGAGCAGGTCTTGCCCTTCACCGATTGCGCCGAACACTCCAACTCTTGCCCATTGTCCGGCGCTTGTCGGTTGAAATGCGTGCTGACCAACGCCCTAGAGGGCTTCTACAAAGCCCTTGATGCGGTCAGCCTGCAAGACCTCGTCGTCGGCAACACCGATCTTGAACGCCTACTGCGGATCGCCTGAGCCCGGTTGTGACAGCCCGCGCAGAATCGGGCAATCCGGCCGATGATCGCCGCTACAGGCGTGAACCAGATCGGCCAAGGTCGCCTCCATCGCGCGCAGTTCCACGATCTTGGCGCGAATCTGCGCCAGATGCGTCACCGCCAGCGCTTTGACATCACCACTCGCCCGCGCGCGGTCCTCATAAAGCGCCAGCAGTGCCCGACATTCCACAATCGAGAACCCCAAAGATCGCGCCCGCCCGACGAAGGCCAGCTTGTGCAGATCAGCCTCGGCAAAGGCACGGTAGCCATTCTCGCTGCGCTTGGGTTGGATCAGGCCGATGTCTTCATAATAGCGGATGGTCTTGGCGGGCAGCCCCGCCGCCTTGGCAACTTCGGCGATATTCATGCGCGTGCTCCTTTGAAGCGCCGCAACCGCAGCGCGTTGAACAGCACAAAAACAGAGGACAAAGCCATCGCCCCTGCGGCCAGCATCGGCGACAGTTGTGGGCCACCAAACGGCACCAGAACCCCGGCCGCCACCGGGATCAAAGCGGCATTATAGCCAAAAGCCCAGAGCAGATTTTCCCTGATATTGCGCATGGTTGCACGCGAAAGTTCAAGCGCACGCAGCACGCCCAGCGGATCGCCCGTCATCAGCACCACATCCCCGGCCTCGATGGCCACGTCGGTGCCAGTGCCCATCGCAAAGCCCACCTCTGCCGCTGCCAGCGCGGGGGCATCGTTGATGCCATCCCCGACAAAAGCCACACCCGCGCCAAGGCCCGCGATCACCGCCGCCTTGCCCGCGGGCAGCACCCCGGCATGAACCTCCGTGATGCCAAGCACGCCCGCCACCGCCCGCGCCGTGGCCTCGGCATCGCCAGTGATCATCGCCACCTGCACACCCGCAGCTTGCAGTGCTGCCACCGCCGCCTGCGCGGAGGGCTTGATCGGATCGGCCACCGTGATCATGCCAATCGCCGTACCGTCCCGCCCCACAAACAAAACACCTTGCCCCTTGGCCTGCGCCGCAGCAGCTTGCGCGGCCAGCCCCATATTCAAGTCAGGGAACATCCGTGCCGAGCCAACACTGACCGCCACACCCTCTAGCATCGCCCGCGCACCCTGCCCCGGCACGGCTTCAAACCCCGTCACCGCAGCCACGCGCAACCCCAACCGCGCCGCCTCTGCAGCGACGGCCGCCGCTAAGGGATGCTCTGATGCCGCCTCGACCGCCGCCGCGATTTCCAGCACCTCCGCAGCGCCCACCACCGCTTGGACCACGGGCCGCCCCAGCGTCAGCGTGCCGGTCTTGTCAAACGCCACCCGTTGCACCGTCTCAAGCCGTTGCAAAGCCTCACCTTTGCGAAACAGAATCCCCAGTTCCGCCGCGCGACCCGTGCCAACCAAAATGGAAACCGGCACCGCCAACCCCATCGCACAGGGGCAAGCGATGATCAGCACTGACACGCCCGCGACCAGCGCCTCGGCCAGTCCCGGCCCAAAGATCAACCAGACCAGCACCGTCAGCGCCGCCACCACCATCACCACCGGCACGAACCACAGGGTGATCCGGTCCACCAGCGCCTGCACCGGCAGCTTGCCGCCCTGTGCCGCTTCGACCATCGCGATGATTCGCGCCAGCACCGTCGCCGCCCCGACCTCGGTGATCTGCATCACCAAGGCCCCAGTGCCGTTCACCGTGCCACCCGTCAGCCGTGCACCGTGTAGCTTTTCCTGCCCCAAAGGCTCTCCGGTCAACATCGACTCGTCCACCGTCGAATGGCCAGAGACCGCCAGCCCATCCGCCGGAATCCGCTCTCCGGGCCGGATCTGCACCTGATCCCCCGGCAGCAAAGATGCCACCTCGACCTCTTGCATCCCACCATCCACCAGCTTGCGCGCGGTTTTTGGCGCCAGCTTCACCAGCCGCGCTATCGCCGCCCCCGCCCGCCCCCGCGCCCGCGCCTCAAGACTGCGGCCCAGCAAAATCAACGTGACAATCACCGCCGCCGCTTCGAAATACACCGAGCGCGAGGCCTGCGGGATCAAAGCCGGCCAAAACGTCACCATGCTGGAATAGACCCAAGCCGCGCCACTGCCCACCGCGACAAGGCTGTTCATATCCGGGCCACCCCGCGCCAAGGCAGGCAGGCCCTTGCTGAAAAACCGCCGCCCCGGTCCCAACAGCACCAGCGTCACCAGCACAAACTCGACCAGCCACATCGTTTGCGGCGCGATCAGCCCGTGCAGCACCATATGAAAGCCGGGGATGAAATGCCCGCCCATCTCGACAACAAACACCGGCAGGGTCAGCAATGCCGCGATGCCCGTGTCGCGCCACAACGCGCGCTGCTCTGCCGCCGGGTCATGCACCACCGCTTGCGCCAAGGGTGTCGCCGCATAGCCCGCCTTGCGCACTGCCGCCGCCAGCACCGCCGGATCGACCGCCTGCGACACAGTTACTTCGGCCCGCCGCGTTACAAGGTTCGCCACCGCATCCAGCACACCCACTTGCGCCTTCAGCACCCGCTCCACCCGCCCGGTGCAGGCGGCACAGGTCATGCCCTCGACGCTGAGATCAATTTTCATCGCAAGCTTGTCCATCGGAAATCTCCTTCGACAGCTGATATGGGGGTTCCAGTGACGGGAAGGTCAAGCCCTGCAAAAAATTATTCGTGCCCCTTGACCTTCCCCCCACCGGAACCCCCATCTTCAACCCAGAAAAGGAGCCCATCATGACCCTACTTTCCGTTCCCGACATGAACTGCGGCCACTGCAAAGCCTCGGTGACCGAAGCGCTGACCGCCCTGCCCGGCACAAAAGCCATCACGGTCGATTTGACCCTGCGGCAAGTTGAGGTTGAGGGCACCCCCAGCGCCGAATCTCTATTGGCCGCCCTCAATGAGATCGGCTTTCCGGCACACATAATCGCAACAAAGTGAAACCAAATGCCTGCTTTCGAAGGCATATTCTATTGCGGGCGTCGCAGCTGGAGTATAATTGGCCGCAATCCTTCCTTGATCCGGTCGCAACACCGCCGCAAGGGTGGAGCAATTTACCATAATGGCAGAACGCCAAACAACGACCGGAGCAGTCCAATGTCTACCTCCAAGCCCACCCAACCTCAACAAGGTGGCGCGCAAGCCCCGGCCCCGCAACAGCAGGGCCAGCAGGGCGCATCCCCCCAGCAACAAAGCGGCACCGTGTTCCGCGACTGGGCGTCGATCTAAAGATTTCGCTTTTACGACACAAAGGCCAGCCAATCGGCTGGCCTTTGTGGTTGCACTGTTCGGGGGCCAGCCGCTAGGCTGGCCTTTGTCATTTGCAGGTGCCGTATGCCAAGCCCAGTTTCAACCATACCCAACCTCGGCCCCGCTTCGGAAGTGGCCTTCGCCAAGGCAGGCATCCATTCTGCAGAAGAAATCCGCGAACTCGGAGCTGACGAAGCCTACCGTCGCCTGCTTGATGCCGGCACCCAAGCCCATTTCATCGGCTATTACGTCTTGCACATGGGATTGCAGGGTCGCCCGTGGAACGATTGCCAAGGCGAAGAAAAGAAAGCCCTGCGTGCCCGCTTCGATGCGATCAAGGCCGAGCGCATTGGCTCAAAAGCACAAGGCCGCTCCGAATTGGAAGCGGCCCTGCAATTCTTTGGGGTGATTGAGAAGCCGCGAGCCTGACCGATTTCTGATCTCAGAAATCGTGCCGGAATTCGCGCGAATTCCGCCTCAGCCGACCAGTTCAAGGCCCGAGAAGAAGAACGCAATCTCACGTGCAGCCGAAGCTTCCGAATCCGAGCCATGCACCGAATTCTCGCCAACCGACAACGCAAATTCCTTGCGGATGGTGCCCGCATCGGCGTTCGCCGGGTTGGTAGCGCCCATCACTTCGCGGTTTTTCGCAATGGCAGACTCGCCTTCCAGCACCTGTACCACAACCGGCTCGGAGGCCATGAACTCGCACAGCTCACCGTAGAAACCACGCGCCGAATGCTCGGCGTAGAACGCGCCAGCTTGCGCCATCGACAGATGGATGCGTTTGGATGCCACCACCCGCAGGCCCGCATCTTCAAATTTGGCAATGATCTTGCCGGTCAAGTTGCGCTTGGTTGCATCGGGTTTGATGATCGACAGGGTGCGTTCGACGGCCATGTGGCTCTCCATAACAAGGGGCAAAATCGCCCCGAAATTCATAACGCGCCTGCTATCACGGGTCGTCTGGCTTGAAAAGCCGTCAACAGCGCCGCAATGCGCGCCAAAAGCACCGCCTTTGCCCTTCCCCGGTTGACGCCGCCCGCCGCTTAAGGCAATCCCCGCCCCATGCTTAAAATCGAAGACATCACCTATTCCGTCGAAGGCCGCCCACTGTTTGAGGGCGCTTCTGCAACCATTCCCACTGGCCATAAGGTCGGTCTTGTCGGGCGCAATGGCGCGGGCAAAACCACGCTGTTCCGGCTGATCAAAAAGGAACTGGCGCTGGAAAGCGGCGACATTTCCATGCCCAGCCGCGCCCGCATCGGCGGTGTCGCGCAAGAGGTGCCGTCATCCTCGACCAGCCTGATCGACACGGTTCTGGCGGCTGATACTGAACGCGCAGCCCTACTGCTGGAATCAGAAACCGCCCACGACCCGCACCGCATCGCCGAAATTCAGCACCGCCTGAACGACATTGACGCATGGTCCGCTGAGGGTCGCGCCGCCAACATCCTGAAAGGCCTGGGCTTTGATACCGAAGCGCAACAGCGCCCCTGCTCGGATTTCTCCGGCGGTTGGCGGATGCGTGTGGCCCTCGCAGGCGTTCTGTTCGCGCAGCCCGATTACCTGCTGCTCGACGAGCCGACCAACTACCTCGACCTTGAAGGCGCGTTGTGGCTGGAAAGCTATCTGCAAAAGTATCCCCACACTGTTCTGATCATCAGCCACGACCGCGGCCTGCTGAACCGCTCGGTCACCGGCATCCTGCATTTGGACAACAAAAAGCTGACCTATTGGTCTGGCCCCTACGACCAATTCGCCCGTCAAGTCGCCGAACGCCGCTCGGTTTTGCAGGCCGAAGCCCGCAAACAAGCCGATAAGCGCGCGCATCTGCAAGCCTTTGTCGATCGCTTTAAGGCGAAAGCCTCTAAGGCAGCCCAAGCCCAATCCCGCGTGAAAATGCTGGAAAAGATGGAGACGATCACCGCCCCCGAGGATGCGAAAAAGGTAGTGTTCACCTTCCCGGTGCCGGAAGAACTCTCGCCGCCGATCATTAACATGGAGGGCGTTGCTGTAGGATATGGCGGCCCGCCGATCCTGAAAAAGCTGTCCCTGCGCATCGACCAAGACGACCGCATCGCTTTGCTGGGCCGCAACGGTGAAGGAAAATCTACGCTTTCCAAACTGCTCGCTGGCAAGCTAGTCGCCTGCGAAGGCAAAATGGTACAATCGTCCAAGTTGCGCATCGGCTATTTCGCGCAGCACCAAGTCGATGAGCTGCACATCGACGAAACTCCGCTGCAACACGTCATGCGCCTGCGTCCGGCCGAGGGCCAACCGCGCCTGCGCGCCCGTCTTGCAGGCTTTGGCCTGATGGCCGATCAAGCCGAAACCGCCGTAGGTCGGCTGTCCGGTGGCCAAAAAGCCCGCCTGTCCTTGCTGTTGGCCACCATCGACGCGCCGCACCTGCTGATCCTCGATGAGCCCACCAACCACCTCGACATGGAAAGCCGCGAGGCTTTGGTGGAGGCCCTCACCGAATACTCCGGCGCCGTGGTTCTGGTCAGCCACGACATGCACCTTCTGGGATTGGTCGCGGATCGGTTGTGGCTGGTGAAGGGCGGCGCTGTGACGCCCTATACAGAAGATTTGGAAGCCTACCGTCGTCAGCTTCTGGCAGGCGATGAAGAAGCCAAGCCCGTCAAAGCCGTTGAAAAGCCTAAGAAGGTCAGCCAGGATGAGGTGAAAGCCCTGCGCTCGGAAGTCAAGAAATCCGAAGAACGCCTCGACAAGCTGAACCAAATGCGCGACCGTTTGGCGAAGAAACTCGCCGACCCCGAGCTCTACGAATCCGCCCGCGCGGGTGAGTTGGACACGTGGAACAAGAAATACGCCGAAGTGATGGACGCACTTGATCGCGCCGAGGCCTTGTGGGTTTCTGCGCAGGAAAAACTGGAGACAGCCACCAAACCATGACCACGGCGTTCCTGATCACCGCTTTCGCGACCCTGTTCGTGGTGATCGACCCGCCCGGTTTGGTGCCTTTGTTTATCGCCCTCACGCAAGGCATGGATGCCGAGCATCGCCGCCACATGGCGCGGCGCGCTTGCATCATCGCCTTTATCTTGCTG
The DNA here is from genome assembly GCF_001294535.1 of Cypionkella psychrotolerans. Lineage (GTDB taxonomy): Bacteria > Pseudomonadota > Alphaproteobacteria > Rhodobacterales > Rhodobacteraceae > Cypionkella > Cypionkella psychrotolerans. The sequence goes on along the minus strand of NZ_LGIC01000091.1, from coordinate 78,261 downwards.
ACCCTATTCGGATTGTTGGGTGAGGCTTTACTGGGTTTCATCGGCATCTCAATGCCCGCCTTCCGCATCGCAGGCGGTATCCTGCTGTTCCTCACCGCCCTAGACATGCTGTTTGAGCGTCGCACTCAACGGCGCGAGGGGCAGCAGGCTGACCCGGATCACGACCCATCGGTGTTCCCCCTCGCCACCCCGTTGATCGCGGGACCCGGGGCGATTGCGACAATGATCTTGCTGGTAGGCAAATCTGGTGATGGCTGGCTGGGGACCGCTGCCGTGCTGGGGTTACTGGCGGGGATGATTTTGGCGACCTATCTGTTCTTGCTCGCCTCGCCGTATTTAGAGCGGTTGTTGGGGCGGACGGGGACGATTGTGATCACCCGCCTGCTCGGGATGCTCTTGGCGGCGCTGTCGGTGCAGTTTGTGATTGATGGCGTCAAGGGCACTGGGTTGATCGGATGAATGGCGAGGATTTTGGACGGCTGGCGTATTTGGGGCTGCTTCTAGCGGCGGTCGGCGGCTGGGTCATTGTTGAATATCGGCAGCGTTTGGGTCAGGCGCTGCGGGTGGCGATGGCTTGGGGGTTGATCTTTGTGGGCCTCATGGCGGGATATGGGCTGTGGAACGATCTGCGGCGGGATGTTCGGTCTGATCAGGTGGTGCAGGCGGATCGGGTGGAGATTCCGCGCGATCGGGATGGACACTATTATCTGCGGCTGGCGGTGGATGGGCATGAGATGGAATTCATGGCCGACACCGGGGCGACCGGGATTGTTTTGTCGCCCGAGGATGCGGCCTCGGTGGGGATTGATCTGGGCGGCTTGAACTATCTTGGGCAGGCTGAGACGGCGAATGGGGTAGTTCGGACCGCGCGGGTATCTTTGGATAGCGTGGTTTTGGGACCGTTTGAGGATCGCGGCGTGACGGCTTTTGTGAATGAGGCGGCGATGCAGGGCTCGCTTTTGGGGATGGATTATTTGGGGCGGTTTTCGATCCAGATTTCCGGGGATCGGATGATCTTGACGCGCTGAATTGGGCGTGTCCACGTGTGGACAAGGGCTCGATTTATAATAAATCAAGGGGTTATGGGGGGCTCGGTAAGGATTGGTTAACCATGCCGCGGTGCGCTGAAGCACACCCTACCGGGCAGCTTTCTCGGTTTTTTTCTGCCAGCGACCGCTTTCTTCTGACCAGTATTGCGCAGCCAGACCTGCGGTGGTGAGGGTGGTCCAGAGGCGGCGGGCGCCGTTGAGGGCTACCTCGTCCGCGCCGTCAAACAACACCCAGACACGTTGCAGGGCCTCGGCCTCGGCTGCGGTGGTTTCGGCCCCGTCGATCAGCATCAGGCCTTCGGCGGCATTAGTGATGGCACCTTGGCCGAGCAGGATCGGTTGGTCGGCGTCATGCGGGCCACCTGCAAGGCCATGCGGCAGGAAGCCGTCATCAGGGTGTATCCACAGCGCGGTGTCGAGCGCCGTCAGTGCCTGTTCATCGGTGCCGCGCAGCATGACTTTCCAACCTGCGGAGAGGGCGCGCGGCAGGATTGTCACCATGGTTTCTTGCGGCGTGGAGCGGGTCAGGTGGTAGAACATCACAAGGCTCATGGCTGGGCGAGCCTTGCTAAGAAAGCTGAGTATTTAGGAAAGAGCAACTTGGGACGTGGGGTCATTTCGACTCGTATTTGTCACGGATCAGGCGGTTCAGCGCCATCACGCCCCAGCCAGTCGCCCCTTTGGGAGCCAAGGTGCTGTCGGTTTTCAGCAAAGCCGTGCCTGCGATATCAAGGTGGCACCACGGGGTTTCATCCTTGACGAAGCGGCGCAGGAATTGTGCTGCGGTGATTGAGCCGCCATCGCGACCGCAAGAGTTGACGATATCGGCGACGCGGGATTTCAGTTTGTCATCATAGGCTTGGCCCATTGGCATCCGCCAAGCACCCTCGCCTTCCGCCCCCGCGGCTTTCAGAAAGGCGTTGCACAAGGCGTCATCATTGGAGAATACGCCGGTGTTTTCATGGCCTAAAGCGACGATGATCGCGCCGGTCAGGGTGGCAAGGTTGATCATGCCCGACGGCTTGAAGCGTTCCTGCGCGTACCAGAGCACATCGGCCAACACGAGGCGGCCTTCGGCGTCGGTGTTGATGACCTCGATCGTCACGCCCTTCATCGAGCGCACCACATCGCCGGGACGCTGGGCGCGGCCATCGGGCATATTCTCGACGATACCGACGAGGCCGACGACATTGGCCTTGGCACCGCGCAACGCAAGGGTGCGCATGACACCCGCGACGGTGGCAGCGCCGCCCATATCCATCGTCATATCCTCCATCCCGCCCGCAGGCTTGATCGAGATGCCGCCGGTGTCGAACACCACACCTTTGCCGACCAAGGCAAAGGGCGGCTGATCTTTCGGGCCGCCGTTCCACTGCATGACGACGACCTTGGAGGGGCTTTCCGAACCTTGGCCGACGCCCAACAAAGCGTTCATCCCCAGCTTAGCGAGTTGGTCTTCCTCAAGGATTTCAACCTCAAGCCCGAGCTCCTGCATCGCGGCGAGGCGGGCAGCGAAATCATCGGTGGTCAGGATATTGGCGGGTTCATTGACCAGATCACGGGTGAAGAACACGCCTTCGGCGACCGCCGCCATCGGGGCGGCTTTGGCGGCGATCGCCTCGGGTTCGGCCACCGCGATCACCACCGGGCCGGGGCTTGGCGGCTGGCTGGATTTATGCGGGCTGAAATCATAGGCGCGCAGGGCGAGACCGAAGGACAGTTCAGCGGCTTGCGGATGCGCCTCGGCAATCAGCAAAGCGCCTGCGGGGGTCAGGCTGCGGGCGACGGCGGCGCCAGCTTTGCGCGCCTCGGTGACAGTGGCGCGGCGCGGCAGGCGGATCAGTTGCAGCGCATCGGCGGCAAGGCCCGCTGGAAAGGCCAGATCGAGGCTGTCGCCGGGTTTCAGCTTGGTCGCGGCCTCGGAGGCCATCGCGCGGGCCAAAGCGCCCTTGGTCAAGGCGTTCAACCTACGCGCCGCCGGGCTGGTCGGGCGATCTGCATCAAACAGCAGGGCGATGCGCCCGGTTTGCTTTTGCAGCGCCTCGGGGCTGAAGGCTTGAAATTGAATGGCGATGGGATGGGACAAGGGGCTTCTCCGGGGCAATGTCGGGGGGCTTGCGGCGCGCTTGAGCGCAAGCTAGCGAAGGGGGACGGGGAAGGCCAGATACCAGTTTTCCCCGCCGGGGTTTTCCGCTAGGTTCGCGGCCAAGAGTTTTGGGGGGTTTGGTTTTAGGTGTCGAGATTCGACCGCTATCTGCTATCGCAACTGCTAGCGCTGTTCGGGTTTTTCTCGCTAGTGCTTGTGGCGGTCTATTGGGTGAACCGCGCGGTGGGTCTGTTTGATCAGCTGATCGGCGATGGTCAGTCCGCGATGGTGTTCTTGCAGTTCTCCTTGCTGACGCTGCCGAATGTGATCCGGCTCGTGCTGCCGATTTCGGCGTTTATCGGGGCAGTTTATGTCGCCAATCGGCTGATGTCGGAATCGGAACTGGTGGTGATGCAGGCGACTGGGTTTTCGGCGTTTCGGCTGGCGCGTCCGGTGTGGTATTTTGGGTTGATCGTCACCGGAATGATGCTGGTGCTGATGCATGTGCTGGTGCCCGAAAGCCGCAGTGCTTTGGCAGAACGCTCGGAGGCTATTTCGCAGAATGTCTCGGCGCGGTTTTTGAAGGATGGCCAGTTCATTCATCCAAGCGACGGGGTCACGCTGTATATCCGTGAGATTGCGCCGACGGGAGAGTTGTTGGATCTGTTTTTGGCGGATGACCGTGTGGCGGAACAGCGCGCGCTTTACACCGCGAAGAAGGCGTTTTTTGCGCGGACTGATGCGGGGCCGAAGCTGCTGATGGTCGATGGCATGGTGCAGTTTTTGGGGCCGAAGGGGCAGTTGTCGGTGACGCGGTTTGCGGATTTCACCTATGATCTGGCGGGGTTGATGGCGGCTCCAGCTCTGCGGACGCGCAGTATGGCGGAATTGTCGACGCCCGAGTTGTTGGCCCCGACCCCGGCGGTGATGGCAGAGGTGCGGCAGACCGAGGCGAGTATGCTGTTTGAGGGCCATGACCGCATCGCGCAGCCGTTTATGGCGCTGGCGGCGGGGTTGATCGGGTTTTCCTCGCTGCTGCTGGGGGCGTTCAGTCGGTTCGGGCTGTGGCGGCAGGTGGGGGTGGCGGTAGGGTTGCTGCTGGTGGTGCAGGCGATTGCGACGGTGGTGACGAGTGTCGGGGAGGATGTGCAGGGCGGCTGGATGCTGGCTTATGTCGCCCCCGTGGTCGGGATCGTGATTGGGGTGTTTGAGCTGTGGTTGACGCAGAGACCACGGCGGGTGCCGAAGCTGGCGGTGGCAACATGACGCTGACCCTGTATATCGCACTGCGGTTTTTGAAGATGTTCGGGCTGGTGTTTGGCGTGTTCATGGCGATTTTGCTGCTGATCGACGTGATTGATCAGTTGCGCAAGGTTGGGGTGACCTTGGGCGGAGCGTTATATCTGTCGCTGCTGAATGTGCCGGAAAGCTTGTATCAGATCCTGCCGTTGATCATGATTTTGACGGCGATTGCGCTGTTTTTGGGGCTGGCGCGGTCGTCGGAGCTGGTGGTGGTGCGCGCGTCTGGTCGGTCGGGGTTGCAGTTTCTGCTGGCCCCGGTGGTGGTGGCTTTGCTGATTGGGGCGGTGGCGGTGGCGGTGTTCAACCCGTTGGTGGCCGCGACCTCGAAGGCCTATGACCGTTTGTCGGCGCAGCGTGGGCAAGAGGGCTCGCTGCTGTCGCTGTCAGAGGATGGCTTGTGGATGCGGCAGGGCAATGCGGCAGGACAATCGGTGATCAAGGCCGTACGCAGCGATCCCGATGGCACGACGTTGCAGGGCGTCACCGTGATCACCTTCAACCCGGAAGGCACGCCAACGCAGCGGATTGAGGCCACATCGGCGCAACTGCTGCCGGGCGAATGGCTGCTGCATGGCGCGAAGCGCTGGTCGTTGACCGATGCCAACCCTGAACAGACAGCGCTTGCGTCGGCTGTGGATATGCGCCTGCCCACCGATCTGACCCAAGACCGCCTACGCGACGGCTTTGGTGATCCTTCGTCTGTGGCGTTCTGGGCCCTGCCCTCGTATATCAAAGCCTTGGAGCGGGCTGGCTTTTCGGCGCGCAGCTATCAGGTGTGGATGCAGATGGAGCTGGCCTTGCCGGTCTTGCTTGCGGCGATGGTGCTGATTGCGGCGGGCTTTACAATGCGCCATGCGCGCTTTGGTAAGACCGGACAGATGGTGCTGCTTGCGCTGCTTGGTGGATTTTTGATCTTTTTTCTGCGCAACTTTGCGCAGGTTTTGGGGCAAAACGGCCAGATTCCAATCTTACTGGCGGCTTGGAGCCCACCGATTGCGGCGGCGTTTCTGGCGCTTGGGTTATTGCTGCATCTGGAGGATGGCTGATGTTGCGTCTTATTAGCCTACTCACTACGCTGTTGTTCGCCCTGCCCGCGCTGGCGCAGGACGCCATCTCTACGCAAGAACGGGCCACTCTGGTCGCCGATGCGCTGCAAATTCAGGACAACTCCACCCTGATCGCGCGCGGCCATGTCGAGATTTTCTACCAAGGCCAGAAGCTGACCGCACAAAGCGTCACCTATGATCAGGCCAATGATCGTTTGCTGATTGAAGGCCCGATCGTGCTGAGCGATGGCAAGGGCATGGTGATTTTGGCCAGCCAAGCCGAGATGAGCGCTGATTTCACACAAGGGGTTTTGACCTCGGCGCGGCTGGTGCTGCAGCAACAGTTGCAACTGGCCGCAGCGGAAATTCAGCGGTTGGATGGACGCTATACCGCGATGCAGCGGGTGGTGGCCTCCAGTTGTAAGGTCTGTGCGGGCAGTTCGACGCCGTTGTGGGAAATCCGCGCCCGCCGCGTGTTGCATGATCAGACCGAGCGGCAGCTTTACTTCGATCACGCACAGTTCCGCTTGGGCGGCGTCCCCATCGCCTATATTCCGCGTCTGCGGATGCCCGACCCGACATTGAAGCGTGCCTCGGGGTTTCTGCTGCCGTCGCTGAAGAACAATTCCAACTTTGGCACCGGGCTGATGCTGCCCTATTTCATCAAAATGGGCGACAGCCGCGATTTGACCGTGACGCCGTTTTTCACCACCAAGGGCAGCCGCACGGTCAATCTGCGCTATCGGCAGGCGTTTGCGATCGGCGGCATTGAAATTTCAGGCGGGGTGTCTCGCGATGATCTTCGCCCTGGTGAGACGCGCGGTTATGTGCTGGGCACTGGCGAATTTGCCTTGCCGCGCGGCTTTACGCTGGATTTGCGGGTCGAGGCGGTCAGCGACCCGGCATATATCCTCGATTATGACTATCCAACCGTTGACCGTCTGGAAAGCCGCGCCGAGGTCAGCCGGACGCGGCGCAATGAATATATCTCGGGGCGGTTGATCGCGTTTCACTCGATCCGCGACGGCGAAGACAACGCCACCCTGCCCTCACGCATGGCGGATTTGACCTATCACCGCCGCTTTACCTTGGGTGGTTGGGGCGGCGAAGGTGGCTTTGAGTTGCAGGCGCATGGCCATGAGCGCACCTCGACTGATGCATTGTCCGACAGCAACAGCGATGGCATCGCCGACGGCCGCGACATGCAACGGGTGTCGCTGCGCGCCGATTGGCGCAAGAACTTCCTGCTGGACAACGGCATGGAAGCGGCAGTGCTGGGCGAGGCTGCGGCAGATTTCTACATGATCGGGCAGGATGCGGTCTATGAAGGCAGCAAGACCCGATCCCACGCTGCAGTTGGGGCCGAGCTGCGCTGGCCTTGGGTGAAATCGCAGGCCAATGGCGTCAGCCAAGTGATCGAACCGGTAATGCAGATCGTGCTGGCCTCGCGCACCGGAAGCTCGATCCCGAATGAGGATTCGACTCTGGTTGAGTTTGACGAGGCCAATCTGTTTGATCTCAGCCGTTTTCCGGGGGCAGATGCGGTGGAGAATGGCACGCGGGCGAATTTGGGCGTCAGTTATTTGCGGCTGGACCCGAATGGCTGGACCTTAGGCGTGACCGTGGGCCGGGTGCTGCGGACCGAAGATTTGGGGCAGTTCAGTGCAGGATCGGGCCTTGGCGGGGTCAGTTCGGATTGGATGGCGTCTTGGCAGTTGGATATGGCTGGATTTAATCTGGCCAATCGGCTGTTGTTTGATGATAATTTCACCATGACCAAAGCCGAACTGCAGGCTGCCTATACCGGCGAACGCTTTGCGGTGATCACGGGCTATGTCCATACCGAGGCGGATGCGACGGAAAATCGACTGACCCCGATCTCCGAGCTGACCTTGGCCACCAGTTATCGGCTGACGGATAACTGGACGGGGCGCGTCGCGAGCCGCTATGATTTTGAAGCCGAGCGCGCGGCCAAGGCCGGGCTGGGGCTGACCTTCCGCAACGAATGTTTGCTGGTCGATCTTTCTCTCTCGCGTCGGTTCACGTCCTCGACTAGTGTGAAACCGACCACGGATTTCGGGCTTTCGGTGGAACTATTGGGCTTTGGCGGCAGCTCTGCGCCGGGGCCCGCGCGTCAATGCAGGCGCTAGGATAAGAAACGGACGACGGCAGGTGATCATGGTGCGACCCGCAGGTATAACGATGGTTTTGGCGCTGATGGCGTCGATTGGCTTTGGCGCAGCTGTAAGCGCCGGGCCTTTTACGCCGATCAAGATCGTCAACGATCAGGCGATCACCCAGTTTGAGTTTGAGCAGCGCGTGCTGTTCATGCAGCTGTTGCGCCAACCGGGGGATCTGGAAAAGGCGGCGATGTCATCGTTGGTCGATGACCGTCTGCGGATGTCGGCGGCCAAGCAGTTTGGCGTCAAGATCGGCCCAGAGCAATTGAAAGCCGGGATGGAGGAATTCGCCTCCCGCGCCAATCTGACCGCCGAGAAGTTTGTCGAAATCGTCGGTCAAGCCGGGGTGCAGCCGGAAACTTTCCGCGATTTTGTCGAATCCGGGCTGGTGTGGCGGGAAATTATTCGCGGTAAATTCGCGCCAACGGTGTCGATCTCAGAAACCCAGATCGACCGGGCTTTGGCGAATGGCAGGCCACTCGCGGCGTTGCAGGTGAAACTTTCCGAGATCGTGATCCCGGCTACAGGCGCTGGTCGCACGGCGGCGTTGCAGAAGGCCGATCATTTGCGCCTGCTGCTGCGCGGTGGTGAGGATTTCGCCGCTTTGGCGCGGCAGAATTCGAGTGCAGCTTCGGCGGGGCGCGGTGGGGCGTTGGATTGGATGCTGTTGACCGAATTGAAGCCCGATGCGGCGAAAGCGGTGCGGGGGTTGGCTCCGGGTCAGGTTTCAGCGCCGGTGGTGCTGGATGATCAGGTGGTGATCTATCAGTTGCAGGAACAAAAGCAGGAGATGGTGAAGCCTTCCGGCGGCATCGTGGTGGATTACGCCGCGTTTTTGCTGCCCGACGATGGGGCGTCGGTTGCCAAAGTGCGGACCAAGGTGGATACCTGCAACGATCTTTACGCGGTGGCCAAGGGGCTTCCGGCAGATCGGCTGATCCGGGAAACTTTGCCGCAGGGCCAAGTGCCGCGCGATATCGCGGGGGCGTTGTCGGTGCTGGATGCAGGCGAATCGTCTACCGCCGTCACGCGGGGCGGCTGGCGGGTGTTTTTGATGCTGTGCCGCAGAGGTCCGCCAGAAAACGAGATGCCCAGCCGCGATGAGGTGAAACTTCAGCTGACCAATCAGGTTTTGGGCGCGCAGGCGGATATTTATCTGGAAGAATTGCGCTCTGAAGCGATGATCCGCACGCCATGAGACTGCCCGCATGATACTTCCCGTAGCGCTGACCTGTGGCGACCCCTCGGGGGTCGGCCCAGAATTGGCATTGGCTGCACGCGCGGCTTTAGGGGCGAAGCTGCCACTGTTCTGGATCGGCGATCCGCGGCATTTGCCATCGGAAGCGTTTCAAGAGATTGCCCTGCCCGCTGAGGCGGCTTTGGTGCCCGCGCATCTGCTGCCGGTGCTGCCGCACCGCTTTGCCAGTCCTGCCCTGCCCGGCCAGCCTGCGCTGGAAAACGCCGCAGGGGTGATTGCGGTGATCGAACGGGCGGTGGCTTTGGTGCAGGCCGGGCAAGCCTCGGCTGTGTGCACCGCACCGATCCATAAAAAGGCGCTAAAGGATGGCGCTGGCTTTGCGTTTCCCGGCCATACCGAGTTTATGGCGCATCTGGCGGGCGTTGACCGCGTGGTGATGATGCTGGCCTCGCCCATGCTGCGGGTGGTGCCGGTGACGATTCATATCGCTGTGGCTGATGTACCTGCGGCTTTGACGGCTGACTTGCTGGAGGACACCATCCGCATCACAGACGCAGGCTTGCGGCGGGATTTCGGGCTGGCGCGGCCTCGGCTGGCAGTGGCAGGGTTGAACCCGCATGCGGGCGAAGGCGGGGCGATGGGAGTAGAGGAGATCACCCTGATCACCCCGGTGCTGGAGCGGTTACGGGCGGAGGGGTTTGATCTGCGCGGGCCGAGTTCCGCCGATACGATGTTCCATCCGCGCGCGCGCGAGGCCTATGATGCAGCGATCTGCATGTATCACGATCAAGCGCTGATCCCGATCAAGACGTTGGATTTCGATGGCGGGGTGAATGTGACTTTAGGTCTGCCGTTTGTGCGCACCTCGCCGGATCATGGCACGGCTTATGATATTGCGGGCAAGGGGTTGGCGCGGCCTGACAGTTTGATTGCGGCGCTGCGGATGGCGCATCAGATGGCAGCGGCGCGCTTGGGGTAAACCGCTGGGGTCAGCCCCAGACCCCGGGATATTTGAGCACAGAGGATGAGTTATGGGCACGATTGACGGGTTGCCGCCTCTGCGTGAGGTGATCAAGGCGCATGATCTGGTGGCAAAAAAGCAGTTGGGGCAGAACTTTCTGCTCGATCTGAACCTGACCGCCAAGATTGCGCGGTTGGCGGGGGATCTGTCGGCTTGTGATGTGCTGGAGGTAGGCCCCGGCCCCGGCGGGCTGACGCGCGGGCTGCTGGTGGAAGGCGCGCGGCGGGTGCTGGCGGTCGAGAAAGACCCACGCTGTGTGCCTGCGCTGCAGGAGATCGGCGCGGCCTATCCGGGGCGATTGGAGATTATCAACGCCGATGCGATGGAGATCGACGTGCTCGGGCATCTCAACGCGCCGGTGCGGGTGGTGGCGAACCTGCCCTACAATGTTGGCACCGAATTGCTGATCCGCTGGCTGACGCCGAAGGTCTGGCCGCCGTTCTGGCAGAGTCTGACGCTGATGTTTCAGAAAGAGGTGGCCGAGCGGATCGTGGCCAAGCCGCGCACCGATCACTATGGCCGTTTGGCGCTGCTGGTGGGCTGGCGCTGCGATGCCAAAATCGTGATGCATCTGCCGCCCGAGGCGTTTACGCCCGCACCGAAGGTCCATTCGGCGGTGGTGCATCTGACGCGGTTGGAGCAGCCTCGGTTTCCCGCCGATGAAGCGGTGCTGAACCGGATCACCACCATGGCCTTCGGGCAGCGCCGCAAGATGCTGCGCTCTAGTCTGAAGGGCATGGGGCCTGCGATTGAGGCACAACTGGAGGCGGCGGGGATACCGCCTACCGCGCGGGCCGAGGAAATTGAATTAGAGCGGTTTTGCGCCTTGGCGCGGATTGTGGCCGCAGGCTGACGCTTTTCTCCCAGCCTTGGAACGCAAAAAGCCCGCACTTGGCGGGCTTTTTGGTGGGGATTTGTTGAGCGTCTATTCTGCGGCTTCGGATTTGTCCGGGGTGGCTTCCACAGCGGCAGGCTTTTTCTGCCGGGGCGCGCGGGTGGTTTTTGGCGCAGCTTCCAATCCGGGCAAAGTCTCGGCCACTGGCTTAGGCGCACGCGGCGCACGGGTTTTGACCGGAGCAGCAGCGGCGGCTTCAACTTGGGCAACAAGCGCTGCGGGCGATTCAAAGCGCGGCGCTTCAACGCGGGGTGCTTCTGTGCGAGGGGCTTCAACGCGGGGCGTTTCAACTCGCGGGGTGTCGACGCGGGGTGTCTCAACGGCGGTTTCTTCGCGGGTGGTTACGAAACGCGGCGCCTCAGCGCGGGGTTGTTCGGCGCGCGGGGCATCATTGCGCGGCTGCTCTGCGCGAGGTTGATCGTTGCGCGGTTGCTCAGCGCGCGGCTGATCGTTGCGCGGCGCACGTTGCTCGCGGTTTTTGTCATCCCGCGGGCGGTTGTTGTCTTGGCGGCGCTGTTGGTTGTTGTCGCGCTGTTGGTTATTCTGCTGATTGTTGTCGCGCTGCTGGTTGTCGCGCTGCTGGTTGTCGCGGCGGTAATTGTCTTGGCGCGGCGCTTGGCGGCTCACCTCGGGCAAATCAACCAAAGTATGTTCGTCTTCATCAACCACGCTGAAGCCGCCGGTATAGGGCTGCTCGGCATCACCCGCCTCGCTGCGTTCGGGGCGGTAATCGCCACGCTCATTGCGGTAGTCTTGCCGATCGCGGTTGCCGTTCTGGTTGTTTTGGTTGTTCTGGCCGCTCTGATTATTTTGACCGCCCTGATACTGCTGGCGGCTTTCTTGCTCGGCCGCCATCTCACGCGTGGCTTCGGCCAGCATGCGGGTATAATGCTCGGCGTGTTGGCTGAAGTTTTCAGCGGCCACACGGTCGTTCGACCGATGGGCGTCACCCGCCAGCATTTGATATTTCTCGATGATCTGTTGCGGCGTGCCGCGCACTTTGCCTTCGGGGCCAGAGCTGTCGAAGACGCGGTTGATGATATTGCCGAGGGTGCGCGGGCGGTTCGTCTTTGAACGCGAACGGGACTTGGAAGAGCGCATCTTGTCCTTTGATCCAGATGGTCCGGGAGGTTGCGCCTGATCCTTTCGGGATCGTCAGCCCCGTGGGGCATGGCAGCAATGACCGGGTTTGCGCGGGTCAGTGCCGAATTGCACCGAATGTCGCGTGGGATTGAATAATCACAGGGGCGGGGTTCTGACAAGCAGATTCTTGTCGGATTGGTTAGAGAGTGTCGGAGTTGGCAGAGTCTTGCGGTTTTTCGGCCCAGATCACGCGGTCGCGACCGTCGAGGTCTTGTAGGGTGCGGATGTTGATCAGGCCTTGGGCTTGCAGCAAAGCGGTGACGGCGGCGCTTTGGGTGGGGCCGATTTCCAGTAGCAGACGGCCTTGGGCCATTAGGCGGGCGGGGGCTTGGGCGGCGATTTTGCGGTAGGCATCCAAACCATCACCGCCGGGAGTCAGGGCGGCGTGGGGTTCCCATTGCAGCACATCAGGGCCGAGGTTGGGCATCTCGTCGGCGGCGATGTAGGGCGGGTTCGAGGTGATCAGATCGAAGCGGCCTTGGATATTGGCGCACCAGTCGGATTGGATGAATTTGGCGCGATTGGAGAGGTTGAGAGCGGAGGCGTTTGCTTGCGCAACCTCTAGGGCTTTGGCCGAAAGATCAGAGCCGATACCACTCGCCATCGGCATATCGGCAAGGCAAGACAGCAGAATGCAGCCGGTGCCGGTGCCGAGGTCGAGCAGTTTCAGGAACGGGCGGGTTAGGGCTTCGGCCACCAGAATTTCGGTTTCGGGGCGCGGATCGAGGGTGTCTTGCGTGACTTTGAAGCTGCGGCCCCAGAATTGGCGCTGTCCGGTGATTTGCGATACGGGTTGGCGGTTGGCGCGGGCGGTGATTGCGGCGGCGTAAGCCGCCTTGGCCTGATCGGAGAGTGCGTCGGGCAGATGCAGGGTCAAGCGATCAGCTGCGATGCCCATCGCATGGGCCAGCAGCAAGCTGGCGTCGCGCGGGGCGTTGTCGATGCCTGCGGCAGTTAGCTGCGGAATGGCGGCGCGCAGGGCGTCTTGCGCCGTCATCCTTCCATCTCGGCCAGTTTGCTGGCTTGGTCGTGGGCGACCAGAGCATCGACCACTTCGCCCAGATCGCCCTGCATGATTTGGCCCAAAGAATAGAGCGTCAGGTTGATGCGGTGATCGGTCATCCGGCCTTGCGGGAAGTTATAGGTGCGGATGCGCTCGGAGCGATCCCCCGAGCCGACCTGAGATTTCCGTTCAGCGGCGCGTGCGTTATCGACGCGGGCGCGTTCCAGATCGAACAGCCGGGCGCGCAAAACCTGCATGGCGATTTCTTTGTTGCGGTGCTGCGATTTCTGCGCCGAGACGACAATCATGCCGGTGGGAATATGGGTGATCCTCACGGCGCTATCGGTGGTGTTGACGTGCTGACCACCTGCCCCAGAGGCGCGCATGGTGTCGATGCGGATGTCAGAGGCCGGGATCACCAGATCAACCTCCTCGGCCTCGGGCAGCACGGCGACGGTGGCGGCAGAGGTGTGGACGCGGCCCTGCGCTTCGGTTTCCGGCACACGTTGCACGCGATGCACGCCGGATTCGAACTTCAGTTTGGCAAATACGCCCTCGCCCGCAATGTGGACTTGCACATCCTTGATGCCACCAAGTTCGCTGTCTTGCTGTTCAAGAACCTCAAACGTCCAGCCCATTTTCTCGGCATAGCGCTGATACATCCGAAGCAAATCGGCGGCGAACAAGGCGGCCTCGTCGCCACCCGTACCGGGGCGGATTTCGAGAATCGCCGGGCGGGCATCGGCGGCGTCTTTCGGCAGCAACGCGATTTGCAGCCGGGATTCCATCTCGGGGATGCGGGCTTTCAGCAGCGGCATCTCATCTTCCGCCAAAGCCTTCATTTCGGGATCGGCGAGCATGATCTCGGCTTCAGCCAGATCATCCAAGGCGCGGCGGTAGGCGACGATTTCATCCGCGACGGGCTTCAGATCGGAATATTCGCGCGACAACGTCGCAATGTCGGCGGGCGAGGCGCCTGCGTTCAGCTTGGCTTCGAGAAACTCGAAACGCTGGGTGATCTGGGCGAGTTTTTCTAACGGAACCATGCGGGGGGTTTGCAGAGTTCGGCGGCTTTGGTCAAGTCCAAGAGCGACACCTGCATCTTTGGTGCAACCACTAGGGCGTGGTTGCAAGCAACGTAGCCCGCGGTGCCGGTGGGTTCCAGATAAAGCCGTCAATCTGATAGGGTCGACCCAAAGTGTCGCCCGCGCTTGCGACTTTCACCACTGACCAATCGTTCTTGGTCGAGACATCCACCACGGTCATACCCAGCGAAATCTGGCTGGGCTTCCAGTTGGCATGGTCAATCAAAATCTCCCGATCCGACACCACTTGCGACACCACAGCGACATGGCCCTTCGGCAGTTTGCGGGTCGACGAAAACGCCATCACCGCACCCACAACAGGCTCGTGGCCACGGACGAATTTACCCTTGGCCTTGTCCCACCAAGTGCCCGCATTGCCCATGATCTCAACCCCGCTGGCATCACGCGCAAACGGCACGCACCAGACCTTCTGACCCTTGGCGCGTTTCGCTTTGGCATTGCCAATGGCTTTCGAGACGAAGTTCGGGTTCAGCCCGGGCTGGATCAGATCAGGGTGAGCGGAGAGCATCGTCACTTCCGAATTGCTCGGCACGCAGGCGGCACTGAGGGCCAGAACGCCGCACAAAGCGGCCAAGCGTGGCAAATTACGGAAGGTTACAGCCATGTGAGTGTCCCAAGTCTTTTTGTGTTCTGTTTGGCGCAGAGGGCCTTGGTTAATCCAAGTTGTTTCTGCGCTGCGGCAGACATTCACTGATCCGTGACAAAGTTCAACAAACTGAAATATCTGTGGGCGAGAATCCGCCGCAGGTTTTCGCGCAATCGGCGAATTATGGACGATTCAGCGGAACCAAACGCAGTTTCAGGCGTTAAGTGCGCTGATCCATGCCGTCAAACGGGCCGCATTGACGCCCCAATCGCCTTTGCCAAAGCGCTGGCGGGCATAAATCGTCACGCCCTCGGGGGTAGATTCGGCGGTGGTATAGTCAGGAAACCCCCAGAACGCTGAGCGGGTTTGCCAGGTGATCCGCCCGGTTTCCGCACTGCCCGCGATGCGCAGGGTGCGCGGGCTGGCCAACGCGATGCCATCCAGTTTGGCCAGCAGCGCCTGCGTCTGATCGGCTGCGGCTGTCAGATCGACATAGGCCCCATTCGGCAAGGCGGTGACCCTATCCGGGCTCGGGGTGGCGATATCCAGAGGGCGCGGATTGAGGGCCACATGCCACAAGGATGGATTGGTCGGGGCAAGGCGAACAAACGCCATGGCCCCCGCCGCAACGATCAGGATCAAAACGGCGAGGGTCATGATTTTGGTCATCTTTGTGTTTTCGCCCAATGATAGAGACAGATCAATTCGTAGCCGACATGCGCGCCCGCGATGGCAGTAGCGCCGGTGGTGTCATAGGGCGGCGAGACTTCAACAATATCGCCGCCGATCATGTTGATGCCAGCCAGATCGCGCAAGATGGCTGCGGCTTGCCAAGAATGTAAGCCACCCCAGACCGGCGTGCCCGTACCGGGGGCGACCGAGGGGTCGAGCGCGTCGATGTCGAAAGTGAGATAGGTCTGGTGATCATCGACGATGTCTTTGATCTTGGCGACCACCGCCGCCGTGCCGTTTTCATGCACCCAGCGGGCGTCGATGACGTTAAAGCCGAGATAATCCTCGGTCGTGGTGCGGATGCCGATCTGCACTGATCGTGTCGGGTCAACATAGCCCTGCTTGACCGCCTTATACATCATGGTGCCATGGTCGATGCGGGTCATGTCGTCATCGGGCCACAGATCGGAATGGGCGTCGAAATGGATCACGCTGAGGGGGCCGAATTTCTCGGCATAGGCGCGCAGAATCGGCAGCGTGATGTAGTGATCGCCGCCTAAGGTGATGGTGCCTGCGCCCGCCGCCAAGATTTTGCGAATATGCGCGGTGAGGGTATCGGGGAAATCTGAGGTCTTGGCATAGTCAAACGCGCAATCGCCGTAGTCGATGATGTTCATCTCATCAAGCGGGTTGGTCGGCCAGCCGTAGGGCGGATCATAGGGCTGCAAGCTGGAAGCCTCACGGATCGTGCGCGGGCCAAAGCGCGTGCCGGTGCGGTGGGTGACGGCTTGGTCAAAGGCGACGCCGGTGATGGCCAGATCTACCCCGGTCAGGTCTTTGGTGTAGCTGCGGCGCAGGAATGAGGTCGCTCCCGAGAATGCGTTCTCAAAGGCATAACCGCGCTGGGTGGTGCGGGTGAAAGCGGTGTCGATTTCGGTTTTAGCGTCTTCTAGGGCCATGATTCTCTCGGAGATAACGGCGCTTGCGTCTTTATCCTCGGGCCGCAGCCCCAGCCGGAGACGCGCGGATCCGGGTGGTTCAAAGGACGGCAGGCTTGCGGGGATGTCAAGCCTGCTGCGGGTGCAATTTGGTGTTCGGGCGGAGCCTCCGGCGGGAGTGTTTAGGCCAAGATGAAATTGCTCTTTCTCAAATACTCCCGCGCGGAGCGCTTCGAGATTGGCCAGCCATGGGTCGGGCGGGGTTCACCCCGCCATGCGTTTTACCCCAGCCGGTGCCCCTCGCGCACCAGATCATCGCTGACGCGGCGGATCGCGACCTCCAAAGTATCGACCACGAAATCGACTTCCGCCTCGGTGATGATCAAGGGCGGTGACATCACGTTCAGATGGCCAATGGGACGTACCAGCAGGCCCAAAGATTCCGCCACGTCTGAGATGCGTTTGCTTTCATTGACCTCATCGGGGAGCAGTTCTTTGGTGGTCTTGTTGGCGACGTTTTCAACGCAGAGCATCAAGCCCTGCCCGCGCACATTGCCGACGAGGGGTAAGGATTCGAGGTCTTTCAGCCGGGTGTTGAAATAGGCGCCGACCTTCGTGGCATTGGCGAGCAGCCCTTCGCGATCAAGGATGTCGATGTTCTTTAGCGCGCAAGCGCAGGACACCGGATGGCCGGAATAGGTTAGGCCCGTTGTAAACCAGCGGTGCCCACCCTCCGCCATCGCCGCCCAAATCCGTTCCGACAGGATCAGCGCGCCCAAGGGCAGATAACCCGAGGTCAGGCCCTTGGCGCAGGTGATCATGTCGGGCTGCACCCCGAAGGCATCGTCCGAGGCGAACCAATGGCCGATGCGGCCAAAGGCGGTGACCACTTCATCGGCGATGAACAGGATGTCGTGGCGTTTGCAGATCTCCCACATGCGGCGCAGGTAGCCTTGCGGCGGGATAATGATGCCGCCCGAAGCTTGGATCGGTTCCGCGATAAAGCCGCCGATGCGGTCGGCACCGACTTTTGCGATCAGCGCTTCAAACTCGGCGATCAGATCATCGCAGAATTGCGCTTCGGTCTGCCAATCCGGGCGGCGGTAGGGGTTGGGGCAGGAGAGGTGGTGGATGCCCTCGGTCTTGTAGCGGAATTCCTCAATACGGTCGCCGTTGCGCTTGCCGACCGATTGGGTGAGGTAAGTTGAGCCGTGGTAAGAGTTTTCCCGCGCCACAATGTCGGTTTTATCGGGGTTGCCGCGGGAATGGTGGTAATAGCTGACCACGCGCACGGCAGTATCGACGGCGGTGGAGCCGCCGGTGGTGAAATGCACGCGGTTCAGATCGCCCGGCGCGAGTTCCGCCAGTTTCGCGGCCAGACGCGCCGCCGGATCGTTGGTCATATCGACAAAATGGTTGGCGAAGGCGAGGCGTTCGGCTTGTTCGGCAATCGCATCGGCCATCTCACGGCGGCCAAGGCCGATATTGGTGCACCACATACCACCGACGGCGTCGAAATACTCGCGGCCCTGTTCATCCCACAGCCGCGCCCCCTGCCCGCGCGCGATCACCAAGGAACCGGCCTTTTCAAACGGCCCAAAGTTCGCCCAAGGGTGCAGCACATGGGCGCGGTCCATCTCGAAGGCGGATGTGTTGGGCAGACTTGCGGGGGCGTTCATTTTGAATCTCCAGTCAATATGATTTGGCCAAGATAGCCAAAGCGCATAAAAACACCAGAGGATTTTTGATCAAATTTCAGAACAGCTTTTGCTTGGCTTTTGAGATCTTAAAGCCATGCCCGCCGAGGTTGCTACATTCCATGCCCGATTTCTCGGAGGTGCAGGTGAACGGCCCCAGCGAGATCGACTTGCCGTAACTGAGCTCAATCCCGCCCGGATCGGCGACGGAATCGGAAACGCAGGCGAGATAGCCCGAGCCGCCCGCGTCGACCGCAAAGCTGCTGCCCCAGTCGAATTCGCAGTTGGCGGGGGCTTGGCGGTAAGTTGGCGTCAGCGCCGACATATCGCAACGCACTTGCGCGTAGTCGCCGGTGGACATGCCGCATTGGATGTTGCCGGAAGGTGAGTGGAAGGCGAGGTAATCATCGGCAAAGGCGGATGTTGCCAGAATGGGGGCTGCCAGCAGGCCAAGGGCAGAGGCGAGGCGGATCATAATGACTCCTTTTCAAACGATAGGAGCAGTTTAGCGCGACATCAGGCTGCCGCGCTAATTTTCTTTGCCGAAATCGTCAAATCCGGCGGGACGCTGCGCCCTTACGCCAAGGGCTGCGCGCGTTCGACCAGCCTTGCGAAGAAGGATGCGCCAATCGGTGCGGCCTCGTCGTTGAAATCATAGGCGGCGTGGTGCAGTCCCGCGCCGGGGCCAGTGCCCATGAACAGATAGGCGCCTTTGCGGGCTTCCAGCATGTAAGAGAAATCTTCCGAGCCCATCTCGCGCACCGAATTGCCATCGACCGAGGTTTCGCCAACGATTTCAGCGGCGACTTCGGTTGCAAAGGCGGCTTGATCGGCATGGTTGATCGTCGCCGGATAGCCCCAGTCGTAGTCAATCCGCGCCTGCACACCGTAGGCGCTCGCATGGCCTTCGACGATCTCATAGAAGCGCTTTTTCAGCAATGCGCGGACTTCGGGCTTAAAGCAGCGGATGGTGGCGGCGAACATCGCTTCTTCCGGGATGATGTTGGAGGCGGTGCCCGAATTCACCATCGTCACCGACAACACCGCCTCGTCCAAGGCATAGATGTTGCGTGGAATGATGGTCTGGATGGCCGAGATCATCCCCACCAAGGCCACAATCGGATCGACGCAATCATGCGGGGTCGCGCCATGGCCGCCCTTACCCGTCAGATAGACATAAGCCGTATCGACGCTCGCCATAAGCGCGCCCGGCGTCGTCAGGAAATGCCCGAACGGCACGTTGGGCGCGTTGTGGATGCCGTAGACCTGATCGACGGCGAAACGGTCCATCACGCCTTCATTCACCATCTCTCGGCCCCCCGCGCCGTCTTCCTCGGCGGGTTGGAACATCAGCGCGACGCGGCCTTTAAAACGCCGGGTCTCAGCCAGATATTTCGCGGCCCCCAGCAGCATGGTCACATGGCCATCATGGCCGCAGGCGTGCATTTTGCCGGGGATGGTGGAGGCGTATTCGGCCCCGGTGATTTCCTGGATCGGCAGCGCATCCATATCAGCGCGCAGACCGATGGTCGGGCCATCACCCTGCCCGTTGATGATGGCAACGATGCCGGTTTTGGCGATACCGGGGTGAATTTCATCGACGCCGATCTCTTTCAGGCGCTCGACGATATAGGCGGCAGTGGTGAAGCAGTCGAAAGACAGTTCAGGATTCGCATGCAAATGCCTGCGCCAGCCCTTCATTTCCTCGGCATAAGCGGCGATACGGTTGAGGACGGGCATGGGGATCTCCTGATTTGCTGGCCTTTGATCAAATCTTATCTGGAAGGGATCGGCAATGCCCCTGCCCCATTCTGACGACGCGTCTGATCAACTTGTCCGTGATCAACTTGTGCGTGACCCGGACGGCGGCATCGCGCGTTTGCTGGAAATCATGCGGCGGCTGCGCGATCCGGTTGCGGGCTGCCCATGGGATATCGCGCAGGATTTTGCCTCGATTGTGCCCTACACGATTGAGGAAGCGCATGAGGTTGCCGATGCGATTGCGCGGCAAGCTTGGGATGAGTTGCCGGGGGAATTGGGCGATCTGCTGTTGCAGGTGGTGTTTCATGCCCAGATGGCCAGCGATCAAGGCCTGTTTGGCTTTCAAGACGTGGTGCAAGCGATTTCCGACAAGATGGTCGCGCGACATCCGCATGTGTTTGGCGACGAGAGCCGCGACAAAACGCCCGCGCAGCAGACGGTGGATTGGGAGAGGATCAAGGCCGCCGAGCGCGGCGCGCAGAACGCCCGCGTGCTGGATGGTGTGGCACTGGGATTGCCGGGGCTGACGCGGGCGGTCAAGCTGCAAAAACGGGCGGCTCGGGTGGGGTTTGACTGGCCCTCGACCGATGAGGTGGTGGCCAAGATCGCCGAGGAATCTGCCGAATTGGTTGAGGCGCGCGATCAGCTGAGCCACGCCGAAGTCACTGAAGAATTTGGCGATTTACTGTTCGTGATGGCAAACTTGGCGCGGCATCTGGATGTAGATCCCGAAGCCGCTCTGCGCGCCGCCAATGCCAAATTCAGCCGCCGCTTTGGCCGGATTGAGGACTGGCTGGCAGAGGCGGGCAAGGCTCCGGCAGACAGCGATCTGGCGGAAATGGATGCGCTGTGGAACCGCGCCAAGGCCGAAGAAAAGGCCGCCAAGGCTGGATAAGCGGCGGCGTGCGCGGCGGAAAAGTTATTTACTCAGGTATTGACGCCTCCCGGTGGTTCCGCTTTAAGCGCAGCCAGATACCTGACAAAAGGACTCAACCATGAAGCTGCGTTTTTCCTTGTTCGCGCTTGCGCTCGCCAGCACCGCTTTGCCCGCCTTGGCCGAGGAGGTGAATATCTACTCGCACCGCCAGCCCGAACTGATCCAGCCGCTGATTGATGCCTTCAGCAAGGAAACCGGCATCACGGTGAATATTGCCTTTGTCGACAAGGGCATGGCCGAACGTCTGGTGGCCGAAGGCGACCGCTCGCCTGCAGATCTGATCCTGACGGTGGACATTGCCCGCCTGACGGAAGTGGTAAATGCAGGCGTCACCCAGCCCGTCGACTCCGCCGTGCTGGAGAAGAATATTCCGGCAGAATACCGCGATCCGGGTAAGCAATGGTTCGGCCTGACCGCCCGTTCGCGCGTGGTTTACGCGGCAAAAGACCGGGTGAAGGATGGCGAAGTCACCACCTATGAAGACCTTGCCAATCCGAAATGGAAGGGTCGCATTTGTATGCGCTCGGGGACCAGTGATTATAACGTGGCGCTGACCGGGGCGATGCTGGCGCATCACGATGCGGCCTTTACCAAGACTTGGCTAGAAGGTCTGAAGGCCAACCTCGCCCGCAAACCCAATGGCGCGGACCGCGATCAGGTCAAGGCGATCTGGGCGAACGAGTGCGACATTGCTATCGGCAACACCTATTATCTGGGTCAAATGCTGGCTGACCCCGAGCAGAAAGAATGGGCGGACTCGGTGCGTATCGTGTTCCCGGTGTTTGAAGGCGGCGGCACGCATATGAACATCTCGGGCGTGGCGATGACCAAAGCGGCACCGAACCATGATGCGGCGCTGAAGCTGATGGAATGGCTGTCGTCGGATGAGGCGCAGAAGATCTACGCCGAAACCAACTACGAATTTCCGGTCGAGCCGGGGGTGGAACGCTCGGCCTTGGTGAAAAGCTGGGGTGAGTTTACGCCCGACAGCTTGCCCTTGGCAGATGTGGCTGCGCAGCGGCCGGCGGCGTTGAAACTGATCGAGGAAGTTGATTTCGACAACTGATCGGAACCCATGATCGAAATAGACGTTGAAAGGGGCGCTTTTGCGCCTTTTTCTTTTTTGACCATGTGGACAAGATCGGGGGAATGGCGTTTTCTGGCCGAAAAATGAGGAGCAGACCATGCCACAATCCCCGCGTAAAATCATCATCGACACCGACCCCGGCCAAGACGACGCTTTTGCGCTTATGCTTGCATTCGGCAGCCCGGAAGATATCGAGGTGCTGGGCATCGTGGCCGTCGCAGGCAACGTGCCACTGGCGTTGACCCAGAAGAACAGTCGGATGATTTGCGAATTGGCCGGGCGCTCGGATGTGAAAGTGTTCGCGGGCTGTGACCGTCCCATGAAGCGCAAACTGGTCACTGCCGAGCATGTGCATGGTAAAACCGGGCTGGATGGCCCGAGTTTGCCCGACCCTGTGATGCCGCTGCAGGATCAGCATGGCGTGGAGTTCATTATTGAGACACTGCGGCGCGAGCCTGCGGGGACGGTTACTCTGTGTCCGCTGGGGCCACTGACCAACATCGCGCAGGCGTTTTTGCAGGCACCGGATGTGGTGGGGCGGGTGCAGGAAATCGTGCTGATGGGCGGGGCTTATTTTGAGGTTGGCAATATCACTCCTGCCGCCGAGTTTAATATCTATGTTGACCCAGAGGCAGCAGAATTGGTGTTCCGGTCCGGTGTGCCTTTGGTGGTGATGCCGCTGGATGTGACCCACAAGGTGCTGACCACCAAGGCGCGGGTTCAGGCGTTTCGGGCTATGGGAACCGAGGTCGGTCGGGTTTCGGCGGATTGGGCGGATTTCTTTGAGCGGTTCGATATGGAGAAATATGGCTCGGATGGCGGGCCGCTGCACGATCCGACTGTGGTGGCCTATTTGATCAAGCCGGAGTTGTTTTCAGGGCGGGTGATCAATGTCGAGATTGAGACCCAGTCAGAGCTGACTTTGGGGATGACGGTGGCGGATTGGTGGGGGGTGACGGATCGGCCTAAGAACGCGCTATTTGTGGGCGATGTGGATGCGCAGGGGTTCTTTGATTTGCTGACCGAGAGGTTAGCGCGGTTATGATTTGGGGCGGTCCCGAGTTGGGACCGTTTTGGGTACACGGGGAATCAATAGGTTATGGGGCGGCGGTAAGGATCTGTTAAGGTTTCGTGGACTTCGATGAGAGGACCGGGGCCAGCCCCCGGCCCCCCGGAGTATTTGTGCCAATGTGAAACTGCTCAGAACAGCACGTTTAGACCGATGACGCGCGGTGTTTTATGTGGTTTTAGACAATGGCATGCTGCCAGCTTTTGTAGACGAACTCCAAGCTATAGCCATCGGGATCGCGGACCTGCGCAGCGTAATAGCGCGGGTCGTAATGCAGTTGTGGGCCGGGTGGGTGGATTTCAGTCGCACCTACTTTGAGGGCTGCTTGATGGGCGGCGTGGACCTCGGCTTGTGAATGAGCAATGAAGCCGACATGCAGTGCCGTTGGGCTGGGTTCACCCTGACGCAGCCAGAAGAAGATGCGGCCCTCTGCGCCAAAGCCCTTCAGATCGGGGTGATCTGGGAGGTTTAAGGGCGCGTCGTAGTCGTGCCGGATTGTGATGCCGACTTTCGGCAAAACCGCCTCGTAGAATGCGATGGAACGGGCGAGGTCGCTGACTGTCAGGAAGATGTGGTCGAGCATTGATTCTCGATTGCAGGTAGGGTTGGGGATCAATCCCTTGTCGATGTTTTAGGCAAGATAACCAAGCCCTCCATCAAGGCGAGGCGGCACCCAAGCTGCGGTCAGGCGCCGCCTATGTTGTGTGTTATCCTAAAGCATACCCCGCCCCGCGCACGGTGCGCAAAGGGTCGTCGCCGCCGAAGGTGCAGAGCGATTTACGCAGCCGACCAATGTGGACATCGACGGTGCGGGTGTCGACGTAGATATCGCGGCCCCAGACGCGGTCCAAGAGGCTTTCGCGGGAAAACACCCGGCCCGGCTTTTCCATAAAGGTCGCCAGCAGGCGGAACTCGGTGGGGCCGAGTTTCAGCACTTTGTCGGCGCGGTAGACGCGGTGGGTTTCGGTATCGAGGCGAATATCGCCCCATTCCAGCAAAAGCCCCGCCGTCGCAGGCCGCACGCGGCGCAGTTGCGCGCGCAGGCGGGCCATCAACTCGACCACGGAATAGGGTTTGATGACGTAATCATCGGCCCCGGTCTCTAACCCGCGCACCTTATCGACTTCTTCCGAGCGTGCCGACAGCATGATGATCGGGATGCCCCGGGTTTCAGGGCGGGCTTTCAGGCGGCGGCAGACTTCGATGCCGGAAACATGCGGCATCATCCAGTCAAGCAGGATCAGATCGGGGGCTTCTTCCGAGATCAGGGAGAGCGCGTCTTCGCCATTGTCAGCTGTGCGGACCTCGAAGCCTTCGGCCTCAAGGTTATAGGACAGCACCGCGCGCTGTGCCGGTTCATCCTCGACCAGCAGCACCGATGGACGCGGTGCCATCAAGCCTCCCCCCCAGCGAGTTCGGCTTTCGGGCGGGCCTCATCCGGCAGTGATCCGGTGGTGAGATAGATCACCTGTTCGGCAATCGTGGTGGCATGGTCGCCGACGCGCTCGATGTTTTTGGCGATAAAATGCAGGTGCATACAGGCCGAAATGTTGCGGGTGTCTTCCATCATATGGGTCAGGAATTCGCGGAACAAAGCGTTATACATCTGATCGACTTCTTCATCGCGCAGACGCACTTCGGCGGCGAGGCCCGCATCGCGCGACACGAAGGCGTCCAAAGCGTCTTTCAGCAGCAGACCGACCTGACGCGCCATACGGCGGATCGAACCTGCGGCACCGGGGATCGGTGACATTGCATTCAGCACCAGCGCACGTTTGGCGAGGTTTTTGGCGTAGTCGCCGCAGCGTTCCAGACTGGAGGCGATTTTCATCACGGTCAGCACGGTGCGCAGATCGGTGGCGATGGGCGCGCGCAAAGCGATCAGCCGGGCGCATTCGGTGTTGATCATTTCTTCCAGCTGATCAATCGCGGCGTCGTTGTTGCGCACCTGATCGGCGAGGCTTTCATCTTGGGTATCCAGCGCTTTGGCGGCATCAGACAGGGCGGCTTCAACAAGCCCGCCCATTTTCATGATCATGGCCTGAACCGCTTCAAGATCACGGTCGAAAACGCGGGCGATATGGGGATCATTCAACATATTTGTGTTCCTTAACCGATCCGGCCAGAGATATAGGATTCCGTGCGCGGATCTTTCGGATTGGTAAAAATCTGCCCGGTTTCGCCAAATTCCACCAGATTGCCGAGATGGAAGAAGGCGGTGCGTTGCGACACCCGAGCTGCTTGCTGCATCGAGTGGGTGACGATCACGACCGAGAATTGGCTGCGAAGTTCGTCGATCAGTTCTTCGACTTGTGCGGTGGCGATGGGGTCGAGCGCCGAGCAGGGTTCGTCCATCAACAAAACCTCGGGTGAGGTCGCGATGGCGCGAGCAATGCAGAGGCGCTGTTGCTGACCGCCAGACAGGCCGGTGCCGGGGGCTTGCAGACGGTCTTTGACCTCATTCCACAAGGCGGCTTTGCGCAGGCAGGATTCCACGATGGCGTCGAGTTCGGCCTTGTTGCGGGTCAAGCCGTGGATTTTCGGGCCATAGGCCACGTTGTCATAAATCGACTTCGGGAACGGGTTTGGCTTTTGGAACACCATGCCGATGCGGGCGCGCAGTTGCACCGGATCGACGCGGGGATCGTAAATGCTTTCGCCTTCCAGCGTGATGGAACCTTCCACGCGGCAGGACGGGATGGTGTCGTTCATCCGGTTCAGGCAGCGCAGGAAAGTCGATTTACCGCAGCCCGACGGACCGATGAAGGCGGTGACGGTTTTGTCCATGATATCGACATCGACGTCTTTGATGGCATGGTTGGTGCCGTAATAAACCTGCGCCTTGCGGGCCTCAATCTTGATGGTCTGGGTGTCCACGCGGGTCTCCAATCTTTGGTCTTTCATGTGATGTCCCCTTACCAGCGGCGTTCAAATTTGCGGCGGAAATAGATCGCCACGGCGTTCATTGCGATCAGGAAGACCAGCAGCACGATGATGGCCCCAGAGGCGCGCTCGACAAAGCCGGGGTCGCCGCGTTGGGTCCAGTTGTAGATTTGCACCGGAAGCGCCGAGGCCGGGTCAAACAGGCCCTCGGGCGGGCCACCGGGGAAATCGCGCACGAAGGCGACCATGCCGATCAGCAGAAGCGGTGCGGTTTCGCCCAAGGCTTGCGCAAGGCCGATGATGGTGCCGGTGAGGATGCCGGGCATCGCGAGCGGCAGCACATGGTGGGTGATGGTTTGCAAACGGCTTGCGCCGATACCAAGGGCTGCGTCGCGGATCGAAGGCGGCACAGCTTTCAGGGCGGCGCGGGTCGGAATGATGATACGCGGCAGGGTCATCAGGGTCAGCACAAGGCCGCCGACGATAGGCGCGGATTGCGGCAATCCGGCGAAGTTGATGAAGATCGACAGGCCGAGGATGCCGTAGACGATCGACGGCACGGCGGCGAGGTTGGCGATGTTGACCTCAATCAGGTCGGTGAATTTGTTTTTCGGGGCAAATTCTTCGAGATAGACCGAGGTTGCCACGCCAATCGGCAAAGCCAGAACCAGCACCACGAACATCATGTAGAGCGAGCCGACGATGGCGACGCCAAGGCCAGCAGCTTCCGGGCGTTTGTCCGACGCATCGGGCATCGTGAGGAAGCCGGGGTTGATTTGGGTTTTCATCACGCCTGCGGTTTTCAACTGATCTGCCAAAGCGAGCTGGGCGGGCGAGGTGTTTTTGTCCAAGGCGGCGGATTCCATCGTCACCCGGCCTTTGTAGTAGCCGTCGATGCGGCCCGAGGCGAGGACGTTGACCTCAATCGTGGTGCCGATCAGCGAGGGGTCGGCCAGGACGCGGTTGCGCAGGGTGGCCGGGGATTCTTCGGAGATCATCTTGGTGAGGTCTTTGGGCTTCATATCGCCCAAGTTCAGGCCTTTGGCCGCGACGTCGGCTTCCAGAGACGAAGCCAGCAGTTTGCCATAGGTGACAGTGGTGGCCTTTGCCAGATCGGCAGGATCGCGTTTGCCGCCTTTGTCGAGCAGGGCTGCGTCAAGGGTGACGGGCAAAGTGATGAAGGTCTGCTTGAACGCAGGCAGACCGTTGCCAAAGATCGAGATCAGCAACCAGACGAGGGCCAGCAGCGCCACGACGATGGCGGACAGGCCATAGGCACGAAAGCGTTTTTCGGTGGCGTTGCGGGCCTTGGTGCGGGGATCTTGCACCAGCAAAGACGCGCGGGTGTCGATGGCGGCGCGTGGGTTCAGCGGGCGGGCGGTCATTCGTATTGCTCCCGGTATTTACGCACAATCACCAAGGCGACGATGTTCAAGGCCAAGGTCAGGCAGAACAATGTCAGACCCAAAGCGAAGGCGACCAAGGTTTCTGGGCTGGCAAATTCGGTGTCGCCAGTCAACTGGCTGACGATTTTCACCGTCACGGTGGTCATCGCCTCAAACGGGTCAAGCGAGAGCTTGGCTGCGGCCCCTGCCCCCATCACCACGATCATCGTCTCGCCAATCGCGCGGGAGGCTGCCAGCAGCACGGCCCCGACGATGCCGGGAAGCGCTGCGGGGATCACCACTTGTTTGATGGTTTCCGAAGGCGTGGCGCCAAGACCGAGCGAGCCATCGCGCAGGCTCTGCGGTACGGCGTTGATGATGTCGTCAGACAGCGAGGACACGAAGGGGATCACCATGATGCCCATCACGAGACCTGCCGTCATCACCGAGGAGGATGAGTTGCCAAGACCCAAGGGCGAGGCGAAGTAATCGCGCAGCAAGGGGCCAACGGTGACCAAAGCGAACAGGCCGTAAACGATGGTTGGGATGCCTGCGAGGATTTCGATGGCGGGTTTCACCCAAGCGCGGGTGGAGCGGGAAGCGTATTCGGCCAAGTAAATCGCCGACATCAGGCCGATTGGCACCGCCACGATCAGGGCGATCACCGAGACGTAGAGCGTGCCCCAGAGCAGCGGTAGGATGCCAAGGCTGGAGCCACCGCCGAATTGCGGCTTCCAGACGGTGGAGAAGAAGAATTCGGACGCGGGATAGAGCCGGAAGAAGTGGATCGATTCGAACAGCAGCGAGGCCACGATGCCGACTGTGGTCAGCACGGCGACAAGGCTGGAGGCCATCAGAAGCCACATCGCAAAACGCTCGGTGGCGTTGCGGGCGCGGTATTCGGGATTGATGCGGCTAAGGCCAAAAGCCAGACCTGCGAGGGCGAGCAGAAGTGCGGCCCCGGTCATCGCAAGCCGCGAGGTTGCACCTGCATCGCGCAACGCGGCAGTTGCGGCGAGGGTTGAAGGCGTGGGTTCGGTTTCCAACACAACGCCCGCCCCATTCAGCGCGGATTTCAGCGCGGTGGGGCTGGCCAGCAGAGGACCCACATCATCGCCACGCGCTTCCAGCATGTTGAGACCAGCGGCGACACGGCGGACATCGGCCATCACCAGCTCGGCCGATTTGCCTGCGGGAAGCTCGGCTGGGTTGATCAGGCTGAGGGCTTTGTTTTCCAGAAACAACGGTTGCGCCAAAAGCCATGCGGCGATCAGAAAGAACGCGGGCACGGCGGTGAGCAAAGCGGTGATGCGGCCATAAAACGGCGGCAGAGAATGCAATTTGCGAATGTCGCCTTCGACTTGAGCGACGGCCTTACGGCGGCCAATCACATAGCCAGCAATGGCGAGGCCGAGAATAATCAGGGAGAGGAGGCCGATGCTCATGGGGATCCTACCAATGAGAGGGACAGGCGCGGGATGGATAAGCGGCGCGAGATGCCTCGCGCCGCTTATTTAAGTCTTACTGCAGCGGGCCCATCACGGTTTCGGCCTCAACAGCCGCTTGGGTTGCTGCCAGTTCCGGGTCGGGGACCAGACCGTATTCGGCCAGTTTGCCATCCGGGCCAGCCATGTCATCGGACACGAAGAACTGGATGTATTCTTTCAGGCCGGGGATCACGCCGATATGGGCTTTCTTGACGTAGAAGTAGAGCGGACGCGACACCGGGTATTCGCCCTTCGAGATCGTCTCAACCGACGGCAGGATGCCGTTGACGGTGGCGACTTTCAGCTTGTCGGTGTTGTTCTCGTAGAACGACAGACCGAACACGCCGACGGCGTTCTTGTTGGCGTCGATGCGCGACAGGGTTTCGGTGTAGTCGCCGTCGATGTCGACCGAAGTGCCATCCGAACGGGTGGTGAAGCACTGCTTTTCAGCATCTTTCTTCTTGGCAGCGTCATCGGCCTCTTTCGAAGCAGCGAGGAACAGATCGTAAGCGCCGTTGGTTTTGCAGCCTTCCAGCAGAACCTTGGTGTCGAACACTTCACGCGTGCCGTGCTTGGTGCCGGGGATGAAGGCGAGGATGTCTTGTGCCGGAAGTGCGGCGTTGGCGTCAGCCCAGGTCTTGGCGGTGTTGGCAACCAGAGCGCCGTCTTTGGCGATTTGCGCGCCGATGGCGTTGAACACGTCCACCGGAGTCAGCACGAAATCCGGGCCGTTGATGTCGGAGGCAAACACGATGCCATCATAGCCGATGCGGACTTCCATGATGTCGGTGACGCCATTGGTTTTGCACAGGTCGATGTCAGACTGGCTGATGCGCGAGGAGGAGTTCGCGATGTCGATGGTCGACTCTCCGACGCCTTCGCAGAGCTTCTTACGACCCGCGCCCGAACCGCCGCCTTCAACAACCGGGGTTTTGAAATCGCCGTTTTCGCCGAACGCTTCGGCCACGATGGTGGCGTAGGGCAGCACGGTGGAAGAACCCGCGATTTGCAGCTGGTCACGCGCCGAGGCGATGACGGTCGTGGCGGCAAGGATCGCCACGGCGGAAGGGATCAGTTTGATCAGAGACATGTTGCTCTCCAGTTAATTCCCGAGGGCTGCCCGGATGGCTTGCCCTTCGCCGCCCCGTCTAGGCGGGTTGTTCATATGTTTTGCGACAGTTTTGTAACAGTTATATGACGGGAACGGCTGGCAGGGGGAAATGAGCTGAAATAGGGCGCGGGTGGAGGTGGGGGAGCCTCCGGCGGGGATATTTAGGCCAAGATGAATGGCTGTAGGTAGGGGTTTTTGTCAGCGTGCCTCGTACGGCAACAGCACCGAGAATCGGCTGCCTTTGCCTTTGCTGCTTTCAATCACCAGCCTGCCCCGGTGGCGGTTGACGATGTGTTTGACGATGGCGAGGCCCAAGCCGGTGCCACCCTTTTCGCGCGAGCGGTGGCCATCGACGCGGTAGAACCGTTCCGTCAGGCGGGGGATGTGGAACGGGTCGATGCCCTCGCCTTGATCGCTGACCGAAATCCGCAACTGCGCACCGCGCGGGCCTTGTTCCCGCGCCAACGCCACCCGCACCTCGGCCCCCGCGGGGCTGCCGTATTTCACCGCGTTCTCGACAAGGTTGGTCAGTACTTGCGTCATCTGATCGGCATCAGCGCGGATGATCAGCGGTTGATCGGCGCCCTCGACCCGGATCGTGACGCGGGCGGTTTCGGCAAGCGGGCGCAGGCTGGCCACCGAGGTGCGCAAAAGTCCTGCGATATCAACATCATCTCCCGGCAGCACACGTTCTTCGGACTCAACCCGGCTGAGATGCAGCAGATCGCGCACCAGGCGGTTCATCCGCTCGGCCTCAGAGGCCATGATGGCCAGGAACCGCTCGCGCGCCGGGGCATCATTGCGGGCGGGGCCGCGCAGGGTTTCGATGAAGCCCAGCAAAGCGGTCAGTGGCGTGCGGAGTTCATGACTGACATTGGCGACAAAATCGCGACGCATCTGGTCCATCTGCTCCCATGCCGAGCGATCCTCGAAGGCGCAGAGCACGCCCTGCGGCACTGGGCTGACCGAGATTTCATAGATGGTGTCCTGCGCGGCCCCCGCGAGGGTGAGGCGGATGCGGCCCTTCTCGCCGCGCAGCATCGCCGCCGCTATTGCGCGCAGAAATTCCGGTTGCCGAAAGCTGAGCGCGTGGTGACGATCCACAATCGCCGCACCAAACAGCGCAACGGCAGGCCCGTTTGCCTGCACGATCCGCTCATCCACCGCGATCAGAATCACCGGCAGCGGCAGTCCGCCCAGTAGTGCTTTTGTGGCCTCATGATCCATTGCCCACCCCTTTTGCCTTTGCCAATCTCTACCCTGCCCCAACTGATCATGCCAGTTCGGGCTTGCTCACGCCGCTGCGTGTGCGCTAACATAAGGCGAGTGTCGTAACGGAAATTCGCGCTTTGGCTGTGGAGGCGCAGGATATCGACGCCTCTAAGCCCCAAAGCGCGCAGTAGAGTGAGTGGGAGGCTACCATGCCACCGCAGTCGGGGTTGTCGCAAGACCAAAATCCGCCGAGCCGCCGAATCCTGTATCTTGCCGGAGGCGAGGCTGCCCCGGCGTCACAGGATGCGATGATCTTCTCGCTGCCCTTCGCGCGGCTTTGCCCGGAAGAACTGTCCCGTATCGCCCCCGATCTGGTGGTTTTCCCCCTGTTCAGCGCCAGTTTGGACGCGATCGTGGTGCTGACCCGGCTGAACGAATTGGGCTATGCTGGGCGTTGTCTGGTACTGACGCCCCGCCTGCCAAAACCGCATCTGATCGAGGCCGAACTGCGGGGCTATAAGGGTGAGATGCAGGTGCAGCTTTTGACCTCGGACGCGCCGTTTGAATAGGGTTTAAACTGGCGCGTTGTCGCGCTGGTAAATCCAGTCATGATCCGGGTCGTTCTGAAACCGCCAGTTGCGGCGGGGGCCCGCCATGACGTTCAGGTAATACATCTCATAGCCATAAGGCGCGCCGCAGGGGTGATGGCCCTTGGGCACCAGCGTGACGTCATGGTTTTTGACCGCCATCGTCTCATCAAGGCTGCCATCCTCGGTATAGACGCGTTGGATGCCGAAGCCCTGGGCCGGATTGAGACGCATGTAATAGCTTTCCTCCAGATAGGTCATGCGGGGGAAATCGTCTTCGTCATGACGGTGGCTGGGATAGGACGACCAGTTGCCGGAGGGCGTGAAGACTTCGGTGACCAGCAGGCTGTCGGCCACATCCAAGCCTTCCATCGCGATGTTGTTGATGAAACGGGTGTTCGCGCCGGTGCCACGCTGGGTCAGGGTGATGCCAGCGGGGCCTATTTGTGCGGCTTTGTGGCCGGATTTGCCGGGGGCGGTGCAGACCGCCAAGGTGCAGGCGGTGGTGGCTGTGGCAGACCAATCGGAATCGTTGGGGATATACAGGCAATGCGGTGGGGTTTTCTCAAACACATCCAAACGGTCGCCGAGCACGCCCCAATCTTGGCCTGCGGCATGGATTTGGGCTTTGCCTTCGACCAGCACGAGGATGACTTCGCGGTCGCCAGTGACTTCGGCAGCGGTTTCACCGGGTTGCAGACGATAGAGACCAAAGCCGACATAGCCCCAACCCGCGCTTTCGGGCGTGATGTCATGCACCTTGCCTGATGTGCCCTTGGGTTTACGCAATAGATCGGCCATGTTCGTCTCCCAGATACGGGGTCTGGGGGGCGTGCCCCCCAGCCTTTATTTGTCGAGGCCAGCCCGCTTGGCAAAGCCCTTCAGACTGCGCAAACCAAGGCTTTGATAATCCATCGGAATCCGCACAGATGGGTCTTGCTCGGCCTCAATCACCAGCCAGCCCGAATAGTTGTGCTGCGCCGCCACTTCGAGAACAGAGTAGAAATCGACCGCCCCTTCGGCATCGCCCGGAACGGTAAAGCTGCCACGCCGCACGCCTTCCAAGAACGACAGCCCTTGCTCGCGTACCTGTTTCATAATGTCGGGGCGGACATTCTTGGCATGGATATGGCCGACACGGGCCATGTGCTTTTTCGCCACCCGCACCGGATCGCCGCCGCCGTAATAGCAATGGCCTGTGTCGAGCAGCAAATGGGTGTGCGGACCGGTCTCGGCCATTAGGCGGTCAATCTCCCACTCGGCCTCAACAATGGTGCCCATGTGGTGATGGTAGACCAGTTTGACGCCCTGTGCTTTTGAAAATTCCGCCAAAGCTTCAATGCCTTGGCCGAATTTCTTCCACTCGGCGTCGGGCAGATGCGGGCGGTCGTTGACGGCTTTGCCATCGTCGCCGTGGATGGCGTTCGAGGTTTCGCAGACGATGATCACCTTGCAGCCCATGCCCTTCAGCAGGTCGAGATAGGGTTGCATCGCGGCCTTTTCGTCTTCGACCGAGTTCACCAGCAGATTGGTCGAATGCCAGCCCGAGATGTATTTCAGCCCACGCGGTTGGAACAAGGCGTTCAGACCTTCCACCGTCAGCGGCATTTTATGGCCCTTTTCGATGCCATCAAAGCCGATTGCGGCGGTTTCGTCCAAGCATTGTTCCAACGAGATATGCGCGCCAAGGCTGCGATCGTCGTCATTGGTCCAAGCGATTGGGTTGGTGCCGTAGTAGATCATCATGTCCTCAAATTTTAACCATAACGTGAAGGTCAGTCGACAAGCCGCTGATCTTTTTGTTTTTCTTCATAATTGGCGCGGGCCCGATTGACCTCTGCACGCAGCGAGACCTGCGGCACGCCGACATCCCACCATGTGCCACCCGCCTCGGTGCCGGGCCAGGGATCGGTGTCAATCACGATCACTTGGGGAATTTTTGCGCCCTTGGCGGCGGTCAGGGCAGCCTCTAGTTCGGCCACGGTGGCGACTTTCACCGCATTTGCCCCCATTGAGGCTGCATGGGCGGTGAAGTCGATATGGGACGGGTTAACGTGGTAGGATTCGTCAAGAAGGTTGTTGAACCCTGCCCCGCCGGTGCCTTTTTGCAGCCGGTTGATGCAGCCATAGCCGCGGTTATCGGTGATCACGACGGTGAACGCCACGCCCATCATCACGGCGGTGGCGAGTTCTGAGTTCGCCATCATATAGCTGCCATCGCCGAGCATACAGATCACGTCAGCTGTCGGACGGGCCATTTTGATACCCATAGCGCCGGCAATCTCATAGCCCATGCAGGAGAAACCATACTCCATATGGTATCCGCCTGTCGGAGCATCCCAGATCTTGTGCAACTCGCCCGGCATGGTGCCAGCAGCAGACATTACCACGGTGGCCTTAGAGGCCGTGCGCTGCACAGCGCCGATCACCTGCATATCGGTCGGCAAAGCGTTGCTGGTGGGCGCGGCTTTGACGGCAGCGGTGGCAGCGGCCCAATCGGCTTGCAGTCCGGGAATCGAGGGCCATTTCTGATTTCCCAACGCCTTGCCAAGCACTTGCATGGCGCTCTTCGCATCTGAGGTTAAGTTAATCGCGCCGTGCTTATACGAATCGTAAGCTGCCACGTTGATCGACAGGATGCGACGGTTCGGGTTCTTGAACAACGACCATGACCCGGTGGTGAAATCCTGAAACCGGGTGCCAAGGCCGATGACCAAATCAGCGTTTTCGCACACCGTGTTGGCGGAAGCCGATCCGGTCACGCCCACTGGGCCGAAGTTCAGAGCATGGTCGAAATCGAGGCTGGATTTGCCGGCTTGGGTTTCGACCACAGGGATATTATGGGCGCTGGCGAAAGCCGCCAATTCCGCTTCGGCCCCTGAATAGATCACGCCGCCACCTGTCACGATCACCGGAGATTTCGCGCCCTTGATCGCGGCAATCGCTGCGGCGAGTTCATCAGCATCGGCTTCGGGACGACGGATTTTCCAGACCTTCGGGATAAAGAAAGACTCAGGATAATCAAAGGCTTCGGCTTGCACGTCTTGGCAGAACGCGAGGCACACCGGGCCGCAATCGGCGGGATCGGTCATCACCCGGAAGGCGCGCGGCAGAGCGGTGAGAATATGCTCGGGGCGGGAAATCCGATCAAAATAACGGGTGACCGGGCGGAAGCAATCATTGGCAGTAATGGTACCGTCGTTGAAATCTTCGAGCTGCTGCAACACCGGATCCGGCGCGCGGTTGGCGAAGACATCGCCGGGAATGATCAGCAATGGCAAGCGGTTGGCGAAGGCCACCCCGGCGGCGGTCACCACGTTCAGCGCCCCCGGCCCAATCGAGGTGGTCACCGCCATCGCGCGGCGGCGTTTGTGTGCCTTGGCAAAAGCGATGGCGGCATGGGCCATGGTTTGTTCGTTATGGCCGCGCCAAGTCGGGAATACATCCTTCGCCCCGTGCAGCGCTTCGCCGATACCGGCCACGTTGCCATGGCCGAAAATCGCCCAGATGCCTTCGATAAAACGCGCGCCGTCCTCGGTCATCTGCACGGAAAGCCAGCGCACCATGGCTTGGGCGGCGGTCAAACGGATGGTGTTCATGACTTTACTCCTGCGCGGGCCCCAGTTCGGGCGGCGTCCCAGATGCCGCAGAGGCGGCGGAAGTTTTCGGCCATGATGGCCACGGCACTGGCGTCGTCAATCTTGCCCGCGATCCATTGGCGGCCAACATCGGCGTGAATGGTGCGGCCGACGGCAAAGCCTTTGACCAGCGGGAAATCGGCGGCGAGTTTGAAGGAAGACGCCAGTTCCGCCTCGGATTGACCCAAACCAAGGATCACGATGCCTTGGGTATGCGCGTCGCGGCTGGTGATGGCGTCGCAGGTGGCGGCCCAAGCTTCGCGCGTTTGCATCGGCTCCAGCTTCCACCAATCGGGGTAGATGCCGATATCGTAGAAGCGGCTGATCAGCTTGGCGTTGGTTTGGTCATCCACGGGGCCGACTTTCGACGGGATGATTTCAAGCAGCATTTCCAAACGGTTACGGCGGCAGGCGTGGAACAGCCGGGTGATCACAGCTTCCTGTTCGGCTTGCATTTCGGCGCTGTCATCGGGGTGGCAGAAGCACAGCACCTTGACCACATCCTCGAGCGCCCATTCCGACAGGCCGCCGAAATCGGGGCCAATTTCAGGTTCTAGCGTCAGTGGGCGCGAGCCGGGCCACTCAACGGGGCGACCGATCCACAGGCCTTGACCCGAGGCTTTGTGAAGCGCGGATTTGCCGAGGCGGTTGTCGCACAACAGGCCGTAGCCTTCGCGGCCTTGGCTGACGGCGAGTGTAGCTTCCAGACACAACTCTTTGAAACGGCCAATGTTTTCAGGATTGGCGCCGGGGATTTCTTCCAACTGGGAGCGGTGATCATAGGCGAAGGCGCGCACTTCGGACCATTGTTTGCGACGGTTGGTGGACCAGTGGATTTGTTCTAACTCGGCGTCTTTGCGCAGGGCTGGGGTTTTTACGCCGCGGTCGAGGAAGAAATTGAGTTCTTCCAAGGATGGGTAAGCCGGGGTACAGCCGTGGCGAGACACCGCGAAAGCACCGCAAGCATTGGCGTATTTCAGTGCGACTGACCAAGATTCGCCATCGAGCCAGCCTTTGGTCAGGCCCGACATGAAACCGTCGCCTGCGCCCAAGACGTTGAACACTTCGATGGGAAAGCCGGGGCCGGTTTGGCCTTGATCGAGGCTGTCGGGGATTTCGCCTTCGAAGGCGGCAGCCCCGGCGGCCCCGCGTTTGCAGACCAAGGTGGCGTTGGAGACTTTACGGACGGCGCGCAGGGCTTCGATGGTATTGATCGAGCCGCCCGCGATGTGGAATTCTTCTTCGGTGCCGACGATCAGATCGAAATAATGTAAAGATGCTTGAAGCTTAGTGGTAACAGCAGCGGATTCAATGAAGCGCGATTCGCCATCGCCATGGCCCGCCAGACCCCAGAGATTCGGTCGATAGTCGATGTCTAAAGCGGTTTTTGCGCCGTGTTTGCGCGCGAGCTTCAGGGCTTTCAGCACGGCGGCTTCGGTGTTGCTGTGCGACAGATGCGTGCCGGTAACGATGATCGAACGGGTTTCGGCGATGAAACTCTCGTCGATGTCGTCTTCGCAAAGCGCCATATCAGCACAGTTTTCACGGTAGAAAATCAGCGGAAACTGGGTTTCATCACGGATGCCAAGGATCACCAAGGCGGTCAGCCGTTCGGGGTCAGTTTTCACGCCGCGCACATCGACGCCTTCGCGCGCCAGTTCTTCGCGGATGAAGCGGCCCATATGTTCATCGCCGACGCGGGTGATCAGCGCCGATTTCAGACCCAAACGCGCGGTGCCTGCGGCGATATTGGTCGGCGAGCCGCCGATATACTTCTGAAAACTCGCCATGTCCTCCAGCCGCCCACCGATCTGCGCGCCGTAAAGATCGACCGAAGATCGGCCAATGGTGATGGTGTCGAGCGTTTTCATCGCAGGCTCCTCCGGGGACAGGCGCTGCAGCGAGACTCAGTCGCCTTAGCGTTTTGGAATATTTATTCCATTTCTGCGCAAAGCAAAAGCGTTTTCTTTGCCGATCTAACCGCGCGCCGAGCCAACCGCCACTGCCAGCGCAATCGCCAGCGCGAGGGTGGCGGAAAGCGAGCGGAACGCGCCGAAATCAACCTCG
Organism: Cypionkella psychrotolerans; assembly: GCF_001294535.1. Lineage (GTDB taxonomy): Bacteria > Pseudomonadota > Alphaproteobacteria > Rhodobacterales > Rhodobacteraceae > Cypionkella > Cypionkella psychrotolerans. The sequence continues at coordinate 41,115 of NZ_LGIC01000091.1, read as the reverse complement.
GGCACCGTCAGAATCGCATCGCCGACGCGTGCAAGGGGGCTGGTGATACGGTCGGTTAGTGCCACCACGGGCAGCCCACGCGCGCGGGCATCTTGGGCCAAGGCGATGGTTTCTTCGGAATAGGGCGCGAAGGTGATCGCCAGCACCGCATCGCCGGGACGCAGGGCGTGGCGGTGATCCAGTTTGCCGGTGCCTTCGTGCAGCATCGCTGGAACCGACATCTTATCAAACACATAGGCGAGATAGGCGGCGACTGGAAAGGCGCGACGCAGACCGATGATATGGATGGTATCGGCGGCGGCGAGCAGATGAACGGCCTGCGCCAAAGCGGCCTCATCGGCGGATTTCGCCAAGGCCTCCAGCGACAGCCGCCCGGCTTCGATGAACTCGCCCAGCAGCGCTGAAGGGGTGCCCGTGCCGCCATCTTTCAGATTTTGCAACCGAGTGGAATAATCGGGGAAACCGGGCGAATAGGCGTCGCGGAACAGCTTTTGCATTTCGGAAAAGCCGGAATAGCCGAGGATTTGGCAAAATCGCATCAGCGCCGAGGGCGGCACATCGGCCCCGGCGGCGAGTTCGGCGACGGTTGACACCGCAATGCGGTCGATGTTGGCGGCGATATGATCGGCGCATTGCCGCAGGCGGCGCGGCAAGCCTTCGGTGATCGCGGCCAAACGCTCGCGGAATTCCTCGATCGTGGCGGGCGCGGTCAGGTCGTCGGAATCCAAGGCGGTCATATGTCTGCGATCATTCTGCGGAGTTTCGGGTGATTGATCGCAGGGTAGCGCTGTGGAACAAACATTCCAACTGTTATTTCTTTGCTTGCGGATAACGCCGCGCCAAGGCATCGGCCACCGGGGGGGTGACGAATTTGGAGATATCACCACCAAGACGGGCGATCTCTTTCACCAGTTTTGAGGCAATCGCTTGGCGGCGCGCATCGGCCATCAGAAATACGGTTTCAACTGATGCATCCATCGCGCGGTTCATGCCAACCATTTGGAATTCATATTCAAAATCCGCCACAGCCCGCAGGCCACGCACGATCACCGAAGCGCCGACATCGCGGGCGCAGTCAATGAGCAGGTTTTCAAACGGATGCACGATGATCTCGCCACCGGTTTTGGCGAGGATGCCGGCGCATTCAGCTTCCACCATCGCCACGCGTTCTTCCAAGGTGAAAGCCGGGCCTTTGTCGCGGTTGATGGCGACGCCAATCACCAGACGATCCACCAGTGCCATCGCGCGCTGTATGATATCGACATGCCCCAGAGTGATGGGGTCAAAAGTGCCGGGATAGAGGCCGATGCGCATGGGAGGCTCCTCGCGTAAGTCCCGGACACGCAACAATATTGCGCGTCCGGATGCAAGCGGATTAATCGCCGCCTAGAACCCCTTGATCATGCCTTCCAGCGCGTCATTCTCCATATGCAACTCGGACAGCCGCGCCTTCACCACGTCGCCGATGGAGATCAGGCCGATCAACTCATCCCCCTCCAGCACCGGAATATGGCGGAAGCGACCATCGGTCATCTTTTGCAGCACGTCATTGGCATTGTCGGCGCGCGCGCAGGCGACGACCTTTGCGGTCATGATGGTGTCCACATTTTCATTCAGGCAGGACGCGCCACGACGGCCGATTTCGCGGACGATGTCACGTTCCGAGACGATTCCAGCGAGTTTTTTGCCATCGGGCGAGATCACCACCGCCCCGATGCGACGGGCGGACAGCACTTCGGCGACGCGGCTGATGATAGTGCCGGGTGGCAGAGTGACGACCCCGTCATCGGATTTCGATTTCAGGATTTGGCTGACAAGCATGAAGGTTCCTCCCTATCTGTCAGTCCCAGCGTCGGGGCAGCGTAAGATTCTGTCAAGGAATTGCTTCAAGTCTTTGCATTTCTTTCTTTACCTCAAGCATGAGTTGTGCGGCGAAGCGGTTGAGGCGTTCCACACGGCCATCATCGGCGTGGCGGATCAGCCAGAAGGCGCGGGTCAGGTGGATTTGCTCGGGGATAATACGGGCCAGTTCGGGCGCAGCGGGCAAGGCAAAGTCATGCACCACGCCAATGCCCGCGCCGTGACGCAGGAAGTTCAACTGCACTGAGACGGAGTTTGAAGCCAAAGGCGGGGCGGAGGCACCGATTTCGGTCAGATAGTCGAGTTCCTTGTCGAAGATCATATCGGGGATATAGCCGACAAGTCGGTGGGCTTTCAGGTCTTGCGGCGTGAGTATTGGCGGATGGGCGTTGAGGTAGTCGCGGGAGGCGGCGAGGTGCAGGTGGTAATCGGTGAGCTTTTGCACTGTGAGCCGACCAGCCTCGGGGCGGGATACCGCGATGGCCATATCAGCCTCGCGTTTCGAGAGGTTGAACACGCGCGGCAGGGCAACGATTTGCACCTCTAGCCCCGGATTGGCGTCGCAGATGCGGGCGATGACTTGTGGCAGCAGGTAGTTGGCGCAGCCATCCGGCGCGCCGATGCGGATTTGGCCAGTGAGGCCCTCGGGGCCGCTCAAGGCTTCGGAGGCGCCATCAACCGCCGCTTCGGTGCGAATCGCATGGGTAAGCAGGCGGGTGCCTTCTTCGGTCAGGCTGTAGCCTTGCGGGGTTTTGGCAAACAGCCGTGCGTCCATGGCGTCTTCCAGACGCGCGATGCGGCGGCCGACGGTGGCGGGGTCGATCTTGAGCCGCCGCCCTGCCCCGGACAGGCTTTCAGAGCGCGCTACCGCCAGAAACACCCGCAGGTCATCCCAATCCATCTTGTCACCTTTGCAATTTTGCAAAACCTATTTGAAACCTTGCCTCTACCTTCCGCAATTTCGCAAGGCTATTGTGGCGGCAGCTCATGGGAGAGATATGATGAAAGAGATCGGTCACTGGATCAACGGCAAGCTGGTTGCGGGCACTTCGGGCAAGTTTGCTGATGTGTTCAACCCGGCGACGGGCGAAGTGCAGGCGCGGGTGGCTTTGGCCTCCAAGGCCGAGTTGGACGCCGCCACCGCTGATGCCGCGAAGGCTCAGGTGAAATGGGGCGCCACCAACCCGCAGCGCCGCGCACGGGTGATGATGGCGATGGTGGGCCTTTTGAACCGCGATATGGACAAGCTGGCCGAGGCGCTTTCGTCAGAGCATGGCAAGACCATCCCGGATGCCAAGGGCGACATTCAGCGCGGTCTGGAAGTTATCGAGTTCTGCATTGGTGCACCGCATCTGCTGAAGGGCGAGTTTACTGACTCGGCTGGCCCCGGCATTGACATGTATTCGATGCGCCAGCCGATTGGCGTGGCGGCGGGGATCACTCCGTTCAACTTCCCGGCGATGATCCCGATGTGGAAAATGGGTCCGGCGCTGGCTTGCGGCAACGCGTTCATTCTGAAACCGTCCGAGCGTGCGCCGACGGTGCCTTTGATGCTGGCGGCTTTGATGAAAGAAGCCGGACTGCCCGATGGCGTGATGCAGGTGATCAACGGCGACAAGGAATCGGTCGATGCGATCCTGGATAACGAGACGATTTCCGGCGTGGGCTTTGTCGGCTCGACCCCGATTGCGCAGTATATCTATGCGCGCGGCACGGCGAACGGCAAACGGGTGCAGTGCTTCGGCGGTGCGAAAAACCACATGATCATCATGCCGGATGCCGATTTGGATCAGGCGGCGGATGCTTTGGTGGGTGCCGGTTATGGCGCGGCTGGCGAGCGTTGCATGGCGATCTCGGTCGCGGTGCCTGTTGGCAAAGCCACGGCGGATGCTTTGATCGAGCGGCTGATCCCGCGGATCGAAAAGCTGAAAGTTGGCCCCTACACGGCGGGCAATGATGTGGACTACGGCCCGGTGGTGACTGGGGCGGCTAAGGCGAATATCCTGAAGCTGATCGAATCCGGTGTGGCGCAGGGTGCCAATCTGGTGGTCGATGGCCGCGATTTCAAACTGCAAGGCTATGAGGACGGCTTCTTCGTCGGCCCGCATCTGTTCGACAACGTGACCACGGATATGGAGATTTACCGCAAGGAAATTTTCGGGCCTGTGCTGTCGGTGGTGCGCGCCAAGACCTATGAAGAAGCCCTCGGCATGGCGATGGACCATGAATACGGTAACGGCACCGCGATCTATACCCGCGACGGCGATACCGCGCGCGACTTTGCCGCCCGGATCAATGTGGGCATGATCGGCATCAACGTGCCAATTCCGGTGCCTTTGGCCTATCACACCTTTGGCGGCTGGAAGAAATCCTCGTTTGGCGATCTCAACCAGCACGGGCCGGACAGCTTCCGGTTTTACACCCGCACCAAGACGGTCACTGCGCGCTGGCCGTCGGGGATCAAAGAAGGCGAGGAGTTTAACTTCAAGCAGATGGAGTAAAAACTCTGATCTGACCCCGGAAATCTGGGGTCAGATCAAAGTCGATGGGACGGATATGGGTTATCCTTCCGACAAAGCCGCTGCGCTGGCGGGAATGTCTGAAAGGAAACATCATGTTGAAAACCAATGTCGGGAATCTGGACCGCATTCTGCGCGTGGTGGTGGGTGTCGCTTTGCTGCTGTGGTTTTTCATGGATCAGGGCACGGGGTTTTGGCATTACGCCAAGCTGATCGGGCTTGTGGCCATCGGGACGGCGCTGCTGCGCACTTGCCCGCTTTATACATTGTTGGGTCTGAAGACCTGAAGTTTAGGGTTGAAAAAGGGCGGGATGAACTCCCGCCCTTTTGCTTTGCTGTCAGGGCTTACTTCGCGCCCATCCGCAGCAGGAAATACACCCCACCGCCGATGCCGACGCCGAAGAACCAGCCATAGGTGCCCCACCAAGCGGGCAGGATCGTGGTGAACGTCGGCAGGATCGACGAGAACACCATGCCAATCGCCAGTGCGACGAAGGCTTTGACGTGCCAGCCGCCTTCAAAGCGGAACTCGCCGTTTTCTTGATAGAGCGCGTTGACGTCGATCTTGCCTTGGCGGATCAGGTAGTAATCCACCATCATGATGCCGAAAATCGGGCCCATGGTGGAGCCGATGAAGTTGACGAAATGCGCGGCACCCGTCTCCCACGGCGCCCAAGGATACAGGATCAGCGCGATAGCCGCGGCGATATAGCCGCCGCGTTTGAAGCTGATGTGACGCGGGAACACGTTGGCAAAGTCGAAGGCCGGAGAGACAAAGTTTGCCACCACGTTGATGCCCAAGGTGGCAACGGCGAAGGTCAGGGCTGCGAGGGCTGCCAGGAACCAGCTGTCGAATTTGGCGCTGATTTGCTCGGGGTGCAGCAGAACCTCACCATAGACGGTGAAAGCGGCCGTGGTGGTGATGCCTGCGACCAAGCAGAACGCCAGCAGGTTGATCGGCAGGCCCCAGAGGTTGCCTTTGCGCAGGGCGGCCTCGGATGTGGCATAGCGCGAGAAGTCGCAGAAGTTGAGGTAAAGCGCTGCGAAATAGGTGATCCATGTCGCAGCAACAGCAGCAAGGGCTGCGGTAGAGCCGGGAACACCGGGGACACCTGCATCAGCGGTGGCTTTCAACAGAACATCTTGCGGGATTTCGGCACCGAATGAGAATGTGCCGGCTTTCACGACCAGATAGACGGCGAGCAACAGCATGGCGATCCAGACCGCCGGGCCTGCCCAATCCTGGAACTTGCGCACGGTTTCCATGCCGCTTTGGATGATCAGCAGCTGCAGGCACCAGACGACGAAGAAGCAGATCACCTCAAGCGTCGAGTGGCCGAGCAGGTGGGAATTGGTGTGAAACTCCAACATGCCGGGGCTGCGGATCAGCAAAGCCACGATGGCCCCTGATGCTGCCGAGGTCTGCGCACCATACCAAAAGCAGGCGACGATCGCCCGGACCAAGGCCGGGGCATTGGCGCCAAAGGTGCCAAACGAGGCCCGCGCCAGCACTGGGAACGGCACGCCTGTACGGACGCCTGCGTTGCCGACCATGCTCATCAGCACGAAGATCACCAAAGACCCCGCACCAATCGCGATGACGAAGTTAACGAAGCTGCCGCAGAGCAAAAACAGGCTGGCGGCCAGATAATAGCCCCAAAGGCTGTGAACGTCCGAGGTCCAGACGTTGAAAATCGAAAACGCGCCCCATTTTCGCTCAGTCGCGGGCGCCAGATCCTCGTTATGGAGCGAGGGTGACGGGTTGGTGAGTTGCATCGTGCTGTCCCTATCCTATAGCGCAGATACGCTTTTATCGACGCCAAAGCGCCCAGCATAACTTGCGAAAACCGTGTTGCCCGTTTTGGGCCTGTGTTGGTTTACCGAATGGCTGTTGGCTTTCGGTCGCGGGCCCGGTCTTGCGCCGGATTGTCGCAGGCGCAGGGTGCTCCTGATCAGGGTTTCACACAATCGTGTTAATCTGAAATGGACCTTTCGGGAAATTTTGAAAATGTTTCGGGTAACGCAGGTGAATTGCCCTGATTTTTGGCGAAAATGAAATCGGCCTTCGGGCGTATTATGACACCGATACCCGATCTCTGATGCGCGCCAAATCGCTGACGGGCTGATTTTGTCGGAACGGAAACCCCGGATGGGCGTTAAGGTTGCAGTGCCAATCTGTCGTCAGGATCTCACCATGAACATGATCAAAGCTCTCTACATTCCCCTCACCGTTTTAGCCTTGTCGGCGGGCTCTGCCTTGGCTGACTCGAAAGGCCACGGCGACAAGGGCCATGGTAAAAAGCCAAAAGCGCATCACGCGACGCAGTTTTGCCCTCCGGGTTTGGCAAAGAAGTCACCGGCTTGCATCCCACCCGGCCAAGCGAAGAAACACGGACATGATGACGATGACGACCATGAAGGCCATGTCATCTACTACCGCCTCGGCGACGTGGTGCGCGACGATTGTACGGTCGTGCCGTACACACGCTATCGGTCGCTGCCCGCTGGTACCTACTGCCGCTACGAAGATCGGCTGATGCGGATTGACCCGGAGACCCGTGCGGTCCTGACGATTTTGGACATTCTGACCAATAATTGACGCGCAGGCGTGCTTACTCCGCCGCTGCCCGGCGCGGAGTAAGCAGGTCTTTCAGGTAATGCCCGGTGTGGCTGTGGCCCGCCTTGGCGATGGTTTCCGGCGTGCCAACCGCAACGATCTGACCACCGCCATCACCGCCTTCGGGGCCAATGTCGATCACCCAGTCAGCGGTTTTCACCACATCAAGGTTGTGTTCAATCACCACCACGGTGTTGCCCTGATCGACCAATTCATGCAGCACTTCCAACAGCTTGCGCACGTCTTCAAAGTGCAATCCGGTGGTAGGCTCATCGAGGATATACAAAGTGCGTCCGGTGGCGCGGCGGGAAAGCTCCTTGGAAAGCTTGACCCGTTGCGCTTCGCCGCCTGACAAAGTCGTCGCCTGCTGGCCGACCTTGATATAGCCAAGGCCAACCTGACACAGCGCATCCATCTTCTCACGAATGCTCGGCACGGCTTGGAAGAACACCTGCGCATCTTCACATGTCATATCAAGAACATCGGCGATGCTCTTGTTTTTGAACTTAACTTCCAAAGTCTCGCGGTTATAGCGATGGCCCTTGCAGGTCTCACAGGTGACATAAACATCCGGCAGGAAGTTCATCTCAATCTTCAAAACGCCGTCGCCCTGACAAGCCTCACAGCGCCCGCCCTTGACGTTAAAGCTGAACCGCCCCGGCAGATAGCCGCGGGCTTTGGCTTCGGGCAGGCCAGCAAACCAATCGCGGATCGGAGTGAACGCGCCAGTGTAGGTCGCGGGGTTCGAGCGCGGCGTGCGGCCAATCGCGCGTTGGTCAATGTCGATCACCTTGTCGAGATGCTCAAAGCCCTTGATCGTCTCACAGGGTGCCGGTGTTTCATGCGCGCCATTGAGGCGGGTGGCGGCGGTTTTGAACAGGGTTTCGATGGTTAAAGTGGACTTGCCGCCGCCAGAAACCCCGGTGACGCAAACGAACATCCCCAGCGGAAATTCGGCGGTGACGTTTTTCAGGTTGTTGCCGGTGGCTCCCACCACGGTCAGCTTCTTGCCACTGCCCTTGCGACGGACCTTCGGCACCCTGACCTCACGCGCGCCGGAAAGATACTGTCCGGTCAGGCTATTAGGGTCGGCAGCCACCTGCGCCGGAGTGCCATGCGACACCACGAAACCGCCATGCACACCAGCACCAGGCCCCATGTCGAAAACGTAATCCGCCTCACGGATGGCGTCTTCATCATGTTCCACCACCAACACGGTATTGCCCGCGTCGCGCAGGTTTTTCAGCGTGGTCAGCAAACGGTCATTGTCGCGTTGGTGCAGGCCGATGGAGGGCTCATCCAGCACATAGAGCACCCCGGTCAGGCCGGAGCCGATCTGAGACGCGAGGCGAATACGCTGGGATTCGCCACCCGACAGCGTGCCTGCGTTGCGCGACAGCGTTAAGTAGTTCAGGCCGACGTTTACCAAGAACCCCAAACGCTCACGGATTTCTTTCAGGATCGCCTTGGCGATTTCGTTCTTTTGCTTGGTCAGATGTTCCGGCGCTGCGCTGATCCAGTCATGCGCCTCCGAGATCGACATCTGCACCACCTGCCCTGCGTGCAAGCCGCCGATTTTAACAGCCAGTGCCTCGGGCTTCAGACGGTAGCCGCCACAGGCGCCGCAGGGGCGATTGTTCTGAAACCGTTCCATTTCCTCGCGGCTCCACGAGCTGTCGGTTTCGCGGTAGCGGCGTTCCATGTTGGGGATGACGCCTTCGAAAACGCGGGAAACTTGGTAAACGCGGCCGCCTTCATCATAGCGGAACGAAATCTCCTCACCACCCGAGCCGCGCAGGAACACCTGTTTGACGTTTTCGGGCAGATCCTTCCATTTGGTTTTCTTATCAAAGGCGTAGTGTTTGGAAATCGCCTCGATGGTCTGGGTGAAATACGGGCTTTTCGACTTGGACCACGGCGCGATGGCCCCGCCGAGTAGGGTTAGCGATTGGTCGGGAACAACAAGGCGTTCATCGAAAAACAGCTCCATCCCCAAGCCGTCACAAACCGGACAGGCCCCATAGGGGGCGTTGAACGAGAACAACCGGGGTTCGATTTCCGCGATGGTAAAGCCGGATACCGGGCAGGCGAATTTCTCGGAATAGGTGATGCGCTGCGGCTCACCTTCGCCCTCGGCAGGGGCGGTTTCGATCACCGCGATGCCATCGGCGAGATTCAAAGCAGTGCGGAAACTGTCGGCGAGGCGGGTTTCCAAGCCTTCGCGGACGACAATCCGGTCGACCACCACGTCGATATTGTGGCGGAATTTCTTGTCCAGAACCGGAGGCTCCTCCAGCTCGAAAAACTCGCCGTTAACCTTAATGCGCTGGAAACCCTGCTTGCGCAGGTCGATAAACTCTTTCTTATATTCGCCTTTGCGGTCGCGGATGATCGGTGCCAGCAGGTAAGCCCGGCTGCCTTCCGGCATCGCCATCACCGCATCAACCATATCCTGCACCTGCATTGCGGTGATCGGCAGGCCAGTGGCGGGGCTGAACGGGGTGCCAACGCGGGCGAACAACAGGCGGAGATAGTCATAGATTTCCGTCACGGTGCCGACGGTGGAGCGCGGGTTTTTCGAGGTGGTTTTCTGCTCGATGGAAATCGCAGGCGACAGGCCGCTGATGTGATCCACATCAGGTTTTCCAGCCATATCAAGGAATTGCCGCGCATAGGCCGACAGGCTTTCGACATAGCGGCGCTGGCCCTCGGCATAGATCGTATCGAAGGCGAGGCTGGATTTGCCCGAGCCCGACAGCCCGGTGATCACCACGAACTGGTCGCGCGGAATGTCCACGTCGACGTTTTTCAGGTTATGCTCGCGCGCGCCGCGCACTTCGATGAACTTATGTTCGGCCATGACCCACCCCATTCGACGCCGTATAGATAGGGTGAATGTGGTGAGTCTCCAACTGCAAAATGTGAACGAAGTGTGAACAATCGACGGGGTGCAGCATATTTTCTAGGGTTAACGCGGCTGACGCTGCCTGCGACGGGCCTGCAACGCATGGATCGCGATGCCCAAAGCGGAAAATCCGATCAGGAACAGCGCGAACCCGGTGGCCCCGGCCTGCACCATGATCAGCGCCAGCAAGGGCGTGCCAGTGGTGGTGCCGAGATTGCCCAGTTGCGCAATCGCCCCAGCACCCCGTGCGCGATCCTCAGCCGAGGGGTTGATCTGCGCAAGGCTGGCGAAACTCGCACCCTGCACCACGCCCAAGGCGGCGGCCATCAGCAGCGCAAACGCGGCCTCTGGCGCCCCCCGCCCCCATGTTGCCCAAAGGCCAAGGCTGGCGAGCATGGCCACCGCAAAACCTGCTTGCACAAGGCGGAAGGCCGCGATTTTGGACAGCAGCCAGACGCCGAGGGTCAGCGAGACGGTGATGGACACCAAGGGCATGAACACCCCGATGAACGGCCCCCAGCCGGGGGTGACGGCGGCGGGTAGCAGGGTCAGGACGGCCACGTAAGTCACTGTATAGAAAACGAAACCCATTGCTGGGGCTGCGATGTAGGGTGAGGCGTAGATCGCCAAATGCTGCGCCAGTAAATTGCCCTGCCCCGCCACAGGATGATGCTCAGGATCCGTCGGCAGCAACACAAACAGCACCGCGAAGCACAGCAGCATCCATAGCCCATGCAGTTGAAACAGCGCGCCGGGGCCGTGAAGCGCTATCAAACCGGGCGCGAAAAAGGCCAGCGCCGCATAGGTGACGCCAAAAAACGACGACCACAATGTCATCGCCAAGCCCTGATGCCGCGCTGAAGTCACGCCTGCAATCGCGGTGGGGCCGACGACCACGATGGTCAAATGCGATACGCCCTCCAGCACGCGGGTCAGCATCATCAGCGGATAGGACGGGAAGCTGGATTGGATCAGGCTGACCGCAGCGCCCAAAGCCAAGGCGGAGAGGATGGCGCGACGGGGGCCGATTTTGGCCACCAAAAGCCCCGCCGTGGTGCCAAAGATCAGTCCGACGATGCCGACGATGGACACCATCAACCCGATGCCGAAACCTGCATGGCTGGCGTAGGTGGTTTGAAGCGTTTGATACAGAACGGATATTTTACCGAACTGCGCAGCCGCCCCGAGGCCCGCCGCCCAAAGCGCTAGGACGGTTAAAACGCTGCGCATCGATCATCCTTCCGGCAAGATTTTACAGCCCCGCCAGAATCATCGCCTTGATCCGGCTGGCTTTAACAAAATGGTCCAGCTTATGGGTCTCAATCCACCAGGTTGCGGCCTCCATCAAGGCTGCGGGATCGTGGTTTTTATTGGCAAAGAACGCGTAGAACGACAGCCCAACGCCGTCGCCCTTCTGCGCAATTTTAGCATCACAAACCGCCAGCACCTTTTGTCGCAAGGCGGCGCGCATCACATATGCAGGGCGCGGCCGTAAGCGTCCAATACGGATTCGTGCATCATTTCCGACAGAGTGGGATGCGGGAAGACGGTGTTCATCAGGTCTTCCTCGGTGCTTTCCAGCCCGCGTGCCACCACATAGCCCTGGATCAGCTCGGTCACTTCGGCACCGATCATATGGGCGCCCAGCATCTCGCCGGTTTTGGCGTCGAAAATGGTTTTGATGAAACCCTCGGCCTCACCCAAAGCAATCGCTTTGCCGTTGCCGATGAAGGGGAAGCGGCCGACTTTTATATCATAGCCAGCTTCTTTGGCTTTGGCTTCGGTCAGGCCGACGCTCGCCACCTGCGGGTAGCAATAGGTGCAACCGGCGATGGAGTTCGGCTTGATCGGATGCGGATGTTTGCCCGCGATCAGTTCGGCCACCATCACGCCTTCATGGCTGGCTTTATGCGCAAGCCAAGGCGCGCCTGCGATGTCGCCGATGGCGTAAAGGCCAGCTACGCCGGTGCGGCAGAATTCATCGGTGACGACATGGGTGCGGTCGATTTTGACTCCCAAGGCTTCAAGCCCAAGGTTTTCGATATTGCCGATGATGCCGACAGCGGAGATGACGGTGTCGAATTCCTGCGTCGTAGTGCCTTTGGCGTCTTCGAGATGCGCCACCACTTTGCCTGGTGAGCGATCCAGTTTCTTCACCGTGGTTTTTTCTAGAATCTTCATGCCTTGCTTGACGAAGGCTTTCTTCGCGAAGGCCGAAACTTCGGCATCCTCGACAGGCAAAACGCGGTCCATGACTTCGACGACGGTGGTATCCGCGCCCAAGGTGTTGAAGAAGCTGGCGAATTCGATGCCGATGGCACCCGAGCCGATCACCAGCAGCTTTTTCGGCATCCGTTTGGGCTGCAAGGCGTGGCGGTAGGTCCAGACCAGATCGCCGTCCGCCTCCAACCCCGGCAATTCACGCGCACGGGCTCCGGTGGCAAGGATGATCGACTTGGCGGTCAGTTCATCAACGCCCTTGTCGGTTTTCACCGATACCGTCCCGGCTTTCGGCAGGGTCGCGGCGCCCATGAACACGGTGACTTTGTTTTTCTTCATCAGATGGCCGATGCCGCCGGACAGCTGTTTGGCGACCCCACGCGAGCGGGCGACGACGGCGTTCAGATCAAAATCCAGTCCGGTCACCGACAGGCCAAATTCCTTGGCGCGGTGCATCAGATGGAACACCTCGGCCGAGCGCAGCAGCGCCTTGGTCGGGATACAGCCCCAGTTCAGGCAGATGCCGCCGAGGTTTTCACGCTCGACAATCGCCACTTTCAGGCCAAGCTGGCTGGCCCTGATGGCGGCAACATAGCCCCCCGGACCTGCGCCGACCACGATCACGTCAAAATTTTGAGCAGCCATCTTTCCCTCCTCCGAAAAAGTAGTTTGCCATTAAACTATTTTTAAAACTCCAGCAACATTGGCGGTGCTGCAGGCCTATGCGCTGGCTGCATGGCTGGCTTTCAGCGCGTTGACCACCGCGCCATAGCCGCCAGAGGCAAGAAATTCGGTCTCCTCAGGCGTGTTTTCTCGGCCCAAAGCCGCGTTGCGGCTGGGGAAGCGGCCAAAGCGGGTGATGATTTCGCGATGCGCTTCAGCGTGCAGCGCCATGTCTGGATCTGAAGCCAGACGTTCGGTCAGCAGGGCCACCGCTTGATCTTGGTCGGCCAATTCCTCGGAATGCTCAAACGGCATGTAGAAAAATTGCCGCTCGGGTTCAGGGGCATTCATATCCCAGCCCTCGGCCACAGCCTTTTTCGCAGCCGCCAAGGCCTGTGGGTCGGTGGCGAATGCGCGGGCGGTGTCGCGGTGCATGTTGCGGGAAAACTGATCGCACAGGATCAGATAGGCCAGCGTGCTGACGGTGCCTTCGACCCAATGCTCTAGTCCGCCGTCAAACGCGGCTTGCCAGATTTCGCTGAAATGGTCGCGGATGGTGGCATCAATCTCGTCGCCGCCCGCATACCAGCCGTCGGGGCCGATCTCGCCCAGCCAGAAGTCGAGAATCTCAATCGGATCAGACATAAGCATCCCTCTTTGCAGCAAGGTGGCAGGTTCACAGGACCACCGCAACCGCTTTGGAGGGCGTCAGCGGCGCGGTTCTTCTTGCTCTTGCAGGACTGCATCCACTGCCAGCGCCGACACGGTCGGCGTCAGGCCCGCGTAGGTGTTGGTTTGCACCGGGGCCACCCGCTTGGTCATCCGGTAGCCCGCATAGCCTGCAAGGGCGGCAAAGAAGCCGCCGATGATCAGGAAATAGCCTTTGGGGCCAATCGCGCTCATCAGCCAGCCTGCCAGCAGCGGGCCAAAGATCGCACCGAAGCCGTTGAGAAAGATTAGCCCCGCCGAAGCGCCGGGCATTTCCTCTTTGCTGAGGTAGTCGTTGGTGTGGGCAATCAGCAGCGAATAGAGCGGGTTGATGATGCCGCCCAACAGGGCCGCCACCAGCACCTCCAGCGTGAACGGCAACGGCACGGCGGCGGCAACGGCCATCACCACGGCCCCGGCGGTGGACATCCACAAGATCAGCACGCGGCGGTCGGCACGATCAGACAGCCAGCCCACCGGGTATTGCAGCACAAGGCCGCCGACATACATCGCCGCCACAAAGATCGCGATCTGGCCGATCGTCATCGCCGACATCGCACCATAGACCGAGGCCATCCCGAACATCGCGGCGAACACCCCCCCTGTCAGCAGCATCCCGGCGCAACCAAGCGGCGAGGTGCGGAGCAGTTGCGCAAAGCTCATGCGTTTGATGGTGGCGAAGGTTGGCGCGGGGGTGTCAGCGAGCAGGATCGGCATGAAAGCCAGCGAGACGAGAACCGAGGGGATGATGAACAGCCCAAAACCGCTGGGGTCGCCCATCGCCAACAGGCCTTGGCTGGCGATGATGCCCAGCATCTGCACGATCATATAGGCGGATAGCGCCTGACCACGGGTCTCATTGCTGGCGGTGTTGTTCAGCCAGCTTTCGGCGGTGACATATATGCCCGAGAAACAAAAGCCGATCAGCACCCGCATCACCGCCCAAGCCTGCCAATCCAGCATGAGGGGATACAGCACCAGCACGGCAGAAATCATTGATCCTAGGGCGGAAAAAACCCGCACATGACCAACACGGCGGATCATTTCGGGGGCCATGCGGGAACCGCCGAGGAAGCCGAGGAAATAGGCCGACATCACAATCGAAAGTTCAAAGGTGCTAAAGCCTTCCAGCGCGCCGCGGATGCCCAAAAGCGAGCCTTGCACGCCATTGCCAACCATCAGCAGCATGACGCCCAGTAATAGGGGCCAGGATTGGGCGAGGACTTTCAGCATCGAAGGCTCCGGTTTCGGCGGCAAGATAGCATGGTAAACCTTGCTGAGTGATTTATTTGCGACATGAAACACCCGTGGCGCGGCAGGCTAGGGAATCAACAAAGACGCATCGCCGTAGGAGAAGAAACGGTACTCATGGCCCACGGCATGGGCATAGATCCGGTCCATCCGCGCCTTGCCCATCAGGGCCGAGACCAGCATCAGCAGGGTCGACTTCGGCAGGTGAAAATTGGTCATCAGCGCATCGGCGACGCGGAAGCGGTAGCCGGGGTAGATGAAAATGTCGGTAGTGCCCTCCCACGGCTCCACCCTGCCCGAGGTCGCCGCCGATTCGATCAGGCGCAGGGCGGTGGTGCCGACCGGGATCACTCTGCCACCTGCGGCTTTGGTGGCGTTGATCTCAGAGGCTGCCTGTGGGCTGACTTGGCCCCATTCGGCGTGCATTTTGTGGGTGGTGACGTCTTCGACTTTAACAGGCAGGAAGGTGCCCGCGCCGACATGTAGGGTGACTTCGGTGAACGCCACGCCTTTCGCCGCTAAAGCTGCCAGCAACTCCGCGTCGAAATGCAGGCTCGCGGTGGGGGCCGCAACCGCGCCCGCATGGCGGGCGAAGACGGTCTGGTAATCGGTGTTGTCTTGCGCATCAGCGGGGCGTTTGGCGGCGATATACGGCGGCAGCGGCATCGCCCCGGCGGCATTCAGCGCGGCGTCGAAATCATCGCCGGTGAGGTTAAACTCCAGCCGCAGATCGGTTTCGGATTTGGCGGCGACAGTCGCCGAAAGCTGATCGGAAAATCGGATCACCTCGCCGATATTGACCTTGCGCAAAGGTTTGGCCAGCGCGCGCCAGCCTTGCGCTTGCGGTTCCAGCAAGGTGATTTCGACCTTGGCCACCGCCTCACCGCGCTGTCTGTGGCCGAACAGGCGGGCAGGAATGACGCGGGTGTTGTTCAGCACCAAGCGATCACCGGGACGGAAGATGTTGATCAGATCAGAGACATGCAGATCCATGATCTGATCGCCCTGCGCCAACAGCAACTTAGCTGCCGTGCGGGGCCGTGCCGGGCGAGTGGCAATCAGCGCCTCGGGCAGATCAAAGTCAAAATCCGACAGCTTCATCCGCCACTTCCTTCTGTGCCTTTGCTGCCGATCACCGGCGCGGGGCTGCGGAAGATCTCGCGGAACATCCCCGGCGTCAAGATCGACAGCGGGTTTACACTAACCTGCGGATCGGTCGCCGTGCCGCTGAGCGCATAGTTGAAGCCAAACAACCCTTCGCCGCGTTTCGTCAGAATCGATCCAATGCCGTTCAGCATATAGATCGGTGAGATCGTGCCCTGCATGAACAACTCGGCGCTGGCGCTTTTATAGACCCCCGCCATCGACACCCCCAAGGATGCACCGATTGCCGAGCCGTGATGCACCTGTATAGCATTGGGCGTCAGCAGGAAGGCGGCCTCGACATTGTTGAACAACAGGCCCTCACCGTTGAGCTGCTCCAGTATCCCCACCACCGAGATGGCGTTCAACAGCTCTGCCAGCACATTGGTGTTGCGCACCCGCAGCGCGCCCATTTTCACCACTCCGTCATAGCTGCCCGCCTCGGGGCGGGGTTGCAGCGTCAGATCCAAAGAGCCACCCCGCGCCGAGGCGAAAATGCCTGCCGCAGCCATCACCGCCCCCGCATCATCCGACAAAAGCCGCACCGCCGTGCCGTTGCGGGCAGGCACCACCGTGCCTTTCACCGGCGCTTTACCGTTGACCGCCGCGATGAAATTGCCGTTCAACCCGCCTGTCAGCGAGAAATCACCCCGGAAGCTGTTCAAAGCAATGCTCTGCGACACTTGCAAACGGTCCAGCCGCAGGCTCAGCGGGCTGCCCCCCGACTTGCCGCTGGATTTGCGCTCAGACGCCGAAGGCATCCGGCGCATATCCACCGATCCCCCCGTCACCGCCAAGCCCACCGATTTACCCTGACCGCGTCCGCGAATTTCCACTGGCGCATCCAGCCAATCGCCCAAGCGCACCCGGTTAAACTTCGCCACATCAAGGCCGCCGCCCGGCTTCATTGTGACCGAGCCCGAGGCATCCAGACCGCTCGCCTTCAGGCTGATGCTTTCCACCAAAGGCGGCTTGCCCAGACGAACTTCGGCGGTCAACTGGCCCTTGGCGGCTTTCGGCTTCGACCAGCCGACCTCGGGGATGGTCAGACCGATATTGGCCAGATCGGACACCAGCGAAAGATGCCCCGGTTGGCCGCGCACCAGATCAATCTTGACCTGCCCACGCCCCTGCCCCGATACCATGCCATCCGGCAGGCCCAGCCCGAATTCGGAGGCGGTTTTCTGCGACAAAGTGACAGCACCGTCGATGTGCGCCTTACCCTTCTGATCCAGCGCGAAGCCTTGGCGGTAAGTCACGTCAAACGGAACAGCACCGATCAGCCCCGCGCCCGCAATGGTCAGGCCGGTGGTATCGGCAGAGACCGCCAAACTGTCCGCCGTGATCTTGCGCCCCGGCACCACCGTATCCGAGGAAAACCCCGAAACCGTGCCCGCCACCTGATATTGTACATCTTTCAGCGCGATTTTCTTTTGCAGCGGCATCTTCAGATGCGTCTCAATCGCCGCGGTGCCCTGCCCCAAAGTCACCGGCTGGTCGGCTTTCGACATGAAGTGAAACGGCGGTTGATCCAGCAGCGACAAAGCGGCGGTCAGGCTGGATTGGGTTTTCAGGGTGATCTCTGCTGTGGCGGGGCGCTTGGTCACATCGGGGATGGCGAAAACTGAGCCTGCGACGTTGATCTCACCGCCCTCCGGTGGCGTCACCGTGCCGCTCGACATCACCATCGTATAGGTTTGCCCGTCGACCGAGGCATAGCCATCCCCCGCCTTGATCGGTGGCAAAGTCGCCAGAAACCGCACATCGGCGTCGTTGAAGTTGTACCCCAGATGCAGGCGCGGGGCAGCGCCCGGCTCGATCCGCAACGCCGCGCGCACGTCGGTCAGTGAGCCGCTGAGCACGTTTTTATCCACCCAAAGCCGGGTGTTTGGCAGCAAGGTCACCGGCCACAGCGCCACCAGACGATCATGCTGGATCTCATTCAACGCCAGATCAATCGCCGCGCGCCAGCCCTGCTGATCGGCGCCAATCTTCCCCGAAGCCGTCAGCCGCCGCCCGGCCTCGGTCAGCGCCAGTTGACCGATCTCGACCGAGAACGGCTGCAAGCGCATCCGCGTGTCCAACGCACCATGGCTGAACTCGACCGGCTCTTGGAACAGGCCCTCGGGGTCAATCATCACTTGGCTGAACTCAAGCTGGGTGAGATAGGCGTCCGGCACTTCGCGGGCCAAGGGGCCGAGGATGCGGCTGCCATTGGCGCGGATCATATAACTGTGGCCGGAGGCTTTCACCCGCAACGTCGGGCTTTGCACCGAAAGTGCTGTCAGGTCCATCCGACCTTGTTCGGGCACAAAGCGCATCGCCATGCTGGCACTGTCAAACGTGATCGGGCGGGCTTCCGGGCTGGGCTGCAACGCGCCTTTGCCGAAGCTTAAGCTCGCCTCCAGTGCCGCGACACCTTCGGCGCGCAAAGTGGTGTGAATCTCGCCGGAAATCGGCGCATCCAGCAGCCCGGCCCAAGCAAAGGGGGCTGCAAGGGCCGCGACATCCTTGGCCGCCACGCCGTCAATCTGCGCCGAAATCCGCGCCTGATCATCGGTCTTTTGCGACACGATGGTCAGCACGGCGCGCGCAGGCGCAGCACTGCTGATCAGCGACAGGCTGACCTCTGCCGCAACTTCCGTGGCGCGGTTTTCCAGCTGCAAGCGGCCATCGCCGAGATCAAACTGCCGGCCCGAGCTTTGATCTTGCAGCGTCAGGGTCAGCGCCTCGGCCTCAATCGTGGTCAGATGGGCGGCGGCGGGGCTGGCAAAGGCGCGGTCCACCGCATCGAAAAGTTCGGGCAAGGTGCGGATTTTCGGCTGCATCTCGGTGCCGCCCAGCGAAAGGTCAAAATTACCATCGCGGTCACGGGTGACCTGCAGGTGCGCTCCGACGATTTTCAGGCTGCGGGCGCGGAATTGGCCGTGCAGCAAAGCGCCGGGGTCCAGTGTGACGCGCAGGTCGGGGAGTGTCAGCAGGGCTTGGTTGTTGGTCTTGAGCAAGCGCAGATCGTCAAGGCGCAGCCGGGGCACCCAACCCTCGACGGTGATCTCAACCCCGCCGATGGCGATGGCGGCTTCCGGCAGGGCCTTGGCGATGGATTTGTTGGCGCGCTGTTCGATCTCGGCCACCACCCAAGTCGGCATCGGGATGGGTTTGCCGGACAGGCCCAAGATGCCAAAGATGATGCCGAAGATCAGCGCCAGACAGAACAGCCGCCCGCCAAGCCCGGTGCGGTGGCGTTTGCGCGGTTTGGACGTGGTCACAGCAGGTTGCGCGGAAGGCGCAGACGCATCAGCAGCAACCGACACAACGGGGGCGGCGACCGGATCGGCCCCTGCCTCGTTCTGCGGATCACTCATCATCTCTGCCGTCGCCTTTCCAAATGCCCGGCGTTTGCCACCGGTGCCGTCTCTCGCCGTCCAATTCCTGAGGGCTTGCCTTTATCTTTGCCCAAAGGCAACTAGATCGCAAAGGGTTGATCCCAGAAAAGGCAAGGAGCCGCGCATGATTGAGATTGGCCAAACCGCCCCCGATTTCACCCTACCCCGTAATGGTGGTGGCACCGTCACATTGTCAGAATTGCGCCCCAGCCGCGTGGTGCTGTTTACCTATGGCGGCGATGGCACGCCCACTTGCACCAATGAGGTGATGGATTTCAACGCGTTGCAGGCGGATTTTGCCAAAGCGGGCTGCGTGGTGTTGGGGCTATCGAAGGATACGGCGGCCAAGCACGACAAATTCATCGCAAAAATGGGGATCACTTTGCCACTGGCCTCGGATGCGGGCGGTCAGGTGATGGAGGATTGGGGCGCGTTTGGTGAAAAATTGTTCTTCGGAAAATTGGTGCAAGGTGTGCTGCGCTCGACGTTCCTGATTGAAGCGGATGGCACGCTTGCCCGCGTCTGGAAGGTGGACCGCGTCAAGGGCCATGCTGCCGAGGTTCTGGCGGCGGTGCAGCTGCCGTGATGCAAACTTTGGCCGAAATGGCGGTCGAGGTGCTGACCACCGCCGATGGCCGCGCGAAAACCGCGTTGTCGCATGCCCATGCCGCCCGTTGGCGCGCTGCCCGGGCGGCGGGTACGCCGTTAGCCGTAGGGCAAGCCAGCCCCCCGCAGAGCCCTGCTCGCCCCGAAAAGCCCGATCTGCTGAACCCGCGCGAGGTGCCGCGCCGCCGTCCCGGCTCGCCCTTGGGTCGCATCGCCTTGCTGCATGCGGTGGCGCATATCGAGCTCAACGCCGTCGATCTGCATTGGGACATCATTGCGCGGTTTACCGAGACGCCGATGCCGTTGGGGTTTTATGACGATTGGGTGCAGGCGGCAGATGACGAATCCAAGCATTTCAATCTGCTGTGTGATTGTCTGGAGGCGATGGGCAGCTTCTATGGCGCGATGCCCGCGCATGCCTTCATGTGGCAAGCCGCCGAGGATACCGCCGAAGACCTGCTGGGCCGCCTCGCCGTGGTGCCGATGGTGCTGGAAGCGCGCGGCTTGGATGTGACGCCGGGGATGATCGCTTTGTTCACCCAAGCCAAAGAAACCCAAGCCATCGCGGCGCTGAACACGATCTATGCCGAGGAAGTGGCACATGTGGCTTACGGCTCAAAATGGTTCAACTGGCTGTGTGGCCGTGCCGGGGATGATCCGAAAGAGATATTCCACACGCTTGTACGCAAGTACTTCCACGGCAATCTAAAGCCGCCGTTCAACGAAGAAAAGCGCGCTGAAGCTGGACTGCCGCCCGATTTCTACTGGCCCCTCGTCGATCAGGCTTAAGATTTATCGGCGGAAACTCGCCGATGCTGGCGAGTTTCCGCCCCGGTTCCCCCCGCTTTGGTCAAATTTGTTGCGACTGGGCCAAGCGCTGGCTAATCAGGCAAGAGCCCGGCAAATGGGCACCCCACCGCCCTTTGTGCCTAAAGAACCGGAACATGCCGCTGTGCTGACACGCCTCACCTATCGGATTCACACCACGTTGGAGCGGTATCTGCCGGAACAACGTCTGTTTCTGAAATCCGACACCGAGACGCGCTTCATCCGTCTGCGCCCCAGCACGCAAGCGATTGCTTTGGTGTTCGGCTCTTTGGCCTTGGCTTGGACGATTCTAGCGACGGCGGTCCTGCTGCTGGATTCAATTTCGGCGGGCACCTCGCGGCAGCAAGTGGCGCGCCAGCAGGCGCTTTATGAACAACGGCTGAATGATCTGTCCGCCGACCGCGATCTGCGCGCGGATGAGGCGGCTTCGGCGCAGGGGCGGTTTAATCTCGCTCTCGCACAGGTGTCCCAGATGCAAGCACGGCTGCTGGCCTCGGAAGACCGGCGGCGTGAGTTGGAAACCGGCATCGACGTGATCCAGAACACCCTGCGCGGCGTGATCAAAGAACGCGATTCTGCGCGCGATCAGGTGGCCTCGCTGTCCACCGCCCCCACGGCGGGCCGGACTGAGGCCGAGAAGCTCGCCGATGCCGATGCCACGCTGGAAATGATGACCGCCAGCTTGGGCGAAACCGCGCAAGCCCGCGATGTGATGCAGACCGAGGCCGAGAAAGCCGATGCGCGCACCGCCAAAGTGACCCAAGAAAAACAACAGCTTGAGACCCGGAATGACGCGATTTTCGCGCAGCTGGAACAAGCGATGAATGTCTCGGTTGAGCCCTTGGACAAGATGTTCCGCGCCGCAGGCTTGTCGCCGGATGATCTGCTGTCAGCCGTCCGCAAAGGCTACAGTGGTCAGGGCGGGCCTTTGACACCGATTTCGCTGTCGACCTCGGGGCAAGCGGCGTCGATGGATGAAATCCGCGCCAATGCGATCTTGAAAAGCCTTGATAACATGAACATGTACCGCATCGCCGCGTTCAAAGCGCCGTTCGGGATGCCGGTGAGAACCGCGGTGCGCTATACTTCGGGCTTTGGCGGGCGGGATGATCCCTTGGGCCGTGGCCTGCGGATGCATGAGGGCCAGGATTTGGCGGGCGATTACGGCGCGCCAATTTATTCCACCGCTGACGGCGTTGTGACTTTTGCGGGCTGGTCAAACGGCTATGGTCGCTTGATCAAGGTCCAGCACGCCTTTGGCATCGAGACCCGCTACGGCCATCTTTCGCAGATCAGGGTGGAAGTCGGCCAAAAGGTATCGCGCGGCGACAGGATCGGTGATATGGGCAACTCGGGCCGCTCGACTGGCACACATCTTCACTACGAGATCCGCATCGGTGGATCTGCGATAAATCCGATGACCTTCATAAAGGCAGCGACCAATGTTTTCTAAAAGCCGCATCAACGAACCGGGCCCCAAGGCTGGCGAGAGCGATAAACCCAAAGCCCCGGAGGCTCCTGTGACCAAACCCTCGATGGAATTTACCCCTTCGGCGCCGAAGGGCAAAGTGGCGGCCTCTGTGCTGTCCGCCGATCTGACCGTGGTGGGCAATCTGCGCACCACCGGTGATATTCAGGTCGAAGGCACGGTTGAAGGCGATATCCGTGCGCATTTGCTGACCGTGGGCGAAACCGCAACCATCCGTGGTGAGATTGTCGCCGATGATATCGTCGTCAACGGCCGGGTGATTGGCCGGGTGCGTGGGCTGAAAGTGCGCCTGACCTCGACCGCCAAGGTTGAAGGCGACATCATTCACAAGACCATCGCGATTGAATCGGGTGCGCATTTTGAAGGTTCGGTGCAGCGTCAGGATGATCCTTTGTCGACCGGGCGCGTAGCAGCCCCGACCAGCCGGATCGTGCAGGCTCCGGCCTCCAGCGAAGAATCCTAAGTTCTCGCACAAGTGTCCAAGATGGAAATGACAGCACGGGCATCGAGGGAAACCTTGGTGCCCGTTGCCATTTGTGCGCCCGAACATCGGCGGGCGATCCTGTGGGCGGCGATTTTGGCTTCTTCGATGGGGTTTATCGACTCGTCGGTGACGGCCAACGCCCTGCCTGCGATGCGCGCATCTTTGGCGGCGTCGTTGCCACAAGCCCAATGGTTCAGTGGAATTTACCTGCTGGCGCTGACCTCGTTGATCTTGGTCGGCGGCGCGTTGGGCGATCGCTTTGGCACGGCGCGCGGCTTTGGCTTGGGGATTATTCTGTTCGTGGTCAGCTCGTTAGGCTGCGCTTTGGCGATCAGCCCGACGGGGATGATCGTGGCGCGCGGCTTGCAAGGCGTGGCGGCGGCGCTGATGGTGCCGGGCTCGATGGCGATCATTGGCCGCGCCTTCCCGCGCGAAGAACGCGGGGCGGCGCTGGGGTTGTGGGCGGCGGCGTCGATTGCGACGGCCTCGGCGGGCCCGATCCTGGCGGGGCTGTGTTTGATGGTCGATCCGGTCGCCGGATGGCGCTGGATTTTCGCGTTGAACCTGCCGCTGGGCGGGGTGTCGTTGTGGCTGCTGGCGCGGTTTGCTTTGGCAGACAGGGGGCGCCCGGGAGTGCCGATTGATTTCATCGGGGCTGCTCTGGCCACCTTGGGCTTCGGATTGGTCGCCTATGGCCTCAGTACTGAGACTGGAGAATCGCTGGCACTGATGGGGTTGGGCTTTGTGATCCTCGCCGGGTTTCTGCTGTGGGAGGCGCGCTGCCCTGCCCCGATGATCCGGCTGAGCATGTTCCGGGTGCGCAGGTTTTCCACCATCAACCTCGCCACCTTCCTGCTCTATTTCGCGGTGACCGGGATCGGGTTTTACCTGCCAATGACCGCCGTGTCGGCTTGGGGCGCGGATGCTTTGGCGATGACCGCCGCCTTCCTGCCTGGGGCGTTAATGATCGCCGCGCTGTCGACACGCATGGGCAAACTGGCGGATCGCATCGGCCCTGCGCCGTTTCTCGTCGGTGGCGCGATCTTGGTGGCTTTGGCACAGGCCGGCTTGGCAATCACCGCGCATGAGGCGCTGTATTGGACCCGCGCCGTGCCGCTGATGTGGCTGTCGGGGTTTGGCATGGCGCTGCTGGTGGCGCCGTTGACCACTGTGGTGATGACTTCCGCCAGTGATGCCGATCAGGGTGCTGCATCGGGGATCAACAATGCCGTCGCCCGCGCGGCCAGCCTTTTGGCGATTGCGCTGATGGGGCGGTTGGCGGCGACGGGATATGGTACGATTGGGCCCGAGACTCCGGGATTCGGCGTGATCGCCGGTGCGCCTGCGCATATCGCGGCGACCAGCCTGGGCTTTGCGCATCTCGCAGCTTTGGCCGCTGTCGCCTCGCTTGCCTCGGCGCTTGTGTCGGCTTGGGGCCTCAGGCGTTCCAACTGACCGCGCGGCGATAGAGATGCCAACTGGCATGCCCCAGCACAGGCAGCACCACGAACAGCCCCAGAAACCCCGGCAGCATCGCCACAAACAGCGCCGCCGCAATGAACGCGCCCCAGCACAACATCACCACAGGGCTTTCGGTCACCACCGCAAACGAGGTCAGCATCGCGGTGACAAAATCGACCTCGCGCTCCAGCAGCATCGGCAGACTGACCACCGTCAGGCAGAACAGCAGCGTCGAAAACGCCGCCCCCACAGCTGTGCCCACCGCCAGCATGGTCAGCCCCGCAGGCGAGGCAAACACCGCCAGCGACGACGACACATTGGTCATCACCGCATTGCCCAGAAACAGCGCGAAGATCATATGCGACAGGAAATTCCAGAATAGAAAGAACACCACGATCACTGCCGCCATCGAGGGGATTTGCCGATCTTTTTGCCGGAAGATCACCAGCAAGGTCTGGTGAAGGTCCCTCGGCAGGCCCGCCTCAAGCCGACGCGAGACGTCATAAAGACCGCAGGCGATGAACGGCCCCAGAATCGGAAAGCCCGCAGCGGCGGGCAAGGTCCACCACAGCTGCCCGGTCCCGGTCAGCGCGAAATAAATCAGCCAGCCGCCGATAACGTAGATGCAGGCGAACAGCAGTCCATACTGCGGGGCGGTCCGAAAGTCCTGCCAGCCCGCGCGCAAGGCCGCCGCCAGATCACTGACCTCGACATGCATCACCTCTGGCCTGTCGGCTTGGCTCTGTTCCATGCGTCTCCCCCGCTTTTGATCAGCCTATGCGGGGAAGGTCGCTTTCAGAAAGATGTATTTTTGACAAGGCATTAAGCGCCGATCTTAATCCTCGGCATTGGCCTCTGCGCGGGATTTCCCGGCCACGTCCATCGCCAGCGTCGCCGCCATGAACTTGTCCAGATCGCCATCCAGCACACCGCCAGTATCGCTGGTCTCATGCCCGGTGCGCAGATCTTTCACCATCTGATAGGGCTGCAACACATAAGAGCGGATCTGGTTGCCCCAGCCCGCGTCGCCCTTGGCATCGTGCTGCGCGTTGATGCTGGCGTTACGCTTGTCCAACTCCACCTGGTACAGCCGCGAGCGCAAAGCGTTCATGCAGGCCTCACGGTTCTGGTGCTGCGATTTCATCGACGAGGTCACCACGATATTGGTCGGCAAGTGGGTGATACGCACCGCCGAGTCGGTGGTGTTGACGTGCTGACCGCCTGCCCCCGACGACCGATAGGTGTCGATGCGGATGTCACGGTCGGGGATGTCGATCTCGATGTTATCATCGACCACCGGATAGACCCAGACCGAGGCAAAAGAGGTCTGCCGCTTGTCGGCCGAGCCATAAGGGCTGATCCGCACCAGACGATGCACACCGGATTCCGATTTCAGCCAGCCGTAGGCGTTCAGCCCGGAAATCTTGTAGCCTGCCGATTTGATGCCGGTCTCATCCCCAGCACTTTCCGACTGCAACTCAACCTTATAACCCTTTTTCTCGGCCCACCGCACATACATCCGCGCGAGCATCGACGCCCAATCGCAGGACTCGGTGCCCCCTGCACCTGCGTTGATCTCCAAGAACGTATCATTACCATCGGCCTCGCCATTCAGCAAAGCCTCCAACTCTTTCGCCCCCGAAAGCTCTACCAGAGCTTTCAGCGCCGCCTCGGCCTCGGTGATGATCTCCTCATCGGCCTCAGCCTCACCGAGTTCAATCAACTCGACATTGTCGCGCAGGCCAGATTCGATCAGGCGGTAGGTTGACATCTGGTCCAACAGACCCTGCCGCGCGCGCATCAACTTTTGCGCCTTGGCGGGGTCGTTCCACAGATCGGGGGCCTCGATCATCGCGTCGAATTCTTCCAACCGATGCGCAGCCGTCTCCCAATCCATCCGCTGCCCGAGCAGGCGCAGAGATTTGGTGATGGCATCGACATTGTATTGCGTCTCGGTGCGCATGATCGGCAGTTCCTTCGTAGACTTTGGCGGGGTGATAGCGTGGGCAGCGGCAAGCGGCAAGCGCCGCTAATACAGCCCGCCGGACGAAAGCGTACCGAAATTCGCCTTCTTCGGCACCGATTTCGTCTGGCCGTCCGAAGTGGTCACCGTATCCGAGCCGCCAATATCACTTTCGCCATTGGCAAACAGCGGCAGGTTTGATCCCATCGCAAAGCCGCCGTCGATGATTTCACCCAAGGCGAACAGCGGCTCTTCGCCTTCGCGGAAGTATTCGGCGACCACATTGGCACCGGACGCATCCGGGCCCAAAAGCGCACCCGTAAAGCGGTCGATATTCTGGAAATAGCCGCCCGGCGGCACTTTGAACGTGGTGCCACCGCGGCGCTTGACCACCTCTTTCATGAATTCCTGAAAGATCGGCACGCACAATGTGCCGCCAAACGCCCCCGGCCCCAAGGTGCGCGGCTGATCAAAGCCCATATAGCAGCCCGCCACGGTGTTCGAGGTATAGCCGATGAACCACACATCCTTCGCGTCGTTGGTCGTCCCGGTCTTGCCAGCCACAGGAACCGGCAGCTTTACCCCAGTGCCAGAACCGCGCTGAATAACCCCCTGCATCATCGAGGTCAGCTGATAGGCGGTGATCGCATCCATCACGCGTTCGCGGTTGCTATCGATCTTCACGCCGTCGCCTTTGGGCAGGCGTGGAGAATTACAATCCTCGCATTTGCGCTGATCGTGGCGGTAGATGGTCTTGCCGTAACGGTCTTGCACGCGGTCAACCAGCGTCGGCTCCACCCGTTCCCCACCATTGGCGAACATCGCATAGGCGGCGACCATTTTATAAAGCGTGGTTTCCTGCGCACCCAAGGCGTTGGCGAGGAATGGCTGCATCGGTTTGTAAACGCCAAACTTTTCGGCATAGCTCGCCACCAGCGGCATGCCGATTTCCTGCGCGATCCGCACCGTCATCAGGTTACGCGACTGCTCAATCCCGGTGCGCATCGGGGTGGGGCCATAGAATTTGTTGGTGGAGTTCTTTGGCGTCCACAAGCCTTGCGGGGTTTCCACCTCAATCGGCGCATCGACGATGATGGTGGCGGGGGTGAAACCCGAATCCAAGGCTGCGGCATAGACGAACGGCTTGAAGCTGGAACCCGGCTGCCGTGTGGCTTGCGTCGCGCGGTTGAACACCGAGGATTGATAGCTGAAGCCGCCCTGCATCGCCATGACGCGGCCGGTGTTCACGTCCATCGCCATGAACCCGCCCTGCACCTCCGGCACCTGCCGCAAAGACCAGCGCACAAATTCGCCGGTCTTGTCGTCGGTCACCTGCCGCACCATGACGACATCGCCGACGCTGACCAGATCGGCAGGCACGCGGGCCTTCTTGCCCAGCTTGCCGCCTTCCAGCCGCTTGCGCGCCCAAGTCACGTCATTGGCGGGGATTTCCTGCGTGCCATCCACGCCCTCAATCCCGACCTCGGCGGTGGCTTCGCCCAAAGACAGCACCACGGCGACATGCCAGCCTGTCACATCGCGCGGCATGTCGTTGACCTCGGACAAAGCTTTGCGCCAAGCCGACTCATCCCCCAAAACCTCGGTCGGAACGGTCTTACCCGTGCCACGCCAAACGCCCTGATTGCGGTCGTATTTTTCTAGCCCCCGGCGTAGGGCGACAGCGGCGATTTCCTGCAATTCCGGGTCGGCAGTGGCGCGGATCGACAAGCCACCACCGAAGAATTCTTCCTCGCCGAACGTCCCCGACAACTGACGCCGAATTTCATCGGTGAAGTAATCACGCGGCGGCAAAGCCTCGCGGAACGCCGGGTAATCGCCGTTTTGTACCGATTTCAGCGGCTCATCCTTGGCCTCGTTATAGCTGGCCTCGTCGATATAGCCGTTCTGGAACATCTCATTCAGCACATAGTTCCGCCGGGTTGTCAGGCGTTCTTTCTGCGTCACCGGATTGTAATCGCTGGGCGCTTTCGGCATCGAAGCCAAGGTTGCAGCCTCGGCGGGGCTCAGTTGATCCAGCGATTTATTGAAATAAGTCTGCGCGGCAGCCGCCACCCCGTAGGAATTCTGGCCAAGGAAAATCTCGTTCAGATAGAGCTCAAGGATCTTATCCTTTGACAGCGTTTGCTCCAGCCTAGATGCCAGAATCAATTCCTTGACCTTGCGCTCAACCGACCGCGATCCATCGAGCAGGAAGTTCTTCATCACCTGCTGGGTAATGGTGGACGCCCCCCGGGTGTTCTTGCCACGCGATTTGATCGCATCCCAAGCCGCCGAGATCATGCCCTGCACATCATAGCCCTTGTGGGTGTAGAAATGCTTGTCTTCCGCCGAGATGAACGCATCGCGCACCAGCACCGGAATATCCTCGATCGGCACGAACAACCGGCGTTCCTTGGCGAATTCGTCAATGATCCGGCCCTCGCCGGAATAAATCCGGCTGATGGTGGGCGGCGAATATTGCGCAAGGCTTTCATGGCTCGGCAGGTCCGCCGAATACATCCAAAACACCGCGCCCAGAGTCAAAGCGCCGAACAACAGACCAAGCGTGATCGTCGTGAAAATGCCCCCGAAGAAAGAGCCGATAAACCTGAGCACGCCTGTCATTCCCGTCACTGCGTCCGGCCCTCTGCCCGCGCACGCGCGCTTATACACGCGGGCGGGCGGAAAGGTCAAAACACTCCGCTGCGATTTTTCAATCCGGGCGAAGTGCTGCCAGTCGTCAAGGCTATTTCAACGGCAAAGCCTGCAGGCCCGCATCCTGCTTGGCCCAAGCCTTCAACGCCGAAACCAAAGCCTGCGCCATCTTCGCCCGCCATTTCGGATCGTCCAACCGTTTCAGGTCACGCTCGGACGACAAAAATCCCAGCTCAAGCAAGACGGAAGGAATATCCGCCGATTTCAGCACCGAAAAACTCGCCTGCTGCCGGGGGTGGCGGTGCATTTTCAACCCCTGCGCCTTGATCGCCGCCTCCAACGCCATCGCCAGCCGTTCGGTGCGCGGGCTGGTGTCAGTGCGCGCCATATCCATCAGCACCTCGGCCACCAGATCGTCTTGCTGCGTCAGATCAACCCCAGCCAGCAAATCATCACGGTCATGACGCTCCGCCAAAGCTGCCGAGGCCGCATCGCTGGCGTCCGCAGACAGGCTATAGATCGTCGCCCCCACCGCATCACCCTCGGCAATCGCATCGGCATGCAGCGCCAGGAACACATCCGCACCCGCCTGATGCGCAATGGAAATCCGGGTCTCCAGCGGCACGAACACATCCTCGTCCCGTGTCATCACCACGTCAAAACCGCCATCGCGCACCAGGGCTTCTTTCAACTCGCGCGCAAATGTCAGCACCAAGGTTTTCTCGTTCTGCCCGTCGCTCTCAGCCCCTGGATCAATGCCGCCATGGCCGGGGTCAAGCACCACCACCAGCTTGCCATCCTTCTTCACCGGTGCTGCGGGCAGATCGACAGGCTTTGGCAAGGTCCAATCAGCAGGCTCAGGTAAAGCCGCAAGCGCTGCAAAGGCGGCCTCGGTCGCAGGCTCCAACCGCAGATGCACGCCAACAGCGCCGCTGGTGCGCATCTCGGCAGACGTCAGCTGCATCGGCCCCGCAAGCTCGATCACCAACCGCGACCAGCCGGGGCGAAACACCCCGGCCCGCAAGGCCACAACCGCTTTGCTGTCCAAGGGCATATCAGCCAGCCCGGTCCAATCCACCTCGCGGAAATCCACCACCAGCCGCGCCGGATCATCCAGCACCCGCACCCGCCACGGCACCGCTTGCGAGAGGCCAAGATCAATCTGCACACCCGATCCCGCGTCTGCAATTTCAGACGCGCCGGGGTTAAATTTCGCCAAACCCGACAATTGCTGCGCCCGACCCTGGCCCGCAAAGGCCAGCGCGCAGATCAGTAAGATAAGACTAAAAAGCGCTTTCATCTTGGCCTAAATATCCCCGCCGGAGGCAAAAAGGAACTCACCTTTGCGCCATATACGCGGCCAATCGCTCCAGCCCTTCGACAATATCCGCCGTGCCGCGCGCATAGGAAAACCGCAAGGTCTGCGCGCCGCGCACCGGGTCAAAATCCAACCCCGGCGTCACCGCCACCCCTGCCTTGTGCAGAATATCGCGCGCAAAGCCCAAGCTGTCATCGGTGAAGTCGCTGACATCGGCATAGATATAAAACGCCCCATCCGGCGGCGCGATCTTGTCAAACCCCGCGCGCGGCAGACCTTCCAGCATCAACCGACGGTTCTCGGCATAAACCGCACGATTGGCCTCCATCTCCTCGACGCAATCCAGCGCAGCCAGTGCCGCCACCTGAGACACATGCGGCGCGCAGATGAACATGTTCTGCGCCAACCGCTCGACCGTGCGAATATGATCCTCTGGCACCACCATCCAGCCCACCCGCCAGCCGGTCATGCTGAAATACTTCGAAAACGAGTTGATCACATAGACATCATCGCTGATCTCCAGCGCCGAATGCGCCCGCTCGCCGTAATGCAGCCCGTGGTAAATCTCATCCGAGACAAAGCTGATCTCCCGCTGATGCGCATATCCGATCAGATCGGCCAAGGCGGATTTGGACAGCATCGTCCCCGACGGATTCCCTGGCGAGGCCACGATCAGCCCCTTCATCTCGACCCCCGCCAAATCCTCCGGCACTGGCTGCAAGCGGTTCTCCGCCCGCGTCGCAATGCCCACCGGCTGCAAAGACAGCGCCTTCAAAATCTGCCGATACGATGGATACCCCGGCTCGCCGAGGCCCACCCGATCTCCTGCCTCAAACAGCGCCGTAAAAGCCAGCAGGAACGCGCCGGATGAGCCTGCGGTGACAATCACCCTCTCAGGGTTCAGCGTAACCCCATACCAGCGTTGATATAATGCCGCGATACCCGCCCGCAATTCCGGGATACCAAGCGACACGGTATAGCCCAAAGCCTCGGTCCCCATCCGCGCCGACAGCGCCGCAATCGCGCCCTGCGGTGCCGGAGTGGACGGCTGCCCCACCTCCATATGAATAATCCGCCGCCCCAAAGTCTCCAAGGCGGCGGCTTCCGCCACCATATCCATCACAATGAAGGGATCAACCTGACCCCGGCTTGATCTATCCATCACCCTGCCCCTATTGTTGTGCCCAATAGTCCCGCCTACAAGGCGTTCGTCAACCCCGGCCGACCCGTCCGGCCCAGCCCGAGGTTCCCTGATGCGCCTGCCCCTGATTGCTGCCCTGCTGACCTGTACCCTTGCCGCCCCCAGCCTCGCCGGAGGCATCGACTCAATGACCGAGTCCGAGCGCACCGCGTTCCGCGCCGAGGTCAAAGCCTATCTGATCGAGAACCCCGAAGTGCTGGTCGAGGCAATGAACGTGCTGCAAGACCGTCAAGCGCAGGCCGAGCAGGCCAGCGACAAGCAGTTGGTGATCGACCACAAAGCTGACCTTTTCGCCGATCAAGCCTCATGGGTTGGCGGCAATCCCGATGGCGATATCACCATGGTCGAATTCATGGATTACCGCTGTGGCTATTGCCGCAAGGCCTATCAAGAGGTCGAAGATCTGGTGAAAGCCGACGGCAACATCCGTCTGGTGCTGAAGGAATACCCGATCTTGGGCGACGATTCCGTCACCTCCGCCCGCTTTGCCATCGCGGTGCTGCAACTGCACGGCAACGACGCCTATAAGAAAGCCCACGACGCGCTGATCACCCTGCGCGGTGCCCCCGATGCCGAAACCTTGGGCCGCCTTGCAACAGATCTGGGCTTTGACGCGAAACCCGTGCTCGACAAAATGGCTTCGCCCGAAGTCAGCGCCGTGATCGCGGCCAATCAAGAGCTTGGCACCAAAATGGCGATCAGCGGCACGCCGACCTTCGTGATCGACAGCCAAATGCTGCGCGGCTATGTGCCGTTGGACGGCATGCAACAGATCGTCGCGTCCGAGCGGAAAAGCTAAGCCTCTAAAATTTATCTAAAATTGCCATCCTCTGTGCACAAATATCCCACGGGGGAAGCTGCATTGCTGCTTCAGCAATGCAGCGCGGGGGTGTGAAACCCCCGCTCGCCAGAGGCCAAGAGCGCAGGCTTAAACAGGTTGAGCGGCTTCAGCCTCCGCCGCCTCAATCTCCGCCGCCTTTTTCTCAACCAGCTCGACGATGTGATCGACCATACCTTCGTTGCCCAGTTTGTGATGCTGCTTGCCCGCGAGATAGACCATGCCTGACCCCGCCCCGCCGCCGGTGAAGCCAATATCGGTCATCAACGCCTCTCCCGGCCCATTCACCACGCAACCGATGATCGACAGGCTCAAAGACGTGGTGATATGCGCCAAGCGATCCTCCAGCGCCGAAACCGTCTTGATCACATCAAACCCCTGCCGCGCGCAGGAGGGGCAAGAGATGATCGTCACGCCGCGATGGCGCAGGCCAAGCGATTTCAGAATCTCAAAGCCGACCTTGACCTCCTCGACCGGATCGGCCGAGAGGCTGACCCGAATGGTATCGCCAATCCCTGACCAGAGCAGATTGCCAAGCCCAATCGCCGATTTCACCGTGCCAGACACAAGCCCCCCGGCCTCAGTAATCCCAAGATGAATCGGTGCATCGGTGGCCATCGCCAGTTGCTGATAAGCTGCGGCAGCCATGAACACGTCTGACGCCTTCACAGAAATCTTGAACTCGTGGAAATCATTGTCCAGCAGCAGCCGGATATGATCCATGCCGCTTTCCACCATCGCATCCGGGCAGGGTTCGCCATATTTATCCAGCAGATGCTTTTCCAACGACCCGGCGTTGACCCCAATGCGGATTGAGCAGCCGTGATCCTTCGCCGCCTGCACCACATCGCGCACCCGTTGCGCATTACCGATATTGCCAGGGTTGATGCGCAGACAGGCCGCCCCCGCCTCGGCGGCTTCAATCGCGCGTTTATAGTGGAAATGGATGTCGGCGACGATCGGCACCGGACTTTCCCGCACGATTTCCCGCAACGCAAAGGTGCTGCCCTCATCCGGGGTCGAGACCCGCACAATATCCGCGCCGGCCACCGCACAGCGCTGAATCTGCTCAATCGTCGCCGCGACATCGGTGGTCAGAGTGTTGGTCATCGTCTGCACCGAAATCGGCGCATCGCCGCCGACCAAGACCTTGCCAACGCGGATCTGCCGCGACACCCGCCGTTCGATGTTGCGCCAAGGGCGGATCGGATTATGGGTCATGGCGGGCTCCTTTAAGCTGCCCCTTAGATAGACAAGCCAAAGCCCCGGAGCAACCGCCCGGGGCCAAAAGCCGCATCAACTTTGGGTATTTGGCTTATTCCGAGGGCGCTACAGGCGCGGCAGGCACGCTTGCATCGGCCACATTCACAAACTGCGCCAGATCAGCATCGCCTGAAATATCAGCCGTCTGATAGCCCGCCGTCAACGCTTCTGCAGACAGTGCCACATTCTTGATCACCTGCGCACCGGGCGCTGCCGGGCCGTAGGTCTTGCCGTTCACCACGAAATAGATCGACCCCGAATTGCCCGAGCGCAGCAAAGCCGCCTGTTGCAACGGCGGCACCGCATAGCGCTCGCCCGCATCAAGGATTTTCTCAAATAACACCGTGCCATCGGCAGCCGAGACGCGCACCCAAGACGGCCGCACCGCCAGCACTTCGACGCCGGGTTTGGCCTCGGCCACAACCTGCACCGTATCGTCAATCGCCGCTTGCAAGCTGTCCTGCGCCGTGGGCGCCACGCCTGCATCCGCCGTCAGCACGCCAGCCGCGCGCGGATTGATCGTGCCAATCGGGCCATCGCGTGCTGTCAGCACCGGAGCCTCCAACGCCTCGGGCTGATACAGCCGATCCAACTGATCGCTGCCTGCCTGCGCATCGGTGCCCGCATCCGCCACTTGTTCGGGTGCCGCTTTCACGCCCGCCAGCGGGTCCAACTCAGCCACCACCACCGGAGCCTGCTCAACCGGGGAAAGCTGAACGCGCTGCACTTCTTGCAACACCGACCAGCCGCCATAGCCTAGCGCGCCAATCAACGCGACCAGCACCGCCAGCGAGCCAATCGCCCCCGGCTCGACCCGTGCAAACAGGCCTTCGCTGCGCGGAATGAACGCGGTGTTCAGATCGCCAAAGCTTTCGCGGCCCTCATTCGCCACTTGCCGCGCCCGCAAAGCCGTCATCGACACCGAAGATGCCGCCGCCGACATGCCATGCGCGACTTCGAAATTCGCCTCACGGCAGAATTTGGCAAATGCCCAATCCGGGTCCATGCCCAGATAACGCGCATAAGATCGCACGTTGCCTGCGATAAAACCCGGAGTTTCAAACGCCGACACATCGGCATTTTCAATCGCGGCTATATAGGTGGCCTTGATCTTCAACTCGCGCTGAATATCCAGAAGCGATTTGCCCAGCGTGGCGCGCTCGCCCCGCATCAGGTCGCCCAAGCGCAGCTCAAAATCGTCAAAGCCTTTCGGCTTGTCCGCTTCAGCTGCCGGAGTTTTCACTCTCCGCCCGATCATGCGCTGAGCCCCATTTCTGCCCCGATATCCCTGCCACCCTTAAGGGCGACTCATATTTTGTCTATTGGGCAAAACCTAGCACGGGGCAAGCGATTCTGCATGTGCAGAAAGACATTTACGCCACAGCTTCGGCACGATTCAGCGCACACTGCCCCCAAAGCGAGTCCATCGCCATCACAACTGCGTCAATCGCCCGCGAATCATGCACCGGAGACGGCGTAAACCGCAGCCGTTCGGTGCCGCGCGGCACCGTCGGGAAGTTGATCGGCTGCACGTAAATGCCAAACTGCTCCAGCAGCATGTCGGACAGCATCTTGCAATGGATGGGGTTGCCAACATGAACAGGCACAATATGAGTGCCATTGTCGATGATCGGCAGGCCCAGCCCGCGCAACCGTAGCTTGAGAATGCTGGCATTGGTTTGCTGCGCATCGCGCAGGTGTTGCGCCGTTTTAAGATACCGTACCGAGGCCGCAGCCCCCGCCGCCACCGCAGGCGGCAAAGAGGTGGTGAATATGAACCCCGGCGCATAGGACCGCACCGCATCGACCATCTTCGCAGTTGCAGCAATATAGCCGCCAAACACCCCATAAGCCTTGGCCAAAGTGCCGTTGATGATATCGATTCGCCCCATCAACCCATCACGTTCCGCCACCCCCGCGCCGCGCGGGCCGTACATGCCCACGGCGTGAACCTCGTCGATATAGGTCAGCGCGTTGAACTCATCCGCCAGATCGCAGATCGCTTTGATCGGGCCGAAATCGCCATCCATCGAATAGATCGACTCGAACGCGATCAGCTTCGGCGTTGCCGGATCATCCGCCGCCAACAATTCCCGCAGATGCGCCACATCATTGTGCCGGAACACCCGTTTAGCCCCACCATTGCGGCGCACACCTTCGATCATCGAGGCATGGTTCAGCGCATCGGAATAAATGATCAGGCCGGGGAACAGCTTGGGCAAAGTCGAAAGCGTCGCGTCATTGGCAATATAAGCGCTGGTGAACACCAAAGCCGCTTCCTTGCCGTGCAGATCGGCGAGCTCCGCCTCCAACTGGTTGTGATAGACTGTGGTGCCAGAGATGTTCCGCGTACCGCCCGAGCCTGCCCCGGTCGCATCCAAAGCCTCGTGCATCGCGGCCAAAACCACCGGATGCTGCCCCATGCCGAGATAATCATTGCCGCACCACACCGTGATATCGGCCTCGGTCCCGTCCAGCTTGCGCCAGATCGCATGCGGATAAGCGCCCTTGCGGCGCTCGATGTCGATGAACGTGCGATAGCGGCCCTCGTCATGCAAACGGCCAATCGCGGTATCAAGGGCGGCTTCGTAATTCATCATCTTCTCCATCATCTTGCAGCCCTGCTAAAACATATGGCCACAAGATACCTTGATGTGCGTCAAACCAGCCTCGGGCGAAAGACGGCATTTTGCCACGCCATCGGATCAGCCCTTCGGTGCAATCTCCAGCACCAGCACGCAAGCGGCCTCACCCTTACGCAATTTATCACAGGCCGCCAGCGCATCTTTCGCCGCCGACGCGGCATCCGGCAAACCGCCGATTGCCTGCGCGGAAGCCGCTGGCGCACCCGCAGGCAGGAACCCGTCATCCGGCGAGACAGCCAGCGCGGCAAAACCTTTGCTGCTGTCGGGCACGAAAATCGCCAGCGCATCCGGGTTGGTCATCACCACCCGCAACGTGCTCACCTCTGCCTCGGTCAGAAACGGTTGCAGATGCAGGGTGATGCTGGAACTGCCCAAAACGCCCGTTTCTGTCTTGACCGCTTCCGCGGCACCCGCTGTCGCCAACCCGAGCGCCAATGCTACGCCAACCCCTAAATATTTCATCATGCCACGTCTCCGGCTGCCTGAATTTCAGGCTTTCTAGCGCAGCCCGCCGCCACTGGACAGTCCCCCCCGTCCTGTTAGGCTCCGCCTCGCCAATAATCGCCGATATATCAAGGAGAGCCCGATGAGCTTGGATGCCGTCCTGTCCCGCATCGACACCGATCTGCCAGAGGCGCTGGACCGCCTGCTAGAGCTTTTGCGCATCCCGTCGATTTCGACCGACCCTGCCTACAAGGCCGAATGCGCCAAAGCCGCCGACTGGCTGGTCGAATATCTGAAATCTTTAGGCTTTGAAGCAGCCTCCCGCCCCACCCCCGGCCATCCGATGGTGGTGGCACACGGCGGCAAAGGCGACAAACACCTGCTGTTTTACGGCCATTACGACGTGCAGCCCGTCGATCCGCTGAACCTGTGGGACCGTAACCCGTTCGATCCTGAAATCCAGGACACTGCTGCCGGAAAAGTGATCCGCGCTCGCGGCGCGTCCGACGACAAAGGCCAGTTGATGACCTTTCTGGAAGCCTGCCGCGCCTGGAAAGCCATCCACGGCACCCTGCCCGGCAAGCTGACGATCTTTCTTGAGGGCGAGGAAGAATCGGGCTCGCCTAGCCTGATCCCGTTCATGCAGGAAAACGCCGCCGAGCTGAAAGCCGACATCGCGCTGATCTGCGACACCGGGTTGTTTGACGACAACACCCCCGCCATCACCACCATGCTGCGCGGGTTGTTGGGCGAAGAACTCACCATCCACGCCGCCAACAAAGACCTCCATTCCGGCTCTTACGGTGGGGCTGCGGCAAACCCGATCAAAATTCTGTCGAAAATCCTTGGCAATATGACCGACGCCACCGGGCGCATTGTCATCCCGAACTTCTACGATGGCGTCACCGAACTGCCCGACAACATCCGCGCGCAATGGCAATCCCTCGCCTTCGATCACGCGAAATTCCTCGGCGACGTTGGCCTGTCGATTCCCATCGGCGAACAAGACCGCACGCCGCTGGAAATGCTGTGGTCGCGCCCCACAGCGGAAATCAACGGCATGTGGGGCGGCTATACCGGTGACGGCTTCAAAACCGTGCTGCCCGCGCAGGCCCATGCGAAAGTCTCGTTCCGTCTAGTGGGCGATCAAGATGCCGATGCGATCCGCAAGAGTTTCCGCACTTGGGTCGAGGCGCAACTGCCCGCGGATTGCCGTGTTGAATGGAAAGGCCACGGTGCGGGCGGGGCCAGTGTGATGTCGATTGAGGATCCGGCTTTCGAAGCTGCACGGTTGGCTTTGGGCCAAGAATGGGGCAAGCCCGCGGCCTATATCGGCTGCGGCGGCTCGATCCCCATCGCGGGCTATTTCAAAAC
This sequence comes from Cypionkella psychrotolerans, assembly GCF_001294535.1. Lineage (GTDB taxonomy): Bacteria > Pseudomonadota > Alphaproteobacteria > Rhodobacterales > Rhodobacteraceae > Cypionkella > Cypionkella psychrotolerans. The sequence goes on along the minus strand of NZ_LGIC01000091.1, from coordinate 3,274 downwards.
CTATCTGGATATGGACGCGATGCTGATCGGCTTTGGCCGTGACAACGACCAGATCCACTCCCCGAACGAGAAATACGATCTCGAATGTTTCCACAAAGGCATCCGCTCTTGGGCGCGCATCCTCGCGAAACTCACATAAAAAAACGGGGGCCAGCTGGCCCCCGTTCCCCCCAGCCCTGCGGCCAGTCTCAGCTTTTAACGATACTCACCGCCGATGCCTCGTGGATCTTGCCCTTCAGATCCCAGACCACCGCGACCTTTTCGCCCACCTTCAGCCCCGGATCCTTGAAGCCTTTCGGCAGCATATAGGCCGTGCCATCCGCCAGCGTGATGGTGTTGGTTTTCATATCCAGCGATTTGATCACCCCATCCGTGGTGGTGCCAGCGGCCATCGCCAATGAGGCCGAACCAATGGACAAAATGATCGCTGCGGGAAGCATGTAAGCACGCATCTGCGTAACTCCGAATTTTGGACCGGGGGCGCACCCCTTCGGCCTTGTGTCGAAACCGTCTCGGTCTGTCGCGTCGGCGGAAGCTATTCCGTCCGGCAGATCCCGGCTTCAACGAGGGTTATACACCCGCAAAATCAAAAGGAAATCCGGGGGCACCGCCTTGTGAAACCCTGTGAAAACTGCGAGATTCCCCCGTGATCGCCCAACCGGAAGGCCCTGAAATGACTGTTCAAATCCGCAATACCACCCCGGAGGACGCGGCCGCATGGCGCGGGCTTTGGGCGCAGTATCTGGCCTATTACAAGGTCGATCTCGCCCCCGAAGTCACCGCCAACACTTGGGCCCGCGCGCATGACCCGGCCAGCCCGATGCGAATCCGTTTGGCCGTGGAAGGCGACGCAGTTTTGGGCTTTGCCATCCACCTCCACCACCCCTCGACTTGGGTGATCGGCGAAGATTGCTATCTGGAAGATCTGTTCGTCAGCCCCGACGCGCGCGGCAAAGGCGTCGGCCGCGCGCTGATCAAAGACCTCGCAGCCCTCGCCAAAGCCAACGGCTGGCAGCGCCTCTACTGGCACACCGATGAGGGCAACGCGACCGCCCGCCGCCTCTACGACAGCTTCACCCCCAGCGACGGCCATGTCCGCTACCGGCTGAAACTGTAGATCACTTGGCTCAAACTTAGCTAAAATTTGCTTTCATACTGGCTTAAATATTCTGCGGGGTGCGGGGGTGCAAACCCCCGCTCAAACCAATGCAGCAGGTAAACGCCGCAAGCACATATACAGGCTAAAATTTCTGTGGAAATTTTTGAAATGGCGCGGTGGACGGGGCTCGAACCCGCGACCCCCGGCGTGACAGGCCGGTACTCTAACCAACTGAGCTACCACCGCGCGATTGCCCGCTTGCTAAGGGATGCGCCGGGGGGCGTCAAGGAGGAAAATGCCCGAATGTTGGCTTGACCCACCCGCCGCCGCCCCACATGTTGAACCCGAGCAAGCAGGGGCATCAAGGTGGCAGAAACGGCAGCGGACAAAGCCTATGCAGCAGCACTGTCAGAGATCAAGCTGGTAAGATTGGCGGGCGAGACAGAACTACCCTGACCGGAGTGCTTCACTGCAATTCAAGCAGTCCATGGGGCAGTTGTTGGCGGAACTGCCCCAAGCGATGCCCCAGTGCGGGTGGAATGGGTGACGGGGTTTGGCGGCGGCGGGGGCCAGTGGAACGGTAATCAGAGCAGACCGAAATCCACCCCGTTTGCCGCAAAGTCCCGTTCATCCTGAAGGTTCTCCCCCCTAGAGCCAATCTCAAGATGGTCTGGATTGATGCAACGGCGATTATTGCAGCGATGGCGAACCACATCGTCATAACCCGCCACCCCCCCAATTCAGGATGCAGAAGACGAAGCGATAGGCCGTTAGGTGTGCAGGGGTTCTGTGCTGATCGAGGCGAGAAAGCGCTCTGCGGCGCTGTAATCGGTTGTGGCGATGATGATCATGGCGCGGATGGTGGCGGTGCCGAATTGATCGAGTTTGATGATCAGCGGGCCGAAGCCATCATGTAGGCGCTCAAGGCGAAGTGCTGACCGCAAAGACGCCCGCATCCGCATGATCAGGCGGGCGGGCGCACCGCACGGTCTTGGGGTCGACACCAACCAGGTCGCAGACCCGACGCTGCGAGATTTTGTGGTCCCGCAGCGCCTTGATCGCCGCTTCGCGCCGCTGGGCAGGTGTCGTCAGCGCTTTCCCAGCAGGTCTTTCAGCACGACAACGTCCAGCATCGTGTCCGCCACAAGCCGCTTGAGCTTTGCGTTCTCGTCCTCAAGCTGCTTAAGGCGTCGGCCATCAGACACGTCCGTCCCGCCATATTTGGCCTTCAGCTTGTAAAAACTCGCGGGGCTGATGCCGCGCTTGCGGCAGACCTCTGCCACAGTCAGCCCGGCTTCCTGCTCTTTGATCATCCCAATAATCTGGTCTCGGTGAAACGGCTCTTTCGCATTCGTCTGCTCCTTCTGGGTTGGGCAGACTCTACATTAAAATGAGGGCGTTTCCGGGGAGCAGGTCACGTCGTTTGTAGCGGCGGCGGTCGAAGCGGACTTTCTTCCTGCGGCTCTTGCTGCCAGGGATGCAAACCCGTATCCCTTTGTCTTTCAAAGCTTCTCGATACCAATCCGCGTCATACCCTCGGTCGGCCAGAAGTCACTCTGCCTTCGGCATGTGGCCCAGCAGGGCCGCAGCACCTGCTGTAATCGCTGACCCGTTGCCCGGCAGGCGATGCTTGCATCGCCGAGAGGGTCGCCTGCGGTCATGAAGAACTTCAACGGCCGTCCCTTGGCATCGGCGATGGCATGGAGCTCTTGGTGTTCAGCCCCCCTTTCGTGCGCCCGGTGGCCCGTCCGCGCCCCCCTTTTTCACGCGCAGGCTGGAGGCCGTGCGGTGCGCTTTCAGATAGGTCGCATCGATCATGGTGGTCTTGCGTTCCGCAGCCTCGGACGCGAGGCCCTCCATGATCCGGGCGAAGCCCCCCCATCTCGCTCCACCGCTTCCAGCGGTTGTAGAGCGTCTTTGTTTGATTCCACGGTTTGATGGTGCGATCCTTTCTCAGGCATGGAAGGAAGCAACATGGGACAGGTTTGTCCCGGGAGCGCCACGATCCCGTTGCCCGGCGGGTGAATGCATGCATTCGCCGAGAGGCGCACGCCGTCAGAGCCGCAATACAGCGATCACAAGCTTCGCTCGCGCAGCTGAGCCGAGGACTGGGCATCAACCCCAAGACGGTGGCGAAGTGGCGCAAGCGCGCGACGGTCGAGGATATGAAGACCG
>NZ_LGIC01000090.1 GCF_001294535.1 Cypionkella psychrotolerans | reverse complement strand
CATGTGCGGCGGTTCGGTGTAAAGACCCTTTAACCGAGCTTAAGACCCCCGTTAAATGAGACTGGCGCTGGGGACGGGGCGACATGCTTTTCTGATTTTTGACATTCTTGTAGGTGGGAAATCGGAAATGAGATGAGCTGTTATGCCATTGACCGCTTGCCTAAAACCCGAAAATCGCTCTGCTGCCAACTCTGCTGTCAAACTCTGCCAACTCTGCTGTCACGCCACACACGCCACACACAAACAATTTGTCCACAGAAGATTTCTCCAGAATCCTCTTTACAGGCTTCCCCCATAGCCACACTATATCTAGTAAGGGCAATGCCGGGTTACGCTGTTGGTTGCCGGGCGCCCAGCCCATAGGGGACGGTATCGTCACTGGGGCTTTATAGTGAGGCCAGCCCATGTCATTTTCTGAAGATTACCTGCTGAGTGACGATCTTCATCCGATCGACATCGTGGAAAATCTGGCTGCCCACCATGATTGGGAGTTTGACCGCGTCACCGATGACCAGATCGCGATGGCGGTTGAGGGCCAGTGGCGCACCTACGCGCTGACCCTCGCGTGGTCGGCGCAGGACGAAACGCTCCGCCTGATCTGCACCTTTGAAATGGAGCCGCCAACCGATAAAATGGCAGCCCTTTATGATGTGCTGAACCGCTGCAACGATATGGTTTGGACTGGGGCGTTCACCTATTGGGCCGAACAAAAGCTGATGGTGTTCCGCTATGGCCTCTGCCTTGCGGGCGGGCAAATGGTGGCGCCCGAGCAGATTGATCGGCTGATTTCCGGCGCGATCACCGCGTCTGAGCGGTTTTATCCAGCGTTCCAACTGGTGTCCTGGGCCGATAAATCCCCCGCCGATGCCATGAAAGTCGCGATTGCCGAGGCTTACGGGCGAGCCTGATCTGGGTTGCAATGGCGGTGTCCGCAGTTTCTGTATCCCCAGTGCTATTTCCGATTCAATGTCCTCGCAAACCGCACTAACCTCTCCGTAAAAGGGGAGTTTTCGATGGTGCTGGATGTGGTGGCCCGCGATGGGCTGGTTCTGCTGGGGTGTGGCAAGATGGGGACGGCGCTGCTGACCGGATGGTTGGCGGCGGGGGTGCCTGCAACGAGCGTATGGGTGATCGAGCCGCATCCGACCGATTGGCTGAAATCCAGCGGCGTGCATCTCAACCAAGGCATGCCGCCAGCCCCAGCTGTCGCTTTGCTCGCCGTCAAGCCGCAGATGATGGGCGCGGCCTTGCCCGCCCTGCAAGCCTTGGGCAATGGCACGACGCTGTTCGTGTCGATTGCTGCAGGCACCTCGATTGCTACGTTCGAGGCGGCTTTGGGCGAGCGGACCCCGATCGTGCGCACCATGCCGAACACCCCGGCGATGGTCGGCCGCGGCATCACCGGCATCTGCGCCAACGCTTATGCGGGGGCTGCGGGGCTGGCTTTGGCGCATCAGTTGATGCTGGCGGTGGGGCAGGTGGTCGAACTCGACGGCGAGCATCAGATTGACGCGGTGACTGGCGTGTCCGGCTCTGGTCCGGCCTATGTGTTCCATCTGATCGAGGCGATGGCGGCGGCGGGTGAGGCCGAGGGTTTGTCGCCAGAAATCGCGATGAAACTGGCGCGTGCGACCGTTTGCGGCGCAGGTGAACTCGCCTATCAGTCCACTGAGCCCGCCAGCCAGTTGCGCATCAACGTCACCTCTCCGGGGGGTACGACAGCCGCAGCCCTCGCGGTGCTGATGGACCCTGAAACCGGCTTTCCCGCTTTGCTTCAGCGCGCCGTCAAAGCCGCCACTGACCGGGGCAGGGAGCTGGGCAAATGACCGACGCCTCTAGCCAGATCACCTATCCCGACTTCGAGAAGGTCGACATCCGCGTCGGCCGCATTACCCGCGCCGAAGCCTACCCCGAGGCACGCAAGCCCGCCTATAAATTGTGGCTCGATTTTGGTCCCGGGATTGGCGAGAAACGCTCCTCGGCCCAGATCACCAAACACTACACGCCAGAGGCACTGATCGGGCGGCAGGTGCTGGCGGTGGTCAATTTTCCACCACGCCAGATCGGCAAGGTGATCTCGGAAGTGCTGGTGCTTGGCCTGCCCGATGCGGCGGGGGAGGTCGTGCTGATAGGCCCCGGTCAAGATGTGCCCTTGGGAGGAAGGTTATTCTGATGAAACTGCTGATCACCCGTCCCTTGCCCGATCCGGTGATGCAAGCCGCCCGCGCCCGTTTTGAGGTGACGGCGCGCGCCAGCACCCTGCCGCTTGACGCGTCCGAACTGCGCGTCGCCCTCACCGATTACGACGTGGTGCTGCCAACTTTGGGCGATCTGTTCAAAGCCGAGGCCTTCGCCGAGGTGCCCACCCCAAGGGCGAAATTGCTCGCCAATTTCGGCGTTGGCTTCAACCATATCGACACCAAGGCCGCCGCTGCACTTGGCATCGCCGTCACCAACACTCCCGGCGCGGTCACCGATGCCACCGCCGATGTGGCGATGACGCTGCTGCTGATGACCGCCCGGCGCGCAGGTGAGGGCGAGCGGATGCTGCGCGCAGGCCAATGGCAGGGCTGGCACCCCACACAAATGCTCGGCGCACCAGTCTCAGGCAAATGCGTCGGCATCATCGGCATGGGCCGCATTGGCCGTGCCATTGCACAGCGCTGCCACTATGGCTTTGGCATGCGAGTGATCTACCACAACCGCTCTGCCACAGATGCAGGCGTCCCCGCGCAGCAGGTCTCCATGCTCGAAGTCCTGCAAGCCGATTTCGTGGTGATCGCCGTCCCCGGCGGCCCCGCCACGCGCCATTTGATCAATGCCGAAGCCTTGGCGCAAATGGCCCCGCATGGCATCCTGATCAACATCGCGCGTGGCGATGTGGTCGATGAAACAACCCTCGCCACCGCCCTGAAAACCGGCCAGATCGCGGGCGCGGGCCTCGATGTCTATGAAAACGAACCGCAGATCACCCCCGCCCTGCTGGGTTTGGAAAACGTCACCCTGCTGCCCCATCTTGGCACCGCCGTTCTGGAAACCCGCACCGCGATGGGCATGATGGCCGTCGCCAATCTGATCGCATATCTGGACGGGCAACCGCTGCCCAACCAGGTCTAGCGCCATGGTCATCCTCTGCGCTCAAATATCCCTGCCGGAGGCTCTGTGGCCAAGGTCAGAAGCCTCCGGCGGGAGTATTTTTCAAAAGAGCAAATCCAAGCGCCAAAGCCGGACGCACGGTTTGAGACAGATCAGAACACGCACTGGGGCGGCGCTTTCCTGTCGAATGGCTGCCCACAAGAACGGCCCCCTCGTACAGGTCATACCATGATCATCTCCCGCGGGCGGCGCTTCATCTTCGTGCATATCCCCAAAACCGGCGGCACCGCGCTGAGCCTTGCTTTGGAAGATCGCGCGATGAAGGATGATATCCTGATCGGCGACACCCCCAAGGCGCGGGCGCGCAAGGCGCGGCTGCAGGGGGTGAAATCGGCGGGGCGGCTCTGGAAACACTCAACGCTGTCCGATATCGCGGGCCTTGCCACGGATAATGAGATTGCCGATTTCTTCACCCTGACCTTGGTGCGCAACCCGTGGGATCGCGCCGTCAGCTATTACCACTGGTTGCGCGGGCAGAACTTTGCCCACCCTGCCGTGGGCCTGGCAAAGTCGCATGATTTCAGTGGTTTCCTGAACCATGCCCAGACCCGCACTGCCTTCAGCCTCTGGCCCTACACTGCCTATATGCGCGACCGTTTGGGGTTTGAGCGCGCCAGCCTTTACGCGCGGCTGGAACATCTCGATACCGATCTGGCGCCCTTCGAAGCGCACTTAGGCTTCCGCCTGCTGCCCTTGCCGCAAGCCAATGCCTCGGATCGCGCCCGCGACTGGCGCGGGTTTTATTCGGATGCCGACGCCGATCTGATCTCGCAAATCAGCGCCGAGGATATCATCCGCTTTGGCTACCGTTTCGACCCAGATTAGGCCGCCTTTTGTGCGCCAAACCGCCCGTAAAAGCTGTCGCCCTTGGTCGCCATCTCGCGCAGCAGGGCAGGAGCTTCAAACCGCGGCCCAAACTCTGCCACCAGCTTCTCGCAAATCTCCACCGCGCGCGCAGCCCCGATGATATCCAGCCACGAGAACGGCCCGCCCGACCACGGCGCAAAGCCCCAGCCAAGGATCGCGCCGACATCGCCCTCGCGGATGTCGGTCAATACGCCTTCCTGCAGTGCGCGCACCGCTTCCAGCACCTGCGCCATCAGCAAGCGGTGCTGCACGGTGGCGAGGTCCGGGTCGGCAACATGCGGATACTCAGCCGCCAATCCGTCCCACAGCCCTTCACGCTTACCCGCCGCATCATAAGCATAGAACCCCGCGTTGGCCTTCTTGCCCATCCGGCCCTGATCCGCCATCCAGAACAGCACTGCATCGACCGCGCCATCCGGGTAGGCATCGCCCATCGCCGCTTTCGTGGCCTTGGCGATCTTCACCCCCAGATCAATCGAGGTTTCATCGACCAGTTGCAGCGGGCCGAGCGGCATCCCGACCAGCTTCGCGGCATTCTCGATCAGCGCAGGCTCCACCCCTTCGGCGACCATGCGGATGCCTTCGTTGATATAGGGGATGATGCAGCGGTTGGCGTAGAAGAACCGCGCGTCATTCACCACAATGGGGGTTTTGCGGATGGCGCGGACGAAATCGAGCGCCTTGGCGACCGCGCGATCCCCGGTCTGCTTGCCCCGGATGATCTCAACGAGGTTCATCTTGTCCACCGGGCTAAAGAAATGGATGCCAATAAACTGTTCAGGCCGCACCGAGGCCTTCGCCAGCGCTGAGATCGGCAGGGTTGAGGTGTTGGAGGCATAGATGCACTCCGCCCCCACCGCCGCCTCAACCTTTGCCGTTACCTCGGCCTTCACCTTCGGGTCTTCAAACACCGCCTCAACCACCAGATCGCAACCCTTCAGCGCCGCATAATCCGTGGTGGCCAAAATCCGCCCCAACACTTCGGCTTTCTTCTCCACCGTTACCTTGCGGCGCTGAATACCCTTGTCCAATAGGTCCGCCGAATGGGCTTTGCCGCGATCCGCGCTGTCTTGTGCGGCATCAATCAGCACCACCTCAATCCCCGCCAAGGCCGCGACATAGGCGATCCCGGCCCCCATCATCCCCGCGCCAATCACGCCCAGCTTTTTCACCGATTGATCGGCCACCGAGGGCCGGTTCGCGCCTTTCTCCAGCGCCTCTTTGTTGATGAACAGACTGCGGATCATCGCCGAAGACGACGGGTTGAGCAGCACGGAAGTGAACCAGCGCGCCTCAATCCGCAACGCCACGTCAAACGGCACCAAAGCGCCCTCATAGACCGCACTCAGCAAAGCCTTGGCCGCAGGATAAACCCCCATGGTCTTGCCCAGCACCATCGCATTTGCCCCAACGAAGGTCATGAACCCCGCCGGATGATAGGGTGCGCCGCCGGGCATCTTGTAACCCTTGTCGTCCCACGGCTTGATCAGATCGGTGTCTTTCGCGCCCAGAACCCATTCCTTCGCGCGGGCAAGCAACGCCTCAGGTGCCACCACCTCATCAATCAGTCCAGCCGCCTTCGCCGCTTTCGGATCAGACAGCTTGCCCTCCAACAGGAACGGCGCCGCCATCATCGCGCCCAGCTTGCGCACTAGCCGCGTTGTGCCACCTGCGCCGGGAAAAATCCCCACCATGATCTCGGGCAGACCGATCTTCGCCTTCGGATTATCCGCCGCGATGATGCGGTGGCACGACAGCGGCAGCTCCAACCCAATCCCCAATGCCGTCCCGGGTAGGGCCGCCACAATCGGCTTGCCGCCCTTCTTGGTCTTCGGGTCCATCCCGGCCAGTTCGATCTTGCGCAGCACCTTGTGCATCGTCATTACGCCGTCGAAGATCGCCTGCGCCCCACCCGCCCGCATCTCGGCAATGACGTTAAGATCCATCCCGCCGGCGAAATCCTTCTTGCCGCTGGTGATAATGATCCCCTTCACCGCCGCATCGGCCAAAGCCTGATCGACCAGCCCGCTCAACAGCCCAAAAGCCGCCGTCGACATCACGTTCATCGACTTTGCCGCCACATCCCAAGTGATCGTGGCCACGCCATCGGCATCAACGGCCATGGTGAAATCGGTCATTTGCGCTCTCCTGCACTGCGGGGTCGGCCATCGGCATGGGTATAGCGCCGGGCCGCGCCGTCTTTATGGGTGATCAGATCGTGATCGGGATAGTGAACGGTATCACGGGGCAGCCGGGTGCCAATGGTCAGATAAACCACATCGCCCGCACTGCGGTTTTCCAACTGATGCCCGATGGGCTGGCCCGCAGGCCAACACACCATATCGCCGGGGCTCAGCGTGGTTTCGCTGTCTTCGATCAGCGTGGGCTGGCCGGACAGCACCAGCACCAACTCATCCTCGGCCTCATGCCAATGCCGGAAGCTGGAGCGCGCACCGGGCGGCAACCGCTCCAGATGCACGCCGAACTGCGAGAGGCCGCCGAGATCGCCCAGCACCGAATGCCAGTAATCGCCGAGATCGCCGCCCAAGATCGGATGCTGATAACCATGCTCCAACACCCAAGCCCGCTCAGCGGCCCGCAGCACATTCGGGCGCACAGACCCATCATAGTCCTGCCCCCAAACCGCAGGCAGTCCCAACAATTCCGCAGGCAAATCGCCGCCACGCAGCTGCACGCCATCGGCATCCTCGACCCGCCATTGCGTCGCGGTATTCACCTGCTTGCGCCCTGAATCTGGGTAGGAACACACGTCGCCCAACACCCGGCTGCCCACGATCAGATAGCGCAGGGCTGCGTCCGAGCGGTTGCCAATCCGGTGCCCATTCGGCGCACCATGCCGCCAGCATAAAGCATCACCAGGCTGCAAATCCTGCATCCCGGCATCATCCTGCAAGCAGCCAAGCCCTTCCAACACAAACAGAAACTCATCTTCATTCGAGTGCCAATGCCGATCCGAAGACCAAGCCCCGGGTGCCAAAACCTCAACATAAGCGCCAAATTGCGTAAGCCCGCCCGCCACTGACAGCCGCAACGTGCTGACACCTTCGCGGTCATCAACAGGGGCCAGCGCCGGATCAACGATCATCGTGGCCCCTCCCATGTGCTGCCGTCCTTATAGGCGAAGCTGGCTTGCCCGCCCTCCACCGTCAGCACCAGATCAACATCGGAATAGGTCGCGACCTCACGCTTGGCTTTGCTGCCCACCACCAGAAACTGCGCCACAGCACCCGAGCGGTTGATGAAGTGATGCCCATCCGGCACATTCGCCGGAAACGCCACGCAATCGCCCACGCCCATCACCGTTTCGCCCGCATCCTGTACCAGCACGCACTCGCCCTGCGTCACCATCACGAACTCATCTTCGGCCATGTGCCAATGCCGCAGAGACGACAAAGCCCCCGGCTGCAAGATCACCAGATTGACGCCAAACTGCGTCAGCCCCCCGGCATCGCCCAAGCGCAAACTGCTGCGCCCTGCCATCATCTCAGCATAGGGCGATGGGTAAATCGAACTGGTTTTCACCGGCACTTTGCTCAGATCAAGTTTCGCCATCGTCTCCCCCTGCATCATCCAGTTTCGGCGTAAACGCCCCGCCTTTGATTTCCGACAGCCCAAGGCTGAAGCGAATATGCCCCCGCGCACTTTCAATTTCCGAAATCAACCAGCCATCTGGCTGTTCGACCAACAGAAACCGGGTCTCGAACGGGTCAACGATGCGCTGCGCGCGCACCATTATGTGGGTCTTGCAGCGCACCCTCAGATGCGTCTGATCCACCACAGTGATGTTGACAACCTGCCGGAAGATATCGGTCACCCCCCGGCCTTTGAGGTTGTCGTGGTACAGTTGAAAATCCGCGCGCAACTCGGCTTCGGTGTGCAACACATAGGCAGGATCGCCACGCGGAATGACCCGCAGGGGCAACGACATCACGCTGGCGTAGGCCGCGAAATCGCCGCCAACCAAAGCCTGCGTCAGCGTTTCCCCCAAAGCGGCAAAGACCTGCCCCGGCATGATCAGAGCCGCTCAATAATGGTCGCAGCCCCCATACCCGAGGCGATGCACAGCGTGGCCAAACCAACAGTCTTGCCGCGACGCTCCAATTCATCCAGCAAAGTGCCGATGATGATCGCGCCCGTCGCGCCCAAGGGATGCCCCAAAGCAATCGAGCCGCCATTGACGTTGACCAAAGCCGGGTCCACATCAAACGCCTGCTGGAACCGCAGAACCACCGCAGCAAACGCCTCGTTGACCTCAAACAGATCAATGTCGCCAATCGCCATCCCGGCATCGCGCAGGATCTTCTCGGTCACCGGCACCGGCCCGGTCAGCATGATCGTGGGATCAGTGCCGATCTTCGCTGTCGCCCTGATCCGCGCCCGAGGCTTCAGCCCATGTGCTGCACCAAACTCGGCATTACCAATCAACAGCGCCGCAGCCCCATCGACGATCCCGCTGGAGTTTCCGGCGTGGTGAATATGGTTGATCCGCTCCAGATGCGGATATTTCATCAGCGCGATTTTATCAAAGCCGGGCATCGTCTCGCCCATATCCTTGAACGCCGGTTTCAACGCGCCGAGGGTCGCCATATCGGTACCGGGCCGCATGTATTCGTCGCGCTCCAGAATGGTCAAACCATTCTGATCCTTGATCGCAATCACCGAGCGGCCAAACCGATCCTCTGCCCAAGCCATCGCCGCGCGGTTCTGCGATTCCACCGCCAAAGCATCCGCCATCTCGCGCGTAAAGCCGTATTCGGTGGCGATAATATCTGCCGAAATCCCCTGTGGCACGAAATAGGTCTTCATCGCCAAAGACGGGTCCACCGCAATCGCCGCCCCATCCGAGCCCATCGGAACCCGGCCCATCATCTCGACACCGCCCGCGATATAAGCCGCCCCTGCGCCCGCCTTCACTTGGTTGGCGGCCAAATTCACCGCCTCCATGCCAGAGGCGCAAAACCGGTTGATCGCCAACCCGGGGATCGACTGATCCAACCCCGAGGCCAGCACCGCCGAGCGTGCCAAACAGCCACCCTGTTCGCCGACTTGGGTGACATTGCCCCAGATCACATCCTCGACCACGTGGCCTTCCAGCCCATTACGCTCGCGGAGCGCATCCAGAATCTTCGCCGAAAGCGCCACCGAGGTCAGCTCGTGCAAAGCCCCATCCGGGCGACCCTTGCCCCGCGGGGAACGCACGGCGTCATAGATAAAAGCGTCGGTCATGTTGCCTCCTTATACCCGGTCAGACGGTTTGCCGGGCATCAGATCATAGGGATGTTTCCAGCCCGGCACCGCCGCAACGCGGTTCAGCCAAGCGTCGATATGGGGCCAATCCGCACGGTCAAAACCGAAGGGTTCGGGGTAGTAAAGATAGCCGCAGAGTGAGAGGTCAGCGATGGTCATCGCCTCACCCGCCACCCATTTGCGCGCCTCAAGATGGCCGTTCAGCACGGTGTAAGATGTCTTCAAACGGCTGTGCAGGAACGGGATCACCCCGGCAGGACGCTTTTCTTCCGGCACAAAATTCGCCAAAAACCGTGCGGTGCCGATCTGCGTCGACAGCTTGTGATTGTCCCAAAACAGCCAGCGCAACACCTCGCGCCGCTCTGCCGCAGACTTGCCGCCCAGCTTGCCGGTTTTGCTGCTGATATAATCCAGGATCACCCCCGATTGCGTCAGCGTGGTTTCGCCATCGACCAGCACCGGCACTTCGCCCATCTCATTGATCGCGCGGAATTCCGGGGTGCGGGTGGCACCGTTGAAGAAATCAACAAACACCGGCTCCCATTCCATATCGGCGAAGGTCAACGCGAGCGCCACCTTGTAGGCGTTGCCGGATTCGCCAAAGCAGTAAAGTTTTGCGGTCATCGTGGTCTCTCTCCGGAAAGGGCGGAGTGGGGGTTTCACGCCCCCACACCCCCGTGGGATATTTAAGCCAATGTGAAAGCGATCAGGTCTTGCGCGCGTCCACCTCAGAATTGAACAGCCGCAGCCGATGCGTCAGGTTGTCGTGGTTGATCACCGATGAGTAATTCTCAAACAGAAACGACAAAGCCTCGCCCTCATCCAGCCCCGCCTCTTTGGCGAAAGCCTTCAGGCGGCGATAACCGTCCTCGGTCATCGCAACGGGAAAGCGGCGGGTGAGGCGGAAGCGTTTGGGCATGGGCTATCTCCGTTGACCTATGCGCAAGCTTAGAACGCCTCAGCCGCCAGCGCCATCACCGGATCAGCGCCGGATTCAATCCGCGCCAGATGCAGCGCAGTCGCAGGCAGTTGCCGCTGCATATAATAGCGCCCGGTCGCCAGTTTCGTATTCAGGAAATCGGCATCGCCGCCCGCATCCAGACCGGCAAAGGCGGCTTTTGCCATCTTGGCCCACATCAGCCCCAGACAAGTATGCCCCATCATCGTCATGAAATCATAAGACCCCGCCAGCGCCGCATTTGGGTTTTTCATCGCGTTGTTCATGAAAAACATCGCCGCCGCCTGCACATCTTTCGACGCCGCTTTCAGCGGATCAAGATACACTGCCATCCGCGCGTCGCCTTCATTTTCCTTGATGAAGCCTTTGATCAAAGCGAAAAACGCCATCACATGCTTGCCGCCATCAGTCGCCAATTTGCGGCCCACCAAATCCAGCGCCTGCACGCCATTCGCGCCTTCATAAATCTGCGCAATACGGGCGTCGCGAACAAACTGGCTCACACCATTGTCCTCAATATAACCATGTCCGCCCCAAATCTGCTGCGCTTGCACCGCCATCTCGAACCCACGATCGGTCTGGAACCCTTTCAGCACTGGGATCAGCAGCGAGACCAGCCCCTCGGCATCCGCATCGCCCGAACGCACCGACTGGTCGATCATCGAGGCCGCCCAGTAGGTAAACGCCCGCGCGCCTTCGACAAAACTTTTCTGGTCCATCAGGCTGCGGCGAATATCGGGATGCACGATCAGCGGATCAGCCGGGCCTTTCGGATTCTGCGCCCCGGTCACATCTCGGCCCTGCAAGCGGTCCTTGGCATAGCCCAAAGCGTTCTGATAGGCGGCCTCTGCCACCGCATAACCTTGCAGGCCAACCCCAAGACGCGCCTCGTTCATCATGGTGAACATTGCGCGCATCCCCTTGTGCAGATCGCCCAACAGGTAGCCCACCGCGCCATCATAGTTCATCACGCAAGTCGCATTGCCGTGAATCCCCATCTTTTCTTCGACCTTACCGACCGAAACCCCATTGCGCGCGCCCAAAGACCCATCCGCATTGACCAGAAACTTCGGCACAATGAACAGCGAAATCCCCTTCGTCCCCTCGCCGCCCCCCGGAGCCTTCGCCAGCACCAGATGAATGATATTCTCGGCCAGATCATGCTCGCCCGCCGAGATGAAAATCTTCGTGCCGCTGATCTTATAGCTGCCATCCGCTTGCGGTTCCGCCTTGGTCCGCATCAGCCCCAGATCGGTGCCGCAATGCGGCTCGGTCAGGTTCATCGTGCCGGTCCAGTCGCACGAGACGATCTTCGGCAGATAGGTGGCCTTCTGCTCTGCCGTGCCATGCACATGGATCGCCGAATAGGCGCCATGCGTCAGGCCCTGATACATGTTGAACGCCATATTGGCCGAGACAAACATCTCGCCCACTGCCGTCGCCATCACATAAGGCAAGCCCTGACCACCATAGTCCGGGTCACAATCCAGCGCCGTCCAGCCGCCCGCCTTCACCGCATCGAACGCCGCTTTGAACCCCGTCGGCGTGCGCACCACGCCGTTTTCCAACACGCAGCCTTCCCGGTCGCCCACCGCATTCAGCGGGGCCAGAACATCAGAAGCCAGCTTGCCCGCCTCCTCCAGCACCGCACCAGTAAACCCAGCATCAAGATCGCCATACCCCGGAATATCGCGGCCAGAGACCCCGAGCACATCATGCAACAAAAACTGCATGTCTTTCAGCGGGGCTGTGTAGGTGGTCATCGGCCTTACTCCTCAATTCGGCATTCATGGTCGGCTTTAGTCGGCAGGCTTTCTGGGGTCGGCTCTATTCGGCAGCCGCGCGCAAGCTGGCCAAAGCCGCCCCTGCGCCCTGCAATTCCACTTCCAACTCAGTGATGGCGATGCTCAACTCGTCGCGCTGGGCTTTCATCTGCGCCAGACGGTCTTGGCCCAGATCAAAGCTGCGGGCCAGTTGCGCCTGATTGCTGCCATTTCTGTTATACATATCAAGCAGCTGACGGATATCTTCCAAACTGAAGCCAAAGCGCTTGCCGCGCAGGATCAGCTGCAACCTTGCGCGATCCTGTTTGGTATAAAGTCGACGGCTGCCCGCCCGGATCGGCGACAGCAGTTCTTTCGCCTCATAAAACCGCAAGGTGCGGGCGGTCACCTGATAGGCGTCGCACATCTGGCGGATCGACAGGGTTTCGGTTTCACTCAAGCTCATGGCACTTCCTCGGCAAACACTGCCGGGTAGATGGGGATGTTTCACCCATCATAGTAGAGTGCTTGACGTTAACGTAAATGTAACGTCACGTCAGAGTTTCGTGTGACGTGATGTCAAATCTCGGTCAATTTGCGGATTTCCGCCGCAGCGGTGTCGCGCAACGCCCGCAGATCGCTGATGCTGGTTTCCAACTCGGCCTGTTGCCGGGTCAGATCGGCGAGTTGCCGGTCCGCCATGCCAAGCCATTGCTCCAACTGAGTCTGCGTGCCCTTCTGCCGATAAATCAGCAACCACTGCCGGATTTCCTCAAGCGAAAAGCCAAACCGCCGCCCGCGCAGGATCAGCGTCAGCCGTGCCACCTCGCGCGCGCCATAAAACCGCGCGCGGCCATCCTTTTCCGGTGCGAGCAGCTCGATATACTCATAATAGCGCAAAGTGCGGGGCGTGACCTCGAACTTCGCGCACATTTCTTTGAAGCTTAGGCGAGTCTCAGTCATAAGGGCCTCCCAGCCTCAGACTAGTCGCCGCAACCGCAAGGCGCAAGAATTGTGAGCAGCCCCTTGCACTTGCCGCGCAGCGCGAGATTATGGCGGCATGACTGATATCCTCACCATCGCCCGCCAATTCATCCAAGCCTTGCCGTTTTCCCGCGCGCTGGCGATGGAGTTGACCGAACTCGGGGCGGGCAGCGCCACCATCACCATGCCATGGGATGCGCGGTTGGTCGGTGATCCCGCCACGGGTGTTTTGCATGGCGGGGCGATTTCGGCGCTGATGGACACTGCCTCAGGGGCTTCGGTGATGAGCCATCCCGCCGCCCCAACCTCCACCGCCACCCTCGATCTGCGCATCGACTATATGCGCCCCGCCACCCCCGGCCAAAGCATCACCGCGCGGGCGGAATGTCACCATGTCACGCGGTCTGTCGCCTTCGTGCGCGTGACCGCCTGCGATGAGGATACCGCGCGCCCGGTGGCGATGGGGACAGGCGCTTTCACCCTAGAGCGACCGAAGGGGCCAGCAGCATGAAGCGGCCCGAACCCGTACAGGTGATCAAATCCCGCCGCGATACGGCTTTGGCGGCGCTGGTCGGGGCCGTGCCCTATATCGAATTCCTCGGCATCCGCTTTGATCGTCGCGGCGATGAGCTGACCGCTTGGCTGCCCTATTCCGAGATGCTGATCGGCAATCCCAGCCTGCCCGCGCTGCATGGCGGGGTGACGGCCTCGTTTCTGGAAGTCACCGCGCTGATCGGTCTGGCATGGAGCTGTCTGTGGGATGATCTGGAAGCGGGCCGCATCGACCCCGCGCGCGTGGCGGCAGGTCAACTGCCGCCCTTGCCAAAGACCATTGATTTCACAGTTGATTACCTGCGCGCAGGCCTGCCGCGGGATTGCTATGCACGGGCCACGGTGAACCGCTCCGGCCGCCGCTTTGCCTCTGTGCAGGTCGAGGCTTGGCAAGACAACCACGCCCGACCCTTCGCACTGGGCTCGGTGCATTGCCTGATGCCGGAAGACACACAGGACGGCGGCGCGTGATCGCAACCCGCGCCGAGATCAGCCACAAACGCCTGCTGCGCATCGCCTTTCCCATCGTGATTGCCAATGCCACCGTGCCGCTGTTGGGCGCGGTCGATGTGGCGGTGATCGGCCAGATCGGGCAGGCGGCCCCGTTGGGGGCGGTGGGTTTGGGTGCGGTGATCCTGACCACGCTCTACTGGATTTTCGGCTTTCTGCGGATGTCGACCTCGGGCCTTGCGGCCCAAGCGCAGGGCGCGGGCGATCTGGCCGAACGCAGCGCCGTGCTGCTGCGGGCTTTGCTGATTGGGGGCGCGGCGGGGTTGGCGCTGATCCTTCTGCAAGCGCCGCTGTTCTGGGCGGCGTTCCAAGCCGCCCCGGCGTCTCAGGCGGTCGAAGGCTACGCCCGCATCTATCTTGGCATCCGCATCTGGGGCGCGCCCGCGACGATCATGCTCTACGCGCTGTCCGGCTGGCTGATCGCGCTGGAGCGCACGCGGGCGGTGCTGGTGCTGCAACTGCTGCAGAACGGGCTGAACGTGGCGCTGAACCTGTGGTTTGTGCTGGGGCTGCATTGGGGCGTCGGCGGTGTGGCGACAGCCACGCTGATTGCCGAATGGGCCGGGTTGGCGCTGGCTTTGTGGTTGGCGCGGGATGGTTTCGGCACGGTGCTGCGTGACGCTTGGGGCAGGGTGTTTCACGCAGCACCCTTGCGCGCGATGTTCCATGCGAGCCGCGACATCATGGGCCGCTCGGTATTGCTGCAACTGTCGTTCACCAGCTTTGTGTTCTTAGGCGCGCGTTTTGGCGATGTGACGCTGGCCGCCAATCACGTGCTGATGCAGTTTCTGGAACTGACCGCCTATGCGCTCGACGGCTTTGCCTTCGCTGCCGAGGCGCTGGTGGGCCAAGCGGTCGGCGCGCAGGCTTGGCCGCAGGCACGCCGCGCCAAGGCGATAGCGATGCAATGGGGCTTTGCCGGGGCGACCCTGATGGCGCTGCTGTTTGCGGTGTTCGGCGGCCAGATCATCGGGGTGATGACCACGGCGCAGGATGTGCAGGCCGAAGCGCGGCACTACCTGCCGTGGTTGGTGGCCGCCCCCGTTTTGGGCGTGGCAAGCTGGATCTTCGACGGCGTGTTTATCGGTGCACTGCTGACCGGGGCGATGCTGCGCGCGATGCTGATCGCGGTGGCGCTGTACGCGGTTGGGCTGGTGGTGCTGATCCCGCTTGCGGGCAATCATGGGCTGTGGGCGGCACTGATGCTGCTGAACCTGCTGCGCGCGCTGACCCTGTGGCGGGCCTTGCCTGCCGCGCTGCGCTGAGCGGAACCGGGGTGCCGCCTTGGGTGGCATTGAGCCACCACGCGGCGGCGCTGCCGGGGGACGATCGGATGCGGTGTCTTGCTGGAGAGGTTGGACCCTCCGGGGGGAGTATTTCCAAAAGAGCAAGCTGAAGCGCGTTTGCGGGGTCTCAGCGCACGAACCGGAACGCGGCGGATGCGCCCCAGCCCGCCACCGCCGCCATCACCAGTGAGAGCACGCCGTAGAGCAGCGGTTGCTGATGCGCGAGGTTGTAGAGGAAACGCTCCAACCCGGCCTTGCGCACCGCGATCAGGCGTTCTTGGGTATCCAGCACCACGCCGCCGCGCAGGATGAACAGGCGCACCTTGTAATTGCCTTCGGTCAGGTTGGCAGGCAGCGCCACATCGGTGCGAAACAGCGTCTCATCCGCCAGTTGCACCGAGCGTTCGGCGATGCGGTAGCGGCTATCATCCAGCCTTATCCGCTCTAAAGCGGCGACAAAATCCGGGGCGTTCTCGGCCTCATCGCTGATGCCCACCGCGCGGATCACTTGCGGAATGGTGATATGGTGGCGCAGATCCTCGGTGCCCGACAGGATTTTATCGAGCTTGTCGGTGGTCGCCACCGCGTAAAAGCTCGGCGCTGCATCGACATTGACCGAGGAGCGGTTCAGCCAGATCCCGGCGACGCGTTCCTTGCGGCGGATGATCAGGGCGGTGCTGGGGCCTTCGACCGTCACGATCACCTCAAGCGGCGGGCCTTTTGGGGCGGGCGAGTCGCGCTTCACCGCGCCATAGATCAAGATTTCCGAGCCATCGAAATTCGCGGTGATCTGCACCCGGTTTTGGCTGAGGCCGCTGACCAAAGCCTCATTGGCGAGGGCAGGGCTGGCCACGGCAGTTGTGAGGGCCAGCAGCAGGATCAACGCGCGGATCATGGCAACAGCCCCGGCGTCACCGTGAACAACTCGGCCGGTTGCAGCAGCAGATCCAGCGCGATTTTGAAGCTGACCGTCAGCACCAGCACCGCCAGCATGATGCGCAACTGTTCCGCTTTCAGCCGGGTCGACAGCCGTGCGCCGATCTGCGCGCCGATCACCCCGCCCATTATCAACAGAAACGCCAGCATCATATCGACGGTCTGGCTGTTGATCGCATGCATGATCGTGGTGAAGCCGGTGACAAAGATGATCTGGAACAGCGAGGTGCCGACCACCACCCGCGTCGGCATCCCCAAAAGGTAAATCATCGCTGGCACCAGAATGAAGCCGCCGCCGACCCCCATGATCGCCGAGAGAAACCCTACCGCAGCGCCAATCGCCGCCGGTGGCAGCACCGAGATATATAGCCCCGAGGCGCGGAATTTCATCTGCAACGGCAGCTTATGCACCCAAGTGTGGACATGCGCCCGCCGGATTGGCGCGGCAGCCCCCGCCCGATGCGCCCGGATCAGCGCCCGCGTGCTTTCGGCGAACATCATCGAGCCGATCAGGCCGAGAAACAGCACATAGCTCAACTGCACGAACAGGTCGATCTGCCCCAAAGCCGTCATCCAGGCAAACACCTGCACCCCGATGAATGAGCCCGCAAAACCGCCCGCCAGCAGCACCAATCCCATGCGAAAATCGACGCCCTTGCGCTTCATTTGCACCAGCACGCCGGAAATAGACGAGGCCACCACTTGGTTCGCCCCGGTCGCCACCGCCACGCCGGGCGGCACGCCGACGAACAACAGCAGCGGTGTGATCAGAAAGCCGCCGCCGACGCCAAACATCCCCGACAAAAACCCGACCATGCCGCCCAATCCCAACAACAGGAAGGCGTTGATCGAAACCTCGGCGATGGGGAGGTAGATTTGCATTGGCGCAAGGCCCGGAAAGAGAAGAATTTCCTCAAGCCTTGCGCGGGTTTGCCGGGGTTGTCAAACCCTTGTGGCCGTCACAGTTGCGTGCGCAGAAAATGACGCAGCACCTGTTCCAGTTTCGCCGCACCCAACGGCGCCATCGCCTTGGTATGTTCGTGGCTGATCTGCTCATCCGACATGCCTGCCGCCATATTGGTGATGCTGGAAATCGCCGCCACCTTCAGGCCAAGAAAGCGCGCAAGGATCACTTCAGGTACGGTGGACATGCCCACGGCATCGCCGCCAAGGATCTTGATCGCCCGAATTTCGGCAGGGGTTTCAAACGAGGGGCCGGAGTACCATGCATAAACCCCCTCCGGCAGCGCCACACCGACCGCCTTGGCGCTGGCTTTGAGGGCTGCGCGCAGATCGGGGTCATGGGCGGTGGTCATTGGCACAAACCGCGCATCGGTCTTCTCGCCGATCAGCGGGTTCAGTCCCGAGAAGTTGATATGGTCATTCAGCAGCATCAGATCGCCGGGCCGGATATCCGGGCGCAAAGACCCCGCCGCATTGGTGGCGATCAGTGCCTCAGCCCCCAAAGCTTTCAGCACCGTCAACGGCAACCGCATCGCCGCCGCATTGCCGTTCTCATAATAATGCTCGCGCGCGCCAAACACCGCGACGCGCACGCCTTCGAGATCGCCGATCACCAGATGGGGATTGTGACCCGACACCCCAACATGCGGGAACCCCGGCAGATCGCCGTAAGGGATCGCCACGCCCTGCACCGCCTGCGCCAGATGCCCCAGACCCGAGCCGAGGATCAGGCCCAGCTTGACCGGGGCGCTGCCCGCATGGGCTTGGATTTGGGCGACAAGCGCCGCAGTTTGATCGGTCATCGGCTGTCCTCTTTGCTAAACGCCGGGGGATTTCACATCCCCCGGACCCCCTCAGCGCTCTTTCACATAGGGCTCGCCGCCCGCACGCGGCGGGATGGCTTTGCCGACAAAGCCCGCCAGCACCAGCACGGTCAGGATATAGGGCAAAGCATCCAGCATCGAGACCGGGACTTTGAACTGCGCCACCCGTTCGACCACATCGGGCCGCAGCGCCAAAGCTTGGAAAAACCCAAACAGCATCGTCGCGCCCAGTGCCTGCCAAGGCCGCCATTTCGCGAAGATCAGTGCCGCCAGCGCAATATAGCCGCGCCCCGCCGTCATCTCCCGGCCAAAGCCCGCTTGCAGAGCGGTGGCCATGTAAGCCCCGGCAATGCCACATAAAACCCCGGTGATCGCCAGCGCCGCATAGCGCAGACCCACCACCGAAACCCCCGCCGTATCCACCGCCGCCGGGTTTTCGCCCACCGCGCGCAGCCGCAGACCAAACCGCGTCCGGTACAGCACCCACCAAGAAAGCGGCACGAAAGCCATCGCCGCATAGACCAGGATCGAATGGCCCGAGATCACCTCATAATACAGCGGCCCAATCAGCGGCACATCCTTCAGGCTTTCCGCGAAGGGCAAAGTGATCGGGTTGAACCGCGCATCGCCCGCCAAAGGTGGCGTCCGCCCTCCCTGACCAAACAACGCCTGCGCCACCAGCACCGTGATCCCCGACGACAGGAAATTCAGCGCCACGCCCGAGATCAACTGATTGCCGCGAAACGTAATCGAGGCCACCCCATGCAGCATCGCGAAAATCAGCGACGCCCCAATCCCGGCCAACAGCCCCACCCAAGCCGAGCCCGACATCGCCGCGACCGATCCCGCCGCCATCGCCGCCGCCAACATCTTGCCTTCCAGCCCGATGTCGAAAATTCCGGCGCGCTCGGAAAACAACCCCGCCAAACAAGCCAACAGCAACGGCGTGCCCAACCGCACCGTGGAGCCTAAAATCTGCATCAGCGTTTCATAGTCCATCAGACCGCCGCCTTTCGCCCAAAGCTGAACAGCCAAACCAGCAGCATCCGCACCATCTGATCCAGCGCCCCGGTGAACAGGATCACCAGCCCCTGCACCACGATCCGCATCTCAATCGGAATCGTGGTATTCAGCCCCAAAGCCGCCCCGCCCTGATACAAAAACCCGAACAGCAGCGCCGCGAGCAACACCCCCAGCGGATGGTTGCGCCCCATCAAAGCCACCGCGATGCCAATAAAGCCCGCGCCCTCTGCCGAGTTCTGCAACAACCGCTCCGCCGACCCCATCACGTTGTTGATCGCCATCATCCCGGCCAAACCGCCCGAAATCAGCATCGCAATCATGGTGATCTTCACCGGATTGATCCCGGCGTATTTCGACGCCGCTTCCGATTTGCCAAACGCCCTAATCTGATAGCCCAGCCGCGTGCGCCACAGCAGCAACCACACCACCACGCAGGCCGCCAGCGCAATGAACAGCGTCACATTCGCAGGCACGTTGGAATACATCGCCACCCCGGCCTTGGTCAGCCTTGGCGTGCCATCGGGGTTCAGCCGCGCGAAAAACTCGCGCAAAAACGGCATGTCGCTCAGCGCAGGCAGCTTCGCGCCCACAGGGAACCGCGCCGAGGCAGGGTCCATCTGCCCCGCAGGCCGCAGCACATCAACCAGCATGTAGACGATCAAAGCGCTTGCGATATAATTGAACATGATCGTGGTAATCACGATATGAGAACCACGTTTCGCCTGCAAATACGCCGGGATCGCCGCCCAAGCCGCGCCAAAAACCGCCGCCGCCAAGGTCGCTGCTAGCAGCGCAAGGGTCCAATGCGGCCAAGGCAGTGCCAGACACACCAGCGCCACGCCCAGCCCGCCCAGCTGCGCCTGCCCCTCACCGCCGATGTTGAACAACCCGGCATGAAACGCCACGATCACCGACAGCCCGGTAAAGATGAAGCTGGTGGTGTAATACAGCGTATAGCCCCAGCCATTGGCCGAGCCAAACGCGCCCTCCACCATGATCCCCAGCGCAGCCGTCGGGCTTTGCCCAATCGCCAAAAGCACAAGCGCCGCGACCAATGCCGCCAGCAAAAGCGAGATCAGCGGCACCAACACCACATCGGCCCATTGCGGTAGTTTTCTCATTTTGGGCCATCCCTGCTGCAATCAATCCCGACCCTTACTGCTACCCGTGTGCCGCTTACCATACACAGGCCTCTTTCAATGGTCTTACTGCGTTTTCCAGCCCTGCAAGCGTGAAAGAAAACTCTATCGGGCTTTCGTTGAAGGGTGTCGCGCGAAACACCACAGATTTGCCCATC
Organism: Cypionkella psychrotolerans; assembly: GCF_001294535.1. Taxonomy (GTDB): domain Bacteria; phylum Pseudomonadota; class Alphaproteobacteria; order Rhodobacterales; family Rhodobacteraceae; genus Cypionkella; species Cypionkella psychrotolerans. The sequence continues at coordinate 211,705 of NZ_LGIC01000090.1, read as the reverse complement.
ATCAGTTTCTTGATCAGCGGGATGGACTTCCCCCCATCCCAAAGGCCAAGCGCTTGATTGTCGGTTGAAGCCGTCATGCGTGCGACAGACGCCTTTTGCTCGTCGATCCGGTAGTCAACCGATCCAAAGCCTTGAATATCCGACAAAAATTGATCGTTCAGCACCAGATAAAGTGATGTGCTGTTCTCTTGGCAGCGCAGATAAATCTCGGCAGGGCTGGCAGCAGCAAAGCGGCCCGCAATCGGCTGATCAGAACTCAGCGAAAGCACGACAGTCCGGCTATCATCAAAGGCGGATTTATCTTCGCTGACACGCCAGTTGCCGCGATCTTCCGCGGTTTGTACGGGTTCGGAGGGGGCTATTGCTGCCTCAGATGTAGGGGGCTTCTCGATCTTCAACGATGCTTCATTCACTGGGCCGCCGATGGTCACGCAGACTCCCGCCTCGGAAATCAGAAGGGCGTCATCTTTCTCAACATCCATCACCGAATTCTGTGGCGCAAACCTGAATTTATATCCGTCGACCTCCGCCGAGATGAGACGGCCCGCCCCTTGACCCTCGGTCAGCGGCACTGCAGGACGTTCCCCGACGATCATCTGTTTTCCGCTCTCCAAGCCCTCGGGAAAACGCATCACAACAGAAGGAATCGTGGGGAAGGTACAGGATAAGATGACCTCCGCACTGACCGGAGCGGCGGCTGACAGGGCCAAAACCACAAGGCTCAAACGCAGTCTCATTTCGGGTCTCCAGCGACGCCCGCCATCAACAACCCCAACGCCCGCTCATTCGTGGTCTCTGGGTCCGCCGTGCCCATGATATGACCGTCAAACATCACGGCGATCCGGTCGGAAAGGCTCATGATTTCATCCAGTTCCACCGAGACCAGCAGAATAGCCTTGCCCGCATCGCGCAACGCAATGATCTGCTTATGGATGAACTCAATCGCGCCGATATCCACCCCGCGCGTGGGTTGACCGATCAGCAGAAGGTCTGGGTTCTGCTCCATCTCGCGCGCCACCACGATCTTTTGCTGATTGCCGCCCGAGAAATTCTTCGCAGCCAAGGTCGCAATCGGCGGGCGCACATCATAGCGCGCCATCTTCGCCTCGGTATCCGCCCGCAACGCATCATTATCCATGAACAGCGCGTTCTTCTGATACTTCGGGTCGTTGTGATAGCCAAACGCCACGTTTTCCCAAGCCGAGAAATCCATGATCAGCCCAAGATGCTGGCGATCCTCCGGCACATGCGCAATCCCCGCCTCGCGCCGTGTCTGCCCATTGGCGGCCAACCCCACCAGCGGCAAATCTACCCCTTTCAGCGTGATCCGCCCGGTTGCCCGCGCAATGCCACCCAAAGCCTCCAGCAGTTCCGACTGGCCATTGCCCGCCACCCCCGCGATACCCAAAATCTCACCCGCGCGGATCTCAAAGCTGACGCCTTTCAGCCGTTCGACCCCGTCATCATCCTTCACCCGCAGGTTTTCGACAGTCAGCACCACCGCCCCCGGCGTGGCCTTAACCTTCTCGACCTCCAGCAGAACCTTCCGCCCCACCATCAACTCCGCCAGCGACTCTGGGCTGCTCTCGGCAGTCTTCACCGTCCCCACCATCGTCCCACGCCGCATCACCGAGACGTTATCCGTCGCCTCCATGATCTCGCGCAGCTTGTGGGTGATCAGAATGATCGTCTTGCCCTGTTCCTTCAACCCGTTCAGAATACGGAACAAATGGTCAGCCTCATCCGGGGTCAACACTCCGGTCGGCTCATCCAGAATCAGAATATCGGCCTGCCGATACAAAGCCTTCAAAATCTCCACCCGCTGCTGATGTCCGACCGACAGGTCTTCGATCAAAGCATCCGGGTCCACATCCATCTCATATTCGCGCGACAATTCCCCAAGAACCTTGCGCGCCTTCGCCAGAGACGTGTTCAACATCGGACCATCCTCGGCCCCAAGGATCACATTCTCCAGCACCGTGAAATTCTGCACCAGCTTGAAATGCTGGAACACCATACCGATACCGGCGCGAATGGCGCTCTGGCTGTCGGGGATCGGGGTCAGCTTGCCGTTGATATAAATCTCACCGGCATCGGCGCGGTAAAACCCATACAGGATCGACATCAGCGTCGATTTACCCGCGCCATTCTCACCAATGATACCGTGAATGGTGCCTCGTGGCACCGCTATGTTGATATCCTTGTTCGCCTGCACCGGGCCAAAGGCCTTGGATATGCCTTTCAACTCAATGGCATAAGGGGAGGGGGCGGCAGTTTCCTGCCGCCCCCCATTGGCCGTAGCCCCCATCAGAACGACCCAGCCGGGCAGGTGTTGTCGGACATGTAATCATGCACCACCAACTCGCCCGATTTGATCTTTTCCGCCGCTGCATCGACAGCCGCTTTCATCTCTGGTGTGACCAGATCCTTGTTGTTCTCGTCCATCGCGTAGTCGACGCCGCCTGCTTTCAGGTCCATCACGTTGATGCCGGGCTTCAGGTTTTCGCCCTCTTTGAACGCTTCATAGACCGCGTTATCGACCCGCTTCATCATCGAGGTCAGCACTTGCCCCGGATGCATGTAGTTCTGGTTGCTGTCGACGCCGATCGACAAGATCTTCTCGTCCGCCGCCGTTTGCAGAACCCCAACGCCGGTGCCGCCCGCCGCCGCATAGATCACGTCAGCCTTTTGCGAGATCTGCGCCTTCGCCAACTCCGCGCCCTTCACTGGGTCATTCCACGCCGCCGGAGTCGTCCCGGTCATGTTCAGAATAACCGTCGCATCCGGCTTCACCGCCTTGACGCCCTGCGCATAACCGCAGCCAAAGCGGCGGATCAGCGGAATATCCATGCCGCCGATGAAGCCGACGGTGTTGGTTTTCGACGCCAGACCGGCCATCATGCCGACCAGATACGAACCCTGATCCTCGGTAAACACCACCGATTTCACGTTCGGCTGGTCCACCACCATGTCGATGATGCCAAACTTGGTATCGGGGAAATCCGGGGCCACGGTGTTCAGCACGTCGCCAAAGGCAAAGCCGGTCATAATGATCGGGTTCGCGCCATCTTCGGCCAAAGACCGCAGAGCCTGCTCGCGCTGGGCTTCCGACTGCATTTCCAGCTCTTTATAGGTGCCGCCGGTTTCTTTCGCCCATTTCTCAGCGCCGTTGAACGCCGCCTCGTTGAACGATTTGTCAAACTTGCCGCCCAGATCGAAGATGATCGCAGGTTCAGCCAGCGCAGCACCGCCCGTCAGCGCCAAAGTCGCTGCTGCACCCAGCAGGTGTTTCATCAGGGTCATAATTTTCTCCCGGTTTACGTGTTGTTAGCGTTTTTGTTTTCCCATCTCGGCGCAGCCAGTGTGGCCATCGTCCCGGCGGGTCGTGGTGGATTTAGGACAGCGCTTTGCGAGAGGGTCAACAGGAATCTGTGGCACGCTTGCGTGAGCAGATAGCGCCACCGCATGACGACGGTGAAAAATATACCATTTGGTCAGTAATTTGGCGGCAACGGGTCGCTAAATCGCCCGCGCCAGCACCAATGCATCCAGCCGCGCACCCGTAGGGGTTTGGTAATAACCGCGACGTTTGCCTTTCGGCTCAAAGCCTTTGCGGGCGTAAAGGCTCTGCGCGGGCAGGTTATTGGCCGCGACTTCAAGGAAAACTGATTCGGCCCCGCGCACCTTGGCCTCGGCCAAAAACCCATCCACCAAGCGCCCCCCCGTGCCCCGCTTGCGCGCGCTGGGGTCTACCGCAAGCGTGATCAATTCGGCCTCTCCCGCCACCACCCGGCCAATCAGAAAGCCGCTTGGTTCCGTCAGCACAAACACGAAGGCACTGTCCAAAGTGCGGGCAATCTCTGCCGCCGACCAAGGCTTTGGCGTGGTGAAACACGCCGCATGGATTGCCGCCATCTCGTCAAAGGTCATCTGATCTGGCGTCACGATGCTGCCAGATCAAGAATAACCGGAGGCGGATCAGAGGGCGGTGCCGCATCTGCGCCGCGCAGATAGAACGGGGCGGGCCGGGGCTGCACTGTCCCCAACCGACCCAAAGCAATCCGCGCAATCGCCTCGGCAATCGGCAGGCTGTGTAAACCATCTTGGCCCGCCACCGCCCCCTCAACCGCGCCCAAAGCCTCAGCCGCCACAATCCGCGCCACCCCCGGCCCGTCAATCTCAAACCGCTGCACATAGGCCTCACCGCGCCGCGCATCCTCGATCACCGTCACCGGGCGCGGCAGGGCGTAAGCCAAAGCCTCCAACCGAGTCACCCCAATCGCTGGCACGCCCAAGCCCAAAGCCAGCCCCCGTGCCGCCGCCACCGCAATCCGCACGCCGGTAAAGTTCCCCGGCCCGGTGCCAACGCCAATCGCGGTAACATCGGCCAAAACCACCCCAGCCTCAGCCAGTAAGTCCGAGATCAAAGGCATCAGCCGTTCAGCCTGCCCCTTCTCCATCGCCTCGGTTTTCAACCAGACCCGCCCATCATTTTGGCTGCCCAATAACAAAGCGGCGGCGCAATGCGCCGCCGATGTGTCGAATGCCAAAATCAGATCAGGCCGCAACCGGACGCACCTCAAGCACTTCCGGGATGTAATGCCGCAGCAGGTTCTCGATCCCCATCTTCAGCGTCAGGGTCGAAGACGGGCAGCCCGCGCAAGCGCCCTTCATATGCAGATAGACCACGCCGCGATCAAAACCGTGGAAGGTGATGTCGCCGCCATCCTGTGCCACCGCGGGCCGTACGCGGGTGTCCAGCAACTCTTTGATTTGCTTGACGATATCGCCATCTGGCCCGTCATGGCTGGCATGTGCCGCTTGGCTTTCGCCTTCCATCACCGCCGCACCGGATTGGAAATGCTCCATGATCGCGCCCAAAATCGCGGGCTTGATATGCTGCCAATCGGCGGCTTCGGCTTTGGTCACGGTGATGAAATCGGTGCCAAAGAACACGCCGGTGACTTGCCCGGTCGCAAAAATCCGCTTCGCCAGCGGCGACTTTTGCCCAGCCTCAAGGCTCGGGAAATCAGCGGTGCCCATCTCCAGCACAGCTTGCCCCGGCAGGAACTTCAGCGTCGCCGGGTTCGGGGTGGATTCGGTCTGGATGAACATGATCTTTTCTCCGACTATTCCACTCGGATATGCGCGCTTCATCCGGGAAAGTCAAGGATTGGAATGATTCTAGATATCCCGTTCAGTCAGTGCTGCTTTTCTCAGGAGCGACCGAAATCGAGCCATAAAACAAAGCACAACCGTTGACCAGAACAGGGATCAGCCGATCGGGATACGCAAAATTATTACAGCGTTGCACCACACTCCACGTCGCTAAACGGCCTTCGTCCTGCTGTCCTTCTATCGCCCAGGCGCCATTCGCGGCCAAGGCATAATATCGCGGTTGGACAGCGGCTTCTGGCGTCAAATCCAACTTGTCCACCACTTTTTGCGCAACGCTGCGTCCAGCCAGATCGGGTTGGTAGTGATTGGGCAGGTTTTCCAGAAAGATCACACACCCCGTCCCACAGCGCTCAAGTGCCCCGAAATGCGCGATTTCGCGACTGTGACGACCGCCAACCCAGCCATAGCGGCCTTCGGAGCCAATCGCGAAGGCGGCAAAAAAGCGTTGGTTGAGAAAAGATTGATAGCTGACTCTGACAGCCTCTTGGCTTGGCCTCAGATCCTCGGGCAGCGGGGTGATATTCAGGATGGACGTGCCACCGCCGTATGCCAACAAGGGAGCCGCTTTCGCCTGCGGATAATAGGCCCACCAGCAAAGAGCCAAAACGGCGAGGCCCGCCGCAGTCCATCTTACCAGCTTCGACATATCACCCCCGACACAACTACTGTCGCAAAGGGCCACCGAACTTTGCTGGAATTGGGGCGCAAATCAGGCGTTTTGCACCCCAGAGCTCAATCAGAACTTGATGATATAGGAAATCCCCGTCACCAGCGGATCAATCTCCACCTTGCCGATCCCCGCGCCATTCAAGCTCACGTCGCTTTCGATCTTGGCATAGCGCAGATCAAACCGCAGCGCCGCCTTGTCGCTCAGCGCATAATCCGCGCCCAGATGCGCCGCCACGCCAAAGCTGTCGTCGATCTTCAGATCCCCCAAGGGCGAGCTGGTGTCAAAGAACTTGGTGTAATTCACCCCAAGCCCGACAAACGGCGTGAACTTGCTGCCGGTCGGGATGTGGTAGTTCAGCGAGATCGTCGGCGGCTGTTGCTTGGTCTCGCCCGCAAAACCGCCGTTCAGGTAGATCGAGTGCTTGAAGGGCAGTGCGCCCAGAACCTCAATCCCCAGATTGTCGCGCAGGAAATACTCGAAGGTGATCGAGGGCTGGGCGCTGTCGTTCACGGTAGCCGCCGCACCTGCCAGAGCGCCGTTATCGCTTTTCGGCGAGACAAGCGCGACACCAAGGCCAAGCGTCATATCGCCCGCAGATTGCGCCGCAGCAGGGGCTGCCAAGGCAGCGGTGGCAAGAACGGCGAGAAGGGTGATTTTCATGTTCATTTCCGCAAATTAGGGTGCGGCATCACTTTCTGCCCCGAAGCCCCGCCGGACGTTGACATGAATCAAACCCGGCGGGCTCCGTGCTGCGACCGGGTGTCGCGCGCAGGCCTATCCCGAATAAGCAGGCTCAATCCGAATAATACGCATACATTGCCTCAAGCGGGCTGAGGCTTGGTGCGGCTGTCGGGCGGGGCAGCGGAGTGGCTTTGAAATAAGCATCAGCCTCCTGTGCGGCGCGGATAGCGGCGATCGGCTGGATGACCAAACTGGATGCAAAAGCGGGGACAGACAGATTGCGGCTCATAGCGTGCTCCTTTTGTCCTCCCGCATCGAATATAGGGCAAAATGCTGCAACTGCAAAGGGCACAATGCTGCAACTGCGAAATGCAGTCAGCGCAGAGCTGTCACGCTTGCCGCAACCGCCGCAACATCGCCCAAACGATCAACCGATGTGCAGGGGCGACAGGAATCATATATAGCCGCCCAAACCAGTTATGCGTGACCACCGAAGCGGTGATCGCCAGTTGCGTCCCCTCCACCGTCACACAAGTCATCACATCCAAATGCCGATCCCGCGCGGTCAGCGACAACACCTGATCATCGATATGCTCGATCAGAAAGAAATCGAGATGGTCGCCCACCTGGGGCGCACCCACCACAGCCCCGGAAAACCCGCCAATCCGCGCGACCCCAAACCGCGCCGAGATCGCATCCCGCAGCCAGAATGCCAACCGCATCCCCGGCAGAGGCTTCGCCATCGCCAACCGCCAAGCCTCAAGCGCCGTGATCGGCGCGGGCAGGGTGACGTTCTGGCTATCCAGATAAACCAACGTTGCCCGAGGGCCGATCAGTTGCGCATGGGCGGGAAGCTGCATGGAGGGAACCTCGCTTTGAAAACACCATACCTCCATTGCAGGATACACAGGCTGAGACAGATAGCCTCACCCGCCAAGCCGCCCGCCGCTACTGATAGCAATAAATCGGCACCACCGCCGCCGTGATCTGATCGGGGATGCCTGCGCCAAGATCAATCGGCTGGGTATTGCTGCGCGGAAACATCACTCCGGCGCCGCTAAGAAACCCGTTCAACGGCTGTACCGACACCGCGAAGTTCATATTCTGCGGCAGCGTTCCGGTTGACTCCAAGATTTTCATATCATTGACGCGCGACACTACCACGCCGACCACGCCACCTGCGGAATTTATCAATGGCCCACCCGAATTGCCCGGCTGCACCGGGGCCGAAATCATAATGCGGTCTTTGCTGCCATCAATGCCTTGCAGCGCGCTGATATTGCCATTGGTTGCGGTCAGGCCTTGGCCAAGATTGCCCAGATACGGATAGCCCAGCGCCATCACCGTCTCGCCCAGCTTTGGCGTAACACTTGCGCCGACGCCAAGCCAAACCGCCGACCGCCGCGTGCTGGTCAGCGCCGCAAGGTCCAACGCGTCATCCTCTGCCAACACCTGCAAGACACTGCCATCTGCCAGTTTTAGCGCTGCGCAGCCCGCAACCACATGCGCCGCCGTCACCAGATCAGTGTTGTTGATGTAAAACCCGGTGCCAGAGCCCGTGGGTGTTCCGGCTGGCGCTGACTCATTTGGCTCGGCTTCACTTAGGGCCGGGCTGGGTGACGATGCTGCGGCAAAAGGCTGCTCTGCTATAGACGGTGCCTTCGCGATGCTGGGCGTGGGAGCAGGGCGCAACACAGCCGCCAGCACGCCATCTGATGGCAATGTCAAATCAGTGCTGCGCCCGCGCTGGATACTTCCGCTCATCAGCGCCACCCGTCCGGCGTGTTCTGCGCCCGCCAAAATCGAAAATGTCATGTAGATCGCGCCGATGTCGTCTGACCGCACATAGTCGAAGATTCCGTTCGACAAATCGCTAGAGGTGACAATGCGCCCCGGTTTAATGCTTTGATAGGGCTGGGTTCCTGCACGCGCATGGCTATAGGCGTAGTCGTGATAGGTCAGGGCTTCATTCAGCGCGCCATAGGCAAGCACAAGGCTAAAGCGTCCGTCCGCAGAAATCCACGCACTGGTATATGCGGATTCATGCGCAGCATCGGGCGACAACAACCTGTCAGGAAAGGCGGAAGATATGCCAGAGCTTTCTGTGTAAACGATCCGCCAACCATTAACTCGGCGCTCTACCTCAAACGCCTGCAACAGGTCATGCAAATCGGCGAAAGCAGGTTTGACTGTGTTCAGATGCCGCAATGTGTAACGTTCTAGCGATCTTTGACTCGCCTTACCCCAAGCCCCATCTAACAACCCGTTGTAATCCCCAGAAAACGCCAGCGCCGCTTGCACGATGCGCTTTTCCTGAAAGCTGAGCAGGCGGGCATCGAATTCTGTCTGATTTAACACCTGCGCGTCAGCATTGCGCAGGCCAAAAGTCAGCATCAAAAGGCAAAGCAACACAATGACACGCAACTGCAAATTCCTCACCCCTTGATCTTCAAACTGACATCAAAGTCGCCCAAATATACGGTCAAAGTTGGGCGAGGATTTGGTCAATATGGTTAACCGCCATTAACCATACCCCACACCATTCAAAATACCCCAATAAAATCAATGGTCCCGAGTTGGGACCACCCTAAGTAATGCTCTCCAACCGTTCCTTGCTCATATCCCCCGGAACGATTGTGATCGGGATCGGCAAGCTGCCCGAAGACCGCGTCATCGCCGTCACCAACGGCCCCGGCCCGGATTTCTCGGTGCCCGCGCCCAGCACCAGAATCCCCACAGCCGGATCCTCTTTAACCTGCGCCAGAATCTCCGCGACCGGATCGCCCTCGCGGATGATCAGTTCAGGGTTCACCCCCTGCTTGTCGCGCATCCATTGCGCGAACACCTCGAAATGCGCCTCGATCCGCTCGCGCGCCTCTGCCCGCATCAGGTCAGCGACCCCCATCCAATGCTGGAACTCCTCGGGCGGGATGATCGACAAAACCTGCACCCCCCCGCCCGTATGCGCCGCCCTAAGCGCCGCAAATCGCATCGCGTTCAGACATTCCCGGCTGTCATCCAGCACGACAAGAAACTTCCGCATATTCGTCTCCCCATGACGCCGCGATCATGCAACCGAGGCCAAGGGAAGGCAAGCGGGGCCTAGCGCTGGGTTGCCGCCCAATCCCAATACAGCTTGCGGGCCCGCGCCGTCATCGGGCGGTCTTTATATTCGGTGTCGTCAAACGCCTTCACCGCCGTCACCTTGGCAAAATTTCCCGACAGAAAAATCTCATCCGCGCCGTGGGCATCCTCAAATGTCAGCACGGTCTCGCGCACCTCCACCCCATCGGCGCGCAGGTTGGAAATATGCCGCGCCCGGGTGATCCCGGCCAGAAACGTGCCGTTTGGAATAGGCGTAAACACCACGCCATCCTTCACCAAAAACACATTCGCCGTAGCACTTTCCGCCAAATTGCCCAAAGCGTCTGCGATCAGTGCGTTGCCAAAGCCCTTGGCTTGCGCCTCAACCAGCATCCGGGCATTATTCGGATAAAGACACCCCGCCTTGGCATTGCAAACCGCATCCTCCAACACCGGGCGGCGGAACCGTGTCCGCGTCACCGTGGTGGCAAAATCCCGGTCCGGCATCGCGACTTCTTCCAACGAGATCGCAAACCCCGTCGCCCCCGCCAGCGGCACGATCCCGAGTTCCGAGCCATGCAGCGCCCAATACATTGGCCGGATATACACCGCTTGCCCCGGCCCAAAGCTTTGCAAGCCTTCGCGGATGATCGCCGCCATATCCTCTGGCGCGCAGGTCGGCGTGATCATCAGGGCCTCGGCTGACCTATTCACCCGCGCGCAGTGTAGATCCAGATCCGGGCACATGCCGTCGAAATAGCGCGCGCCGTCGAACACCGAGGTGCCCTGCCAGATGCCATGATCCGCCGCCTTCATCACCGCCATATCGCCGTCATGCCAGCGCCCGTCCCAAAAGGTGCGGATGGATTTGCCAAAGGCCATGCTGATCTCCTGCTGTTTTGCCGCAAGCTTAATCATGTGGCACAGTCTGCGGGAAGGGTGCGCGTCTGTCCAAGCGGAAGCCTGCCCGCGTTATTGGGCTGATGCGCAGGCTTTCGCCGTTTCCGCCATGAAAAAAGCCCTCGGACCGGGGGACTGGTCCGAGGGCTTGGCTGCAAAATGCCAGCCTAAGGGTGGGACAGACGGGGAAAATAGCCCCAAGGCTGACTATGGTTGAGGGTTGAGTCGATTCTGTGACGGCAGTGTATCAGCCTCAAGCCGTCATTTTGCCGTGCCAAGGACAGGTCACCAGATGGTCGTTCACCATGCCAACCGCCTGCATGAAGGCATAGCTGATGGTCGGGCCGACAAACTTGAAGCCCTCGGCCTTCAGGGCTTTTGACAGCGCCACCGAAGCCGCCGTTTGCGCGACGGCTTGGGTCAGACTGCCAAGTTGCCGATCCACCGGATGGCCGCCGACATGCTTCCATATGAAGTTCGCAAACCCCTCGCGCGCCTCAATCGCGAGATATGCGCGCGCACCCGCAAAGGTGGCCTCGATCTTGCCGCGATGCCGGATGATGCCCGGATCAGCCAACAAACGCAGGGTGTCCGCCTCACCCCAAGTCGCCAGCACCGCAGGATCAAACCCAGCAAACGCCGCGCGAAACGTCTCACGCCGCCGCAGAATGGTGATCCAAGACAGGCCCGCCTGAAAGCCCTCAAGGATCAGACATTCAAACAGCGCGCGCGGATCACGCTCGGGGCGGCCCCATTCGTCATCATGGTAGGCGACATATAGGGGATCGCTGCCACACCAGCCGCAGCGTTGGGTCTCATCACTCATCTCGCCCTCATAATCATTAAAATTGGCCTAAAATCCGAATACTTAAGGCGGCTTTTACCGTTGTGTCGCCATTCTGTCCATTGGTGGGGCCTGCTGTCCGCTGTGCCAACGGTCTGCTGTGAGGGAGCATTGCGATGATCATGCCAAAACCAAAGCTCCGGCTGGATGCACAGGCGGGCGTGGCAAGCCCTTTGGGCGTGGCGATCTCGGCGGGGGATCGGGAAACCCTGGCGATGGTGCGGCAAGCCATTGATAGCAAACGCTTGCGCTTGGCCTATCAACCCGTGGTGCTGGCCCGGGACGCTGCCCGCGTGGCGTTTCAGGAAGGGCTGATCCGGGTACTTGACCCCACCGGACGGGTGATTCCGGCGAAAGACTTTATGGACGCGGTCGAAAGCCATGAAATCGGCCGTGAAATCGACTGTGCCGCGCTGCAAATTGGTTTGGCGGCACTGGCGCGGGTGCCCGCTCTGCGGCTGTCGATCAACATGTCGGCACGCTCGATTGGCTATGCGCGCTGGATACAACTGCTGCGGCGGGGGCTTTCCGTCGGCCCCACGATTGGAGAGCGGCTGATTCTCGAAATCACTGAAAGCTCGGCGATGCAGGTGCCCGAGCTGGTGGTGGCCTTCATGGATGATCTGAAAGGCGCGGGGGTGGCCTTTGCATTGGACAATTTCGGTTCGGGCAATATGGCGATCCGCTATTTCAAGGATTTCTACTTTGATATCTTGAAACTGGATGGCCAGTTCATACGCAACATCCATCAGGACGCCGACAACCAAGTGCTGACGGCGGCGCTTTTGTCGATTGGCAAGCACTTTCAGATGTTTACCGTCGCGCAATCGGTGGAAACCACAGCCGAGGCGCAGATGCTGCAAAGCATGGGGGTGGATTGTATGCAGGGCTATTTGTTCGGTGCCGCTACGCTGAAACCCGCATTTGATCGCAATGCCGCGCGGAAAACGGCCTGAAACCGGCTGGATTGACCCTGCGTCAATCTGGCTATGCAGAAAACTTGCTTTTCAGCGCCTGTCAACCTAGGGCATTGTTCAGGTCGGCGAAGCAGGGCTTTGCCGGATATTTTCTGGGAGAGGGCGCAAGTTATGACCAATGTGGTAATCGTTTCGGCGGCACGCACCGCCGTTGGCAGCTTTAACGGAGCCTTCGCGGCCACCCCGGCACACGAGCTGGGCGCTGCGGTGATTGAGGCCGTTGTGGCCCGCGCCGGTATCGACAAGGCCGAAGTGGCCGAAACCATTCTGGGCCAAGTGCTGACCGCAGGCCAAGGCCAAAACCCGGCCCGCCAAGCGCATATCCGTGCTGGTTTGGCGAAAGAGGCTTCGGCTTGGTCGCTGAACCAAGTTTGCGGCTCGGGCCTGCGCGCGGTGGCTTTGGGTGCGATGCATGTGCAACTCGGCGATGCGAATATCATTGTCGCCGGTGGTCAGGAAAGCATGTCGCTGAGCCCGCATGTGGCGCATCTGCGCGCCGGGCAAAAAATGGGCGATATGAATTTCATCGACAGCATGATCCGTGACGGGCTGTGGGATGCGTTCAACGGCTATCACATGGGCATGACGGCGGAAAACGTCGCCAACCAGTGGCAGATCAGCCGCGAAATGCAGGACGAATTTGCTTTGGCGTCGCAGAACAAGGCCGAAGCCGCGCAGAAAGCTGGCAAGTTCAAGGACGAGATCATTGCCTTCACCATCAAGACCCGCAAGGGCGATGTGGTGGTCGATCAGGACGAATATATCCGCCACGGCGCGACCCTCGAATCAATGCAAAAACTGCGCCCGGCTTTCACCAAGGACGGTTCGGTGACGGCGGCGAATGCCTCGGGTCTGAATGATGGTGCGGCAGCCGTGCTGCTGATGTCGGAAGCCGATGCCAACAAGCGCGGGCTGAAACCCCTCGCGCGGATTGCGTCCTATGCGACCGCTGGTTTGGACCCGTCGATCATGGGCGTCGGCCCGATTTTCGCCAGCCGCAAAGCGCTGGAGAAAGCCGGTTGGAAGGCCGCCGATCTGGATCTGATTGAGGCGAATGAGGCGTTCGCCGCCCAAGCTTGTGCTGTGAACAAAGACATGGGCTGGGACACCAGCAAGGTCAACGTCAACGGCGGCGCGATTGCGATTGGCCACCCGATCGGGGCCTCGGGCGCGCGGATTTTGAACACGCTGATCCATGAGATGGGCCGTTCGGGCGCGAAAAAGGGCCTTGCGACCCTGTGCATCGGCGGTGGAATGGGCGTGGCGATGTGCATCGAACGCGCCTAAGTGGGCGATATATTGGAATAAAAATCAGCAAACGGGCGCAATAATATTGCGCCCGTTTCTTCATATCGGTAACATGATTTCAAACGCATAGCCTTGGAGGAGGAAAACATGGCAAAGGTAGCATTGGTCACAGGTGGTTCGCGCGGCATTGGTGCGGCGATTGCGGTGGCGTTGAAGGCGGCGGGCTATACAGTTGCGGCGAATTACGCGGGCAACGACGAAGCGGCGGCGGCGTTCACTAAGGAAACCGGGATTCCCACCTATAAATGGTCGGTCGCGGAGTATGACGCTTGCGTGGCGGGCATCGCGAAGGTCGAGGCAGATCTGGGCCCGGTCGACGTGCTGGTCAACAATGCGGGCATCACCCGCGATGCGATGTTCCACAAGATGACCCCCGGCCAGTGGAAAGAAGTCATCGACACCAACCTGACGGGGCTGTTCAACATGACGCATCCGCTGTGGACCGGGATGCGGGATCGTAAGTTTGGCCGGGTGATCAGCATTTCGTCGATCAACGGGCAAAAGGGGCAGGCGGGGCAGGTGAACTACTCGGCGGCGAAATCCGGCGATCTCGGCTTTACCAAGGCCTTGGCGGCGGAAGGCGCACGCGCGGGCATTACCGTGAACGCGATCTGCCCCGGCTATATCGGCACCGATATGGTGAAGGCGATTGATGAAAAGGTGCTGAAAGAGCGGATCATTCCGCAAATTCCAGTGGGCCGCTTGGGTGAACCCGAGGAAATCGCGCGGATCGTGGTGTTTTTGGCCTCGGATGATGCAGGTTTCATCACCGGCTCGACGATTTCGGCAAACGGCGGGCAATTCGTGGTTTAATCAATGGTGTGCTGAAGCGCACCCTACCGGAAAGGCCCAGCCGTATGGTTGGGCCTTTTTGCTTGCTCGAAGTTGGCTTATTCGGCAGGTAATGCCCAAGCAAAAGGGGCAGGCATGACCAAAACCAAAGCCACACTGATCGGCCTCACCGCCATCGCCATGTGGGCGCTGCTGGCGCTGTTCACCATCGGCTCGGCTCCGGTGCCGCCGTTGCTGCTCAATGCGTTGTGCTTTGGCATTGGTGGGGCGATTGGCTTGATCTGGACCATAACGGGCGCTGGGCTTGGCGTGCTGAAAACCGTGTCGTGGAAGGTCTATGCCTTTGGCACGCTGGGGCTGTTCGGCTACCACTTGCTGTATTTTACCGCCTTCCGCATTTCCCCCACCGCCGAAACTGGGCTGATCGCCTACCTTTGGCCGCTGTTCATCGTGCTGCTGTCCGGCCTGCTGCCCGGTGAGCGGTTGGGGCCACTGCACATCCTTGGCGCGTTGGTCGCTTTCGCCGGGGCGGCACTGATCGTGCTGGCGCGCGGCGACGAGGCGCAAGGCTCGGCGCTCGGACTCACACTGGCCTTCCTCTGTGCAGTGACTTGGGCGGTTTATTCCGTGCTGTCGCGGCGTTTGGGCACCGTGCCAACCGAGTCCGTCACCGTGTTCTGCCTCGCTACCGCTTTGCTGTCTACCTTCGCGCATATGGCATTAGAAACAACAGTTTGGCCGCAAGGCGCGCTGGGCTGGGCCAGTGTCGCAGCCCTTGGCATAGGCCCGGTCGGGGCGGCATTCTTCACTTGGGACATCGGCATGAAAAAAGGCGACATCCAACTGCTGGGGGTCGCCTCTTATGCAGCACCATTGCTGTCTACGCTGGCTTTGGTGGCTGCGGGGATCACTCAACCGTCAAGTGCTATTCTGTTAGCGGCGGTTTTGATCACAGCAGGGGCGGCGCTGGCGGCAAAAGCGAGTTCTACAAAAGGCCCTGCGGCCAGCGCCAAAAAGGGTTAAGCGCTCAGCCGACCAATTTCCTCTTTCAGTTTCAGCTTTTGCTTTTTCAGATCGGCGATGTGCAGGTCATCCACGGCGGGCGCGCGCTGCGCCTGTTCGACCTTGGATGAAAGGGTTTCGTGCTTCTTTTTCAGTTCAGCGATATGGGAAGCGACGGTCATGCAAGTCCTCCTGATGCTGGTTCAACCTCTCGATTGCATCACAGAATATGAGTCGTGTCACCAAATCTTCACACAACCTAAGCGGTAATATTGTCGCACTAGCGGAATTCATCCGAAAGAGATTCGCCGCCGCGCAAGATTGCGCTGGCGCGGGGCGTGTAGCTCTCGCGGTCGCCATCATGTGAGGTGCCGTGATGAATGACGAAGGGGGCCAACAACCGAAACGCCGCCCGTCCGGTCTTGCGCGCCCGAAGTAGGATGCGCAGCGCGGGCTTGCCCTCCCGCGGGGTCAGTGGCAGCACCGAGGCTGAGCCCAGTTTGCCCGCCATTGCCGCCAAAACCTCTGGCAGGCCATCGGCCCCACAAATCAGCGTCAGCCAGCCGCCTGGAGCCAAACGGCGGCTGGCCGCCTGCACCCAATCGCCCAAGGGCGTGTCGATCTGCAACGCCGTCGCACGTCCCGCGTTCGGGCTAGGGGTGCCGCCCTTTGGATAGTAGGGTGGGTTGGCAATCACATGGTCAAAATCCACCCGCAGGGCTTTCGGCATATCTGCCAGATCGCCGACCTCGACCTGCAACGCGATACCATTCTCCTCGGCATTGCGCCGTGCCAAAGCGGCGTAATCGGGCTGCACTTCCAGCCCCGCCAGCCGCAAATCGGGCACCCGCCGCGCGAGACAGAACGCCGCAGCCCCAACGCCACAGCCCAGATCCAGCACCGATTGACCGGGCAGGGCAGGGCAGGCCGCCGCCAGCAATACCGGATCGGTCGCCGCGCGATAGCCCTGCCTTGGCTGCCAAAGCTGCAATTTGCCGCAGAGAAAGGCGTCTTGCGTCAGATCATCCATCTACAGCCCGTCCGGGACGGCATTATCCGCCAAAATCGCCCGCGCGATAAACAAATCCCGATCCGCCACCATCATCCGGCGCGGAAACAATCCGATGCCGCCTTCCAGCGTGCTCATGTGGACGTCCATCACAAAGCTGTCTATACCCTCGCCCTCAAGGAGCACTTGAGCAAAGGCGATCACGGTGGGGTCGGTTGTGCGCAGTAAAAGCTTCATGGGATTGGGTTTACGCGGGGAGATACCCCCGTGTCGATACCTGAAGGGGTAAGAATGAGCGTGACTGAGGCTGCACAAAAACCGCATGATCGGCTGGCCGATGCTTTGGTCGAGGATATGGCGGCGGTGAACCTGATGATCCGGGCGCGGATGGCGTCCGAACACGCGCCGCGCATCCCGGAAGTGACGGCGCATCTGATCGAGGCGGGTGGTAAACGCCTGCGTCCGATGCTGGTCTTGGCCGCAGCCCGGCTGCTGGGTTACGCGGGGCCGTTTCATGTGCATCTGGCGGCAACGGTGGAGTTCATCCATACCGCCACCCTGCTGCATGATGATGTGGTCGATGAAAGCGCGCGCCGTCGCGGTCGGCCCACCGCGAACCTGCTGTGGGATAACAAATCTTCGGTGTTGGTCGGCGATTACCTGTTCGCCCGCGCGTTCCAGTTGATGGTGGAACCCGGCAATCTGCGGGTGCTGGATATTCTTGCCAACGCCTCTGCCACCATTGCCGAAGGCGAAGTGCTGCAACTGACCGCCGCCCAAGACCTTGCCACCACCGAAGACATCTATCTTCAAGTCGTGCGCGGCAAAACCGCCGCTTTGTTCTCTGCCGCCACCGAATCCGGCGCGGAAATCGCTGGCGGCACCCCGGCGCAGGTCAAGGCTCTGTTTGACTACGGCGACGCTTTAGGCATCGCGTTTCAGATCGTCGATGATCTGCTCGATTACGGCGGCTCGGCTGCCGCAATCGGCAAGAACACTGGCGATGATTTCCGCGAACGTAAGCTGACCCTGCCGGTAATCAAAGCGGTCGCCCGCGCCAATGCCGAAGAACGCGCCTTCTGGGTGCGGGTGATTGAGAAGGGCCAGCAGAGCGACGGCGATCTGGAACACGCGCTGTCCCTGATGGCGAAACATGGCGCGATGGATGCCGCCCGAAACGATGCGTTGGCTTGGGCGGCGCGCGCGCAGACCGCGCTCAGCGCGCTGCCCGACCACCCCTTGCGCGCGATGCTGTCAGACCTCGCCGCCTATGTGGTTGAACGCATCAACTGAGAGCAGATTCTAACGCCGCCCCGATTTTAACGAAGAACCGGGGCGGCGGCCACCCACCACGCCGGGGCGTCTTCCCGCAGCGCCCCGGCGGCGGCCCTAGCCAATTCCTCGCTGGCGAACAGGCCAAAGCAGGTCGCCCCCGATCCCGACATCCGCGCCAGCAAACAGCCGGGTCGCGCCTCTAGCGCCGCTTTCACGGTTCCAATCACCGGAGCCAGGCCAATCGCCGGAGCCTCCAGATCATTGCGCTGATCGCGCAGCCAGGCCGCCAATTCCAGCGCCGATCCGCAGACGGGGATATCAGACATCGCCGGATTATCCTTGCGCGGCAAAGCCTTGAAAACCGCTGGCGTGGCCACCGCCACGCCGGGATTGACCAACACCACATAGCAGTCAGGTAAAGCGGGCAGGGGTGTCAACACATCGCCCACGCCTTGCATCCGCACCGGACGCCCGGCCAAACACACCGGCACATCTGCCCCCAAAGCCAGCACCGCCGCCGCATCCGGCAAAGTCATGCCCCGCAGCGCACACAAAGCCCGCAACGTCGCCGCAGCATCCGCAGAGCCGCCGCCGATGCCCGAGGCCACGGGCAAATGCTTCTCTAACGCCATCGCCGCTGACACGCCCAAACATCGCGCCGCCCGCAACACAAGATTATCGTCGCCAGACAGCCCCGCGCCCTGCGGCCCGGTCACCGTCAGGCTTAACCGATCCGCTGGCGCAACCGTGACCCAATCGCCAACCCCGGCAAACACCACGACGCTGTCCAGCAGATGATAGCCATCCGCGCGCTGCCCGGTGACATGCAGCGCCAGATTGATCTTGGCGGCGGCAAATTCCCGCAATTCCAGCTCACGGCGTTGCAGCGGCGGCCTCGACGGATTTCAACGGCGCAGCCCCTTCGGCGGCCAGCACCGCATCCAGTCCTTTCTCCAGCTTCAGGCGCAACCGCGCCGCCAGCTTGTCATCCGGGCCATACGACAGCGCGCGATGCCACTGATATTCCGCCTCGCGCTTGCGCCCCACTGCCCAATACACATCGCCCAAATGGTCTGTCACCGTCGCATCCACTGCCATCCGCAACGAGGCCTGCTCCATCGGCAGCAGCGCATCCTGATAGCGCCCCAAGCGGTAATAGGCCCAGCCGAGGCTGTCGAGAATCGCGCCATTGTCGGGCCGCATCAGCACGGCTTTCTTGATCATGCCTAAAGCCTCATCCAGCTTGCGGCCCTGATCGACAAGACTATAGCCGAGGTAGTTCAGCAGTTCGGGCTCATCGGGGCTGAGCGCCATTGCGCGGCGAAAATCGGCCTCGGCGGCGTCATAGTTGCGCAAGGCATCCGAAACCACGCCCCGGCTGTAGAACAATACCCAATGACCCGGCGTCGGGTTCGGCACCATTTTGATCGCGGCATCATAGGCCTTAAAGGCCTCATCATAGCGTTTCTCGCGCCGCATCCCATCGGCCAAAGCCACCTGCACCGCCAGAATATCACCATGCGCCCGCGCCAAACCTTGCAGGATTTCCAGTGCCGCTTCGGGATGACCCGCAGCAAAGGTCGCATTGGCGCGGCCAATTTCGGCTGCATGAAAGTTCAGATCGGTGGGCGGCACCAAAGCATAAGCTGCCGTCGCCAGCGTGTGCTGACCCTGTTGGTCCAACAAGCCTGCCACCAGCAGTTCGGCCTCGGTGTTGTCGGGTCGCAGATAGGCGGCGGCGCGGGCGTGCAGCAGGGTGAAGCTTGCATCCGCCTCGCCCTTCACCGCATTGGCCATACTGTAGAACACTTCGCCGATGCCCTCGCTGGCATTGCGCGCGATGGTGAAGGGCAACGGCTCGCCCGCAGCCAGACGCCGCCGCAGATCGTCAATTTCAAGGTCATTACCGGGCTGGAAATTGCGGTCAATCATTGCCACCGCTTCGGGGTTCCGCTCCAGCTGGCTGAGGATTTCCACCGTTGCAATCAGCCCACGCCGGGTCAGCGGAAAGCTTCCCGCAGCCTTGCCAGATAGGATGTTTTCCGCGCCCTCATAGTCGCCCGCCGAAGCCAGCGCGAGCGCTTTATGGTAAAGCCCAAACGCCTCAAGCCCTTTGGTTTTCGCAAGCTTGTCATAGCCTTCGCTGGCTTCCGACATCCGCCCCAAGCCGAGCTTGGCCCAAGCCTTCACCAGATCATCCAGCACAGCACCCGCAGATCCACCCGCAGCCTGCTCTTGCAGAATGGCTTCATAATCCTGCCGCTTGGCATCGTCAGCGATCAAAACCACCGTGGATGTCTGGCTTTTCGCCCCGGCCTTCTGCAAAGCGCGTGCGAGTTTGGCGGCCCCCTCCATATCGCCCACACCGATATGCGCCATCACGGCGCCTTCCAGCAGCGCCGGATTGCTGGCATCGCCCGTTAAAGCTCGGCCATACCACTCCACCGCCGCCGTATAATCGGCTTCCGACGCCGCAACCCCAGCGGCGAGATAAGCCCCAGCCTCGCTGACCGGGCCTTCACTGACCGTGGTTTGCGTCGCATCGGGCTTCACCTTCGCGGTTTCGGCCAGTGCGGCAAACGGCAGAAATGTCAGAGCAGAGGCCAGCAGCAGTTGCGTGCGTTTGGGCTTGTGGAAAGGCATCCGGGGCGGCTCCTGTAAGCGTTGCCACAAAGCTAGAGCCGCGCGGGCCGAGAAGCAATGCGGGCCGGAGGCTTATCACCCCCAGCCCGCGCATCTTCGCTGATCTGATTGGGAATGTCAGATCACATGTTTGAGGGACTACATATTCGGCCCGTTACATATTCGGATAGTTCGGCCCGCCGCCGCCCATCGGCGTGGTCCAGACGATGTTCTGCGACGGGTCTTTGATGTCGCAGGTTTTGCAATGCACACAGTTCTGGAAGTTGATCTGAAAGCGCGGCTCTTTGCCCGCCTCAGCGATCACCTCATACACCCCCGCCGGGCAATAGCGCTGCGCGGGTTCGTTATACAGCGGCAGGTTGACCAGAATCGGGATCGAGGCATCCTTCAGCTTCAAATGCGCGGGCTGGTTTTCGTCGTGGTTGGTGGCCGAGAATGCCACGTTGGTCAAACGGTCAAACGACAGCACGCCATCGGGCTTGGGGTAGTCAATCGGCGCGTAATCCTTCGCCAACCCCGTCGATTCCGCATCGTTCTTACCATGCTTCAAGGTGCCCAGAATGGTCAGTCCAAAGGTATTCGCCCACATATCCGCGCCGCCCAAGAACAGCGAGGCCACCAGCCCATACTTCGACCACAACGGCTTGACGTTGCGCACCTTTTTCAGATCGGCGGCAATCGGGCCACCGCGCACCAGCGTCTCATATTCGGTCAACTCATCGCCCGAACGCCCCGCCGAAATCGCCACAAACGCCGCCTCTGCCGCGTCAATCCCCGACAGCATCGCATTGTGGTTGCCCTTGATGCGCGGCACATTGACCAATCCCGCCGAGCAGCCCAGCAGCGCCACACCCGGAGCCACCATCTTCGGGATCGACTGCCAGCCACCCTCGGAAATCGCCCGCGCGCCGTAAGCGACACGTTTGCCGCCTTTTAGCAACTCTGCGACCATCGGATGATGCTTGAAGCGCTGGAATTCCATATACGGATACAGATGCGGGTTCTTGTAGTTCAGATGCACCACAAAGCCGACATAAACCTGATTGTTCTCAAGGTGATAGATGAACGACCCGCCGCCCGCATTGCTGCCCAGCGGCCAACCCATCGTATGCGTGACCGTGCCCAGCTTGTGCTTGGCCGGATCAATCTGCCAGATTTCCTTCATGCCAAGGCCGAACTTCTGCGGCTCATGACCCTTCGAAAGATCATACTTAGCAATGACTTCCTTCGCCAAAGACCCGCGCACGCCTTCGGACAGGAACACATATTTCCCAGCCAAAACCATGCCCGGCTCATACGAAGGCCCGGGCGTGCCATCGGCATTCTTGCCGAACTCGCCCGCGACCACGCCGCGCACTTCGCCGTTGTCACCGTAAACCAACTCCGAACACGCCATGCCGGGGAAAATCTCGACCCCCAGTCCCTCAGCCTGCTCGGCCATCCAGCGGCAAACATTCGCCATCGAGACGATGTAATTGCCGTGGTTGTTCATCAACGGCGGCATCGGCCAGTTCGGAATCCGCGCCTGCCCGGCTGGCCCCAGAATATAGAAATTATCCTCGACCACAGCCGTGTTCAAAGGCGCGCCCTTGGCCTTCCAATCCGGGATCAGCTTGTTCAGGCCGACCGGGTCCAGCACCGCGCCCGAAAGAATATGCGCGCCAACTTCCGAGCCCTTTTCCAGCACCACAACCGTCAGATTGCTGTCCAACTGCTTCAGCCGGATCGCCGCTGACAGCCCCGCAGGCCCCGCGCCCACGATGACCACATCATAATCCATCTGCTCGCGCGCGATACCTTGCGACATCTCTTTCTCCGACTTGGCAAAATGCTGCTGCGTCATTGCCCGAACCCACGGTCAGGGTCAACCATCACGCAACATCCCAAGCCTAAATCGCAGAACCCGCGCAACATTCTTTCCCCGCTGCGACAGATTTTTCACCCCCGGCGACGGCCCCCCGCCGATTGCAGGCTTTCCCCCTTGCAATCAGAGCCTCTGTCGGTTCAGGTATGGCCAAGAGTGGCGCAAGGTCATGGCTCATATGGGCTGTGACCTTGTTATTTACGTGAAGAGACCAATGGAAAAAATCCCAATGACCCGGCGCGGATTCACCGCTCTGGACGAAGAATTGAAGCAGTTGAAATCGGTAGAACGCCCCGCCGTGATCCGCGCGATTGCCGAGGCGCGCGAGCATGGCGATCTGTCCGAGAACGCCGAATATCACGCCGCCCGTGAGAAGCAGAGCTTCATCGAAGGCCGGGTGAAGGAACTCGAAGCGCTGATCTCATTGGCAGAGGTGATTGAGGTCGCCAAGCTGACCGGTGCAATCAAATTTGGCGCAACGGTGGTCTTGGTGGATGAAGACTCCAACGAGGAAAAAACCTATCAGATCGTCGGCGAATCCGAGGCGGACATCGAGCGCAACCTCTTGAACATCCGCTCGCCCTTGGCCCGTGCGTTGATCGGTAAGGACGAAGGCGACTCGGTCGAGGTGAAAACCCCCGGCGGCACGCGCGGCTACGAAATCCTCTCCATCCGTTATATCTGACCCTGCCACAGGGGAAAGCACATGGCCGAACCAGAAGAAACGCCCCGCAGCTTGGGGTCGCGCGCGCGCGGCATCGCCGATCCGTCGGTGAGCCCGACCGAATGGGTGGCCGCCGTGATGAGCCTGCTGTGGGTGCTGGCGGTCGGCGGCTATTTCCTGACCGGCCCGGTGGAATCCGGCGTGCTCGGCTATGTGTTGACCCTGCTGGCGGTGTTCTTGCCACTGGCGCTGATCTGGGCGGCGGTGACAACTTTGCGCTCGGTACGGTCCTTGCGCGCAGAATCGGCGCGGTTGCAGGCGACGGTTGAGGCGATGCGCGCGGCCTATCTTTCGGGCCAGCAGGGCGGGATGCGGCCTTCTGTTGAACGTAAACTGGACGAGATTGCCGCCACCGCCAAACATACCGAAACCGCCCTCGCCAGCTTTAACTCGCGCCGCGACAGCGGGCTGACCGTGCCCTCGGCAGACCGCAAAGCCGCACTGGTGGCGCCGCAGCCGCAGCCCGAGGCGGAACAGCCGGGGTTGGCTTTGGGAACCCCGTCAGAGTCGCTGCGTGCGCCTTTGTCGGTGCAAGATTTCACCCGCGCCGTGCAATTTCCCGAAAGCCCGGACGACAAAGAAGGCTTTCGGGCTTTGCGTCTGGCGCTGGAAGACCGCAACGTCGCCAAACTGATCCGCGCCGCGCAAGACGTGCTGACCCTGCTCAGTCAGGAGGGCATCTTCATGGATGACCTGAAACCCGAACGCGCGCGGCCCGAGTTGTGGCGCAAATTTGCCAATGGCGAGCGCGGCCGTGGCATCGCCGCCTTGGGTGGCATCCGCGACCGCTCGTCGCTGGCGCTGACTGCAGGCCGGATGCGCGAAGACCCGGTGTTCCGCGACGCCGCCCACCACTTTTTGCGCACCTTTGACCGGGTGTTTTCAGAATTCGAGAAAGTGGCGAGCGATCAGGATCTGTCCGACCTCGCCGACACCCGCACCGCGCGGGCCTTCATGCTGTTTGGTCGGGTGACGGGGACGTTTGACTGACCTAGAACCCATGGCCGCCTCGGGGGCCATCGAGGCCCCGCTCGGCGGCGCTGCCGGGGATGATTGGACGTGTGGGTTTGGCTGAGATTTCGGATGCCTCCGGCGGAAGTATTTCCAAAAGAGCAATGGCCTGGTTGGTCTGGTGCAGAACGGTGCGGTGCGGATGAAAGATTAACAAATTCTGAACGCGCATCTGTAAGGCATTGATTTTATATAGGGCCATCTCGTATCCACGCGTGGACATCCAGGCCTTAGACCGATTTTACCATCGTGATCGCGGCGCGAAATCCGAACGCATAGCGCAGCAAACCCAGCTGCTGGGTCTTCTCGACGCGATACCCCAGCCGCTGATAGAGCTCCCTCGCCCGCCCATTGCTGTCGATCACCTCCAGTCGCACAGATCCATAGCCGCGCGCCCGCGCCTGATCTTCGATCGCGGCCATCAGCGCGCTTCCGATGCCCAAACTGCGAGCCGATGCGGCGACACAAATTCCGTCGAGGAGAAAGTAATCCTGCTCGGCCGCATCGCTGAGCATCCACAGCAGCGGCAGCCGCCAAGCCGTGCCAAGGATGCCATAGATCGCGCGGATATCGGCGACCTCGCCGCCCGCGAAGCTGCCGGCTGGGGTCTTGAAGCCAGCCATTCCCAGCAGGTGGCCGGTGTCATCCAAAGCCACAATGGCATGATGGGCGCGCAGCACGCGGGTGAGGAAGCGGTGGGCTTTCGGGATGGGGCCCATCACACGACCGAGTTTGCCGCCGAAGGCCTGCCAGTACAGCTCCACAGCTTCGGCGCGCAGGGCTTCGGGCAGGCCGAGTTGGTAGGTGATTTTCATGACAGCGCACCAAGCAGGGCAGCGGTGTGGCCCGCGCCGAGGATCCAGCCTTCTTCTGCGCAGGGCGAGGTGTCGAGCAGGGGAGCGAGGAGGTTTTGCTGGGAGAGGCTGAACAGGGCTTCGGCGAGCAGGCGGACTTGGGCCTCATCTTTCACGGAGGCAGGATCGGCGGTGACGGCGGCGGCGATGAGTGAGGGGTAAACCTCGGCCAGGGTGATCTGGGCGGGGTTGTCGAAGGGCCAGACAGCGGTGCCGTGGCGCTGCGAGAGGCGGTGGATCATCGGTTGGCCGATCAGGCCTTGGCTGCCTGCGGCGCCGGTGGTGTAGAGTTTCCAGACGGGTTGGGCGCGGGGGACTAGGGTTTCGACTTCGCGGCGCTCGGGGAGAGTCAGGACGTTGTAATTGATGGATTTTGTGGGGGGGAGATCGGGGAGGTTCAGGCTGGCGGGGCGGCCCCAGAACGGGCCTTTTGAGGTGGCAGTTGCAAACTGGCGGTTGATCTGGGCAGCGATCTGGAAGCGGTTGTTGCCGTTGTTGGGCGCGTCTTCGATATGCTCGGCCAGCCATGCCCAGACGGCGCGGGCACTGGCGGTTCCGGTCAGGCGGGCGGCGAAGCCTTTGGGGTAGCCCATCGGGAAATCGCAGCCGATCAGCAGGGACTGGCCGTTAACGAGTGCGTTTTCGATAGCCAGCGACAGTGCTGCTTCGGCGCTGCCACGGCTGCGGTGGTAGGTGCTTTGCGCGCCTGTGGCGTCGATGCTGCCAAGCCAGATCGCGTCGGCAGAAGGACGGGCGGGGGACAGTGTCGAGGATGCCGACCAGTCCGCCACGATCACCCGGTCAAAGCGTTGCAAGGCCGACCTCGGCGAGAATGAAATCGGCGATTTGCAGGGTGTTGTTCAGGTCGAGTACCGATACGGGCAGGGCGGCAAGCGCCATATCGGTCGCAACGGCCCGCACCAAGGGATCATTGGGTTGGATCAGATCATGGCCTGTTTCCTGCCGGAACACCTCGATCTTGGCATGGGCGTCGCGCTTGTAGCCTTCGACCAAGATCAGATCGACGGGGGCCATGCGCGACAGCACTTCCGCCAGATCAGGCTCCGGCCCGCGATGTTCGCGCATCAGCGCAAAGCGGTGGGCGGAGGCCAAAACCACCTCGGACGCGCCTGCTGCGCGGTGGCGGTGGCTGTCTTTGCCGGGTTGGTCGAGATCGACATCGTGATGGACGTGCTTGACGGTGGACACCGTGAAGCCGCGCCGGGTGATTTCGGCCACCAAACGCTCCATCAGGCTGGTTTTGCCGGAGTTTTTCCAGCCTATGACGCCATAGACCCTCATGATGCGGCCTTGATCAGGGCCTCGGCTGCCGCGAGGTCTTCGGGGGTGTTGAGGTTTTGGAAGGCGGCTTCATCGGGGAAATGTGCGCGGGCGGCGTGGTGGGCATCGGTGAAGGCCAGTACACGGGGTTTTGCGCCTGAGGCGAGGAAGGCGGCGAGGGGGTCGGCAAGGCTGACAGGCCATAACCCACAGGTGGGGTGATCTTTGGCGCAGGACGCTATGGCTAGGGCTTCGGGCGCGGTTTCGGCGGCCAAGCAGAGCTGCGGCACCAGATCGCCGGGGGCGAAGGGAGTGTCTACGGCCAGTGTCACCACCGCTGTTGCTCCCAACGGGGCGGCCCATCGCAGGGCGGCCAGCACGCCAGACAAAGGCCCGAGCGGGGTTTCATCGGGCAGAATCGGCAGGCCATAAGCTGCCAGTCGGGCGGGATCGCCATTGGCAGAGATCGCCAAGCGTTCCACCTGCGGCTCCAACCGCGCGATGGCATGGCCCAGCAGGGTTTGGCCCGCCAAGCGCAGCAACGCCTTGTCGGCTCCCATGCGACGACCGATCCCGCCCGCCAGAACGCATCCAAAAATCCGCACCTTGGCCCCTTCAAATTGCTTGTGCAAAGGCCTAAGCCGTTCTGCATCCGGCGTAAAGCCGCCCCAAGCTGCCGAGGTTCTATGTCTGCCTCTCGTGAAAGCTATCTGCGCGGTGTGCGCGCAGCGCTGCCCTTTGCCGTGGTGATCGTGCCGTTTGCGATGCTGTTTGGCCTGCTGGCCTCTGAGGCCGGGTTGCAACTCTATGAAATCGTGGCGTTTTCGGTGAGTGTGTTCGCCGGGGCGTCGCAATTTGCAGCGCTGCATCTGTTGCAGGATCAAGCGCCACTGCTGGTGATTTTGGCGACATCCTTGGCGGTCAATCTGCGGATGCTGATGTATTCGGTGACGCTTGCGCCGCATGTGGGGGCGGCCCCGTTGGGGGTGCGGGCGGTGATGGCCTATCTGCTGGTCGATCAGAGTTTTGCTTTGTCGGTCGCGGAATATGACAAGCGGCCCAGCATGACACTGCCGGAAAAGACTGCGTATTTTTTTGGTGCGGTGACGCCGGTTCTGCCGCTGTGGATGGGATCAACCGTGGCCGGGGCTTTGGCGGGGCGAGCGATTCCGCCGGAATATGCGCTGGATTTCGCGGTGCCGATTGCGTTTCTGGCGATGACAGCACCGATGATCCGCTCTTGGCCGCATGCGCTGGCGGCGGGGCTTTCGGTGGTGTTGACGCTGGTTTTGACATTTTTGCCCTATGGCACTGGGTTGCTGGTGGGGTCCACCATCGGCATGGCGGCGGGGGCGGGGTTTGAATACTGGCGCGAGAAGGCCGCAACATGATTGATCCGAATATTGACAGAGTCCAATTCTGGATTGTCGTGGTGGTGCTGGGGCTTGCGACCTATGCCATCCGATTCTCATTCCTCGGACTGCTCGGCAATCGCGTCTTGCCGGGCTGGTTGCAGCGCAGTTTGCGCTATACGGCGGTGGCGGTGCTGCCTGCGCTGGTGGCCCCTGCTGTGCTGTGGCCGCCTGCTACGGGGGGTGAACCGGATGCGGCGCGTCTGCTGGCCGCTGTAGTGACGATGGTTGTGGGGCTGGCTACGCGGCAGATGATCATCGCCGCCTTGGCCGGTGTGGTCACCCTGCTGGGGCTGCCGTTTCTGCTGTAACAGCAATGACAAAAGCCGCGCTGAGGTCAGCGCGGCTTTGAGTCTTCGTGGGTTTGCAGCTTACTGCGTGACGGCGTGTTCGGCCTGCACCATCAGCACACCATGGTTGTTATCGGCATCATCATCGGTGATCACCTTGCGCGTAGCCCCCGGCAGTTGGCCGAATTCTTTCATCAGCTTGTTCGGATACCAAGTGCCGCTGATCGCCTCAAATCCCGGAACACCGTGCAGGATCGACGAGACCGAATGGGCACATTGCGCGCTGGGCACCGAGCCATAGGCCTCCGCGCGCTGCTTGACCCGTTCGGCGATTTCAGGGGTGACGACCACGGTTTGCTCGATGACGTTGAAGGTCTCACGCGCGTGATAGTCGATGTAGAAGCTGACCATCTTGGGGGTGACGCCGTAATGCACGTCGCCACGCTCGGGCAGATAGGGGTGATACCAGGTGCCTGCGGGGTCAAACATCACCTGTTCCGAGGCGTTGATCAACAGGCCAGAATGCGCGCCCGAGCCGTTGCGGGTGCTTTGCACGGTGAACAGGGTGATGGAGCGTGGCGGTTCTGCCACATAATGCGCCGAGGGGGCCGCCATCTGGGCATCTGTCGCCCATTTGTTGTCGCCCGCACAGGCAGACAGCGCAAAAAGCGCCAGAACGGCAAAGGCCTTGAAATTCATATTACAGTTCCGGCGTTAAAGGATCAGGCGTTGGCGAGTGCCATGAAGATCAGGATGCCGACCGAGATGATCGCGCCCCACGTCGCCATGCGGACAAAGCCGTCAAAGGTCTTTTCCTGCACGCGAATATCCATGCTGCCCGGTTTGTGTTCGGCCATTTGAGCGTCCTTTCAGAGTTGTTGCCTTGCCAATAGCTGATTCAGTTCCGGCTGTCACGGGGCGTAGCGGTTTGCGGTGCACAGAAAATGTCGCGCTTTAGGCCGAGGCATCGCCAGACTCGCCGCCCATCCAGCCCGTGGCAAGGCGAAAGCCGATACGGGTCGGCGGGGATTCTGGTGCCGATTTCGGCACGGCGCGCAGCATGACGGAAAGCTGGCTGACATGCTGGATCAGTTGGGTTTTCATGCCCTCTTCATCGCGGCCATAGAAGGTCAGCAGATCGGGCTCAAAGAATCCAAGCCCCTCGATCTTCAGCACGCCGGCTTGTGATCCGGTGAAGCCCATGGCGATCTCTTGCTGAGCGTCAAGATGGCTTTCAAAGTTGCGGATATACAGGATGATCCGCTCATAGGCCCATTCAGCGGGGCTTTTCTCGGCCAAGGGGCGGCGTTGCAAGGCAGCGGGCAGGGGCAGTTGCTCGGCGGTCAAAGGCGCCGCGGGATCGGCGTGGATTGCATGACAGCGCGGCAGGCCTGCGGCTTTGGCTACAGCGGCGTTCAGAGCGGCTTCGGCGGCTGGATCAAGTTCTTTCGGCATTCCGGCTCCTTAGTGGGCCTGCCAATGCCAAGCCCCTTCAGCATCCAGAGAACGCGAAACATGGCCGCGCTTCAAGAGGTAGTTCAGATGCGCCACCGTCTCGACAAGGGCGAGGCCGTGTTGGCTTCCGGTGATCTCGCGCTTGAACAGTGGCACGAAACACTGGGCGGCGGTGTGCGGGGTGGCCAAGTGGGAAAGCAACCGGGTGAGCGCGCTTTCGTGGTTTTCGGCCATCTGGATCAGCCGGAACGGCAGGCCGGTGAAGGGCAGTTTGTGCCCCGGCAGCACAAGATGATCCAACCGCGCATGGGGCGCAAAGCCGCGCGTGCTGTCGAGCCATTCGCCTAGCGGGTCCGCGTCGGGTTCTGTCGGGTAGACGCCGATATTGGCCGAGATACCGGGCAGGAGCTGATCGCCGGCCAAGATCAGATGGTCATCTAGGCTCCACAAAGTCGCGTGGTCGGGCGCATGGCCCTGACCCAGACGCACCAGCCAGCGCCGCCCGCCTGCGGTCAGAATGTCGCCCTCGGCAATGCGGGTGAAGCCTTGCGGCATCGCCTCGACCACATCGGCGAAGTTGAACGGGCGCTCCTCGGCCTTTTGCGCACGCATAGCGGCATTGAGCCCGGCGCGCTGGTAGAACAGCAGCGCCTCGGGTGTGGCTTTTGGTTGTTCGTCCAACACCAACATCCGCGCATATAGCCAAGCCGTGCGCGTGGCGATCAATTCCACCCCCTGCGCCTGAAACCACCCTGCAAGCCCGATATGGTCGGGGTGGTGATGAGTCACAATCAGCCGCCGCACCGGCTTGCCCGCCAGCGGCCCCGTGATCAGCCTGTCCCAAATCGTCTTGGTCTTGCGGCTGGACATGCCGGTATCCACCAAGGTCCAGCCGTCACCATCATCCAAAGCGTAGACATTGACGTGATCCAGTGCCATCGGTAGCGGCAGGCGCATCCATAGGATATCTGGAGCAATTTCAACCGCTTCGCCCTCGGCTGGCGGAGCATCCCACGGGTGATGAATAGCGTTGCTCACGCGCTCAAAGCCTCTGGCGTCAGCGCATATAGCCCCGCCGCACCTTCCCGCACCTGCGCCAACAACGGCGCATAGTCCGGCAGCAGCCGTTTGATGGCAAACTGCGCCAAGCTCAGCCGTGCCGGATCGGCCAGCGCGCCTTTCAAGTGGAAATGGCTGCCCAACACCCGCGCAAAGGCGCGCAGATAGGGCACCGCGCCCGCAAAGCGATCATTCGGTGACATCAGATTAAGCGCTTCGGTTGCTTCACGCAAGGCTTCGGTGGCCGTCCAAACCGCGCCTGCCAGATCGGGATGCGCCACACGCGCGCTTTCCGCCACCACCTGCACCTCGTCAAACAGCCGATAGGCAGCCTCGCCATTGTCCATCATCTTGCGCCCCACCAGATCCATCGCCTGTATCCCGTTGGTGCCTTCGTAAATCGCCGTCACCCGGACATCGCGGGAGAACTGTGCCGCGCCGGTTTCCTCAATGAACCCCATGCCGCCATGCACTTGCACGCCGAGATGCGCCACCTCGCAGCCAATGTCGGTGCCGTAAGCTTTGGCGATAGGGGTGAGTAAAGCCGCCCGCGCCTGCCATTCAACCGAGCCCGTGGCGCGTGCCATATCAATCGCCACCGCACAGGCGAGGCCAATCGCGCGGGCACTGAACACCTCGGCCTTCATCTGCGCCAGCATCCGACGCACATCTGCATGGTCGATGATCGCACCGGTCCCCAGCGGCGTCTTGCCCTGCTTGCGTTCCATTGCATAAGCCAAAGCCTGCTGAAACGCCGCTTCGGCCACGGCGACCCCCTGCATTCCCACGCCCAACCGCGCGTTGTTCATCATGGTGAACATTGCGGCCATGCCTTTGTGGGGTTCTCCCACCAGCCAGCCCTGCGCAGCATCATACTGCATCAAAGCGGTGGGCGAGCCGTGTAGGCCCAGCTTATGTTCCAGACTGACCACCTTCAGATCGTTGCGTTTGCCGGGGTTGCCATCTGCATCCGGGATCAGCTTTGGCACCATGAACAGGCTGATGCCCTTGGTGCCCTCTGGCCCATCCGGCAGCCGCGCCAGCACTAGATGGCAGACGTTGCCGGAGAAATCGTTATCGCCCCAAGTAATATAAACCTTCTGGCCGGTGATTGCATAAGTGCCATCGCCGCGATCTTCCGCTTTCGTTCGCACTGCGCCCACGTCTGATCCCGCCTGCGGTTCAGTCAGGTTCATCGTGCCGCACCATTCCCCCGACACGAGCTTAGGGATATAGAGGGTTTTCAAGGCATCCGAGGCGTGATGTTCCAGCGCCTCAATCTGGCCTTGGGTCATCAGCGGGTTCAACTGCAACGCAAGACAAGCCGAGCCCATCATATCATTGACGCAGGTGGCAACCGAGATCGGCAGCCCCATGCCACCATATTCCGGGCTGGCCCCCATGCCGATCCAACCGCCCGTGGCAATCGCGCGGTAGCCTTCGGCAAAGCCCGGAGAGGTGCGTACGACGCCATTTTCCAACCTTGCCGGGTTTTTGTCGCCCGCGCGGTTCAGCGGTGCGAGGGTGGTTTCGCACAGCTTGCCGGCCTCGGCCAAGATTGCGGCGACGGTGTCGGCGCTTGCCTCCGCAAAGCGCTCCGTCGCGGAAACCTCGGCAAATCCGACCACATCCAGCAGAAAGGTAAATTCAGACAGCGGGGCGCGGTAGGGCATGGCGAACTCCGGGGCAGGCAGTATGGGGCAGGCGGCTTGGCAAGGGCAAGGATCGGGCGTAAAGGGACACTCTTGCTATGGTTATTCCTGCCACTCTGGGCATCAAGTCCTACGCTACGTCACAAAAGATGAACGAAACAGAAACCCTTACCGCCACGCCCGAGGGCCTGACCCGTGCTGCTCAGATCCTGAGCGCGCAGGGGCTTGTCTCCTTCCCGACCGAGACAGTTTACGGGCTGGGCGGCGATGCGCGCTCGGATCTGGCGGTGGCCCGGATTTTCGATGCCAAGGGACGGCCAAGGTTCAACCCTTTGATCGTGCATGTGCCCGATCTGGCGGCAGCTTCGGCGTTTGCAATCTTTGATGCCCGCGCCGAAGCCGTGGCCGCCGCGTTCTGGCCCGGCCCACTGACGCTGGTTTTGCCGCTGCGGGCTGACGCAGGCCTGTCGCCGCTGGTGACGGCAGAGCTTGATAGCGTCGCCATCCGGGTGCCCGCGCATCCGGTGGCGCAAGTCTTGCTGCGCGCGTTTGGCGGACCTTTGGCCGCACCCTCGGCGAACCCGTCGGGCCGGGTTTCGCCCACACGGGCCTCGCATGTTTTGGAAGGGCTGTCGGGCCGGATTGACGCGGTGCTGGATGGCGGCGTTTGTGCGGTTGGGGTGGAATCCACCATCCTCGGGCTGGTCGGAGAACCCGCGCTTTTGCGTCCTGGTGGTATCGCGACCGAGGCTTTGGAAGCGATGCTGGGGCCGCTTGCCACGGGCGGCAATGCGCAAAAACCCAATGCACCGGGTCAGTTGGCCTCGCATTACGCGCCGGGGGCTGCGGTGCGGTTGAATGCGGAAAGCGCTTTGCCGGGCGAGGTGCGGTTGGGGTTTGGCGCGGGGCAGGCGGATCTGAACTTGTCGGTCAGCGGTGATCTGATCGAGGCTGCGGCGAACCTGTTTCATCTGCTGCGCGAGGCAGATCGGCTGGCGCTACCCGGTCAAACCATCGCGATTGCGCCGATTCCCGAACATGGCCTTGGTCGCGCGATCAATGATCGTTTGCGCAGGGCTGCGGCCCCGCGTGGGTGATAGAGCGTTGTCTGCTTGCATCAGCCGCGCCGGGGGTTTCACACCCCCGAACCCCCGTGGAATATTTAGGCACAGAGGATGACAATTTTAGATAAGTTTTAGCGGGTTATAGCAGGGTGACGCTTGCAGGCTCCAGTCCGTCAATCTGCACATCGCAGGTCTGTCCGGGCACGATGGGGCCCACTCCGGCAGGGGTGCCGGTGAAGATCAGATCGCCGGGTTGTAGGGCCACCAGCCGCGACAGATGCGCGATGATACCCGCCACGGGCCAGATCATCTCGGCCAGATCGGCGTCTTGGGTGATACGGCCATCGACCAGACAACGGATACGGCCCGCAGGCGCGCCTTGATCCGCGGGCCGCAAAGCCCCGACCACCGCCGAGTTGTCAAACCCCTTCGCCATATCCCATGGCCTGCGCGCAGCTTTCGCTTCGGCTTGCAGATCGCGGCGAGTCAGATCGTTGCCCGCAGCGTAACCCCAGATCAGTGCCAAAGCCTGATCCTCGGTCACAAAGCTGCCAGTTGCGCCTAAGGCGACCACCAGCTCCGCTTCATGATGCAGATCGGCGGTGGCGGTGGGGTAGGGGAGTGCGGCACCCGAATCAACCACCGCATCACCGGGTTTGGTGAAGAAAAACGGCGGCTCGGCACTGGGGTCATGGCCCATCTCGCGGGCATGTTCGGCATAGTTGCGACCGACGCAGAAGATCCGCCGCACCGCAAAGCGTGCGGAACTGCCTGCCACCGCCACCGAAGGCACGGCGGCGGGCGGCAGCACGAAATCCAATTAGGACCCCATCGTGAAGCAGGTCACGCCACGCGCTTGCAGACGGCGACAGGCCAGATCGGCCTCTTTCTGACTGAGGCCGAGGAAGTTGGCGTCAAAGCCACCGCTTTTCTGCACCACTTTGCGCAAGGCATCGCCTAGCGTGGCGTTTTCCGACAGCAGGGTTTTCATCAAAATGCGATCCGCCTCGCCATAGCTGTTGAAACGGCCAATATTGATGCCGTAACCCTTGCCGCCCGAGGTGGAGACATTGGTCACCACCTCCTCTGCGGCAGGTTCTTCGGCTTGGGCCACCACAAGGGCCTCATCATAAATCGGGGCTTTGTGCTTCGGTTTGGCCGGGGCCGAAACCAGTTGCACCGATTGTGGATTGGCTGCTGTGGCTTTGATCGACAGCTCTGCCGGGGCCTCAACAGCGGCGAGTTCGACAGCTTGGGCTTCAAGCGAGTCTGGTGCAGGTTCTGCGGTGGCTTCGGCCAAGGCACCCGCGATGTCATCGGCCATCGCGTTGCCTGCTTGTTCGACAGCGGCGACAGCAACAGGGTCATGCACCGGACGCGCATTGGGGCGGGGTGAGCTGGACACTGCCATCACCAGCCTGATCGTCTTGGCCGGACCACCGCCGCCTTCTTCTTCCATTTCGGTTCCAGACTCGGCACCCGTATCCGCCTGCGCCACCAATTCCTGATCGGCGCTGTAGGTCGGCGCAATCGGCTGTTGCGAACCGCTGCCTTTTTGGGCCTTGCGGAAGCCCAGATCAAGCAATTCTGTCATCTTGGCGTTGCGCATTGGGGTCGAGGTGCCGCCGAACACGGTGGCAATGATCCGCACGCCATCCCGTTCCGCCGAGGCGGTCAGGTTGAAGCCCGCGGGCCCGGTGTAACCCGTCTTGATGCCATCCGCGCCCTTGTATTGATCAAGGAATTTGCGGTTGGTGTTGGCCACCGTTGCCATGCCCGCATCGGTGCTGCGGCGCGAGAAGATGTTGTAATATTGTGGATAATCGTAGAACAGATGCCGCCCCATGATCGACATGTCATGCGCGGTGGACAGATGCCCCTTCGCCGTC
The DNA here is from genome assembly GCF_001294535.1 of Cypionkella psychrotolerans. Classification (GTDB taxonomy): domain Bacteria; phylum Pseudomonadota; class Alphaproteobacteria; order Rhodobacterales; family Rhodobacteraceae; genus Cypionkella; species Cypionkella psychrotolerans. The sequence goes on along the minus strand of NZ_LGIC01000090.1, from coordinate 176,787 downwards.
AAGCCATTGGCATTCTTGAAGGTGGAGTTCTTCATCCCCAGCTGTTTCGCGGTGCGGGTCATCCGCGCACCCCATTTTTCCGGCGTGCCCTCAAAATAATCGCCAATCGCGGCAGCCGCGTCATTGGCCGATTTCACGGCTGCGGCGCGGATCAGGTAGCGCAGTTGGATCTTCTGCCCGGCCTTCAGTCCCAAACGCGAGGGCGGCTGTGCGGCGGCGTTTTTGGACACGGTGATCATGGTATCCAGCGAGACATTGCCCGCCTCAATCTCGGAAAACGTGATGTAGAGCGTCATCATTTTGGTCAGCGAGGCCGGATGCAGTCGGGTGTCGGCATTTTCGGAATACAGCGTCTCACCCGTGCGCGCGTCCATCACATAAGCGGCATAGGGCGCGGCTTTGGACTCTTGCGGGCCGGAGCAGGCCGCGACAACGCTGAGCGTTGCCAAAACCATAAAACGACGGAGATACTGCCCAAGCTGGCATAGTGCCGATTTGCCCATTTGGTCTGCCTCATTTACCCCTCATTAAACGGGGGCTTTGTTCTGCTTGCTAAAAAGCTAGCACAGCAGGTGATTCAGGAAAACCCCTTATTCTAAAAGGGGTTCTGGGGAATATAAACTGTGGTTTATGTGCCGAAATTGCCGCTTGCACCCTAGGGATGGTGGTGATTTGGCAGGCTGGCCACAAGATCGGGCAGTTCGGCAAGGCTTGGCAGGCTGAAGAATCTGTCCATCCCCTGCGGCGCATCGGCGTGTTCCAGCGCCCAGGTCAGCCCATGTGGGATATGCACGCCGTAGGCTCCCGCAGCCAATGCCGGAAGCACGTCTGATTTCAACGAGTTGCCGATCATCATTGCCTGATCCGCCCCGGTGCCATGACGGGCGAAAATCGCCGAATAGGATTTGGCGGTCTTGTCCGAGACGATTTCGACGCCGTGAAACAGATCGCCCAAGCCCGATTGCGCCAGCTTGCGCTCTTGATCCAGCAGATCGCCCTTGGTGATCAAAACGACTCGGTGGCTGGCCGCCAAGGTTTTAACCGCCGCCCGCGCATGGGGCAAAAGTTCGATCGGATGCGCCAACATCTCGCGTCCCGCCGCCATGATCTCGGCAATCACCAAGGATGGCACCCGGCCTTCGGTGACTTCAATCGCAGTTTCAATCATCGACAGAGTGAAGCCTTTGACGCCAAAGCCATAATGCCCGAGATTGCGCCGCTCGGCTGCCAAAAGCTGCATGTGCAAATGATCCGCGTCGCAGTAATCCGCCAGCAGTTGCGTGAAGCGATCTTGCGTCAGGCGGAAGAAACTTTCGTTCTGCCACAGCGTGTCATCGGCATCAAAACCTATCGTTGTCAGCATATTGTCCCCCTGTCGCGCCATCATCCAAGCTGAGGGTCTTTTCGCAAGGCAGAAATGCGCTATATTACGATAGTGCAACCGAAATTCCGAATCTGCCAAACGGAGCCTATCCGCGTGAACCCCATTGCAGGCCTGACTGAACCCACGATGTCCGACGCGCCGCATGGCCCCGGCAATGATACCTCGATTCTGACCAAAACCAAGACCAAGACGCAGCGACCTCCGCTGTATAAGGTTATGCTTTTGAACGATGATTACACGCCGATGGAATTTGTTGTGCATATTCTGGAACGGTTTTTCGGCCTGAACCACGCGCAAAGTTTTGAGATCATGCTGGCGGTTCACAAAAAGGGTCTGGCGGTGGTCGGCGTGTTTTCCTATGAGATCGCGGAGACCAAAGTGGCGCAGGTGATGGATTTCGCCCGCCGGCACCAGCATCCGTTGCAATGCACGATGGAAAAAGAATAAACTTTTAGCAAAGAACAGGCGGCTTTCATGCGCTCGGCCCGGTTGGAATTGGCGCTGCAAAGCGGCGCTTTGGTGTTGCCTGCTGTGGGCGATATTGTGGTGTTGCGGCCTCGCGCGGGGGATGATCTGTCGGCTTTGCCGCAGGACCGCGTGGTGGTGAAAACCGGCTTTAAACCCGACCACGATTATTTTGCAGCGCAAGGCTACCGGACCGAGGGTTCGGGCAGCATTGCCATCGTCTGCGTGCCACGCGCGAAAGCCGAAGCACGGGCTTTGATGGCCGAGGCTTTGGGTGCGGATATTATCGTCGTCGATGGCCAAAAGACCGACGGGGTTGAAACGTTGCTGAAAGATTGCAAGGCCTTGGGCCTTGAGGTCGGCGAGGCGTTGTCGAAAGCTCATGGTAAGCTGGCGGTGGTGAAACCCGGCCCGGCATTGGCTGAATGGGCGGCGAACCCCATGCAGGTTGAAGGCGGCTTCCAAACCCTGCCCGCGGTGTTCTCGTCTGATGGGCCGGATCGCGGCTCAGCCCTGTTGGCAGCCGCGCTGCCTGCCAAACTCGGGGCGCGTGTCGCCGATCTGGGGGCGGGCTGGGGCTATCTGTCACGGGCGATCTTGGCGCGGGAAGGTGTCAAGGAACTCGATCTGGTCGAGGCAGAGGCCGAGGCCTTGGTCTGCGCTCGGGTCAACATCCCCGACCCCCGCGCAAAGTTTCACTGGGCCGATGCGACCACCTTCAAGCCTGTGCGGCTGTGGGACAGCGTGGTGATGAACCCGCCCTTCCACACCGCGCGCGAGGCGGATGCGGGGCTGGGCATGGCGTTTATCAAAGCCGCGCGGCGCGGCCTAAGCCCCTCAGGCAGCCTGTGGATGGTTGCCAATCGGCATCTGCCTTACGACAAGTTGCTGGTCACCTTGTTCAAGCAGGTCGAGGAAATCGGCGGCGACAAGGCGTTTCGGGTAACGCGGGCGTCGTATCCGATCCGCACGCGGTAAGTTTCTTGGTTAGGCTCTTGGGCTACGCGCTGGGGTTTCACACCCCAGACCCCGTGGGATATTTGAGCACAGAGGATGACAATTTTAGTCAAATTGTAGCAATTTACTCCGGGTATTGCGCCTTACATGCCTTGATCGACGGGCTAGCGGCCTTGGCTTGCACCGCGCGTTTGGCTTTTAGGCTGGCGAGTTTGGCGGATTCGGCGTTCAGGTCGATGGCTTTGGGGCGTTGCTCGGTGTAATCTACATCATCAAGGCACATTTGCGGACCCATATCCGGTTTCCCGGGTTTGCCGCGATATCCGCATTGCCGCCAAACCGTGCGCGAAAGGGTAACGGTTTCATAGGCATAGCCGCGCTGAATATTGCCTTCGGTCTCGGCAATCAGGCGATCCACCACACGCATGTCGCGGGTGGCCCCGCTGATGCAGTTTTCTTGTGGAGTGCCACAGGCGGCGAGGATCAGCAGGGCAGGCAGGACGATGCGTTTCATGGGCGACTCACAAAATGGGATGCTGGCTTTACTATAGGGCCACGCGCTTGATATGCCATAACACGGGCGCTGGCCCCGGATTATAAGCGAAAAGGGCGAGGCATGGCCGAGGATTTCAGCATAGAAAAGGCGCAAGCCTCGGCTTGGTTTCGCACCTTGCGCAATCAGATTATTTTGACTTTTGAAGGGCTTGAGGCGAGCTACGGCAAGGCTGCGCGCTTTGAAGTGACACCGACCACCCGCGCGGATGGCGGCGGCGGCCTCATGTCGGTGCTGCGCGGCGGTGCGGTGTTTGAGAAGGTGGGGGTCAACGTCTCGGAAGTGCATGGCGCTTTGGGTGAGCGGGCGCAAAAGGCGATGGCGGCGCGTGGGGTGCCGGGCATGGACAAAGACCCCCGGTTTTGGGCCAGCGGGATTTCTCTGGTGGCGCATATGGTCAACCCGCATTGTCCGGCGGTGCATATGAACACGCGGATGTTCTGGACGCCGCATGCTTGGTGGTTTGGCGGCGGCGCGGATTTGAACCCCTGTCTGGAATACCCCGAGGATACCGCGCATTTCCATAGCGCAATGCGGGCGGCTTGTGATGTGCATCACCCTGATTACTATGCGAAATTCAAGGCTTGGGCGGATGAGTATTTCTTCATCCCGCACCGGGGCCGCGCGCGCGGTGTCGGCGGGATTTTCTACGATGATCTGAACACCGGCGATTGGGCAGAGGATTTTGCTTTGACGCAGGATGTGGGCCGTGCCTTCCTGCCTGCCTTTGTCCCGCTCACCGAACGCCGCCTTTCCACCCCTTGGTCGGACGCTGACCGTGAGGCGCAACTGATCCATCGCGGGCTCTATGCCGAGTATAATCTGGTCTATGATCGCGGCACGAAATTCGGTCTGGAATCCGGCCATGATGCCAATGCGGTGCTGATGAGCCTGCCGCCGATTGCCAAGTGGACCTAGGCTTGCAGCCGCAGCAACAGGCCGACGCCCAGCACAATCACCGTCATGCCGATGATCTGGCGGCGGGTGACGGGCTGATTGAACGCATAGCGCGAGACGGCGGTGGCGAAGATCACCTCGACCAGCGCCAAGGTGCGGACATTGGCGGCGGAGGTCAGCGCGAAGCCAATGAACCAGAACTGCGAGGCGAAAGCGCCAAGGAAGCCTGCAAACAGCGATGACCTCCAGACCGCGAAAGAGGCCCGCAACGCGGCGCGGTTGAACAGTGCCATCCAGATCAGCAGGGTGGCGGTTTGGATCAGCAGGCTCAGCGCGAGGGTCGAGGTGGCGCGGATCAGAAAGCCGCCTTGGTCGAGATGGGTGATGCCACCCCGAAAGCCGATGGCTGATGCGCCAAACAACCCGCCCGCCAGAAGACCGGTAAGGGCGGGCCGACCCAACTGCCAGACACGGGTGCCGGGTTTGATCGACATCAGCATTACCCCGGCGCTGGCGATCACGATGGCGGCCAGAACCGGCAGGCTGATCGGATCGCGCAGGATCAGCGCTGCGGCAAGCGCCACGATGACAGGCTCGGTTTTCAGCCAAGCGGTGGTGACGGCGAAGCTTTGCGACTTCATCACCACCAGCATCAGGCCAGTGGCGGCGATCTGCGCCAAAGCGCCCGCGACGGTGAAGCCGAGGCTGGGCAGGTTAGGGATCGGAATGGCTTCGCCTGTCGCAAGCGTGACCAGCGCAAGAAACAGCACCGCAAACGGCAGGCCGAACAGGAAGCGCACTTGCGTCGCCCCAACAGTGCCGATCTGCCGGGTGAGGCTCGACTGCATGGCGTTGCGCGCAACTTGGCCGATGGAGCCAAGCAGCGCTGCCAGCACCCAAAGGCTGCTCATGCCCCGAAACCGTTCATGGCTGGCTGGCGATCAGGCGGCCCAAACGCTTCATGCCCTCGTCAATCGCGGCCTCATCGGCGCAGGAAAACGACAGGCGCAGGGTGTTGCCATTGCTGCCATCGGCGAAGAAGGCGCGACCGGGGACGAAAGCCACCCGCTCAGTTTGCAACGATTGCGCGAGCAGATCTGCGCCGTCCATCCGTTCCGGTAAGGTCAGCCAGATGAACATGCCGCCCTCGGGTTTGGTCCAGCTGACGCCGTCGGGCATCTCACGGGTCAGCGCCTTGAGCAGGTGATCGCGGCGGGCTTTGTAGGTTTGCCGCAGCTTGGCGACATGGGGGTCGAATTGGGTGCTGGCGACATGGTGGGTGACGATCTGGTTAGTTGTGGCTGAATGTAGATCGGCGGCTTGTTTCATCAGTACAAGGCGACTGATCACCTCGGATGCGCCGCAAACCCAGCCCACCCGCAGGCCGGGGGCGAGCGATTTGGAAAAGCTGCCACAGTACAACGTGCGGCAGTTTTCAATGCTACCCTTGCGGGCGATTTCCAGCGCCAGAATCGGCGGAATCGCCTCGCCGTCATAGCGCAGCGTTTGATAGGCGGCGTCCTCAACCACGGCGATGTTCATTTCATCAGCAAGATCAATCACCGCCTCACGGGCAGAGCGGGCGATGGTTTCACCTGTGGGATTGGCAAAATCGACCGAAAGATAAGCGAATTTCACCCGGCCCCCCGCGGCTTCGGCCTTTGCCGTGAAATCGGCGGCGGGGCGGTTGGAGTTGGGGTCAAGGCGGTCGTAGGTCGGCTCGTAGGCGTTGAACGCGCCCAGAGCACCCAGATAGGTCGGCCAGCCGACCAGCACGGTGTCATTCGGTGAGATCATCAGTTTCGCCAGATAATCAAGCGCTTGCTGTGAGCCTGAGGTGATCAGAATGTTATCCGCCGTGCAGGGCACACCGATCTTGCCCATCTCGGCCACGATCCAATCGCGCAGCGGCTTATAGCCCTCTGATACCGAATATTGCAGGGCAGCCCCCGCCTTGGGGCCGGTCAAAGCCGCCGAGAAGGCATCGCGAAAAGCTTCGGTGGGGAACAAGGCAGGGTCGGGAATACCGCCCGCGAAGGAAATGATGTCGGGCTGATCCAGCAGCTTCAAAAGCTCACGAATTTCCGAGGCTTTCATCCGCGCATTGCGCGTCGCCAGAACACTATTCCACTCCACGACAGTCCTCCCAAACGGTTTGGTGGCGACATTTGCGCTGGGCGGAGGGTAAGTCAATATCTATGACCTAAAATGTGATCGGTTGGGCCGCATGGCAGCGGGGCGGGTATTTGACTGCTACTCTGAACCGCCCATCCGCTGCCGCAATATCCCAATCAGCGCGCCGTCCCTTGGCAGCTTGTCGGCTTTGCCTTCTTCCGACAGGTAATAGAAGCGGCCAGGAGTCACGGAGTTGGGCAATTCATAGTCCATGCCCTCCCATTCATCCTCGCGGAAGGAATAGAACGCCCAGTGGCCGCCGCGCGCCTCGACAGCATCTATCACGTCGGTCAGATAGGTCGCGCAATCCGGCCACAGCCGCATACAGCCGAGTTCGGCGGCGACGATGCGGGTGGGGGGCAGGCCTTGCGCTGCGGCCCAATCGAAGGCGTGGTCGATATGGGCGACGACGGCAGCCCGATTCCAGACCTGTTCGCCCCCGGCATAATCGGTTGTCACACCCGGATAGCGCAGCGGCACATCGCGCTTCATGTTGGGCGCGCTGGTGGCGGCGTAGGGTTCATACATGTGGAACGCGTAGAGCACGCGATCATCGTCGAGTTTTTCCGGCCATGCCGCCAGCGCGCGCGGATTGGCGTAAGAGCCGCCGTCCACCATCACCGGGGGCACCGGATCAACGGCGCGGACCGCGGTGATCATGCGGGTGTAAAGCTTGGGCAGGTCACGCGGGGTTCCGGCTTGGGCGGCTTGCCACGCCAGCAAATCCGGCATCGCGCCGTTTTCAGCAAGGCCCGTGGTCTTTTCCGGCGCGGGTTCATTCAGCAGGTTATAGCCCGCGATGGCAGGATGATCCTTTAGCGCGGCGGCCAGATCGCCCCAGAACTGCACCGCTTGATCGGCGAAGGCCGGATCAGACCACAGCCGATCATCAAATTTGCCACCGTTCTGCTGGACCCAACGCGCATCGGGCAGGCTGAGCGGCACGATCACCACTTTCAGCCCGGCAGCTTGAGCGGCGTCCAGAGTGGCCCGCAAACCGCCAGATCTTCGGGCACGAGACCAGAGTAATGGTCAGCATCGCCGATCAGGAAGTCGCGGCCTGTGCCCTGCCATTTGCTGAAGGTCAGCCGTACCCATGTTGCCCCGGTATCGGCCAAGGCTTTAAAATAGGCATCATCCTGCGGCTTGGCGTTGAAGCCATTGGCACCTTTCTGCGGGCTGTCCCAGAAGCTGATCAGATCGGCACTAAAAGCGGCGGCGGGCATAAATGCGCAGAGCGCGGCGAGGCGCAGGACGGGCAGAAGGGGCAATATGGGACTCCAAGATTCAAGTCGCGATGTTTAGCCCAACGTGCCGACAAGCGCCCCTCAAGAAGCGGGCCGGGTGGAAACGCGGCGAATTTTCACCGCTGCCGCACGGTTTCCACCATCAGCGCGACATTCTCTGGATCGGCATCCGGCGTGATGCCGTGGCCGAGGTTGAAGATATGCGGGCCGCCTTGGAAGGCGGCTTTGACGCGCCGGGTGGCGTCGATCAAGTCTTGCCCGCCGGTCACCATATGGGTGGGTGAGAGGTTGCCCTGCACGCAGCCCGTCGATTGCACGTTCTCCGCCGCCCATTCCGGGCTGACCGAATTGTCGATGGCGACACAGTCGGCTCCGGTGGCTTTGGCGAAACCGATATAGCCCGCGCTCGCTTCGCGCGGGAAGGCGATGATCGGCAGACCGGGGTGCTTGGCCTTCAACGCCGAGATGATGCGGGCGGTGGGTTTGACGGCGAAATCGGTGAAATCTTGGCCTTTCAGCGATCCGGCCCAGCTGTCGAACAACTTGACCACTTCGGCACCGGCCTGAACCTGCATCGAGAGATAGTCGATGGTGGCTTCGGTGATCACGTCGATCAGGGCGGCGAAGGCGGCGCGGTCGGTGGCTTTCAGGGCATGGGCTGGGCCTTGATCCTTGGTGCCACGACCTGCGATCATATAGGTCGCAACCGTCCAAGGCGCGCCTGCAAAGCCGATCAGGGTGGTCTGCTGCGGCAATTCATGCGCGAGAATACGGACGGTTTCGTAGATCGGTGCAAGGGTTTCGTGGATGCTGTCTTTTGAGCGCAGCGCCTGCACCTCGGCCATCGTGGTGATGGTTGACAGGCGCGGGCCCTCGCCAGTCTCGAACCACAGATCGGCCCCCAAGGCCTGCGGCAACAGCAGAATGTCGGCAAACAGGATCGCGGCATCAAAGCCATAGCGGCGGATCGGTTGCAGCGTCACTTCGGCGGCCAAGTCCGAATTATAGCACAAAGACAGGAAATCCCCGGCCTGCGCCCGCGTCGCGCGGTATTCCGGCAGATAGCGGCCCGCTTGCCGCATCATCCAGATTGGCGGGGTGGACAGGGTTTCGCCGCTCAGGGCGCGCAGGATCAGTTTTGACATGGGTTGCCTCCAGTTGCGCGCTTGCGTCCCTTACCTGCGACGGCGTGTCAAGCGCGCCCATGCGGCAATCGGTTGAAAGGCGCAAGTGTCGCGGGTAAGTCTGGCGCATGACATATGCAATGCCCACCCCCGCACGCACTTTCAAAATCGGTACCCGTGGCTCTCCACTGGCCCTGTGGCAGGCGCATGAGGTGCGCCGATCGCTGATGGCGGCGTTTGATCTGCCCATCGAGGCGTTTGAGGTGGTGGTGATCAAGGTCACCGGCGACTTGGTGCAGGACCGCGCGCTGAAAGAGATCGGCGGCAAGGGGCTGTTCACCCGCGAGATCGAGGAAGCACTGGATGTGGGTGAAATCGACATTGCCGTGCATTCGATGAAGGACATGCCGGTGTTGCAGCCGGAAGGCTTGCTGCTGGATTGCTATCTGCCGCGCGCGGATGTGCGGGATGGCTTTGTATCGCATGTGGCGCAGGGCGTGGCGGATTTGGCCCAAGGGGCGGTGGTCGGCTCGTCATCCTTGCGCAGGCGGGCACAACTGGCGCATCGGCGGCCCGATCTGCAACTGGTCGAGTTTCGCGGCAATGTGCAGACGCGGATGCGCAAGCTGGAGGACGGCGTGGCGCAGGCGACGTTTTTGGCGATGGCCGGGCTGGTGCGGTTGGGCATGGCGCAGGTGGCGCGACCGATTGAGGTGGCGGATATGCTGCCGGCCGTGGCGCAAGGCGCGATTGGGGTGGAGCGTCGGGTCGATGATGCGCGCGCCGAGGCGATGCTGGCCGCGATCCACCATGCCCCGACAGGGGTGCAACTGGCCGCCGAACGGGCGTTTCTGGCGCGGCTGGATGGTTCTTGTGAGACGCCGATTGCCGGACTTGCGGTGCTGGACGGCGATCAGCTTTGGCTGCGCGGCGAGATTTTACGCCCGGATGGCAGTCGGGTGATCAAGGGCGAGGTGCGTGGGCCACAGGCCGATGCGGCGGCTTTGGGCACAGGTTTGGCGGCTGACCTGCTGGCGCAGGCGGGCAAGGGGTTCTTTGGCTGAGGCGGCGCATGGGGTTTCACACCCCCATGCCATTGGTCTCTTGAACCAATGGCAAACCTCGTGGGATGTTTTCGCGCGAAGGATGACATTTTCAGATAAGATTCAGACAAAGAGACCGCCATAAGGGCAGGATTTTTGCAGTTTCAGCGCAATTTGACCCGCAGCATCTGATAGGACAGCGGCGGCGGTGTGGCGCTCAGGGTGTCTCCGTCAATTCTGGCACCGCTGGCCTTTTGCGGCACAACCGCCATCGGATTGGCAGAGGTGTTGACCGCGCCCATGTCAGCATGGGTCATCACCTGATGGTCGACCACCTGCGCCGCACCCGCGAAACCGTGCAGTGAAACCGCCATGTCCAGCGCCTCGGTCGGATGGCGGTTGACGACGAAGAAGGTCAGCACGCCTGTCTCAGTATCATGCACACCCGAGACGTCGAGATAGGGCACGTTCTTGGCGGCTTCAGCATCATAGCCTGGGCTGCTGACCGCCAAGTTCAGCGCCGTGCCGCGCCCGAAGATTGAGGCGAAATAATAGGGATAGTAGATGGTTTGCCGCCACGCCTTGCCCATCGGATCGGTCATGATCGGCGCAATCAGGTTCACCAGTTGTGCAATGCAGGCGATCTTCACCACGTTGGCTTTGCGGATGAAGGTGTTCAGGATGCAGCCGACTTGCAGCACATCCTCAAAATTATAGATGTCCTCCAGCAAGCGCGGCGCGTGCGGCCAACCCGCATTACCCTACAAAATCGCCTTGTCCTGCTCGTTGGAATGATACCAGACGTTCCATTCGTCAAAGCTGATATAGACATCATACTTGGAGCGCTTGTTGGCCTTCACCATCTTGATCGTCGATTCAATCGTGCTGATGTAGCGGTCGATTTTTTCGTTCGACGCCAGATAGTTGCCGGTATTCTTGGCGCGATTGGCGAAATACATATGCAGGCTGATGTAACCCACCCACTCGTAGGTGTGCATCTCACACGATGCGTTCCCATTCGGGATAAGTCTTCATGTCGGCGTTGGAGGACCCACAAACGATCAACTCCAGCCCTTTGTCGAAAGCACGCAGGGTTTTGGCGACCTCATTGGCCAGACGGCCATATTCATCGGCAGTCTCGTGGCCGATCTGCCAAGGGCCGTCCATCTCATTGCCAAGGCACCATAGACGGTAGTTGAACGGTTCCTCCCGGCCATTCTTGGCGCGCAGATCGCCCCAATGGCTGCCGGTCGGACCGTTGACATATTCGACAAAGTTACGCGCATCATCGAGGTCCCGTGAGCCGAGGTTGATCGCCAGCATCATCTGGGTGCCGACGGTGTCGTACCAATCCTGAACTTCGTGCACGCCCACCTGATTGGCGTCCGAGGTGTGCCAAGCCAGATTCAGCCGCACCGGGCGCAGATCCTTCGGGCCGATGCCATCTTCCCAGTAGTTATAGGCCGAAACGAAATTGCCGCCGGGATTGCGCACGAAGGGAATGTTCAGATCGCGCATCGGCTCCGCCACATCGCCGCGCATGCTATTGGCATCGGCCGTCGGGCTCGTAGATACCCGTGTAGATCGTGCGGCCAAGATATTCGAGGAAGGCCGACTAAATCCGGTTGTCGATCTGGGCGATGGTGAAGTCTTTATGCGCGGTAACGCTGGCTTTCATAGAATCGTCCTCCCCGACGGGCCCTCGCAGGGGAGGCATTAATATCGAAGTAATGGATATACATCAGGAGGTCAGGTCTATCGTCAAGCACCCTTAAGCCTAGCGATGTATGATCAACCGCATCACGATGTCTTGGTCGTAATTACCAAAACCGCGCCCGAAGATGTTCAACCCACCGGGATGGCGCGCATCGTCTTTCACTGCGATGCGCAACCGGATTGAGCGGTGCGCGCCAAGATCGAGGTCTTTCAGTGACAGCGGCGACATCTTCCGCCCGTCGATATAGCTGGCATCCGCCGTGACACGTACCGATTTCAACCTGCCGTATTGGCTGCCTTTCAGCTTCCACCAATTTGGCGTGTAAACCCCGCGCTGATCGCCGTAATCGCCGGGCGAGGTCCAAGTGCCAATGTCGGTCTGATTGATCGAAAAGGTGATATCGCTAGGCCAGTCGGCGGCGGTGCCGGGCACCTCGGAGGACAGCTCCATCGAGAATTCCACCGCATCCAACTGCCCATTCATCAGCTTGATATTGTTTGGAAATTGGTATTCGACATAGCCACGGGTGAACCAAATCAACCCCGCACTCATCCGGCCCGGATCAAGGAATGTATCGGGCACATCCAAGAGGCCGATGATACCATCGCCGGAACACAACCCACAGGGCGCTGACACTTCGCAACTGGTGTACAGGCCCAGTGGCATTGCGACTTCAATCGTATCGGCACCATCGCTGGCGGGATCTTTCTTGAACATCACCAGAACTTCGTCAAACAGCGTGTGACACAGCTTCTGATTGCCCTTCTTGGCACGCAGAGTTTCGGTGCGGATCAGGCCTGCATCTTCCAGCACCTGCACATTTGCCGAGACCGAGGATTGCGGCATCGACAGCGCTGCGGCGATGGCATTGACGTTCTGCGGCCCCTCATCATGCAGCAGTTTCAGGATGCTGACGCGCACCGCAGAAGCCAGCGCCTTCAGAGTTTCGATACCCTCAACCGGGTCGACGATCAGAAAATTGCGGCTCATACCGGTGGCCTTTCGCGGGATTGACCATGTGTATCAGCTTTTTTGGTTTGATCAAACTTTTGGCCGAGCCACCGAGCCGCGCAGGATCAGATCGCAGTCAATTTTGATGCGGGCAGGCGACAGCGGACGGCCCAAAGCGGCGCGATCCAGCAGTTCGGCCACCGCCCAACGGGCCATTTCCTCGTGTGGCAGGATCATCGTGGTCAGCGGCGGGCGCAGGGTGGCGGCGATATAGTCATTGTCAAAGCCGATTACCGAGACATCCTCGGGCACGCGCAGGCCGCGTTCAGCCAAAGCCTCGTGGCAGCCCAAAGCAATGCGATCATTGAAGCAGAAAATCGCGGTGGGCGGCTTCGGCAAATCCAGCAGTTGAAATGTCACTTCGCGGCCTGAGGCAACGGTCCAGACCGGGCCTGTCAGCAGCTCCGGCGCGAAGGCGATGTCGTGCGAGGCCAGCGCGCGGCTTCGCCCAGCCTTCGTCCGTGATATGCGCCATACGGCTGTGCCCGGCATGGATCAGCGCCTCGGTCGCGCATAAGCTCCGGTGACGTCGGCGGGCACAACCGAGACGTAGCTGGCCCCAGCGACATGGCAGTTCAGCAGGATTGTCGGCACGATGGCGAGCGCCACAGGCGGCTGCACCGTGCGCGTCATCAGCGAGGTGTAAAGCACGCCGATCAGGGCGCTGCCCGCCAAAACCTCCAGCGCCGCAGCCTCGGTCTGCGCATCCCCCGGTGCAATAGACCGCCACCAGCGCGCCTTGACGGGCGGCTTCCAACCGCGCGCCTTCGATGAATTGCGTGGCAAACAGGGTGGCCATCACCTCGTCAATCAGCAGGCCAATCCCCCTCACATCGCTGGAGCGGGCAAGGCCGGGTTTGCGCAAATAACCCATCTCCTCAGCAATGGCGCGGACCTTTTCGCGGGTGTCCTCCGAGATACGGGCGTTCTTCACCCCGCCCAAAACCAGCGAAACCGTGGCCTGCGAGACCCCCGGCCCTTTGGGCAAATCCGTCATCGTGGCGCGTTTGGTTATCGCTATGGTCCGTAGCTGTCCCGGATGGTTGTGACGACTCGGCTTGTGGGATACGGCGATAATATTATTACTAAAATATAATCAAGCTAGGGAAGTAACCGTGACACAGCGTGAACAGATCAGCTTGGATGGAGTTTGGCAGTTCTCGCATGAGGGTGGCGCTTCGCGAGAAGCGATAGTTCCGGGGCCGTGGAAAGCGCAATTCGCCGATCTGCGGCAGGCGTCGGGGTGTGCGGTCTATCGGCGCGAATTTGCCGGATTTGATCTGACGGGGCGTGTGGCGGTACTGTGCTTTGGGGCCGTCAGCTATCTGGCCGAGGTTTGGTTAAACGGACATCTGTTGGGATCGCACGAGGCGGGTATCTGCCGTTTGAATTCGTGCTGACGGATGAAATACTACACGATAACAATTAGATAGAAGTGCGGGTTTTGCTGCCAGGCGATGCCGAGATCGCCCCTGCTTTTGCCGAAATCCCGCATGGCAAGCAAAGCTGGTATGGCCCGATTGGCGGCATCTGGCAGCAGGTCAGGCTGGAGCTGCGTGCGCCCGTGCATCTGCAGCATTGCGCGATTTCGGCGGGTGTTTTGGGTCGTGGTGCGGTCGTGTTGGAAGTGTCGAGGCTGGCTGCGGCGGGGCTTGAGGTGCTGGATGGCGCGGGCCGGGTGGTAGGCGAGGGCAGGCTTGCGGCTGGGGAATCCCAGACGCAACTTCTGGTGACAAACCCAGCGCTGTGCTCGCCGGATCAGCCAAATCTTTAACATCTGCGGGTCAGATTAGCGGGCGATACCACGCTGCACCGCTTCGGCTTTCGCAGCTTTGAAACGCGGGCAGGGCCGTTTTTCCTCAACGGTGAATCCTATTACATGCGCGCGGCCTTGGATCAGGATTACTATCTCGAGGGCATCTGCACCCCGCCCTCGATGGGGTTTCTGGAGGACCAACTTCATAAGGCCAAGGCGCGGGGCCTGAATATGCTGCGCTGTCACATCAAGGTGCCAGACCCGCGCTATTATGAAGTGGCGGATCGGCTGGGGATGCTGATCTGGACAGAAATGCCAAATGTTGGTCAATTCACCACCGCCTCGGCGCGTCGGATGCGCGAGACGATGGAGAGGATTTTGAGGCGCGATGGCAATGCGCCCTGCATCGTGATCTGGACGCTGATCAACGAAGATTGGGGCGCCCGGCTTTGCGAAGATCCGGCGCATCGGGCTTGGCTGGCGGCGGAATATGATTGGTTAAAGCAGCGCGATCCGTCGCGGCTGGTGGCCGATATCTCACCCTGCCACGGCAATTTCCATATGAAATCTGACATCAATGATTTCCACTATTACCGCTCGGTGCCAGAACGGCGCAGCGAATGGGACGCGCTGACCGCTGAGTTCGCGGCGGGTGCGGATTGGACCTACACGCCGTTTGGTGATCGCCAGCGCAGCGGGTCCGGGCCGCTGGTGGTGTCGGAGTTTGGCGTCTGGGGACTGGCCAATCCTGCGCAGGTGCAGATCAATGGAGCCGAGCCGTGGTGGATGGAAACCGGCGGCGCTTGGGGTGAAGGCACGGCCTATCCGCATGGCATCGAGAACCGTTTTAACACCCTGCGGCTTGCGATAGTGTTCGGCGATTTCAGCCGGTTTGTTCAAGCCGCGCAGTGGTATCAATTCGCCAATCTGAAATATCAGATCGAGGTGATGCGGTCTTGGCCGCAGATCATCGGCTATGTGATCACCGAATTTACCGATGTCCATTGGGAGTCTAACGGACTTCTGGATATGAACCGCAACCCCAGAGTGTTTCACGATCAATTTGCACAAATTAACGCTTATTTGGTGATCGTGCCAAGGGTCACGCATTACGCGGGCCGGTTGGGGGAGGCGTTCCAGTTCGGGTTGGCACTGGCGATGGGCGGGAAGGCAGTAAATGCTGCGGTGGCGGGCCGAGGCGCCGATCGGCGAGATTGCCGTCTCGGGGGAGGCGCATCAGGTGGTGGAGCTGGGGCAGACCGGCTTGCAGATTGCAGCGGGGCCAATCGGATGCTGCTGGTGGAGTTTGTGCCGGAAACCGCTGGGGTAGAGCCTGCGCGCAACCAGATTGAGATAGCGGTTTACGATACCCCAACCACGCAAAGCCTGCCTAAGATCGCGACCACTGACGCAGCTTTTGCAGCGCATTGTGCGGCGCTGGGCTGTGTGGTGGTGGATGCAGAGTCGGCAGATGTGACGGTGGTGCTGGCGCTGGACGCGACCGATATCACCCTGATGCAGGCCGGTGCGCTATCTATTGATTTAGGATGAAAATACTGAAATTAAAGGGAAAATACGCCTTGACCCGCCCCATCGCGAGCAACTGTTCATCCCGCCTGTCGATGAGGTTCCTGGCCTGCCGAGCAGCATAGAAGGACAGTTGCCGAACATGCTGCTACACGCACGGCACGGTTCAATGTGGCGGGGCGATTGGATTGCGGGCTTTTCGTGGATCCGGCGCGATGGGGTGTTTGCTGACATGTCTGGCGAGCCGCTGGTTGATCTGTCGCTGGATCGGGTGATCCCGCATCATGTGCTGACGGGCTTTCGCGCTTGGGAATATGGCGGCCCTTTGTATGCGGGCATCGTAGTTCGCTGGGCACATAAACCCGCCGCGCTGATTGCAGAGCGCCGGATCGGACGCGGTGGTTTGGTCGCGACAACCTTCCGTCTCCCCAACGATGCGCCGGGGGTTGGTCCGGTGGCGCAATATCTGCTGGATGCGCTGATCCGGTTGGCAGCGCAAACCGCGCCCGATACGATATAGATATCCTACTAATAGATGTATATCTGAAATTATGTTTTACATATCCGCGCCCGCATCCCTACTCTTGGGTTGAGCGAGGAGTCGGGCTTGCGTTCGAGGAGGAGCGCGGCCCAAACCATTTTTCCGTGACAGTTTGCCCCGCAGGCGCCAGCGGGGTGCGACAACAGCAAAAGGCGCAGCGGCGATATGCCCCGCTACGCAGGGAGGAATAACGCGATGAAGAAGCTTTTGAGTGCCGTTGCCGTGTCTGTCATGATGTTGGCGCAGACGGCGATGGCGAAGGAAACCGTGGTCTGGTGGGATTTCCTCAGCGGCGGTGACGGCGCGCGGATGAAGACACTGATCGAAAAGTTCAACGCGGAACATGCCGACAGCATCGAAATTCAAGCGACAACGCTGGAATCGGGCGTGCCGTTTTACACCAAGGTGCAAACTGCGGCTGCCGTCGGTGAAGGTCAGGACGTGATGATCTATCATCTGTCGCGGCTGCCCTTGGGCGTCTCAACTGGCACGCAGTCCGAGATAACCCCCGAAGATCTGGCTTCGGTCGGGCTGAAGGCCGAAGACTGCGCCGCCGCAAACCTCCAAGCCGCACAGGTCGATGGCAAGCTTTACGCCGTGCCCTTCGATATGCATGCCGCTGTGCTATATTATAACTGGGACATGCTGGCGAAAGCCGGGTTGATCGGTGCGGATGGTCTGCCGACGGGCCTTGACGGCATCGACAACTTCACCGCCGCGCTGAAAAAGCTGCAAGAGGGCGGCGCGGAATATGGCATCTCGATCCACGATGGCGCGGGCGACTCGCTGTGGCGGATTTTCTATTCGCTGTTTGGTCATCAGGACGGCAAGTTCCTGACGGATGAGGGCTTTCTGACCGGCGATAACCTCGACAAAGCGGTGAAAGCCACCGAAGTGATTCAGAACAGGGTGAAAGACGGCTATGCCCCAGCCTCGATCAAGTATCCCGCCTCGATCGCGCTGTTCACTGGTGGCAAAGCGGCGATGCACATCAATGATGTCTGGGAAGTCCCGACGATGACCGACCTGAAAGCCAAGGGTGAGCTGTTTGAATGGAGCGCGATCCAACTGCCGACATTCTTTGATCACCCCGCGACTTGAGCCGACAGCCATGCCTTTGCCATCCCGAACAACGTCGGCAAAGAGATGACGCCCGAGAAGAAAAAGGCGGTGCTGGAGGTGATTGCATGGATGAACAAGAACTCGACCTTCTGGGTGGCGGCTGGCCATCTGCCCGCCTATACTCAGGCGCGGGATAAAGACGAGTTCCGTAACATTCAGCCAAATGCCACCTCTGCCAAACTGGCCGATACCGCGATCTTTGATCTGTCCTCGGTTCTGGCCGGTGTGGCGTCACCAGTTTACGACGCGGCCGGCAACTTCCTGATGCCTGCGGTGAACGGCGAGGTGACCGCGCAAGAAGCCATGGAAGCCATGCGCGATGATCTGAACGGTCAGGCCGAATAACCCACTGACCCTCGGGCTCTGCTGGCGTAACCTTCCGCGCCAGCAGAGTTTTTCGGCCTTCATTCAGGGGTTGCCCATGTCGAAATATCGTGGCTCGGAAGTGATGACGGCCTTTGTGCTGTTGGTGCCGTTTGTGATCGTTTACGCGGTGCTGTTCGTCTATCCGACGCTGAAAATGGTGGCGATGACCTTCACCAAGGCCACGCTGATCGGAGAAGGTGAGTGGGTGGGTCTGAAGAATTACTCCCGCCTATTCAAGGACAAGCTGTTCTTCAATGCCGTCACCAACACCTTCTATTTCGTGGCGCTGACGGTGATCCCTTCGACGCTGCTCGGATTGTTCGTGGCGATGGGAGTCAATCGGCTGAAAGGCTGGCTGCAAAGCGTGCTGCTGGCCTGCTTTTTCATCCCCTATATCCTGCCGGTTTCGGTGGTCTATCGCACATGGAACTGGATGCTCGACAGCCAGTTTGGCATCGCGCAATACCCGATTGCGATGATCGTTGGCGGCAATGTGGCGATCTTTCGCACGGTTTCCTTGTTCATGCCAACGGTAGCGTGGATCACGGTGTGGTGGCTGATCGGCTTTAACATCCTGCTGTTCATCGCCGGGCTGCGTAATATCTCGTCCGAGAGTTATGAGGCGGCCCGCTTGGATGGCGCGACGCGCTGGCAGATGTTTCGCCGCATCACTTGGCCGCTGATCTGGCCGATCACCGTGCTGGTGGCTACCATTCAGTTGATCATGCAGTTGAAGATTTTCGATTAGGTCTATCTGTTCACCCAAGGCGGGCAGTCAGATCGCACCATGGTGCTGGTGCAACTGATCTACGGCTCGGCTTTCCAGAAAAATCAGGGCGGCTATGGTGCGACGATTGCGCTGATCCTGTTCCTGCTGATCGTGGTGCTGTCGGTGCTGCAATATCAACTTTTGCGGGCGCGGGGCGAGAAATGACGGCGATCAGCAACCCCTCCGCCCGCCGCATCAACCACGCTGCCGGAGCCTTGACGGCGTTGAACGTGCTGGTGGCGATCTTTTGGGCCTTCCCGATCTATTGGGTGCTGGTCACCACGCTGAAGCCCGAGCAAGACATCGTCCGCCCCGGCATTGATCTGTGGCCGGATCGGCTGACCTTTGACGCCTATACCTATGTGTTGTTCAACACCCAGATCGGCCAATGGTATCTGAATTCACTTGTGACGGCGGGCTCGGTGACCTTCGCGGTGGTGCTGATGAGTGCCGCGGCGGGCTATGCGATTTCGCTGTTGGAGTTTCCGGGGCGAAAGCTTTTGTGGTGGCTGATCCTCGCCAGTTTCATGGTGCCAATCCCAGCGCTGATCGTGAACCACTTCGTGCTGATGAGCCAAATCAAGCTGCTCAACACTTGGGCCGGGGTGATCTTGCCACAGCTTTTGGCCCCGGTCACTGTGATGATCTACAAACAGTTTTTCGACAGCGTTCCCAAAGAGTTCCGCGAAGCGGCGGTGATGGATGGTGCCACGCAGATGCAACTACTGTTCCGGCTTTATCTGCCGATGAACTGGGGTATCACCACGGCACTGGCGATCATCACCTTCATCGGCGCGTGGAACCAGTTTCTCTGGCCCTTCCTTGCGGTGACCACGCAAGACAAGATGAACGTCACCGTCGGGATCACCCAAGTCACCGATGCGTTTGGGGTAAAATACGCCCGCGATCTGGCCTCTGCGGTGTTGGCGGGCCTGCCGGTGGCTTTGGTGTACCTGATCTTTCAACGCCGGGTGACGCAAGCGATCATGCTGACGGTGGGGATCCAGGGATGAGTGCGATGCAAGGGGAGCGCGCCTGATGGCTTCGGTCGAGTTGCAAAATATCAGCAAGGTGTTCGGCGGCCTTCGGGTGATCGACAATCTGAACCTGACGGTGCCGGATGGCTCGTTCACCGCATTGTTGGGGCCGTCGGGGTGCGGCAAATCCGCCTTGTTGCGGATGATCGCGGGGCTGGAGCAGATCTCGGAAGGTCGCGCGCTGATTGGTGGTGTTGACATCACCAACGAGGAACCGGCGCGGCGCAAAGTGGCGATGGTGTTCCAGTCCTACGCGCTTTACCCGCATCTGACGGTCGAGGAAAACGTCTGCTTCTCGCTGTCGCTGGCCGGGATGCCAAAAGCCGCCCAAAAAGAACGCGCGGCCGGGGTGGCGAAGATGCTGCAACTGGAATCGCTGATGGCCCGTCGCCCGGCGCAACTATCCGGCGGGCAGCGCCAGCGCGTCGCCATTGGCCGGGCCTTGGCGCGCAACCCGGAAGTGTTCTTGTTTGACGAGCCACTCTCAAACCTAGACGCCATGCTGCGGGTGCAGATGCGGCTGGAACTCACCAAACTGCACAAGGATCTGAAAACCACGATGATCTATGTCACCCATGATCAGGTCGAGGCGATGACCTTGGCCGATCAGATCGTGGTGCTGGAAAAGGGCAAGATCCAGCAGGTCGGCTCGCCTTGGCAGTTGTACAACCAGCCCGCCAACCGCTTTGTCGCCAGCTTCATTGGCTCGCTGGGGATGAACTTTCTGCCCGCGCGCGCCACGCCTTCGGGGCAGGGGGCCACGGTGGCTCTGGGCGACAGCACGCGGATTGACCTCCCGCTGCGGATGACAGCGGCGCAGCCGGTAGAACTTGGCATCCGCCCCGAGCATCTGCACTTGGTTGCAGCAGGCACGGGCGATATTGCGGGCAAAGCCCTGCTGGTGGAATATCTCGGCAATACCTCTTACGCCTATATCGAGTCTGCCTTCGGGCAGGTCATTGTCGAGGCGGATGGCTCGGAAAGCCTCGAAACCGGGCCACCGTGGGGCTGAGCATCGACCGTGACAAGCTGCATGTGTTTGATCAAACCGGGCTGGCTTTGGCGCAGGTCTGATCCCTCGAAATGGCTATGGCCTTTGCGCAAGGCTGCGGGCAAACTTGTGCCATGCCCGTTTGAGGAAATCTTGCCATGACATCGGCCCGCCCAGCGGATTCCGCATCGCTGCCGGACAGGCCCGGCCCCTACGATGCCGATACGCCGGCCGAGGATGATCTGTGGTTTCTTCCCGAAGACGCTGCGGATAACGCCGCGCAACCCGGCCCGCGCGCTGATCACGCACCGCTGTTCAACATTCAAGATTGGCGGACAACCGAGGCCAATCTTTCAGGCGATCTTGCGGCCTTGTGCTTTGATTTCGGTCGCTTGCAGGAAAGATTGCACAGTTCAGGGCAAGGCGCGTTGCATCGCTTGGCGTTGCAAGAGGCGGCAGGCTTGGGTTGGTGGCTGGGCGAGCGGATCAGCGCGGATCGGCTGGCGCTGTGGCTCAGCCTGCGCCAAGGCGCCGTCGACGATGGCGCGCAGGCGCTGGCCCGCGCGGCTTGGGCGGTGCGGCGGTTGCAAGCCCCGCAGGTTGCAAGCCGCGATTGGGCTGGGCGCATCGCCGCACATTTGGGTCTGACGCAGCCGCCACCCGACCGGGTTTTTGAAGTTGCTGCCAGCCTTAACGGCGCGGAGGGTCTGCACCGCGTCACCCAAGGCGCTTTGCTGTTCCACCTTTGGCGTGCCGCCTCTGACGGCCCCGGTCGTGATGTTGAAGCGGCAGTGCTGGGCGCAAGACTTGCAGCGACGACCGGATTTTTACCGTTGGCCTTGGTGGGATTGACCGCGCTGACTGTCTCAGGCTCAGCCGAGCGGCGCTTGACCGGATGGATCAGCGGCGCGCACCAAGCGGTGCTGGCGGCGCTTTTGCATTTGGACCGGGTGCAGGCGTGGCAAAGCCATGCCACGCAGGCGGTGGCCGATTTGTCGGGCCGCACGCCCAGTTTACTGGTGGCTTTGCTGGCGCGCTGGCCGATGGTCTCCGCCCCGATGGCCGAGGCGGAAACCGCGGCAAGTCGCGCCGCCGTACAGCGCAACTTGCAGAGTCTCACCCAGCGCAACCTGATCCGCGAAGTCACTGGGCAGGGCCGTTATCGGCTGTGGACGGCGCGGATTTAGCCGTGTGGCTTTAGGCCACCGCCCCCATCGCGCGCGAGGCCAGCAATCGGGCCATGGTTTCGCCCATGCTCGACGGGTTTGGCGCAACCGTGATGCCTGCGGCCTCCAGCAAGACCACCTTTTCCTGTGCGCTTTCGCCAAAGGCGCTGACGATGGCCCCCGCATGGCCCATCTTGCGGCCTTTGGGGGCTGACAGCCCGGCGATATAGGCGACCACGGGCTTTTTCATATGATCGCGCGCATAGATCGCGGCTTCCGCCTCTTGCGGCCCCCCGATTTCCCCGATCATCATCACCGCATCCGTCTCTGGGTCCGCTTCAAAGAGCGCCAGAATATCACGGAAGCTCGATCCGTTGATAGGATCGCCGCCGATGCCGACGCTGGTGGAAACTCCCAAGCCAAGGTCTTTCAACTGGCTCGCCGCCTCATAGCCCAAAGTGCCAGACCGCCCGATGATGCCAATACGCCCCGGCAGATAGATATGCGGTGGCATGATGCCCATAAAGCCACGACCGGGAGAGATCACGCCCGCGCAATTCGGTCCGATCAGCCGCAATTTACGCTCCGCTGGATAGCGGCGCAAAAACCGCTTCAGCTTCATCATGTCTTGGCTGGGGATGCCGTCGGTCACGCAAACTGCAGTGCGGATACCAGCGTCGGCGGCCTCCATAATCGCATCGGCGGCGAAGGGTGGCGGTACGAACACCAGCGAGGCTTCGGCCCCGGTCGCCTCCACCGCCTCACGCACGGTGTTGAACAACGGCAGGCCAAGATGGACCTCGCCGCCCCGGCCGGGAGTGACGCCGCCGACAACATTGGTGCCGTATTTGATCATGTCGGCGGCGTGAAAGCTGCCGATGCGGCCCGACATGCCTTGCACGATGACGCGGGTTTTTTCCGTAATGAGAATGGCCATGGGGTCCTCCTATGCAGCTTGGCGGGGGCGGGAAGTCGAGGCAGCGACGGCAGCCGCCGCAGCCTCGGCCAGCGTGTCGGCAGAGATCAGCGGCAGGCCCGAGGCTGCAATGATCGCGCGGCCTTCATCGACATTGGTGCCCGCAAGACGCACCACGACTGGGATGGTCAGTCCAACCTCGCGGTAGGCTTGCACCACGCCTTCGGCCACCCAATCGCAGCGGTTGATGCCCGCGAAAATGTTCACCAAGATCACCGAGACATTGCCGTCCGCCAGCACGGTGCGGAACGCCCGCACCACACGTTCGGGGCTGGCGCCGCCGCCGATGTCGAGGAAGTTGGCAGGCTCGCCGCCCGCCAGCTTGATCATATCCATCGTCGCCATCGCGAGGCCCGCACCATTGATGATGCAGCCGATATCGCCGTCAAGCCCGACATAAGACAGCCCATGATCGCCCGCCGTGCTTTCGCGCGGGTCTTCTTGAGAACGATCGCGCAACTCGGCAATCTCGGGGCGGCGGAACAAGGCATTGGTGTCAAACGACATTTTCGCATCCAGCGCCACCAGATCACCGGTGCCGGTGATCACCAGCGGGTTGATCTCGACCATCACGGCATCCAAATCGCGGTAGGCGCGGTAGCAGGCGCGCAGGGTCGCAACCATCTGCGCAATCTGTCCGCCCTTTAGGCCAAGCTGGAATGCGAGTTCGCGGGCTTGGAATTCGGACAGCCCCACCGCCGGGTCAATCGTCATCCGGCGAAGCGAGTTCGGATCGCTCTCCGCCAGATCTTCAATCTCAATGCCGCCATGCGCCGAGGCCACAATCATGATGCGTTCGGATTGCCGATCGAGCACGAAGCCGAGGTAAAGCTCTTGCGCAATCTCGGACGCGGCCTCGACCCAAACCCGGTAAACCCCCTTGCCCTTGGCATCGGTCTGCTTGGTCACCAACTGCTTGCCGAACAAAGTCCCGGCAAAAGCCTGTACCTCGTCCGCCGAGCGGCACAGCTTGACACCGCCCGCAGCCCCACGGCCACCGGAATGGATCTGCGCCTTGACGACCCAAGCCGAGCCACCGAGTTCCCGAGCCCGATACCCCGCCTGTTCCGGGCTATAGGCCAGCCCGCCGCGCGGCACCGGCACGCCGAAGCGGGCAAGGATTTCCTTGGCCTGATATTCGTGAATGTCCATCTGTTCCCCCTTTCAGCGTGCAGCAATGGCGTCGGCGAGTACCAGCACGTTCATCGCCATTTTTTCCGAAGCTGCGTCGATCATCCGGCCATCCAGTTGCGCAGCCCCCTTGCCCATCGAGGCCGCCTTTTTCAGCTCCTCAATGATCCGGCGCGCGCGGGTAACTTCAGTATCCGGGGGCGAGAACACCTCGTTCGCCAAAGCCACCTGCGTCGGATGGATCGCCCATTTGCCCTCGCAGCCCAAAGCCGCCGCCCGGCGTGCGCCATCCTTGTAGCCCTCAGGATCGCTGAAATCGCCAAACGGTCCATCAATCGCGCGCAACCCGTAAGCCCGGCAAGCCACCACCATCCGACTGATCGAGGCGTGCCACTGATCGCCCGGATAATGCGGGTTCAAACCGCCGATGTTGGTGGTGCGCGCCCGCATCGAGGCCGCAAAATCCGCGACGCCAAAGTGCAACGCCTCCAGCCGCCCACCAAACTGTGCGATGGCCTCGACATTCGCCATCCCGAGGGCGGTTTCAATCAGCGCCTCCAGCCCCACACGGTTGGTCAACCCCTTGGCCTGCTCGATCTGATTGACCATCGCCTCGACCATATAGAGATCGCCGGTGACGCCAACTTTCGGCACCAGCAGGGTATGCACCCGGCTCCCGGCCTGCTCCATCACATCGACCACATCACGGTACATGTAATGCGTATCCAGCCCGTTGATCCGCACCGAAACCGTCTTGCCCTTGGCGGCCCAGTCGATGTCATTCAGCGCCTGAATGGCGTTTTTGCGCGCCTGATCCTTTTCCGAAGGCGCAATCGCATCCTCCAGATCCAGGAAAACGTAATCAGCGGGGCCTTCGGCGGCCTTGTCGATCATCGTCGGGTTGGAGGCCGGAACCGCCAGTTCCGAACGTTGCAGCCGGGGTTTGCGAAGCGGGTGAAGTGTGTGGCTCATGGGTTTTCTCCGGGTTATTCTGCTGCAAGGTGAAGGGATTGTGCGGCTTTGGCATAGACGGCCTGTGCCGCCGCGACGCCCGAGCCAAAGGTCAAACTGACCCCCGCCTCGACCAAAGCGAGCTCAGCAATCGCGATGGCGGTCAGACACGACCCCTCATTCAGATCGCCGATATGACCAATGCGGAACGCTTTGCCTGCCAGCGGCCCAAGGCCCGATCCGAACGAGGCGTTGTAGCGGTCGTAGCCAATGCGGATCACTTCGCGGGCATCGACACCCTCGGGGGTGCGGATCGCGGTGACGGTATCAGAGGCCAGCGAGGGATGCTCGGCGCAGGTTTGCAGACCCCAAGCGCTGACTGCGGCGCGCACACCTGCGCCAAGTCGGTGATGGCGGGCATGGATGTTTTCAAGGCCTTCCTCCAGCATACGATCCAAGGATTTGCGCAAGCCATGCAGCAGTTGCGTCGGCGGGGTGTAGGGGAAATATCCCCCGGAATTGTGCTTCAACTGATCGGCAAAATCGAAATAGCAGCGCCGTCCGGTCGCGGTTTTTGAAGCCATCAAAGCCTTCTGGCTGACCCCCAAAATCCCCAAACCGGCAGGCATCATAAAGCCCTTCTGGCTGCCGGTGACCGCCAGATCGACGCCCCAATCGTCCATCCGAAACTCCAGACAGCCAATCGACGACACGCCATCAACGAACAGCAACGCATCATGCATCGCCTCATCCAAAGCCCGCCGCAGGGCAGCGACAGAAGATGTGACGCCCGTGGCGGTTTCATTGTGGGTCAGGAAAACCGCCTTGATCTCACCGCGCTTATCCGCCCCCAAACGCCGGGCAAATTCGCTGATCGGCGCACCAGCGCCCCACGGCAGGTCGACCACCTCGACATCCAGCCCCAGCCGCTGCGCCATGTCCACCCATAGGGTCGAGAACTGGCCGTGCCGCGCCATCACCACCTTATCGCCCGGCGAAAGCGTGTTGGTGATCGCCGCTTCCCAAGCCCCGGTGCCAGAGCCCGAAAACATCATCACCTCACCCGA
Source organism: Cypionkella psychrotolerans (assembly GCF_001294535.1). Classification (GTDB taxonomy): domain Bacteria; phylum Pseudomonadota; class Alphaproteobacteria; order Rhodobacterales; family Rhodobacteraceae; genus Cypionkella; species Cypionkella psychrotolerans. Next base: position 150,814 of record NZ_LGIC01000090.1, on the reverse strand, counting down.
GGTGGTGCGGAAGACCTTTTTCAGATCGCGGAACAGCTCCAGATTGCCGGCGCCAAAATCATGCGCGCGCTGATCCTGCATCGCCACGTTCATGGCTTGCCGCACGACTTCCGGCACGTTGGTCGGGCCGGGAATGAATAGGTGATTGATGCCAGTACGCATGTGTCCTCCACGGTTGTTACAGCAGTGATTGCACCGCTGCAAAATTGTGCAAAGTGAAAATTGGTTGTGCTGTGAATGCGAAAGTTTACAAACTTACAATTCTGTAATATTGTAAAGCTGACAAATCATAGATTGTGTGCGACTGTATGCAGAAAACCTTCATTGGCCCCCATTTAAGGCGTTTACGGCTGGAACGGTCGGAAACCCAAGCCGCGATGGCGCGGGCTTTGGGCATCTCGGCGTCCTATGTCAACCTGCTGGAAAATAACGAAAGATCGGTGTCTGTTGCGATCTTGCTACGGCTGTTCGATGTCTATGGCGTTGACTGGCGCGATATCGCGGAAGAAGACAGCACCAGCCAGTTGGCTGACCTGCGCGCGGTGACGGGCGATCCGTTGTTTACAGAAATCCGACCAGAAATCGCTCAAATCCGCGCGGCAATTGTCCATGCCCCCGCAGTGGTTCAGGCGTTCCTGACACTCTATCGCGCCTATCAATCGGTCGGCGATCAGTTGATGACGCTGTCACAAAATGACACGGCGCAGACCACAGCCTCCCCCGAGGCGGCGGTGCATGACGTGTTTCGCCGCAACCGCAACCACTTTGCTGCATTGGAAACGGCGGCGGAAGCGTTCTGGGGCAGTGCCGCAGTGCCGCGCGACGAGGTCTACGCAGCCCTGAAACAGCGCCTTGCCCAAAAGCTGCGGGTGACGGTGCGGCTGGTCCGTGTCGAAGACCTGCCCGGCGCACTCCGGCAATATGACGAGACGCGGCGAGAGATCCTGCTCTCCGAAGCCCTTGATCACCCCAACCGCATCTTCCAACTGGTGCATATGCTGGGCCTGCTGGAGCAGCGCCCGTTGATCGACACTTTGGTTCATAAATCCGGCATCACCGACCCGCGCGGCACCGCCCGGCTGCGGGTGGAGCTGGCGAATTACTTCGCCGCCGCTGTGCTGATGCCCTACACCAGTTTCCTGCAAGAAGCCCGCGCGGCGAAATACGATTTCGACCATATCGCCACCCGCTTCGGTGTCAGCTTTGAGCAAGCCTGCCACCGCGCCACCACCCTGCAACGCGAAGGCGCGATGGGGGTGCCGTTCTTTTTCCTGCGCATTGACAAGGGCGGCAACGTCTCAAAACGCTTTAACGCCACTGATTTTCATCTGGCTGAATATGGCGGCGCTTGCCCGCGACTGGATGTGCATACCAGCTTTCGCACGCCGGGGCGGATCATGCCGCAGTTTGTTGAAATGCCGGATCGCAGCCAGTTCTTCGTGTTCTCGCGCACGGTGGATCGCCCGACATGGGAGCGTCACAGCCAAGACAACCGCCTCGCCGTGGCAATGGGCTGTGCGGTGCAATACGCGCCCGAGATTGCCTATGCCGAAACCTTCAACATGGCGCATGCAACGATCACCCAGATCGGCATCAACTGCCGGATCTGCCCGCGCGCGCATTGTGATCAACGCGCGCATCATGCAGCGATCCTGACCCAGCCGATTGACGCGCATCGCCGGGGGGCGACACGCTATGATGGTTAGAGACGGGTCGAGCGGGGCAGTGAGCTCTGCCGCGCGGGCAGGTTGTGATGACGATCGACCCAAAGCAGCCCCGCGCCGCCGATCAGCGCCATCGCGCTGCCAATGACGGCGACGGTCTCATAGCCGCCAAGGCTGGTGCCAATGGCAAAAGCCGCAGCCCCCAGCACATCCGACACCAGCTTTTGCAGCGCCAGCATCGCGCCTGCCGTGCCGGGTCGGCTATGCATCAAATCCTGATAATAGCTGATAGGCAGGCTGATGATCGCCGTGCCGCCAATGCCAGCCACCAGCGGCATAACCCAGATCCAAGCAGAGTCGCACAGCATAGGCAGGGCCAGCAAATGCAGCGTGTAAACCGCACCTCCCACCGCCAGCAAGGTCGCGCGGCGGAGCCTCCCGGCGACTCGTGACAACAGCAACAGGCAGGGCACCTCCCAGCCAGCGACAAGTCCAACATACAGCGCCACATCCGAAGCATCGCGGATGGGTGAGGCCTCAAACACTAGCGAAATCAGCACCATATACAGGATGCCCGTGGCACTGATCGCCCCCAACAGCAATAGGCGCAAAAGTATTGTCGGATGCGCGATTTCCTTAAACGCCTGTGCAAAGTTCAGGCCCGAACGCTGATCCGCCCATTCCGTCGTGCCATCCTTTGGCCAGTTGAAATAGACCAGCACCACCAGCCCAAAACTCGCTAAGCCCGCGCTAAGGTAAATTGCCATCACATCGATCTGGGCGGCAAAGCCAAAGGTCCAGAACACCAACATCGCCAGAAAACTGATCGACATTGCCGAACGCAACGCCGCTTGCACCGTATCGCGGCTGTGACTGCCGGGGGTGGCAAGGCGGGCGAGCGCAAACAGCTGGCCATAAAGGCTGGAGGCAATGGGCAGCAAAATGCCATGACACAGGATCAGGCTGAGCTTCCCCGGAAAGCAAAGCATCAGCAGAAGGCCGAGCAAACTCGCCACGGTCGCGACCAAAGCAATCCGCCGCCGATGGCCGCGCTGATCCCCCAGAATACCAAACAGCACCGAAGCGGTGACGGCAGTGATCGAGGCCAACACCAGAACCAGCGCAAACGCGGGCTTGCTCAGGCCAATCCGTTCAATCGCGATCAGCGATTGGTAGGGGTAAACCGAGGCGTTATGCGCCCCCAACAACAGCAGCGCCAGAAATATCAGGCGCAGCGCGGGTTGGCGAAAGATCAGAGCAGGGGCGGACAAGGAAGGCTTTCCGAACACATCGTGCTACCGCTAATGGGGCAGAGCGGGGAAGTCCAGATCACGCGGCATGAAACCAAACCCGGGTGCCGTCTTGGGCCCCATCGAGGGGCCACGCGACGGCGTTGCCACGGATTGCTCAGCGGGAAATCCAAACCATCCACCTCACGAAATGCGCAACCTCTACCACGTTGCTCTTTCCGAAATACTCTCGCCGAAGGCTCCACCCTTTCCGCAGCGCCCCACCTCAAACCTATCCCCCGGCGGCGCCTCCGAGCGGCCCTTCGATGGGGCCCGAGGTGGCCCTCTGTTTCAGGTCAAACCGCAGGAATAACCTTGCCCGGATTCATCCGTCCCTCCGGGTCCAACGCCGCCTTCACGCTGCGCATAACCTCCAGCGCCACAGGGTCTTTCCGCCGCCGCATCGAGGCCAGTTTGGACAGCCCCACCCCATGCTCGGCTGAGAAACTGCCGCCCAAAGCCTGCACCTCGTCCTCCACCGCCTCGACCACCGCATTATACAGCGCCGCACTGTCGTTGCTGCCGAACACCGTGAAATGGATATTACCATCGCCCAGATGCGCCACCGAAAGCGTCTCTGCCCCCGAATCAAGCGCGGGTAACCGCGCATGAATACGTTCAAAAAACACAGCCACCGCATCGACTGGCAGGCAGATATCGGTGTCAATCGCAGGCTGCCTTGCCACAGTGATCTCAGCCGCCAACTCCCGCCTTTGCCACATCGCGCGTCGCTGCGCCGCAGAGGCTGCAATCTCGGCATCCAAAATCATCCCCTCACCCAGCATTTCTGCAAGCGTGGTTTCCAGCATCGCCGCCAGCGGCAAAACCCCATCCGGCCCGACCAAAGCATCGGCGGGACGGGTGCTGCCGAGTTCCACCAGAATGTTCACCTCTTGCCGGGGTGAGAACGGCTGGCGAATATCTGGCCGTGCCTCAGCCAGCCTGCGCATATAGGTTTCCGGCATATATTCAAAGGCTTCCACCAAGCCGCCCGAGACCACTTGCAAGCGGTTCAGCAGCGCCAAAGCATCCGGCAAAGACCGCGCCGACAGCGTCGCTGTGGCATAGGCACGCGGCCGTGGCACCAATTTCATCACGGCAGCGGTAATCACGCCCAACGTGCCCTCCGCCCCGATGAACAGGTGTTTCAGATCATAGCCGGAGTTATCCTTGTGCAACTGGCTCATCAGGTTCAGCACCCGGCCATCCGGCAACACCACCTCCAACCCCAAGCACAGCGCCCGCGTCGAACCATAGCGCAGCACGTTCGAGCCGCCCGCATTGGTCGAAAGCACGCCGCCGATCATCGCCGATCCGCGCGCGCCAAACCACAGCGGAAAATACAAACCCTCAGCCTCGGCGGCATCATGCAGACGGTCCAGCACCACCCCGGCCTCGACCACCGCAATCCGTGCGCCGGCTTTGATTTCACGGATACGGTTCAATCTTTCCACCGACAGCATCAGCCCGCCATCTGTCATCGCCCCACCGACCAGCCCGGTGCGCCCGGATACCGGCACCACCGCCACGCCATGACGCGCCGCGATCTGCATCACCTGCACCACTTCGGCGGTCGATCCGGGGCGCACCGCCGCCACCGGATCAGAGGTATAATGCGTCGTCCAATCGGAACGATAGCGCTCCAGATCCACACCCGTGATGACATGGGCCGCCCCAAGCGCTGTGGAAAGATCGGTCAGAAGGGTCATGCAAAGCTCCGACAATTTCGGCGCAGTGTGCCCGAAGCGAAGGCGGGCGCAAGGGCGCTCATCACGCGTGCCGGCTTTCTGCGCTTGCATCTCCGCCAATCACAGCGGAGAAAGCCGTAAGGCTTGCGGAGCGGTTAACTTGCCACCCGCGCCAGCAACTCTTGCACCTTCGGCCCCAACGCATCCAAAATCTTCGCCACCCCCTTGGCATTGGGATGAATGCCATCCGCCTGCATATACTCCGGGTCGAGCAGTCGGGTTTGCTGGTTGATCACCGGGAAGAAATAGTTATCCGCCAGAAGCGCACCAAATTTTGCCGCCAGTTCGGGATACATCGCGTCAAAACTGGCCTTGAAATCCGCCCCATAATTCCCCGGCGCGCGTAAACTCACCAGCAAAACCGGCAGCCCCCGCGCCTTTACCTTGGCCAAAATCGCATCCAGATTGGCGCGACTTTCCGCAGGATCAATCCCGCGCAGCATGTCATTGCCACCCAGATTGACGATCACGGCATCAATGTCCGGCGTCAGCGACCAATCGGTGCGCGACAGCCCGCCCGCCGTGGTGTCCCCGGACACCCCGGCGTTGATGATCTTCACATCAGAACCTTTGGCCGCCAGCCATGCCTGCAATTGTGGCACAAAGCCCTGATCGCTGGGCAGACCGAAGCCCGCCGTCAGGCTATCCCCCAGCGCCAGCACGGTGGTTTCCGCATAGGCAGGTGAAATCAGCAGAAAAATCGCCGCTGTGACATTGCGAAACGCCCGCAGCGGCGCATATGTCAAACGGGGCAGCAGGAAGTGAAGCATGACTGAAACCGTTCTGGCGTTGCAAGATGCGTGGCTGACCTTGGCCGGCAATGCGGGCCGCGTCGATATCCTCAAGGGCATAACCCTGAGCGTAGCGCGTGGCGAGAGCTTAGGATTGGTTGGGCCGTCCGGTTCGGGCAAATCTTCGTTACTGATGCTGATGGGCGGACTGGAGCGTGTGTCCAAGGGCCGGGTGGAAGCATTGGGTCGGGACATCACCGGCCTTGATGAAGACGGTTTGGCCAAGTTTCGCCGGGGCCGGATGGGCGTAGTGTTTCAATCCTTCCATTTGATTCCCACCATGACCGCCTTGGAAAACGTCGCTTTGCCGATGGAGATTGCAGGCGTCAAAGACGCCTTCCCCCGCGCGAAAGACGAACTTGACGCCGTAGGACTTGGCGCGCGGATGCAGCACTACCCCGCCCAGCTTTCCGGCGGCGAACAGCAACGCGTGGCTTTGGCGCGCGCCGCCGCCCCACGCCCGGCGATCTTGCTGGCGGATGAGCCGACGGGCAATCTCGACTCAGTCAATGGTGCCGCGATCATGGAGTTGATCTTCGGCCTGCGCGACCGTCATGGCGCGACCTTGGTGCTCGTCACCCATGCCCCGGAACTCGCCGCCCGCTGCAGTCGCGTCGTGCGCTTGGTTGATGGCCGCATAGATGGGGCAGCAGCGTGAGCAGCGGTGCATGTCAACACGCATCCTGCAGTCTCACTGCGGGAGAGATCGCGTGAGTTTGGCGTGGCGCATCGCACGGGCTGAACTGCGCGGCGGTCTGCGCGGCTTTTGGGTGTTCCTCGCCTGCCTTGCCTTGGGCGTGGCCGCAATCGCGGGCGTTGGCATGGTCCGCTCTGCCATCGGGGCGGGTTTGCAGGATCAGGGCGCTGTCCTGCTCGGCGGCGATGCGCAGGTCGAATTCACCTATCGCTTTGCCACCGCCGAGGAACGTGCGTTTCTGGACCAAATTGCGACGAAAACCTCGGAGATTGTCGATTTCCGCTCGATGGTGGTGGCGGGCGACGCCCATGTGCTAACCCAAGTGAAGGCGGTGGATGACAACTATCCTCTGCTCGGCTCGGTGCAGCTTGAATCCGGCGATCTGGCCACCGCCCTGTCAACCACCGGCACGTCCGGTGCCGTGATGGACGGTGTTCTCGCCGACCAGATCGGCCTGCGCTTAGGCGAGCATTTCAAACTCGGAACGCAAGACTTCACCCTGCAAGGCCGCATCCTGCGTGAGCCTGACTCTGCCACAGGCGGTTTCGCCCTCGCCCCCCGCACTATCGTAAAAACCAAAGATTTGGCAGCTTCGGGCCTGCTAGAACCCGGCACATTGTTCGATTCCTCCTACCGCCTGCTGCTCCCCCCCAACGCAGACCTCACCGCATTACAGACCAAAGCCGAAGCCAATTTCCGCGATTCCGGCCTGCGCTGGAGCGATAGCCGCAAAGCCGCCCCCGGTGTCGCCCGCTTTGTCGACCGTATCGGTGCCTTCCTGATCCTCGTCGGCCTCGCGGGTCTCGCCGTCGGCGGAGTCGGTGTCGCAGCCGCCGTGCGATCCTACCTAGAGGCGAAAATCGCCACCATCGCCACCCTGCGCACCTTAGGCGCAACCGGCGGCCTGATCTTCCAAACCTATCTGATCCAGATCGCCGTCCTCGTCGCCTTCGGCGTCACGCTCGGCCTGATCCTTGGCGTAGCCGCCCCTCTCGCCCTCGCCAAACCGATCCAGTCCGCCCTGCCATTCCCCGCCCAAATCGCCCTCTACCCCCGCCCGATCATCGAGGCCGCCTTCTACGGCATCACCTCGGCCTTCCTATTCGCGCTCTGGCCACTGGCCCGCAGCGAACAGGTCCGTGCGGCAGCGCTCTATCGCGGCGGCCTCGCAGGCGGCTGGCCGCGGGCGCGCTATGCGCTTGCAATGCTGGCACTCGCCGCGCTCCTCGTCGTCGGCGCGGTTTGGCTGTCTGGCACCGCAAACCTCGCCCTCGGCACGGCGGGCGGCGTGATCGGGGCGCTGATCGTGCTCGCCTGCGCCGCTTGGGGCCTGACCCGCCTTGCCCGCCGCCTCGCGCGCCTAAGTAGATCGGTCACGATACGCCTCGCCCTCGCCTCGATCGGCGCCCCAAGGGCCGAAACCACGCAAGTCGTCCTCGCCCTAGGCCTAGGCCTTACGGTCCTCGCCGCCGTTGGCCAAATCGACTCCAACCTGCGCGCTGCGATTTCCCGCGACCTGCCCACCCGCGCGCCCTCGTTCTTCTTCGTCGACATCCAGCCCGACCAAGTTGACGGATTCCGTGCCAAACTCGCCGCCAATCCCGCCGTGACCAAAGTGGAGTCCGCCCCGATGCTGCGCGGCATCATCACCCAGATCAACGGCCAAGACGCGCGCAAAGTGGCAGGCGAACACTGGGTGCTGTCGGGCGACCGGGGTGTGACCTATGCTGCAGCGCAACCCGCGAACACCAAGCTCACCGCAGGCACTTGGTGGCCCCAAGACTACCAAGGCCCACCGCAAATCTCTTTCGCCTCCGAAGAAGCCGAGGAACTCGGCCTGAAACTCGGCGACAAACTGACCATCAACATCCTTGGCCGCGACATCACGGCCAGCATCACCAGCCTGCGCGTCGTCGATTTCTCCAACGCCGGAATGGGCTTTGTGCTGACCCTCGACCCCGCCGCTGTCGCAGGCGCGCCACACACCGAAATCGCCACCGTTTACGCCGATCCGGGGGCCGAAGCGAAAATTCTGCGCGAGATTGCCACCGCCTATCCCAACATCACCGCGATCTCTGTGAAAGCCGCCATCGGGCGCGTCACCGAAGCCCTTACTGCCATCGCTCAAGCCACCACCATCGCCGCCATGGCAACCCTGCTGACCGGCTTCGTCGTTCTGATCGGGGCTGCCGCCTCGGGCGAACGGGCGCGGGTCTACGAGGCCGCCGTGCTGAAAGTGCTCGGCGCATCGCGGGCCCGCATCCTCCTTAGCTTCGCCTTGCGCGCCGCCCTGATGGGGGCCGCGGCTGGCATGGTCGCCATCATCGCGGGTGGCATCGCAGGCTGGGCGGTGATGCGCTTTGTGATGGACAGCCCTTATGCGTTCGAACCCGCCTCGGCGCTGACCATCGTTATTGGGGGAATCGCGGCCACGTTGCTCGCCAGCCTGATCTTCGTGCTGCGCCCGCTCGCCAGCCGCCCCGCGCAGGTGTTGCGGTCGCAGGAGTAGCGTTGTGGAATATATATTCCAAAACTGCGCGCCTCTGACGCGCCAATTCCTGCCGATTTTTGCCGAGAATCCAGGCGAAATGCCGTATTCTCGGCAAAATCAGATTGATCTTGGCTGCAAATAGAATATCAGTTCCGCAAACGCAAACCCAGCCGGGGCTGCTGCTTTAGGAGGACGACATGACAGTAAAATTCGGGCTTTTGGGCGCGGGCCGCATCGGCAAAGTCCATGCCAAAGCCGTCACAGGCGACGCCAATGCGCAGCTTGTTGCCGTGGCCGATGCCTTCCCGGCCGCCGCGCAGGCGATTGCCGATCAATATGGCTGCGAAGTCCGCTCGATTGATGCGATTCTGGCCGCGAAAGACATCGACGCCGTCGTAATCTGTACCCCGACCGACACCCACGCCGACCTGATCGAGCAATTCGTCAAAGCCGGCAAAGCGGTGTTTTGCGAAAAGCCGATTGATTTGTCACTCGCCCGCGTCAAAGCCTGCCTTGAAGTGGTGCGCGCCAACAAAGGCACGCTGATGGTCGGCTTCAACCGCCGCTTTGACCCGCATTTCAAAGCCGTCCGCGCCGAGATAGACAAGGGCACCATCGGCACGCCCGAGATGGTGGTGATCATCTCGCGCGATCCGGGTGCGCCCCCGGTCGATTACATCAAACGCTCGGGTGGCATCTTCCGCGATATGACGATCCACGATTTCGACATGGCCCGCTTCTTGTTGGGCGAGGAAATCACCGAAGTTGTCGCCACCGCCGCCGTTCTGGTCGATCCGGCCATCGGCAAAGCGGGCGATTTTGATAGCGTTCAGGTGATGCTGAAAACCAAATCCGGTCGCCAAGCAATGATCTCCAACTCGCGCCGCGCCACCTATGGCTATGATCAGCGCATCGAAGTCCACGGCTCCTTGGGTGCCGTATCGGCGGAAAACCAGCGCCCGGTGTCGATTGAGGTTGCCACCGCCGCAGGCTACACCCGCCCGCCGCTGCACGATTTCTTCATGACCCGCTACACAGAAGCCTATGCCGCCGAAATCGCCCAGTTCATCGCGGCTTTGGGTGGCAAGGGCAAAGCCGAGCCTTCGGGCGAAGATGGCCTGATCGCCTTAGCCTTGGCCGATGCCGCGCTGAAATCCGTGGCCGAAGGCCGCGTGGTGAAAATGTCTGAAATTATGTAAAATCAGTATGTTATGAACATGCGCGGCAGGGGAAACTCTGCCGCGCCTAGCATTTCATCTTGGCCTAAATATCCCCGCCGGAGGCTTCCGACACTCAAGCAAGGAGCCTCTGGCGGGAGTATTTCAAAAAGAGCAAGGCGCAGACCCTACTCCGCCAACCCGGTGCGCAGTTCCAACTCGATCATCCCCGGTGCGGGGCCTGCCGTGTCATCCTCCAACGCCGTCGCGCTCCGGGTGGTCTGCCCGAACCCAGCCTCGGACAATGCCGCCGACAAAGTCGAGCCGCCAAGACTGCGGGTGGTATCCAGCGCGTCTTGCGCGAGGAAACTCAGGTCCTCCACGGGCGATTGTGGCAGGGCAGGGGTCATCACCACGATCATCCGCTCATCGCCCAAAACATCCGCGCCGATCTTGAACAGCCCTTTCTTCAGCACATCGCCCGGCTGTAAGCGACCCGAAAACCAATGGCTGATCGCGTAGTCCGCAGCGATATAAAGAACATTAATATCAATAGGCTGATCCATATTGTTGCGCGCCAGAATATGCACCTGATCGTTTGGCACCAAGCGCGGTACCTCTGCTGCCTTTGCCGTCTTCAGGCTGTTTTTATCCTTGCCGGTCAGCAGTTCGACATCAACATTCAGACTGCCTGACCCCACCGCAGCGCCCAGCTTTTGCAGATTGATCGCGCGGGCCATTGTGGTCAGCGTCTCGGCCAAGACCTCTCCCAACTCTGCCGCATCCTTATCTGCGGTCGACACCGAAGGCGTGGTCGCAAAATCCGCCACCAACCCGGTGGCAGGCAGCACCCAGATCGCATCCGGGCGCGGGCTGTTCTTGATCACCGCGAGCCGCAGATCGGCTTCCTCTCCGGCTGCGACATAAACCAAGCGAGGGCCAGACGCCGCCTTCAACGCTTCCATCGCCGCATCAAGCGCAGTAACCACTGGAGATTTCTCGACTTTTGGTAAAGACACCGTCAGGGTAAAGTCCACATCGCTGCCGATTTTTCGCAGCAGAAAGCCTTTAGGCAGCTCCGCAGGCAAGGGCTTATTCCCCGCCAAAGCCTTGCCCTTGGCCGAAAACGTCTCGACCGAAGTCAGCGTCACAAACCCCAAAGCCGCCGCATCTTCATCGGTCGCCGATCCCATCACCGCCAGAACCGCGCCCACGGCCAGCCCATGCAAAGACCCCGCCGGAATGGAAAACTCCGCCCCTTCAACCGCCCCCGTCCATTGCGAAACCCGCGCCTGCGCCCCCCCCGAAAACGCCACCCGGTCCAGATCGCCCTCAAACAGCGGAGTCGTCGCGGCCAACCGCTTGGTGGCATAAGATCGCAGCACCTCTTGCCCAATCTGACCATAGCTGGCACCGGGATTCTGCGCCAACACCTCGAACAGAGTATAAGTGAACACCCCTTGCGGCACCCGCCCCGGTTTGCCTTTTGGCAGGTTCTTCTCGGGAGTCACCTCGTTGGTTTGCGCCGCAAAAAACCCCACGAAGCTGCCCATGCCGGGTTTTGATGTCTCATCAAACGGCGCTTCAGCCGCAGGCAAAGCCCGCGTTGCAATCTCCATCAACTCCGTCGGAATCCCCAACGCTTCAGGCGGCAATTCCCGCAACCGCACATCATCTTCCTCCACCCCCCGCGTCACCGTGCCAGAGTGGCAGCTGTCAAACACCGCCCAAACATCCGCCCCTTTGGCGCGCAACCCGTCGATCATTGCGCCGATCTCATCATCAACAAGCGCGTTCTGCACATGCCCAACCGCATCATCCCAAGGCCCGATGTCCGAGGGCATGAAGGTCTCATCCAGCCCATCCAACTCGGTTTCCGGGTTCAGCGCCGGCGATTGCGAGCCATGGCCCGAGAAATGCAGATAGACGAAATCCCCCGGCCGCACCCGCGCCGTCAGATCCGCCACCGCCACCCGGATCGCGGCCAGTGTCGGAGCCTGCGCGCCCTCCACCCCATCGGCCAGCACAATCACATCCTGCGGCGTGAATTTCACCGGGCTTTGCATGGTGAGATAGGTCTGCACCAGCCGCACATCATTGGCGGGCCCCTTCAGCCAGTATTTAGGATCAAGGTTCTTATACTCCGCCGCCCCGATTAGCAGTGCGTAATTCTCGCGCGCGAAGCCGGGCGCAGCCATCAGCGCCAAGCCGATCCCCATAATTCCCGCGCGCAGTTTCTCTTGCAATGTCATGGTGTTAATTCGTCATCAGGGCATAGCCCGTGTCCAGAGGCCCAACATTTTCGACCTGCATCACAAATTCCCCGCCACTCGCCGCCGTCCAGCCGCAGTAGGCGATCGGGCTGGGGTCGGTATCGGCGCAGACCAACTGGCCCCTGCTGTCAAACACCCGCAGGTTCAGATCGGCCTCACCCTTCGCTTCGACATAAATCTCGGCATAATCGCCCGCTGCAAAGCCGACGCTGGGGAAGCGATCTACCCCACCGCTGGCCAATGTGCCAATGCTATACATCGGCCCCGAGGCGACGCCTTTCACCCCCTCGGCCCGAACATCGCTGATCAGCCCCAGCAGCGCCGCATCGCCCACAGCCAAATCCTCGGCTGCAGCCAGCATCGCCTCCCATCGCAACGGAGCCTCGCCGTCTGGGCCCCGAAACGCCACCGATTTGCGCAGCTTTGCTGCTGCGATCAGCAACACAGGATCGCCTTCCGCCACCCCCGCCGCATAAAGTCGCGCCGACAGTTCAGCGGTTTTCACCCCCGACAACGGAGCCGCCCCTGCAGGCAAAGCCAGCAGGACGAGCAAAAGCGACAGGCGCAGCATGTCAAAGCCTCGGGTTAAAATCTTACGCCAAAGATGCGGCGCGGCGCTGGTCCTGTAAAGTTGCCAAATCGCGGTGACGACATTTGTCACGCGCTCAAAGTCTCGCGCTTAAAGATAGGGCCTAGCTGACCCGCACTTCCGTCATCATCCCGGTCGCCATATGGTACAGGTGATGGCAATGCAGGAACCAACTGCCCCGCTTATCCAGATCAACGACCACCGTCACCATACCGCCCGGCGGCACCGTCACCACATCGCGCCGTGGCCCACTAAACCGCCCCGCCCCGACATCGACCACCTGAAAATGATGCCCGTGCAAATGCATCGGATGCATCATCATGCCGGTGTTCATGAACATCAACTCCAGCCGTTCGCCGACCTTGGCTGCAATCGGCACATCCTCGCCGTGAACTTTGCCGTTGATGGTAAAGCGATAACCCGGCTCCTCGCCCAGCATCAGATGCGCCATCTGGCCCGCACGCTCTGGCAGCGCGTTCACCGACCGCAAACCGGCATCAAAGCTGGTGTCCAGATGCGGGCTGTCTGCCGCGGCCATATCGCTCAGCCGTGACAGCTGCGCCCCCGCCGTTGCCAGCACAATCCCGGTGCGCATCTTTGCGGCCTCAACCTGCGCAAAGATCGGAAACGCGCCACCTTCCGGAGGGATCGTCACCAGCAGATCCAGCCTTTGTCCCTGCGCCATCGGATAGGCCTTGGCCGCCAGCGGCTGACAAGCACTGCCATCCACCGCAATCGCCGTTGAGGCCAGCACGCCGGGATCAATCCAAAACGCCGTCGCCGTACCGCCATTGATAATCCGCAACCGCAGCTTCGTGCCTGCCTCGACCTGCACCACTTCGGGGTCAGCCAAGGTGCGATCATTCGCCAGATAAGCATCATAGGCCACGTCATTGGCATGGACCATCATGCCGCCGCTCATCGCCATCCCCGCCATATCGCCGCCAGAATGATCCATCCCCGCCATATCCATGCCACCCGAAGCCCCACCCGCGTGCATGTCCGAGCCACCCAAAGCCGCCAAAATATCTTCGGGAGTTTTAAAGCTGAAATCATGCAGCATGATGACATGCTCTTGAATATCCTCAGCATCCGCCTCGCGGCAGATCATCGGTGCGGCCATCAGCAGCTGTTCACTCAACTGGTGCGAATGCATCCAATGCGTGCCGGGGGTCAGCGCAAAATCCATCTGATCGACCGCACCGGGGGCGAGCTCTCCGCCGCCGGTATAGGAGCGATCCTGCCCCTCCGCCGCCATCACCTGCCCATGCCAATGTGTGACGATGCCGATATCGGTGTCGTTCTGGATGCCCAACTGAAACCGATCCCCGGCGCGGCCATAAAACCCCAACTGGCCGTCATAGCCGTTGATGCCGTAAACCGTCGCGGCCCGCCCCAAAACCTCAATCTGCCGCGTGCTGATGCTCATTTCCGCCACCTCAGCCCGTGCAGGCCGCGCCAAACCCGCCAAGGGCAGGGCTGCGGCAGAGGCTAAAAATTGGCGGCGGGTGGGACGGATCAGCATGGCAAGACTCCTTGATTTGCGACAGCATAGCCCGGAACCAAGCCACGCGCTTTGCGGAAAATGTCGCATCCCTGGTCACATCTTCGCGGGATGCCCTCACCCGGTTCCGGGCGCGCACCCTCAGCATTGCTGACAGCCTTTTGCGCCTAGCCGTCTTGAGACATTTCAGGCTGCCCAAAAGGCCCTGCCAATCGCTTCTTTGCTGCGCCGCAAGTGTGACAGCCCGCCCCCAGCCACCTCGCTCCTGCACTAAAGGTCATCCTATGCGCTCAAACATCCCGGAGGTGAGCCCGCAAAGGCGAGGGGGCTTGGCCCCCTTACATCGCCCGTCGCCCAATGACAGCCTTTGTCACGGGCAACGCAAACCCACTCGCGCTACGCTCACCGCCAAGACTTAACCCGAGGATATCCATGCCCGTTTCCCTCCCCACCCTGCGCCGCGCTATCTTCGCCGTCCTCCTGCTCACCACCCCGACCCAAGCCGCCGACGCCCCCATGCTGGTAACCGCGATGGCCAAAGTGTTCACCGTCCATAGCGCTGATGCCGAAGACCGCTTCCTCGGCTCGGCCTTCCTTTGGGGCGATGGCGCGGTCGCCGTCAGCAACGCCCATGTTGTAGGTAATGCCAGCGAAGTCCGCCTCACCGATGCCGCAGGTCACGAACAAATCGGCCAAGTCATCGCCACTGACCGCAGCCGCGACGTGGCGGTGATTGCGGTAAAGCCGGGGCAGGCCGGCCTGATCCCCTCAGCCACCCAACCGCAACTCGGTGCCGAAGTCTGGGCCCTCGGCGCCCCGCTTGACGTGGAATTCACCGTCACCTCAGGCCGTATCTCGGCCCTCGATCGTCAAACCGATCCCGCCACCCCGATCCGCATGATCCAGCACGACGCCGCCCTCAACCCCGGCTCCTCCGGCGGCCCGCTGATCGACAGCACCGGCGCACTGGTCGGCATGAACGCCCAAATCGCCGATGGCAGCCGGATGTTCATCGGCATTGCCTACGCCATCCCCAGCGCCGACCTCACTCGCATCGTGCAAGGCCTGATCACAGAGTCCCTACCGCCGATCCCAAAACTCGGCCTCACCGCCCGCCCGGTCAGCCGCCAACTGGCCGAGGCGCTGAACATCGCCGCCACGGGCTTGCTGGTCGATGCCGTCGCCCCCGCCAGCCTTGCCGAACAAGCAGGCCTCGTCCCCGGCGATGTCATCCTCGCCGTCAACTCCGCCGCCCTCACCACCCCCGGCGACCTCGCCTTCGCCGTTGAATCCGCCCAAAGCCAAAACCGCCTCGACCTCACCGTCTTGCGCGCCGGAACCGTGCTGATCCTGATGGCCGAGTTGACCGCAGAAGCCTCGCCCCTCACCCTGCGCGAGCTCAAAGCCCCCAAACGTCGCGCCGCATATACCTTGCAAGACCTTGGGCTCACCCTCAGCGACACCCAAATCACCGCCATCACACCGAACTCCCCCGCCCTCAATGCAGGGCTAACCCCCACCGAAATCATTCTGCAAATCGACGGCAAGCCCGCCGCCACCCAACGCGCCCAAAGCTTCACCCATCCCGTCCTCCTGCTCATCCAAAGCCCCACCGGCACCCGCCACGTCTTCATCGACCCTTGGGCCACGGGCAAGACACTTCACCCGGTCGGCGGAGCGAATGTGCTTGACCGCGACGTGGTGGTGTTCTGACATCTGCCAAAGCGAAGGAACCGCAATGCCCGCTCAAACTGACAGTATCCTGATCATCGAGGATGACCCTGAGACTGCCGCAGCCATCGCCTGCGAAGTGCGCGCCCTCGGCTGCACCGCCACCATCGTCCCCACTCTGCCCGAAGGCATCGCCCTCTCCGCCCAAGACTTCCGCGTCATCGTGCTGGACCGGATGCTGCCCGGTGGCGACGGCGTCGAAGCCATCGCCAAAATGCGCAGCCACGGCGCGCGAGCCATGATCCTCGTGCTTTCCGCTTTGGGTCGCGCCGCCAACCGGGTTGAGGGGCTAGAGAAGGGTGCCGACGATTATCTCCCTAAACCCTTCGAGCCCGAAGAACTCCGCGCCCGCCTGCGCGCCCTGCTACGCCGCGCCACCATGCAGGGACAGGACAATGATCTGCTGGTGTTCGGCGCGCTGGAAATCCGCATGAAAGCCCGCACCGTCCACATCAACCGCGCCCATGTCGCTGTTTCACCTAAAGAATTTGAACTGATCACCTATTTCGCCCAGAATGCTGGCCAGATCGTCACCCGGATGCAACTGCTGGAGAACGTCTGGCACCTGCATTTCGACCCCGGCACCAATGTCGTCGATGTCCATGTCGGCCGCCTGCGCCGCAAGCTTGAGGAAACCGGATCGCAAGCCATCCAGACTGCCCGCGGCGAAGGCTATATCTTCGCGCCACTGCCACCGCCATGATCGCCCGCTCCACCCTGAAACTCGCCGCCACCATGGCTCTCGCCATCAGCCTGCTGTCGCTGCTGGCGATGGCCCTGCAATACCGTCTTGTAGAATCCCGACTGACCGACGCCACAAAAGCCGCGCTTAGCGCCGATCTTGCAGGCTATTCTGCACTTTACCAACAACGCCGCATCATCGCGCTGCGCCAAGCCATCACCGACCGCGCCAACACCGGCAGTGAACTGCTGCTGCTGCAAGACCGCAATCACATCCGCCTTGCGGGGGCTGAGGCCGACTGGCCCGCTGAAATCCAACCGCAAGGCACCAATTTTTCCAGCACGCAAGCCCAACGCTTCACCCACCAAGGCACCGAATGGCTCGGCGTTGCCCGCACCTTGCCCGGAGGCTTCCCGCTGCTGGTCGCCCGCTCGCTCGCGCCCGTCGAATCTACCCTCGCCAGTTTGCGCAAAGGCATGGCCGCGCTCAGTCTGGTCCTGATCGCCGCAGGCG
Organism: Cypionkella psychrotolerans; assembly: GCF_001294535.1. Taxonomy (GTDB): domain Bacteria; phylum Pseudomonadota; class Alphaproteobacteria; order Rhodobacterales; family Rhodobacteraceae; genus Cypionkella; species Cypionkella psychrotolerans. The sequence continues at coordinate 133,685 of NZ_LGIC01000090.1, read as the reverse complement.
CGCTCATCGGCACCTTAGCGGCCAAATCGGTGATGACCCGCATCACCCGCCTCAACAACGTCGCCGATCAGGTGGCAAGCGGCGATCTCACCGCCCGCCTCCCCGGTCCGCGCAGTCTCGATGAATTTGGCCTGTTGGAAACCCATGTCCACGCCATGCTGGACCGCATCGAAAACCTCAACCGCGCCACGCACCGCTTGTCTGACACCATCGCGCACGAGCTGCGCACCCCGCTCAATCGCATGATGCAAAAACTCGCCCTGATCGAAGGCCAACCCACCCTCGCCGCCGATCTGAAAGCCGAGATGCGCAACGCCATCCGCGTCTTCGACTCGCTGCTGGACATCTCCCGCGCCGAGGCAGACCAAGGCAGCGGCGGCGGCCTGCTGCCGGTTGATCTCTCCGCCGTTGCCGCCGAAGTCTGGGATCTGTACGAGCCTCTTGCTGAGGACAAAGGCCTGCTCTGCACCCTGCAAACCACCCCAGACCTACATATTCTCGGCGACCGCAACCTGATCGCCCAAATGCTCGCCAACCTGATCGACAACGCCATCAAATATTGCAGCGCAGGCGACACTCTCACCCTTACCCTCTGCCAAACCCCCGAGCATCACCGCCTGACCCTGTCCGATACAGGCCCCGGCTTGCCACCCGACCTGCGCGACGCCGCCTTCGAGCGCTTCACCCGCGCCCCTCGCGACCAAGTTCGCGGCATCAAAGGCCACGGGTTAGGCCTCGCCTTGGTCCGCGCTATCGCCGCAAGGCACGGTGCGAAGCTGACCTTGCCAGAAGTGGAAAACGGCCTGACGGTGGAAATGTTGTGGCCGAAACTGATGGGGTAGCAACCTGATGTAGCTTTAAGCTACACAAAGCTCGACAAGTCACAAATTGCTATTAATTCAAAGTCACGCTGACTGCTCTACGTGATTATAGAGGTTTAAGCCATGTTTTGGCAGTTCTGGAAATCGTCGCGGCCCGTGACGTTGCCAAAGTCAACAGACGGCACGACGGAAATGGTATCCATCCCCCGCGCCGAATATGACCGCCTGCGCGCGGCAGCCGAGGATTTGGCCGATCTGCAAGCCTATGACCGCGCCAAGGCCGCTCTGGCTTCTGGCGAAGAAGAATTGATCTCCGCCGCCTACGCCAACCGCCTGCTGAATGGTGACAGCCCTCTGCGGGTCTACCGCGACCTGCGCGGCCTGACCCAAGCCGGGCTTGCCCTGCGTGCGGGCATCAACCGCGTGACGGTGGCCGAGATTGAAACCGGGCGCAAACAAGGCTCCATCGCCACCCTGCGCAAACTGGCAGAGGCCTTGGGCGTCACGCTGGATGACCTTTCGGTGTGATCTGCAACGCCGTTTTTAGACAGCGCAAAGCGTTAACAATTCCTTATCTGATCATCGTAACAATCGGAAAATAAATGGATTTTCTTACGGTCCCAACTCGGGACCGCCCCATTTTCACGGATTTTCGCTGATCACCTGATCCAGCCAAGGCACAAATTTCGCAGTCTTCGTATAGGCCGAAAACAGCGCCTTCTCCTCGCAGCCCTCGCCCGTTTTCGCGGTCAGCCCCCAACTCACAATCCCGGCCTGAATATACGTTCCATCCTCCAGCGGCACCACCAAAGGCCCGCCACTGTCGCCCGAACAGGCCGTCTTGCCGCCCTCGAACGTGCCCGAGCACAGCATATTCTCACTCATCGGCGGCGGGGCTTTTCCAACCAGTTCATCCCAGATCTGATAGGCATCCTCATCGCGCAAACTGAGAATCCCCGCCGCAAAGCCAAACCCCTCCGCCGCCGCCTCCGTCCGCGCGGCCATCAAGGATTGATTGCAAAGGCCCCGGTCCAGCATCTGAATCTCGGTCTCATGTAGCGCTTCCGGGTGACCGCCGCCCTCCACCAAGCCCCAGCCCGTCACCACAGTCACCACACCCGGCTGATCCAATTCATCACCAAACGCGGCGTCGGGCACCTGAATAACCTGATGCGGCAAGCGTGGCGCCCGGGCGAGTTTCAGCAGCGCGATGTCAAAGTCAAACCCGGTGCCGACATAATCGGGATGCCGAAACACCCCTTTCACCGCGATCACCTCACCCTTGCCCGCCGCGATGATATTGCTGCCCAGCATCACCGAGATATCCTTTGGGTCGAGATCGCTCCAGTTGCCCTGCGCGTCCTGCATATGCACGCAATGGGCTGCCGTCAGCACCCATTCCTCCATGATCAAGCTGCCACCGCAAAACTGCGCGTCTGGCCCGACGGGAGCTCCGCCGACCAGCAGCGCCACCTGCCACGGCCACGCCCCGTCTGCCGAGACCTTGCCGCCCAGAACCTTGCCCCCTGTCGCGGCTTTGGCTTCATGCGCCGCCTTGGCGCCGCCTTTTGCCCAAGCGAAGGCCGAGGGTGAGGATTGTTTGAAAGCAGGTTTGACCTCGGCCAGCGCGGGGGTCGTGAGGGCTAGCAAAGCCAGCATGGATGTTTTCATCATTCATCTCCCTGTGGCGCGGGGCGGATCCGCATAGCTTGGCGAATCATCAGCAATGGCGCGGGTTTGGCGGAAAAGCTGCGGGTGGCGGTGGGGTCGGGGTTAAGGCGGTTGGAGAGCCAATCCCCGCCGCCGCGCGTCGCTGCAGGGTCGGCGAGGGTGGTCAGATCAACCCGCGCAGCACCCGGTTCAACGGGAACTGCGAGCACGAGGATGTCTTCATCGACAGGGGGTGAGTTTGCGTCGATCTGGAACCCCGCTTTGCCGCTTTCTCCGGCGGCAAGGCGGTTGGAGAGGCCTTCGGCGGGCCAAAGCGGCGTGATGCTGAAATCGGTGTTGAAATAGAGGATCGAGATATCGAGATCACGACCGAATTGGTTCTGGAAGCCCAGCCAAAGCTGATCGCAGGGCTGCACGGCTTTGGCCGGATCGAAGGGCTCGGCAGGGCCTGGCGTGGCGCAACCGGGCGCAGGCTTGCGTTGCCAGTCCAGTTTGAGCGGGGCCTCTGCTGTGAGGCCGCGCCCTGCTACCGAGGCGAGCAAGCGACGCAGGCGGACATTGTGCGCGGCCTGCGCCAAGGTGCGCGCAACGGCGAGGGCGGGGGTGTCACCATCTTGCAGGGTGATGTGGGGGGTGGAGCCGGGGCCTTTGGGGTCAAGCTGACCGTCGGGGCCTGCGAGGGCGATGTCGCCATCGGTCAGGATTGGGGTAAGGTCGGGGGTGGTTTGGGTTGCGTAGGGGGCTAGGGCGGCGATCCATGGGGTGTAGTCAAAGGCTTCGTTCGGGTTGGCAAGCTGGGCGGCGGCGAGGCGCAAGGGGGGCGGGGTTGCGGGTTGGTCCAGTTCGGCCCAAGCGGCGGCCGGTGCGCCTTGGGGCAGGGTGCTGCTGCGGGCCATTACTTTGGTCAGGGTCACGTGCATCAGCGCCGTGCCGCCTGCGGGGGCGGTATAGAGCGAGAGTTCGTCGCCGGGGTTCAAGCCTTGCAGCAGGCCTGCTTTGAGAGTGCCGTTTTGGACGAGAAAGCGTTGCGGGGCAGGGGTGCCGAACAGGTTTTCATTCAGCATCGGGCCTTCGCCATCGGGCATTTGTGCGCTTGTGCCTTGTTGCATTGTGGCGGCTGCGGCGGCCAGAATCTGCGCCCACGGGGCTTTTGGGCTGCTGCGCAGGACTTCGGCGAGTTGGCGGGTGAAGGCCCCTTGCCAGAGGTCGCTGTCTCCGACGGGGTATTCAAACGAGCGTTGGTCGGATTGTGAGGAGTAGAGGAAGGCGAAATCGCCACTGAGGGGCGGCGCGGGGACGCTGGGGGCGGAGGCGGCGTTGTCGGGGATATTGAGATCAGCGGGGCTAAGGCCTCGGGCCACGGCTGCACTGTTCGGCAGGCTGCGAAATCCGGTGTCGGCATGGCAGGCGTCGATCAGGCCGATCAGTTTGATGCCGCGCGACAGCAAAGGCTGCGCCCAAGCCTGCAATTCGTCATCTGTTAGGGCGTTTTCAACTGTGCCGACATCGCCCTTCCAGCCGGCGGCATCGGCGGGCAGGAAAATCTCATCATAGCCGCCGCCCTCATCGCCGCTTTGGTCGGGGGCCTGTGCGCCGTGGCCAGAGAAATAGAACACCACGGTATCGCCGGGTTGGGCGCGGGTTGAGACATTGGTGAGGGCGGTCAGGATGGCGGCTTTGGTGGTCGGCGCGGTGGTGACGCCTGCGGGCAGGTCGGTGGGGTCAGAGGTGAGCACCGCGATTTCGGGTGCCGGGATGCCACGCGCGATCAGCACCTCGGCCATCAGGCGGACATCGTTAACTGGGCCTTTCAGGTCTGCATCTAAGGTCAGATAATCGCTGACCCCAACCAAAACCGCGCGCAATTCAGCGTGGGCCGGGAGCGGCAGGGCGGCCAGCAGGCCAGCTTGCACAATCTTGCAAAGGGTTGATCGAAATATCTGCAACATAGGGGCAGAATAGCCGGGTTGCGGCATCGGGCAAGCGATCTTGCGGGGCTGACGGGGGGCATTTTACGATCGGGCTTTGAGGCCGGGGCAGGTCATGCTTTGGTGTGCGCAAACGGGAGGGTTGGATGCGGGTTTTGATCACGGGGGCGGCGGGGATGATTGGCCGCAAGCTGACGGCGGCTTTGCATGCGCGCGGGACCGTGCAGGGCAAGGCGATCAGCCAGTTGATCTTGCATGACATTGTGGCGGCTGCGGCTGAGGCTCCGCATATCGCGCTGGTGGGGGATTTGTCGGTGGCTGGGGTGGCTGAGGCGCTGATTTCGCACAGGCCAGAGGTGATTTTCCATCTGGCCGGGGTGGTGTCTGGCGAGGCAGAGGCGAATTTCGATCTGGGCTATCGGGTGAATGTCGATGGCACGCGAGCGTTGTTTGAGGCGATCCGAGCGGCGGACTATGCGCCTCGGCTGGTTTATGCCTCGACAACGGCGGTTTTTGGCGGGCCGTTCCCCGAGGAAATACCGGATGATTTCGCACCGACGCCGCATTCTTCTTATGGTGTGCAAAAGCTGATCGGCGAGGCTTTGCTGTCGGATTACTCGCGGCGGGGTTTCTTTGAGGGCATCGGGCTGCGGCTGCCGACGATCTGCGTGCGGCCCGGTAAGGCCAATCGTGCGGCGTCGAGTTTCTTCTCGGGTATTATCCGCGAGCCGTTGAACGGCTTACCCGCCGATCTGCCGGTGGCACGGGATTGGCTGCACACCATGGCCAGTCCGCGCGCGGCGGTGGGGTTTTTCCTGCATGCGGCGGAGTTGGATTTGAGCGTGGTGGGGCCCCGGCTGAATCTGACGCTGCCGGGGGTGGCTGTGACGGTGGGGGAGCAGATTGAGGCTTTGACACGAGCGGCGGGGGCGGATGTGGCGGGGATGATCCGCGATGTGCCGGACCCTGCAGTTTGGGCGATTGTGCAGACGTGGCCGAGACGGTTTGCTGCGACGCGGGCGAAGGCCTTGGGATTTCGGGCGGAGGACAGTTTTGATCAGATATTGCAGGCGTATATGGAGGATGATTTGCGCCGGGTTTGACGGGGTGGTTTTGGGGGACTAGCGCCGGGGACTAGCCCCCGGACCCCCAAGGATATTTGAGCACAGAGGATGATAATTTTAGTCTAATTGTTGGGGGTTTGGGCATGAGAAAGCCCGCCACGCGGGGTGCGGGCGGGCTTTTACTGCGGTTTGAGGCTTAGTCCTGCACGCGGCCGTAGTAGGAGTAATCTTCGGTGTTGATCACGATGCGCGCCCCCGGTCCGATATGTGGCGGCACCATCACGCGCACGCCATTGGTGCAGGTGGCGGGTTTATACGACGACGAGGCGGTTTGGCCTTTGACCACCGGCTCTGTCTCGGCGATCTCAACGTTGACGCGCTGCGGCAATTCCAGTGCAATGGCAACGCCGTCGTAGGTTTTCAGATACACTTTCAGGCCGTCTGTCAGGAAGGCTTTGTCGTCGCCCACCACATCGGGGTGGACTGCGAATTGCTCGTAGGTGGTCGGCTCCATGAAGTGGAAGCCTTCGCTGTCTTCATACAGGAAGTCATATTCGCGGTCATCGACGTTGGCTTTTTCCACCATCTCGGTGGTGCGCCAGCGTTCAGCCACTTTCACGCCATCCGAGATGCGACGCATGTCGACGGAGGTGGTAGGGGTGCCTTTGCCGGGGTGGAAGTTTTCGGCTTTGAGCACGGCGTAAAGTTTGCCGTCCATCTCGACGACATTGCCTTTGCGCAAAGAGGAGGCGATGACTTTCACGGGGTGGTTCCTTGTTGTTAAGTGGCCCAACGGGTAAAGGGCGAAAGCGTTGCGGTGGCTTTAGCGCGTTTGATCGGAAATCTCCAGATGGCAGGCGAAAATAGCGAAATGGCGTGGTGGCATCCGATGAGGCATGCGGACAGGCGCGGGATTTTGCTGGCGAGGAACCGGATACAGGCGGCGCTGCGACTGTGGTTGGCGGAGCGGGAGTTTGTCGAGGTGGATCCCTCGGCGTTGGCCCTTTCGCCAGGAAATGAGGCGCATCTGCATGGGTTTATGACGCAGGCGATCGGCAATGATGGGGTGGGGCAGGCGATGTATCTGCACACCTCGCCTGAGTTTGCGATGAAGAAATTGTTGGCGGCGGGTGAGCAGCGCATCGCGGCTTTCGCGCATGTGTATCGCAACCGCGAGCGGGGGGCTTTGCATTCACCCGAGTTCACCATGCTGGAATGGTATCGGGTGGATGAAGGGTATGAGGTGCTGATGGCGGATGTTGTGGCCTTTTGTCGGCTGGCGGCAGATATCGGCGGCGGGGTGTTGCGGTTTCGGGACCGGGTTTGCGATCCTTTTGTAGAACCCGAGCGGCTGTCGGTGTCCGAGGCGTTTATGCGCTATGCCGGGGTGGATTTGCTGGCCTCGATTGGGGCGGATGGCGAGCCTGTGGCGGCGGTGTTGGCGGCAGAATTGGCGCGCGTCGGGTTGCGGGTGGCTGCGGATGACACTTGGTCGGATATGCTAAGTCGCGTGTTGGGGGAGTTGGTCGAGCCGCATCTGGGGATGGGGCGGATCACCATTCTGGACGAGTACCCAAGTGCCGAGGCGGCTTTGGCGCGCAAGCATCCAAGCGATGCGCGGGTGGCGGAGCGGTTTGAGGTTTACGCTTGCGGGGTGGAATTGGCCAATGGGTTTGGCGAATTGACCAACCCCGAGGAGCAGCGCCGCCGTTTTGGTCTTGAGATGGACGAGAAGGCGCGGGTGTATGGCGAGCGTTATCCGCTGGACGAGGATTTTCTGGCGGCTTTGGCGATCATGCCCGCCGCAAGCGGTATCGCGATGGGGTTTGACCGGGTGGTAATGTTGGCGACGGGGGCAGCGCGGATTGATGATGTGATCTGGGCTCCGGTGCCCGCCTGACCTATGCCCAACTGACATATTTGTCATATTTTTCGGCGGATAGGCGCTTTTGCGCCCATATCCTGCCGGAAATGCCGCTTCCCCCCGGCCCTCGATTTGGCTACGACTTGGCGCATGAAATGGTCGATCCCAAACACTCTGACTGTGCTGCGTCTGTTGGCCGCCCCCGGCGTGCCGCTGATGTTTCTGTATTTCCAACGGCCTTGGGCGGATTGGTTCGCGCTGACTTTGTTTGTGGGCGCTGCGATCACCGATTGGTTTGACGGCTATCTGGCGCGGTTGTGGAAGCAGGAAAGCAAGTTCGGCACCATGTTGGACCCGATTGCCGACAAGGCGATGGTGGTCATCGCGATACTGGTGCTGACCGGGTATTCCGGGATGAACCCTTGGCTGATCCTGCCTGCGACGGCGATTTTGTTCCGCGAAGTTTTTGTCTCGGGTCTGCGCGAGTTTCTGGGGGCCAAGGCGGGGCTGCTGAAAGTGACAAAGTTGGCAAAGTGGAAGACCACGGCGCAGATGGTGGCGATTGCGGTGCTATTTCTGGGCACGGGGTTGGAATATCTCAACGGTGTCGCGATGCATGGCATGACGCCCGAGCAATATACCGATGCCGTGATGCAGGGGCTGGCCGATCCGATCCGGGCTTGCGGCAAGCGTGATTGCGCAAGCGTGGCGGGCGATGCCGGGCTGGTGTTGATGTGGATTGCGGCGCTGCTGACGGCGATGACGGGGTTGGATTACTTCCGCAAAGCGCTGCCATTTCTGCGAGAAGATAAATGATCGACGTGCTGTATTTCGCTTGGGTGCGGGAGCGGATCGGCGTTCCGCGTGAGCGGATCGAGACGCAGGCGGCGACGGTGATGGAGTTGATCACCGAGTTGAAAGCCCGTGAAGAACGCTATGAATGGGCGTTTGGCGATCTGGCGAGCCTGCGGGTGGCGGTAGATCAGGAATTGTCCGGCTTTGAAGCGTCGCTATCCGGCGTGCGCGAACTCGCGTTCTTCCCCCCCATGACGGGTGGCTGAGATGCAGGTGTCTGTGCAGGCCGAACCGTTTGATCTGGGTGCGTTGTCCAACGCCTTTGCAGCAAAGGTGGCCGGGGCCGGGGCGGTTGTCACCTTCACCGGTTTGGTGCGCGACAATGGCGGCGCGTTGGCCGCGATGGAGATTGAGCATTATCCCGGCATGACCGAAAAGGCGATTGCGGGCATGATGCATGAAGCCAAAGCGCGCTGGTCTTTGGTCGATGCTTTGGTGGTGCATCGCTATGGGCGACTGGCGGGAGGTGAGCCGATTATGATGGTCGCCACCGCCGCGCGGCATCGGGCGAATGCCTTTGCTGCGGCGGAGTTTCTGATGGATTACCTGAAATCCCGCGCGCCATTCTGGAAGAAAGAGCTGTCTGCGGATGGTGCCGAATGGGTCGCCGCGCGGGACGAGGATGAGGCGGCGCTGAAGCGGTGGTAGTCTAGCCGCCGTGGCGCGGGCGGTAGCAGGGTTGCAAATCCCCCGACATCGGCGACGCTTCATAAATCGCGCGGGCGATGGCGCGGGCAAGGCAGATTGCCGCCGCATGGCCGAGTTGGAACGTGTCGGTCGGCGGGTCTGCCAGCGGTCTTTCTCCGGTCGCGGCGGCAAAGATCAGATCGCCATCGAGTGGTGTGTGTGAGGGCACAATGGCGCGGGCCATGCCGTCATGGGCGGCGGTGGCCATGCGTTGCGCCTGCGCTTGGGTCAGGCTGGCGTCGGTCGCGACGATGGCGATGGTTGTGGCCTCTCCCATCCGTTTGCGCGGAAGCGGGGCATCGGGGGTCGCGAGCTGCGGGTAGGGGCCAAGCCCGCCGAACTCGCGGTTGCGCTCCCATGCAGCGGCCCAGAAATGTGGGCCATCATTCACCGTCACCGAGCCCAAAGCGTTCACCGCCACCAGCGCGCCCACGATCAGACCTGAGGGCAAGACTAGCGAGGCAGAGCCGAGCCCGCCCTTCCAGTATCCGGTCGCGGCACCAAACCCTGCGCCTGCCGTGCCAACAGTGAAATCCTCGGTTGCGGTCAGATAGGCCTGTTGACCCAGATCGTAGTAGGGATTGCGCGCCCATGTCTTGTCACCGCCATTCAGCAGATCAAACAGGATCGCCCCCGGCACAATTGGCACGCGCTGATCGCCCACCGCAAAGCCACGCCCCTGCGCGCGCAACGCATCCGCGACACCTGAACAGGCATCCAAGCCAAAGGCCGAACCCCCAGAAAGCACAAGCGCATCCACCTGTTGCACCAGTTTGTCGGGTGCCAGAAGATCAGTCTCCCGCGTGCCGGGCGCGCCGCCCATGATGTGAACGGCGGCGGTGAAAGGGCGATCCGCCGTCAGCACCGTGCAGCCAGAGCGCAGCTTGGCATCATGGGCCGTCCCGACCCGCAGGCCCGCAATATCAGTGATCAGGTTCTTTGGGCCAACGTGCATGTGAAATCCGGGTGGTGTTTGGCGGTTGTGCGTGTCAGCTTCCAGCAAAGCACAGATGGAGGCAGAAATGCAAAAAGTTGCGGTGATCACGGCGGGCGGTTCGGGCATGGGGGCGGCTGCGGCACGGCGGTTGGCAGCGGATGGCTTTGCCGTGGCGATCCTGTCTTCGTCCGGCAAGGGCGAGGCTTTGGGCGCGGAATTGGGCGGCGTTGGGGTCACCGGGTCGAACCAGAGCAATGACGATGTGCAGCGCGTGGTGGACGCGGCGATGGCGAAGTTTGGCCGGATCGACGTGCTGGTGAACTCGGCAGGCCACGGGCCGCGCGCGGCTTTGTTGGATATCACCGATGAGGGTTGGCATCAGGGTATTGATATCTACTTCCTGTCCGCGGTGCGCCCGATTCGCGCGGTGACGCCGATCTTTGAGGCGCAAGGCAGAGGGGGGGCGATCATCAACATCACCACTTTTGCGACGTTCGAGCCGGATCCGGCGTTCCCGACAAGCGGCGTGGCGCGGGCGGGTTTGGCGACATTTACAAAGCTTTACGCCGATAAATATGCGCCGCAGGCCATTCGCATCAACAACGTTTTGCCGGGGTTCATCAACAGCTTGCCCGAGAAAGAGGAATTCCGCGCGCGGATTCCGATGGGGCGCTATGGTCGGGTGGAGGAAATTGCCGGGACCGTCAGCTTTCTGGCTTCGGATGCGGCGGGCTATATCACCGGGCAGAATTTGCGCGTGGATGGCGGGATCACACGCTCGGTTTAGCGGGGGCGGTTTAATCTCGGGTTGGACGGTTTGGCGGTAACGCTATGTTAACCGGCGGCGTGGCAGGCTGCTGGGATGACATATCACATCGGCCCACCCGCCCCACATAGCCACTACTTCACTGTCGCCTTGAACCGACCCGGCGATGATCTCTTGGTGCTGGAAATTGAACGCCTGCGCCAAGCGGTGCGGCTGACACGGGCGAAGCGGCCGTTTCGGATTGCGGCTTGGGTGGTGATGCCAGATCACCTGCACACGATCTGGACTTTGCCCGCTGGAGAGGATGATGTGGTGGGTCGCTGGCGTCTGATAAAAGCGCGCTTTTCGACCAGTCTGCCGCACGGGGCCCGCAAATCCCGCACCAGCCGCACCGACCAAAGCGTCTGGCAGCGCGGTTTCTGGCAGCACCGCATTGGCGATGCCGCCGATATGGCGCTGCATATGCGCAGTTGCCAGATGGACCCGGTGCGGCACGGTTTGGTCGATGTGCCGGAAGCTTGGCCCTATTCGTCATTCCGCGCCTCTGCCGCCCTAGAACGGGTGGGCTAGCGATGCATCGACGACAGGTAAACTGCTGCCCCGGTCAAGCCAGAGGGCAGCAGAATGACGACGTGCGGCCGGGTGGCCTGCGGTTAGAAATCAAACAGATCGCCCAAAAAGCTTTCACGGCGCTTTTTCTTGCCGTGATAGCGATCTTCGTCGTCATCATGCCTGCGGCGCGGTTCATCACGCAGGGGCGCTTGGCGACTGGTTTCGGTCCGATAGCCCGGCTCGGGTTGATAGACCGGGGCTGCCTCACGCGGGGCAGGGGCGGTGGCGGCACGCTCGATGATCTTGTCCAATTCGCCCCGATCCAGCCAGACGCCCCGGCATTTCGGACAATAATCAATCTCGACACCGTTGCGATCGGCCATCACCAAAGTCTCATTGTCGACAGGGCACTGCATGCCATTCTCCTGTGTTGTGCGTCTTTGAGATGGGGGCTGTGGTTTTTTGTGCAAGCGCGCGCGCTTGTCGCAGGGCGGATTTGTGCTTACCTCTTGGCGTCCGGGGCAGGCCGCCCCAAAAGGATTTGTCGATGTCGACCATGCCATATGTTCCGCCGAAAGTTTGGACTTGGGATGCCGCCAATGGTGGCCAGTTCGCCAATATCAACCGCCCCATCGCCGGGGCGACGCATGATAAAGAGCTGCCGCGCGGCAAGCACGGCTTTCAGCTTTATTCGCTGGCAACACCGAACGGTCAAAAGGTCTCGATCATGTTCGAGGAGCTTTTGGCGGCTGGCCATGCCGCTGAATATGACGCTTGGCTGATCAATATCGGCAGAGGCGATCAGTTTGGCTCGGGCTTTGTTGGGGTGAACCCGAATTCGAAAATCCCGGCGCTGCTGGATCTGACCGGGCCCGAACCGCTGCGGTTGTTTGAATCGGGCTCGATGCTGGTGCATCTGGCCGATAAGTTTGGCGCTTTCCTGCCTGCCAGTGGCGCTGCGCGGACCGAGGTGATGAACTGGCTGTTCTGGCAGATGGGATCGGCACCTTTTGTCGGCGGCGGTTTTGGCCATTTCTTCGCGTATGCGCCGGAGAAGCTTGAATATCCGATCAACCGATACGCGATGGAAACAAAGCGGCAGTTGGATGTGTTGGATCGGCGCTTGACCGAAGTGCCCTTTATCGCCGGTGAAGATTACTCGATTGCCGATATGGCGATTTGGCCGTGGTATGGCAGCATGGTTTTGGGGCGCAGTTATGCCAATTCGGCGGAGTTTCTGGATGTTGGGATTTACAAAAACCTAAAGCGCTGGGCGGATGTGATTGAAGCGCGGCCTGCGGTGAAGCGGGGGCGGATCGTCAACAAAAACTGGGGCGATGAGGCAGAGCAGGTGCCAGAGAGACATGGGCCGGAAGATTTCGCAGGTAAGGCGGTCTGACGTGAAGGCGATTTCCGAATCGGAAATCGTGCCGGAATTCGCGTGAATTCCGCAGGCTTGCCAAGCGGACTTGCGGGACTTATCCTGCTATCGAGCCGTGGCGATGGCGTTACCACAGGGGTCTTCCCAAAAGCTTGCAGAGCAACCTGCTTTCGTCCTGCACGCCGGGACCCTTTGGGGTTTCGGGGCGCATGCCCAGACCCCAAGCATAAGGTCTGATGATGACGACACGTCCAGAACAATATCGTTTCCACCAAGGCGACCGGATTTTGCCCTTTGCCGCCGAAGAATATGACGCGCGGCTGGCTGGCTTGCGCGATCTGATGGAGGTGCATGGGGTGGAGGCTTGCGTGTTCACCTCGATGCACAATATCGCCTATTATTCGGGGTTTTTGTATTGCTCGTTTGGGCGGCCCTACGGCTTGGTGGTGACGGCGAGTCAAAGCGTCACCATCTCTGCTGGCATTGATGCGGGCCAACCGTGGCGGCGCGGCCATGGCGATAACATCACCTATACCGATTGGCAGCGCGACAATTACTGGCGCGCGATTCTGTCGGTGACGGGCGAGGGCCGGGTGATTGGCTGCGAGGCCGATCATCTGACACTGCTGCAATCGGAAAAGCTGAACCATTTCCTCAAGCCCAAGCGCGGTGTTGATATTGCGCGTGGCACGATGGAACAGCGGATGATGAAATCGCAGGCCGAGTTGGATTTGATCCGGCATGGCGCGGGTGTGGCCGATGTTGGCGGGTTTGCCATTCGCGAGGCTGTGCGCGAGGGGGCGCGGGAACTCGACATCGCCATGGCGGGGCGAGACGCCATGGAGTTGGAGATCGCCAAGCGCTTTCCTGATGCAGAGTATCGCGACACTTGGGTGTGGTTCCAGTCTGGCATCAATACCGATGGCGCACACAATCCGGTGACCAGCCGCAAGTTGAAGCGCGGCGATATTCTCAGCCTGAACACCTTTCCGATGATCTCGGGATATTACACGGCGCTGGAACGGACGATGTTCGTGCAAGAGGTCGACCCCGCCAGTCTGCGGATGTGGGAGATCAACGTGGCTGCCCATGAATATGGCATCAGCCTGCTGAAACCTGGTGCGTCCTGCGCGGAAGTGACGGCGAAGCTGAACACCTTCTTTGAGGAACATCAGGTGCTGCAATACCGCACCTTCGGCTACGGCCATTCCTTCGGCGTGCTCAGCCATTACTATGGCCGTGAGGCTGGGCTGGAACTGCGTGAGGATATCGACACGGTGCTGGAGCCGGGTATGGTGATCAGCATGGAGCCAATGTTGACGGTCCCGGATGGCCAACCCGGCGCTGGCGGCTACCGCGAGCATGATATTTTATTCATCACCGAAGATGGCAATGAGGATATTACCAAATATCCTTATGGCCCTGCGTTCAACGTGGTGGGATAAAGCAAAAAGGGCCGGGATTTCCCCGGCCCTTTTTGTTCAATGCTGGCTCAACTGCCCTAGCTCAGGCGCGTTTCACCAGTTTGATCACGAAGAGCAAAATCACCGCACCGATGGTCGCGTGGACGATCGCGGCCAGAATCCCGCCCCCCAGACCAAAGCCTATGCGCGGCAGGATTGCACCGGCGATGAAGGCACCAACGATGCCGATCACGATGTTGCCCAGCAGACCATAACCAAAGCCAGAGACGATCTGCCCCGCAAGCCAACCCGCAATCGCACCGATCAGCAGAGCAATCAGAAGACTTTCAATTCCCATGGTTTCTTTCCCTCAATTTTGCGCCGCAACGCGCAGCGATCCTTTCAAGGTAACGCATTGGGGGAAAAAGCGTTCCCGAATATTTACGGCATTTCCACTGGCCAAATAACCTACCCAAGGCCAAGTATCAGCCGTGGGGTAGAAAGAATCACCCTGCATCGGCAGATTCCGCGCCTTTTGCATTTTCAATCAATTCACGGGGCTTGACGGAAGCCAAACCGCAGGCTCTAGGTGCAAAGATAATTTTCCTCACAGCCGAGTCTCTGCCCCGTGAACAGCCCCATTTTTCGCCTTATTGGCGTATTGTCGCTTAGCCTGCTTGCCGCTTGCGGCACTCCGACACCGAAGTCCGTGACGCCTACGGTGGTGCCCGGGTATGAAGGGGTTGAGGACGAAGGTTTCTATATTCAGCCCGTCGATGCCGAGCTGTTGTCGGCAGATCGCGCCCGTGCCGAGGTGGAGTATACCGCCGATGATGCGCCAGGCACGATTGTGATCGACACTTTCGCGCGCAAACTGTTTCTGGTGCAAGAAAACGGGCGGGCGTTGCGTTATGCTATTGCGGTCGGGCGTGAAGGTCTGTCGTTCCGTGGTTCGGGCGTGATCGGGCGCAAGGCAAAATGGCCGTCTTGGCAGCCGACCGCGAATATGATCCGCACCCGGCCTGACCTTTACGCCGAATATGCCGGCGGTCGCGCAGGCGGGCTCGAAAACCCGTTGGGCGCGCGGGCGATGTATCTCTATCGCGGCGGTCGCGACTCGATGTTCCGCATTCACGGCACCATCCAGAATGAGACCATCGGTCATGCCACTTCGGCGGGCTGTATTCGCCTGTTCAACCAAGACGCGATGGATCTGTACGACCGCATCGACTTGGGCACGCGGGTGAAGGTGCGCTCGCTGGAAGAAAGCCTCGCCATCGAGGGCCCTTATATGGATGACGCTTGGGGCCGTGCTGTGCCGGAAACGCCCGAGAACATCGCGCGCAAGCCGCAAGATGAGCAGATGTTGGTTGAGCAAGAGGCCGCCAAGGCTGCCGCTGCCACAAAGCAAGCCGAGCTTGATGCGAAGAACGCGGCTAAGGCAGAGAAAAAGCGGCTGTCTGTTTGTAAGCGCAAAGGCATTGACGAGGCAGATTGCCCACCGTTGCCGGAACTGGCGTCGGCTGACGGGACGACGAGCAACGGTTGATCGCCAAGCATGCGTATCAAACGGCCCCGCAAAACTGCGGGGCCGTTTTGCTTTAGGCTTTGATCACATAGTCTTTCAGGGTGGTCTCTATCACTTCCCAAGTGCCGGAAAATCCGGGGCGGATGATATAGCTGTCCCCGGCTTTCAACACGGTCGTGGGGCCGCCCGCTTCGGTCAGCACCGAATGGCCGGAATGAATATAGACATATTCCCATTCAACATAGCTGATCCGCCATGTGCCGGGAGTGGATTGCCAGAGCCCACAATAAAGCCCATCGCGATCTTCGATGTTCCAAGTGGTGTGGACAGGATCGCCCGCCACGATCCGCGACGGGTCCGGGCGGGTGATTTCGGGTTGGATACTGTCACGGGTCACGCGTTCAATGTTCGACATTAGCGCCTCCGGGTTTGCTTAACCCGCATAGCGCCCGCAGATCATGGCGGCGTCAAGCCAGATTGCCGCTGCAATGCAGCGTAATAATCTTGCTGTCCGCTTTGGCTTGTGCCCATATGATTGGCACAAAGTTATCGCGGAGCCGATCAGATGAGTGCAACCTCCCCCGTTCGTCCGGTGCTGCCGCCCGATATTCGTGCCCGTAAGGGTCAGGCTCCCTTGGTGGTGCTGACCGCCTATACCACTCCGGTGGCGCGATTGGTCGATGCGCATTGCGATATGGCGCTGGTTGGCGATTCTGTCGGCATGGTGCTGCATGGGATGCCCAGCACGATTGGCGTGACGATGGAAATGATGATCCTGCATGGCCGCTCCGTCGTGCGCGGTCTGCAAAAAGCCATGGCCGTGATCGATATGCCATTCGGCAGTTACGAGGAAAGCCCGCAACAGGCTTACCGCAATGCCGCGCGTCTGATGGCCGAGACGGGTGCCCCTTGTGTCAAGCTGGAGGGCGGCGTGCATATGGCGGAAACCATCGCGTTTCTGACCAAGCGCGGGATTTCGGTGCAGGCGCATATTGGCCTGACGCCACAATCGGTGAACACTCTGGGCGGCTACAAGGTGGTCGGCCGTGAGGGTGAAGCTGACGGTGTGATGGAAGATGCGCTGGCGATTGAGGCTGCGGGCGCGTTTTCGGTGGTGTTAGAAAAGATCCCAGTGGGGCTGGCGGCACGGATCACGCAGCGGTTGAGCATCCCGACGATTGGCATTGGGGCAGGGGTAGCCTGCGATGGGCAGGTACTGGTGGTTGATGATATGCTTGGCTTTTTCACCGAATTTCGTCCGAAATTCGTCAAGCGCTATGCGGATCTAGGCGGTTTGGCCTCCGACGCGATTGCAGAGTATGCGGCAGAGGTGCGGGCGCGGACATTTCCGGCCGAGGAACATTCCTTTGCCGATGTAGTGAAAGGCAAGCAGCCTTGATGCAGATCATTCGGACTGTCGCAGATCTGCGCATCTTGGTGCGCGGGTGGAAAGCTGCGGGCGAGGTCGTGGGCGTTGTGCCGACGATGGGGGCCTTGCATGACGGGCATTTGTCTTTGGCCCGCGCGGCGAAGGCGGAATGTCAGCGGGTGATCGTGACGATTTTCGTCAACCCCAAGCAATTCAACAACCCGGATGATCTGAAGAAATATCCTCGGACAGAGGCAGCCGATGCGGCTTTGCTGCAAACGGTGGGTGTTGATGTGATCTTTGCGCCGGAACCGGCAGAGGTTTACCCTGACGGCTTCACCTCGACCGTTTCGGTCGGCGGCGTGTCCGAACCTTTGGAGGGCCGGATGCGTCCGGGGCATTTTGACGGCGTGGCGACCGTGGTCACAAAACTTTTCGGCATGACCATGGCCGACAGGGGTTATTTTGGCCAAAAAGATTGGCAACAATTGCAGGTCGTGCTGCAGTTGGTGCGCGATTTGAATGTGCCGATCACCATTGTCGGCTGCGAGACCATTCGTGAGGCGGACGGGCTTGCCATGTCTTCCCGCAACAGCCGCCTGACGCCCGAGGGCCGCGCGATTGCGGGGGTGCTTTATGCCGCAATCTCTGCAGCAGCAGAGGATATTCGCGCCGGGCAGTCTGACCGGATGGCGATCCGCGAGGCGGCAGAAACGCTGCGGCATGCGGGGTTTGAGCGGGTGGAATATATCGAATTGCGCGATGCCGAGACGTTGATGCCCTCGGATGACATGCAGCGGCCCCGCCGGATGTTGGCTGCCGCTTGGCTGGACGGGGTGCGGCTGATCGACAACATTCCGGTTTAGCGGCAAGCGCCGGGGTGGTCGGGGTAATGTCGAGTTAAGTCGCCAGAAAGTCGAGCAGAACCAACGACATCACCTTTGCGCTGTCCTCCATATCCTGCACGCCGATCCATTCATCGGGTTGATGCGCCAGATGCAGCAGCCCCGGCCCATAGGCGATGCAGTTCTTCAGCCGCCCAATGCGGTCGATGTGCTTTTGGTCATAGGTGCCGGGGGAGACGACATAATCCGCCGCCTGCGCCAACACCCGTTCAATCGCAGCGGCAGTCGAGGTGACAATCGGCGCATCGCGGTTTGTCATCGTGGGCTGCACCTCGAACAACTCCTTGATCTCATAGGAAAACGTCGGACGCTGGGCCTTTACGCGCGCCAGCGCATCGGTGATTTCCTGCTTCACATCGACCAGATCTTCCTCGATCAGATAACGCCGGTCGATGATGATCCGGCAGTGATCGGCCACGCAAGGTGTGGGCAAAGAGCTGTCTCCGGGCGCCAGATCAGCCACCCCGCCGTGGATCGAATTGATGTTCAGTGTGGACTGTTTCGCACCCTCTGGCACCACCGGCATCGCGGTTGTTTTGCGTGCCAGTAGCGGGTAAAGCCGTTGCTCAATCTCCTCTAACACCGCGCTCATATGCCGAATGGCGCTGTCACCCAGAAACGGCATCGAGCCATGCGCGATGCGGCCATGGGTTTCAATCTCGGCCCACCACACGCCACGATGGCCCAGACAGATACGGTCTTTGTGCAAGGGCTCAGGGATGATCACATGATCCACATGCGCAAAATGGCGATGTTGGGCGAGGTAGGCTACTCCGCCATAGCCACCGGATTCCTCATCCGCCGTCGCTGAAATCTCAATACTGCCGCGCCAATCCGCGCCACCGGCGAGAAACGCCTCGACCGCGATCACCTATGCCGCGAGGCCGCCCTTCATATCGCAAGCGCCCCGGCCATAAATCCGATCGCCGTCGAGTTCCCCACCAAACGGATCGCGGGTCCAGCCGTGGCCGACCTCGACCACATCGTGATGGCTGTTGAAATGCACACAATCACCCGGCAGCCCAGAGTCGATCCGCGCGATCAGGTTCCAGCGCGGAAAGGTGTCGTTATCCCCCGGCGCGCCCACAGCGCGGATGAAGTGCAGTGTAAACCCCGCGGCCTCTAACCGCGCCGCGAGATAGTCGCAGATCCAGCGATAATGCTGCCCCGGCGGATTAAGCGTTGGAATACGGCTCAGATCCTGCGTCAGGCCAATAAGCTCTTGGCGACAGGCGGCGACTGCGGCAAGGATGGCGTGATCGGACATCGGGGCAGAGTGCCGCGCCGTAAGACGCTAAGCTCTGCGAATTTTCCCGACCGAAGTGATGTAACTTGACTTAACATGCCTATATCATGGCACGACATTCATAACGGAGGGTTCGATGGCCGATTTCGACACGCAAATCAAGGAAAGCCAGGCACAGGTTGCGGCGGCGCAGGCGAAAATTTCCGCGATCACCGGGCGGATCGAAGACGCGCGCGGCAAACTGGATGCCGGCACCTCGATTGATATCGAAAACGCCTCGCTGGAGGATGTGCATAAACACACCGACCTGATGAACGCCAATATCGCCGAACTGATCATGGGGCTTGATGATGTGACGGCGGGGTTTTCGAAAGACTTCGACGAGATGCGCTCGAAGACCGGGATGGAAAGTTTCATCGGCATGTTTTCCAACGCCAAATCGGAGTCGATGCGGCAAGAGCGGATGCGCACGGCCTCGATTGACAGCAAGTTGCAGGATTTGATTGGCAAATCTGACATCATCGTGCGGTTGTTGCAGGGCCAGCTCGATATGCTGAACGGCCAAAAAACGACGGTCGGGGCCAACCTTGGCGCCACGCTGACGGAACGTGAAACGACGGTGATGGCGCTGGAAGCCGTGCGCGCCGAAGTTGGCGGCATGGACCCGAAGATCATCGAACTGGAAAACAAGATCTCGGTTGAGCAGGACGCGGGTGCGCGCACCACGCTGGAGACTGAATTGGCGGGACTGAACGGGCGTTACAATGCGCTGGTGCAGGACGAACAGGTGCAACTGGCGAAAAGTCAGACACTGGAGCGTTATATCGAAAAAGGTAAAACTTGGGTCGATAGTTTGACCAATCAGGCTGCCACACAATTGGTTTTGATCAATAAGTTGCAAACGGACACCAAGCAGCGGGTGGTTTTGTATGACGCTTTGTCGGCCAGCTTGAAGACCGCGCAGCAGCAGGATGTCGCCCACCGAATCAACGAAATCGGTGTGAAAACCGACCAAGAGGCGCAGGTGGCGATGGCCGCGATTGGCGCTGCGACCAATCAAAAAATGGCTGATATGCTTGAGGCTCACGAGGGTCACATGATCTTCGCGCGCGAGGTTTTGGAGCAGAAAGCCAAGGCCGATGAACGCTTTGCGCGACGGTTTGCCAAGATCGTCGAGAAGCACGACAAGAATGCGTATGGGGAATAAGCTGTGGCCGAAACGGTCAAAGATCAGCTGACGACTGACCACCAGGAACTCTACGACACGCTCACCGCGCGGCGGTATTTTGCGAAGTTTGAGCGGATTACCCGCCATCTGATCCGGGTCGCGGGTGAGGTCGAGGCCGAGGGGCGTCTGACCCGCACCGAGGCGCGGATTTTGGGGCGGTATTTGTCGGCGTTGACCGGCACCTTCAAGGCGCTGAATTACAAATACCTGATGACCGGAAGGGCGGACGGCTCGCCGCGGCTGACCTTTGATCGCCACGACTCGGGCTTTCCGGTGGCGCAAGAGTTGATGATGATGGCGCTGGATGCCGCACAGGTGCAAAAACACCTCGGCGGCATGGCCTCGGAAACCGAGCTGAAAGACCGCATGGTGCGCCAGATTGTGCGCGACCTGACCGTGCCGATCCAGTTGCAATTCGCGCTAAGCCAGCGGCTTTACTACGAATCCCTCGCCACTGGCGGCATCTTCTGGCCGCGCAACGACCCCGATTGCCAATGGATCGAAGACGTTCACCGCGATGGCGCCGAGCGTAAGCATTTCCTGCTGCACTGGGCGGTCTATGACACGCAAGCCAATCTGCCCGTGGTTTACCTGATGGATGTCGAAGACAGCGGCAAAAAGCCCCTGCCGAATGATGATCGCCGCTGGCCGATGGCGCAGGCGCATTTGATGGCGCAATCGGCGCTGGGGTTGAAGCTGCTTACCATCGCGCAAGGCTTCGATAAGGATTTCGCGGGCTTGCACCCCAAACGCCTGCGCCGCATCACGCTTGGCCCGATGCACAGCCATGATTTCACCCTGCAATCCGGCCCGATTGCGCAGGTGCTGGCCGACGCCAACGCACCGGATGGTGACGATTGGGCGCTGGTCTGGACGGTGGAAGATCTGATTTCCGACCGAGAGGAAGAGGTCAAGGACGGCTGGTTCTCCAGCGCCGAGCGGCAGGTTTACAAGCTGGACCGGATCGCCAGCGACAGCGGGGCGACGCGGATCGAACGCATGGTGATCTTGCCCGAGCGGCCGTATCAGGTTCTCGCCGATCTGAACCCACCGGGCTTTCGCGAGGTGCGGAAGTTTGTGGTGGGCGCGGGCGACCGCATCATGCCTGCGCGATGAAGCCATGCTTAAGTGTTTGAATAAATAGAGATTGGAGATAAGATGACCGGCGCGCGCGATATGATGGAACTGCGGGAAGAAACCATCCGTGCACAATATGATGCGGCGCTGGCCCTGTTGACTGGATTCGATCATGCTCCGCGTTTGGCCAAGGCGATGGCTGAGGCGAAAACCGAACGCTCGCCCGGCATCGGCACGCGCCCCATGTTCCGCTCCACCACCCCCGGTATGGTGACGCGCAGCACCGCCCGCCCCGGTGGCGTCCGTCTGCTGGAACGCGTCGAAAGCTTGGGCGATGGTCTGGTCTCCCCGGTGCAAGCTGCAGCCCTGCATGGCTTGCGGCGGGGTCTTGCTGTTGCGCTGGCGATGGCGGAAACTTTTTCGGCGCAATCCGGGCTGGCCGAGTTGAAAAAGGCCAATCTTGAGGGCCGTCTGCCTGAAGGTAAGCGCGTCGAGTTCACCGAATTTCTGGCCGCTGAGGCGCTGGCGACACTGTACACCTTTGCCAACGCTACGGCATTTTTGCTCGCTTCATCAATGGGTTCGACGACAGTGGAGGTTGGCGCAGTCGAGGAAATCTTGACCGACAACGCCCCCTTGGCCCTGCAAGGCGCGTTGTGGGAGTTGGATCAGGACGTAGCCCTTCTCGCCAGTGATGAACCCCGTCTGATCGCAGTGATTGGCGCGTTTTGCGAGGCACTGATGCAGCGCGTCGCCCTGCGCGCCGAAGCGGCACCCCGTTTGCAGGCGTTTACCAGCGGCGCTTGGCGCGTTGAGGCGGATGCGTTGTCGATTGCCGGGTTCAAACCCGCGCGCGCCGCCAAAGGCGGCGCTTTGACGATGCAATTCAAGAAACCCTCGGAAGTGGTCGGCAATCACATCGCTAAATATCAAAGCCTGCGTCTGGCTAAAATGTTGATGGCCTATGACTTTGAACGCAAACTCAATCCTTTTGCCGAGCTGGGCGGATTCATTTTTACCTTCATGGGCGATGGTAAACCCGGCACGGGGAAAACCACGCTGATCCAAATGATGGCCGGATTTCTGAATGATTATTGCAAGTCCGCAGGCTATCCATTCCGCTATCAAAACTTCTCAATCGACCAAATCGACTCGTATCAGGGGAAATCCGGTCAAAATGCGAAAGCGTTTATTGATAACGTGTTAGACCCCGGCGTGATTGCCTTCGGCACCATCGACGACATTGATCAGGTCGCTGGAAAACGCGGCGACCGCCAATCCTCGGCAGGTCAACAGGAAGTAACGGCGGTATTCATGGGCGCTTTCGCCGGGGCTAATACTGTGGTGCGCGGGAATTGTACCTTCGGGATGTTCTCCAATTACCCGGAGAACGTCGATGATGCCTTGCGCCAACGCGCGGGCGCGCGCTTTCTGGTCGATGGACCGCAAAGCCGCGAAGATTATATCGACATTCTCTCGCTGCTATTGGGCAAGAACCACCGTATTCCAGTAGGAAGCCATGATCTGTTCGCCGCCCAAGAGATCAAACGCGCTGTCACGGCCAGTTTTGAAGGCTATTCCAAGCCGCATGAAGATGGCCTGCTGAAGGTCTGGGATAAGGTTCAGGGCGATCTGGGTTCCTTGGATACGCTGACGAAACTCGGCACCTACCTAAAAGCAATTCAGCAAGCAGATGATCGCTTTACCGGCCGCGCGATCAAGAACATCACCGATGCTGTCAAAGTGCGCGCGATGGATTTTGAACTGCCGGATGAATGGATGGAGAACCCAGATCTGTTCCTGTTCAAGCCATACGACGAAAAACTGGTGATGATTAAGGGACTGACGACGCCCATTACTGTTGAAATGGTGATCCAAGAAATCAACCGCTACGCTGACAGCGAGTTCCGCTATGCCGATAAATCGGATGAAGTCGCAATCGAAGGCATGGTGCGCGATTTCAAACGGCAAGAAGAGGCCAAGCGGCGATATCTGGAGGGGAAGGCGTAAATGAAACGCCTCATCGAAAAAGGCCTGATGTTCGGCAATCTGATTGAGGTTTCCTCGCCGCAACTGGTTGAGCGCTATAATCGCGCCCTCAAGCATCTGATCGGCAAACAATCAATGCTAACGGATTTCCATATCGACATCTCGGGCTATTCTCCGGAAATCGGTGATGAATTGGGGGATGATCTCTATCTGAATCCCAACGGCTGTAATCGCCAATTCATCCTGCTGACCACCAGTCAAAAATCCGCACCCCTGCTAAACATGAAATTCTCGACCGCGCGCGGGATTTTGCAGCAGTTCATCGACGCCAATGAGTCACAGCTTTTCGCCCTCACCGCGCGGGATGCGGTGGCTGGGGAGTTGCAAAACTCAGTCTATGAAATCGCGAACCCCGCGAAACTGCTGGAAATTCGACAGATCACCGTAGAGGCCGACACCATCGGCGGCCATGTCGCCGATGCCAGCAAACTCGCCAAACTGATCGACCGTTTCCGCCAAGAACCCGACGGGTGGCGCGATGATCTGCTGATGGCCGAGATGATTGAACTGGCGAAAAAGACCGGTGATGTGACGCGGGTGCCGATCAATCTGCCTGCGATGACCTTCCAGCAGCCCAGTTTCTGGACCAGCCATTTCGGCGGGCTCTATGTGTTTCGCGACGTGAAATTCCCCGGAGTGGTCAGTACAGAGCCGCGCCAAACCATTGGAAATATGCCGATTTCTCCACTGATGGATCTGACCCAGCGCAATGCGATTGCCGAGTGGTTGGAGCGCAACGGACTGGTGGAGCCCATCGTGCAGGCGCGCGGCATGGATGCCGCGGCGGTGCTGCGACAGAAGATGGACTTCGTTTTGGTCGATGCCGCCGAGGCGTTGGATCTTGAAATTGGCGACGCGCGGCGAACGGATTTGCGCAAGATTGCCTACCGCTTGGGCGATGCTTTGCCCGAGGAATTCTTGGGTTTGGCGCAGCTTCTGCGCTGGGTGGAAGGCGCGGGGGATTGGCCGCGAATCACTTCGGAACACAAAGCCTACTTCTACACCCTGCGGGCTTCGGCTGGGGTGGAGCGAGACTTGGTTAATATGCTGCTGTCGGAACTGGCGCCAATGGATGTGCGTCAAATGTTCATTGTGCATAAGGAATTGTTCTACGCGCAATATGCCACATGGTCGGATCGCAAGCGCCAATATGTCGCGGATTTTCTGGAACGCGAGTATAAGGTCGATGCGCAGGGTGCGCGCGAGGCGTTGTTTGGGCCCGAGCCGTCGATGGACAATCGGCATCGGCCCGAGCCGAAGCCTGCGCGCGATCTCGGCGCGGCGGTTGGGCCTTGGGGTGCTGTTACGAGGGGCGCAGGTTTGGGGGGGCGGACATGATCGGCATCTTGCGGGCGGCGATTCTGGGATTCGCCCTGTTATCCGTGGTTTACGTACTGGTTTCGATCTATTCCCGCTCGGTTCGGCGCGAAAAACTGGAAAAGAAATTCGACGCCGGGGGTATAGAGGGCGACCGCGATGCCTATATCGAGGCAGGGATGCAGGCGTATCAAAAGGGTCTGCGGCATCGGCTGTTGTGGTTGGTTTACATCATCCCTGCGATGGTGGTCAGCGCGACCGTGTATTTCGTCAACTATCAGTAAGGAGAGACCAGAATGTGGACCTATGTGAAGTGGAGCTTCCGAATTCTGGTTGTACTCGTGGTGGGCGGCTTTCTGCATTACACGCTGCCGCAGCATGATATTGTCAGAATTACAAATACTTACAATCGTCTGACCACGGTAGGTTCGGAAAATTCTTGGGCCTATGCCTCGCCTGATGTGGGCACCGGCGAAAACACGGTGACGCGAGATATCCGCTTTGTTGAGGCTGCTTTCCCAGATGGACATGTAATAGTTTACCGCAACGAGGATACCGGCTGGATCTGGCCGCCCTATTTCAAATACGATAGTTCCAACCTGCAAGCCGAGGCAGGCAATCTGAAATCGCTGCAAACCGCGCCGAAATGGGTGTCTGTGACGCATTACGGTTGGCGTTTGGCGTGGCTGTCGATCTACCCGAACGCGGTTGCAGTAAAGGAAGTGGTCGGACCGGACGTGCGGATTATCCCCTACGTGAACATCATCGTACTGCTGGCTTTGGCGTTCGGGGTGTTCATGTTGCGCCGGATGTGGTTGCAGTTTTGGGAGCGGATGGTGGAGCCTGCGGTGGCTGAAGTCGGCGAGACTTGGGACGGTGTTGAGGCGCAAGCTGGGGCTGCCAAGGCAAGGGCAGGCGGGTTCTTTGGCCGGATTGGCGCTTGGTTTGGTACTTGGCGCAGGAAGCCCTAGGTGCAAGGTTAATGCACCGATTATACGAAAAACATCGTATTGAATCGGTGCTTTATCTATGAGTCCTAGGTGCTGAGGCGTGGCGGATAACGCCCCGCGCTCATCGCTTTAGCCGCGCAGGCTGCCGCCTGTGGCCTTGCTGACTTTTTCGATGATCTTGGCGGAAACCGCTTCGATATCGACTTCGGTCAAGGTTTTGTCGTTGGGCTGCAAGCGCACCGTAAAAGCGATGGACTTTTTGCCAACGCCCATTTGCGCCTCGGCTTTTTCGCCGGTGAACTGGTCGAACACCCGCACGGACTCGATCAGAGTTTTGTCGGCCCCAATAGCGGCGTTTACGGCCGTCAAGGCCTCAATCCTCTTATCGACGACGAAGGCGAAATCACGATCTACCGCTTGTAGATCAGACAGAGCCAGCGCCGGTTTCGTCGGCGTTTTCACCTTGGGCATTGGCACATTGGCGAGCAGAATGGTGAAGGCCACGGCGGGGCCTTTGACACCCATCTCGGCCAGCACCTTCGGGTGAACCTCGCCAAAACTTGCCATCATATTCGGCCCCAGACCGATCACGCCAGAGCGGCCGGGATGCCACCACGCTGCGACCTTCCGGCTGATCTGCACACGCGCCGGGGCGCCGATGGCGGCCAGCGCCGCCTCGGCATCGGCTTTCGCGTCGAACACATCAACGGCACGGCGGCTGCCGTAGGGATCACGCGGGCCGGATTGGCCGATCAGCAGACCCGTGGCTTGCAGATGCTGCTCGCCGGGTTCGCCGCCTTGAAAGGCGGGGCCGACCTCAAACAGCGCCATATCGGCAAAGCCGCGGGCTTGGTTGCGGCTGGCTGCGCGCAGCAGGCCCGGCAGCAGATCGGGGCGCAGATGCGACATTTCCGACGAGATCGGGTTATCGACGCGGACGGCATCCGCGCCGCCACCGAACAGCGCAGCAGAGGCTTGGTCGATGAAGCTGTAGGTGACGCATTCGTTGTAGCCCAAGGCCGCGATGGTGCGGCGCGCGGTGCGCTCGCGGACCTGTAGCGGCGTCAGGATCGGGCGCGGCACGCCGGGAATGGCACGGGGAAGGGGGGTGCCTTGCAGTTTCGACAGCGAGGCGACGCGGGCGACCTCCTCGATCAGATCAGCCTCCCCCAGCACATCCGGGCGCCAAGACGGCGGAGTAGCCATATCACCGTTCAGGGTGAAGCCAAGCGATTCCAAGGTCTTGCGCTGCTCAGCCTCAGGGATATCCATGCCGACAAGGCTGATAACCCGCGCGGGGTTCAGTTTATAGGCGCGGGCTGCGTCAATCGGAGCACCGTCTAGGGCGATGTCGCTGGCTTCGCCACCGCAGAGATCGAGGATCATTTGGGTGGCCAAATCCAGCCCCGGCAGGGTGAAAGCCGGGTCCACGCCACGCTCAAACCGATACCGCGCATCCGAGTTGATCTTCAGTGCGCGGCCGGTGGCGGCGACGGTGATCGGATCCCACCATGCGGATTCGAGGAACACATCACGGGTTTCCGGAGTGCAGCCTGAGACTTCACCGCCCATGATCCCGGCGAGGCTCTCTACGCCCTGATCGTCGGAAATTGACATCTGGCCTGCGCGCAAGGTGTAGGTTTTACCGTCGAGCGCTGCGAATTGCTCACCACCTTGGGCGGCATGCACGCGCAGCTTGCCGTGGACTTTGGCCGCGTCAAACACATGCAGCGGGCGGTTCAGCCCGAAGGTGAAGTAGTTGGTGATATCGACCAAAGCCGAAATCGGGCGCAGGCCGATGGCTTTCAGGCGGTTGGCCAGCCAATCCGGGGAAGGGCCGTTGGTGACGCCGCGAATGGTGCGACCTGCGAAATGTGGGCAGCCTTTGGCTTTGAGATCGGCGGAGATTTCCACCTGCACTGGGGAAGCAAAGCCTCCTTTGATCACCGGAATTGTCAGAGCCTTCAACGTGCCCAAACCCCGCGCCGCGAGATCGCGGGCAATGCCGCGCACGCCCAGAGCATCGGGGCGGTTGGGGGTGACTTTGACGTGGATCATCGGATCTGCCAGACCGGGGCGGTTTATCGCCAGCCAATCGGTGAATTTCTCGCCAACCTCGCCCGAGGGCAGCTCAATAATGCCGTTATGCTCATCAGAAAGCTCCAACTCACGCTCGGATGCCATCATGCCATGCGATTCGAGGCCACGAATTTTGCCGATACCCAGCGTCACGTCGATGCCGGGTACATAGTCGCCGGGTTTGCACAAAACCACAGTGATGCCGACGCGGGCGTTGGGCGCGCCGCAGACAATCTGCTTTTCGCCCTCATCCGTCATAACACGGCAGACTTGCAGCTTGTCGGCATCGGGATGCTTTTCGGCGTGCAGCACTTTTGCGATGGTGAAGGGCGCGAGTTTGGCCAGCGGCTTGACCACCTCCTCAACCTCAAGCCCCAGATCGGTGAGGGCGTAGAGGATATCGTCCAAGCTGGACGAGGTTTCGAGGTGATCTTTCAACCAAGACAGGGTGAATTTCATGGCGCGGCCCTTCGGGAATTGTCGCTTGCGGGATTAACGCATTGAGGCGGAAAGGGGAAGCGGGCAGGGCAGGTTTCTCCCGTGGAAACGGCTTGTCGCCAGATCAACGGGGAGATTGCCTTATTCTGTGGGCAATGATCAGCTATACCGCCCGGATGATGGACCCGATGTTTGAAATCCCAAAGGACCGCAAACGGCTGAACGTTGGGAAGCTCTGCTTACTGCTCGGGCTGACTGCGCTTTTGTATATGACGATCGCGCACGAATTCACGGCACTGACGCGGGCTCTGATCGCGCCCGCGCAGTAGGATTTAAGCGCTCAGCCCGCCCGCCAGATCGGGCATGTCCAAAGCCGCAAAGCCGTAGTGGCGCAGCCAGCGCAGATCGCTCTCAAAGAACGCGCGCAGATCCGGGATGCCGTATTTCAGCATCGCAATCCGGTCGATGCCCATGCCAAAGGCAAAACCCTGCCATTCGTCGGGGTTCACCCCAGCCGCAGACAACACTTTCGGATGCACCATGCCCGAGCCAAGGATCTCCATCCATTTGTCGCCCTGACCGATCTTCAACTGACCGCCCTCCCACGAGCAGCGGATATCGACCTCGGCTGAGGGTTCGGTGAAGGGGAAGTGGCTGGCGCGGAACCGCAACTCGACCGAGGGCACCTCGAAGAAGGCGCGGCAGAATTCTTCCAGCACCCATTTTAGATTGGCCATGCTGATGTTGCGGTCGATGGCGAGGCCCTCAACCTGATGGAACATCGGCGTGTGGGTCTGGTCCATATCCATGCGGTAAACGCGACCGGGTGCGATCACCCGGATCGGCGCACCTTGGGCGGCCATCGCGCGGATTTGCACCGGGCTGGTATGGGTGCGCAGCACATGCGGCGGGCGAGTGTCGCCCTCGGCGCGGTTCATAAAGAATGTGTCATGTTCCTGCCGCGCCGGGTGTTCCGGCGGGATGTTCAGCGCGTCGAAGTTATACCAATCGCTCTCCACTTGCGGACCTTCAGCCACGGCAAAGCCCATGTCGGCGAAGATCGCGGTCAGTTCTTCCATCACCTGAGATACCGGATGGATGGTGCCAACCCGGCGCGGACGCCCCGGCATCGTTACATCCAGCCATTCCGAACGCAGGCGCTCATTCAGCGCGGCATCACCCAAAGCCGCTTTCTTGGCACGCAAAGCAGCGTCAATCTCGTCCTTCAGCACGTTTAGCATGGCACCGGCAGCCTTGCGCTGATCAGGCTCCATCTTGCCCAGACCCGACATCAGCGCCGAAATCTCACCCTTCTTACCAAGGGCGGCGACGCGCAAATCTTCCAGCCCCGCCTCGTCGGCCACATTGGCAACGGCGGTCAGGTATTTGGCCTTCAGCGTGTCTAGCCCGTCCATAGCAATCTCCGGTATTCCTGCGGCTTCGTGCTAGCGGGCAAGGCGTAGATTTGCAAGCCGCAGCTTGGATTTGCTCTTTTTGAATTACTCCCCCGGAGGGTTCAACAGCCTATCAGAGCGATCCGCCAAAAGAAAAAGCCCCGCCGCAAAGGGCAGGGCTTTTCCTGAAATCATCGCATTGGTCTCAGACCAAAGCTGCCTTGGCTTGTGCCGCGATGGCGTTGAACGCCTCGGGCTCGTGCACGGCGAGATCGGCCAGAACCTTACGGTCCACCTCGATGCCAGCTTTCGCCAGACCGTTGATAAAACGCGAGTAGGTGAACTCGATATCGAACAGACGCACAGCGGCGTTGATCCGCTGGATCCACAAAGCGCGGAAGTTGCGCTTGCGGGTTTTACGGTCGCGCGTCGCGTACTGTTGAGCCTTGTCAACAGCTTGCGTCGCGGTGCGGAAGTTCGTGGAACGGGCGGCGTAGTAGCCAGCCGCTTTCTTGATCACCTTGCGGTGGCGGGCGTGCGTAACTACGCCGGATTTAACGCGGGACATCGGCTGTTCTCCTTACCGGTCGTAGGGCATGTATTTCTTGACGATTTTCGCGTCGGACGGGCTCAGCAACATAGTGCCGGACGCGTCACGAATGAATTTCGTCGTGCGTTTGATCATGCCGTGGCGTTTGCCGGCGACGCCAGCTTTCACCCGACCGGAGGCCGTGAAGCTGAAACGCTTCTTCGCCGCCGACTTGGTCTTCATCTTGGGCATT
Source organism: Cypionkella psychrotolerans (assembly GCF_001294535.1). GTDB lineage: Bacteria > Pseudomonadota > Alphaproteobacteria > Rhodobacterales > Rhodobacteraceae > Cypionkella > Cypionkella psychrotolerans. Next base: position 103,394 of record NZ_LGIC01000090.1, on the reverse strand, counting down.
TCCATCTCCGTGGTTTCAGGCGGGACTCGGCATGCCACGTAGGCCGGTCTCGCGGGGTATTCGAGAGGGTGCTATAGGCGGGCTGGGTGCTGGGTGCAAGGGGCAATCGCGGTGGATTACTTGATCACATCCGCAATGACCTGCACGAAGATGTGTGGGATCTGCTCAAACCGATAGCCGCCCGCCTTCTGCGTCAGCGCATAGGTCAACAGCACGCCGCCGATCAAAATCATTATGGCCCCCGCGCGCGGCGGGCGGCTTTCAGAAAAAGCCGCCAGCAGCGAGGGAATAGCCAGAGCGCAGACGATAATGCCGATGACAAGTATCTGATCGTTGCTCATCCCGATACACCTTTGACAAACGCGCCAACCGTGGCTGCGTCAAAGATTACTCCGGCTCACTGAAAGAAATCAACCTTTCGTCGCAGGGCGCCACGCGCAGGATGTTGGTGGTGCCCTTGACGTTGAACGGCACACCTGCGGTGACGACGATCATATCCTCGCTTGACGCAAAGCCATCCTCACGCGCGACCTTCACGGCCGCCAGCACAGCGCCTTTGAAGCGATCTTGCGGCGGGGTGATGGCACAGTGCAAGCCCCAGGTCAGTGACATCCGGCGAGCGGTCGACATCAGCGGTGTCAGCGCTAGAATCGGCACTTGAGGGCGTTCGCGCGCCACCAACGAAGCGGTGGTGCCGGTCTGCGAGAAACAGGCAATCGCCTTGATATTGGTGGCTTCGGCGATTTCACGCGCCGCCGCCACGATGCCATCGGCGATGGTTTCGCGCCGCACTTGCCGCGAGGCCTCAATCACCTGACGATAGGTCGGGTCTTTTTCGACAGACATCGCGACGTTGTTCATCGTGGTGACGGCTTCGATCGGATATTTACCTGCAGCCGATTCGGCCGACAGCATGACCGCATCGGCACCTTCATAGATCGCAGTCGCCACATCCGAGACTTCAGCGCGGGTCGGCACAGGCGCTTCGATCATTGATTCGAGCATTTGCGTCGCCACGATCACCGGCTTGGCCGCAGCTCGCGCACCCCGCACAAGGCGTTTCTGGATTGGCGGCACCGAAGTGACGGGCAATTCAACGCCCAGATCGCCACGCGCTACCATGATGCCATCTGAGACAGCCAGAATCGCGTCATAGGCTTTCACCGCCGCAGGTTTTTCGATCTTCGACAGGATCGCGGCACGACCGCGCGCCAAAACCCGCGCCTCAATCACGTCCTCGGGGCGCTGCACGAAGGACAACGCCAGCCAATCGACGCCGAGTTCGCAGGCAAATTCCAGATCTTCGCGGTCTTTGGCGGACAAAGCTGCCAGTGGCAGCACCACGTCGGGCACGTTGACGCCCTTGCGGTTGGAAATCACGCCACCGACTTCAACCACGCAATTCGCGTAATCCTTGCCGCAGTCCTTGACCCGCACACGGATCTTACCGTCATTGACCAGCAGCGAAGCACCCGGCTCAAGTGCTGCAAAAATCTCGGGGTGCGGCAGTTGCACCCGGGCTGCGTCGCCCGGCGTGCTGCTGAGATCCATGCGGAAAGCAGCGCCCTCAACCAAGGTTTCGCCCGCCGGATTGGCGAACACGCCGACCCGCAGCTTCGGCCCCTGAAGGTCTGCCAAAATCGCGATCGGACGCCCGGTGTCGGCTTCGACCTGACGGATGATGGTATGGCGCGCGGCCTGCTCGGCATGGGTGCCGTGGCTCATGTTCAGGCGGAACACATCGGCCCCGGCCTCAAACAGCGCACGGATCATTTTATAGTCGCTGGAGGCTGGGCCCAGAGTGGCCACGATCTTTACGTTCCGAAGGCGTCTCATGCCTTTTTCCTTTTCGTCGCATCTATTTTTCGTGGTGGGCCGCGCGTCTTATGGAACAAACTGACGCGCGGAGCAACTGGCGGTTTTGGTCGCGGTAGCATAAACAGCAGAAGTCGAGGAATTGTGACGGGAACAGCATGGCTTTTTCGATTTCGGGCGAAAACAGGCCGGGGCGCTGGCTAGTGACGTGTGATCACGCAACCAACCGGGTGCCTGATGATTTGGGCGGCACTTTGGGGATCAACGATGCCGATATGGCGCGCCACATTGCTTATGATGTCGGGGCGGCGGGTTTGGCGCGGGCTTTGGGCGTGGCACTCGACAGCCCGGTGATCTGCTCAGACTTCTCGCGTCTGGTGATTGATCCCAACCGGGGCGAGGATGACCCGACCTTGGTGATGAAGCTCTATGACGGCACCATCATCCCCGCCAACCGTCACGTCGATGCCGTGGAAACCGAGCGGCGGCTGAATACGCTCTACCGTCCCTACCACGCAGCCTATGCGCGGTTGGCGGCCCGCCAGCCCAATACGGTGATCCTTGCAATTCATTCCTTCACGCCTTGCCTGAAAGGTCGCCCGCCACGGCCTTGGCATGTGGGTGTGCTGTATAGCCATCTGGACGAGCGGTTTTCCAAGCCACTGATTGCCCGCTTGCTGGCCGAGACCGACCTCTGCATCGGTGACAACGAGCCCTACGCAGGCCATCTTCCCGGCGATGCGATTGACATGCACGCGCTGCAACCCGGGCGGCATAACACCTTGATAGAGTTGCGCAATGATCTGATCGCGACCGAGGCCGAACAGCAAGCTTGGGCGCTGCGGCTTGCGCCGATTCTAAGCGAAGTGCTGGCGGGGCTGGCTGGTTAGCGCTCTTTTGGAAACAATCGCGAGATCAGGCTAAAATTGTGGAAAATTTAAGGCAAAATTGTTGCGAAAGTTGACGCGCAGCTGCTTTCGCTCTTCTAATCCAATTCAGAATGATTTTACCGGGTGCCAAAGATGGAATTTTTGCTGTTACTCGCCTTGCCGATACTTGGTTTCGCTTTTTCCGGGTCTAGCCACGATGACGACAAACCTGACGAACCTGATCATACTGGCGAGACGCTGACGGGTGGCGATGGCAGCGACACCCTTCTTGGCACTGCACGCGACGATCAGATCAGCGGCCTTGGCGGCGATGACTCTTTGATAGGGAACGCAGGCGATGACACCATAAGCGGCAGCGACGGCGATGATTTTGTCGATGGCAGCGCGGGGGATGACCAGCTTTATGGCGGCGCGGGTAACGATGTTGTGCTTGGGCTCAGCGGTGATGACAGCCTGTTCGGCGGTCGCGGCAGTGACCTTATGCTGGGCGAGGAAGGCAATGATCAGATTTCGCTCGGCTCGGGCAATGATGTCAGTTGGGTGGATGGCGCGGTTTCCGATTACGCGTTTGAACACGGCCAGCTTGGCGATGATGTTGTGCATGGCGACGCAGGCAATGATGAAATCTGGGATTACTCTGGCCAAAACACGTTGGATGGTGGCGACGGCAATGATATTGTTTCGGCCACCGACAATCAGCTGGATGGCTGGGTAACCGCCGAGCAGGCTTCGGATCACGTCGCGGGTGGGGCAGGGGATGATTTGTTGATCGGCGATGATGGCGACACGCTAACGGGCGGGGCGGGCAATGATCTGATGGTCACTGTGCATGAGCGCGACGACGCAGAAGCGATCACCGTCAGCGATTATGATGGCAACGATGACCGTCTGGAGCTGGATGTCGATCAGCGCGTCGCCGATCTGTCGCAGTGGACACTGTTTTCACAGACGGACGCCGACACTGGCACTGTTACGGTCGGACTGGAAAGTAATGCCGATCCTGATCAAACCATCGAACTGGCCCATCTGCTGAACGCGAACAATTTCGCGATCTCGCAGGTGTCCGTGTTTCAGTTTTAGCAATGACGGCTCGGGCTTTGCTATATGCAAGCCCGAGCCGCCGTTTCAGACCGCCGCCTTGCGCATCTCATCCAAGTAAATCTCGCGCAGCCGCGCCACGATATGGCCTGGCTTTCCCGTGCCGACTGCCGCTCCGTCAACCTCAACCACTGGCATCACAAAGGCCGAGGCCGAGGTGATGAACGCCTCATCCGCGTCTTGGGCCTCAGAGATGGAGAACGCCCGCTCCTCAACCTCCATCTGCGCCTCTACCGCAAAGCGCAGCACCGCCGCGCGGGTGATGCCGTGCAGAATATCGCTGGAAAGCTGACGGGTGATGATCTTGTTGCCTTTGACGATATAGGCGTTGTTTGAGGTGCCCTCGGTCACCACGCCATCCTCAACAAACCAGCTGTCATCCACCCCGGCCTTCTTCGCCGCCATCTTGCCCATCGAAGGATAGAGCAACTGCACCGTTTTAATATCGCGTCGCCCCCAGCGAATATCGGGGATAGAGATCACTTTGAACCCGACCTTCGCCACCGGATTGTCGGCCAGCCCCGGCTTGGCTTGGGTAAACAGTACCACGGTCGGCGTCACATCCTCCGGCGGATAGGCGAAATCCCGGTCCCCCGGATTGCCGCGCGTCACCTGCAGATAGACCATGCCTTCGCTGATGCCGTTCTGTGTCACCAATTCGCGGTGGATCGCCAGCCATTCGGCATCCGAGTGCGGGTTCTGCATCTCCAATTCCGACAGGCTTCGCGCCAGCCGCACACAATGGCCGCCAAAGTCGATCAGCTTGCCGCCCAGCACCGAGGTGACCTCATAGACGCCATCGGCCATCAGAAAGCCGCGGTCAAAGATCGAGACTTTCGCTTCGGCTTCCGGCAGGTATTCGCCGTTCAGGTAGACGGTTCTGGTCATCGTGTTATCCTCAAATCCGCGCAGGGCGGCCCATTCTGCGCGCATGGGTGTGAGACAGAAGCGCGGGGAGGTCAAGGTCGCTCCATTGTGCCGCTGCTGTGCGGCGAGCCTTTGCAAGGAACTGCACGCAAAGGCTTTGGTGTAGGGATTAGTATAATGAATTCTCTGATTTATCGGAATAATCTTCGGATTTATGGCCAAAATCTATGATTTATCGCAGAAAGATCAATAATTTCTGCGCGACTGCTTGCCAAATTGCTGCAACTGCAAATTCAACTTGCCGTCAATGACGCAACAATATACCAAATGTTGCAAATACTGTGAAATATCCTTGCGAGGCAAAAATGTCCTTCCGTCTGCAACCCAGCCCCCCGGCACGCCCCAATCGCTGCCAGTTGTTCGGCCCCGGCTCGCGCCCCGCGCTGTTCGCCAAGATGGCCGCCTCGGCGGCGGATGTGATCAACCTTGATCTGGAAGATTCGGTGGCACCTTCCGACAAAGACCAAGCCCGCGCCAACATCATCGAGGCGGTCAATACGCTCGATTGGGGCAAGAAAACCCTGTCGGTGCGGATCAACGGCCTCGATACTCCGTTCTGGTATCGCGATGTGGTTGATCTGCTGGAGCAATGCGGCCCGCGCTTAGATCAGATCATGATTCCCAAAGTGGGTTGTGCCGCAGATGTCTATGCCGTCGATGCCCTCGTCACCGCGATTGAACGCGCCAAGGGCCGTGCCAAGCCGATCTCTTTCGAGGTGATCATCGAATCCGCCGCTGGCATCGCGCATGTTGAGGAAATCGCGGCCTCAAGCCCGCGCTTGCAGGCGATGTCTTTGGGGGCTGCGGATTTCGCGGCCTCGATGGGGATGCAGACAACAGGCATCGGTGGCACGCAGGAAAACTACTACATGCTGCGCGAGGGTGTGAAGCATTGGTCCGACCCGTGGCATTGGGCGCAAGTGGCCATCGTTGCCGCCTGTCGCACCCATGGCATTTTGCCCGTCGATGGGCCGTTCGGCGATTTCAGCGATGATGAGGGTTTTCGCGCCCAAGCCCGCCGCTCGGCCACTTTGGGCATGGTTGGCAAATGGGCGATTCACCCCAAACAGATCGCTTTGTCGAACGAGGTCTTCACGCCGTCTGAAGCCGCTGTGGCTGAGGCGCGGGAGATTCTCACCGCGATGGCAGATGCCAAGGCGCGGGGCGAGGGTGCCACGGTCTTTAAGGGCCGTCTGGTCGATATTGCCTCGATTAAACAGGCGGAAGTGATCGTGAAACAGGCGGAAATGATCGCCGCTGCTTAATGTTTCAGCGCCGAAAAGATCCTGTTGACTCGTGCGTTCTGTGACGGCACTGTGACGCTGCGGCATGCGACAGTATGCCCCAGAGATACCCGCGCGGCAAAGGGAGAGGAGGCCCGATGCCGCATCCTCGGGAGGATGCACGCCCCGTGGTAACCCACGGGGCTGTGCTGTTTTTGGGCCTTGGGTTTACGCCGCCTTCAAGCCAGCGGCAGGCAAATCTCGGTCAGCAATTCCTCGGGTGCCGTATCCATCGGCGTGTTCAGATAAACCTCGAACACCGGGCTGTCGGCTGGGGTTTCGCCCGATCCCGGCAACCAGTTGCGGTATAGCTGTTCATAGGCGGCGGGCAGGCCAGAATAAGAACCCTTAAACCGCAGCACGGCGTTGCGTCCGGCGGGCAGGTTCACCAACTCCAGCGGCGGATCAATCGGGCCAGAGCCAATCTCAAACCCGGCATGGCTGCGCAGGTCCGCCACAGCTACCGCGGCAGGGTCATCATAATAGACCCCGACCATGCCGCCACAGGCACCCATCAGCTTGCGCGCAGCCAGCACCGCACCGCCTTTTTCAAAGGCACGACCAATCTCGGTATAAGCGCCCTTATGCGGCATCGCGGCCAGCCTGCGGGCGGGGTCTTGTCGGATTTCAACGGCATACATCGGCGGTACTCCAGTTCTGAACAAGGGGGGCAGGGGGCGCAGCTCGCCCTTGGCGCGGAAGGCGGCCGGGGGCACACCATAAAGTTCGGCAAAGCTGCGGGTGAAGGAGGCAAGGTTGGGATAACCAACCGCGTGGGCGATCTTGGCCAAGGGCGCGGTGGTCTGCACCAGTGCAACGCTCGCGCGGTACACCCGCATCCGCCGTACCGCCGCCGCGACCGTTTCCCCTATCACCGCATGAAACACCCGGTGAAAGTGAAACCGAGACAGTGCCGCAACATCTGCCAGTGCATCCAAGCTCAAATCCCCAGCGGGGTCGTCATGGATGAAATCCAACTCGCGGATCAGGCGGGTTTCATAGCCGTTGGTCATCTTGGACATGCTCCTTCTAAAAAAGGGCTAGCATGGCGCAATATCACAAATCTTGCCGAACTGCGGTCACCGCAGCTGTCAGCCCAAAGCCTCGACCAGCATCGCGCTGGTCAGAACCGACTGGCTTTTCATAAAATCCTGCAACTCGCCATAGATCGAGGGATTGCGCAGAGCGAAGGCGGCGGCGGGCAGGATTTCTTTTTGCTGCATGCAGATCGGGATTGGCAGGCCGGTCCATTCCACAAACGACTCGATCTTATGGCTGTTGGAGGGCGTGACGATAAACGGGCACCCCGCAATCGCTGCTGCGTAAACTCCGTGATGTTGCCCGGTGAAATACAACTCGGCAGTCCGCAGCGTGGCGATGATATCCTCAAACGGGCTTTTGTGGATGTTCAAATGGTGGCCCACGATGCGCTTGAACGGGTCTTTCAGCAACCCGCTGTCGATGTAGCCGCCGATCACCCAACCATGCGTCAGCGGCGTGGCCGTGCCGCCTTCGGTAAAGGCCGGATCGGCGGCGCTATCGAGCAATACGCGGGGCGTGCCACCATAGCGGCGGGCAAAGCCAGCGCTGCGCGGCTCGCGCACTGTGAGCAAGGCCAGATCGGCCAGAATATCATCGGATTGGCATTCGTATTGCTGGAACAGCGCGTTGACGAGCAGCACTTTCTTGCCCGCGTCCTTCGCCTCGGCAATCAGCGCCAGCAGATAGGTCGCATGTTGGCCGGAATGATGGATGGTGCCTTCGCCGTTGATCAGCACGGCATCTGCGGCATAGAAGGCGCTCTCGTCGATCTCGCGAGTGCCGACGCTGTGGGTGCCGCAAATCTTTAACCCCGGCACGGCGGCGATCGCGGCGTGCAGTGATCGCATGACCGCTTTGCAGCCCGCATGTGCGCTGCGCGAGGTGTCGTTTGCCAGAAATACCTGCACAATTCCTCACATACCTGCCAAACCAGCCTTGTGCTTAAGTGGTAGCGTCGTGCTTTGCTCTCGACAACGCGAAAGGGCACTCTGTCCGGCGATAGTTGTGGTCGGTTGCATTTTCCGCGTCACGCGGCCATATAGGGGGCCTTGCCGATGATTTGGGCCGATGATCTGGCCTGCGATGGAGTGCTCGATGAACTACCTCGAATTCGAGAAGCCTTTGGCCGAAATTGAAGGCAAGGCCGAGGAACTGCGCGCGATGGCGCGCAGCAATACCGGGATGGATGTCACCAAAGAGGCCGAGCAGTTGGACCGCAAGGCGGATCAGTTGCTGAAGGATATGTACAAGGATCTGACGCCGTGGCGGAAATGTCAGGTGGCGCGCCACCCGGAACGACCTCATTCCAAAGATTACATTGAGACATTGTTTCAGGAATATACCCCCCTAGCCGGGGATCGGGGATTCTCGGACGATCACGCGGTGATGGGCGGCCTCGCGCGTTTCAACGACACCCCGGTGATGGTGATCGGGCATGAAAAGGGCAACGACACCAAATCCCGCATTGAACGCAATTTCGGCATGGCGCGGCCTGAGGGCTATCGTAAAGCCGTGCGGTTGATGGATATGGCGCATCGGTTTCATCTGCCGGTGATCACGCTGATCGACACCCCCGGTGCTTATCCGGGCAAGGGTGCCGAGGAACGCGGGCAGGCCGAGGCGATTGCGCGCTCGACTGCGAAATGTCTGGAGATTGGCGTGCCGTTGATCTCGGTGATCATCGGGGAAGGTGGCTCTGGCGGGGCGGTGGCGTTTGCGACCGCCAACCGGATCGCGATGCTGGAGCATTCGGTGTATTCGGTGATCTCGCCGGAAGGCTGCGCGTCGATCCTGTGGAAAGATGCCGAAAAGATGCGGGAGGCGGCGGAGGCGTTGCGACTGACGGCGCAGGATCTGCAGAAATTGGGCGTGATTGATCGGATCGTGAAGGAACCGCTGGGCGGGGCTCAGCGCGGGCGGAAAGACACGATTGAAGCGGTCGGCAAGGCGATTGAAACCATGCTGAAAGAGCTGTCGGGCAAGAAACCCGAGGCTTTGATCAGGGATCGTCGCCAGAAATTCCTGGATATGGGCAGCAAGGGGTTGGCCGCCTAAGCGGGGGTGTCCACGCGTGGACACATGCTGCATTTCTAAAGAATCAATGGGTTATGGCCGCGTGTTTACGCGGCCTTAACTTTTGCCGCATGATGCGGTGACAGGGCCGCCAAGGTATCACGATGAGCCGCAAACGCACAGGAACCAGTCTGCCACCGCCGTTCTTGAAGCGGATCAGCCTGTTGCCGGAGCGGATCGCGGGGCGCAAGGATTATCCCTTCAACCTGCCTTGGTTGGCCGACCCGGAGTTTGAACTGAATTTCACTGCCGCCGTTACCATCATCACCGGTGAAAACGGCACTGGAAAATCCACACTCATCGAGACGATTGCGGGCCTCAGCGGTTATGACGAGGCCGGGGGTGGCAAGGGCTATCGTCCAGTCGACCACGCGCGTGCGATTGATACCAGTGGCAGCGCGCTGGGCGAGGTAATGCGGGCGGCATGGTTGCCGAAAGTCACGAATGGCTGGTTTTTCAAGGCGGAATCTTTCTTCAGCGTGGCGCGCTATCTGGACGAAGCGGCGCGGGATGGCGGTGGCCCGCCACCGGATTATCTGTCGGAAAGCCATGTCGAGGGGTTCTTGCGTTTTTTTGAGGAACGGCTGTCGCGACAGGGCATCTATTTTCTCGACGAGCCGGAATCTGCGCTGTCGCCCAAGCGCCAGTTACAGCTTTTGCGTCTTCTCAGCCGTATTCAGTCGCTGGGTCGCGCGCAGGTGATCATGGCAACTCATTCGCCGCTGCTGATGGCGCTGCCCAATGCGCAGGTTTTGGAAATCAGCAAAGGCGGTCTTGCAGCGGTCGACTATCGGCAGACGCGGCATTTCAAGTTGTATCAAGCTTTTATGGCTGATCCGGGCGGCTTTATTGACGACGCTATCGCGGATGAAGATACGGGCCTTTTTTAGTCCTTTTTTAGTTCAGGCTTTTGGGCTGCTGCGATCCTCGCCTCCGATCCACAGGGCCGGGCTGGATATTTTATGCAATCTCTGCGAGAGTAACGGAGTCATGACAGCCGATGCGTCCCGCAGAGCCATCGGCATAAAGGCAGGCGACAGATATGGACCCTAACGCGATGCAGACCCATCCGTTTTGGCAAAGCGTGCGCAAAGCCAAAACGCGGATTTTGCAAATGTTCAGCGCGGAAATGCCGGCTTGGATGTTTTTCCTCGATTTTCTGGTCTATCCGCCGTTGATCCTGCTGTGTGTTGTATTGGCGTTTGGGCCGGGTGGCGGATTTGCTTCGGGAGGATTGATAGCGCTGGGGATACTGGGCTGGAGTTTGGCAGAATATCTGATCCACCGCTTTGCCTTCCACCACGCACCGCTGTTGCAGCAGATCCATCTGGCGCATCACGCGGCCCCGCGTGAGTTGCAAGGCACGCCGATGCTGGTGACGCTCTTGGTGTTCTATGGGCTGGTCTATTGGCCGCTGACGTGGGCTTTGCGGCCCGAGTGGGCGGCCGCGGTGATGGCGGGCGTGCTGTTCGGCTATCTCGGCTATATTAGCGTGCATTATGTGGTGCATCATCTGGGCAGCGGCGGGCGGGCATGGCTGCGGAGGTTGATCCGGCTCCATGCCGTGCATCATCATGATGTTGCGCATAATTTCGGCGTCACCTCACCTTTGTGGGATTGGGTGTTTGGCACTTTGGCGCGGCGCTGATCACCACCAGCCGAGGTGTGCGCGGGTGGCGCGCTCGGCGTCATAATCGGCCCCGTTGATCGCGCCTGCGGTCGCGTCTTGCAGCATTTGGCCGGGGGTGGGCAGGTTTTCGGCATGGGGAGCGGTCCACAGGGCCGAGCGTTGCAGGGCGCGGGCGCATTGCGAATAGACCTCGGCTATGCGGATCACGATCACGCTGCGCGGCTGGGTGCCCTCTCGATCAAAGCGGGCGCGCAGATCGGGGTCGGCGGTGATTTTGGCGGTGCCGTTGACGCGGATGGCGGTGGTGGAGCCTGCGACAAGGAAGATCAATGATAGACGGCCATCGCGGATGATGTTGCGTAAGGAGTCGATGCGTTCGTTGCCCTTCCAGTCGGGCATCAGGAGAGTTTCTGAATCGAGCGGGATCACCACCGGGTTCTTATCGCCGCGCGGGCTGCCATCGGTGCCTTCGGGGCCAACCGTGGACAGGATGCAGAACCGTGAGGCGGCGATGAAGGCGGCATAGGCGGGGGTCAGATGTGCTGTGACTTTGGCAAGGGCCGGTTTGCCGGGGGTGCCGTAATGGGCGTGCAGGTCGTCTAGAGTGGTGATCCAAGTGGGGGGCGTCATGGGTGAACCGTGGTTTGTGGGGCTTCGTTCGGAAGCCTCCGGCGGGGATATTTGAGCGCAGAGGATGAGCTAAGAGCCCAGGTTTAGCTGGTCTTGGGTTTCTTCGCGGCCTTCGGTTTCTTCGGTTTGGGTGGCGGCGCGTCGGCGGCGACAGCGCGCAGGGCGCGGGCGCAAAGATCGGGGTCGTCCAGCGCTTCGGAGCCGATAATATAGTCTTTGCTGCCGGGATAGGCGGGGCCGCGCTCGGCGTCGGGCAGGATCGCATTGGCACCGGGGGTGGGTTTGATGAACAAGGTCTCATCGCAGACGAAGGCCACCACGATGCCATCCAGATACAGGGCGTATTCGCCGAACATCTTCTTCACCGTCAGCGTCAGCGGGATGGTGTCGAGCATGTGTTCGATGGTGGCGAGGGAAGTGCTCATTTGTATCCAGCTTCCACCAACAATGCGTTGGAGCAGGCTTCGACCTGCGCCTCCAGTTGGGTCATGAACTCGGCGTTGCTGAGGCCGGGCGGGATGGCGGGCAGGAAGTCGACCACGCCCGTCCCGCGATGGCGCAGGATGCCGCGTTTCGGCCAGAACAGCCCGACATTGGTGCCAACGGGTACGCAGGGCTGGCCGAGCTGGCTGTAAAGCGCGGCGGTGCCGATCTTGTAGGGCAGGGTTTCGCCGGGGGCGACGCGGGTGCCTTGCGGGTAGATGATCAACTGACCGGGGCGCGCGAGGCCGGATTTCACATCCGCCATCATCTGGGTGATCGCAGCCCCCCTTTTCCCGCGGTTGACCGGGACGCAGCCAATGCGCAGGGCGTACCAGCCGAGGATCGGGGCGAAGCGCAGCTCGGCCTTCATGATGAATTTGGCGCGGGGCAGGGCACCGTAGATCAGGATGATGTCGAGGAAGCTTTGGTGTTTCGGGGCGATCAGCACTTCGGTTTGCGGCACCTCACCGCGGATTTCGGTGCGTAGGCCGCAGATCACCCGCAGGCTGAAGCGGACCCATGCACAAAAGGCGTGGCAGGCGGCGACGGCTCCGTCCCGGTTCAGCAGAGCGTAGGGCAGGTAGACGATGCCCAGCACCAGCATGGCGAGATACATTTGCAGGATGAAGACCAGCGAGAGCAGCCATTGAATGGGTTTCGGCATCAGGTCAGCTCCCGGAGTTTGCGGAACGCGGCGGCACGGGTGGCTGCGAAGGCGACCACGGCGACGAGGGGGGGCAGGGTGAGCGGGTAGAGCCAGCCTAGGCCCTGAAATCCGAGGCCGGTCAGAAAGCCGCCAGCGGTATCGGTGGAGGGCAGCAGGGCCACGCCGATCATGCCCACAAGCGTGCCCACCGCTGCCCCCGAAATCGCGCGCAGGGTGAAGCGGCGCACGAAGGCGCGGGCGATATAGGCGTCACGCGCGCCCACCTGCCGCAAGACGCGGACGACTTGCGCATTGGCGGCGAGGGCTGCACTGGCGGCGAGGGTGATCATGGCGGCGGTGGCGGTGCCGATCAGCCCGATGGAGAGCAGGCCGAGCAGGCGCAGGCGGCCTGCGGCGACGGCCAAGGGCCTGCGCCAGCGGGTGTGATCATCGAGCACCGCGCCGGGGGCTTCGGCGGCGAGGCGTTGCCGCAGGCCTTCGCCGTCATAACCCGCGCCGCTTTCGGTGACTTCGATCAGCCGGGGCAGCGGCAGGGCATCCACAGGCAGGTCGGGGCCAAACCACGGCTCTAACAGCGCGCGCTGTTCGGCGTCGGTCATGGCGCGAGACGAGGCAATGCCGGGGGTGGTTGATAGGACGGCCAGCACGGCTTTGGTTTGCAGATCCATTTGGTCTTCGGGCGCGGAGAGCCGCACTGTGGCGGTGCGTTCCAGCGCATCCGACCAGCGATCTGCCAAACGCCCCGCTGCCAGCGACAAGGCCAGTGCGAACACCGCCAGAAATGCCATCGCCCCTGCGGTGAACGAGGTCAGCCATGCGGAGTGGCCCGAGGGTGGCACCACGCGGTCGGCCTGCCTGTCGGCCTTACGGTCAGGGGTGAGCCGCGACAGCAGGCTCATAAATCAGCCCCGGCCAGTTGTATCCGGCGCTTGGATATCCGCAGCACGCGGGCGGCGATCTGGCTTTTCGCCTGCCGGATCAGGTTCAGATCATGGGTGGCGATCAGCACGGTTTTGCCCATCCGGTTCAGCTCGACCAGCAAGGTCAGCAGGCGCAGCGACATCTCCCAATCGAGGTTTCCGGTGGGCTCATCCGCCAGCACCACATCGGGGCCGATGATGATGGCGCGGGCGAGGGCGGCGCGTTGCCGCTCACCCCCGGATAAAGACGGCGGCAGCGCATCGGCCAACTGGCCTAAGCCGACCCAGCCCAGCAGATCGCTGAGATCCTGCGGGACAGAAGCTTTGCCCGCCACCGTCAGCGGCAAGGCGACATTGGCGGCCAAGGGCAGATGGTCGAGAAACTGGCAATCCTGCTGCACCATGCCAATGCGGCGGCGAGTCAGGGCGATATCGTCGCGGCTGAGGCTGCGCACTTCGCGGTCAAACAGAGTGATCCGTCCGGCGCTGGGCAAAAGTTCACCGTAGCAGAGTTTCAGGAAGGTGGATTTTCCCGCCCCCGAAGGCCCGGTCAGAAAATGGAACGAACCGGGGGCCAAGCGCAGCGAAATCTCGGACAGCAATTCGCCCCCGCCGTAGCTATAGGCCACATTGTCGAAGGCAATCACCGGGTTTCATCCTGTTTGGGGCGCATTGCGTTGCACCATTGCCCAAGGTGGCAACGGATTCAATCGCTTCGGCCCAAGTTTTGCCACAAAGGCTTCCAGAATGTTTCCTTCATTGCTACAAGTTACGAGCCTGCCTCTCAGAAATGACCCCGGACCCCAACAATGCGTCTAGTTTGCCCGAATTGCGATGCGGAATATGAGGTTGATGCAGCGGCGATCCCCGATGGGGGGCGCGATGTACAATGTTCCAACTGTGGCCATGCCTGGTTTCAGCTGTCCCCCGAGGTGGAGGCTGAATTGGCGGCAGAGGAGGCGTTGTTTGATGCGCCCCCGCCGATTGTCGGGGCGATTGATAGCCCTGCGCGTTCGGCTGCAGTCGGTGTGGCCGCGCAGGAGCAGCCCGATGTGGATGCTCCAGAGCTTGATCCGCCGTTGACCGCAGCCGCGCCGGTGAGCGGGGCTGCGCCACCCGTGCCCGAACCCGCCCTGCGCAGCATTGATGAAAGCGTGCTGGCGGTATTGCGCGAGGAAGCCGAGCGTGAGGTTGAAGCCCGTAAGGTGGAAACTCCGGTCGTAGAAACTCAGACCGAACTGGGGCTGGAGGCTCCGGCGGCGGGGGGTGTGGCGCGCCGCTTGGCGCGGATGAAGGGCGAGCCCGAGGCGGTGGTCAAACCGCAAACCCGGCGCGAAATGCTGCCCGAGATTGAGGAAATCAACTCCACCCTGCGCGCCAGCAGCGAAAAACGTTCGGGCCAGTCGGCGATTGCCGAGACTTTGGGCGAAGATGGTGCGCAGAAATCCAGCTTCCGCTCGGGCTTCGTGCTGATGCTGGTTCTGGGCGTGGCGCTGCTGACCGCCTATGTGATGGCACCAAAACTGGCGCAGCAATTCCCGGCGGCGGCGGGGGCGTTGCAAGCCTATGTCGCGGCGGTGGATGCCGGGCGGCTGTGGCTGGACGGGATGCTGAAATCCGCCATTGGGTTTCTGAAAGGGCTTGCGGGCGGTAAGGCATAGCCGTCTGCGCTTTTGCCCGAAATCACGCCCCATTAGTGACCCCGTCACGAAGCCTTGCGAATCCGATTGCACCGCCCTATATCGACGATTGAGAGGTTGGCGCGGGTAAGCGCCTCGCCAACCCGGTCAGGTCCGGAAGGAAGCAGCCGTAACGAGCCCCGCTTGGGTCGTTGTCAGCCTCTCACCTATCCCCTTCTATTAGGCGTTTGCCAGTGATGCTGGAAACAACGCTGCGGGCGTTTGGCCCCGCACAGCGGGGTGTCAGGCTTGCGCCGCCTTGATCAGATCAGCTGATTTTTCCCCGATCATGATGCAAACCGCGTTCGGATTGCCGGAAATCAGCTGCGGCATCATCAAAGCATCCGCGACCCGTAAGCCAGTTATGCTATGCAGCCGCAACTGCGGATCCACCACGGCCATCGCGTCGCTGTCAGCCCGGCAGGTGCCCACCGGATGCAAAGCTGCATGGACCTCGGTCTGGCAAAAGCGCCGGAAACCGTCGCGGGTGATCGCTGGGCCGGGGATTTGGCGCTGGGCGATGTAGCGCCGCATCTCGGGCTGATCCATCGCCTCCATCGCGAAAAACCCAGCATCGGTGAGGGCATCCAGATCATAGGGATCGCTGAAATAGTTCGGGCCAACAAGGCCATCTTCGACAAGAACGGGATCACTGAACCCACCAGTTGGGAGGAGTTGATCGCCAATGCCCAGAGGCGGAAAGCCGCCGGGGTCATCCCGATCGCGATGAGCGACGAAAGCTGGCAGATCGAAGAGATCTGGGAAAGCATGGTCGCCGATGTAAACGGCCAGGATTTCTACAAAAAAAGCCACGATTGATCTGGATGGGACCGCGCTTTCCAGCCCCGAGAGGATCAAGGTCTTTGATCTTCTGGGCCAGATTCGCGGCTTGCATGACGATGGCTATACCGGGTGCGATTGGGCTGCGGCGACCAACCTTGTGCCAATGGGTCAAGCGGGCATGCAGATCATGGGGGATTGGGCCAAGGGTGAGTTTCTGGCCAAAGGCATGAAGCCCGGCGTGGATTTCCTGTGCTTCCCGTCGCCGACCGCCACCCCGAACCACAAATTCGTCTTCGATGCCTTTGGCGGTTTCACGAATGACAATGCCGGCATGAACAAAGGCCAGGACGCCGTGGCCGAGGCAATCCATGGACCCGAAGGTTCAGCGGGACTTTAATTTGGTTAAAGGCGCGATACCGGCGCGGATTGACGTGTCGATGGACGGGTTCGACGATTGCACCAAGCGCAGCTCAATCGACCGGGCATCGCCCTGGACCTGCACCGGTTTCGTTCCGGTCTTCTGAGAGCGATGATCGCCATGAAGGAGACTGGATATGGCAGCACGACACAGCGACGAGTTCAAACGAGATGCGGTTCGGATCGCGCAGACCAGCGGTCTGAGCATGCGTCAGGTTGCATCTGATTTGGGGATCGGGCTTTCGACGCTCGGCAAGTGGATTCGGGCTATTGCCGAAGAGGCTAAGGTGCCCGCACAGGATGCTGAGCTTCTGCGCGAGAACGACCGGCTTCGCAAAGGTAACCGCATACTCCGGGAGGAGAGGGAGGTTCTAAAAAAAGCGGCGATGTTCTTCGCGGCTTAAAAGCCGAGAGGTTCCAGTATATTGCCGAGTATCGCGGCAGTCTCACGCGCGGCCATCTGTGCCGTCTGATGGGCGTGACCGAGCGTGGGCTCCATGCGTGGAAGCACCCGTTGCCCTCTCACGGTTTGCCTGCAAACCGTGAGAGGGGGCCCCTTCGCACCGTCAGCGACGGGACATGGTGCTCCTCGCCGATATACGCGATCAGCACCGGCTGAGCTTGGGCAGCTGCGGCAGACCTCGTATGACCGCGGAGCTGAACGAGCTGGGCTTTCGTGTCGGCCAGCGCCGCGTCGGGCGACTTATGCGCCAGAACGGCATCCAGGTCATCCGCAGCCGAAAGTTCAAGCGCACCACCGACAGCGACCACGCCTTCAACATCGCGCCGAATCTTTTGCGACAAGACTTTGCGACGAGCGGACCCAACCAGAAATGGGCGGGGGACATCACTTAAATATGGACCCGTGAAGGCTGGGTCTATCTGGCGGTTGCCCATGTTCGGGCGGTCGTTGTTGTAAGTCCAGAGCCATTGGGTGGCGTGGTCTTGGGCTTCCTCGATGGTTTCGATGATGTATTGGTCGAGCCATTCATGCCGGACGGTGCGGTAGTAGCGCTCGATGGAGGCGTTGTGTTGCGGCTGGCCGGGTTGGATGTGCTGAATGGTGATGCCCCGTTTCTCGGCCCATATCATAAGCTTGCCACTGATGTATTCTGGGCCGTTGTCGACCCTTATGGTGCTGGGCCTTCCCCGCCATTCCAGGATCCGATCCAAACTTCGGATGACGCGCTCGGCGGGCAATGAGACATCGACTTCGATCCCCAACCCTTCGCGGTTGAAGTCATCCAGCACGTTCAGAAGCCGGAACGCCCGGCCATCCGCCAGGCGTTCCGCCATGAAGCCCATCGACCCGTTGCCCGGCAGCGCATGTCTTCATGCGCCAGAGGGAGGTTATGTTCGGGGCCTCAGGCACCGCCAGCGCATCCGGTTTGTCCCGCTTCAACCGCTTGCGGGGTTTGATCTGTTACCCGGCAATGGCATCATGCCGTGCACTCGGCACAGCTCGGCCACTGGCATGCCGCCTTCAGCCTGACCCAGGATCGCGAGGATCTGCGGCTCAGTGTATCTGCTTGTCTTCATTCAGAATCTCCTCATCCATCTTGCCGAGAAAATTCTACTTATGCAGACCCTTACTTCCGGGGGGGATTACCCTTCCCCAGCAACCGTATGAAGCAGGACCTCGCTCTGCGCGCACTGAACAGGGCGATCGCGATCCGCAGACCGCCGCCAGGCTGCATTCACCACACGGACCGCGGCTCGCAATACTGTGCCCACGACCACCAGAAGCTTCTGCGCAAGCAGGTGCTGACGCCCTCGATGAGCGGGAAAGGCAATTGCTATGACAATTCTGCCGTCGAAAGCTTCTTCAAGTCGCTGAAGGCCGAACTGGTCTGGCGCCGCAACTGGCAAACCCGTCGCAAAGTCGAAGTCGCCATCTTCGAATACATCAACGGCTTCGACAACCCGCGCCGAAAACACTCTGCCCTGGGCTGGAAATCACCCGTGGCCTTCGAACAGAGGGCCGCCTAACATGAGCACCTGACCGGAACGAAACCGCTGCAGGTCCACCATCCTGGCCGAAAGAAAACTCATCAAACAGCAGACCATCCAAAACCGCCGCTTGAACCATCAGCGTCAAGCAGCATAGATTGAACCTGATGAGCCCGAGCCTCCTGCTCCAAAATTAGGCCGCTTGTTCCAAATAATTCGACGACGGACAGAGGGACTCTTCGGGAGCTGAGATGAACCAGACCAATTTCCAGCGGAATCTGAGGTTGCTGACCAACTACTCGATTTCGATCACCGAAGTGTGTCGGCGTCTGCAGATCAATCGCCAACAGTTCCACCGCTATCTGAGCGGCGATGCGCGTCCCTCGCCCCGAAAGATGCAGAAGATCTGCGATCATTTCGGCGTAGACGAGTCCGAGATCCTGCTCGAACATGTCCAGTTCCGCGAAATCGTCGCCATCCGCCGCAACAGCGGCGCGGCGCAAGATCCTCTGGGTGTGTTTGTCGTCGGCCTCAACAAGGTGAACCCGCGATCAACCCGCCAGTTGGAAAGCTTGCTTGGATTCTACTACAGCTATCTGCGGCCCGTCGAATTTCCTGATATGGTGCTGCGTTCCTTGGTCAGCGTCTTCACGCGTGCCGGGTTGGTATATGTAAAGACCATCGAGAACTATTCGGCCGTCAAGCGGCGTTCGCGTCGGATCCTCAAGCACACCGGAGTGATGTATCACACCGGCGAACGCATTATCGTCCACGAGCGCGAGGCGATCATCGGGCAGATGATGTGGACGACAATTCTGGTGCCTTCGCGCGCCGACCAATCGTCTGTGATGTCGGGTCTGACGCTTGGGGTTAGCTCTGGCACCAAGCGCGATGTGGCCTGTTACCGGGTAATCTGGGAAGCGCTTGGTGAACAGATCGACGTGCGGGCCGCGCTGTCCGGCGCCGGGCTTTATGAGTTGGGCAGTCCGGTGATCCCGCGCGACATTCGCGCGGCAATCTCCAATGACGTTCGCTCCGACGAGGGTGCGTTCGTTGTCCGCGACTGGGTCAACGAGACGATTTGAGCCCCGGCGTAAAGGGTCCGAGCGTGTCCTCTGCCTGCTTTAGTGCCGACAGCAGCAGTTCGTCGTGGCCGAACTTCGCGAAGACCAGGGCACCGACCGGCAGGCCGCAGGAGGTCAGGCGCACCGGCAATGTCGCCACCGGGCAGCCGATCAGATTGGCAAGCATGTTGAAGGGGGCGTAGCTTGGCCAATCGGGCGCGACGCCACGCGCGCCGATGACGCGGGGCGGCTGACGCAGCGGAAAGGCGGGGCAGGCGGTGGCGGGCAGGATAAAAAGGTCGTAATCGGCCATGAATGTTTGGAAGATGGTGACGATCCTGCGCCGGGTGCTGCGGGCGGCCTCGATTGACTGCGGATCGGCATCGCGACCTTGTTGAAGAATAGCCAGAGTTTCAGGCATTAACATATGCGCCGCGCTGCCGAGCAGATGACCGCGGGCTCGATATTCCTCGACTGCGCCGAGAAGATCCAGAACTGGGCCGGGATCAGGCAAAAGCGGCGCGGCATGGCGCACTTGGTGACCGAGTTCAGCGAATACTCCGGCCAGATCCTCTGCAGCAGCGGCACAGGCCGGATCGATCGGCAGCTCGGCCACGGTCGTGTTCCAGGCGATCCGCAGGTGGTGGGGGTTCGACCCGGACGGCGCTATCGGTGTTGCGTGGGGGTCGTGTGGATCAGGACCGGCGGTTGCCGCGAACATCAGCGCAAGATCGGCTATGCAGCGGGCCATTGGGCCAACATCGGAAAAAGGCTGCCAGTCGTCTGACCCCGGCCAGATCGGGATGCGGCGATGACTGGGCTTCAGTCCGACAAGGCCGCAGAAAGCGGCGGGCACGGTGATGGAACCAGCGGTGTCGCTGCCCGTGGCCAAGGCGACCATGCCCGCCGCGAGGGCGGCGGCTGATCCGCCTGACGATCCGCCCGGCGTGCGGTTTCTGTCCCAGGGGTTGCGGGTGTCTGGCCCCAGACCGTTTCGGGTTTCGCCCAGCAACGTGAATTCCGGGGTGTTGGTCTTGCCGATGACGATGGCACCAGCGGCGCGCAGGCGCGCAACATGCAGTGAATCCTGCACGGCAATCCGGTTCGAGAACACCCGCGAGCCGCAGGCGAAGGGCAGACCGGCCACCGGCTCGTAATCCTTCACGGCAAGCGGCAGGCCCAACAACGGCAGCAGCGCGCCAGTCGACTGCACCTGTTTCTGAGCGGCCTCGGCCTCGGCCAGCGCCCGCTCGGGACAGATCACGCTGAAGGCGTTGAGATCACCGTCACGTTCGTCGATGGCAGTAAGGCCGTCGGCCACAAGTTCGGGAATCGAGATTTCGCCCCTGCGGATCATCTCCCGTAGCTGGTAGCCAGACAGATGAGACAGCCGGGCGCGTTTTGGCGGGGGCGTGGTGCGATCCATTTCTATGCTTTTCCGGCTCTTCAGACTTGCCCAAGCCGACGGCGGAGCCGCGCACTACCATGGGTGATCAGCCGATCCGCGATGATCGACAGGAACGAGATGCCGAGCCCGGCGATCAAGCCCTCGCCGACCTTGGCCTTGCTGACCGCGATCAGGGTTTCCTGTTCCAACCCGCGGGTGCCGACCAGCGCGGTGATAACCAGCATCCCGAAGGCCATCAGGATTGTCTGGGAAAGGCCAAGCATGATTTCGGGTAGAGCGCAGGGGATCTGCACATGGATCAACCGCTGGAACCGTGTGCATCCCGCCATGTCAGCCGCTTCGGTCAGCGATTGCGGCACCCGGGCGATGCCGTCCATTGGATAGCGGATCGCGGGCGGCAGTGCGAAGGCGACGATTGCCACCATGGCCGGAAAGTCCCCAAGGCCAAACAGCATGACCACCGGAATCAGGTAAACGAACGAGGGCAGCGTCTGAAGGGTGTCGGTCACAAGGGCTGTGGCCTGCCCCAACCGCGGATTCTGGGCAGCAAGCACCCCGATGGGAAAGCCGATCAGCACGGCGATCACAACCGAGATCGTCACCAGATAGAGCGAGGTCATTGCCATATCCCAATAGCCGGTGATGGCGATGAAAGACAGCATCGCCGTGGTGGCAAGGGCAAGGCCGATACCCCGCACCTGATGCGCCGCCAGAGCGACAAGAAGGACAACGGCCATCCAGGGCAGCGACAACAGCGCGTCCTTGGTGGGGCGAAACAGATGGCGCACGAAGCCGTCTCTGAGCGCCCCGATCGGGCCTGCGAAACTTACGTTTACCCAAGTGAAAAAATCATCCAGCATCCGGCCGCTGGACCCGGTCAACACGGCCGGAAAGTCGCGCGTCATCGGTGCCACCTGCGCCGCAACGAAGCCCAACGCCAGAATCCCAAGCCCACAGAACAACTCCGGATGCCGACGCCACCCCGTCATTTTCGTGCCATGGCTCGGTCGGCGCAGCGCAAAGGCGCGCGACAGCCGGTCCAGAACGATGGCCATCAACGTGATGCCAAGACCTGCCTCGAAAGCCCGGCCCAGCTGCATGGATTTCAGCCCTTGCAGGACAACGTTGCCCAGTCCGCCCGCGCCGATCACCGCTGCGATGATGGCAGCAGACAGCGACAGCATGACAAGTTGATTGAACCCGGTCAGCAGGCCTTGGCGCGCAGCGGGCAGCAGGACGAGAAGCAGGCGTTGGCGCGGCGAACAGCCCGACATGCTGGCAAGCTCGCCTACTGACGTCGGCAGGCGGCGCAGCGCCAGCGTGGTGTTTCGGGCCATCGGTGGCATGGCATAGATCACCGTAGCGATCAGGGCGGCCACCGGACCGAAGCCGAAAAACAGAATGATCGGCACCAGATAGGAAAAGACCGGCAAGGTTTGCATCACGTCGTAGGTCGGGTTCAACACCAGATCAAGCTGCGGCCAGCGATGCGCGGCAGATCCCAGAAGCACACCCAAAATCGTGCCAATAATAACCGCGATGCCCACCGAGGCCAGCGTCAGCATCGCCTCGTCCCACAGGTTGAGCCCTAGAAAATAAAGGCAGCTTGCCAGCACCAGCGCCGCCGCGCGACGTCCGGCCACCCAATGCCCGAAGATGGTCAGTGCCGCCGTCAGCGCCCACCATGGCAGGGCGTTCAACTGCAAACCCTTTCGCAATGGCAGCGGCAGTTCCAGCCCCGTGACCAGCAGCCCTTGCACCAGGGAAAGCGGCATCTCAATCACGGCGGCCAGCCCTCGGCTGATATCTTTCACCCGGAGCGGCCCGATCTCGGCTTTGCGCGACAGCCAAACGAAGAAGCGGTTGATCGGGCCGGCCAGATCGGGCAGCCATGCTTTCGGCAAGCGGACTGCCCAGTCGGGCAGGGTTTCCCGCAGCGCAGGAAACAGGCTGATGACCAAGATCACGCCAAGCACGACGATCAGGCTTTTGGGGGACCGGACGGCCGATGCAATCAGCACCTGTGGCCTGCGCAGAATTGTGGAACTCATTATACCGCCCCGGTGCCGAAGATCGTCGCGATGACCTGTTGCCTGTCGATTGCACCGATGATGGTGCCCTGATCGTCTGCTACCGGCACCGGCCTGTCGGATGACAGGATTCGCGGCGCGATGTCGGCCAGCAGAGCCGTTGCGCTGACTGGTGTCCCCTCTGCCAGCGGCGTGACCGGCTGGGCGAGTGATCCCGCGCGCATGACCCTATGGCGCGGAATTTTGCGTGTGAACTCGGCGACATAGGCATCTGCGGGGTTCAGGATCAGCCCCTCGGGCGTATCAATCTGAACGACGCGGCCATTGTGCATGATCGCGATGCGGTCGGCGATACGGATTGCCTCCTCGAAATCGTGGGTGATGAAGACGATTGTCTTGTGCAGCGTGCCCTGCAGACGCAGGAATTCATCCTGCATCTCGTGCCTGATCAGGGGGTCAAGTGCCGAGAAGGGTTCGTCCAGAAACCAGATTTCCGGGTCAGTTGTCAGGCTGCGGGCGATGCCGACCCGCTGCTGCTGGCCACCGGACAGCTCATGCGGGAACCGGTCTTCGCGGCCATCTAGCCCGACGAGTGTGGCAAGTTCACGCGCCCGCGCCAGCCGGGCATCGCGGCCCTTACCCTGAACCCGGAGCGGAAAGGCGATATTGTCAAGGACGGTCAAATGCGGCAACAGCGCGAAATCCTGGAAAACCATGCTGATCCTGCGTCGCCGGATGTCGATCAGCCTGCGGGCGTCGATCCCGGTCAGATTGTCGTCGCCGATGAGCATGTCGCCTCTGGTCGTGTCCACCAGTCCTGTCATGCAGCGCACCAGTGTCGACTTGCCCGAGCCGGACAGACCCATGATCACGAAGATTTCGCCCTTCTGGATGTCGAGCGTCACATCGCGCACTGCTGGCACCAGCCGGTGGGTCTGCAGATACGTATCGTTCAGCTCTGCTGCGGACAGATCGCGCGTTGCATCAGTGCCGGGGCCATAGAGCTTCCAGACGTTGCGGCAACGGATGATCGAAGAAGTGTCGGGCATGGCTGGGTCAGTGTCCTGCTGCTTGGGGTCCGGCACGTTTCAAGTGGCCGGATGCTCTTGTGAATGGTGGAGCGCCGGACAAGGATCTCGGCGCCCCGTTTGTCAAATTCAGATGGCAGCTGCTATTTCAGCCAGGCGCGCCAGACGGTTTCGTTGGCATTGACCCAATCCTCGGCCATCTTGTCATAGCTTTCGCCGCTGACGTCGATCTTCTCCATCCCATCCGCAACGGTCTTTGCATCAAGGGTGAACAGGTAGAAGATCCGCGCCGCCGCCGGGGCCTCGATCGAGATGTCGCGGTTCATCAGCTTCCACAGGAAGCCAGAGGGCGTCTTGCAGTCATGGGTCTTGTCGGGCAGCGGCCCCCAAGCCGGGTCGGTGAAGCAGGCCGGCTCATAGTCGGGGAACTGCACATAGTTGCCCTCGGCTTTGTCGAAGAACCAATGCGGGCTATACCCCCACCCCATGATCGGTTCCTTGCGGTCATAGGCGCCTTTCAAAGTGGCGATCAGTGCGCCGGAGCTGCCCGAAGTGATCGGCTGCACTTGCAGGCCAAACGCGTCGATGGTTTCATCGACATAGGTGATCCAATCCGCCGGGGCCGCGACAAACTGCGCCTTCGGTTCGGTCTCGGCCGTTGCAAGCGCCTTGATGCAGCCTTCCTGTAGCAGCGCCTTGTAGTCGGGCAGGCCGGGGCACATGGCTTCGAGATAGCTCGGATACCACCAGCCTTCATGCACGGCGATCCCGGACGATCCTGCGTTGATGACATCGCCGGTGGCGACTGCCTCTTGGCAAGCGTCCCAGGTCGTGTCCCAACACATGAAGGTGTGCAGATCCCCTTGCTGAAGCCCAGTCAGTCCCGCCGTGTAGTCGGCCGACACGAATTCAACCTTGAAACCCGCCTTTTGCAGGACATGGCCAAGGATATAGGTCGGAACGTCCGTTTCAGACGAATTGATGACCGTCAGCTTGATCGTCGGATCAGTGTCGGCAGCCAGAGCTGTCAGTGGAACGAGCGCGATTGCTGTCGTCGCGACAATTCGGCTCAGTCTACCAAAGAGTAATGCTTTCATCCTAGTCCCCTTGCTGTTTCGCCTCTGCCGTACCGCAGAGCGCAGATTCCAGATTAAGGCCAGAATACCGAAATCAGGTTGCAAGTGGGAATGTTTAGGAGTCGCTATATGTCGCTCCAAAAGCGACAAATGTCTACAGATTGGCGTGTAGTCCGCCAACTGCGAACCACCAAGGTCCTGTAGATCCGTGTGCTTCAGCACGAGGACACCTGCGTGCGACAGAACGAATCTGGTGCACCGGCTGGTGGATGGCAAAGTGGTTGGCGGGCCACCACTGGATACGCCGCAGCGCTGATCCTGCGCCGTGAACCCAAGGCCAATGTCGAACGCTGTGACGGCCTGCGCGCCCAGATTGCCGGGGGCCGCCATGCGTCATGATCCTGCAAGTGCCGCCATCGTCATTATGGCTCACGCAGCCTGAAGATGTATGGCATGTCCCGAGCCGTCACCGATTTGATTGAGCAAAGCGCACCAGCCTTTGATGTATGAGCAGGGTCAGCAAATGATCCGGGGGATCGTTTGCCCGACGATTGGGTGCCGATCTTGTCACAACTGTTGAAGGCCGAACACGAAGTCCGCGCGGTTCCCGGCCTATAAGGATCTTGTTTGATCCCACGGTTTGATGGTGCGATCCTTTCTCAGGAATGGAAGGAAGCATTATGGGACAAGTTCGTCACGGGAGCGCCACGACCACGCACGCCGTCAGAGCAGCAATACAGCGATCGCAAGCTTCGCTCGCGCAGTTGAGCCGGGAGCTCGGTATCAATCCGAAGACGGTTGCGAAGTGGCGGAAGCGGGCGACTGTTGAGGATATGAAGACCGGGCCGATGGAACCGCGGTCCACAGTGCTGACGGAGGCCGAGGAGGCGATGGTCGTCGCGTTCCGGCGCCACACGCTCCTGCCACTTGACGATTGTCTCTATGCTTTGCAGCCGTCGATCCCGCAACTGACGCGGTCAGCGCTACACAGGTGCCTTCAGCGGCATGGAATCTCGCGCCTGCCGGATGTCGAAGGCGACAAGCCCAAGCGCCAGAAGTTCAAGCGCTACCCCATTGGGTTCTTTCACATCGACATCGCCGAAGTGCAGACCGCTGAAGGCAAGCTCTACCTCTTCGTCGGCATCGACCGGACAGCCAAGTTCGCTGTCGCTCAACTCGTTGCAACGGCTGACAGAAAAACGGCTTGGGAGTTCCTGCAGCACATGCTCGAAGCCGTGCCGTATAAGGTCCACACCATATTGACCGACAATGGCATCCAGTTCGCCGAGCAACCCCGGAACCGCAACACAATCTATTCCCGGCCTATGCGCTTCGACTTGATCTGCGAAGCCAACGGGATCGAGCATCGGCTGACCAAGCCCAACCACCCGTGGACCAATGGCCAGGTCGACCGGATGAACCGGACGATCAAGGACGCGACGGTGAAACGCTTCCACTACGAAACCCACGATCAGCTGCGAACACACCTCGCCGACTTCCTGGCGGCCTACAACTTCGCGCGGAGGCTCAAGACCCTGAATGGTCTCACGCCCTACGAATACATCTGCAAAATCTGGACATCGGAGCCAGATCGATTCATCCTGGATCCGATCCACCAGATGCCGGGACTGAACACCTAGGTGAACCTTGCGCCATTGGCGTGGCTTGGAGAGCCCATGTTTCTTGGCGAACCACGCGGCTTCGCCTTCGGCCTTGATCCCGGTGCTGTCAATCAAGAGGTGCAGCGCACCTGTGCTTGGCCGGTAGGGAATGGCGACATCCAGACCCTTTTGGCGACGGGACAGCGTGCCGAAATCCGGCACTGGCCAATCCAGGTCGGCCAGTTCCAGCAGGCTTGCAATCAGCCCTGTGCTTGCCGCAGCGGTAGGCCAAACAGCGCCTTTAACGTGAGACAGGCTTGGATCGCGGCATCGGTAAAGGTGGCCGAGCAACCGCGCTTGCCGCTCGGGACAGCCAGCCAATCCGTCTCAGGATCGAACCAGACCAGCAGCGATCCGCGCCGCTTGAGAGCTGCGTTGTAGCTGCGCCAGTTCGTCGTGCGGTATGCCAGAGGTGTGGGTTTGCTCATCCATGACGACTAACACCTAGAAGTCGTGCAGGGAATCCGTCGCGATTTGTGCAACAGAGCCTCTGAGGCTCCTCAAGCATCTTGTCGAGAAAATTCTACTTCTGCAGCCTCTTACCTTTTGAGGGGGATACCCGTATAGATTTAGTGATATCAGATTTAATACAATCTAAAATTGTAATTTGATCCATTTCCGCAGCAAAACTCTGGCAACGTCACCCGAACGTAGGACCTGCGAGGGTCGAACAGACGGCAACGAATCCAAGTTTACGTTTGCTCTAATTTATGTTACACTTTTGCCACTGATACTTTAGTGGCACCCAAGGAGTTTCATTTCTCATGTATAAAGTTATTTCGCCTTAGTTATTTATTCCTTGTTGCTGAAATATTTGAAATTGTGTTCAGTGCCATGGAGGAATTTTTGTGAGGAAAATATATCAAATATCTATTGTGGATCCTAATTCGCTTTCCAGTGAAGGCGTTAGGCATGCCTTGAATGGGCGAGGCTTTCACATCGTCGACCGGTGGAGAACGGTTGATGAAGCCATCGACTGCGCTCCACCAGCTTTTGATCTCGAGGCCATTCTCATAAATCAGGCAAAAAACGCATTACCGCGGGAGCATACCATGATGGAACTTCGACAGGCCTATCCCGGGACGCGGATAGCGCTTATTGGCGAGTCTCCTGATCCAGAGCGCATTCGGGATGCAATTAAGGCTGAATTTGATGGCTTTATACTTGAAACAATCCACATCACAGCATTTCCAAAAGCAATTGAGCTGTTGATACTCGGCGAGCGGGTCTTTCCGCCCCTGCCGCTTGAGACACCCGTCAAAACCTCTTCTGTTACGCTATTAAGACCTAAGACTGCAGCGCTTGAGGCGCTATCGGCGAGTGAGATGCGGGTGCTAGCTTTACTTTCGACGGCCTTGGCAAACAAAGTCATTGCCCGTGATCTTGGCATTTCAGAGTCGACGGTCAAAGTCCATGTGAAGGCAATTTTACGCAAAACGGGATCACGAAACAGAACAGATGCAGCACTTTTGGCACAAGGCATAGAAGCCAAACCCTATTTTGATGATTTAGCAAGTAAGAAGATTGAGGGAGTTCTGAAATTTCCGCCACTCGACGGAGCGTCAAGCATGGAAAGACATTAGTTCGCGCTTGATATTAATGCGAGTATGAAAGGGCCTCCTATGCAGCAAGCACAGGTTCGAAAATAGTTGTCTTAGGTGAATAAATTATTCTTAAATATGTGCAGTTCTTGATTGTTCGCTCGGTCGAACCGCTCGCCAGAGTGAATAATTCAGAATTTCGCGATCATTGCAATGAGCGAACCGTATATTTCTCTGGTAAAATATGATGATCCCCAACCCGAATACTACTTACCCCCGCAAGAAAATTCTTGAATCGTAACTTTAGAAATTGACGCATTCATTGCGAATCTCAAAATTACTCATATTGTCACTGCCATATTAATGTTATCCATGGGCTTCATCGATAAAACAAGATACCTGGTAAGAATGGATGGCAATATTGATGCTGGGCATTGGAGGATGTTTATTTCAAAGTCCCCCCCATACTGCATATAGAACCTCTGCGACTGACTGTTCCAGCGGCCCATCGGTATTGATCACCAGAACTGGAATGTCCGCAATCTCTGCCATCGTCTCAAGGTCCCGTCGCCGCAGAACACTGTCGGGATCTGGACCGTCAAGCTTACACCGGGACGCATCGCGCAGCAGCGTGGTCTGGATCGGCGCAGCCAGTCGAATCACCAGATCCGGTTTAGGAAGATCGTCATAAAGCTTTGCTTCCAGCCGCATTAGCGCCGCCTTCCATCGCGATCCACAAGCCGCGATGGCTGCCTCGCCAAACTGCCTGCCGTCAATAGCGCCAATCCCCGAGGGAGGATAACGATCCGTGATGACGACAGCGCCAGCCGTCGCCAAACGCCGCGACTTAAAGAGCAGAGTTCTGCGGTCGTAGGCCAGCAACAGCATGCGCACCACATAGGCATATGAGAAATTCAATTCCACACGACGTTCCGGCTTCTGGTATTGCCCCGAACGCTCGCCCGGAAGCAGGCGGCGCAGCATCGGCAACAGCAGTCTGAACGGCGCTGAAAGCAAAGTTGCTGGCGGTTTGCCGATATGGACCCGGCGCACATCAAGTTGTTTACCAAGCCGATCTTCCAAGGCTGCTCCAAGCGTTGACTTGCCGCTCGCCTTTGGACCGATCATGGCGACAAGCGCGCCGCCCGAGACAAGGCTCACTGACTTGTGTCTCCGCAGGCGGGATGCAACCAACATGCCGATGCGGCGAAAACGCGAGGCAAACCCTGCGAAATAGCCCAAGCGTCGCCATTCTCGCAGCCGCCACGCCAGCCCGACGCCGATCCGAATGCGCGCAATTTTATGCGCAGAATTGGCGATGGCTGCGATCACCGCCTCGAACTCTCCCTCGCGCGCAGCTGGAACGCACTCTGCCCAAATCTGCTTGGCAACGGTTTCATCTGCTTGATCCCGCAGCCAAGCGAGTTCGCGAGGAACATCCGAATAATGCCGGTTCACCATGTAGAACTCAACCAAACTGGTGTGCTTGAGCGCAATACGAAGCAAGAACACCACCAATTCGGCCTCGGCGACGGGCACCGGAATACCCATCAACTCTCTCAGGTTCGCGAGTAGGGTTTTTTCAAGCGGCAGATGGTAGCTTTTCACCAGACTGTCGCCGGTCACGATCTGGAAATAGGCATGGACATGTACCAGCCGCAAACTGTTCGGATCCAGCGCAAAGGCATGTAAAACTCCGGGGTGACCACCGCCATCCCGTGACCGGGCGAGCTTGAATCCGCAGTCAATCAATGCCTCAAAGAACTGCGTGGCATCAGAGCGCAACACCAGCAGATCCAAATCTTCCTTACCGCTGAGACTGTCGCCCAGTCGGATATTGCTTTTCCAATGGCAGTAGCACACCTGACGTTGCTTCAATGCCGCAGCCAGATTTCGGATCAGGCCAGGCTCTGACCCACCGTGTCCTGTCTGAGTGCTCTGTGCACCGTCTATATTCTGATTGCGCAATGCTTCATTCATGACTGCCCCCGCATTTTCAAGACTGCTTTGCCCAACCGTGAAAATGTCACTGCCACAGCTTTAAGTGATAGATTTCCGCCGCAGGCGAGGCCAGGACGCAGCTTAAAACGGCGGGACAGGAAAATTGCCATGCCGATATTCCAGCCGATCATGCTGAGAGTCGTTGCCACAGCGACACCCATCATGCCGAATGGAATCACAAGCAGGGCCGCGCCAAGGATTGTGGCCGCGGCAGCTGTTGCCATCAGAGTAGCGCCCTGCCGTTCGTGACCTGTCATAGTGAAAAGGTGCTGCTGTGGCCCGGCCGCCGCCGCCGCGAGTTGCCCAAGGACCAAAACAATAAGTACCGGCCCGGCTGTGACGAATTGCGGCCCGAACCAAGGCAGAAGAATTGGCGCTCCGGCGATCAACGGCAGCGCGACCACGAGCGTGGAGGCAAGTGACAGCGCCGCAGATCGCGCCATCAGTCGTTGCAGTGCCACCATGTCTCCTCGGGCATAAAGCGCAGAAACCGTCGGCGCAAAAAGCGCAGAGAGCGCCATACGAGGCAGGGCCACCAACTGGGCAAGGTTGAAGGCGACGGCAAAAATCCCGGCGCCTAGCGTGTCATTTCGCAACCCGATGATCAGAATGCCAGCACGCGACATGATTGTGTCGGCCAACATGATAAGCGTGAGTGAAACGGCGGGGCGCAGCCAGTCGCGTATTGCATAGCAAGGTGCGGCGGAAACCAGTTCCCTTGGCTTTCGACCGATCAGGAACCGCTGGATGAACAGCACAGTGATGAACGCCGTCGCAAGGGTCGAGGCCATTGCGGTGACTGCGTCGGGCGGCGCAAGACCGCCAAGCACCAGCGCCGCGAGGATCAGGAAGCCGACAGAGTCGCGCAATATCCGTTCTGGCAGCATCGACACGATGATTGCGCCAAATGCGCGCAGTGCCGAAGCCCCAATCAGCCGGAGCGTCATCAGCGGCACTACAATGGCTCCGATCAGCAAGGCACGTGCAAGTTCGCCCTGTGCGTGAAGCAGAAAACGCTCTGCTCCGATCCCGAGTGCTGCCACTGCAATCCCGGCCAAGGTCCCGCCTCGAAACGCGAAGCGCATCACGCCGTGCGCCCGCGCCCAGTCACCCTGCACGCGATAGGTCGGCAGCAAGCGCAGCAGCGAGGTGCTAAGCCCAAGCGTGGAAATATAGGCAAGCATAGTTACCCAAGCGATCACATAGGCAAAGATCCCGAAGCTCTCGGCTCCGATCAGGCGCACGGTTCCCAGTTGCACACCAAAACTCAGCGCGGCTCCCGCCACCAGAACCAAGAAAGCGTAGGAACTGGTTGTCAGCAGTCGAACGCCGGCCAATGCCGATTCAGGATGGTGCTGTGGCAAAGTGGCATCTGCCTTCTGTATCACATCAACCTTCATGGGAGGATTGCCCCATGTGATCGCGCGAGTCGGCGCGCTTGGCCAAGTGCCAGAGCAGTAGTGGTAATCAATGCCACAGCGGACTCGAGGTCGTTTTGATCTCTGCCAGAGACTTGAAGGACGCAAAGGTTCCGCTTCTGCAACTTGGCATAAATCGCAGCAAAAATATCGTCGAGACCTTTGGTGTCCGCGGGCGGGCGCTCAAGCGCTCGCGCCGCAAAACCTTGCTTTGCATGTCTTTGACCAAGCCTTATCCCAGAGATATCGGGTGAAACGCACAGCCTCACTGCAATATTGGGAAGCGGAACCACATCGAGCGCCCGCGCCAGCACCCGATCATCAGAGCGCTTGGAGTCGAGCGCCAAGCCTGCAATTGCGCAGAGATAGCCTTGGTCCTGCACCAATAGCCCATCCACGGAGGCCAATCGCGCCAGCCCCGCGATGTAGCGGCGGCGACGCAGTGAAGCCGACCAGTGTAGCAGGGGCATCAACTGCAGCAGAGCCTCCGTCACTGAATCGCTCCAAATGATTTGCGACACAGCACCCCCCAGTTTGGAGAGCCTCGACGCCAGTGCAGATCTGCGACCCGCCCCGGATTCCTCTGGACGCGCGCTGATCGCAAGCCGCACTGCCAGACCATGAAGCGCCAAATCCGCCGCCACCGCACGCGCGAGCGTGGTCTTCCCGGCTCCTGGCGGCCCAAAGATTTCAATGGTGATCCGTTCGCCTAAGCTGTCAACCGCCTCCTGCCTCTGGGAGGCACTGCCGTTCGCACACGGCATCTGGATATTTTGCGTCGATTGGCCCCGGATCTGTTCCAAAGAACTGCCGCCGAGAGTCACGGCACCCACCGCGAAAACCAAGCAGCCCTAGAGGGTTGCCATCTTACGAGATTGTATAGGCAGACCATAGCGACGTCAGGACCAGGATTTTTAATTTTCTGCCTGTCTAACGGGCAAAACGGAAATAGGTCGAAATCCATAGCAACCTTCCAACTTCCAAATTCCAAAAAACTCTTTTAGCTATACCAGCCTAGCGCCCCGCGACGTGGCGGTGAAAGAACTCTTAAGAGTAGATCGTTTGCATGTGATACCCTCAAGAAGGGGGTTTCTACCTCTCAAGAGTTAGCCTCTACCCATATGAACACTGTCGAGACGCAGTTGGCCGCGGGATACTGCCTGACCAGTCCGAATTTTCGGAACCGGGTGTCTTAGGCCTGTCTTTGGCGAAATTAATATGAGGGCGAACCCAATGTTGGGGCCTGCTTGGGATTTGGCGCGGGTTGTCGAATTCCCTCCTTGCCTGACAACGGCATTTTCCCGCTATTTCAAAGGGAGACTGCAATGCGCTATTCTGCGTCAGGGTCCGATCTGGGCCGATTCAGTGCTGATAAAATTGCCCCGACATCACACAAAGTACTGACATCACACAAAGTGTGGAAGCTGCTGCTGATCACCATCGTCGGTATGACGGGGTGGTTGTGGCAGGCAACGGCGAGCCGCGCCATTGGCGAGAATGTGCGGCTGCATTTCACGGTAAATCACCGCAAAGACTTTCTGCAAGCCGTGGCGATCGGCTTCAACCTCGCCGATGTCTCAACGGTTGCGGCGCTCGACGCGCTGCCAGATGGCACTAGGGGTATCTTATGGATGCGCAACTACAATAACGCGCTCTGTTCTTGGCAAACCAGCGATGATGAGACAGCGGCAATCGTGCGCGCGGCGCATGGCAATCCCAAGTTCAGCGGTGTTTATTTCATCGCGGACACGCCGCATCCAGCCGTTTGCCCGGAGGCTCCGCAGCAAATTGCCGAGCGCACCGCATTGATCCACCAAAACGATCCCGACGGACGCAGCTTTATTGCGGTGAGCGGTGGTTTCAAATTTCCGGCAGAATTTGCGCAATTGGCCAATGCGGCCGATCTGATTGGCGTCGTGGTCTATCCTTGCAACACGAAAAAGCCCCGCTGCGAAATGGACAAGATCGCCGAGCGGGTTGGGCGCGCGCGTTCCGCAGGAATTCCCATTGAGCGGCTGGTGCCAGTTTTTCAGGCCTTTGGTCAGGCCTGCTCGGCTGCAGAGAGGAAATGGTATCGGCTGCCCACCGAGGAGGAGATGATCGAGGTTTTCGCGATCTGGGACAAACTGTTGCCACCGCAGACGCGTCCTTTCGACATGACTTACTCGTGGGGCGAGCAAGCGCAGCAAGCTTGCCCAAGCCTCTCCACTGCAGATGGCAGCGATTATCCAGACCTTCAAACGCTTTACGCGAGGTATTTCGCGTCGATGAGATGATCGCATTGCATGTCGTACTGTTTTGCCGAAAGGAATTGCCATCATGACCGCCCATATCCTGTTCATCGCCGGGGTCGACTCGGATCTGCGCCTGCCTTTCGTTCGCGCGGTGCGCGATCAGGGCTTTCGGGTCAGTATGGCTGCAAGCGGAGGTGGGGCGGCCTACGAGCGCGCAGGGATTGAATTCGTGCAGTTTCCCTTTGATCGCTTCATCTCTCCACTCAGCGACTGGCGCGCGATCCGCCGTCTGGGCGATATCCTCGCGCGATTGCAACCTGATATCGCGCAGGGCTTTGACACCAAGCCGTGCCTGATGTTGCCGCTTGCTGCGCAAAACCCTGATTTGCCGGTGATCCGCACGATTTGCGGGCGGGGTTGGGTCTATTCGTCGCGTTCTCCTGTCGCCATGTGCGCGAGGCTTGTCTATCGGGCATTGCACGGGTTTGCGGCGCGGCGCACAAATGCCACCGTGTTTCAAAACCGAACTGACCGTGCGTTTTTCGAACACTATGGCATTGCCGGCGCGCAGGCAGTGCTGATCCCGGCGGGTGGTGGCGGCATTGATCCCGAAGGTTTCGAGCATGCGTTGCACGGCGCGGCGACTCCTGCCGCCCTGCGCGCCGAACTCGGGCTGGGGAATGCCGAGGTGGTCATTACCGTCTCAAGGATCACGCGTCAGAAGGGAATACCCGCGCTGTTGAAGGCCGCCGATCTGGTGCGTCGGCAGCGCCGTGGCGTGCGGTTTCTGCTGGTAGGTCCGCGCGACAGCGAAGGCCCACTGGCGATTTCCGAGGTCGAGCTTGCGGAGTATGCGCCTACGGTGATCGCCATTGGCCCCCGGACAGATGTGCCCGCTCTGCTGCGGATGGCTGATGTCTTTGCCTTTCCGACAGAATACTCGGAAGGGGTTCCACGGGTTCTGCTTGAGGCCGCCTTGGCCGGACTGCCAATCATCTCGACCAGCATGCCCGGTTGCCTGGAAGTGATCGAGGACGGGGTGACTGGCAGGGTGGTGCCGCCGCGTTCGCCAGAAAAGCTGGCCGAGCAAATTCTGGCAGCTTTGGTTCACCGCGACGAAAGCGCCGCAATGGCAGCCCGGCTGCCAGAACGGGTTCGTGCAAATTTTTCGGTCGCAGGCGGCGCCGAGCGCCATGCGGCTTTGTATCACGCGTTGCTGGCAAATCGATCTCATCCGGGTGCCATTGTTCCGATCCCGACCGGGGAACGGGAACTTGCACCGGTCGCCACCGCAAGGTCTTACAACTCGGCTGCGCGATCACTGCCCGACACCGACGAATGAGACAGCCATGATCGCAACACTTCTGGCACTCGGATTGGTGATCTCAGCCGCGACGCAACTGCGCGTCGGCGGGCTTCCCTTGGGGCCAGGAGAGATCGTGCTGCTGGTCTGGTTGTGCCTTGCCGGTCTGCGCCAACTGTTGTCGCGTCCGCTGATCCTGAACCCAGCGCTGACTCGGGTTTTGTGCTTTTGGTTTGTCATGGTGGTTAGCTTGTGCGTAGGGATGACCGTGGGTCTGGTGGTGGAACCCTTTCAAGACTATGACGGCATGCTTCGCGATGCTATCGCATATGCCTTCGTGTTTAGCTTTAGCGCGATGATGGCGCTTACGCTGTCTGACACGGCGGAAAGACGTCAGCTCAGCTGGCGCATTGTCGTGATTGGCAGCATATCGCTGATCCTGCAAATCGGCGGCGGCTTGGGGAAAATACCCATGCCGGGGGTTGATCCTTGGTACTGGGACCGTCTGAGGGGATGGGCCGAAAACCCCAACCAGCTCGGTTTTTTTGCGCTTTTCATCACGCTTATGGGCCTGCATCTCGCAGATCAGGCCGCCAATAAAATCGAGAGCTTGCAAGCCTTAAGTGCCATTGTGCCCGCATTCGTGGCTGGGCTGATGTCTCGCAGCGACAGTTTCGTTATCGGACTTATCGTGTCGGGCGGGCTGTTTATCACCTTGAAATCCGTGGCCTGGCTGCAAGATACAGAGATGGCTCCTACCCTGCGCGGAGCGGCGGTTGCGCTTGGGCTTTTGGCGCTGCCACTCGCTATCATCATTTCGGTGCCGTTCGCATCCGCGGCGCTCAGCAGCATCGAGCGCGTCTCTAATGAGGTCTACGCTGACAATGAGCAGGGTGACACCCGGCTCCATCTATGGGCCGAGGCCATTGATAAGGGTATCCAGTCGGGGCTTGTTGGTTTCGGCCCCGGCCCGCATCTGACCAGCAAGTCCTTCAAACGCCCTCCACCTGACAAATTCGAGGTTCACAACACCCTTCTCGATCTGCTCACTCAGGGTGGCATTGTGGCGATGGTCGCTTTTGTCTGGATATCATTCACAGCCTTGTTCGCCGTAGCGCGAGCGGGACATCCGGCGTTGGCGGGGCTTGTTGCCGGGCTTTTAGTGTTCAGCATGTTTCACTACGTCTTGCGGCAACCGATTTTCTGGTTCGGAATCGTGCTCTGCCTGCTCAGTATGACGCGATCGGTCGAAAGCCTATCACCCCGTTTGTCGGCGCGGCGCGCAACCCAGTAATCGGCGCGTGCAAAGGCGGTTGCGCTATTTCATAGCAAGGCGGATGACAGCGCCATGAACGAAAATTATTAGGAAACTAATAGCCCACCACCTCTTTGGGGTTAGTGTTCTTACTCCGTATGGTGCTTCGCGCATGTCTCAGGCCGTGCGATAACCAAGTCATATTGCCACATACGCGCCAAAGACGGTGCGAGAGTCAGATGGCGCGTAAAGGCCCTGTAAAAGATAGAAATTAACGTTGAAGCTTTGCCGCGGAGGAATCCTAGATCAATGTTTCCGATGTCGATTGGCCACCGCGTCATACGGTGACTCTACTGGCCGTTGGTTTGGCAATTGCACGTTGGTTCTTGTTAGCGCGACCTGTCCTCTACGCGGCTCTTTTCGTGAAGGTATTTTACTATGATCCATCGCCGTTCTAACGATCTGCACTTTAGCCAGATCATGTTGCTGCTGCGGCGGCGCCGCGGTTTCATCGCTTCGATTGTACTTTTGGGTGGTGCCGCTGCCACGGCGATCGGGCTAACCCTTCCGCCCTATTACACGGCGAAGGCGCAGCTGCTCTACCAGGCAGAGGCGCAGATCGGGCCCGAGCGCTCCGAAGACGCTGCGGTGGACACGCTGGTCGAAATGCTGAACTCGCCTGGCCATTTGCGCCGCTTGACAAAGAGCTTTGAACTTGATCCCGGCTCGACCGGAACGGTTGCGTTGGCGGAGCCTACTCAAAGCGATACCATCAAAATGCCAACCACTTCCGCACCGTCAGTGCTGGATTACAACGCGCTCGATCAGGGCCTGAACGTCTACAAGGAGCGCCAGTCGCGTCTGGTTGCGGTCACCTTTCGCAGTACCGATCCTGAAACGGCTGCACTTGCGGCAAATCGCGCAGTCAAACTCTATCTTGATCACGAGTCTGACTTTCAGCGTGAGGCGCGTGCGCAAGCTTTGCGTTCGGTATCCGATCGCATGCCTGACGCGCTTGCAAGGATCGATCAGGCCGAGGGCGCTCTGCGCGAACATAAAATCAAATTTGGCTTGGCCGATGCCGCTGGCTCTGATCCGAACGACAAACAGATTGGAGAATTCACCCGGCAACTGATCATCGCGCAGTCCGATCTGGCCGCGCGCGACGTGCAGCTCGAGAACCTCAAAGCTCAACACCGCAGCGCCTCCGAGGGAGGCACTGAGATCCCAACTGGCTTTGCGCGCGTCGCGGCGACGGATCAGCTGGATAATACGGACAGTGATGCTACCCAGCCGTTGAGCGAAGATCAGCAGCTTGAGATCACACAACTGACGTTGGGCCGTGATGCGGTCGCAGCGCGCTTGAGTGATATCGAGAAGCAACTGACCACCCTGCAAGAGGCGAATGCCAAGACGACGCCCGCGTGGATCCGTCTGCGCGAACTGGAACGCGAGGCGAATGCGGCTGGCGAGGCATATGAGAATCTGCAGCGCCAGAAAGATGATCTCCAGGGTCAGGGCAGTGTTCGCCTCTCCGTGCGCGTTGTCAGTATGGCCGATGTGCCCGATCTTCCCAGTTCGCCAAATCCGCTGCTTTTCGTGGCGCCAGCGCTTATTGCGTCGCTTCTTATCGGCGGTTTTCTTGCGGTTCTGTTCGAGCGGCTCGACCAGCGCTTACGCAGTGAACGTGACGTCGAAGAAACCCTCGACGCGCCTTGCATCGGCATGGTGCCAGCCATCTCGAGTCGCGTGCGCGCAAACATGTCGCAACTGCTGCGCAACGAACCCTATGCGCCCTATACCGAGGCGATCCGTTCGGTCTATGTTGCGGCAACCCGAGGTTCGGCGCGCAGTATCCTTGTGACTTCCAGCGCTTTGGGAGACGGCAAATCCACGCTTGTGCGCAGCTTGGCTGCTTTTGCAGAGCGGCTGGGGCAGCGGGTTTTGGTGATCGATTTCGATCTGCGTCATGCCCCAATGTCAGCGCTTGTTGATAAGGACAAACGCGACAAGACGCCCGGCGCTGAAACCCGTGCGAACGAGCCAACATGGGAAGCCATGATCCGGACGACAAAGAAAGATGGCATCGATTATCTGACCATGCCGCGCTTGTATTTGGATCCACTCACGGTGCTGTTAAACGAGGATTTTTCGGGTCTGCTGAAACAGCTGCGGCAGAATTACGACTGCATATTGATCGACAGTGCGCCAGTGGGCGGAGCCACCGAAACTCGACTTCTAGCGTTGATGGTGGATCGCGTCATCTTCACGGTGCGTTGGGGCGTGACCGAGGCGGGAACGGCCCTTGCCGCGGTGCAACAGCTGCGTGCCTCCTCGGCAACGGCGCAAAGCATTCCGATTGCAGTTGTGGTCAATCAGGTGGATCTGCACGCGCATCGGCGTGGCGGCTACAGCGAACCTGTCGCAATGGCGTCGGCGCCCGCGTGAAGAGGAGGCAGTCTCTGCATCAACCGCATACACCCGGTAGGAGCGTTCAGGTGCTGCGCTCGGTTACTGCAGGCGATTGCTACCCCGAAGGCTCTTAAGCCTACTCATAATAGTCGGAAGATTCTGCGGGGGAGCACTTATACTGGGATGAGCGACAAGCCTGAGTCAGCGTCAGTGTTAACCGCTTGGATGGGCCGTTTTTTGCAAAAATTTGCACTGAGGAGATTCGAGAGTGGGCAAGCCAATCTGGACAAAACCGATCATAGGAACGGATCTGAGTGAGGAGTTGGGCGGGACGGCCAAATCGGACCTGATCTGGGGGCTGATTGGCGATGATCGGCTCTATGGGAAAGGCGGCGACGACACGCTTTACGGCGGCGCTGGCAATGATGTGCTGGATGGCGGTATAGATCGGGACGTGATGTTCGGCGGAGCAGGCGACGATACTTATCGCGTCGATAACGCGGGCGATGTGGTCAGCGAGATGACAACATCCGGTCAGGACGACGGCGGCATCGACACGGTGAGCAGCACGATCAGCTATAAGCTTGGCGGATTTCTGGAGAAATTGATCCTTGCAGGAACCGCTGCAATTGATGGCGCCGGCAATGCGCTCGACAACAACATCAAGGGCAATGATGCCAGTAACGTGCTGTTCGGCGACGATGGCGTGGACACGCTTTATGGCTATGATGGCAACGACGTCCTGATCGGTGGATTTGGTAGAGATTTCTACTACGGGGGCTTGGGCGCAGACACATTTGTTCTGAAGTCTGAGGGGGCCATCTATGACAAGATTTACGACTATTCCGCCGGCGACAAGCTTGGCATCGTGGCCAGTGAATTTGGTCTCTCGGAAGGGGCTGGATTTAATGGCGGCGTGCTGGACGCGGGCTATTTCGTAACAGGTAGTGCAGCGACGGCGATCGGGCATGGGCAGTTCGTGTTCGATGCGGTGAAGGCCGAATTGTTTTGGGATGCCGACGGGGCTGGTAAGGTCAAGTCCGTCAGGCTCGCCCAGATCGTCACGAGCACGACACTTTCTGCAGATCAGTTCATTGCCTTTGGCGCACCCGAGTCCGCGTCTGTTTCTGTGGCTACGATGGAGACCTCCCCACGGGCAGAAGACGACGGATCAGTCTATTTCAAGCTCGCGCTTTCACAAGCCGCGAGCCAAGACGTCATGATAACATGCAGCACGGTGGATGGAACGGCGATCGGCGGGCAGGATTTCACGGCTTTGTCATCGTTCAGTGTGTTGATCAAGGCCGGGCAAACGACGGCCTATGTGCCGGTTTCTCTGCTCAACGACAATATGGCCGAAGGTGTTGAAAGCTTTTCGCTCATGGTTGATGCCGCAAGTTTTGCTGGAGGCGGCAATGCTGTGGCAATTGGCTTGGGTATAGCGAACACCAGCATCACCGATGAAGGCCCCAGCGTTGTTGCCGTCCACGATCTGGTGGCCATGGGGATGATAGATCCCTCGGCCGTCGCCTATAATCCCTTTTCAAATTCGCTGATCATGTCCGACTCTGAAGTCGACGAGGCGCCGTTTTCTCGGCCCGTAGATCTGTTTTCAGTCGGCCTCGACGGCAGCGCGATCTCAAGTACCGCGATGCCTTTTACGACCGAGGCGACCGGACTCGCATACGATGCGACCAGAGGAAATCTCTACATTACGGATGACGACAAATATAAAGTGATTGCGGTGAGCGCCGACAATCCAACCGTGATTAAATGGTCGTTCACCACGAAGAACCTAGGCGGAAACGATCCCGAGGACATCGCCGTTGATACCAACACCGGAAATTTGTTCATCGTAAACGGCATCGACCGCAAGATCATTGAGGTAGACAATCATGGCACTACCCAGATCAGCAGCTTCGTCCTGCCGACGATGATCGTAGACCCCGAGGCGCTGGCCTTCGATTCCGCGAATAACGTCTTCTATGTTGGTGGCGGCTTCAGCGACCTCATCTGGAAACTCGACCGCAATGGCAACGTGATCGACACCATAACCGCACTGACGGATTTGCGCTCTGCGGATCACGATTACCGTGTCGCGGTCAAAGATATCGAGATTGCCCCGGCCAGCGATGGCTCGGGTGAAA
This sequence comes from Cypionkella psychrotolerans, assembly GCF_001294535.1. GTDB lineage: Bacteria > Pseudomonadota > Alphaproteobacteria > Rhodobacterales > Rhodobacteraceae > Cypionkella > Cypionkella psychrotolerans. Next base: position 62,530 of record NZ_LGIC01000090.1, on the reverse strand, counting down.
TGCATCTCTATGTCGCCGACTATGGCCTAAGTCATGTGGCGGATGGTCGATTGATCGAGATCGATCTCGGAGACTCGGGCTGGCTGATCGTCTGACGTTGTGGGTGGCCGATGATCAAATAGCCGCCGCCGCTCAGACCAGGTTTAGACACTAAATGTGCGCGTGCCGAAGCCTCGGCACGCTATTTCTATGCGAATCACCTAAAATATTCACTGGATGAGCCCAAGCAAAACTTGATTTCTTGGCCTGATCTCGCATTTTTTTCGAAAAGCAAGTAAGTATTTTCGCACATCTTTGTGAGAGCAGCGCGAAACCGCCGCCCGCGATTCCCAGTTAGGCGGAAAAGCGACCGACACTTTCCAGCGATCAATTCAAACACAGTGCCGTCTTTAAGCAATTGAACGCCGTGACAGAACCGACGGACGGTCCTGTCACTGCGGCGCCATTTTGCTGCCGTTTTCACACGATACAGGCGAATCGACAGAGCGAAAAGCCGCCACTGGGTCAGTGAGCTTGATTGACTTTGTCAGAAACATACAGCCTTTGAGCGTCCGAATTGAGCAAAGCAACCAGGTAGGAACCGGCAAATGGGCACGATTACCCTAACTCAGAACTACGGATACTCATCATATAGGGTTACCGGACTCGCTTCTGGAACCGTAATCGACGCCAGCGCTGCGACCTGGATATTGGACAATAATTCCAGTGACGGCCAAAGCGACGCTTACCCAGTGTTAGTATATAGCGCGCCCAATGTGGTTATCGAAGGTGGTACAATCATAGGCAACATCGACCAAACGAGTGATTGGGCGACAGTTTACGCCATGGGTAACTCTGCTGCCATCAGGACCGAAGATGCGCCCGGCGCCATCATCCGTGACTGGCGCATTTCGAACTCCTGGGATGCCGTTCGTGTCTCTTGGAACAGCCCCGATTTCGTCATTGAAGGCGTCTGGGCAAGTAACATTCGCGATGATGCGGTCGAGAATGACCGCCTGCAAAGTGGCACCATCCGCGACAGCCTCTTTGACGGGGCCTTCAGTGGCATCAGCGTTGATCCGGACAATGCCAATCCTGTCGATGGTCATCACGAGACCGTGCTAATCGACGGCGTGCTAATGCGTCTGCAACTTTCGCTCTACGAAGGCGCAATGACGCATTCCTCTTTCATCAAGACCGACTCTGCCACCAATGGCGCGGTCACACCCAACCTGCGCTTTGTGAACAACGTGTTTGCCCTCGAGGACGTCAATCATCACAGCTATCGTAGCATGGCGTATGCGTGGGCGCACACGATCGAGTCGAAAAACAACTATTTTCTGAACCTGTCCGACGTTCCGTTGCCAAGCGATTATCCAATGCCGCCGAGTGGCTGGACTGTCCTGCAGGGTCAAGCTGCGCGCGACTATTGGGCGCACGCCCGTGACGGATGGATCAGCCGCCATGCCGACGCAGGCCCAGGCCCAGGCAACGACACTTTGAACGGCAGCAGCGGCAGTGACAGCCTTCATGGTTTTGGCGGTAATGACAATGTGGCTGGCGGCGCTGGCAACGACATTATTATGGGTGACGGCGGTAACGACTCGCTCTACGGCGGCACTGAAAATGACAATTTGAACGGAGGCGCTGGCAACGATCTGATCGACGGTGGGGCGGGCAGCGACTTTGCCACTTACAGCGGAATTTCCAATGTGATCGTGAATCTGTCGCTGACCGGGGCGCAAGCCACTGGTCAAGGCATTGACACCCTTCTCAACATCGAAAATATCACTTCGGGCAGCGGCAATGATCGACTTACGGGCAACACTTTGGCAAATATCTTCACCGCCGGAATTGGCAACGACTCGCTCTACGGCGGCGCTGGCAATGACAATTTGTACGGAGGCGCTGGCAACGATCTGATCGACGGTGGAGCGGGCAGTGACTTTGCCATCTACAGTGGAATTGCCAATTTTGTGGTGAATCTGTCGCTGACCGGGGCGCAAGCCACTGGCCAAGGCATCGACACCCTGCTCAACATCGAAAATATCGCTTCGGGCAACGGCAACGATCGACTGACGGGCAACGCTTTGGCCAATATCCTCAACGGCGTAGCGGGCAATGACTGGCTCTACGGCGGCGCTGGCAATGACATCTTAACGGGCGGGACCGGCGCGGATTCGTTCGTATTCAACAGCGCTCTGCATGCAGACAATGTTGACCGGATCACCGATTTCAACGTTGTCGACGATACTATGCGACTGGACAATACGATCTTTACTGGACTGATCGAAGGTGTGCTCGCTGCCGATGCCTTCCGCGCCAATACGACGGGCTTGGCGGCAGATTCCACCGACCGTATCATCTACGAGACCGACACGGGCAAGGTGTTCTTCGACGCCGACGGCAATGGCTCTGGCACAGGTGTGCAGTTTGCAACGCTCAATCCAAACCTTGCAGTGACCAACCTCGATTTCTTCATCGTCTAAGGCACTGAAATCATTTCAGTAATCGGGTGACCCCAATATCGCTGGTAGGTCCGCCAAACCGACTAAGCCGTCCCCCATGTTTGGAGCCTCTCACGAGGTTGGGGAGCGGCCGCGCCTACGCTCTGCGATCACAGGCACCGCTGGTCGGAAAACGGCCGGCGGTGCTTGTTCAGCATGGACGAGCCTCAAAACATCTTGGTGTATCTGCGGCTACCACCCATCCGCTGCGAGCAAGTGATCTGCTCGTTCACCCAGATCAGCAGCACGCGCCCCGCCTTTAGGCGTTGGTCTATGCAAACGCGCTTTCGCTTCGCGGGGCCTTGGCACCAAAGGGGCATCGCGGTTAACCCTTTTGCGCTCATCCCTTATTGACCTCGCTCGGGGCCTCATTCTGGGTACGATATGTCACGGATTAGTTACACAACTATGCAGCTACCACGACAGGCAATCGATTCTAATGACACGAATGACACGAATTTTATTTAAATTTCTCTGGGGGGAGGCAAAAGATGAAGGCTGTTATCCAGTGCGGCGGCAAGGGAACTCGGCTACGTCCATATACGATGGTTCTGCCCAAACCATTGATGCCGATTCAGTCCAAACCCGTCTTGGAAATGTTGATAAAATGGCTGCGCCGCAATGACGTTTGCGAAATTTACATCACCACGGGTTATCTCGGCCATCTGATCAAAAGCTTCTGTGGCGATGGCCACCAGTGGGATATGAAGATCACCTATACTGACGAGAAAGAACCGCTTGGGACGATCGGGCCGATCTCGATGTTGAAGGCAGAACTGGACTCGACCTTCATGGTGATCAACGGAGATATTTTAACGGATCTAAACATCGGTGCCTTCGCGGCTTGTCACAAGCGCAGCGGTGCCATTGTGACTGTTGCAACCGCGATACGCGAGACGCTGATGAATTTCGGCGTGATCGAATCATCTGATGGCCGCGTTACCAGCTTTAAGGAAAAGCCCTCGTTCACCAACCAAATGAGCATGGGAATTTATTGCATGGAGCCCGAAGTCTTTAAGTTCATTCCCAATTGCATCCCATTTGGTTTTGACGATCTCGCCTTTTGCCTGCTCAACCGTGGCGAACGCCTGCAAACTTACGCGCATACGGGGCTGTGGCTCGATATCGGGCGGGTCGAGGATTTTCAACTCGCCCAGACACTGAGTTGGGATGAAGAAGCTCCAGCGCATGAACGGATGGAATTCGTGGCGTAATCAGGCTGCCTGTGTGGGCATGATCAAGGCTAGCTTCTGAAAATATCGGCAAACTTTGAAGTTCTAACAGTTATCGAGAGGTATTTCATGTTGCTTGTTGCTGAGCCGGTTCTTGGCCCGGAAGAGCGTGCCGCAGTGATGGCAGTGCTCGAATCCGGCTGGATCACACTAGGCGAACGCGTGCGGACTTTTGAACGCGCGTTCGCCGAGCTTCATGGCGTGGCGGATGCCGTTGCCGTGGATTCCTGTACCGCTGGCCTACATTTGGTATTAAAAGCACTCGGAATTGGCCCCGGCGACGAGGTTCTGGCCCCGTCGCTGACCTTTGTGGCAACCGTCAATGCTATCCTATATGTCGGGGCCGAGCCGGTCCTCGTCGATATCGAAGCGCTTCAGCATCCGCTGATGTCGATTGCGCAGGCAGAGGCCAAGATCACATCCCGCACCCGAGCGATCATGCTCATGCATTATGCGGGGCATATGGCCGAAAGGCGGATGTGGCGCGACTTGGCCTCCCGGCATGGTTTGTTGTTGATCGAGGATGCGGCACATGCCGTCGGCGTTGCGGGCGTCGGCTCTTATGGCGACGGAAGTGCTTTCAGCTTTTACGGCAACAAGAACATGACAACGGCAGAAGGCGGCATGGTACTGATGCACAATCCTGAAATGCTTGAGCGCGTGCGCCAGATGCGTGGACATGGCATGACGCGCAGCGTGATGCAGCGCCTCGTCGCGCGGACGCCGCATTATGATGTCGACATGCTGGGATACAACTATCGCATGGATGAGATCCGCGGAGCGATCGGCCTAGTGCAACTCTCCCGCCTAGAAGCGATGAATACCCGGCGCGCAGCGCTTGTCGCGCAGTATCGCGCGCTGCTGGCCCGGTTGGAGAACCGCTACGAGGGGTTCGTCGTGCCGCGTCCTCAAAGCGGTCTTTCAGCGCATCACATCATGCCCATTTTGTTGCCTGTGGGTGCTAATCGCGATCGGACCGCCGCCGAAATGCACCTGGCTGGCGTTCAAACGACTATCCATTATCCACCGGTTCATACGCTGTCGTATTACCGCCAGCGCGCGCCGGGGCTGCACCTACCGTTGACCGAGGAATTTCATCGGCGCGAACTGACGTTGCCGCTTCACCCGAAAATGGACGATTCAGATGTCGAACTCGTCGTGAATACCCTTGAAAACGCCCTCGAAAATGCATTTGCACCCAATTACGGATGATCCAAAATGTCACGATTTCCAACATTCCAAAGTCTTTCTGTCGGGCGTGTGATTGATGTTGTCCTCGCGTCTGTGGGGCTGGTCGTCTTGAGCCCGCTGCTGTTGCTGATCATGATTGCAATCGTGATCGACACAGGTTTTCCGATCTTCTTCGCGCAAACCCGCATCGCACGGGGCGGGCGCAGGTTTCAGATGTATAAATTCCGCAAGTTTCACCCCACCTCGGCGGGAGGCAGTCCGCTGACCATGAAGCATGACAACCGCATGACCCGGTTAGGCGGTTTTCTGGCAAGCACGAAGCTGGATGAGTTGCCGCAGCTGTACAATATCATCCGCGGAGATATGGCCATCGTTGGGCCAAGGCCGGAAAGCATGGCTTTTGCCGAGGCTTTCACCGCACGTGAGCTGCCGTTGTTGCAATATCGCCCCGGTATCTTCGGCCCCAGCCAAGTCGCATTTCGCAATGAATGCTGCCTTTATCCTGCCGGTAAAGACCCTGTGCAGTTTTACCGCGAGACCCTGTTCCCGGCGAAGGCAGCGCTTGATCTGGCCTATTACTCTCGGCGCACGGTCTGGAGCGATATCTTGTGGATCGGACGCGGCATCCTTGCAGTGCTTGGCAAGGTGCCAGAGTTGGAGCTGATGCCCGCTGCATCCGAACCATCCGACGGCGCTCGGAAAATGGATATCATCATAGCCGGGGAATGAAAGGATCCAGGATGACCAGCTTTCTGCACCTCAACGCATGCAACTATTCGGGGCGCAATGTGCTCGTAACCGGAGCAGATGGCTTCATTGGATCGCATCTGGTCGAGCGGTTGGTTGAGGCAGAAGCGAATGTGACTGCGCTCTGTCTCTATAACTCTTTTGACTCGCTGGGATGGATCGACCGATTGCCGCAGGCTACGCGCGAGCAGATGAATGTCATCCGCGGCGATGTGCGCGACGCAGCGCTGGTGCGGCGGCTGATCTCGCGGCAAGATACGGTATTCCATCTTGCCGCATTGATTGCGATCCCCCATTCATATGTCGCAGCGCAGTCCTATGTGGATACCAATATCTTGGGCACTCTGAACGTGCTGGAGGCGGCCCGCGAGTATGATGTGCGCCGTGTCGTACACACCTCTACCAGTGAGGTCTATGGCACCGCAATCACCGTGCCCATCGCCGAGACGCATCCGCTTCAAGGGCAGTCGCCCTATTCTGCCACCAAGATCGGTGCCGATATGCTTGCCGAGGCATTTGCGCGCTCGCATGATCTTCCGGTCGTCATCCTAAGGCCGTTCAACACCTTCGGCCCGCGCCAAAGTGAGCGCGCAGTGATCCCGACGATCCTACGTCAGGCGCTAGATCCGGAGGTAACTTCGATCCGCGTCGGGGATCTAACGCCGATCCGCGACTTTACCTATGTGCAGGACACTGCAGCGGCATTCCTCGCGGCGGGCAGCGCCGCCTCGATCTCGTTCGGAACACCGTATAACGCGGGATCCGGGGCGGCGGTAACTGTGAAGGATGTCGTCGATCTGGTGCTGAAACTGACCTCCTGCACCAAGCCGGTTGTGCAAGAGGTCAGCCGGCTGCGTCCGTCCAAATCCGAAGTAAAAGAACTGCTCGCCGATTACACCCGCTTCAACCGGGCAACTGGCTGGAAACCTCAAGTCGAGTTCAGCGAGGGGATGAAGCGCACAGTGGCGTGGTGGAGAAGCCAGTTCCAAGAAGGTCGTGTACGCCAAGAGGTCAATTATGCGACATGATACTGCCTGCCGCTGTCCGGCCCTGCGGCGGGTATCTCATCTGTGCGCCGTAGTTGCGATCTCGATCGCAGCCTGCAGTGTCGCCGCAATCGCGCAAGAATACCGCCTTCAGGCGGGCGACGTGATCGAGTTTTCTGTGACTGGCATACCTGAAATGGGCACGCGTGCAGCGATCCAGATCGACGGCAGCCTGAGCTTCCCAGGGGTCGGCGTTATCAAGGCTGCAGGACGACCGATCTCAGAAATCCGCGACCGGATCGGAGCCACACTCTCCAGTCGCCTGCGCATGATATTTCTACCCGATGGCAGTCAAGTGACGCGGGTGGTGGAGTATGATGACGTGTCCGCTTCGGTGGTCGAGTATCGGCCAGTCTTTGTCAGTGGCGATGTCACCCAGCCGGGGGAGCGTCCGTTCCGACCGGGAATGACCGTTCGGCAAGTGATCGCCGCATCCGGCGGGGTGATCTCGGTGGTTCCCATTACACCCGGATACAACCCGTCGGCGCTGCGCTCTGACTATACGGTGGCTTGGAATGCCGCCGTTGCGGCCAGCGCGCGTGTCTGGCGTTTGAAAAAAGAACTTGGCGAAGATGTGGAATTTGATCGCTCTGCTTGGCCCGCGGCACCGGAGCGGGATGATGCGATTGACATTTTTTTACGCGTTGAGTCAGATATTTACGAAACGCGGACCAAAAACCTTCAGAATGAAAGCGGGTTTCTCAGCGCCCAGCTGAAACAGATCGAAAGTCAGGCTGATGTGATGCGCAAAGAGTTCGAGGTCGAAAAAGCAGTCGAGCAGACCGACGCTGATGCTCTGACCGAAGCGACAAACTCGATCAAAAAGGGCATTCTGACAACGGCGCGGCTGCAAGACTTTCGCAGTGCTGCGCTGTTTTCGTCCACACGCCGTCTGCAAACCCAAGTCAGCCTCATGCAGCTCGAACGGCAGCGCAACGACATCTCGCGCGAGAGCGAGCGGGCAGCAGAGCAGCGACGCCTTGATCTGCTCGATGAATTGCAAAAAGCCAGACTTGATGCGGCACAGCAGCGCGCCCGGCTCATTGCTGCCGATGAAAGGCTGCGCGAAATGGGGGTCGCACCAGTGAGCCTCGCCGAAGGGGCAGAGATTCCGCAGATCACGGTTTTTCACAGCGATGCCGAAGCGCCTGAACCTGTGAGCTTTGACAGCAAGATCGAACCCGGTGACGTGATTGAGGTCAAACGGACAGCAGATGCGCCGCCGCTTACTGCATGGATGGCACCTGACACTGATCTTCAGCCACCCGCCACATTGGCCCTTCAATAACGAGAGATGATACCGGGCGGTCTTTACGGGTTTCTGCCGTCGGATTGCTCGCCCCTCTGCCATCGGCATCATTGACCAGCCTGCCAGCCCGCACGCAATCTAAGCCATTTGAGAGATTTCCAAGACCGCCACATTTCCAAGACCGCCACCGCGCCGCTTTCGCCAATTCGTGGGAGGATAAGATGCTCGAACAACCCCTACCTCCGCTTGCCATCGTGATACTTGCTGGAGGCACGGGCGGGCGTATGAATTCAAACCGCCCAAAACCGCTGCACAAGCTCGCTGGCGCCTCGCTTCTGCGTCACGCCCTGCGCACCGCCGAGGCACTTGCACCGCAGCGATGTGTGGTTGTGGTTAGCGCCGATGGCACAGACGTTGCCGCCGCTGCGCGCAGGCTTAATCCCGAAGTGAGCATCGCGGTTCAGCCGCGCGCTTGCGGTACGGGCAATGCCGCATTGTGTGCTCTTTCGGCTTTGGTTGGGTTCGAGGGGCGGATCATGGTGCTTTACGCCGACACGCCGCTGACCCGCCCGGAGACGTTGAGAAAACTTGTCGCGGCTCCGGGGCGGGTAGCTGTGCTTGGTTTTGAGACGCCGCATCCGTTCCGCTATGGCCGCTTGATACGCAATGAAGATGGCGGCCTCGAACGTATTGTCGAGTCAGGCGACGCCAGCGCGGCTGAGGCAGCCGTTACTTTGTGCAATTCCGGCGTGATGGCGTTTGACACTGCAGATGCAAGGCGTTGGCTTCCGGCACTTTCAGATAACAACTTTCGAAAAGAGTATTTTCTGACCGATGTTGCCGGCCACGCACGCTCGGAAGGCAAAGACTGTAGCATAGTTCTCTGCGAGGTGGATGAAGCGCTTGGCGTGAATTCGCGCATCGAACTTGCAGCAGCCGAGGCTGCGTTTCAGCGTCGCGCCAGAGCGAAGGCGATGGAGAATGGCGTGACGATGATCGCGCCGGAAACCGTGTTCTTTTCCTTCGACACCCAACTCGGACGCGACATAACAATCGGGCCGAATGTCGTATTCGCCCCCGGCGTTACTGTCGAAAACGATGTCGAGATTTCCGCCTTTGCATATCTCGCAGATTGCGTGATCCGGCGCGGCAGTTTCGTCGAGCCGCTGAACCGGCAAGGCGCAAACGGATGGAGCATGCCGGACGGTAATCCCCCCATTTTTAACGGGGCGTTGTCGTGAATTGATGCGGCCATTTTTAGTTTCTGCGCGGGTGTGATGCCGCCGAACGACAACAAAGTCGAGTTGCGTTACATTGATCCCGCAAGCCCAAGCAAAAAGGCTACGTCGAGAGCTTCAACGGCAGCTTGCGGGGCGAGGGCCTCAACGAAGAGATATTCGACAGCCTGGCCGGGTCGAAGCATGCCTTGGTGATCTGATCCAATGCGTAGGCAGTATTGCCGGGCGGTCGATCAACCTTCAACGGTCGAAGGCAGAGACGGATGCCTAGCAACAGCGGCGGGCGTCGCATTCAACATGAATGAACCACGCCTGTTTGACGCGCGGCACGGCGTTGCGACACAGATCCGGTCAACCATGCGAAAGGGTAGGTTGCCGGAATTGCGGCCTTTGATCCAAGCGATCAATCGCGCATTTTCCTGCTGGCCCGAAACCTTTGAGCGCTTCGCGCGTCTGCTGCGGCTTCAGCCGGGCGGGTTCACCGCCGAACAAAAGGTCAACGGTCCCTGTCACGAAACACGAACGAGATTGCTCATGGTCTCAAGAAGCTCTTGGCTGTGGTGGAAGCGGAGAGCCAGCAGGGGCCGGTCGGGGAAACCCCGCAGGGACTGCTGCAGATCTTGATCGACCAGATCTCCAGCCTAGAAGAAGTAGAGGATCGCACGGCGGCGATGATGCTAAGCGAAATCCGCCACCAGAGCGGGATAACGGTACAGATGGCCCAGCAGCTGGGGGGCCGCGTCCTGCGCCGCTCGGACAGCGCCTGATCCGCATCGCCGCGATTGCGCGCGGTTTCATCAAGGAAGCAAGGCTCGAGGACTGCCTGAAGCGGCCATCGCGGTGTTCATCGGTGACCGGAGTCTGGTCGTTTTTGACAGCAATGACGATGTTGCCGAACTGGATGTGCAAGATCCGATGGTCGCTGCATTTTGCCTCGCGGTCAAACCCGCAGTGATTACTCCTGATCCCACCGGGAGCGCCAAAGCGGATACAACTGATGAATGCCCTGCGCAGGCGCGGTACCCCGGCACCGAGGAAGATCAGGATGGCCCGGGCTGGTAACGGAAGCCAGATCGACACCGCGGCGCAGAACTGCACGATGCAAATCCGGTAAAGCTTCTTTTCGTTCATCACCATGCCCACACGTTCCAGCATGACACCAATGCGCCGCCTTACGGCGATTGCAGGCAATCGCCTACCGGCCAACGGATAGCCAAACCGACGCCGCTTCTCGGCGATCTTGTTCATTTCCAAACGGATATCCGCATGATCAGGCGGGCGGGCGCGCCGCACGGCCTTGGGGTCGACACCAACCAGGTCGCAGACCCGACGCTGCGAGATTTTGTGGTCCCGCAGCGCCTTGATCGCCGCTTCGCGCCGCTGGGCAGGTGTCGTCAGCGCTTTCCCAGCAGGTCTTTCAGCACGACAACGTCCAGCATCGTGTCCGCCACAAGCCGCTTGAGCTTTGCGTTCTCGTCCTCAAGCTGCTTAAGGCGTCGGCCATCAGACACGTCCATCCCGCCATATTTGGCCTTCAGCTTGTAAAAACTCGCGGGGCTGATGCCGCGCTTGCGGCAGACCTCTGCCACAGTCAGCCCGACTTCCTGCTCTTTGATCATCGCAATAATCTGGTCTCGGTGAAACGGCTCTTTCGCATTCGTCTGCTCCTTCAGGATTGGGCAGACTCTACATTAAAATGAGGGCGTTTCCGGGGGGCAGGTCAAACGCCATTCTGCACTGTGCAGGCGACGGCCTATCATCGACCGTTGCCTGCCCTGACCGGTGCCAGTTTCTCGCCAGTCACCCGCCCCCATCTGGAGGCAGACAGCCAGCTTGAGGCGCAGGATCTTTTGCAAGCCCGGCAGATCAGGGCAGACCGCGGCGCGCATTTGGCCGCTGGACTTGGCGATTGGGACGCCTTGGTTTTGCCAATGCTTCCCGTCCGGGTACCCTGGATGATGGGTGTCTGGCAGTCCTTCGATGGACGGCGCGTGTGCACCCATGCAAGCCGCAAAGCTGGTGACGTCACAAGGGGCAGATGCCGTTCTTTCAACGATAGTGGGCCGCAATAGTGTCGCTTTCAATGATGCCTATGCCGAGGTGACCGGGTCCGCTATCCGCGCCCCTATCGCTTCATTGACCGCAACCGAATCTGAACTTGCCCAAATGCGACCCGAGGCGCGGCTTGGCCATTTGGCTGTTGCCCCCCTATTTCGGAACGCTTGCGCACCCCTGCCAACGTGGCTTTTGTTGTCAAGTTTCGCCGCATGCATGGCTCCGGCGGGCCGGGGGTTTACAGCGAAGTCGCCTATTCTCTGCTGCATTTCTATCCCAACGCCCTTGAACTGGCTGCATCGGAAGATACCGGCACCATCCTCGGAGCTCTGTCCGGTGCCGCGTTCAAAGCGCCGGGCGGAGATGTGTATATTGACACCGAGACCAATCATTTCTCAATTCGACCGCTGATCGGCAAAGCCAATGGGCCGGGCAATGTGACATTATCTGGCAGTCACCGACCGTGATTCGCGCCGACCCCTATTTGAATACCTATGATCGTTTGGTCAGTGCAATGATGACCTTATGAGTGACCGCCCTCCCAACGCGCAAAACTCTCTGCTGCGTCGCCTGCACCGGGTCCGCATTCTTGTCATCCATCCTGATGACGAGGACCGCAAAATGCTGGTCGACCAGCTTCGATGCATTGGCTGCCAGACCGAAAGCCAGTGGCCGTCGCCGGCCCAGCTTTCCGACCCCTATGATGTCGCGATCATTCTCCTCAGCGGTTCCGGGCAGGCCGAACCGGCGACATGGATGACCGAAGGCGGCGATGCGGCAAGGGTTGCGATCATCGCCTATGAAACCCCAGATATTTTAGAGGAAATCGAACGCCAACACGTCCACGGTGTTCTGTCCAAGCCGCTGCGGATTTTTGGAGTCCTTGCCGCGATCACGACTGCCTTGGGCATGGCCGGGCATGAAAGCCGACTGAAACAACGGATCAAATCTCTCGACGAGACCTTGCGCGCCCGACCGCGGATCGAGCAGGCCGTTGCCATTCTGTCTTGCGAACGAAATATCTCGGAACAGGAATCCTATGCGCGAATCCAGGAGAAACCCCTGAAATCGAAGACGTCAGTGACTGAGATTGCCGATGCAATCATTGCACCCAGCGACATTTGACAGCTAAGGCCCTATATTTCGCGGTCATAAGTGTCTGTTGCCCGGCACTTCACAGGGGTCATGCAACGGCTTGGTTCGACCGCGCCTCAACTCAACTGTCTTTCCCTTTCCCCCGAATTTCTCGGCCAACGGGCATCATCAAGCCAAGCCCGCTAGGTTATTCTAGCAGTTTCATGTCAGACTGCCTGCACCGCATCTGCAGCGAGGCTTTGCGCTGCGGGCTGAGTGTGGCGCATCAATCGGCGCTCGACCAATCGGATCGCGCCGATCAAAGCAAGATTCAGGATCAAGTAGAGCACCCCCGCGATGGCAAAAACCTCGAAAATCGCAAACGTCTGACTCATCAGGCGCTTGGCGTAGCCGGTGATTTCCAGAACCGTGATGGTCGAGGCAAGGCTGGTGCCCTTGACCATCAACACCAGCTCATTGCCATAGGCGGGCAAGGCCTGACGGATCGCCAGCGGAAACTCGATACGGCGAAACCGCACCATGCGTGACATGCCGCAGGCCTTGGCCGCTTCGACCAGACCGACGGGCACCGCCACAAGCCCACCGCGCAGGATTTCCGACGTATAGGCTGCGGTGTTCAGCGCAAGCGCCAGTACCGCGCAACGCGAACCCTCGCTGACAATCCACCACAGGACGGGCGTGTCGTGGATGAATTTGATCTGCCCAAGCCCGTAGTAGATCAGGAAGATCTGCACCAAAAGCGGCGTGCCCCGAAACGCGGTACTGTAGCCACGCGCAAACCCTGACACCCAAGGATTTTCTGATCCGCGCATAAGCGCAAGACCGAGGCCAAGATTAAATCCGATGGCGACGGAAATGGCTGTCAACGTCAGGGTCATCCAAAGACCCTTGAGCAGCACCGGAACGGCCAGCTGAATAAGTTCCATGGCTCAGCTCGCTTTCCGAGGTGACAAGACGGCTTCTACTTTGTTGAAACCGACCTGGCTGATCAGCGTGATCATCAAGTAAACTATGGCCGCAATGGCGTAAAAGATAAGCGGATTGCGCGTTGATCCCGCGCCGATGAAGGCGGTGCGCATCAATTCCTGCAGGCCGACTACGGAAACCAGCGCCGTGTCCTTGATCGTGGTTTGCCAGACGTTGTTGATCCCCGGAAAGGCGATGCGCAGCATCTGTGGGGCGATGATGCGCGCGAAGATGCGACGGCTGGGCAAGCCCAGTGCGACGGCGGCCTCGATATGGCCCTTTGGAATTGCCGCCAGTGCCCCGCGGATAACCTCGGTCGAATAGGCCCCGGAAATGGCGCTGATCGCGGCCACGGTGATAAAGAACGCATAGCCTGCATCGGCAAGTTCCGCGAAGCCGAAGGCCGTCGCGATCTTGGTGACAAATTCAACCGAGCCGAAAAACAGCAGGTAGATGATCAACAGCTCTGGCACGCCGCGGATGACCGAGGTGTAGAGATCAACCAGTTGCGACAGTCCGAAAACCGCGCGCCATTTGATCAGGCCGCAGATCGTGCCGATGATCAGCCCGAAGATCATGCTGGCCACCCCGACGGCGATGGTGACAGCGGCGCCGCGCAGGATCGCACCGATCCAGCCGCCCTCCCATACCTGCAATAAGCCAAATTCCATCGCTTCATCCTGTTATCTGAAGCACGCGCCCAACCGAGGCCGGGCGCGGACTATTCTTGAATTCCCAGTCGGGCGTTATTGGCAGGGGCGCGAGATATCCATTTTGAACCATTTCTCACTGGAGGCCTTGATCGAACCATCCGCGATCAACTCGCAAAGGGCGGTGTCGATCTTGGCTTTCAGTTCGGTGTCATCCTGACGGATGCCGACACCGATGCCCTCTCCCAAGGTCGGGTCATAGGTGCTGGTGATGTTGACCGGGACGAACTGGAAGTCCGCACCCTCGGGCTTGTCAAGGAAGCTTTGCAGCGCAGAGGCATCCGCAAAGCCTGCATCGACGCGACCATTGGCAAGGTCGATCTGCATTTCATCCAAGGTGCCGTAGGATTTCAGCGTCGCGGTCGGGGCCAACTTTTCCATGAAATGGGCGTGCGTGGTGCCCGCTTGCACGCCAACCGAGTGACCGTCAAGTGCTGCCAACAGCGCCGGGATCTCTGTGATGCCCGCAAGGTCGGAATCTTTGGCAACGACAACCTTGTTGGCCAGTTCAGCATAACCGGTCGAGAAGTTGATTTCCTTCTTGCGGTCGGCGGTGATCGACATGCCCGAGATGATGATGTCGAACTGTTTGGCCTGCAGCGCCGGGATCAGGCCGTCAAAGGCCTGAACCACAAACACACATTCCATGGCCAGCTTGGTGCACAGCATGTTGCCCACGTCAGCGTCAAAGCCGGTGACCGCGCCGTTGGCGTCGGCCATGCTCCACGGCGGATAGGCGCCTTCGGTGCCGATCTTCAGCTGGCCTTCGGCCTGTGCGCCCGTCGCTGCCCCTGCGAGCAAAGCGATGAGCGAAAGAACTTTCAATTTCATGTCCGTCTCCTTGTTGAATTTGGTTTCTTTTTGGTCTTCACCGCACCGATTTCACCCTGTTCTGGCTAACTCGATCACAGTGTCAGTCTCAGAACGTCCGGGCCAGAAACTGGCGCAAACGCTCGGAACGCGGTTGGCCGAACAGATCGGCCGGGGGGCCTTCTTCCTCGACGCGGCCTTGATGCAGGAACAGCACCTTGTGGCTGACCTCACGGGCGAACTGCATTTCATGCGTTACAAGGATCATTGTGTTGCCTTCTTCGGCGAGCTGGCGGATCACGCGCAGCACCTCGCCGACCAGTTCGGGGTCCAGTGCCGAGGTCGGTTCGTCAAACAGCATAACTTTCGGGCGCATCGCCAGCGTGCGCGCGATGGCGGCGCGTTGTTGCTGGCCGCCGGAAAGTTGGCCGGGATAATGCGCGTGCTTTTCGGAAAGCCCAACCTTTTTCAGCAGGCCATGCGCATGCTCCACGGCGTCAGCGCGCGCCTCTTTCAGGACATGGATCGGTGCCTCGACGATGTTTTCCAACACCGTCATATGCGGCCAAAGGTTGAAATTCTGAAACACCATCCCAACACGGGCGCGGATATGTTCGATCTGGCGCGGATCGGCGGCTGTCTTGCCGCCTTTGGCATGGGCCTTCATCCGCACCAACTCACCGTCAATCACCACCCGACCAGAGTTTGGTTGCTCCAGCAGGTTGATGCAGCGCAGCATGGTGCTTTTGCCCGACCCGGAGGAGCCGATCATGGACACCACCTCGCCCGGATAGGCGGTCAAGTTTACGCCCTTTAAGACCTCCAACGCACCAAAGGATTTATGCAGATCAACCACTTCGACCGCCGGGGTGCCCTTGGGGACAACCGCCACTGGGATCGCCCGCACGGCGGCAGCACCCGGTTTTGCTTCGACCATTTTCAGCACGGCCAAGGCCCTGTCAAAATGGCGCAAACTGCTGGCAAGGCAGATCTGTTGCCAGCTCTCGTCTTGCGGAATGAAGCCGTGCAGCAAGTCTGTCTTGATGCGCTGGCCGCGCTCGGACTCGGGCTTGCCGTAAAGGTGAAGCCAGTTGTCGTCAACGACGCGGCGCTGCATCTCTGTACTGCTCAGCGTGCCACATTCCATCACCAAGGGCAGCACCCGCGCTTGCGGCATGGCCTTGCGCACGAAATCCGAGACATAGCCAGTGGCCGTGGCCGCGATACCTGTCTGGGTCGTAGCGCTTGCATCGGTGATGACTGGCACCATCGCGGGGCCAAAAATCTGCGCGCCCCAAGCCAACCCCAGATGATCGACCGGGCTGACCGACAACAGCGCCGGGTAGCCATATGGCCCTGCTCCGGTGTGCAGATCAAACACAATGACCTGCCCGGCTTTCTGACCAAACTCGGCCAATACGGCGGCCAGTACGCGGTTCGACCAGACCGGGGCATCGCCCCCATAGAACAGCCCGTCTGCAAAGGCGTATTGCCCGGCCTCGATGATCGAAGACACCGCTGTCTGACCCTTGGTTCTGATCCATTCGGCCAAGGCCTCATCCGCCATGATCCGTTCGGGCCCATCCCAAGCCGCCACGACCAAGGCGGGATGCAGATCGGCATAGCCGGGGTTTTCGGGTGGTTTTACAGTCCAATCAATGAAGTTCCGGTTCAGATCGACGTTGTCTTCATTCACCCGACGCGACCAAGCTGTGCCCCAGGGGTTGATCAGATGGATCATCAGAACGGCGGTATCATCCGGCAATGCCCAATTCGCCTTCTGCCCCAGCCATGCTGTCTGGCAGGCCGAGCCGTAAGCCCCTTCCACACCATGCGTGCCGGACATCAGCACCATGAGCTTGGAAGCATCCACAGACCCGATCAGGGCGACATCGGTGGCAATCGTTTTGCCATCAGGCCCATGCAGCGGATGGACGTGTTCCGAAAGGGCCGCACCCGCAGCACGGGCGGCCGTCAGAAACCGCTGACGCATCGTGGCATAGTCCAACGCGAACGGCAGGCTGGTGTCGGCGGATTGCGTCAGATCGCGCGGTTGCATCATTGGGATTTCTCGCGGGCTAAGGGCTGGAGCGGCAGAACTTTGCCGGGATTCATGATCAGGTCTGGGTCTAGGGCCTGCTTGACCCGCATCATCGTGCAAAGCTTCGCTGGGTCAGTGGTGGCAACCAAGGCGGATATGCGTTTGGCCCCTACCCCGTGTTCGGCAGAAAACGATCCGCCAAGGTCGCGCAAGATGTCGTAAAGCACATGCTCCACAGCACTGGATACGGCGGCCTCCAGCGGACCTGCGCGGTTCAGCACAATATGCAGATTGCCGTCGGCCAGATGCCCAAAGACATAGGGTGTGATGCCACCGTCAATCTGGGCCAGACTCCTTGTGACATGGTCAACATAGGCCGCGATTTCGGACAGCGGCACCGAGACATCATAAGACGGGGCTGCCGCATGAGCGCGGTACAGCTGATCGGTATCCTCGCGCAGCCGCCACAAATCGGCCTCTTGCCGTTTGGACGCGGCGATGATGCCGGTGGAGGTTGGGTAGTGATCGAGGATCGCGCCAAAGATCTGCTCGATACCCTCGTTCAGATCAGTTTGATCGCCGCCGCCCAGCATCACCAAAAGACAGATCGGCTGATCCAGTGGAAAGCTTGGTTCCGACCAACCCTGTGCCCGTGCAGTCAGTTGAATATAGGATTGCCACAATCCTTCAGCAGCCCGCAAATGCCCCGCATCACAGCGCAGCGCGAGGCTGATCGCCTCCAGTGTCGCAGCCACCGAGGGCAGGCCCAGCATTACCGTGGCAGTGGACTTCGGCAGCGGCTCCAGCTTGATCACCACCCGCGTGACAATTCCAAGCGTGCCTTCCGCGCCGATAAACAGGTGCTTCAGATCATAACCTGCGGTGTTCTTCACCACGCGTGTCATGTCGGAATAGATCGTGCCATCGGGCAAAACCGCCTCCAGCCCCAGCACGCGATGCCGCATCACCCCGTAGCGATGCGCCATGATGCCACCCGCATTGGTCGACACCATACCGCCAATCGTAGCCGTTCCGCGCGCGGCAAGGTCAATGCCGGGTTCCAGCCCATGCATCAGCGCTGCAGTCTGCAACACTTCCAGCGCCACGCCCGCCTGTACGACGGCCACACGCTCGTCCGGATATA
Organism: Cypionkella psychrotolerans; assembly: GCF_001294535.1. Classification (GTDB taxonomy): domain Bacteria; phylum Pseudomonadota; class Alphaproteobacteria; order Rhodobacterales; family Rhodobacteraceae; genus Cypionkella; species Cypionkella psychrotolerans. Next base: position 44,520 of record NZ_LGIC01000090.1, on the reverse strand, counting down.
CCGCTTCAATCAACGCCATCCGGGTCAGTGACAGCACGATTTGACCGGGATGTGACTGGCAACCGCCCACCAAACCGGTATGACCGCCTTGCGCAACAATGCTGACCCCATGCGACCGGGCGATGGCCACGACGGCGGCGACCTCGGCGGTTGATCCCGGCAGGACAAACAACGTAGCACCGTGGTCTGGTGCCGCTTCATCACGCACATGGGCAGCGCCAACCGCCGCGCTCAACGCTTGACGCAACGCTGAGCGGTCTGGGGCTGCTGCCAGCTTCGTCATCATCAGGCCACCTGCTTACGCAGCGAGGCAATCAGGCGATCATTGTCCGCAGGCTTGCCAATCGTGGCGCGCAACCAAGTCGTATAACCCGCTTCGCGCCATGGCTTTACGATGATGCCGTCTTGCAACAGCGCGGCAGCCACTTCGGCGCTGTCGCGCCCGGTGTCAAAGAACAGAAAGTTGGTCTGTGACGGGGCGGCATGAAGCCCCATTGCAGCCAAGTCAGCGGCCACGCGGTCCCGCTCCGTCACGATGCGCGCGACCGAGGCCTTCATCCAAGCCTCATCCTCCAGCGCTGCCACGGCGGCGAGCTGCGCCGCCCCATTCACGTTGAACGGGGTCTTAGCCGACGCGATCACCCGCGCAATTTCGAGGTCTGAACAGACGGCATAGCCGACGCGCAGCCCGGCCAAACCGTAAGCTTTGGAAAAGGTCCGCAACACGACGTACGCGATGCCACTGTTGCGCAGCACCTCAATACCATCAGGCAGGCTTGCATCTGCATATTCGAAATAGGCCTCGTCCAGCACAAACAACGTGCCGGGCCGCACGGTGGCGATCAGGCGCTGCAAGGCCGACTTGTTCAGCGCAGGCCCAACCGGGTTCCAAGGCGAAGACAAGAACACCACGCGCGGGCCGACGGCTATTGCGGCCTCAAGCGCTGGCAAATCAAAACCCGCCGTCGCGGTCATCGGCACTTTCAGGACAGAGGCGCCTGCCGCCAAGGGTTCGATCTCGTGCAGCCCAAAGCTTGGCACCACGGTCACCACCTGCGCGCCAGCGACCAGCACGCCACGCGAAATTGCGGCGATCATTTCCTCTGAGCCATTGCCCACCACGATCACGTTTGCATCGACCCCAAGCCGCGCCGCCAAAGCTTCACGCAGCGCGGTGCAGGCCGGATCAGCGTAGCGCCAAGGCTCAAAACCACCGCTGGCCAAAGCCGCCAAAACAGCGGGTGAGCAGCCATCGGGATTTTCGTTGCTGGCAAGCCGCGCCAAATCGTCATGCCCACTCAGCGCCTGAGCGCGTGCCAGCGACATTCCAGCATTGTAGGGCGGTAGGGCTGCCACATACGGATTGACCCGCAACGCCGCAGATGCCGCGCCGGAGTTTGCTTTGGTTTCAAGCGAAGCGGTCATCACAGATCCAATACGATAGCGGTTTTCGGACGCGCGCAGCACAGCAGCAATTCACCGGGCGCTACATCTTCGAGCGGGTCTTCGAAATAGCTCACCTCACCCGAAACGATCCGCGACGCGCAGGTGCCGCAAATGCCCGCACGGCAGCTGAAATCCGGCTGAATGCCTTGATCTTCGGCGAAAGACAAAAGCGACGGGGCCCCTGCATTCCACTCGGCGATGATCCCCGACTTGCGGAACTCGACGGTGATCGCCCCATCGGTGGCTGGCAGAATCGTCGGGGTGATCGGCTTTGGTTTGGTCTCGGCGTCAAGCACCGTGGCAGGGCCGAAGAATTCATAGGCGATCCGGTCCTGGGCCACACCAAGACCACGCAGGGTTTGATACATCGCCTGCATGAACGGCGGCGGGCCGCAAAGGTAAAAGTCGTAATCGTCCAGACACATCAGGCTTTGCATCACATCTCGGGTGATGAACCCTTCGCTATGGAAATGGCCCGCAGCACGATCCTCGGCACTTGGCGCACGATAGCAATAATGCGCCGACAGGCCGGGGCGTCGCCCGATCAGCGCATTGACCTCATCGCGAAGGCCATGCACGTCGCCGTTTTCGCAAGCATGTAGAAACAGGGTGCGACGGGCCGAGCGATGCGCCAGAGCATGCAGCATCGCCACCATCGGTGTCAGCCCGACCCCGCCGCTGAGCAGAACAACCGGACGCTCGCTCGCCTCATCCAGCACGAATGCACCGCGCGGGCCGTCGACGGCCAACACATCGCCAACACCGATGCAGTCATGCAGATAATTTGAACTTAACCCGACCGGCAAGCCTGGCCCCGCCGACGACTCACGCTTCACCGAGATGCGGTAATGGCTCAGATCATCGGGCGAGCCGGACAGGCTATAGTTGCGCAGCACATGGCCTTTGCCATCGACAGAGGCGATCTTGAACACCAGAAACTGACCGGGACGGAAAGCAGACAACGCCGATCCATCCGACGCTTCCAGGTGAAACGACGTGATCAGGCTGCTTTCGACGATTTTCGCAACCACTTTCAGGTCGCGAAAACCACTTTTGCCTTGCGCAGACTGGTCGATACCGGGCGTCATTCAGCCGCGGCTTTCTGAGCCTGCTCTGCCTCAATCAATTTGGCCAGACTGCGACGGAAGCGCATCGGGCCGAGGTCGATCTTCAGATCAAGGTTTGGCGTGCGTTTATGGGCCAATCCTTGGTGAACCGCTGTCAGCACAGCCCGATCTTCATCGAAGGCGCCGCGCACGGATTTGGCGAACTGCGCCGAAATCTCGGCATCATCCGGCGCGAAATTGCGCATTTGAAACCAGTAGTATTTGGTCTGGTTTTCATCGACCGGGGTCATGAAATTATAGCTGTCCATCAGGAAGGTATCAGCGTGCAACGGCTTGCCCTCGCCGCCCGTGCCAGAAGGGCAGAAGATTGCCTTGATGATCGCCGCCGCAGGGTAGCGCACCTCGTAATGCTGCTTGCGGTCGCATTTGCCTTTGAACGCCAAATAGGGCGCATAGAACGGCGCAGGCTCCACATCCAACATCCAACGCCAAACCGTCACGCCATCGCTGCCGACAGTGGTTTCCAGCGGAGCCTCTTCAGCGGCGGCATTGCCAAAGGACGATTGGTGAACCCAAGCCACATGCGAAGGGTCCAGCAGGTTGTCGGTCATCAGCAGATAATTGCAATCCAGCACCATCGACTCGCCGCGATTGAGACCCCAAGCGGGGTCGCCCCAATGATCTACATCGAAAATCAACGACGGGTCGGCTTTGTCGACATCCCCCATCCAAACCCAGAGCAGGCCATAGCGTTCCGCGATCGGATAAGACTGAACCCGCGCCACATGCGGGATTTTCTCCACCCCCGGAACCCGCGTGCAGGTTCCTGTGCAATCAAACGTCAGGCCGTGATAGCCACATTCAACAGTATCGCCCTTTATCCGACCCATCGACAGCGGCAGTTTGCGGTGCGGGCAGGCATCTTCAAGCGCCGCGACAACGCCGTCCATCTTGCGGTATAAAACGATGGCCTCACCCAGCACTTTTACCGGGAGAAGGCCGTCGCCTACCTCATGATCCCATGCTGCGACATACCAGCTGTTGCGTAGATACATGATGTGCTCCCGAACTTATGTGTAGACATATTGCTAACCTGCATCTACCGATTCAAAAAGCACTTGCTTCTGCGTTCTATTGTAGAAAAACTAAACCATGCCCGGAGTGGAGCAGCGGCTTTGCAGAAACTTCCATCGATGCGCGCGTTACAGGCTTTTGAGGCCTTTGGCCGTCTTGGCAGTGCCACGGCGGCTGCAGCTGAACTGGGCGTGACGGTCGGTGCTGTCAGCCAGCAGCTGCGCAAAGCCGAGGCAGAGGTCGGGCTGCGCTTGATGGAACGCAAGGGTAAGTTGATCGCCTTGACGACCCGCGGGAGGCTTTATCATGATGACGTCAAAGCCGCGTTTGATGCGCTGCGCGACGCGCAAAGAAAAATAGAGCGCACGCGCTCAGAAGCTACACTGACGATTTCCTGCCTGCCGTCGCTGGCCTCGAAATGGATCGGTGCGCAGTTGTTCGATTGGCAATCTGCGCATCCGACAGCAACGGTGCGCTTGATCGGGGATGATACTGAACCTCGCTTTGGAACTGACGATGTCGATTTCCGCCTGTCCTACGGCGATCTGATAACCCGCTTTGATCATCGGACCGAGCTGTTTACGGATTGGGTCGTCCCGGCCTGTTCTCCAGCGCTCCTCACCCGGCTCAAACTGGAGGTGCCCGCTGACATACTCGATGCGCCGCTTTTGGGGATCGAATGGGATCGCGCACAGGGTGCGGCCCCCGGCTGGAGCGACTGGGCGTTCCATGTTGGCGTGTCGCGCCGCAAAGCACTGGGGGAGGTTGCCTTTTCGATGTCCAGTGCTGCGATTGATGCGGCGATCAACAGTCGGGGCTTTGTCTTGGCGCAGCTTTCAATGGCAGCCGAGGATATCGCCTCGGGGCGGCTTGTCGTGCCTTTCGACATCCGTCTCAAACTGCCGCAACCCTATTCGTTGGCTTGGGATCCCGCAGCACTGGAAAAACCATTCGGAACCGAGTTGCGAAGCTGGATTCAGTCGATTTCTCGTCGGCAAAAGGCGATTTCGGCACCACAGACAAACTAGTCCGCCTGCTGTGATCTGCGCATGGGGAAAAGCGCGACGCCGATCTTTATGCCGACGCCACAGCTGAAGCTGTCGAAACCGTTCAATCTGGCGCGGGATCTCGCTATCGTTCCGGCGGCAGGGTCGGGCTGTCCTTGATACAGCCGAGGACAACGCTGGTCTCGATGCCGAAGACGCCGGGGAATTCGGCCAGAATCTCGCGGATGTAGCGGTTGTATTCCTTCACGCTGGGGATGCGGATGGTCAGAAGGTAGTCATGCGCGCCGGTGATCAGCGCGCATTGCTGAAACTCCGGCTGGCGGCGGACGCAGTCCTCAAACCGCTCAATGGTGTCCCGGTCATGGCTTTTCAGCTTGATGAAGACGTAAAGCTGGGTTTCGAGCCCGCATTTTTCCGGGTCAATCTCGGCCCGGTAAGCGCGGATCACGCCCTGCTCTTCCAGCGTACGGATGCGCCGACGCACCGGGGTTGGCGAAAGCCCGACCCTTTCGGCCACCGCCTCAACGCTGGCCCGGCCATCTTCGACCAGAGCCGATAGTATTTTTCGGTCAATTCTATCCAATTCCATAGCGTAAAACCTCTACTTCCTGCGCAATTTATGGCGAAAATAGCCGGACTTCTCTCTGGATGACAGTGTAATATTGCCTGCATAACCGCAGACCAAAGCGAGGCTTCCATGACCAACGACAGTGATTTCCGCCGCACCCATATCGGCGGTCACCGCCTGCATCCCTCAACGCAGATGATGTCCTATGGCTACGACCCGAAAATGTCCGAGGGCGCGGTGAAGCCGCCGGTTTTCCTGACCTCGACCTTTGCCTTCACCAGTGCCGAAGAAGGCGCGGAGTTCTTTGACGTGGTGGCGGGACGCAAACCGGCACCGCAGGGCGACGGCGCGGGCGGGTTGGTCTACAGCCGCTTCAACCACCCCAACACCGAGATTGTCGAAGACCGATTGGCGCTGTTTGATGGCGCCGAGCGCGCGCTGCTGACCTCCTCCGGGATGGCTGCGATTTCGGCGGTGTTCCTGACCCATACCCGCCCCGGCGATGCCATCGTGCATTTCACCCCGCTGTATGGCGGCACCGAGACCCTAATCGGCAAGGTGCTGACGGGCTGGGGCATCAAACCTATCCCCTTCACCGACGGGCTGTCGGATTCGATGCTGCTCTATGCGCTGGAAAAGGCGGCGCGGCATGGGCCGGTGAAGATGGTCTATCTGGAAACCCCGGCCAACCCGACCAATGCGATGACCGATATCGCCATGGTGCGCCGCGTGGTTGATGAATGGGCCGAGGTTTCGGGCCAGCACCCGCTGATCGTCTGCGACAACACCATGCTGGGGCCAGTATTTCAACGCCCGATCGAGCTCGGGGCCGACATTTGCGTCTATTCGCTGACGAAATATGTCGGCGGCCATTCTGACCTGGTGGCGGGCGGCGTGACGGGCCGAGCCGATCTGATCAAGCCGATCCGCCAAAGCCGCAGCGCGTTTGGCTTTCAGCTTGACCCGCACTCAAGCTGGATGCTGGCGCGGTCGATGGAAACTCTGACCCTGCGGATGGAGCGGGCGGCGGAAAGTGGTTCCAAGGTGGCGGCATGGCTGGCGGCGCAAGACATTCTGCCCTGCAAGGTGCTGCACCCGAACCATGCGATCAGCCCGGCAGAACGCGCGGTTTATGATCGGCAATGCACCGGCCCCGGTTCGACCTTTGCACTGGTGGTCGACAATGACCGCGCCTTGGCCTTCCGTGTGGTCAACGGGTTGCAACTGTTCAAACTGGCGGTCAGCCTTGGCGGCACGGAATCGCTGGTCTGCCACCCGGCCTCGACCACCCATTCTGGCGTTACGGCAGAGGCACGGGAACGCGCAGGCGTCACCGAAGGGCTGATCCGGCTCTCGGTCGGGCTGGAGTATCCCGACGATCTGATTGTCGATCTGAAGACGGCACTGGAAGGCGCCGTTCGCGGCTAAACCGGGCGCTGCTGGGACATCAGACGGGAAAACCCATGGCACAGGATCACGAAGCCATGGAGGTTTTGCGCGCGCGGCTGTTGTGGCTGGCCTGCTGGACGGTCACAACGCCAATCCCCTGCGCGACAAGGGTGATGGCGCTGTGAAGGTGGGCGGGGCATCAAGCCTCGTCCAACTCGATGCTGGCGAACCTGCCGCTAGGCTATGCGCCCAACTCGATCGCGAGGGGCGATCCGGCTCGGATTTCGATCAGGGTCGGAAAAGCGCGTCCAACCGACCGCGCCAGTTCCTCTGCAAAGGCCACACTGTCGTCCGGGCGGCTTGCGGCACAGCCCATCGCGGTGGCGATGCCGATGAAGTCCGGGGTGAAAATATCGACGCCGATCTGCGGGATGCCGCGATCTGCCATGAAAGCCTTGATCTCGCCGTAACCCGCATTGTTCCAGACCACGATCGCCACCGCGATACCAGCCTCCACCGCCGAGGCGAGTTCCTGAATGGAAAACTGAATACCCCCGTCGCCCATCAGGCAGACAACCGGACGCAGAGGCGCCGCCAGTTTGGCCCCGAAGGCGGCGGGCATCCCATACCCCAGCGTGCCGTAGCCGGTGCTAGAGTTGAAATAGGATCGCGGGCGCGGGGCCTGATAGAACTGATTGGCACAATAGACCGGCTCGGTCTGATCGCCCGCAACAATGACATCCGGCAGGGTGCGGCTGACCAGATCCATGATCCGACCATGAGTTTTGCAGGCGGGCCACAGACCAAGCATCACCGCAGCCCGGATCACCGCTGCCCGCGCAGCACCTGCGCGATCCTCGCGTTTCACTCCCAACGCCGCAATCAGTGCCTGCGCCGCAAGCTTCGCATCCGCCGCAATCGGAATATCGGCTGAAAAATGTGTCACCAATTGCTGCGGATCAATGTCGATGCGGATCAGCCTGCCGCCGATTTCAACGGGATGTGGTTCGGGATACATCTCGGTCTCGCCGAACTCGGTGCCGATGGCCAGAACCACATCCGCCTCGGCCAGTGCGCGGCGCAATGGCTCCATGCCAAGATTGCCCGCCAACGCGCGCGGATCAGACGGTGGAAGGATGCCCTTGCCGTTGATGGTCATGAACACCGGCGCATCCAACAGGTCCGCAAGAGCGCGTATTTCCATGGCGGCATCCTGCGCACCGCCCCCGACGATGATCAGCGGGCTTTGGGCGGCGCGCAGCAGGGCTGCCGCCTTTGCAATCGCGCCGCTTTGCGCGGCAGGGCGCTCCGGCAGAGCCCAAGCAATGGGTTGGCTCTCATCGACTTCGGCCACGATAACGTCCAGCGGAATTTCGATATGCACCGGGCGTGGCCGCGCCGAAGAAAACACCGCGAAGGCGCGCGCCAGAACCTCGGGCAGTTGGACCGGGTCCAGCACGGTATGGCTGAAGGCGGCCACTCCGGCCACCAGACCGCTTTGCGACGGCAATTCATGCAAGCGCCCCTGCGCCATGCCCAGATGCCGCCGATCATTGACGCTGGAAATCACCAGCATCGGCACGGAATCGGCATAGGCTTGGCCCATCGCCGTGGTGATGTTGGTCATCCCCGGACCGGTGATGATGAAGCACACACCGGGCTTGCCGGACACCCGCGCATAGCCGTCTGCCATGAACCCGGCCCCCTGCTCGTGGCGCGGGGTGATATGGCGGATACGGGTGGCGGGCAGTCCGCGATACAGCTCAACCGTATGCACGCCGGGGATGCCGAAGATCAGCTCGACTCCGTAAGCTTCCAGCAATTTGACCAGATATTCGCCGCATGTCGCCATAATCCGCCCTCTATTTACCCGCAGCCGAGTCCGCACCGGATCGGCCCGCCGCGCAGCCCGCTTGGGTTTGTCGATGTGCCGCGCTCTGTTGAAGTTGTTGGGTCAGGCCGCGTCCCTGCTCGGGAACAGCACACAATCCTCGGCCCGGAAACCGATCTTGACCCGGTCACCCCGAGAAAACGACATGCCGCGGCCACCCGGCTCCACCACCATCAGCGTCCCTGCGCTGCAAATAACGTGGTAGTGATTTTCGGCACCCATGCTGATCGCATTAACCACCATTGCCGGAAACTGATTGGCGCCTGACATCCGGTCATCTTCCTGCGTGCCAACAATGGCGATGCGCTCTGGCCGGATTCCGACCTTAACGGCCACTTCGTCGCCAAGGCCGGGGTTGCCGGTGGTAAGCACGGTCCCAGACTCCATGACAACATTGGCGAAACCGCCGCTGTGGTTCAGCTTGAGCGTGCCGCCAATCCAGTTGCTGCGGCCGATAAAGGTCGCAACAAAGCGGGTCGCCGGACGTGAATAAATCTCGCTGGGCGAGCCTTGCTGATCAATACCGCCCCGATTCATCACGATGATCCGATCTGCGAGGCTCATCGCTTCATCCTGATCATGGGTCACAACGATGGTGGTAGAGCCCACCTCGGTCAGAATACGCTTCAGCTCGGCCCCAAGCTCTTCGCGCAATTTTGCGTCCAAGGCTGACAGCGGCTCGTCAAGCAGAACCAGTTTGGGTTTCGTGGCCAGCACGCGGGCCAGAGCGACGCGCTGCTGCTGGCCACCACTCAACTGCTGCGGGCGGCGGCCTCCAAAATCCTCAAGCTGCACAAGGCGCAGCATTTCATCCACCCGGCTTGAAATTTCAGCCTTGGGCCATTTTCGGTACTTCAAACCGTAAGCGACGTTTTCTCGAACGCTCATATGCGGAAACAGCGCGTAGTGCTGGAACAACAGCCCAACGTTGCGCTCATAGGGGCGCTTGCCGATCATCGACTCGCGGCCGATTGCAATGGTCCCGATATCGGGTTCCTCGAAGCCCGCAATCAGGCGCAGCGTGGTGGTCTTGCCGCAACCGCTTGGTCCCAAAATTGCCAGAGTTTCGCCCGCAACGGCTGAGAAGCTAAGGCCAGCGACGGCATGGACGCCCCCGAAGGATTTGGCGACATTGTCGAATGTGAGAACGGCCTCATTTGAGGTTTGCATGATCTGTGCTTTCAACGAAAAGTGCCCTGACCGATGGCACGGTTCAGGCCGACAAGTTTCTCAAGGAGAACAATCAGGAGGATCGTCATCGCCATCAGCATCACCGACGCCGCCGCGATCGACAGGTTGAAATTGGCCCGCATACTGCTGATCAGAGCAATCGGCAGCGTATAGGTTTTGGCATCGGTCAGCATGATCGAGACGGCGACATCATCCATCGAGACCGCAAAGGCAAAGATCGCCCCACTGACAATCCCGGTGCGGGCAAGTGGGAGGGTGATGTCCCAAAACGCATGTCGTTCGTTGGCCCCGAGGATCAGCGCAGCCTCGGTATAGGATTTGTCGATGCCGGATATCGAGGCCAGCGTGGCGCGGATCGTATAGGGCACCGTGATGATGATATGGCCACACAACAGCCGGGCGAAGCCGTCAATCACCCCGATCTTCGACAAGAACAGCAGCAACGCAAAACCAGTCACCACTGGCGGCACCACAAGCGGCGACAGGAAAAACGACACCAATGCCTCCTTGCCGCGAAAACGCGCCCGATCAACGGCATAGGCGGTGGCGACCCCGGCGAAAAGCGAGATGGTGACCGAAAGGCAGGCCAGCTTGACGCTGGTGATCAAGCCATTCAGGAAGTAGCTGTCCGAGAAAAAGGCGCTGAACCACCGCAGCGACAAAGCCGGGGGCGGCAACGGGCCAAGGTAATCCCGCGCGTCAAAGGCCATCAAGGTGGTGACAGCGATGGGCGTCAACAAGAACAGAATGATCAGACAATTCATCGCCTTGCAGGTAAACCGGATCAAGTCATCAGCACGGCGACCAGTCATTGTTGCCACCATTTGTTGACCATATGGGTCATTGCATAAACGATCAGCATCGCCAGCACGAACAGCACGACCGATATCGCCGCGCCACTCGGGTAGTTGGCGATCTCGCTGAATCGGGTGTAGACCAGGTTGGAAATGAACAGCACGCGCCCCTTGCCCAAGATCATCGGGATGACGAAAGCGCTGATCGAAAAGGTGAACCCGAACAGGAAGGCCGCGAGAATACCGCGTATACATAGCGGTAGCGTCACCGACAGATGCGCTTGCCAAGCCGGGGCACCCAGCACCTGTGCGGCGTCGGTCAGCCTTGGGTCGATGTTCTGATAGGTTCCAAGCAGGGTCAGCACCGACATCGGGATGATGTAATGCAGCAGGCCCACCCCGACGAGAATCTCGATGTACCCCCGGCTGTTGGTTGAAATCCCCAGCGACTGTAAGACGGGCCCAAGCGGCCCGGTCGCGCCGAACGTCAGTTCCAGCGCGTAGGTTCGCACCAACACGCTGAGAAACATCAGGGTCACGAAAAAGCCGACGGCAATCACCCGCCAGTCCGCAGGCAGCTTTCTGGCCATCCAATAGGCGAGCGGCAGGGAAAAGAAGACCCCCGCCAGCGATGCGAACAGGCTGATGCGCAGGGTCTGAAAGAAGAACCGGGCGAAGGAAGTCTTGACCAGTTCGCCGTAGTTGGCAAGCGTAAGCGGTGCATCGGCAGCCGAACCGATGCTGCCCGGAACGTAGGTACGCAGGCTTTCAACGAACAAACCCGCCATCGGTAAGGTGAAAAGCATCAGAAAGATGGTCGCAGCAGGCAGGAACAGGGGGTTTGGTAAACGATTGTTAAACATGCTTCTGTGTCCCCCTGCCCTTTATCAGTGATCTACGCCTGTTCGCTTAGAGCAGCGGCGCGATTTCATCTTCCCAGCGCTTGGCCCAAGCGTCTTGCTGCGTCAGCACGACGTTGAAATCCGGCACATAGACGAATTTGTCGAATTCCTCGGGCGTGAACGACAGATGCTTGAGGTTGTCAGGCGTCTTGGCTTTCACATTCAACGGCGCCTCGCCGGCAACCTGAGCATAAAGTTCGCTCATCTCGGGGCTGATCGCGAAATTGATGAAGGCCAGCGTGGCATCAAGGTTGGGCCGGTTCTGGAACACCGCAAAGCCGCTTTGATACAGGAACACCGGCATACCTTCGGTTTTGGTCAGGCGGGCCACCGGGAAAGCCTCGGCCACCGAGGTCAGCTGCGGTTCCGAATAGAACCCTGCGACGGTTTCGCCGCTGGTCAGCGACGTGGTGAAATCGGTGTCCGTCACAGCGATCCGACCAATGTTGCCGGAGGCTGCCAGTTTTTTCATCAGTTCCCAACCCGGCTCCAGATTGTTCTCGTCGCCGCCCGCGTGCAGAGCCAGCGCCACCAGTTGCAGCATCATGCTCTGGGTCGGGCCGGGCCAGCAGATCTTGCCCTTCAGGCTTGGGTCGAACAGATCGTCGATGCTCTTGATCTCGATCGGGCATATGTCCGAGCGATAGGCGAAATAGATACCGCCCACAGCACGCGGCACCGCCATCCATTCGCCCTTGGCATTTTTCACGATGATCTTCTCAGGAATATCAGCCAAGTTCGGCACCATTTCCACAGTCACCGGCACCAGCCAGTCTTCTTTGAGCATACCGTTGAACGAGCCTTCCCAGCCCGCAACATAATCAAACTCGGCAGTCGGCCAGGTTGCCTTGATCTTGGGCAGGATCGCGCCGGACCCACCCTGATGCAGCACCCAGTTGATCGCCACCGCATCTTGCTTGGCCGCGATCTGCTTCATCGCATCGACCACACCACCGCCCCATTCGACGACGGTAAGCTCGGCGGTACTCGCGGCGCGGCTCATGAAGCCGATCGAACTTGCCGCAAAAGTGGCGGCGGCGGTCTGCAGTGCTTGCCGTCTGGTAAACGAAGTCATGTCAGTCTCCCCATGGACGTTTGCGACATTGCCCGCATCGGTTGACCCGCACGGCCGTCTGCGAAGATGGTTGCAAACACCAAAGGACTGAACAATATCGAATTGCCAAAGCGTAGTTTTCGGCACATCAATGTAACGGGCGTCCGGTTTTCGCTGCGGCTCGGATCGGCTTCGCTGGCATTGACGCACAGCACAAACCGCGCATCCAGACCATGGCTTCTCCGAAAGGGGCTTGAATGCTGAGCAATCTCACCGAAGGCGATATTCGGCTTCTCAAGGTCTTTGCCAAGGTTGTGGAAGCTGGCGGGTTTTCGGCGGCGCAAATTGATCTGAACATCAGCCAGTCGACGATCAGTACCCACATGACCTCGCTAGAGCAGCGGCTGGGCGTCAGACTTTGTGAACGGGGGCGCTCCGGTTTCCGTTTGACCGAGCGCGGCCAGCTTATCTATCAGGCCAGCCAGCGCCTATTCATGGCGCTTGACGAGTTCCGCTCTGACGCGGGCGCCGCGCGGAACTGCCTGACCGGTAATCTTGCAATCGGAATGCTGGATAGCCTGATCACCAACCCCGTCTGTTGCCTGCATCAGGCCATCGCGGCCTTCCATCACAAGGCCCCCGAGGTTCAGTGCAGCATTCGTGTCACTTCGCCCTCTGAAATCGAGCGTATGGTGCTGGAGGGCAGTTGCGATATGGGATTGGGGGCCTGCGGCCAACATTCACCCTATTTGGAGTATGAAGATATCTTTGAAGAGCGGCAGGCGCTGTACTGTGGCCACGGCCATCCTCTGTTTGCCCCAGATCATGAGATCGGGATAGCCGATCTGAAGGATCAGCAATTCGTGCGCCGTGCCTATGCTGCGCCAGAAAAGCTGCCACCCGGGATCAAACTGGCATCAACGGCGGTGGCTGACTTGATGGAAAGCGTCGCGGCGTTCATCCTGTCGGGCGTCTATATTGGCTTCCTGCCGGTGCATGTCGCCCAGCACTGGGTGGCGCTGGATCAGATGCGTCCAATTCTGGAACCGACCCTAGGCTACCAGAATCCCGTCTATCTGGTAACGCGCAAGACTGAGGAAAAGAAACCGGTCCTGTCGGTGTTTCTGAAAGAGCTTCGTTTGGCGCATGGCCAACAGCCAGCCCAAAAACATGCCGCCAAGCGGATGGTCGGACGGCCGAGAGCCGTCGGATAGCGGGCTTGGGTCAGTGCTTCAGAACCTGACTGAGAAACAGTTTTGTTCGCTCATTCTTGGGCTGTGAGAAAAATTCATCCGGCGGGGCAACTTCGACGATTTGACCGTGATCCATGAAGATCACCTTGTCGGCGACCGTCTTGGCAAAACCCATCTCGTGGGTGACGCAGATCATCGTCATGTGGCTTTCGGCCAGCTCCACCATGACATCCAACACTTCTTTGATCATTTCTGGGTCCAGCGCCGATGTCGGCTCATCAAACAGCAAGATATGCGGCTCCATGCAAAGCGCGCGCGCGATCGCCACGCGTTGCTGCTGACCGCCGGAAAGCTGGCTGGGAAACTTGTGTGCCTGTTCGGCAATCCGCACCCGAGCGAGATATTCCATCGCCAGCGCTTCGGTTTCTTTGCGCGATTGATGCCGCACCCGGCGCGGGGCGAGGGTCAGATTGTCCAGCACCGAAAGATGCGGAAACAGGTTGAACTGCTGGAACACCATGCCAACCTCACGCCGCACATGCTCGATGTTCTTAATCTGGTCGGTAAGCTCAACGCCTTCGACGAAAATCTGCCCGGATTGATGTTGCTCCAACCGGTTGATGCATCGGATCGCGGTCGATTTCCCCGACCCCGAAGGACCGCAGATCACCACACGCTCGCCCTTGGCCACGGTCAGGGAAATGTCCTTAAGAACCTGAAACTCGCCATACCATTTGTTGACGTTGCGCATCTCGATCATCGGCGCGGAAGGGTCTGGCAGCTCTGCCATTTTTCTCTCCAGTATTAGCGGGAAATCCGCATCCGTCGTTCCAGAACGCGGGAACCGACGGTCAGCGGGTAGCACATGGCAAAATAGATCAGCGCCACCAGACCATAAATCAGGAAGGGCTGGAACGTCGCGTTGGCAACGATCTGGCCGGATCGCGTCAATTCGTTAAAGCCCACGATTGAGGCCAAAGCGGTGCTTTTCAACAGTTGCACCAGAAAGCCGACCGTCGGCGGCACCGCAATTTTCAGCGATTGCGGCAGGATCACATAGCGCATCTGCGTCAGGAAATTCATCCCCAGACTGGCACTGGCGTCCCATTGCCCGCGCGGAATGGCATCGACACAGCCGCGCCAGATCTCGGCCAAAAACGCGCTGGCATAGCAGGTCAGCGCAATCCCCGCTGCAGCCAGAGGTGAGACTTCAACCCCTAGCAGCGGCAGCCCAAAAAACACCAGAAACAGTTGCAGCAACAACGGCGTGCCCTGAAAAAGCTGAATGTAAAGCGAGGTCGCAACGCCCCCAACCTTCGGCGCGCCATAACGCCAGAGCAACAGCAGCGTCGCCCCGGTAGCGCCTCCGACAAAGGCGATGGCCGACAGCAACAGCGTCCAGCGCGCGGCCAGCAGCAGGAAAGGGATAATATCGGCAAGTGACAGCGTAACCATCAGCGTTTCCCCGCAAAAAGCTGTCGTCCGGCGCGGTTGAACAACCAGCGCATCAGCAGTGCCATGCCCAGATAGATCAGGGTCACCGCAAAGTAGGTCTCAAACGCGCGATAGGTGCGCGATTGGATCAGATCGGCCGCATGGGTCAGATCGGTGACAGCGACCTGTGAAACAACCGCCGATTCCAACATGGTAATCACAATCTGACTGACCAAAGCCGGATAAACCACGGCAATCGCTTGCGGCAGAACGATATAGATAAACGTCGAGATCGGCGCGATGCCCAGCGCAAAGCCCGCTTCGCGCTGCCCCGGTGGCACCGCCTCAATCCCCGCCCTGACAATCTCGATGCCATAAGCCGTCAGGTTGATGGTCATCGCCAGTGCTGCCGCCTCGAAGGCTGTCAGCTTCACGCCAAGGCTGGGCAACCCGAAAAAGATAAAGAAAAGCTGCACGATGAACGGCGTGTTGCGGATCAGTTCGACATAGACCCCGACAATCCTGCGCAACCAGCCAGGCCCCCACAAGGCCGCAGCCGCCCCGCCGATGCTCAGCGCCATGCCAACGGTTGCCGCAATCGCCGTCAAACCAATAGTCAGGCCCGCCCCATGCAGGAGCAGGCCGATGTTTTCCGAAATCGCACTAAAATCGAATTCGTAACCCATGGCTGACTTAGAAACCTTCGACCAGCGGTTGCTTTAGCCATTTCACGGCCAAGTCGTTCAATTCGCCATCGGCTTTCATCGCCACCAGCGCCGTATTCAACGCCGCATTCAACCGTGTCTCGCCCTTCTTCACCGCCATTTGTGACGGCGAGGTCAGCAGCAGGAACTTCTCAACCGGTTCAATCGCCGGGTTCTGCGCAAGGATTGTGGCGCCCACATCATTGCCAACCACCATCAACTGCGCTTGACCCGAAAGGAACGCCGAGATCACGCCGCTATAGTCGCTGTAGCGCTGGATGTCGGCATCTGCCGGGGCAACCTTGGTCACTTCGGTGTCTTCCAGAGTGCCGCGGTTCACCGCGATGGTTTTGCCCGAAAGGCCAGCCGCGTCTTTGACATCGACATCTTTCGGACCCATGACGGCGATATAATAGGGGGCGTAGGCATCCGTATAGTCCACCACCTGCGCCCGTTCGTCACTGTAGCCGATGCTCAGCAGCAGATCGACTTTGCCTTCGGTCAGAAACGGAATCCGGTTCTGACCGGTGATACCGACCAACTCGACCTTGACGCCCAGCGCTGCCGCAAGCTTGTCAGCAACTTCTGTGTCATAGCCCTCAATTTTCATGCTGGCATTGAGCGAGGCGAAGGGCGGGAAATCTTCGAAGATACCGACCTTGATGACGCCTGCTTTGGTGATATCGTCCAGCGCATCCGCCCGCGCGGGCTCCATAGCGCCCACCAGAAAGCTGGCGGCCAAGGCAAGGCCGCAGCCCAAACTGGCACGGCGGGAAAGAGAAAATATCATGTGATCCTCCTGATTGTTGGGTTCATACGCGTTGCTTTTGACACGTCTGGGTCCAGTGTCGTTGGTTCTTCTGTCTGATCAATAGTGATGATCCGAAACTCAGTTTGGCCAACATCCATGTAAGCACTGACACCGCTGAGCATTGGCCAACTGCGGGGCTCACTGTCTCACCTGTCACCGTAGCCCATAGGCTGCTCCCAGAACATCGCCGATAACCATCTCAACCAGAATCAACATCGCACCTCGGGACCGCATCCGCATGAATGTGATCGCCCAACGCAGAGCTATCTTGCGTATGAAGCCGCAAACTGACCATCTGGTCGAATCTTTCGATAACAGCATCCGAAACAGCATCCGAGCAGAGCAGAGCATGATCTGGGGTAGCCTCGTTCTGATCTATCCCAATATTTGTACAAATTGCCAAGGAGTTAGGCAAAAATTCCTATGTCGAAAATATTGTCGACAAAATTATTGACAAAATGGTCCGCAATTCTGACAGTACGAGCAGGACGATTGCACCCGCCGCAGCGTTCATCATCTGCCCGCGAATCCCGGCGAAAGACCGAGACGAGACGGGCCCTCAACAGGGACAGACCATGTTTTTCAAATCCACCCTGCTGGCCGGCGTCGCCATCGCCTGCTTTGCCACCGCCGGATCGGCGCAGACACTGCGTTGGGGCGCTGCCCGCGACATCAACTCGCTGGACCCGTATTCCTACGGCTCCACCTTCACCATCAGCTTTCTGAACCACGTCTATGAAGGCTTGGTGCGCTACAATGCCGATCTTCAGATCGAACCAGCATTGGCGACCGAATGGGAAGTGCTGCCGAACAACATCTGGCGCTTCAAGCTGCGGCACGGCGTGAAATTCCACGATGGCGCTGATTTCACCGCCGATGATGTGGTGTCCTCGCTCGCCCGCGTCAGCCACCCCGACAGCCCGCTGAAGGGCAACCTGCCCGCCTATAAATCCGCCACCAAGGTCGATGATTACACCGTCGATATCGAACTGGTCGGCACCTATCCGTTGCTGCTGAACGATCTGACCAACATCCACATGTTCGACGCCGGTTGGCTGAAGGATCACAACGCCGAACTGCCGACCGATGTGGCGAAAAAGGTCGAAGGCTATCCGACCTTCCACGCCAATGGCACCGGCCCGTTCAGCGTCGAAAGCCGGGTGCCCGACAGCAAGACCGTGCTGGTGGTCAACGACAACTGGTGGGACACCCCGAAGCACAACCTGAAACGCATCGAATTCACCCCGATCGCCTCGGACGCAACCCGCGTCGCAGCTTTGCTGTCGGGTGAGATTGACTTCACCGAAAAGGCCCCGGTGCAGGATCTGCCGCGCCTTGAAGCCACCCCGAGCGTCAAGGTGATGGAAGCCAACGAGCTGCGTACCATCATGTTTGGCTTTAACTTCCACGACAAACTGGCCAACGGCCAGCCGAACTTCTTCCAGCACAAGGAAATGCGCGAGGCTGTGGCGCTAGCCATCGACCTCAACCTGATCCGCGACAAGGTGATGCGCGGCAAATCCCGTGTGACCGGCACCGTCGTCGCCCCGGCGATCCCCGGCTATGATGCCGCCTTGGACGTGCCGACCGCCTACGATCCCGACAAAGCCGCCGCGATGATCAAGGAACTTGGTGCCGAAGGCTTTGCGTTTGAAATCGTCTGCGCCAACGATGTCTGGCTGAACGAGGAAGAAATCTGCAACGCCATGGTGTCGATGCTGACCCGCGTTGGCCTGAAGCCGACGCTCAGCATTGGCCCCAATGCCGTGCAGCAGATCAAGCAGACCAACGGTGAAGCCGATATGTTCAGCTTTGGCTGGGCGAACGAGCCAATGCTGGATGCCTATTCGATCCTGTTGCAAGTTTTCCAAACCAAAAGCGACAAGGCCGGGGTGTTCAACTGGGGCGGCTGGTCCTATCCTGAACTCGATAAGCTGATCATCGCAGCCTCGACCGAGTTGGACCGCACCAAGCGGCTGGCCTTGGAATCGCAGGCGCTGAAGATCGTGAAAGACGAGTCGATCATGCTGCCGTTCCACCAGCAGCCGATGGCTTGGGCGACCTCGGACAAGGTGGAAAGCGTGGTGCAACTTTCGGACAACAAAGGTCGCCACTGGCTGACCCGGATGACCGAATAAGCGAAATCGCTGGCCCGGCGTATCATGCGCCGGGCCCCACCCCTTACGGAGCCAGTCCTATGATTGTTTTCCTGATAAAACGGCTGGCGAACGCGGCTTTTGTCATGCTTGTCGTGGCCCTGATGGCCTTCATGATCTTCCGCTTTGTCGGCGATCCGGTGCAGCTGATGGTCAACGAACAGACAACGCAAGCCGAGCGCGATGAGTTGCGCGAGCGCCTCGGCCTCAACCAATCCATGCCGATGCAATATCTGCACTTCGTCGCCAATGCGGTGCAGGGCGATTTCGGCATCTCCTACCGCAACCAGCAAGAGGTGATGAGCCTGATCGCCGAGCGTTTCCCCGCCACCATCGAACTGGTGCTGATGGCCACGATCATCTCACTGGTGGTCGGTGTGCCGCTGGGGGTGATCACCGCGATCCATCGCGGCAAATGGTATTCCGAGGGGCTGCAGTTTCTGTCGATCATCGGCGTGTCGCTGCCCAGCTTTGTCATCGGCATCATGCTGATCTTGGTGTTCTCGGTGATGTTCAACATCCTGCCCGCCTTCGGCCGTGGCGATGTGGTCAGCATCGGCTGGTGGACCACGGGGCTCTTGACCGCTTCGGGCCGCGCCGCCCTGATCCTGCCCTCCATCGCCTTGTCGTTCTACCAGATCACCCTCGTGATGCGTCTGGTGCGCGCCGAAATGCTGGAAGTACTGCGCTCTGATTTCATCAAATTTGCCCGCGCCCGTGGGGTGCCTGCATGGCGGGTGCACTACAGCCACGCCCTGCGCAACTGCCTGATGCCGGTCGTCACTATGACTGCAATGAACATCGGATCTTTGATCGCCTTCGCGCTGATCACCGAAACCGTTTTTCAATGGCCGGGAATGGGGCTGCTGTTCATCCAAGCCGTCACCTTCGTCGATATCCCGGTGATGGCCGCCTATCTCTGCATCGTCTCTTTCATCTTTGTCGCGCTGAACACGCTGGTGGATATCACCTATGCGCTGATCGACCCGCGCCTGCGCAATGCAAAGGCCTGATCCATGACCGTAAACCCGAGCTCTCCCAGCCTGTTTGCCCGCACCCGCCAAAGTGATTTGTGGTACTCGTTCACCCGGCAACGCAGCGCGGTGTTCGCCGCAGTGCTGCTGGCGGTGCTAATCATTAGCGCCTTCACCGCCCCGCTTTATGCGCCGCAGAACCCGTTTGACCCAGCGCAACTGGAGCTGTGG
Source organism: Cypionkella psychrotolerans (assembly GCF_001294535.1). GTDB lineage: Bacteria > Pseudomonadota > Alphaproteobacteria > Rhodobacterales > Rhodobacteraceae > Cypionkella > Cypionkella psychrotolerans. Next base: position 24,634 of record NZ_LGIC01000090.1, on the reverse strand, counting down.
AACGCCGAAATCCCGCCGATCTGGCTGGAGGGCGGTCAATGGCCCTACCTTCTCGGCACCGACACCCAAGGCCGCGATATCCTGTCTGCCATCCTTTATGGCTCGCGCATTTCTATCCTGATCGGCATCGCCTCGGTGGTTTTCGCGCTGTTGATCGGTATCGGTTCGGGCTTGGCGGCGGGCTATTACGGCGGCTTTGTCGAAAACGCGCTGATGCGGGTGGGCGACATCCTGTTGTCGATCCCCACCATCCTGATCGCCATTCTTGTCAGCGCCATCGTGCGCGAACTGCTGCCACCGGCGTTACGCGATGTGGGTGCGGCGGGGGTGTTGGTGCTTGCCATCGTGCTTAGCGGATGGGTGCAATATGCCCGCACCGTACGCGCGCAAACGGCGGTGGAGCGGCGCAAGGAATATGTGCAGGCGGCGCAACTGCTGAAAGTGCCCGCCCGCCGCATCATGTTCAGCCACATCCTGCCCAACACGCTGACGCCCATTCTGGTGGCCGCCACGCTGAACTTTGGCATGGCGATCCTGACCGAAGCCACGCTGTCTTTCCTTGGCATCGGTATGCCGCCCAGCCAGCCCAGCCTTGGCACGCTGATCCGGCTTGGCAACCAATTCCTGTTCTCTGGCATGTGGTGGATCGTGCTGTTCCCCGTGCTGCAACTTTGCCTGCTTGTCGTGTCGGTCAACCTGCTGGGTGACTGGCTGCGCGATGCTCTGAACCCGAAACTGAGGTAAGTGATGACTGATCTTCTGATCCGCAATATTCGCCCGATGGCCGGGACTGCGACCGATATGTTGATCCGCGACGGCCGCATTGCAGCTGTTGGGCCGAACCTTGTCGCCGATGGTGTCACGGTTGAAGATGGTAACGGCGCGATTGCCATCCCGGCGCTGGTCGATGCCCACACCCATCTCGACAAAACCACTTGGGGCATGGGCTGGTATGCGGGGCGCAAGGGCGGCGATTTACAAGACCTGATCGACAATGAGCGCAACGAGCGTATCCCGCTGGGCCTCGACGTGCATCGCCAGTCGATGCGCCACGCCCTGCAACTGATCGCCAATGGCACGGGCCATATCCGCAGCCATGTCGATGTCGACCATGACCACAAGCTGACCCTGCTGGAAGGCAAACTGCGCACCCGCGAAGCGTTGCAGGGTGCTGTGGATATCCAAATCGTCGCCTTCCCACAATCCGGCCTGATGATCCGCCCCGGTGTCTATGACTTGCTCGATGAAGCCTTGGCGATGGGGGCCGATGTGGTCGGCGGGCTTGATCCGTCGTCGATGGACCGCGACCCGAAAGCCTCGCTGGATGCTATTTTCCGGCTGGCCGAAAAGCACGGCAAACCCATCGACATTCACTTGCACGAATACGGCGAACTCGGCGCTTTCACGCTGGAAGAAATCATCACCCGCACCCGCGCGCATGGCATGCAGGGCAAGGTCGGCGTGTCGCATTGCTTCTGTCTGGGGATGCCCGACCCGCACCGCGTTGACCCGCTGATGGAGCAGGTGGCGCGTGAGGATATCCGCATCTTCACCACCGGTCACCCCTCTGCCGAAGTGCCATCGCTGCAAGACATGCGCGCGCTTGGCATCAAGGTCGGCATGGGTTGCGACGGTATCCGTGACACTTGGGGGCCGTGGGGCCAGCCTGACATGCTGCACCGCGCCCGCATCGTCGGCATGAAAAACCGCATGCGCCGCGACGATGAGTTGGAACTGCTGCTCGATACCGCCTCACGCGGCGGGGCCGATGCGATGGGCGTGGAAGCCCTCGGCCTCGTGGTCGGCGCGCTGGCCGATCTCACCTTGGTCGCAGGCGAAACCCTCGCCCATGCCGCCGTCGAAGAATCCACCCGCCCGCTGGTGGTCAAGGGCGGTCGCGTGGTGGCACGCAACGGCGCGCTGACCCTGCCGGGGATCACCATGCCATGACGACACTTAGCGATCTGACCCTCGGGCTCCACCCAACAGGCCGCACCGCCCTCTCCGCCGATTGGGTGCTGGGCCACGCGGGCGGCGGCCACTGCCTGATCCCCAACGGCGAGGTGGTGTTTGAAGCGGGCCGCATCCTGCACGTCGGCCAACGCTTTGAAGGCGAAACCGCCCGCCGCATCCCCCTTGGTCGCGCGCTGGTCTCGCCGGGCCTGATCGACCTAGATGCGCTCTCGGACCTCGACACCACCATCCTCGCCATCGACCACAACCCCGGCTGGGCCAAAGGCCGGGTCTGGCCCCGCAGCTACATCGAGCGCGGCCCCTATGAGATGTACAGCCCCGAGGAACTAGCCTTCCAGAAACGCTACGCCTTCGCGCAGCTCCTGCTGAACGGCATCACCACCGCCGCCCCAATCGCATCCCTATTCTACCGCGAGTGGGCAGAAACCACCGCCGAATTCACCGCCGCCGCCGAGGCCGCAGGCGAGTTGGGCCTGCGCGTCTACCTCTCCCCCGCCTATCGCGCCGGCGGCATGATGCTGGACGCCCCCGGCCAGATCGTCCCGCTGTTCGACGAGGCCCGTGGCATGGCGGGCCTAGACGACGCCATCGCCTTCATCACCGCCCAGCAGGGCCGCTTCAACGGCCTGATCAACGGCATGCTCGCGCCCGACCGGGTGGAGACCTGCACCGCGTCCCTGCTGAAACGCACCATGGACGCCGCCCGCGATCTGGATTGCCGCGTCCGCCTGCACATGGCGCAAGGCGCGATGGAGGTGCAGACCGTCCAAGCCCTGCACGGCACCACCGCCCCCGATTGGTTGGCGCGCGAAGGCCTGCTCAACGACCGTATCCTCGCCCCCCATGCCACCAATGCAACCGAAACCGACCTCGCCCACTACGCAGAAAACGGCATCAGCGTCGTGCATTGCCCGCTGGTTTCGGCACGCAGCGGCTCCATCCTGCGCTCCTTCGGCGGCCTTCGCGGGCGCGGCATCAACATCGCGATGGGCACCGATACCGCCCCCGCCGACATGCTGTTGAACCTGCTCACCGGCCTGATGACCGCCCGCATCGCTGACCCCACTGCTCCGCACCAGCAAAGCGCCGATTTCTGGGATGCCGCCACGTTGGGCGGTGCCCGCGCCTTGGGCCGCACCGATATTGGCTGCCTGAAACCCAATGCCCGCGCCGATATTGCGGTGTTCCGACTGGATGATGCCATAATGACCCCGGCGATTGATCCGATCGCCACGCTGATCGCAGGCGGCTCTGGCAAAGTCACCCAAGCCACCTTTGTCGACGGTCGCCTGTCAATGTGCGAAGGCCGCGTCGCAGGCATCGACATGGCCACCGCCCAAACCCGCGCCCAAGCGCAATTCGACGGCCTGCTGGCAAAATACCCCGAGCGCAGCTGGCAGCACCGTCCAGTCTCTGAATTGTTCCCGCCAAGCTACCCGATCCGACAGGAAGCACAGCCATGACCCAAACCCCCATGCTTGATGTCCGCGCCCTGCGGGTGGAATTTCCTGGCCGCCACGGCACCGTCACAGCCCTTGCCGATATCAGCCTCACCATCCAACCCGGTGAAATCCTTGGCGTGGTCGGCGAATCCGGCGCGGGTAAATCCATGACCGGATTGGCCGTGTTGGGCCTGCTGGAGCCCCCCGGCCATGTCGCGGGCGGTGAGGTCTGGCTGAATGGCCGCCGCATCGACACGCTGTCGGATCACGACATGGAAAAGGTGCGCGGCCGTGAGATCGGCGCGATCTTCCAAGACCCGCTCACTTCACTGAACCCGCTGTTCTCGGTCGGCAAACAACTGATCGAAACCATCCGCCTGCACCTGCCGCTGAACCGCACGGAAGCCCGCCAACGCGCCATCGACCTGCTGGCCGAGGTCGGCATCCCCGGCCCCGAAACCCGCGTCGACCACTTCCCGCACCAGTTCTCCGGCGGGATGCGGCAGCGCGTGGTGATCGCCCTCGCCCTCGCCGCCCGCCCGAAACTGATCATTGCTGACGAACCAACCACCGCGCTGGACGTGTCGATCCAAGCCCAAATCACCTCGTTGCTGCGCCGCCTGTGCAAAGACAACGGCACGGCGGTGATGCTGGTGACGCATGACATGGGCGTGATCGCCGAAACCGCCGACCGCGTCGCCGTGATGTATGCCGGGCGCTTGGTTGAAATCGGCCCCGTCGCCGATGTGATCGCCCGCCCCAGCCATCCCTACACACGCGGCCTGATGGGCTCGATCCCGACGCTCGGCGCACGGGTGCCGCGCCTGCAACAGATCGACGGCGCGATGCCGCGTCTGGACGCGATCCCCCAAGGCTGCGCCTTCAACCCGCGCTGCCCGCAGGTGATGCCGCGCTGCCGCACCGAGCGCCCACATCTGCACCCCAGCGGCTCCGGCCAAAGTGCTTGTTTTCTGAACCAACCCGCACAGGAGAGCGCCGCATGACAATCCCCGCCCTGACCGTCACGCATCTGTCGCGCCTCTTCAACGTCTCGGCCCCGTGGCTGAACCGCGTGATCGAACGCAAACCCAAAGCCTACCTACGCGCCGTCGATGACATCAGCTTTAGCGTCCCCTCAGGTGGCTGCCTCAGCCTTGTCGGCGAAAGCGGCTGCGGCAAATCCACCGTCGCACGACTGGTCACGGGGCTTTACACCCCGACCAATGGCCAGATGCAGTTTGCCAATGGCAAGAACGGCAAGCCCTTGGCGGCGCAGATGATTTTCCAAGACCCCTATGCCAGCCTCAACCCGCGCTGGCGGGTGTTCGACATCATCGCCGAACCTTTGCGCGAGTTGAAGCTGCGCGAGACCGACGCGGAAATCACCGAACGTGTCGGTGAACTGCTGACCACCGTCGGCCTTGCCCCCCGCGATGGCCGCAAATTCCCGCATGAGTTTTCTGGCGGTCAGCGCCAACGCATCTCCATCGCCCGCGCCCTTGCGACCGAGCCCGAGTTTCTAGTTTGTGACGAGCCGACCTCGGCCCTCGATGTCTCGGTGCAAGCGCAAATCCTCAACCTGATGCGGCGCTTGCAGGATGAAATGGGGCTGACCTATCTGTTCATCAGCCATGACATGAGCGTGGTGCGCCACATGTCCGACCAGATCGCGGTGATGTATCTGGGCCGCATCGTCGAACAGGCGGCCACCGAAGTGCTGTTTGCCAACCCTAAGCACCCCTACACGCAGCTTCTCTTGGAAACCATTCCCAACGTCACCGATCCCAAGCGCGACCGTGAGGTGCAATCGGGCGAGGTACCAAGCCCGATGAAACCGCCCTCAGGCTGCACCTTCCACCCCCGCTGTCCGCAAGCCGACGCGCGCTGTGCGGCGGAACGCCCCGAGATGCAGGCCTATAGTGACGGCAGCCGCGTCGCCTGCCACCGCGTCGCGGAAACCATGGCCGCGTTGGCCGTGCCGCTGGTAGGCGAGCGCCGTCTGTCGGCGTAATCCTATGGGGCTCTGAATTAACAAACGCCAAGGGCAGGAAATTGCCCTTGCGCTGCCGATCTGAGCAACGCCGCTTTGAGGCCGTAGCTGTCCTCTGACAACAGCGGTATCTGTCAGGCCACCAGCGACAGGCTGCCATTCCGGCTTATTTCTTCGCTAATCTCCCGGATCAGGCTATCCAGCGCCGGATTTCTTGATTTGCGCGCCCGGCGGATGACATAGGCAAGCATAGGAGGACGGGCAAGCGATCCCTGACCACCTCCATATCTGGGCGTAGATAACGATCGCTCAACAGCGCAACACCAAGGCCTGCGTTCACGGCTGCCATAATTCCCGCAGCGCTGGAGCATTCGAAAACCGTTTCCATCATCGCGCCATCATCCTGTCCGATATCCAGCGCCCACTGTCGATAGAAGCAGTCATCATCAAAGGACAAAAATGGCACTGATCCGTCAGCAGGCAATGACAATTCAAAATATTTCACCCAATGCAGCGCCTCCCGGAACAGGACGATATCGGTTGGTCTGATCTCATGGGCGAAGACCTGTTCGAAGGCCACGGGTGATTTCCAGCCCAGGGCAGAGTGTTTTCGGCGCGGGTTGTCGAAGCCGTTGATGTATTCGAAGATGGCGACTTCGACTTTGCGACGGGTTTGCCAGTTGGGGCGCCAGACCAGTTCGGCCTTCAGCGACTTGAAGAAGCTTTCGACGGCAGAATTGTCATAGCAATTGCCTTTCCCGCTCATCGAGGGCGTCAGCGCGTGCTTGCGCAGAAGCTTCTGGTGGTCGTGGGCACAGTATTGCGAGCCGCGGTCCCTGTGGTGAATGCAGCCTGGCGGCGGTCTGCGGATCGCGATCGCCCTGTTCAGTGCGCCCAGAGCGAGGTCCTGCTTCATACGGTTGCTGATAGCCCCGCCGACCACTCGGCGCGAAAACAGGTTCAGGATAACCGCCAGATAGACCCAGCCTTCACGGGTCCATATTTAAGTGATGTCCCCCGCCCATTTCTGGTTGAGTCCGCTCGTCGCAAAGTCTTGTCGCAAAAAATTCGGCGCGATGTTGAAGGCGTTGTCGCTGTCGGTGGTGCGCTTGAACGTTCGGCTGCGGATGACCTGGATGCCGTTCTGGCGCATAAGTCGCCCGACGCGGCGCTGGCCGACACGAAAGCCCAGCTCGTTCAGCTCCGCGGTCATACGAGGTCTGCCGCAGCTGCCCAAGCTCAGCCGGTGCTGATCGCGTATATGGGCGAGGAGCACCATGTCCCGTCGCTGACGGTGCGAAGGGGCCCCCCTCACGGTTTGCAGGCAGAGTTTGCAGGTCTCGACCAAGGGCGCGATGGTGGCCCAGTTCTCGGCACCGGCATCGTGCCCGGCGAAGAGGGCGTTCTTTTGGTTCAGGGTGATGGGCCGGATTGTTCGCTCGACAGCATTGCTGTCCATCTCAATCCGGCCATCAACCAAGAACCTGCAAGGGCCAGCCCAATATTTTGCGATGTATTTCAGCGCCTCGCCCAAGGGGGATTTGGCAGATACGCGGGCGCGGTGGTGGGTGAGCCAAGTCTCAAAATCGACGATCTTCGGCGCTGACTGGTCTTGGCGGATGGCGAGGCGGTTCTCTGGGATCAAGCCCCTGATCTCTGCCTCAATCTTGTAAAGCTCGGCGATGCGCTTCAACCCGTCCTCGGCGGATCAGGTGTGGCGCGCGGCTATGTTGGCCGCCCCGGCACCACTGCAGATCGCTTTATCCCCGATCCGTTCGGTCCGCGTCTGGGTGGGCCTGCGGGCGCGCGGCTGTATCGTTCCGGCGATCTGGGTCGTTGGCGCGAGGACGGCACCATCGAATTCCGCGGTCGGGGCGATCTTCAGGTGAAACTGAACGGCTACCGCATTGAACCCGGCGAGATTGAGGCGGCTTTGCTGGCCGAACCCGGCGTCCGTGAGGCTTTGGTGCTGCTGCGCGACGAAGATTGCGACAAGCGGTTGGTCGGCTATGTCGTGGCACCGTCCAGAGTGGCAGGCGAGGATCTGTTGGCTTCGCTGGCATCAAAACTGCCCAAGCATATGCAGCCCGCGGCGGTGGTGGTGCCGGACCGCATGCCGACCAACCCCAACGCCAAGCTGGACCGCGCCGCCCTGCCTTTGCCGGGCCGGGTGCAGCGCCGTGCGAAAGGTGAATCCGCAGGGGGCCGGGCGGAAACAGAGATTTTGGCGGTCTGGCGCGCCGAGGTCGGCCATGATCTGATTGGCGTCACCGATGATTTCTTCGCGACGGGCGGGCGATCTTTGACGGCGCCGAAGGTTCTGGCGCGGCTACGCACGCTGTGGCCGCAAGTGGCGCTAACTGTGGCGGATTTGTTCGACGCCCCAACCGTGCGCGAACTGGCCGCAAGGATCAGCGCCGGCAATGCCACCGGACACAGCCCGACCACTTTGCGCGCTGGTGGCAGTAAGTCGCGGCTGTATTGCTTCCGCGGCCTGTTGGTATCGACCCGTGAATATCTGCGCCTGACCGAATATTTGAGGGCGGATCAACCCGCCACCGGATTTTTGTGCCATTCGTTGAATGAAACCAAAGCGATGAATGTATCGGTACGGGATATGGTCGCCGAATATGTCGACCATATTCGCGCGGCCGCGCTTGTGCTTTGCTGGGGTGGTCTTGGGGCGGGCTGCTGGCATGGGAAGCCGCGCGGCAGTTGGCAAACGATGTCGATATCCGTCCGATCGTGCAGGTGGATGTCTGCGATCTGGGCCGCGATTTCGCCCCAAGTGCAGTGCCGCGCTTTGCCCCCGGCGAGCGCGCCCGTCTTCAGGCAGAGCTGGACGATTGGCTGTCATACAGCCAGATGCGCAGCGAATGGCATCGCTTGATCGGCGCGATGGCTGCGGAATGCTACGCGCGATTCCCGCGCTTTATCGGCAATGAGGCTGATCCGCTGCCAACCGACGAGCTCGAAGTGGCAAGTCGCGAGCACACGTTCTGGGTGCTGATCGACAATGCGCTGGTATTTCGCCGCCACATCCTTGCGCCGTTGAATGTACCGGTTGCCTCGTTCAGCGCGGGCGACAGCCTAAGCCGAGGCCTAAATCTGGTGGATTGGCGTCGCCTGTCGCCGCGCGCCAATGCGGCAGAAATCATCCCCGGCGCCAACCATCTGCACATCATCGGCGATCGGCTGTTCTATGCCCGACTGAATATCCACATGAACGGGCTCTCGAAGCATGTTTAAGCGTCTCTGTGCCCGGCCTGTCAAGCGACCGGGCACAGACGCTGCTCCCAGGATTTAATCCAGTTTGAGATAGTCTCTGGCCCAACCGAAGGGGCTGAACAGGTCAAAAAGCGGGGCGCGGAAGGGCCATCGGGCGCACAAAAGGTGTCATGAACACCAAGCTCCATGCCATCGCCGATGCCAGAGAGGCGGCCGCTGAAGTTCTTCAGACAGCAGCCGAGGTCAGCGACCATATCGGAGCGGCGGCCCTGCTGCGCGGCATGCCATCGGCAGAATGGTTTGTGGCAAACCGCGGCTATGACGCAGATTGGTATCGGAAACCTCTAAGAAACAATAGGATACGGATCTGCATCCCCGGCCGGAAAAGCCGCAAGACGAAGATCCGCTACAAACGCCGCAACCGCATCGAGATCATGGTCGGTAGGCTGAAGGACTGGCGCCGGGTCGCCAGCCGATATGATCGATGCCCGATCATCTTCCTCTCGGCCATCTCACTCGCGGCTACCGCCCTCTTCTGGCAGTGAAAGTGAATGAGCCTCGCGCTCAGAGTGTCAGCAGGATATCGCGTTTGTCCGGATGCTGCGGGCTGATTTCCTCAACCCAGACAAAGCGCTTTGCCATGCTGCGCAGAAGATTTTGATCTCGGAGATAAGAGTTACGGCGCGGACGAAAGGCAAAGGCTGGCCATTTTTCGTGCAATGATCGGCGGGGCTATCCTGACGACCTCGCTTACCGCTTTGGGCATTAGATAGCAGTTGGAGCCACCAGCTTGGACCGGCAGCTTTGCCTTACGCGAAAGAAACGCTTTGCTCAGACCAGTGCATGCCTCAGATCGCGGCTGGTCGGTATTTCTTCGGTCAGATCCAACTCGTCCTCAACGTGCTGAAGGTGGTCCAGCATGATCCGCGTGGCGCCCGTTTTGTCGCGAGAACGGATCCGTTCAATCAAAGCGGCGTGTTCATCTGGGCCGCAGTTGTGCAAATGCTGCGAACGATAGATTGCCGTGATCAACGAACTGCGCGAAATCAGATCGCGCAGGATGCCAAATAAAAAGCTAGACCCGGCGAGTTCAGCCAGCAACAGGTGAAACCCGCCCGAAAGCCGGATCGTGGCCGAGGTATCACCACGTTGATCGGCTTCACGCTCTTGCGCCAGATGCGCTTCCAGCTGCGGGACTTGGTCATCAGTGATGCGGTCAACCAGTCGCTCCATGACGCGGGCTTCGATCTGTTTGCGCACATGAAACACGTCGCGAGCCTCGTCCACTCCCGGCTCAGCGACGAAGGCACCCCGGTTCGGTACGATGGTCACCAGACCGTCGCTTTCCAACACCGCAAGCGCCTGTCGCACCCGCGCCCGACTGACATCAAAAATCTCGGCCAACTGCTCTTCTTTCAGTCGCGCGCCGGGCCTAAGCCGCTTTTCTGCAATCGACAGCCAGATACGCTCGCAAATCTCGGCGGTCGGGCCGATCACGGTTTCCTTGCTGTGATACATGTAGGCTCCTTGGTTCAACGCGTATTCTTGCTGCTTGCCTCAAAAAGTCAATCTGTACGGCAGGTTGATGTTGACTACAAAAATGTATACAATATTGTTGATAACGGCAACCGAAAATAATACCGATGGATTCTCACCGGGTCCGCCCCCCCCTAAACGCCGATAGGCCTTACCGACAGGAACGCCGATGGATTTTGATTTCACCCAGATCACGGCACAGGATCGCTATCGCCTGCTGACCAATTTTGTGGGTCCCCGACCGATTGCGCTTGTCTCAACCCTGTCCGAGACGGGGCAAGATAACGCGGCGCCGATGAGCTTTTTCAACGTGTTCTCGCATGATCCGGCGATTGTTATCCTTGGCATTCAGACCAAAGCCGATGGGCAGGAAAAAGACACCGTACGCAATATTCGTCGCAGCGGTGAATTCGTAGTCAACATGGTGGATATGGCGATTGCCGATGCCATGTTGGTCTGTGGGCTTGCTGTGGCTGCAGATATTGATGAGATTTCGCTGGCCGGGTTGACTTCGGCGCCCTGCGATCAGGTGGCCGCGCGGCGGGTGAAGGAAAGTCCCTGCGCGATGGAATGTCGGGTGGAGCGGTTGATCGACTATGACCGCCGGGTGATCGTGCTGGGCGAGGTGCTACACATGCATGTACGGCGCGACTGTCTGGATGCCGAGGGCCGTTACGTTGACCCCGACCGCTACCAGCCGATCGCGCGATTGCATGGCGACAATTACATCACCTCGGATCGGCAATTTGTGATGCCATCTCCCGGCCTTGCCTCGGTGCAAGACCGTCTGAAGGTAAGAGCCTGAGCCATGAAGATCTTGGTGATCAACCCGAATTCCACCGCCTCGATGACCAAACAAATCGGGGAAAGCGCCCGGCGCTGTGCGTTTCCCGGCACCGAGATAGAGGCGGTGAACCCCAAAGGCACCCCCGCCAGCATTGAAGGGCATGCCGATGAGGCGCTGTCGGTGCCTGCCATGCTGGACCTGATCCGTGACGGTGAGGCGCGGGGGGTGGATGCCTATGTGATCGCGTGTTTCGATGATCCGGGGCTTGCTGCGGCGCGCGAGATTGCGAAGGGGCCGGTGATCGGGATCTGTCAGGCGGCGGTGCAGGTGGCGACCACGATTGCGACGCGGTTCTCGATTGTCACGACGCTGCCGCGCTCGGTGCCGATCATCGAAGATCTGGTCGAGGCCTACGGGGCGGGGCATCGCTGCCGGAATGTGCGGGCGGTGGATATGCCGGTTCTGGCGCTGGAATCCGATCCGATCACCGCCGAGGCGCGACTTGTGCGCGAGATTGAAGCCGCGCGGGATGTCGACGGAGCCGAGGCTGTCGTGCTGGGCTGTGCTGGCATGTCGGACCTTTGCGAGCGGTTGCAACGCCGCACCGGGGTGCCGGTGATTGATGGGGTGAGTGCTGCGGTGAAGCTGGCGGAAGGGCTGGTGGGCGGCGGCTATGCGACCTCAAAAATCGGCGCTTATGATTATCCGCGTGCCAAATTTGGCTGCGTGCTGGCCGAGACGGCCTGACCCCTCCCCGATGCCCTATCCGGGACACCTGACCGCGCCAGAGGATCGGCGCGGTTTTTTTATGCTTGGCTGGGATAAGGGTGTGCCCACGCGTGGCCAAAATTGCGATTTAATGAAATCAATGGTTTATGGGGGTGTCGTTTACCAAATATTAGGGAATTAGATACTTAACTAGCCAAATTTTGATCGGCATGGCCTCTGGTTTTGGCTGACCGAACTGCTTTCTCTGATGGCAGGCTATACTCATCTCGACCCCAAAATCACCAAGTCGAACGATGGCGATGCTGGCAACGGCACGCCGCTGGCGCCGTACAATCGGGCCTCGGTCTGGACAGATTACGCCTTTATCGGACGCGCTGAGGGCCTGAGCCTTGGCGGTGGTCTGCGCCATGTCGGTCAATCTTGGGGCGATACCGCGAACACCCGCTCGGTTGACAGCTATCTGTTGGCCGACGTGGTGCTCCGCTATGAAAAGACGGCTATTCGGCCGCCTTTGGTGTGAGCAATCTGCTCGATAAAGACTACGCGGCAACCTGTGATGCCTCGGTCGGTTGTATCCGAGGCGAGGGTCGCGAAATCACGCTGATGCTGGACAAAAAGCTCTAATCAGCGGTGAGCTGTATAGCCTCATACCCCGCCCGGGTGCTTCCGAGACAGGTAAGTGCCACGAGTTGATCCAGCTGGCACCGGATTCACAGCAGCATGCTGCGCCACCAATCCTCGATGTGGCAGACCCTGAGGGTGAACGCTGCCAGGGCCGGGTCAAATCTTGGCAGGTTGGACGTGCGCCCCTCCCGCCAAGATCATATATACCGGACAAAACCGATCGGCGTGCACTCAAAGCGGCGCGACGTCACTTTCCAGATTTAGCCAGCCCACCGCATCTGCGCCAAGTTCCAGACCAAAGGCGGGCAGTGTCGTGGCGATTTCCAGCGGGCTGCGCGGGCCGACCAAGGCAAAAGACGGGAAATCCTGCGCCAGCACCCAGGCCGTTGCGATGTTATGCGCGCTGACGCCGTATTTTGCCGCCAAGGCTTCAGACCGACGCCGGCGCTCGGCGTTGGCGGGGCTGCCGAAACATTCTTCGGGGCCAATGTCGGCGGGCAATCGGGCCCGCAGCGGCTCAGGCAAGAAATAGCCCCGCGCCTGCGACGACCAACTGAGATGCGTCGTGCCGGTTTGCCGCAGATAGTCCAGCGTTTCGGCATTGTTTGAGCTGATGCAACCGGCCCAAACCGGACGTTCCATCACCGCCAGTGACAGGTTGTTGTTCAACACCCGCATCGGTTGCAAACCGTGCGCTGCCGCATAGGCATTCGCTTCGGTCAGACGCGCCACCGACCAGTTCGAGCCGCCGAAGATGCCAATTTTACCCGCAACGTGCAGCGCGTTCAGCGCCGCGACAAACTCCCCCACCGGAACGGCCGGATTGTCGCGGTGCATAATGTAGATCGGGGCATGGTCAAGCCCCAGCCGGGTCAGCGAAATCTCAAGCTGCGCGCCGATGCTGCGCGGTGTGCAATAGGGCGAATGCGCGCCCTTCACGATCACCACCACATCCTTGGCCACACCGCGATTGGCAATCCATTGGCCGAGCACCACTTCATGCGCACCGCCGCCATAGACAAATCCGGTATCAAAGGCGTTGCCCCCCGCCTCTAACCACGCATCCCAAACCACCGATCCTGCACCGATATCGCCCTTGTTGTCACATCCGATCACCAGACGGCTGACCGGCAGAGCGACACCCTCGATGATGGCTTTCGGCACTTGCGGCAGCCCCTGCGGCAGCACCGGTGGCAAGGCGCGGTTGGTCTTCGGGTCTTCGGCCAGATTGACATAGCCAAGTTCGGCCCGCCAGCGATCCAGCACCACGGCATTGCCGAGGCTGTCGGCGGGGGACAGCGCTGGGAAGGGTGCCGCGCTCGCACCTTCGGCCACGGCGCGACTGATCATCTCTGCTTCAAAGGCGAACAGATGTTGCGTGTGGCGCAATTCCTCAATCCGCATCTGGGAGCCGACCGTCACGGTGATTGTGGTATCTGATGGCCCCGCATTGCGGCCCGGAACCCAAGGGTCGGCGAGTTCAATCCGGCCCTTGTCGCCTTCGATCACCGCACGATTGTCCATCCGGCGGGCGATGGCGCAGGCCACCTCTGCCGTGAAACCGCCTTCAAAGCTCAGCAGACCATAAGCCACCTCATCGACACCGCTTTGGCCGATGAGACCGCTGCCTTTCACGCCAATTGGATCGGCAAAAGCCTTGCCCACCGCCGCCCCTGCCACCAGCCGCGCCAGTGAAACCGGATAGCCGCCCACATCCATGATGCCACCACCACCAAGGGCGCGGTCATAGAGCCGCGAGGTCGGGTTGAACCCGGCGGCAAAGCCGAACTGGGTCCGAATGTGGCGAAGCGTGCCGATTTCGCCACTTTGCAGGATTTCCAGCAGACGCGCGATCTGCGGGTGACAGCGATACATATAGGCTTCAGCGAACAAGAGGCCGGATTGCGCCGCAAGCTCGGTCACCGCCGAAACCTGCGCCGCCGTCAGCCCCGCCGGTTTTTCCACCAGCACAGGCTTGCCGGCCCGCAAGGCCAGCAAGGCATGTTCGGCATGGAACGGATGCGGGGTGGAGATATAGACCGCATCGACGGCGGGATCGGCCACCAGATCGGCATAAGTCGCGTGGCGATGCGCCGGATCCACACCGTTGCGCGACCCAAAGGCCGCGCGCCGCGCCTCATCGCGGCTGGCGATGGCCACAAGGCGGCCCGAGGGCGCCTCGGCCAAACCATCTGCAAAATTCTGCGCGATCGCGCCCGGGCCGATAATACCCCAGCCTGTCGTTTTCATCCGAAAACCCTCTCTTTAGTGTGTCGATATCGAAGGGCGCGTCTCGCCCTGATTGCCAGATTTGGCTAGCGCATCCGCTTGCCTGCCTTATCAAACAGCATGACCTGCCCCGCATCAAACCGCGCCGCGATGCGTTGGCCCGGTTGCAACGCCCGCCCGTCGTCACTCGCCAGCGTCAGCAATTGACCACCGGCCTGTCGCGCATAGGCAAAGCTTTCATTGCCCAGATGTTCAACAATCTCGATGGTCAGGTCCAACACCGCCTCACCGCCACGCTTAAAGCTTTCGGGTCGGATGCCGACCGTCACGTCGGCGCCCTGTGCGGGCGGTTTGGCAAGACGGCCCAGAGGGATGATCTGGTCGCCGAATTCCGGCAGGCGCACAGTGTCGCCGGTGACGATGCCCGCCAGAAAGTTCATCTTTGGGCTGCCGATAAAACCCGCGACAAACAGGTTGTCGGGATCATCGTAAAGAGCAAGCGGCGATCCTGTCTGCTCTACCACGCCCGCGCGCATCACCACGATCTTGTCCGCCAAGGTCATCGCCTCGACCTGATCATGGGTGACATAGATGATGGTGGTGGCGAGTTCCTTGTGCAGCCGCGCCACCTCAATGCGCATATGCACCCGCAGTTCAGCGTCGAGATTGGACAGTGGTTCGTCGAACAGGAACACATCAGGGTGACGCACGATGGCGCGGCCGATGGCCACGCGCTGCCGCTGACCACCCGACAGATCCTTCGGGCGGCGATCCAGCAGCGGTTCCAGTTCTAAAATCCGCGCGGCCTCGTCCACCAGCCGCGCGATTTCATCCTTCGGCTTCTTGGCAAAGCGCAGGGCAAAACCCATGTTTTCGCGCACCGTCATATGCGGGTAGAGGGCATAGCTTTGGAACACCATGGCGATGCCCCGGCGCGAGGGATCGACCTCGTTCATCCGGGTGTCGCCGATGAACAGGTCCCCCGCTGTGATCTCCTCCAGCCCCGCGATCATGCGCAGCAGCGTGGATTTGCCACAGCCTGACGGTCCGACAAACACCACGAATTCGCCCGGAGCGATATCCAGATCGACGCCTTTGATCACTTCGACCGCGCCATAAGATTTCCGAACCCCGCGTAGTTTCAACCCGCTCATCCGATATCCCCTATTCGGCCGAAAGATGTGTTATGCCCACACCCAGACGATCACAGTGAACCTTCACTTCAATCGGCCCCGCACTCGTGGCCTGCACCCAAACTCCGGTGGAGCCCGCCCGCAGCGGCACAGTGGCCGGGCCAAGGCGGCGGCCATTGCCGGTGACTTCAATCGTCACCGGTTCTGGGAAGAACGGCAGCTTGTGGCCAGCCTGATCCAGCACGCGGATCATCACCCGCACCGCGTCATGCCGCCCGATCACGGTTTGATCCGCTACCACTTCTAACTGTGTCGGCAACGCATCACAGACAAAGCGGGTCTCAGTTGCGGGTTTGCCGTCGATCAGGCCGGTGATCGTCACCGCCTGCCATTTCATCCCCCACAGACCAAGTTCTTCCTTGGTAAAGTTGGTGGAATCCACGATCACCGGGGCATAGGGCAGGTGTGGAAACCTGTCGCGCGCGGGCTTCACCCGTTTCGGCGCATTGTTGCCATAGCGCAATTCCACCTCGTCGCAGTTGGTCAGGATAATCAGCGGCAGCACCCCACCAATATTGCGCTCGCCCCGCGCCCAGAAGGTGACCGGAGTCATCACCACACCCTCTGCCGGGTCGCCCTGACTGGCATAGACCGAGGCGGCAAATTTTGGTTCACGAAACATGTCCATCACGCCGTGGTGGCAAATCCGGTCGCCCGATCCGAAATCTTTGTGGGTGTTATAGTCAAACGCGCACCAGCCAATCGCTCCGGCAATCTGTGGATCGCCGTACATCGCGTTCAGAACCTCTAGGTGCCGCAATACATGTTCGGCCTGCCGCTGTTCCTGATCATGGCTTTTGGTCGGATACATATGGCCGCCAAATTCGGTGATCATATATGGCACCACCCGGTCCAGCCCGGTGACTTCCTGTTGCGGACGCAGCGGCGTGCGCGGTCGGTTACCTCCTTGCTCCTCGTTGCCGAGGATGAAGTCGTTCATGGTGTAGACGGTTTCCAACAACTCGCTGTCGGTGATATAGCGCACGCCGCCGGTGGGGCGTGTCTGGTCAAGCGCCACGGCCGCCCGGTTGGTTTCAGTATAGAAATCATGGTCATCCTGGGATTCATTGATGCGCACGCCCCAGATGAAGATCGACGGATGGTTCCAATCGCGGCGGATCATGCGGCGGACGTTTTCCAC
The DNA here is from genome assembly GCF_001294535.1 of Cypionkella psychrotolerans. GTDB lineage: Bacteria > Pseudomonadota > Alphaproteobacteria > Rhodobacterales > Rhodobacteraceae > Cypionkella > Cypionkella psychrotolerans. The sequence continues at coordinate 7,761 of NZ_LGIC01000090.1, read as the reverse complement.
CGATTCCGCCTTCCACTTTTCGCCACCGATATGCTGCCAACCTGGAATTTCCTCAAACACCAACAGGCCGATCTCATCGCAGCGGTCCAGAAAATAGGTGGATTGCGGATAGTGCGAGGTGCGCACCGTATTCAGCCGCAGATCGAATTTCAGGATATCGGCATCCTTCTCCTGCGCCGCACGCCCCAGCGCATAGCCGACGTAAGGAAACGACTGATGCCGGTTCAACCCGCGCAATTTCAGCGGCTTGCCGTTCAGCGCAAAGCCTTCTGGGGTGAAATTAACCTCACGGAAACCGAAACGGCTGGAGGTGGCGTCCCTGCCCTGCGGCGTATCAAGCTCTAGGTCCAGATGATACAGCACCGGGTTTTGCAGATCCCACAGGTCTATGCCCGTCAGCCCGCGTATCTCCATCCGGACACGCGCGCCGTTCACAGTTGCACTTGCGGTTGCCAAGGCTGTGCCCGCAGTATTCCGCAGGATGGCGGTCAGAGTGCCGGACACCGACAATACCTGCGGGTTGTCCAAGTCCACATCCACCGTTACGGTTTTCTCGTCTGCCAACACATCCGGCGTCTCAATCTTGTGCAATCCGATCGACAGCGGGGCTTTCACGATCAGCCAAGCCTCGCGGTAAAGCCCTGCATAAGTGAGGTAGTCGATCACACCGCCAAAGGGAGGTATCTCGGGGTTTTCGCTGCCATCGATCCGCACAGTCAAGGTATTTTCGCCCGGCGAAAGCAGACCCGTCAACCGCGCCTCGAACGGGGTATAGCCATCGGCATGGGTGATCAGTTCGACCCCGTTCAGCAGCACGGTCGCATTGGCCATCGCGGCGTCAAACCGCACCGAAACCTCTTTCCCCTGCCATGCCGGATCAGCGGTGAAGGTCTTTTGATAGGTGAAGCCGCGCTGATAGGCGGTTTCGTCAAAATACGAAAACGGCAGATCCACCGCGTTGTGCGGCAGGCGCACGATGTCGCGTCCCTCGAAAAGCCAGTTGTCGTTGAAGTCAGTGCCGACGCGCATGGATAGAAACCTTATTTGATAGATCCTGTCAGCCCTTCGACAAAGCGCCGCTGAAGCAGGAAGAAAACGATGACAGTGGGCAGGGTCGCCAAAACCGTCGCCACCATGACCACGCCGTAATCGGGGTAATAGGACGAGGCCAGCGATGAGATAACCAGCGTCAACGTCTTGTTTTCATTGGTTTGCAAGACGATCAGCGGCCAAAGATAGTTGTTCCAGTTCGCGAGGAACACAATGATGATGGCAGCGGCATAGGTCGACCGCATCACCGGCAGATAGATGTAGATAAAGATCTGCCACTCTTTCAGTCCGTCGATCTTTGCCGCATCGCGCAACTCCCGTGGGAAGGCTTTTGTCGCCTGACGGAAGTAGAAGATGATGAAGACAGAGGCGATGATGGGCAGCAGAATGGCGGTGAAGGTGTTGATCAGCTTCAGTTTTGCCATCATCACGAACAACGGCACCATGATCGCCGCAAACGGAATCGACAGGATCAGCAGCAGAACCGAAAACAGCCGTTCGCGTGTTTTGGACTGAAACATTTCAAAGGCATAGCCCGCCAAAGACGAGACGGCCAAGGTCAGGATCGTGCCCACCACCGCCAGAAAAGCCGAGTTCCAGAACACCTGCAGCATATCCACTTGGGCAAACAGATTGCTGATGTTTTGAGACAGCGCGCCGCCGAAACTGACCTTGCCCTTGATGATGTCAGCCGCCGTGTTTGTGGTGCCGACCAGCATCCAGAAGAACGGAAAGATCGACAGAAAAGCTGCCAGTGACAACAGGCCATAGACCAGTGCGGCGCGAAGGTTTGCGGCAAGGCGGCTCATGCTTTGCGGTCCCTTGCGACAAGAAATTGCAAGTAGGACAGCACCGCCACCAACAGCACGATCACGTAGGACACCGTCGCGGCATAGCCAAAGCTGGGCATGAATTTGAAGGTCAGGTTGTAGATATAGAGCGACAGGGTCAGCGTCGAATCCGATGGCCCGCCCAGCGTGATGTTGTTGACCTCGTCAAACAGCTGCAGCGTGCCGATGGTGGAAATCACCGTGGTGAACAAGATCACCGGCTTCAGCATCGGAAGGGTGATGTAGACGAACCGCGCCCAAGCCGGAACCCCGTCGATCCGGGCCGCCTCGTAGATCGACTTGTCGATATTCTGCATGGCGGCAAGATAGAAGATCATGTTGTAGCCGGTCCAACGCCAGGTGATCGCCAGAATGATCACCACCCGCGCCCAGAACGGATCGCCCAGCCAGGAAATCGGCGCATCCATCAGCCTCAGCACCATGGCAAGATCGTTGATCACCCCATCGCTGGCGAACATCGACTTGAATAGGATCGAATAGGCCACCAGTGAGGTCACGCAGGGCAGAAAGATCGCGGTTCGGAAAAAGCCGCGAAAGCGCAGGTTGGGGTTGTTCAACGCCGCCGCGAACAACAGCGCCAGCACGATCATGATCGGCACCTGCACCACAAGAAAGATGCCGGTATTGGTCAGCGCCCGGATGAAGACCGGGTCTTCGGTAAGCCGGATGATATTGGCAAAGCCGCCAAAGCTGTAGTTCATACCGCGACCGGTCTGAAAGCTCATCCACAGCGACCACAGGATCGGATAGATCATGAAGATGCCGAGCAGCACCAGTGCCGGTGCAATAAACAGCCAGCCATTCAGCTGTTCAGCCCTGCCAATACGTGATTTTGCCATCTTCCCCCCCGGACGTTTGCCACCAGCACGCACCCTGACTGCCAGACGTGAGCCCTACAGCCTGCCTGCACCGCCGCCGATCAGAGCAGCGCAGCTTTGGACCTGCAAGTTGGAGACCGGGGCAGTCGGGCCCCGGTCAGGGTTTGGATTACTGGATCTGCGCGCGCACTTGCGCGTCGATCGCGGCAATCGCATCATCCACCGAGCCACCGTTGGCCAGTGTCGGAAGCTGGGCGGCTACCGCTGCATCTGCCTCGTTGGTGAAGATACCGTAGTTCACCGGTGGGATTTGGGCCAACCAGTCAGAGAAGCTTTGCCACACCGCCTGCCCGCCGAAATAGGCATCGGTCGCCTTATAAGCCTCGCCCTCGCGCGCGGCCAGAAGTGAACCTACAGCGCCCTGATCGACCAGAATTTTCTGGTAAAAATCGACATCCTTGCCCCAAACTTCGGCAAGCAAATCGACGGCCTGATCTTTCTCCGCCGACGAGGACAGCACATACCAGCTGGAGCCGCCAAGGTTCGACGCATGGGTAGCCCCTTCAACGCCTGCCAATTTCGGCAAGGGTGCCACGCCCCATTTGCCCGACATGTCAGCCGCCTTGATCGTGGCCGTCATCCAGACGCCAGTAAAGACCGAAGCCACCTCACCGCTGGTAAAGCCGCCCGTGTACTCGGTCCAGCCAGAGACGGGTTTGTAAATCTCTTTGGCCTGCAACAGCTTGGCATAGGTTTCAAGCGCCGCCTTGAAAGTCGCACTTCCTGCGATGTCGGGCTGGCCATCCGGGGTGAAGTACCACTTGCCCGCCGATTGCAGCAGGACACGCACCGCACCGGCATCGTTTAGGTCGATGCCGAGCATCGGGTGGCCGGTCTTTTCTTTCACGACCTCGGCGATGTCGATGAACTGGTCCCAGGTGATGTCTTGCAGATCGGCCGCCGTAAAGCCTGCCTCGGCCAGAATGTCGGTGCGGTAGAACAGGCCCGTCACGCCAGAATCAAAAGGCAGCGAATATGTTTTGTCGTCTACAGTGGCCAGTTGAACCTTGTAGGGGGCGAAGCCGCTGTAGTCGATCTTACCGTTCAAAGGCTCGAACGCGCCGGGAAAGGACAAAAGGTATTTCTGGGCGCCGTAGTCTTCCACCAGAACAATGTCGGGCAGACCGTCGGTTGTGCCGGATGCCAGCTGCGCCTGCAGCTTCTGCTCAAGGTCGGCCTTGGCGAAATCGACGAGGTTCACCGTCACATCGGGGTGGGTGACGGCGTAGCGCGCAGCCGCCTCTTTCATCGTGGCACCGTTAAAGTTCGGATCCCAGCTCCAAACCGTAATCTCGGTAGCCATGGCCGAACTCAAGGCCAACAAGCTGATGCCTGAGGCAAAAATAGCCGTATTTCGCACACGTGCGAGCATCTTATTCATGTTTTCCTCCCATGATCGAGACTCATTTTCTGGTCTCGTGGGATGAAGCGTAGCGCGTTCAGAAACATCGCGCAAATTATTTTAGTAAAATTTTACTTAGGCACTGATCGCGGCTTTTGCCGTGTGCTAGAGCGCAGGATCAGACGCGACGCCAGCAACGCACATTTCGGCGTGCTGCGCCCGGCTAGCCGTTCAACCAGCATTTCCACCGCAGTTTGACCAATCTCTTCGGCAGGTAGGCGCACGGTGGTCAACGGAGGGTTCAGAAATTGCGCGACCGGAATGTCGTTAAAGCTGGCCACCGCAATATCGGCGGGGATTTTCAGGTTGAATTCATGAATGGCGCGGTAAGCACCAACCGCCATATTGTCGTTACCGGTGATCAACGCATCCGGTCGCTGCCCGGTTTCAAGCAGTTGTCGCGTCAGATCATAGCCGCTTTGCTCGGTGTTATCGCCAATCTGGCACAACTCGGGTTCATAGCGCCCGCGCGCGCGCATCCATTCCACATAGGCCGGAAGCCTGCGGTCCGCGACGCCTGTGGCGCTGCGGGTGCTGGCGGTTTCCCAGCCGACAAACGCCATCCTGCGATAGCCCTGATCCTCCAGCGCCTGCAACAGCTTGCGCATTGCCAGATCAAGATCGCTGCGGATGCTGTCATAAGCGTCGCTCTCAGGCGAAAAATCGGCAAAAACCACTGTGGAATTGTGCCGCAGCACCCAGTCAATTTCGGCCTGACTGTGCAACCCGACGACGATGACCCCGGCGGCGGCTTTCAGCAAAGTCGGGTCGGGCACGGAATCGGTGTGATAGACCTGCACGGTTTCAAACTTCAGATCATTGCAGCGGCTTTCGATGCCCAAGCGGATCGCCACATAATAGGGGTCGATCAGTTCTTGTTCCGGACGCAGAAAATGCACAAGCGCGATTTTCCGATCAAGCTTGTGCTCCACGGGTTTGCGATTGCGCGGGGTGGCGTAGTTCAGCGCCTCTGCCGTCTCGACAATGGCCTTGCGGGTCTGCGGGCTGACCGACAGCGTGCTGTCAAAATTCAGCACGCGGGAAACGGTTGCCGAGGACACCCCAACGGCGTTTGCGATTTGCTTAATGGTAACCATGGGCGGTCCGTTCGGCCAGCTGACGCGGCTGCGTGGGAATGTGCCGTGGATGGCACGCAAGCAGGGTGCAAGCAATGCCGAACTGCACGTCACCGGGGCCGATCCTGTCCCTGTGCTCGGAAAGGCTGTAAATGAGGCGGAAAAATCACGTTTATCGGGCGAGGCGGTCTGCGGGCCTTGCCTTCGCCGTGCATCTCCGGGCGTTCCAATCTTCTACGAAACACACGACTATGCCGGGCGATTTTTCTGTCCTCCCTGCGGCTCGTCCATTTTTACCCGCAGCGCAGACGAAATCGACGTGAATCTGTGACTGGGTAATCCCCCCATTTTTAACGGGGTGCATTCGTAGAACTTACGCAGCCATTTTCAGTTTCTGGGCGGGTGTGATGCCACCGATGCCCCATTGCTCGGCAATGGTTCGGGCTGTAGCGATAGCAAGTCTCGCCGAGACTGAACGCCCGGCAGGCCAAGGCTATGCTGACCCCGCCACGCGCCACCGCATTCCCGGCCATCTCCCGACGTTGAGACGACCGTGACGTTGCCCCCAACTTTTATCCAGCGCGAGCGAAACCCCGGGTTTGCGTTTTGCCCTTTTGGGCGGGTTGAGCGACGGGGGCTGGCGCGAAGCTTTGCGAGTTGCGCTGCGTCGGGCCCCGTTGCGATGTGAAGGTCTGGGCGAAGGCGGCAGGCGTCTGCCAGCCGAGTCGGGAATGGGGTCGTTCGGTGGTGTAATCCGTGCGTCAGGCAGCGAGCGTGATCCGGGCATAGTGTAGGGACGGGAACAGTGTCTCGTTCAACAACTCGTCGCGCTGGCGTCCGTTGAAGCTCTCGATAATGGCGTTCTGGGTCGGCTGGCTGGGCGCGATGCAGTGCCGGTCGATCTTGCGGTCATCGGCGAAAGTCAGGATCGCGTTCGAGGTGAACTGGCCCCCCCCTCAGGAAAACGATCCCCCGGATCGTTTTCTGATCTTCGTCGATCGCTGAGCACCGTCGTGGGTTTGCCGCGGGCGTCGAATAGCGTGGCCAGTTCACGCGCCACCCGTGCCCCCGACGTGAGGTGTCGGCGATCAGGGCCAAGCATTCCCGCGTGCAGTCATCGGCCACGGTCATGATCCGGAAGCGGTGGCCATCCATTGCCCGACAGGCGATTGTGCAGCAATCTGCCTAGAGGGGGTGAGTTGGTCGGACACGAAGTCGAGCGACCAGCGCTGGTTCGGCATCAACGGCAGCACCATCGGGGACCGCGTGCCGATGGCCCGCTTGCGCCCGCAGCGACGGCGGACAGCTTGATTTTGGCGCGGCCAGCATGGGCGGCAAGCGCCATTGCCGCGAGGTTGCGCGTATGAATCCCTAAGATGCGGCACGCTTGGGGATTGCTGATGGCAATATGATCCGCATCTGGAACATCTGGAACGAACGCGGTGCGGTTTTGGCTTCGGCGCAGGTATCGGATGCGATCCGGCAAGGCGTGGTGCAGCTTGCGACGGGGGCTTGGTATGCGCCGATTGATCTTGCAGGGTCGCGGCGCACCTGCATGAACGGCAACCCGAATGCGGTGACATCGGATATTGGCACGTCGATCCTCAGCCAAGGCTGCGCGGGTCAGCTTTCGCTGGTATCGGTCGCGCGTCTGCCCACCGAAGCCCCTCCCGTTGTGCCACATGTGCAGGTCCTGCGGCGGGCCTGATCTGCAAACCCCAGAGCAGGCAGCGCACAAATGAATACCTAAGTGTTCAGTCCCGGCATCCGGTGGATCGGGTTTAGGATGAATCGATCTGGCTCTGATGTCCAGATTTTGCAGATGTATGCGTAGGGCCTGAGGCCGTTCAGCGTCTTGTGCTGTCGGGCGAAGTTGTAGGCTGCCAGGAAGTCGGCGAGATGTATTCGCAACTGGTCGTGGCTGTCGTAGTGGAAGCGCTTGATCGTCGCGTCCTTGATCGTGCGGTTCGGTTGGCTGACAGCTGTTTGCCGTCAAACACCGAGAAGCATTCGCTCGACTTGGCCGTTCGTCCATGGGTGGTTGGGTTTCGTCAGCCTGTGTTCAATCCCGTTGGCCTCGCAGATCATGTCGAAGCGCATTGGCCGGGAGTAGATCGTATTGCGGTTCCGGGGTTGCTCGGCGAACGGGATGCCCCTCGCCATTGGGCTTGAACCCGTGGCGCTTCCAATGGCTCGATCGGGGAGAATGGTATGAACCTGATAGGGCACGACTTCGAGCATGTGTTGCACGAACTCCCAGACGGTGCGTCTGTCAGCCGTTGCAACGCGTTGCGCGACGGCGAACTTGGCAGTCCGGTCGATGCCGACGAAGAGCGAGAGCTTGCCTTCAGCGGTCTGCATCTCAGCGATGTCCCCTCTCGTGGTTTGCACGCAAACCACGAGAGGGCAGCGGATGTGGAAGAACCCGCCTGTCGGCCAATGGATCGGGCAGCGCTTGAACTTCTGGCGTTTGGGGTTGTCGCCCTCGACGTCGGGCAGGCGGG
>NZ_LGIC01000089.1 GCF_001294535.1 Cypionkella psychrotolerans | reverse complement strand
CCCCAGGATTGGCAGTAGACCGCAAGCGCGGCCCGATCGACCAGCGTCAGCAAGCCTACGCGGTTGAGATCCTGTACCAGCCGCTTCCACTCGGCCTTGGCTGATGGGCCAAGATGCGCAGGACAGGTGGGCATAGCGCGCGCGGGCTTTGGCTCGACGCCATTGATCGGGCGCCGGCCGGGATTGCCCTCCAGCAGTTTCAGATGCGTCGGCTTTGGCTTGCGACCCCTCATGGCGATACCTTTGCTGCATCAAACGGAACCCTCGCGGAACCCCGGAGTTTGTCGACCAAACTGCGGCATCATGGGGATGCCGCCCCCGTGCAACCGATTGTTATGTTGCGACAATGTTTTGGACGTCATCCGGGATACCCGGTCGCCAATATCGCGGGTGTGAATGATCGCCTCCCCGCTCCGGTCCCTGACGCCCAGACCTAGCAACTTCTGACCGCCCCCCCGGGGTTAGGCGGACCCACGTGGCTTGCACACTCATGTGAGGGCTCCAGTGGTCTCAGGCATCGATGTGACGCCGCGCGCGGCCCCAACCTCGGCAAAGCTGCGGCCATCGCTGGCAAGCGTGGCCAGTTGGCCCGTAAGGCTCTGCCACCGCGTGATTGCGACGTCGACATAAGCGGGATCGAGTTCAACCGCGTAGCACGCCCGCGCGGTTGTTTCGGCGGCAATGATCGTGGTGCCTGATCCAGAAAACGGCTCGTAGATCGCCTGCCCCGCGTTTGAGTTGTTCAGGATCGGCCGCCGCATGCATTCCACCGGCTTTTGCGTGCCATGCACCGTTGTTGCATCCTGATCCCGGCTGGGGATTTGCCACAGCGTCGTCTGCTTGCGGTCGCCGTTCCAATGACCGGTCTTGCTGGTTCTCACCGCATACCAGCAGGGTTCATGCTGCCAGTGATAGTCGCCCCGGCTCAGCACCAGGCGCTCCTTGGCCCAGATGATCTGGCTGCGCACCGCAAAGCCTGCAGCCGCGAGGCTGTCGGCCACTGTGGTCGCATGCAGTGCCCCATGCCAAACGTACGCCACATCCCCCGGAAACAGCGCCCACGCTGCCCGCCAGTCGGCGCGGTCGTCATTCATCACCTTACCAACGCGCTTGGTTTCAGACACGCCGATCTTGTTGCGCCAGCTTGGATCGTACATCACACCATAAGGCGGATCGCTGACCATCAGATGCGGCACAACACCGCCAAGCAAGAGAGCAACCGCCGCGGCATCGGTGGCATCGCCGCAAATGAGCCGGTGCGTGCCTAAGCACCACAGATCGCCCAGTTGCGAGATCGGAACCGCCGGTGGATCGGGAATAACCTCTTCGCGCGGATCCGTCGCATCACCCCTGAGCAACCGATCGATCTCGGCACTTTCAAAGCCAAGGTCGGTAAGATCAACGCCGAGTGCCTCCAGATCCCCCATCTCGAGCGCAAGCAGGTCCGCGTCCCACCCCGCCTGTTCGGCCAAGCGATTGTCGGCAAGAATATACGCGCGCTTTTGCGCCTCGGTGAGATGGGCAAGTTCAATCACCGGAACCGTGGCCAGCCCCAGCTTCTGCGCCGCGAGCACCCGGCCATGGCCTGCGATGATGCCGTTTGCGCCATCGACCAGCACCGGATTGGTAAAGCCGAACTCCCGGATCGAGCCCGCGATCAGCCCCACCTGCGCCGGACTGTGCGTGCGGGCGTTCCGCGCGTAGGGGATCAGATCGCCGATAGGGCGATATTCGATGGCAAGAGGAAGCGCCTTGGTTGCCGCTGCGGAAAGAGGGTCGGTTTTCGATCTAGGCATCTTCGGCTCCTTACCCCCCGGTTGGACATATCGCGGCGGACGAGGGCGCTGGGGCCAGTGTATCACGCACCTAAACTATTGTAATTATGACATTTAACGACAAACAGCGACAACACACGACAAACAATGGTCACTTCTACTGGGCACCAAATTCGCACCTCGCATTGCACAGTTTCAGTGCGCTCGCCCCGGGAATGCCACGATGGCGAGAAGTGCACGCCGCAGCTGACGCCGTTGATCATCAAAATTCAGCGCCACCAGAGCCGCAATAAAGTCGTGCTCGATCCGGGCCAAATTGGGCAGGTTGGCATCGTTGTCGGCCATGGCAGACCGATAGGTGAGAAACGCGGTATGCACCCAAGCTCTGGCGTCGGTGATCATCCGCGGCTGTTCACCAGGCGCTGAGCCTTCGACCAACTCAATCATAGCTTTGACCGCTGAAGCTTTTTTATCTTGGTTTTGCCGCGTCAGAGCGTGCGGCGATAGTTCGACAATCACAGCCATCCTCTGTGCCTCCTATGGTTAATGAGAACAATACAGGAACATTGACAGCCACAAGAGAGTCGGACAAGAGGGTTAGATGCTGGCAGGCCGAGTTGTCCACAACTAATCTGATGTGGTGCACGCGGCTTCAGGCTGGTTCGGGGCACCAGTCAATCCGTCAAGGCTCGCAATGCCATTCGACAATCGGCCCTATGGTCCGCTCCAACTGAGCCCGTGCTCGGTCTGCAGAACCAGTAATCCAGAACGCAGTTTGCCAGCTCCGGCCACGTCCACCCAAACGATATGAGGCCGATTTAACCGTCATTTCCCTATATGTATCCCTTATAGGGTTTTGACGGTTAAATGCCTCACGGCGAAACGCGCAATCTGCTGCATTTGGCGATGCGAACAGACTTGGATGCAACTTTGCCGCGTCACCCGGACTATCGACTGCGATCCCCGCCAGAAGCATGCGCTGAACAATATCGGGACAAACGATGCTCCAAGCCTGCACTCGGTCATAGCTGACAGGCAGCACCACGTCGGCCATAAGATGCACTTCCAACGGGTTGTCCGCCGTGCGGTTGACTCCCCGGCCACGACCCAATGCCTGCATCACCTCATCGTCGCAAATCGCGGCACGCAAGATTTCGGCCGACGCATCGGCATGGCGTATGGCCCGAATGCCGGACACCTGACCGTTTTCAAGGACTAAACCAACGTCGCGTGCGGCATAGTCGCCCTGCACTGGGCGATCAAATAGGGCACCGGTCATTTCGCCCAAATCGCCCGACGAGGGCAGCGGTCGGCCAATGAGGAACAGCGCCGAAATATCCCCCCATCCATCGAGCCCCGCCACGGCATTGTAATGGGCGGTCTCGACACCGGGAATAGTCGCGAAAGCGGCTTCGATCGCCAGATACGTGATGACGAGGATCCGGCCGCCCGTGTGACGCTGCGCATGCCAGCGGACGTAATCGACGCATTCCTGCAAACGGCTTGCGCGCCGCCGATTTTCAACTGCGCCCTGCCGCGGATCGGGACAGAGATTGCCTTTGCCGAAATTGCCGCTGATCAGCCGGATGTGCTGATGCGCCGCATGGGCCTCGACCGTGACGCAGTCCAAGCCCGGCAAGACGGTTGACGCGAGCTCAGGCCGAAGGGTTGCGTCGAGATGCAAAAGCGGCAGCAGGGTCAGTTCTTGCGCCATCGGCTTGCGCCGCCAAATCCGAATTGGGCGCTGACCGTCTTTGCCCATGCCACCGAGCCAGACCTTGGCCACTGCCGTTGTTTCGCCACCAAGAAGATCTGCCAGTGCCGACCAGAGACCGATCACCTGCAGCCCAAGCGCGCGCCGGAGGCTGCGCTCCAACGCAATTTTGCGATCCGCCGGGCTTTGTCCGGGCCTGAGATGGGGCGCTGGCAAAGCGTCATACTCTGAAATGATGGCGCATTCGCAGATTTGCGCGTCAAAGCCGAAACTTTCCAATGCGGCACCCGTGACCTCACCGACGGTCAGCCATACCAGCGCTGCCGAAAGTTTCTGCCGCATGGCGACCACATCCGCGAGGGCAGCTCCTTGCGCGTCCTGCATCCGCGACCCGCTGATGCCTGCAATGCCGAGGCTAGGCAAGGCCTCGATCGTCAGCCCGCTGTCTGCCTCAAAGCTTCTGGGCCAGCAGGCCTCGTCAATCATGATCAAACCCAAATCCTGCTTGTCACCCGCAAAGCCGGTGAACATGGCGTCATATGCGGCGACCACCACCTGGGCTGCCAGAACCTCGCGCCGATTGGCTTGCTTGGCACAGCTTGCGTAGAGCCGGCACTGCTGGCTTTGGCTGCGAAAGCAAACGGAGGATTGGATGTCGACCTTCGCCGCAATCGCAGCCCGAATCCCGGGAATATCCCCGCACATCGGGCTACGGGTTGTGGGGTGCAGAGCCTCGTAACCCCGCAAAACCGCTGTATTCATCCCAAGCTCGCGCCAAGCCGCGGCGGTCTCATCGGCCAGTGCCAGCGACGGCACAAGATTAAGGATGCGATGCGGCAGATTGTCAGCTGCCAGCCTCCGCGTCAGCTCCATGACATGGTGCCGAGCGGCGGTGCTCTTGCCGAGGCCGACGGTGGCGCGCACGCCGATGCGTGGTGCCGCCTCGAGCCCACCTTGTCGGTGCCACGCTTCGGTTTCCGCCATGGCGCGGGCCAGATGACGATTCAATTCCTGCCGTGCCGCATCCACGTCGAGGGAAGTTGGCGCATAGTCCGGCACCACGGCGACCTTGCTGCGCTCTGGCAGCCGGCCCACCCTGTGCAGCCTAATCTTGTCCCGGACTTTGCGCAAAGCATCGGGCAGACCGTAAGCCTGACGCCCATTCTGTCGTGGCCGAAACATGTCTGTGGTAATGGCAAACCGCGCCCAGACCATTTTGCCTAAGGTGACCTCATCGGGGTCCTCACTACGGTCGATCGAATCCTGCACGGCATGGAATGCGATGGTGGAAAGCCAGCCATCGCGGCCGTCTGCTACCAAGCCGTCGACACCACGCGTCTGGCCGTCACCGCCCTGTGCTGCGCCGCTGCGCCGCGCCCCCGAGGGACCAGCACCTGCAACTGGCTGCAATTCAGCGAGCAAGGCTTCAACCATGGCCTCATTCACCGAGGGCAAAGCATGGAGGGCCACGTCAAGCGGGCTCTCGCCCATCGGCCAGTCGTAGGGTCGACCAGTGTCTGGATGTATACCGAAAGCCACGAACTGCTGGCCTTGGGCCAGCACCTCGACCTTGCCGACCTTGAACTTCGCGAAAGGCGTTTCCGTTCGGTAGAGCAACAGCCGCTTTGGCCAGCGCCCAACCCTCAAGAGCGCTGGCCCGAGGCGTGCGTTCACGATCGCAGCCGCCTGATGGGCCAGATCGGCGTCGAGAATGTCGATATCGACACCCACAAGGTGCCCGGTCCTCAGACCCACACTGCAGTGACCAAAATCCCGACACCATGCTTCGACTTGGGCCTCATCAATGCGAATGCTTGTCCAGCCAGTTATGGCCGGGCGTTTCTGACCCGGCAGAATCGGCAATGGCTCATAGCCCTGATCCAGCAGCTTCAGCGCCACCTCGGCGAAGCTGGGCGCAGACATGGCTTCGGGGCGGCGCTCGGCCTCCCTGTCAGCATCTCCGTGGTGTTCCGGCAGGTCCCGCTTGGGTCCTGCTTGATCCATCTAGTCCCGCGCCTCGTCGGGTTGCATCTGAACCAGCCGCGTATGTTCCCACGCCAGCACATCGTCGCGGCGGTAGAGAACCCGGCCGCCAATGCGCACGGGCTGCGGGCAAAGTCCCTGCGCGTTCCAGCGTTCGATTGTGCGCGTACTCACACGCCAAAAGGCAGCCAGCTCTTCGCGCGTCAGGCGCGAGGGAAGGCCCAAAGCTTCACTGTCGGACATTTCAATGCACCATCGTCGAGACGATGACCTGATAGATGGCGAAGAGCGTGGCTCCGTCGCGGGTCAGCCCGGCTTCTTCGATCCGGTAAATCGCGCCCGGGACGATCACCCGTGCCAGATCCCAGACCCGAAACAGGCCCGGCAGGCGCTGGAAGTCTTCTTGCTCGTTTTCATGCACCATGACCACCTCCATCGCGAGGCACATCCGCGGCCTCTCGATCTGCAAAAGCCAAACGCGACTGCGGAATGGGACAGGATGCCAAAATTTGTGCGGGAGCAGGCAGCCGTGCAAGCGCACGCTGATGGCGCTTGCGCGCTGCCGCATGGGACAGCCCTAATGCGCGTCCTGCCTCGGCTTGGGTTTCGCCCAAGACCATGATGCGCAAGAACAGCTCGGTATCTTTGCCAAGGAGCGGGACAAGGCGCGCACGCCAGTCCATCACAGATATGCGCTCTGCGTCGTCCGTTGGCACGATGAGCGCATGGGCGCATGTGTCATCCCACGATATCTGACTGCGGGTTTCGTCGCGCTGGCGTTTAAGTGAACGGTGGATGTCGCGCTGGGTGTTCATAACCAGCGTCGCCGCCACCTTTTGCACGGCGTCCAAATCCATGTTCAGAATGCCCAGAGTGACGCGGCCGAGAATTTCAGCCCCGATCTCATGCCGCGCGTGCGGGTAGTACCGACACAGCCGCCCGTGGACCGCATCAAGCCCGGGCCAAAGCGCGAGCAGCAACAAGGTGGTGGCTACCTCGGAGCGCCGCGCATCGCCCTGCGCAACGATCACGAGCGCGCGAAGCATGTCGTTGCGGATCGCCGGGTCCCCAACGGGCGCATGCAAGCGGTCCATCAGATCGCCGGGATCCCGCCAACCGCACAGGGCGCGGTGTGCTTGGCATATTTGGGTGAATTCCGTCTGGAAACGAAGACGATTGGTGGCCTGGACCAAGTCAGAATAAAGTGCTTGCCAACTGGCCCGCATGTGACGCCTGCCTTACGGCCGGGCGTCACGCGCCTCACGGTGGACCAGTTAAATGTGTGAGGGGGCTGGATGACAAAACGGGCGCCCCGAAAGGCGCCCGCTCATGTCAGGTCCGGTTGTGTGTGCCGCAGCCGCGACAGATGGCTTCAGCGGGCAAGCTCACGGTGTAATCGTGGCCCTGAACCCGAACATGCAACTTTGCGCCGCGGCGCACGCCCAGCAGCTTGCCGCATTCAAGGCAGCGCCAGTCAGCGCAAGAGATCGAAGATTTTTGTTCTCCGCCGTAGTTATTGCAAAGAGTAGCGGGCAGGCGCGAATGTTTGGTCGTCGGCATCGGGTGCTCCTATGGCAGGTGGAGCCTTCCCAATATTCAGCTAAATGTCGGATCGTCCGCCGTAAAAAGTCGGATCTGCGTCCGACCTTCAGTTTCCAGTGACAGTTTGATCCGTCTTAAGACGCCAAAATCCTTGTCGACTGTTCTCAAAGTAAACACCGCTTACGCCGTCCCGGCTCTGCGATGGCCACGCATCTGCAGGACTTTTGACTTTCGTTCCCTCGATGAGTGCCCCGGTGGGGACTTCAGCGCTCCCGACCTTGTAGGCTGCCACGAGACGCTCGATTATTAACATTTGTTTGAATCCGGAAACGGCCAAAGGCACCTTACCAGGAATGTGCAGCATCGCGGACAAAGACGCGAACTTAATCAAAGCAACCTCGCTTCCGCCGAGGGCAAGCCATCGTCCGGCTTGATAACGTTCGAAAATCTTTGTCTTCGCGTCTTCCGTTAACTGGCCACTCTGCAAGAAATCTTCCAGTGGAACGACGACGTTCGGGCCGAGGTGTGTGTATCCCGAACGACCTGAGGACAACACGATCCCGATACCACCGTCTTGACGACTGCGTAAAATCATATCGAGCCTCTGCAAAGTCTTGGGTTGGCCAAGGCGGCGGGCAAAGTAAACTGGCAGTTCGGCATCGCTATGCCGCCAGTGACCAAAGGACACGAGGTCGAGGTCTAGCATATCGACGGACGCATTTCCGATGAGTGCCTGAATGACCGGAAGTAACAGCTCATCCAACCAGTCTCGCTTGATCGCATAGCGCCGAAGATTGTGCAGTGGCATGGAGCCGATATCCTGCTCCGAGCGATCTTTCATGCCCGCTACGCCGGTTGCCTTGAACGCGCCGACCTCGATATCGCCAAAATCTTCATCGTCATCGATCAGCACAATATTTTGGCGGCCGCAAAGTTCTAGAAGACCTGCCTTAATCAATCGCTTGGGATCAACATGCATGTGGAGCAGTTGTGCACCGCTGATTTCATCCTCAGGCAAATCGTAAAGCTGCAGTAGTGCTGGTGTCAACGGCAGAGTAAAAGTGGACCAAAGGGCAGCGCAAAATGTTGCCACTTTGGGGTTATCAAGATTGCCGCATAGGCGTGCGCTAGCATCTGGGCGGCCGCGCTTGTCACAGAGCTGGCGGTTGCCCGGATGCTTTGGCCCGTGAGGGCCAACTGCTTACGATGTTGGTATTGGGTTAAGCCTTGTCTTGGCGGGCTTTGCTCTGGCCGAGGCGATAGCTTTCACCGTTCATCTCGAGGATGTTCACGTGGTGGGTCAGCCGGTCGAGAAGTGCGCCTGTCAGTCGCTCAGACCCGAAGGTTTCGGTCCATTCGTCGAAGGGCAGGTTGCTGGTGATCAACGTGGCACCCCGCTCATAGCGTTGCGAGATCAGTTCAAACAGCAGTTCGGCGCCAGTTTTGCTGAGCGGCACAAAGCCCAGTTCGTCGATGATCAGCAGTTTGTGGC
>NZ_LGIC01000088.1 GCF_001294535.1 Cypionkella psychrotolerans | reverse complement strand
CGTCTCACGGCTTAAGTCCCTGCAATTGTTCGGAATGGCAATCGCGTGGCGAGAACTGCAAGCGGAATCGCCGCGCAACAAATCCCTCTCGCTCGAAGCCCTTTTGCTACGGTTGCTGGATGCCGAGCAAGCCGATCGTCAGGCGCGCAGCCTGCGCTATCAGCTAAAAGCTGCGCGGTTCCCCATCCATCGTGATCTGACCGGTTTTGATTGGAGCGAAACCCCCTTGGACGGTGCCCGCATTCAGGAGTTGGCCAAGGGTCACTATCTGGAAACGGCACACAACCTGATCCTGGTTGGGGGAACAGGCACCGGCAAAACCCATCTTGCCATCGCACTCGGTGTCGCCGCCATCCATCACGGCAAGCGCATACGCTTTTACAACGCCGTCGATCTGGTCAATCTTCTGGAACGGGAAAAAGCTCAGGGCAAAGCCGGAAATCTGGCCAAGCAACTCACCCAGATCGACGCGGTCATTCTTGATGAGTTGGGCTATCTGCCATTCCCGGCCTCTGGCGGCGCCCTGCTGTTCCATCTCATCAGCCAACTCTACGAAAAGACATCCCTCATCGTCACAACCAATCTCAGCTTCGCCGAATGGGTCACGGTCTTCGGTGACCCAAAGATGACCACTGCGCTCCTCGATCGCATAACTCACCACTGCGACATTCTCGAAACCGGAAACGACTCCTGGCGCTTCAAACAGCGCAAGAAAATCAGCGACCAAACTGATCAATATTGAACGCTGTTACCTGTTCAATATTCGACGCTGATTGACACACAAGACGCTGAACGGCCTCACGCCCTACGCATACATCTGCAAAATCTGGACATCAGAGCCAGATCGATTCATCCTAAACCCGATCCACCGGATGCCGGGACTGAATACCTAGCTTACCGTCATTGATTGCAGCGCATTGGTCCCGACTGGCGATTCGCAATCGTGGGATCACCGGCATACATCGAACGGCGCTTTGCTCCGGTTACGCCGGAGGATTTCACAAACCACAACTGTATCATGCTGCGCCTGACTACCTCTGGCGGGATTTATGCCTGAGAACTGAATTCGGGACACCGCGAAATCAACGCGCGGGTCGAGGGCCAGCTCACCTTCAATAGCATCGTGCCCGCGCTAAATGCGGCGGTAGACGGGCTGGGGCTTGCCCATGTGCCAGAGGACCTCGCGCGGCCCTATCTTGTAGATGGTCGCCTTATCGAGGTTTTGACGGTCCGGCGCGATGGCGAGGAACAGGCGGTCACTTAGGGCAATTATGGTGCTGTTGGTGCCTTCCAGCCCAAAGCTGACGGTTGGCCTCGATAGTGTTGCGAGGCGTTGCCCTCCAAAGCTGCCACTCGAAAAATGGTGCCGCATTTCGCGGTCAGGCGGGGATGTGGCGCCTATAGGACGGGAGTGCCTTGCGGCAGAGACAGCTCAGCGGCGCAGGTTTCCTCGGACGACTTCGCTTGCCGGACCACCAAGCGATGAAACGGTGGCCGCGACCTCGGACCTCATCCAATTGACTCGCTTGCCCCGGTGCGTTAAATGGCGCGCTAGGTGCCGGGCACCTGCCGCCTGCGGACGCAAGTCACGGTGAAGCCCGGATCACGACGACATCTCACCCTCGAAGCATTTCGCGTGGTGGGCAATGCAGGCTCCCATCCATATTGAAATGCCTCATCAGAGGAGTGAGCGATGTCTGTCCGGCACGCTGTCCCACAGGACAATCCGTTTCTGACCGCCCCCATCGGGCGGCTGTTTTTATTGAACGTCCTTCCCATGGCCGTGGTCATGTCGATGGGTGGTATTCTGAACGTGGTCGACGGCGTCTTCGTCGGACGCTTCATCGGGGCCGAAGCGCTGGCGGCTGTCAGCCTTGCCTTTCCGGCGGTGATGCTGATGTCTGCGCTGGCGACACTGGCGGGCGGCGGCATGTCAAGCTTGCTGGCGCGATCTCTGGGCGCGGGGGATCGCATCGCGGCGGCCCGGGTCTTTGCCGGGGCGCATGGGTTGGCGTTGTTGATTGCGGCCCTTCTGGTGGTGCTTTGGGCGGTCTTCGGCCGGGCGCTGCTTATCGAGCTGGCCGCAGGTAATGCGCAGGTCGCCGAGACGACGTGGACCTACCTGTCCATTCTGATCTTGGCTGCGCCAGTTCAGCTCATCCTTGGCCTGCACGCGGACGCGCTGCGCGTCGAGGGCCGTGCTGGCGCGGTTGCCGCGCTTTCAGTCTTGGTGAACCTGGTCAACATCGGTGCGAATTGGCTGGGGATCGTCATCCTTGGCCTCGGGATTGCAGGCTCCGCCCTGGGAACGGTGGCGGCGCAGGTCCTTGGCCTCGCGCTGGTTCTTGGTCTGCGATCTCGAGGACGCGGGCTGTTGCCGCTCGGGATCCTGCGGCAAGAACGCTGGGCTGCAAACTGGAGCCGGATCATCACCCTCGGCTTGCCCCTATGTCTGAGTTTCCTCGGAATCGCTTTGGTCGCCAGCGTAGCGATGCTGGCGCTGCGGCATCACGCGGCAGAGTATGACAGGCTGATCGCGGCCTATGGCGGGGTAACACGGCTTATGAGCCTGGCCTTTCTGCCGCAGTTGGCGATTGCGTTGGCTTTGCAAGGCATCGCGGGCCAGAACGCCGGGGCCGGGCGGGACGACCGGGCCATGGCGGCGCTGCGGCTGGCAATGGCTGCAGCCTTCTTGTGGTGTGTTGTGGTGGCGCTGACCGGACTCCTCGCGGGACACATGGTCGGCGGCTGGTTCAGCAGCGATCCGCAGGTGGCCATCGCGATTGTCGCAATGCTTCGGCCCATGCTGGCGCTTTACGTATTCGCTGGCCCGATCCTTGTGCTGGCCATGTATTTCCAGGCGCTCGGTCAACCTGGACGGACGGCCGCGCTGACCCTGGCGAAGCCTTGGTTGCTGATGCCCATGATGATCCTTGGACTTTCCGCCGTTTTGGGGGTGAAAGGCATCTGGCTGGCCTTTCCCATGGCGGACGGGGTTGTTCTGCTCATTGCGCTGGTCATCGGACGGGGCATCCTGCTTACTGGGAAAGCGTCTGGTATGGAGGATGCGGCATGACCATCGATGAGGCAAAAGCGCAGGCAAAAGCCCTGCGCGCAGCTCTTCAGGCCCAAGGCAACGCCGTCAGCCATGCCCAGGCGCTGGAGTTGATTGCCCGCCAGCACGGCGCCAAAGACTGGAACACGCTGCATGCCAGATTGGCGCTGCGCAATGCGCCACCGGAACTTGCGCTTGGCGACCGGGTGCGTGGCCACTACCTCGGCCAGGCTTTTTCTGGCCGGGTGGTTGGTCTGTCGGGCCCGTCCACCCATCGGCAAATCGAAATCCGCTTCGACCACCCGGTCGATGTGGTGCGGTTCGAAAGTTTCTCAAACGTGCGCAGCCAGATCCGGTCTGTGATCGACGAAAACGGCCGCTCGCATCGCCAGACGTCGGACGGCGTGCCACAGCTGATCGTCGGGAGAGAGGGTGGGTGAAAAGGAATGATCAGTTCTGCTCCGCAGCCCAAACTAGGTGTCCAGGCTCCTAATTTCCGGCAAATCGACAACGGACAGGGCATGTTCGCATAGGATGCCAGTCGGTGCCTCTTCCCAGGTCATGGCGGGATCGAACCAGCCTTACGCCGATTGCAGGCAATCGCCTACCGGCCAATGGATCGTCAGCGAGCCGCGGCGCTTGAGCGCTTCGTTGTTGCTCGGCCAGTTCTGGGTCTTGTAGGCGGGGTGTGGGTCTGCTCATGCCGCCCAGCTACCACGCTGGATTCACCAGATGAATCCCTCAGGGGATTTGTGCAACAGAGCCATGCTGTAGTTCTCCGAGATCCACCGGATGCCGATTTTAATCGGACGAGATGTCGTGCCAGCTTCAGGCGAGATCTGCTCGTTTCGCCCGAAGCTGGTCAGAGGATGAAGCCTGATCCATCAGCGCATTGCGATCGAAGATCGAGCGGGCTTGCCGGCGACGGGAAGATCACGCTTCAGCAGATGCCGGGATGGTGCTTTTAGCCGCCACTTGCGCCCGAAGGACGGCAACGATTTCTGCGGCCGTTGCCAATTCTGCAAAGAGCATCGCCATATTCATCAGGGTAGCTTTCTGCTCTGCGGCTGTGAGGGTTGCGGTGGCGTCAGAGGCGAAGATCACGTCGTAGCCCAACTGCATCGCATCGCGTGCGGTCGATTCGCAGCAGCAGTTTGTCATCGTTCCCGTGATGATAAGCGTCTTGATCCCGCGCGCTCTAAGGGCTGCATCAAGATCACAGGTGCCATGGGTGAACGCGCTGTAGCGGGTCTTGTCTGCCACCAGATCGGCCTTGCCCACGTCAAGCCCTGCCCAGAGTTCAAGATCCGGCGAGCCCGGCGAGAAAGCCTCCATCTGGGCGGCGGCACGTTTGCCGTCCAGAAAGCGGCTGTAGAATACGTTCCAATAGGCGGGTTCATCCTTCAAAAAGGCAAAGCGCGTGAATGCCACCAAGCCGCCTGCGGCGCGCAGCGCCTTAGAGATGGCATTGACCGCTGGCACGATCCCCCGGGCATCGGGCACTTCAAGCAGGGCCCCCTCGCGCATGAAACCCGCTTGCAAATCAATGACCACATGCGCAGTGGTTGATGGATCAAGCCGATCCATCAACCGGGTGGTGCCGCGTGTCGCTTGAATGCGAGACACTATATCAAGGTCGAAGTTATAGTTCTGCATCGAAGGCTCCATTGGCTGCGAAGATGGGGGGGACGGCAAGAAAAACGCTGCTCATATTCTGTGCCCGCCCTCGTCAAAGGTCGAGAGCAATATGCCCGTTTGGCCGGGAGCAACACAGAAGCACCTGACCATCAGCGGGCCAATCAAGTGGTTCGGTGGCATAATCGACTTCACCCGCGAGCAAACGGCAGGCGCAATTTCCGCAAACACCGGCCCGACAGCTGAACTCTGGCTCAAGCCCCTGTGCTTCGGCAAAATCGAGCAGGCTGGTAAAGCTGTCGCTCCAAGCGACCTTCAGGCCCGACCGGGTGAATTCGATGGTTTTCCCGCGTGCATCACTTTTGGTGGCTGGGGTTTCGGCAACGGGTGGGTTGAGCGCGGCTTGTCCGAACACCTCTCGGCGGACCGCGGCTTTTGTGACGCCAAGGCTCTGCAAAGCGGTCTCTATCGCGGTCATGAAACCGGGCGGACCGCAAAGATAGACGTGATAATCGTCAAGCGGCAGCAGACGGCGCAGGACATTCCGGTCAACGAAGCCAAGATGATGGCAATGGCCGGATCGGATATCTTTCTCGGTGCCCGTCGCATAGGCGTTGAATACGCGCACCCAAGGGCGGTTCGCGGCGAGGGCTTGAACCTCATCGGCAAACGAATGTTCGCTGCGGTCATTGCAGGCATGGATGAAATAGACCTCGCGCCCGGCTTGCCGCGCCAAGGCGTGCAGCATCGAGATGGCCGGGGTGACCCCGATCCCACCGGTGATCAGCACGACCGGGTTTGGCGCGGCTTCCAGAACGAAACTGCCACGCGGCGCGGCAGTGCGCAGCACGGTTCCGATCTGGGCCTGTTGGTGCAGGAAGCGAGAGCCGCCAAGGCCGTTCGGCTCTAACTTTACGCTGATCCGATAGCTGTCGGTCGCATCTTCGGCAGAAGACAGCGTGTAGGTGGCAATATTGCGACCGTGAAGACCCAGCCGCAGCGGCAAATGTTGTCCGGCCCGGAACGATGCCAATGGCTCGCCCGTAGTGGCGCGCAGCACAAAGGACACGACATTGCGGCTTTCCTGGACGCGGTCGGCGACCACAAGGTTCAAGTCGTTGCGTCCTGCATTCTGTGCTGGCGCGGATGTGGTCATGTCAACTCCTCTGGATGAGAGCTGCAGCGGCGGGAAGCGCCCGCCTGAGCTGGCCCTGTCTGCGCGGCGGGCCTTCGTATGCCACAGTTGCGCGCGCAATCTTCTGTATCCGCAGGGGATGGACCAACAGATGTCGGCCCATCCCCTGCCGCGTTCAGTCGTGGAAAACATAGGCGCCATTGCCGGGTGCCGAGGCATCTTCGGTGCGCTCACGCTCCAGCATTTCGGCAATGCGCTTGCGGTAGACCATTGGTCCGCGATCAATAGCGATGCGGATCGGGCGGCGTTTTTTCGGTCGCTGTTCTTCGGCGTGAACCGCCTCAAGGATTTCCTTGTCCTCAGAGAAGGCGATCTCAAACATCCGGTCGATCTTGACCGAGGCTTCTTCGGTATCAATGGCTGTGTTGCGCAGGTGCATCCAGCGGTCAATCGTGTAGTTTTCATCCACCGGTGTCAGGAAGTGCAGGGCGAAAACGCGGTTGCCACGATCGCGTTCATCCTCTGCAATCTCCAGCCCGGCATCCGCCGAGCCGAAATCAATGTAGGCGGTGCAGGGTAGGTGGAGGTAATAGTAATGCCAGCGATCGACATTGCCGGTAAAGCCGCCAAACGCCTTGAAAAAGCCGATCGGTTCAGAGTTGCGAATCCAGCGCCACGCGACGATGGCATCGCCATCGGTCGAGATATGGACCGGAACATTTTCTGAGGCCGAGTTGCCCAATGTTGTCGGATGGACAAAACTGACATGGGCCGGATCGACAAGGTTTTCCGCCACGTTCAGATAGTTCGACTTGATATGCAACGCGCCGCCGTGGTGCATATGCCAAGCTGCGTCGTCGAATTGGGGAAGGCTGAAGATCGTGGCCGGATCCGCGCGCTCTTTGTCGCCCATCCAGATCCAGACGATGCCGTGACGCTCTTCCACAGGATAGGCGTCGACATAAGCGGCAGTCGGCACCTTGTCTTGCCCCGGGACGCGCACGCATTTGCCGTCGGCATCAAACGTAAGCCCATGGTAGCCACATTGCACAGTGTCGCCGATCCGCTTGCCCTTGTGCAGAGGCAGAAGGCGGTGCGGGCAACGGTCTGCCAGAGCCGCGATACGTCCGTCGGTGCGACGGAAAAGCAGAACGGGATCTTCCAAGATTACAAAACGACGCAGTTGTTCGTCGACTTCCGATGACCAGGCGGCAACGTACCATGCGTTGCGGACAAGTGTCGTCATATGCTTTTCCTCCAGGCTTGTCGGTTGCCGACACCATATAGTTAGTGGGCGAAATACTATAGTTAGTGAACGAACTATTTTCTTGATTGCTGATTCGGTCAACAAAAATCGCGTTCGTGCAACAGTTGAACGCGGAAAATGGTGAAGAATGCGCGGCGAGGCATCGACTCAGATTGCGCCCCACTTTTCTGCAGCTGTTGTTTTGCGCGCTGGCGCCGTGACGTATTGTGCCTACCCTCTTGCTGCGCACAGCCGGGCTTTGCATCGCCATTCCATGCCGCCCGTGTCAGCGTGCGGCGGGAAGACTGCTTAATTCTTCGCGTTTGCCGCTGACCGTTGCCCAGACATCATGATCGGCCGGAGGCGCGCCTTTGCTGTTAATGTTCGGCCAAAGCTCGGCGAAACGTCGGTTGATCGCCAGCCAATACTCCATGTCGGCTTCCGTATCCGGTTTGATCGCATCCACCGGACATTCCGGCTCGCACACGGCGCAATCGATGCATTCATCCGGGTGGATGACGAGCATATTTTCGCCTTCATAAAAGCAGTCGACGGGGCAGACCTCAACGCAGTCTTGATATTTGCAGCGGATGCAGGCCTCTGCGACAACATATGTCATCTTGAATGGTCCCTCTTCGTGGAAGTGCAGCGCCGATAAAAATCGGCATGTAGAAGCAAGCCATCAGGTCATGGTCTGACCCGATGATTTGTACAGATGGGTGTGCCCTTAGGCCGGGCTGTTAGCGGGATTTCGACAGATTCAGGATGCGCCCGAACAAACCGCGCGGCGCAAGAATGACCACGAAGATGAACATCAGGCCCATCGCCAGCAGCCAGTATTGCCCCAGCTTGTCCGACAGCAGGTTTTCGACCCAGCGCACAAATATGGCACCAACAAAGGCCGCAAGCAAAACCTCGCGCCCCCCGACAGCGACCCAAATCAGCACTTCGGTAGAAAGACCAAAACCGACAAGCGGAGGCGACACGAAGCCGAACTGCGCCGTAAACAAGGCCCCTGCCAGCCCGGAAATCATCCCCGCCAACGAAAAGGCGAACAGTTTTGCGACTGTTACATCAAAGCCAAAGTAGCGCGTCCGGTTTTCGTTGCTGCGGATCGCCGCAAGTAGAGTTCCAAATGATGATCGGCTGATTAGAAGCAGCAACAGATAGACGGCCATGACGATTGCAAGCACGAGGAAGTAAGTCTCGTTCGAGCTAAGGAACATGTCGTCGCGTGTGTAGGGCGCTACGAGTGGCGGCACGCCAAGCAAGCCATTGAAACCGCCAATGAAATCCCAGCGTTGGGCGGCAACTTCGGCCACAACGGCGGCGCAGAGGGTCACGATTGCAAGATGCGCGCCGGACAGTCCGCGCCCGCCCAGCATGAAAAGTGCCAAGCCGAAGGCTCCGACTCCGCCCCCGACAGCACCTAGGATGATACCCGTCCACTGGCTTTCTCCCAGCAGTGGCAGCTTGCCCAAGGTGATCAGCGCCATCAGATAAGCGCCGATGCCGAAGAAAATCGCCTGGCCGAAACAAAGAATACCGGCTTGCCCCCAGATGAACGCCAGACTGAGCGCAAAGAGCCCATAGGTCAAAAATTGCGCGAGTTGGCTGATGCGCCAGTCGTCAAGGGCCAAAGGCGCAAGTAGCAACAAGACCCAGATGCCGATGGTCAAGAACAGTGGCAAGCGGCGAGTCATTAACGGAATCCCTTCGACAAGCCATTCGGAAACAGCCGGATGACGACAATGGCGATGACGAAGACGCAAATCTGGGCGGTGGCTTGCGCCATACCGCTTGAAAGCGTGGTGGAGGCGCCGCCGATGATCCCGGCCCCGATCACGGCACCGAGCAACGAATTCAGCCCCCCGACAAGCACGGCAAGGAAAGCGGGGATCAGAAAACCGACACCCATCTGGGGATCAACGCTCATGATCGGAGCCATCACAGCGCCGGCTATGCCGGCCAGTGCTGCGCCAACCGCGAAGGTGCCGCGATCCATCAAGCGGGTGTTCACGCCCAATGATCCGGCCATGCCACGATTGGCAATGACGGACCGGATCTGAAGCCCGATCGAGGTGCGAAACAACACCAGATAGACGGTGGCAGCCAGAAATGCCGACACTGCCATAATCACCAGCCGATAGGCGGGATAATCTATGCCCAGCACCGAGACCGATCCCGGCAGCGGGTTTGTGAGGCTGATCGCGGCTGGCCCGAACACAATAATGATCAGTTGCTTGATGGCAATTGACAAGCCCCAGGTCGCAAGGATCGTGTCGATTGGCCTGCCATAGACATGCCGTATCACCAATTCCTCAATCAGCAACCCGGCGAGCCCCACCACAAGCATGGCCAGTAGAACGCCGGCCCAGAATGGCAACCCGGCCGACTGCGCCGCCACCAAAGTATAGGCCCCCAGCAGAAAGAGTTCGCCATGCGCCATGTTGATCACGTTCATCATGCCATACACGATCACAAGGCCAAGCGTGACCAGAAGCAGCGTCAGTACGAAGCTGAGAGCATCGAGGCCGATTGTTAATACGAGTTCCATTCGCGCTCCTTTGGGTCAAACGGTCAGATAGCGGTTGATGAGATCGGCGTCGGTCTGAAGGCGCGCAATGTCATCCACCCGCTCGACGATCGTGCCGTTCTCCATGAACAATGCGTGATGCGCGAGCAGGTTCACCAGATCGAGGTTCTGCTCGACCAGCAGGATCGTCAGGCCATGGGTGTCGGCGTACCGCCGCAGCGTGGTGCCGATGTCGTGCACAATCGAAGGCTGAATCCCTTCAGAGGGCTCGTCGAGGATCAGAAGGTCCGGCTTGCCAAGCAAGGCACGCATGATAGCAAGCTGCTGCTGCTGCCCGCCTGACATGGTGCCTGCCCGTTGGTTGCGACGCTCTGCCAAGATGGGGAAAAGCTCAAAGGCGAGGTCAGGGACAGTCGAACCGAGCCCCGGCTTGCCTAGCACGCCCATGCGCAGATTTTCCTCGACCGTAAAATCACTGAAAATATCCCGACCTTGCGGTACATAGCCAATCCCGGCGCGTGCGATGCGATAGGGCGGCTTACCTGCTATGTCGGCACCTGCAAAGCGGATGGAGCCTGCCGTGGGTTTAAGATGGCCGGTCAGGGTGCGCATCAGGGTGGTCTTTCCCATCCCGTTGCGGCCCAGAATGGCAACCGACTCGCCCTTGCCAATTTTCATCGACAGGCCATCGAGAACCTGGCTTCCTTTAAGGTATCCAGCGTGCAAACCATTGATTTCAAGCATCATGCCGCCCGCCCGAGATAACATTCGATCACGCGTGGATCGTGGCGCACTTCGTCATAGCTGCCATCGGCAATAACAGTGCCGCGCGCCATGACCGTGACCGGGCAATCAAGCTCGCGTACGAAGTTCATATCGTGTTCGATGACCAGCACCGTTTTTCCGAGTTCCGACGTCAGTTTGCGGATCAGCGCTGCAATGGCCGAGGTTTCCCCCTTTGACATCCCGGCGGTCGGTTCATCCAGCAGCAGAAGGTCGGCATCGGTGGCCAGAAGCATCATCACTTCCAGCTTTTGCTTTTCGCCATGCGACAATTCGGCAGCCGTCACATGCCCCTTCTGGGACAGGCCTGCAAAGCCCATCAGTTCTGCAATCCGGGCGCGGTCTGGGCGCTGACGAAGCAAGGACCACACGCCGGGATGACGGTTCGCCGCCGCCAGCGGAAGTGCGATATTTTCTATCACAGAAAGCTCGGGATAGATCCCCGGCACCTGAAATTTGCGCGAGATGCCGAGCCGCGCGATCGCTGCTGGACTTTTTCCGCTGATCATTGCGCCTTGGAAGCTCACGGTTCCTGAGGTCGGGCGCAGCGCGCCTGTCAGGACGTTGAACAAGGTTGTCTTTCCACAGCCGTTGGGACCAAGAATGCAGCGCAACTCTCCGGCCCGCAGCGACAGATTAAGGCCGTCCAAGGCCACGATGCCGCCAAAGCGCATCGTGACCTCTTTGACCTCAAGGATTTGAGGGGTAGTTTCCATGCAAACCGCTCAGGAGCACTGGCTGGGTGCGATGATGCGCCCAAGATCTTTCAGCACTTCCATCTTGCCGCCGCGTGCTTCGAAAATCAGGATGTTGAGGTCGGCATGCCGATCTGCGGACCTGAGTTGTACCTCGCCGTTGCCAGACATCATCGGCATGTCGAGCATCGCCGCAGAGAAAGCATCGGTCTGGTCAGAATCTGCCTTCTTCAGGCCTTCGACGAGGAAGCGCGTCGCGGTATAGTGGGCGTCCACCGTATTTGAAACGATTGCGGCGTCGCCATAACGGGCCTTGACCTTGGCGACAAATTCCTTGGCTTCTGGTTTGTCGAGCGTGGCGATGAAGTTTGCGGTGCCGACGATGCCTTCTGCTTCCTCCACCGACAGGCCCGACAGATAGTTTTCGCTGAAACCAAAGAAGATGATTCGCACTTTGCCCTTAAGTGCCGATGCCGCGAACTGCTTAACGAACGTGACGGCATCACCACCAACGATGGTCAGCACCACCGTATCGGCTCCCGAACTCTCGATCTTGCGCAGCGTCGGCGTGTAGTCTTTGGAACCCCATGCCCCATATTCTTCGCCTGTGATTGTCGCGCCGGCTTTTTCCGCTTCGGCGCGGAAAGCCGTATTCATCTTTTGTGGCCAGATGTAGTCGCTGCCAAGCAAATAGAACGCCTTGCCAACATTCTCGACAGCGTATGGCACAAGCGGGGTGACCGAATGTTGCGGAAGTGCGCTGTAGCAGGTGATATATTGGCTGCAAACGCCGCCTTCATAGTCCGTTGCATAGATCAACGGGGTCTTGAAACGCTCATAGGTCGACCGGATGGCATCGCGCTCGGCGCTGGTGACCGGGCCGATCACGGCCGCGACCTTTTGCGCGCGGATGAGTTCGTTGGACTTTTCGACGGCGGTTTTAGGGTCGGTTTTGGTGTCAGCACGGATGATTTCAAACATCCGCCCGCCAAGAATGCCGCCTGCGGCATTGGCTTCGAGCAACGCCATTTCGATGCCCTGCGCGCCTTGCTCGCCCAGCAGTTCGAGGCCGCCGGAGAACGGCTGCAGCACGCCGATGCGGATCGGCTCTGCCGCACGCAAAATTGTCGGCATCCCTAAAGATGCCAAAGCGACGCCGCCAAGGCCGACTTTGAGCAGGCTGCGGCGGGTCGTGGAACCTATCAGTTTTTGATCCGTTTTCATTTTCTCACCCTGTTGTGGTTTTTGTTTATTTAGAAACTGTTGCCGTCCTGAACGGGCAGAGGTTTACATGTGCAAATGCTTTCCACGATACTGCGGGCATCACTGACGACCCCGAAGTGGGTCGAGATATCGTGGAGTGTCGAGGCTTGCTCACGAGGACCGGTCGCCGCGCAGCAGTCTTGGGGCACGATTACGGTGTAGCCGTGAAAGAATGCGTCATGGACCGTCGAGCGCACACAAATGTTGGTAACGACACCCATGACAATGACGGTATCCACCATCATATCACGCAGCGTTACGTCGAGGTCCGTATTGAAGAACCCGGAATAGCGACGCTTTATAACCGTGATGTCCGAAGGAGATTGATCAAGCTCTGGAATGACCTGCACGCCGGGCGTGCCCTCAATACAGTGAGGCATCCTCTTCAGAAATTCGCGGTCTCTTCTGGCCTGTGGGCGATGTGCATCGACGATAAATACAATAACGGCACCAGCATTGCGCAGCGCCCGGATCACCTCGTTTTGCGGCCCAACGAGTGCCTCATAACCGGGCAGCACCATTGCTCCGCCGGGAAGGCAAAAGTCAGCAAGCATATCGATGACGAGAACAGCCGTGGATGTCGGCCTGATAGCGATTTCCGAAGCCGTTTCGTGGTAGGCAGAGAAGTGAACCATACTACACTCCAAAGCTATTCTATGATGGAATCAGGCTATTGCTTAGTGTACTAAGTGTCAACGCCGCGGTTATCATATGCGCAGGAAAGACGTATAAAAAATGCAGAAAATCGAACCCGTAGAAATCAACGACAGTTTTTGGCAACAGGACGGCAGTAAAAACGAGTCGACTGAGATAATCGGACAAGATTACGATCTGCACGCGCAGATTGGGTATCGGCTTCGCGTTGCGAATCAGATCGCGGTTGAGATTTTTTCTGACGTTCTTGGGGCGCAGATCGGGTCATCAAAAGTGACCACCGGGCAGTTTGCTGTCCTTTCTGCTCTGTGGGTTCGCCCCGGGATGGCGCAGTCTGAACTGGCACTGCAGACGGCCATGGATATGCCGACGCTTAACGGTGTCTTAAAACGACTGACAAGCCGCAAGCTGGTCGATGTGGCGGTGGCAGAAGATGACAAACGGTTCCGGGTGATCAGCCTTACGCCAGAAGGCAAGACATTGGCCGAAAACCTGCGCTCGCAGGCGCATCTGGTTTCCGAACAGGTTCTTGCGCCGCTTAGTGTACCAGACCGCGAACATCTGCTTGATCTGCTTGACCGATTGATCTTGGCGCATCGGTCCGACTGATGTCGCGGCAAGCTGACAAGTTGCACTTAGCCTTTAGCCACAGATACGCTGCGAGCTGCGCACAAAAGGCCACCCAATATGAACGTTCGACCGGATCAGAAATGTGACAGGTCAAGATAATGAATGACTTCTCCAGCGATTCGGCGTCCGATTACGTCCTTGAAGATCAGATCGGGTTCAAGCTGCGCCTCGCCCATCAGAAGCACGCCGAAACCTTTGCGCTGACTCTTCCCGACGTGACGCCGACGCAGTTTTCTTTGCTCTGGAAACTGCACGAATGCGGGTCGGTGTCGCAGAACGAACTTGGCAGGCAGGTGGCGAGCGATGCCGCAACCGTCAAGGGAGTTATTGACCGTCTGAAAAAGCGGAGCTTCGTCCAGACACATCCATCAAAGACAGATCTCAGGCGCCTAGATGTTTCGCTTACCGAGGAAGGATCCGCTTTTCTGGTTTCTGCCATAGTCAGCGCCCGCAATATCTCGAAGTTGACAACGCGGCGGCTGAGCAAACGCGAAGAGCAGCAATTACTGTCATTGTTGGACAAACTCATCGAATAAAGCCTCCCCGCACGGGCGGGGAGGCTTTATTCAGCGAAGGCCGTCTTTGCCTTCGACCTGATCATGCGTCAATCCACCAACCCGGGCGAGAGGGCGGCCGCTGTCGGTGACCGCGACGGCGACCATAATTTCGCCCGCGCGCGGCGCATCGTTCAAGCGCACTTCGATGCCGTCGAAATGGCTTCTGACATAGGCCGCATCCTTGTGTCCGAGCGGCACGTCAAGCACTTGGCCAACGCTGCCCATCTTCTTCGAAGACGGAACAAGGGCGGCACCTTTGCCGACGGCAACCCGCAATGGTGCGCCAAGTTTGGGGTGCAGGATTGCGGCAGCATGTTCCAACTCACCCGCTTCGCCAACCATTGCCGCCTTGCCATAGCTCTGCGCGTCATCCGGCGCGATGCCCAGCGCCGCCACGCAGCGCGCGCCCAGCAAGCCACCAAGCTCGGCCCCGATATCCATTAGGGCAGAGAGATCCTCGACAAACCGTCCGGCGAACGGATTGGCAATGACCGCAACCGCCACTGCCTTGCGGGTGGGATGGGCAAGTTGCTGCCCCATCTCACGCTGGGTTTCTTCGACCCATACGGCGATCTTCCTAATTTCGCACTTCATCGCAGACCATCCTCGCCGATGATCTCGGCGGTGGTAAAACCGCCAGACCGGCTGTGCACGCGCGGTCCTGTCGTCATAACGAGGGCGACAAGTATTTCATTCGCCCGCGGCCCGTCGGAAAGCCCGATCTCCATAGAGTCGAAATGGCTGCGCACATACGAGGCATGAATATGCGTGATCGGAATGTCGAGCCGCGCCCCGACGCCGCCCACTTTTTTGGTCGAGGCAACGATGGCCTTGGCACCGCCAAGGGCCTCACGCATCGCATAGCCGCCCGGCGCATGCCAAAGCGCGCCATGTTCAAGCTCGCCGCCCGCGCCGACGATGGCGCCTTTGCCATAGCCTTCGATCTTGCTGGCATCGCCGCCAAGTACGGCCAGAAGCCGGTTGGCGAGCTCTAGGCCCAGCGGCTTCAAGTCTTCCATGAAAGGCTGAATCTCTTCGACATAGCGACCGGCAAAGGGATTTTCGATGACCGCCATCGCCGCGCCGCGCAACAAGGGAACGCTGGCCAGCGGTCCGCCCTCATGTCTGATTTCCTCGACCACAGTTGCGATCTTCCGAATGCGTACTTCAGGCAAGTTCAGCCTCCTTCACAGATGATATCAAACAAAATTCGTTCTGCCCGACCGCCACGTTCCGTCGCCGCAAGAACAGCGCGGCGCCGGGTGTCATCCGGCCTCGTCTTTGTCGCCAAGCCGATGCCAGCGAAAATTCTGCGCATCATGGGGATGCTGTGCAGACGGATCGTGCCGCACCCGGCGCAAGCCATTTCGCGGCACGTCTTCGATCGGGATGATCTGCGAAACATGTCCGCCCATCTCGGCGTAATCTTGGCGTAACAGCGTAAACTCGATAGGGGCAACCAACGCTGGCGTCGGCACATATCCGAACGAGTTTTCCGGCATGTCCAGCACATCAACCATGACGGTGATCCCGCCGCCCGGCCAAATGTAGGTTTCGGCGCCGCCGCAAGTGACATGCGTCAAGGCCTCCTTGATCGATCGCGTCAGCCGCACCGGATTCTCGGTTACGCCCGCCCGCAGCGAGCCACCAGCGCCGCCCATGAACAGCACCGAGCAGACCGAGGGTTCGCAATTTTCCGCAATCCGCTCTGCCGTCGCCTGAATAGCCGCGGGGGCCTCTGCCGGACGCGGCACCAGCGTGTCGTCAAGTTCGTAATAGGCCCACTGCTCTCCGGTGGTCGAGACCATCAAAAGCCGCAGGCCCGGCCATGCAACCTTTAGATCGAAGGGATTGAGGATTTCTAGCGCGTCCTTGATGCTGGTGCCGCCCCAGCCATCGCCCGAGTCCGCCACCTGAAAGTAGCGTCCGGGAGTAGAGCGCCGGCCCTTCAGCCGAATGCCCGTTGGACGGACATCCAGCAATTTCCCGGCCTGATGCTCTGAAAGCACCCCGGTGATATGGTCGTCGACCACAACGACCTCGTCGACAAGATCCGCCCATTGTTTGGCAAAGATCCCAATCGTTGCAGAGCCGCAACCGACACGCATCAGCCGCTCGGGCACGCCGTTGATGATTGGCGGCTTGCCCGCCTGCACCACGATGGTGACGCCATCGTCGATGGACAACTCAACGGCCGCACGATTGCACAACCGCAAAAGAGCGTCACAGGTGACACGGCCTTCTTTCTTCGATCCGCCGGTCAGGTGGTCCACGCCGCCCAGCGACAACATCCGCGAGCCATATTCCCCGGTCATAACATGCCCGATCGGTTCGCCGTCGACGCGGATAACGGCGCACTCGTCGCCGATATGGCGGTCGGTGTCGATTTTCACCTTCACGCCGCAATAGCTGAAAATCCCTTCCGTCACGACGGTGATCATGTCCGCACCCTGCACGGACTGACTGACGATGAAGGGGGCGGGTTTATAATCGGGATAGGTCGTGCCCGCACCAACTGCGGTCAGGAACGTCCGGTCGCCGCGGATGATGTCGCCGTTCCAGTCCGCCGGATCAGCGTCGGATCCAAGGAAAGCCACTGAGGGCGCACCCGACTGAAGAATGGTGATCGGATCAAGCCGGACCAGCGTGCCAGCATGATTGGCATATCGGTCGCAGGCACCAGCATTGCCATCGGCGATGTAACACATGACCGGACATGCGTCACAGCGGATCTTGCTGGAGGGGTCGGCGGCTTCGGCCATGGGATTATACTCGCGCGGGTGGGGTGGATTCAGTCGACGAAGGCACGTTCGACAACGAAAGTCGCGGGAGCATTGTTGCTGCCCTCGACAAGATCGAAAGCCTCTAGTGCCGCTTTGGTATCACGCAGCATAGCCATCGATCCGCAAATCATTCCCCGGTCCGTTTCGGGATGGATCGGCGACACGCCGAGATCGGCAAAGAGCTTGCCCGATGCCATCAGATCGGTCTGACGCCCTCTGCAAGGATAGTCTTCGCGCGTAACCGTGGTGTAGTGAAGCAATCGACCGCGCGCCATTTCACCCACGATCTCATCCGAGGGCAGAGCGGCTACGATCTGCTTGCCGTAGGCAAGTTCTTCTACATCGCGGCAGGTATGGCACAGGATGACCTGCTCGAATTTCTCATAGGTTTCTGGATCGCGGATAAGGCTGGCGAATGGTGCGATGCCGGTGCCAGTCGCGAACATGTAAAGGCGTCGCCCCGCAAGCAGCGCGTCATTGACCAGCGTGCCGGTAGCCTTCTTGCGCAGGAGAACCGTGTCACCGGATTGGATTTTCTGAAGATGCTCGGTCAGAGGCCCATCGGGGACCTTGATCGAATAGAACTCGATTTCGTCGTCCCAAGAGGGGCTGGCGATAGAATAGGCGCGATAAACCGGACGATCACTGTTTGGAAGCCCGATCATCACGAATTCACCGGAGCGAAACCGGAACGAGGCCGGACGGGTGATGCGAAAGCGGAACAAGCGATCATTATAGTGCTCCACCAAGGTCACGCGCTCGGCAAAGACTCCGTCAGGAATCGGGAATGACGTACCCGGCAGCATAGAAACGTTCATGTGCACCTCGCTAGCTTGCTGACTATTTGTTCGCATACTAACAACTTTGCGTCAAGAATAATTTCTGCACTTGGAGGAAAGCGCGGTCGTGAGGAGCGATAAATCTTGTGCCTGTAAAACAGCGTGCAACAGTGGCTCTGTTGCACAAATCGCGACGGATTCCCTGCACGACTTCCAGGTGTTAGTCGTCATGGATGAGCAAACCCACACCTCCGGCATACCGCACGACGAACTGGCGCAGCTACAACGCAGCTCTCAAGCGGCGCGGGTCGCTGCTGGTCTGGTTCGATCCTGAGACGGATTGGCTGGCTGTCCCGAGCGGCAAGCGCGGTTGCTCGGCCACCTTTACCGATGCCGCGATCCAAGCCTGTCTCACGTTAAAGGCGCTGTTTGGCCTACCGCTGCGGCAAGCACAGGGCTGATTGCAAGCCTGCTGGAACTGGCCGGCCTGGATTGGCCAGTGCCGGATTTCGGCACGCTGTCCCGTCGCCGGTAGGGTCTGGATGTCGCCATTCCCTACCGGCCAAGCACAGGTGCGCTGCACCTCTTGATTGACAGCACCGGGATCAAGGCCGAAGGCGAAGCCGCGTGGTTCGCCAAGAAACATGGGCTCTCCAAGCCACGCCAATGGCGCAAGGTTCACCTAGGGATTGACGCAGATACGCTGGAGATCCGCGCCATCGAGGTGACCGGTAGCTGGGTTGGGGATGCGCCAATGCTGCCCGAATTGCTGAACCAGATCCCCACTGATCAGCCCATCGGCAAGGTGAGCGCCGATGGTGCTTATGACACCCGGGCGTGCCACGCCGCCATCGCGGCGCGCAGCGCCTGTGCCGACATTCCCGCGCGCAAGAATGCACGGCCATGGCTGGAGAACACACCGGGCGCGCAGGCCAGGAATGAAACTGTCCGTGCCACCCGCCGCCTTGGCCGCACGATCTGCAGGCGGTGGAGCGGCTGCCACCGACGAAGCCTGATCGAAACAAAGTGCGGTGCTTCAAGCTGCTCGGAGAACGCGTGATGGCGCGCGACTTCGACAGGCAGGTGGCCGAGATACAGATCAGGGCCGCAATCCTGAACCGCTTCACGGCGATTGGAACGCCCCAAACTCAACGCGTGGGATGAGGCTATCCAAGGAAAGGCGCAACTCGTCCCGGGGCTGATTTATGCAACAGAGCCCAAGGCACTTGCACATGTCGATCCTCTATTTTCCAAATAGCATCCGGACAGCGACATGTGGAAACACTTTCAAAATTGCCATGCCCTTTTCTTCGGATCCTGTCTTCGCCTGCTTTTTAGAATGTCGAAGCGATAGGACCAAGTGGTCATTTTTCTATTATCGAGCCATTGCTTAAACCATTTTGGGTTTTAACTGAAGTCGGCGACTCTCTGTTAATCAAGGCTCCTCGCACACCGGGTGTAAACCCCAGTTGGCGCAGTTGGGCACAGGAAATGGATGACCGATGGCAAGACCACGCAAAGCAGATTCAGAAAAAGCCAAAGGGCGAGAAATCTATGTTGACGACAGAACCTGGGCCGCAATCAAGGTTAAGGCAGAGCAGGCCTACCTGTCCGTTTCCCGTTATTTGACCCGGCATAGGATGGCAGGCAACCCGCCGATACAACCGGATCTTATCGTCCGGCTGATCGAAAAACTGCAAACCATCCATCTGGCTCTCGACCGCATCGCGAGGGGTTTTGCCTGTGCAAATGACATTCGCATGATCGGTGCCCATCTGCGACTGATCGTGATCGAGCGGCAGATCACCCGGCTCTTGGATCAGGTGCATCCGCAATGATCGTTGGGTGGTCACCCCATACGGGCGCAAGCAAGAACACTTCGCCGCAAGCGGTCATCGAATACCTGATGAACCACGATATCGGCAAGATGATCGTCGCTTGGCATGTTGGGGTTGCGCACAATCCTGCACCTGAGCTGCTGCTTGGTGTTTCACACCTCACGTTCGCGCAGTTGAACGTCCTGCGGACCAAACACCGGTATAGCGTTGCGACCTTATCCTTTGCGAAACACAGATATCTCTGTCGAAGCCTTCAATGTCGGGGGTCCTGTTTTACGGCGGCAGATCAGCCAAACGATAGGACTGTTTTTCGAATGCGCCTATGCCGGCGTGCCAAAACTGGCCCGGCTGCAACCACTGGTGGGAACCCATACGCACACAGGACGGCTCGAAGTGAACATCCTGATGCCGCGTGCCGTTCTGACAAACGACGGCAAGATAAGGGCCTATAATCCGCACCCGCTGGGCAAAATAAGCCGGGAGCTGTGGGACAATTTCCGCAATTGCGCGAACCATCGGTTTGGCTGGGCCGACCCGCTCGACTATAGCCATAGTCGCCTGACGGCACAGCCCAACTGGCTGTTGAAACAGCGCCGTGAAGGTGCGCGTCATGGCCAGAAGCTGCCCACGGAACTTCGCCAGAACATCGCAGCGTTTGCAGAATGTCTTGTGGATTGGGAAAATATATCCGACCGGGACACCTTGATCATTCGGATGCAACCCGAACTCGCCGATCAGGACATCATCAAACGGAGTAGAAGAGCCGACAGCGTTACCTTTACGGACATCGGCACGGGGCAGATCTACCGCATGCGGGGCCTTCTGTTCTCAGATACTTTCTGCCCCGACAAGCCGTCGCAGACGCTGGGGGTGACCCCACTGCGACGCTTGCTCATGGCGAGGCCGCCACACTGCATATCTCGCCGCGCAAGCTGTTGTTGCTGATCCGGCTCGCGGCCAGTTTTGGGGACACAGCAGCAATCGCTCAACTGCTCGCCCCCGGTGCTATCACCGCGCTGGACGACATCCCCTCCGACGATCTGGATCTCATCGCTCAGTTACTGACCCATCTGCTGCCGGCGGGCTGGTCGCTGTGCTTGGGCCGACACAACCTCGGCGCGCCACTCTCCCTCGCCTTGATCAGACCGCTGGTCACCGACGGTAAGCTCTCGGATCATGGCACCCGCGAGTTTGCCAAAGATGTGCTGGCCGCAATCGACTCTGATGCCCCCATCCTGATCTTGCTGCCTGACTTGGTCGCGCCGTCCAAGATGCTTCCACTCGACCAGATTTGTCGCATCGGCCTCGTACCGATCACTCATGACATCCTGATCGCGGCCCTGCGCGCGCGTCATTCGGCCACCGACCCGATCAACGAGTAGGCGGTCCTTGACGGCGTGCCGCACAACAACAAGTTGAGCCAAATCGATCCGATCGCACTTGCCCTCGCTATGCGGGCCCCGACCGCGCGCGCTGTTGCCGAACGGCTGTCGGCCCTGTGTTCGCCTGATAGCCCGCCTGCGGCCGATAGCCCGCGCCTCGAGGATTTAACTGGTGATGGCTTGGCATTGCAAGCGGCACGCCAGACCGTGCGCGACATCCAGATGTGGAAGGCTGGGCAGATCGGCTGGCATGAGTTGAGCCGTTCCATGCTGCTTTTTGGTCCACCAGGCACAGGCAAAACATGGCTCGCGCGAGCTGTGAGCAACAGTGCCGGACTTCACTTCATTGAGGCGACCTTCGCCGATTGGCAGGCTGCCGGTTCCGGACACCTTGGCGATATGCTGCGGGCAATGCAGGCCTCATTCAAGGAAGCCCGCGCACACGGCCCCATCTTCGCTGTTTATCGACGAGATCGATGCCGTGGGCTCCCGCGAAGACCAAGGATCCGCGCGCAACCGCAACTATCAACAGCAAGTGATCAACGCGTTTCTGGGAGAGATGAACACGCTTGCCCGCGAAGAAGGCGTGATCATCATTGGCGCTTGCAACCATCCGGCGACCATCGACGCGGCCATTCTGCTGGCGGGCCGATTTGATATCAAAATTGAAATGCCGCTTCCCGATGCAGACTCTTTGCTCGCTGTGTTCCAGCGGCACTTTCCGGCATGGCCGGATGCTGATCTGCGCGATCTCGGTCAGCGCGCGGTGGGCTCCAGCGCCGCCGATGTCGACGCCGCAATCCGCCAGCTGCGGGCTGGCGTGCGCGCGCACGATCGGGCCGTCACGATCAAGGATCTGCAGGTCATCTTTAGCGTCCAGAGTGATCCCAGCATCGACTGGAGTGTGGCGGTTCACGAATGTGGCCATGCCATTGTCTGTGCGGCACTTGAGACGGGAGTTGTGCGCAGAATTTTCCTTGAGCGGACGGGCGGCGGGTTCGTCCAGTGGGATCCGGATGCCAAGTCGGGCCTGATGATCGATATCGAGGCCATCCTTGCCCAGCACATGGCAGGTCGGGCCGCCGAATACCTCGTGCTCGGCAATATCTCGAGCGGTGCGGGTGGCAGTGCGGCGTCCGATCTCGCCAAAGCGACCGCGATGGCGCTGGCAATCCACACGCAATATGGCCTCGGTGCCTGTGGTCCGGTCTGGATCGGGGACGCCGACAAAGCGCTGCTGCTCGATCCCACTTGGCGGTCGGGGTGCGC
Organism: Cypionkella psychrotolerans; assembly: GCF_001294535.1. Taxonomy (GTDB): domain Bacteria; phylum Pseudomonadota; class Alphaproteobacteria; order Rhodobacterales; family Rhodobacteraceae; genus Cypionkella; species Cypionkella psychrotolerans. Next base: position 148,137 of record NZ_LGIC01000088.1, on the reverse strand, counting down.
GAATATCTCGAGGCAGCAGAAGCTCGTGCCTTGCATGTCCTTAGCGTCAACCGCGACTTGCTGGAGGCGGTGGCACGACAGCTGATAATCGCGCGCGAGATTCAGGAACCAGAGGCCAAGCTCTGGCCGGATCAGCTGCGCCGCCCGGCTTTGCCTCAGGCTTCCGAGGCGGCAGTTGATGTGTGACAGCCGCCAATGTCGGTTGCAGATCCCTGGCGCCAACCCGTGCTGCGTCTCTCAAACAAAAACCGGCCGCGCGCGCGGCGCGCGCCCAAACTCTAGCCTTTCGCATTCAGGAGAACATTCATGGTACCAGAATTGAAGCATGATCTTAGACGCGTCTTGATCGCCATCCGCGCCGCCGAAGCTGGCCCCACGCCAGCAGGGATGGCTGAGGCCCCCTGCTTAGGGACTGGCGCATATTGCTCAGCCGCCACCGCAGCCCGGTGATTTGGGGACTGGTCAGCGGCCATCTGCGCTTTGGTGACACGATGATGGCCACGTCACGCCTGATCGCCATTGACTATAAGGCGGGATGGGCACGCAGCATCAGTCGCTGGTTTCGCCTTGCAGACGCCATTCCGGGCGGCGGGATGAGCGGCCAACCGTCTGCCACGCTGTCGGAAGCCAAGCGCCGCGCCTGCGCTTCCCAGTTTGACATCTTCGTGCCGCTTGATGACACGACGCTGTTGGACTGCATTCTGGCTGATTTCATATCGCAGGCCCGCGCAGGGGATCGGGGGCTGTGATGGCAATGTTTGATCGCGCAAAGCTCCGCGCAGTGGCCTTGGTGCCCTTTGGCAGGATTCACTCGATCGGAGTGCCGCTATGACTATCCTGATCACCGCCGATCTGCATCTCAATGCTTGGATGCGCGAGAGCCGCGATCCATTCGCATCCACCGCGCCGATCATCAGTCATCTTGACGGCCTGATCATCGCTGGCGATCTCGCCAACAATCCGATGTATCAGTGGCCGCGCGCGCTATCGCGCATCGGCCGCTTGATCGATCCTGCGCGGGTTTGGATCATTCCGGGCAATCATGACTACTGGAACGGACACTTGGACGGCGATGCCGCCATGCGCCGCAGTCGCATGACAATGCCAGACCATAGGCGCATCCGCTGCGACGAAGATATGGCGAGCGGCCAGATCGGTCCTGAGAACACCATCAATGTCCATCAAGACCATCTGGACTGGCTCAGCCAAGCCATGGCCAAACCTTGGGACGGACAGCGCCTCGTGATCGCCCATCACGCCCCATGCGCCGCTGCCGCAGCGCCGCTCAACGGCCTCTCAGCCGCATTTGCCTCCAATCTGGAGGTTTGGATCGGCACGCGTCGCCCCGACGGCTGGTTCTTCGGCCACACTCATCGCCAGTTCAGCGGCAAAATTCACGGCGTGCCGATCAACAATATCTCCTTCGGCTACCCCGATGAGATCGCCGATGGCACGGAAGCCGCGCACGTTCTGCGCGGGCTGGTCGCGATCACAGCATAAATGCAGGGCCAAAGGTTTGGCCTGTGAAGAAAAGCGCAAGCTACGGGGCGGATCGCAAGCCAGCCCCGGGGGCCAAGGATTCAACGAGAACACAAGCAGAGGGGAAATGGCACAATAATAAAGCGCAAAGAGCGAGCTACAACGACAGTGACGGAAGCAGTGTTTTCGACCGATCATCTCAGCAGGGGGCGAATGTTGCCCTATAGCATTTCGCAAAGGACCGCAGGAATAGGCCAGAATCGCTCAAGAGGACGCGTTTTGACACGTCATAGACATCGCAATATCGGCATCAGCACCGCCTTCTTGCGATATGCAATGTTGCAAACTCGAACGTACAGCCATCCCTGCGCCAGAGGCTTGCGACATCGGGATAATCAAATTTGCTCAGACACGTAGATAGGCCACTTCACGGGCTAGCCAGCAGCCTAAAGTGAGCCCGCCAACCCCACCTTTGGCATCTCGCTGTATCACCATCGTCCAGTCACCCGGTGCGGGCGCGTCCATGGAACGGCGGGTGGCAACTGTCCACACATCAAGGCCTGCGGGTGCCATCCGCTCCATCCGTCCGCTGCCCAGCAGGCCAGTGAACCGCGCATAAGCAGCACCATCCCGTGCCTCAATTTCCATCGAGGCGTCCAACTCGGGCGAATGGTAGTGCCCGGCAATCTCGGCTGCGTTGGCGCTGTCGAGAACCGCCAAAGGCGTTAACATGGCTTCGGTGTTGTCCTTCGGGCGCGTCAGAGTCACGCCCGTCGCCCCGCGCGCAAGCACCGCCCCCGGCGAAGACAGCGCGCCGTCCGCGGCCAGCGTGAGTCGCTCGACCCCGCTGGCATGGCGTAATTTGGCAAAGTTGCGTCCACATTCCAAGCGCGTGAGAAGCCCATTGGGACCGATCCACTGGCCATCCCAGCCATCGGGCAACGGCGGCTCTGCCGGAGGATTTTGGGCCATCGCCGCCTGAACCAAAGCTTCTGCCGCGCCATGGGCATCGGCCTCGTGGTTGAATATCACCACCACTGACAACCGCGCCGTGCGGGCATTTAATCGATGCACCCGGAACCCGCGCAAGGCCCCGCCATGACCGCTGAACTCAAGCCCGGCGATCATTTCACGCGAAAGCCCGTAGCCATAAGCGGCGGGCGTACCATCCGCGAAACATGGGGGGGCCGAAACTCGGCGATAAAGACTGTTTTCATCGTCGCGTGTGGCATCAATCCAAGCCTCATAGGCAAGCATGTCCGAGAGCGAGGCGGAAATCCCCGCATCACCCACCCAATAGATTGCATTCTCGGCGGGGAAAAACCCGGTCGCGTCGCTGCCCTCATAGCCGACCACCCCGTCTTCTGGGCGGCTGGTGTCGGCGGTCAGCACGGCGGTTTTCATCTGTGCCGGACCCCAGATGTGCTGCTTGTAAAGCACATCCAGCGCCAAGCCGGTTTCGGCCTCAAGCATCTCGGACAAGATGCGGAAGTTGCAATTGCAGTAGGAGTATTGCGTGCCGGGCGGGAAATGCCCGGTCTTCATCCGCGCGATCAGCGGCAGCGCATCCTCGCGCCGGAACGGCTGTTCGGCAAAAGCGCCCTGCAAGACCGTCAAGGCCCAATAATCGCGCAGGCCAGACTGGTTGTCGCACATCTGTTTGACAGTTGGCAGTGGTCCGGTGAACTGCGGCAAGAACGCAGACACTTTGCCATCCAGCCTAGCAGGCTCGCCCAGAGTGGCCAAAAGCACCTGACAGGTGAATTGCTTGGAGATCGAGCAGATCGGCAGCCGCGTGCCGATGGTCATCGGCTGCGCGGTATCAACATTCACATACCCCCACGCGCGGGCAGCAATCACCTTGCCATCCAGCATCACCCCCGCCACACCACCCGGGCCGGAATAGAGCTTTGGCAGCTTATCAAGCGTCGCAGTCACGGCATCAAGGTCGATCTTCGTCATGGCACGTCACCTGTTCCAGTTCGGCAGTGGGTTGGGGTTGAGATGAAACCCATTGGGGCTATTGCTGTTTGGCTACTTAATCATAATTCCAGGCCCCATGTTGGTCCGCAGCAGCAACTTCTAACCGTTCGCATTGGGTCGGTTGCGGACGATGCTGACCTTGAACAGATATAAAGCACCAAACAGCACTTGCTCTACGGTGCGTACAAGCTGGCGCGCTCGCCGCCTTCAAGCCTCATCCGTTGGTAAATCTGGGCGGCCTTTCCCGTTGACAGACTAATTTGTTGGTGTTTCATGTTGTCAGACAACATTGTTGTAAGACAACATGAAACAGCCCCGTTGGGGCAGCATCAGCAGGACCAGCCATGCTCAATTTCGACGAAACCCGCTTTCTGAACATCCAGCAGGGCGCCGTGGCCCTTGCCCCTCGCATCGACGCCGCGATCTCTGCGGCGATTGCCGCGGGGGCGGAGAATCTGTTCTTTCTCGGCACCGGCGGTGTTGCTTACCTGATGGAACCCGCCATCCAGCTTTTGCAGCGCAACTCGGGCTTTCCGGTGTTCCGCGACTACCCCGCAGAACTGCTGGTGTCCGGCAATCGCAATCTGACGGCGCGTTCGATCGTTATCATGCCGTCGCTGTCCGGCACCACCAAGGAAAGCGTGGCGATGCTGAACCAGCTGAAACAGATTGGCGCGCAGGTGATCACCCTGATCGGTCATGCCGACACCCCGCTGGGTCTGGGCGGCAATCCGGCCTTGGTGAACTTTGCGGCGGATGATACCTCCAGCGAATCGTTCTACATTCAGGCGCTGCTGGTGGCGCTTTCAGTCATGAAAGCCCGGGCTGAGATCGACGATTACGACGCGGTGCTGGCCGAGATGCAGGGCCTGCCGCAAGCACTTTTGGCCACCAAACGCGGCTTTGAGCCGAAGGCCGATGACTTCGCCCGCATCATCGCCAGGGCCGATTACCATATGTTCACCGCCGCCGGAAACATGTGGCCAGCCACCAACTACTACGCGACCTGCATTCTGGAAGAGATGCAATGGATCCGCACCCGCCCGGTCCATGCCGCCGATTTCTTCCACGGCCCGCTGGAGCTGATCGACAAAAGCGTCAGCCTGATCCTGCTGCGCGGCGAGGATGAAGCGGGCGCGTTGGCTGATCGGGTGGCCAGCTTTGCGCCGCAATATACCGACCATTTCACCGTGCTCGACACCGCAGACTTCGTGCCCGAAGCGACCTCTCCCCGCTTGCGGGCGCTGCTTTCTCCGGCTTTCATGGCAACGATCCTGGAGCGGCTCTCGGCCCATCTGGAGGTGATGCGCAATCACCCGCTGGTGACCCGGCGCTACTACAAGCGCGTCGCCTATTAAGGCCAGTGAGGGGAGCCTGCCATGACCCAAATATCTCCCCGCTTTGCCAGTTTGGGCGACAATTGCATTGACCGCTATCTGCCGCTGGCGCAGGCGACGGTGGGCGGCAATGCGATCAATGTCGCGGTGCAACTGGCGCTGGCGGGTGAGCATTGCAGTTATTTCGGCGCGGTGGGCCGGGATCAGGCCGGACGTTGGACCCGCGAAGCGCTGATCGACAACAGCGTCAACGTGCGTCATCTGCAAGAGTTGGACGCGCCCACTGCCTATACTAACATTGATGTCGATACGACGGGGGAGCGGATCATCGGCTTTGAAGAATTCGGCACCTCGGCGCTTTACTACCCAACGCCGCAGGATATTTCGGCGCTGGCGGAGATGGATCACATCCATATCGGCTGGTTCAAAGGCGCGGCCGCGCTGCGTCAGGTGCTGGCGGCAAGTGGCGTGAGTTTCTCGCAGGACGTTGCCGTCAATCCCGATGCCTCCGGGCTGGAGATCGGCTTTGAATCCGTCGGCCCATCCGAGGTTTTGGCGCGGGCGGCATTGCAGCGATTGCTTGGCTTGGGCTGTCGGGTGGCGGTGGTGACCTGTGGCGCGATGGGCAGCATGGCCAGCGACGGCGGCGATGTGGTGGCAACCGGTATTCGCGCTTTGCCGTCTGTCGTGGATACCACTGGGGCAGGTGATACTTTTATCGCGAGCTTTCTTTCGGCGTGGAAACGCGCGCAACCTCTCGCCGCTTGCCTCGCCTCTGGACGCGATTCCGCGGCGCGGACTTGCGGCCATGTCGGTGGCTTTCCCCAGACCCTGCGGGCGCTATGACCCGCCGCCAGATCAATGTTGACAGACGTATGACAACATGTGTCCACTGAAGCCGAGGCTGCGGGAGTCCGCAGAAATTTCACGAGGAGGAGACTGAGATGAAACTGGCTTTGATCGGCGCGCTTGCCGCCGTGTTGATGGCCCCTGCCGTCTTTGCAGGGGAAACGCTGGACCGGGTCGATTCGACCAAAGTGCTGAAGGTGGCCACCAATGCTGGCTGGCCTCCGCAAAGCTATCTTGATGACAGCAACCAGCTTGTCGGCTTTGACATTGATGTCGCCAACGAGATTGCCAAGCGGCTTGGCGTGACGGCGGAATTCGACACTCCGGAATGGGGCGTGATGACCGGCGGGCGTTGGGGCGGACGTTGGGATGTGGCCGTGGGCTCGATCACGCCGACCAAGCCACGCTCAGAGGTTCTGGATTTCGCCGCGATCTATTATTACACGCCCTATGTTTTCGCGGTGAATGCCGACAGCAAAGTTACCGATCCGAAACAGCTGAATGGCAAGAAGATCGGCGTCGAAACCGCGACCACTTCGGAAGAATACGTCAACCGCAGTCTGGTGATCGACGCGCCGGGCGTGGCACCTGTCGAATACTGGCTGGAACCCGGCGAGGTGAAAACCTACGCCGATTCGATGCTGCCGTTTGACGATCTGCGTCTGGGCGATGGCGTGCGGGTTGATGCGGTAATTGCAGGCGAGCAGACCGTTCTGGGTGCGATCAAGAACGGCTATCCGATCAAGATTCTGCCGGGCGATTACGCCTTCCGCGAGCCGCTGGCGATTGTCGCCGACAAGGGCGATGCGGACTGGACCGCCAAAATTGGCGCGACGATTGATGCGATGAAAGCCGATGGCACTTTGGGTCAGTTGACCACCAAATGGTATGGCAAAGACTACAGCAAATAATCCACGAACGGCGCGCAGCAGACCCCGCGCGCCGTTCTTCATCCCCGCCCAGACCCGTGTATTCCCAAGAGACCGCAATGATCACAACGCCTTCGACCGATTACGCTGATGTCTGGTATCGCCGCCAAGCCCCTTCCGACATTCCGCTCCAACCTGCCCTGAACCAGCGGATTGAAACCGATGTCTGCATCATCGGTGGCGGGCTTGCCGGACTGACCACGGCGTATCATCTGGCCAAGGCCGGGCGTCAGGTGGCTGTGGTCGAGGCCCGCCGCATTGGCTGGGGCGCATCGGGGCGTAACGGCGGATTTTGCAGCCCCGGTTTCTCGCTCGGCTATGAAGGCATCGCCGCCCGCGTCGGCGCGGCTGCCGCGAAAGATCTGTTTCGCATGTCGGTAGAAGGCGTGCAGATCGTGGCTGACAATATCCGCGCGCTTGGCATCACCGCCGCCAACCCCTGCCCCGGCATCCTTGGTGCTGTGCGCTATAATGCAGGCCGGGGTCTTGCAGATCACCGCGACTGGCTGGCGCGGGAATTTGACTATCAGGTGGCACATCTGGATCGCGCAGCACTTGCCGAACATCTAAGCTCGCCGCGCTACCATCAGGCGCTGCATGATCAGAACGCCTTCCATTTTGATCCGCTGGCCTATTGCCTTGGCGTCGCCCGCGCGGCAGAGGCGGCAGGTGCGGTGATCTATGAAACCACCAGCGCTGACAAGATCGAGGCGGCCAAAGGCGGCTGGACCGTCACCACCCCGCAGGGCCGGATTTCGGCGCGCGAGGTGGTTGTCACCACTGGCGGCTATACCGACCGGCTGGTGCCTGACCTGCACCGCGCCTTCCTGCCGATTGCCACCTATGTGATGATCAGCCGCGCAGCCCCCGAACTGATCGCCAGCGCCATCCACACCCGCTCGGCCATCGGCGATGACCGCCGGGCTGGCGATTATTATCGGCTGGTCGATGATGGCAAGCGCGTGTTGTGGGGCGGCAAGATCACCACCCGCACCACCGAGCCGCGCGATCTGGGCAAGCTTCTGCACCAAACCATGACCGATACCTATCCGCAGCTTGCCGGGCTGGAAATCGACACGGTTTGGACCGGGCTGATGTCCTACGCCCGCCACCGGATGCCACAGATCGGCAAGCTACCCTCTGGTCTATGGCACTGCACGGCGTTTGGCGGCCATGGCATGAACGCCACCGCAATCGGTGGCCGTGTGGTTGCCGAGGGCATCCTTGGCCAATCCGAGCGCTACCGCAGCTTTGCCCCGTTCGGGCTGGAGTGGACCGGCGGCATCGTCGGCATGGCGGCGGTGCAACTGACGTATTGGCGGTATCAGGCAATGGATGCCTGGCGCGAACGCAAAGGCTAAGCGAGATGCATTTCAGAGACAATATCGACTATCCCCCGATGTTGACCCGGCCAACGGTGTTCGTGCCGCTGCTGACCGCGATCTTTGGCGGCTTATGGTGGTTTCAGGCGGGCAACAGCGCCATCGGGCGGCTGGTTCTGGGTATGGCACCCTGGGCCGAGGGCAACCCGCTGAACCTGTTGACCGCCGCCTTTGTGACAGTGCTGGTTGGCTTTAACATCTTCGTGGTGATGCGGCTGCCGCTGCGCCAGCAGGTCTGGCTGGTCTGGGGAGAATTGGCAGCCCTGATCTTGCTGTTCTTCTATTCCTTTGATCTCAGCTTTGCCTTCATTCAGCGCAAGATCGGCTTTCTGATCACCCAAGGTCTGGTGACCACACTGTATATCTCGGCAGTGTCGATCGCCATCGCCACGGTATTGGCGCTGATGGGGGCGGTGGCGAAACTGTCCTCCAACGGCATCGCGCAGGGCATCGCGCACTTTTACACCTCGCTGTTTCGCGGCCTGCCGCTGCTGATGCAGATTTACATGATCTATCTGGGCCTGCCGCAACTGGGCTACGTCGTCGATGCGGTGCCGACCGGGATCGCGGCGCTGTCGCTGTGCTATGGTGCCTATATGACCGAGATTTTCCGCGCCGGGATCGAAAGCATTCCCAAGGGCCAGTGGGAGGCCGCCCGCGCCCTCGGCATGCGGCCCACCTCGGTGATGACCCGGATCATCCTGCCGCAATCCATGCGGGTGATCATTCCGCCGACCGGCAACCAGTTTATCTCGATGCTGAAAGACAGCTCGCTCGTCTCTGTCGTCGGAGTGTGGGAGCTGATGTATCTGGCGCGCACCCAAGGCCAGACCGAATTCCGCCATATCGAAATGATGGTGACGGCTTCGCTGATCTACTGGCTGATGTCGATCGTGCTGGAATTGGCGCAAAAACGCATTGAGACCCATTTCAACAAGGCGGCAACGCGATGACCTTTGCAAAAGCCCCGGCAGCCGAAACCGCCGCCCCGACCATTGAAATCACCGGCTTGAACAAATGGTATGGCAGCCTGCAAGTGCTGCATGACATCAACTTGACGATTGCGCAGGGCGAAAGACTGGTGATCTGCGGCCCTTCTGGCTCTGGCAAATCCACGCTGATCCGCACGATCAACGCATTGGAAGGCTTCCAGAACGGTCAGATCAAGGTGGCGGGCATCACGCTGAACCGGGATCAGCAGGTGGTCGAGGATATTCGCCGCAAGGTCGGTATGGTGTTCCAGCAGTTCAACCTGTTTCCGCATCTGACGGTGCTGGAAAACTGCGCCCTTCCTTTGCGCTTGGTGCGCGGCTTGTCTGCGGCAGAGGCGCGGGACCGCGCGATGCATTACCTCTCGAAAGTGCGCATCCCCGAACAGGCTTTGAAATACCCCGCCCAGCTTTCGGGGGGCCAGCAACAGCGCGTCGCCATCGCCCGCGCCGTGGCGATGCAGCCCGAGGTGATGCTGTTTGACGAGCCGACCTCGGCGCTGGACCCGGAAATGGTCAAGGAAGTCCTCGACGTGATGGTGACGCTTGCCGAAGAAGGCATGACGATGGCGGTGGTGACGCATGAGATGGGCTTTGCCCGCCAAGTCGCGGATCGGGTGATTTTCATGGATGCAGGCCGGATCGTGGAACAAGGTCCGCCCTCCACCTTCTTCACCGCGCCGAAAAGCGAGCGGACAAAGGCGTTCCTGCAGCAAGTGCTGCACTGAACCGGGTCGCGCCGCTATCGGGCCGTCACGCCTATTGGCGCGAGAAATTAAATGAAATCAGCGACCCGCGGTGATAATCCCGGGCGTAAAGCACCGGGGTGCCAATCTCGGACAGGCAGGTCTCCGAAACCAGCAACCACGGCTCGGTGACCGCAGGCCCGCTCAACACGCCTTCCGGCAGGAACACCGCCGCGACATTGGCACTCGACATCACCGGTTTTTGGTCAGCACTGGCCAGAAACTCATTGACCGAGCCTTCCAACTCCATCCCACCCGGCAACTCGCCAAGCAGCGCCTGCGGTATCACATCAATGGAATAGACCAGAACCTGCCCTCCGGCCTCGCGCAGCCGTTCAAGCACAAAGATCTGCGCGCCCGGTTGCAGGCCAAGCGCGACCGCCGCCAAAGGGTCAGACGCGGCAAGTATGGTCTTGGCAGAAAGCACCCGGGTATTGGCCGCATAGCCCAACGCTGCCAACATCTTGGTGATGCTTTCAAACACAGTGATCGGGCGCGCCACATTCAGGGCCGCAACTGCGGTGACAAATCGCCCGCGTCCATGCGCGGTGACGACAAGCCTTTCCTGTTCCAAAAGCCGCAACGCCTCGCGGACGGAAGGACGCGACACCCCAAACGCCGCGCATAACTCGGCCTCGGTGGGAATCCGATCCCCGGCTTTCAGCCCATGTTCGCGGATATAGTCGCTGACCGCGTCGCGCACCTGCTCGGCCATTTTCTTCTTTGACCGCAGCGGTTTGGTCGTCAGCATTGCGCCCCTACCCCGGTGACCACATTTTTGTCAGTCATCTTACAACAGCCGAGAAGCCTCCGGCAAGCGCACTGGCGGGCCGAACCGCTTGCCGCGCCGCAAAATCAGCATCGATGCCTAGAAAATATGCACCAGCACCGCCTAGGCCTTGCGCTCTTGCAAAATGTTGCCGCCATCTACCACCAGCATGGCGCCATTGATGTAACTTGCCTTGGCAGATGCCAGAAAAACCACGGCCGCGGCAACCTCTTCGGGCCGTCCCGCGCGGCCAGGCGGCGTGGCGGTCGCCGCCCGCCGCTCGTCTTGCGTAGACGCGCCGGTTTCGATCCATCCGGGGGCCACGGCATTGACTGTCACACCATGCGGACCCGCCTCCAACGCCAAAGCCTTTGTCAGGCCGACCATGCCCGCCTTTGCCGCCGAATAGGCCGTTTCGCCCGGATTGGCGACGCAGGGGCCGGTCACCGAAGCCACATTCACCACGCGGCCATAACCTGACGCGATCATGTCGGGCAGATAGGCACGGGTGGCAAGGAAGGTCGTCTTCAGGGTGACCGAAATGCCGCGATCCCAGTCGGCTTCCGCGAGATCGACGAACAATCGCTGCAAAGCTGGCTGGCTCTGATTTCCCATTCCAGCGTTGTTCACCAAGACTGTTGCAGGCCCAGTTGCTTGGCGCAGGCGCAACACCGCCGCGCCATCGGTCAAGTCGCAAAGATGCCCAGTGGCGCGATGTCCCTCGGACCGCAATTCGGCCGCCCGATCCAAAATTCTGTCGCTGGTTGCCACCAGATGCACGTCAAAGCCTTCGGCAACAAGCCCGCGCGCGCACGCCATGCCAATGCCATCCAAAGCCCCGGCGCCAGTAATCACGGCAGTCATCAGATCTCCCGCCATCGCTTAATACCCAGCCGTGACGCCAAAATCCATCGACAACGCCGCACCGGTAATAGGGGCGGCTTCCGGCGCACAAAGATAGGCAACAAACCGCGCTACTTCATCAGCGGTAATGAATCGTGCCGCTGCACCCTGCGGATAATGCGACAGCAACCGGCGTTTGTAGCCCTCTGGATCGCCCATGCCATATTGCTGAGCCTGGAATTCGATCATCGGGGTTGCAACATCGCCCGGACATACCGCATTCACCCGGATTTGCTGCGGTGCCAACTCCAGCGCTAGCGCCTTTGTCAAAAGCACCAGCCCGCCTTTCGATGCGCAATAGAGCGCGGCCCCCGCATTGCCAACCAAGCCTGCATCCGATGCAATATTAATGATTGATGCGCCCGCCTGCAGATGCGGCAAAACAGCTTGGATCAGAAAGAACGCGCCCTTCAGGTTCACGTCCATCACCAGATCCCAATCGGCTTCCGTCACGTTGACCGCATCGCCTTCGCGCCAGACACCCGCAGCATTGACCAGCACATCCACCCTGCCCGCCCAAGCGATCACTTGCGAGACTGCATCTTCACAAGACCCCGGTTGGCGCAGATTGAGCGACACCGCAAGCGCGCTCCGGGTGTCAGTGCCAAGCCGGAGAATAGCTTGATCAAGCGCTGTCGAGGCCAAATCCGCGATTGCGACCCGATAGCCCTGTCGGGCAAATGTCGCGGAGATAGCACTCCCCATGCCGCCAGCCCCCCCAGCGATCAAAGCAACCGGCCGCTCGTCTTGTTCATTCATCCGTCGGATCCTTCGGTTGTCTCGATTATTACCATACCCGCTACCAACGTCTTTGACAGAATGGTGCACGCCAGGCTGCAGACAGGCTTGACCAGAGCAATCCCAAGAACGGTGATGTCCATCGGACTACTCTTTTCTCTGAAACCGATCTGCGCAACGATAGCTGCGGTTGGGTAGCAAGGCAGTTCATCCCATTAGCTCAGTGTATCTGTGTTCGCAACGACAAGTTCCAAGCGTTCGATCTTTGCATTGAATTCCTGAATTTCACTGTTAATACAGCATTTTAGCCAAGAAAGCGAAGCTCATCTGGCCGCCTCAAACCGTTGTTGCAGCGCTCCATAGCGCGACCGATCAAGATCGATGGGGATGAGTGATATGCCCGTTACCAAAGTCCTAACTCTAGTCCAGTGAAATGGGCCCCAGATCCGCATAGACATCCCCGGGTCCGCAGTTTGCCTCTGAAGATGTGCCGCCGAAATGGTGCATGATCCCCCAGACAGCATTCAACGCCGTCTGCACGGCGCCCTCGACCCAGGCCGGCGTCCAGCTGATGCCATCGCCCGCCAAAAAGATGCCGCGTTGCTGCGCGGGCAGGTCATCCTGGACAAAATGCCCATACATGCGGTGATTATAGCGGTAATGACCGGGCAGCGCGCCTTTGAACGCACCGAGAAAATTCTCGTCCGCCTCCCAGCTGACACAAATCGGATTGCCGCGGATATGGCTGGCGATATCGATGTTTGGATAGGTCTGCCCGAGCGCCGAAAGCGCCAGCTTGACCCGCTTTTCCGCACCGTGCGGCAGCACCTTCAGCGCATCCGTCATCCAACTGTAGGACAGGCAGATCACTGCGGGCCTGTCGGGGCCGTTGTCGAAGAAATAAGTGCCGCGGGTGATACGGTCGGTCAGCGTCATCGACAAAAGCGGGCGGCCGGTCTCGGGGCTGATGTCGTTCCAGAACGGCCGGTCCACCATAACAAAGGTCTTGGCCGCTTGCATATACCGCGTGCGGTCGAGCGCCATCCACAAAGGTTGCGCAAAAAGGGACTCGTCCGTCTCGATCGAGGTGGTCAACAGGTGGCTTTGACAGGTCACCAGCACGGCATCGTAGAGATCCTTGCGCCCCCAGCAATCGGTCACCGCAATCGCCCCGGAAGGATCACGGGCGATTTTGACCGCGCGCGCCCGTGTCGCGCCACCATTCAGCCCGGCCAGTGTTGTGCCCTCAGGCCAATGCGCGCAAGCGGCGGATTGCCGCCACAGCCGCTGCAAAACCGTCTCGACACCGCCCTTGATATAGCGCTGATTGTCGTCCAGCCCGCAAAGGTTGACGCGCAGGATTTCCAGCATTGAATTCGGGAAATCACTGTCCCAGCCGCCAGTGCCAAAACCAACCTGACCAAAGACCTCTCGGTGGCGAAATGACAAGGCGCCGAAGGATTTGGATGAGGTGATGAAATCATAGAAGGTCCGTTCATCCCAGACCGCAACAAGCGGATCCCAGATTTCCTTGACGCGCTTGGCATCCTTTGCCTTCATCGCGGCTTGTAGATCGGAAAAGCGCGCGCCCTCTTGCAGCGCCGCATCATAGGCCTGCGCGACCTCGCGGTAGAGCTCTGGCAGATCCGCAAGCGTGCGGGCGAACAGCGTTTCCCCCTCCAGATCAATGACGGTCGAGCCTGCGGCCTCGGTCAGCGGATTTGGAAAGGGCGCGCTTTCGCAGCCGACGAGGTCAACGTAATGATAAAAGGCCTTGGACGACACCGGAAAGCGCATCCCGCCCAGTTCGGCGATAACGTCTTCGGTGCTTTCAAAGATTTCGGAGCGCAGGCGGCCCCCGAATTTCCCCGATTCATACAGGATCGGGCGCAGGCCCAGCTTCATCAGCTCATGCCCAGCCGTGACGCCCGCCGCCCCTGCGCCAATGATTGCGACGTTTTCGCCGTGACGGTTTGCGGGGATCTTGCCGAGGCCCGCTGGGTGGGCCAACCATTGGTCATAGGCAAAGGGAAAGTCGGGGCCAAAGGCGGAGAGTTCTGTCATTCGGGCTGCCTACTGGAAATAATCTTGGGCCATGACTAACACAGCGCCATGGAGTTGGTGCAGTGCTATGAAAAAAACTTATGAATAGCCACGCTAAAAGTTCGACAGTTCCTAAGGTCCCATTTCGGACCTCGGAGAAGCCGTTTGCGGCCAACCAGACCACCATCGTCGCGCGCGCGCGTCCGCACCAACACGCGCGACAGAAAAACCTTCGTCGTTTACGCGCTGTTGCGGCACATCATTTCATTCGAAATCGCAAAAATTTGGCGCGACCAATGCTGCAATACCTTGCTGAGGAAATCGCGGGTGCGCTCATTCTGTGGCGTGGTGGAGAAATATGAACACCGCCCCATGGTCTCCAAGGTTTGGCGTTTTGCACCACGTTGCGGGATGACGGCGCGCTCCGTGAGTGCGCATCCGTCTCTGCAAGAACTAGCCCGAGGTTGGTATTTCCTTTCCCCTGACGGACTCATCGAACTGTCCCGTAAACGGAATTGCCAGACCGAATTAGTGGGCCTAAAAGTATTCCATCATACTGTGGCATAAACCCACGGACAGACAAAGCTTCTCCCTATATATTTCAATGTGTTACGGCGTTTAAAAATTGACCCCGATCCCTACCGCCGGAGCCGAAAAATCAAGGGGTTAGCTCGAAATAGCTGACCCCTTATTCATTTCTTATCCGCCCGGTGTACGCACCTTACAAGCTACGGACGTGGCTTCGCACTGGCTTGTCAAAGATGCAGGCCCGTTTGGGGCCCAGGCTGATCTGGGTCAAGGTGCATCGCTGGAACTGTTGTAGGCTCAGGCAAAATTCCGTTTCGGGGACCAGATGAGCGACGATCCGTATTCTGCCCTTGGTCTGAGCAAATCCGCCTCGGCGGCGGAGATCAAGAAGGCTTACCGCAAGCTGGTGCGCACGTCGCACCCTGATCTGCACCCCGATGATGCCGGGGCCGAGGCGCGGTTCAAGGTGATCACTGCAGCGCATGATCTACTGAAGGACCCGGCACTGCGCGCCCGGTTTGATGCGGGCGAGATTGATGCGACCGGGGCGGAGCGTCCGCCCCGCACGTATTACCGAGATCATGCCGATGCGGGGGGACAAGGGTTTGGCCAAAGGTCGGGGCCAACTTCGGGCTTTGGCGATTTCGGCGATCCATCTGATATTTTCGCCCATATCCTGCGGCAGCGCGCCCGTGGCGGTGATGGCGGTTACCCGCAACCCGGCCCGGATCTGCGTTATTCGTTGGAGGTGGCGTTTCTGGATGCGGTGCTTGGCAGCAAGACCCGGATCAGCCTACCCGAAGGCGGCAATCTTGAGGTGCGTATCCCCAAAGGCATGCAAGACGGCCAAAGCCTGCGGCTGCGTGGGCGCGGCGGCGCGGGCTATGACGGCGGCCCTGCGGGGGACGCGCTTGTCACAGTGCAAATCCGCCCGCATCCGGTGTTCCGGCGGGAGGGCGATGACATTCTGATCACGCTGCCGATCACCATAGATGAGGCTGTCTTGGGCGGCAAAGTTACCGCGCCGACCATCGACGGGCCCGTCAGTGTGAACATTCCCAAGGGAGCAAACAGCGGGCGTATCCTGCGCCTGCGCGGGCGCGGCGTTGCGCGCGCGAGCGGTCCTGCAGGGGATGCGCTGATCGAATTGCGCATCGTGACGCCGCCCGCCATTGACGCCGCACTTTCCGATTTTCTGGCTGAATGGCGCAAGAGCCATGCCAATGATCCGCGCAAGGCGATGATGCAGGAGGCAGCAGAATGATCGAGTATTTCAACGAAACGCAATATTTCAGCGAAACTCAAACCCTCGCCGCTGTACCAAGTCTGTCACATTCCCAACTTGATGTGTTTCTGGCAGAGGGGCTTATTGCCGCTCACCCCTCGCCCGAAGGTGCAATGTTTCGCGCCGTCGATGTGGCGCGTCTTGCTCTGCTGTGTGATCTTGCCGAGCATTTCGATCTGGAAGGCGATGCTTTGGCTGTGGTGATCGAGTTGATCGACCAGTTGCACTCCACCCGCCAACACCTGCGCGCCATGGCGCAGGCGCTGGAAGTTGAACCGCAAGATCTGCGTGCGCGGGTCGGTGCGCGGTTTATCGGTTTACTTGCTGTGTGAGGCGGCTGGCCGCTAGCGTCTGCGCACCGAATTGCCGCCGGCAAGGATGCCGTTGATCAAATTGGCGACGGCAGCGTGCAATTCAGAGATGCCATTCTCGCCTTTTGGCGCGTGATGATGTGCCGCCGCTGCGTCTTTCAGGATGCCGATGATCTCGGATTCCGGCAGGATATTGCGGTCATTCAGGGCCAGCAGCAGGGATTCGCATATAGCAAGCGCTGCAGTGCCGGAAACATCGTTCGGTTGGGCCATCTGAGATTATCTTTCCAATGTTGCGCTGCCCCGGACAGGGACGCCAAGGATGCGGGCACTTCCTTCAATCTGACAGAATTAATTTATTGCGGACTGATCAACATCAGCTTTGCCGCGCGCTTCAACCGTCAAAATGGGACGCTTAAATGGACAAAATGTGAGAGTCTGCCTCAGAGCTCGGATGAGACCTAACCAATGATCAAAACCAGCCCCCTTGCGCGCAAACTTGCGGCTTTCGTCGTGTTGTCAAATGAAGGCCTGAGCACGCTTGAGCGCCTGCACCAACGCCGTCGCCGATTTGTGACCGGGGTTGATCTGGTGCATCAGGGGCAGGTCGATCAGGCAGCCTACATCTTGGCCAAGGGGTGGGTTTGCTCGCATAAAATACGCCCGATGGCGACCGCCAGATTGTCGATTTCCAGATACCGGGTGATTTTCTCGGCCTGCGCTCGGTTTGTTTCGCGCCGCTGACCGGAATATTGAGCCGTTCACGCCGGTCGAAGCATCGGAGGTGATTGCAGCCGACCTGCTAGACGCCTTTGCCAACACCCGCGTTTGGCGACCGCCGTGTTGTGGGCGGCCTCGCGCGACGAGGCGATGGCGGTTGAACACCTGGTCGGCATCGGGCGGAGAGCTGCGCTGGAACGTACCGCGCATTACCTGCTGGAGTTTGGCGCGCGTATGAAACGAATGGGATTGGCGACTAAAAATGGTTACGATTGCCCGCTTTCGCAATACATGCTGGCCGATGCGCTGGGGCTAAGTGCCGTGCAGGTGAACCGCGTATTGCGCCAGTTGCGTGAGAAAGGGCTTCTTACCCTTCAAAAAGGCCGTGTGACGTTCGATGATTTTGATGGGCTGGTGGCTTTGGCCGATTTCGACAAGACGTATTTGGATCAGGACGGGCTGTTGCTACGCTGAGGCGACAGCCCGCCATGGCATAGTTGATCAGTTTGTAATGATCACCTTCAGCGCCTTGGTCTTGGCGGCATTGCCGAAGGTGGCATAGGCCTCCAGAATATCCGCCAGTTTGAAATGGTGGGTGATCAGCAGAGTCGGATCGATCTTTTTGGCCGCCACCGTTTTGAACAGCATCGGGATCGTCGCGGTATCGACCAGACGGGTGGTGATGGCGATGTTGCGATCCCACAGGGTTTCCAAATGCAGATCGACCTTTTTGCCATGCACGCCGATGTTGGCGATGATGCCACCGGGGGCGATCAGGTCCTGACACAGCTCAAACGTGGCGGGGATACCCACCGCTTCGATCACTGTATCCGCGCCGCGCCCCTCGGTCAGCGCCATCACCGCCGCTACCGCCTTGCCATCGGCGCTGTTGATGGTCGAGGTCGCACCAAAATTTTTGGCAACCTCCAAGCGGTTGTCGTCCAGGTCAATCATGATGATCTGGCCGGGCGAATAGAATTGCGCGGTCAGCAAAGCGGCGAGCCCGATCGGCCCAGCGCCGATGATCGCCACCGCAGAACCCGGGGCCACCTTGCCATTCAGCACGCCACATTCAAAACCTGTGGGCAGAATGTCACTCAGCATCACCAGCGCTTCCTCATCAGCCCCTTTGGGAATGTGGTAAAGGCTAAGGTCGGCATGGGGCGTGCGGACAAACTCGGCCTGCGTGCCGTCGATCTTGTTGCCCAAGATCCAGCCGCCGGTGGTGCAATGCGAGTACATCTGGCGGCGGCAATAGTCGCATTTCCCGCAAGCACTGATGCAAGAGATCAGCACATGGTCGCCCTTCTTGAAGGATGTCACGGCTGGTCCGACCTGATCAATGACGCCAACGCCTTCATGACCCAGAATCCGCCCCGGCGCGCAGGTGGGCACATCGCCCTTGATGATATGCAGATCGGTGCCGCAGATCGTGGTCTTGGTCACGCGCACGATTGCATCGGTGGGGGCGATGATTTCCGGCTTGGGCCGATCTTGCAGCGCCATCTTGCCTTTTTCGGTATAGATCAGAGCTTTCATCGTAGCGTCCTTTTATATCGCGCGGTGGGCTGCGCTTGAACAGGTGTCGCGCAAGCGGCCTATGCCCGCACTGATCCAGGTTGGTCTGCGGGCTGCTGGTGTGTTGCATCCTTGGCGCTTGCGCGGGTTATCGGTGAAACTGTCGTGATCCGGGTGCCAGCCCGGCCTTCCAGAATGGCGCGAGCATCTTGCAAGGTGCCGATCCCGGCCATTGCGCCGCCCGACCGCACAAAGGCACAGGCAGCGGCGACTTTCGGGGCCATCGAACCGGGCGCAAAGTTCATCTTGTCCAGCGCGTCGGGGGTGATCGTGCGGATCGCGGCCTCCGCCTTGGTGCCCCAGTCGCGCATCACCGCGACCACATCGGTCAGCATCAGCAGGGCATCGGCCTTCAACTCTTGCGCCAACAAAGCGGCGGTGCGGTCTTTGTCGATCACCGCTTCGACGCCTTCCATCCCAGCTGTATCATTGCGGACCACTGGAATACCGCCGCCGCCCGCGCAAATCACGCAGACACCCGCCTCGACGAGCAGCTTAATCGCCGCCAGCCCCAAAATCCGCTGCGGCAGCGGCGATGGCACCACGCGGCGTAGACCACCTTTCGGGTCTGCCACCATCGACCATAGATGTTCGGCTTTGATCAGCTTGCCTTCTTTCGCAGTATAGATCGGCCCGATCGGTTTGGTCGGCTGATCAAAGGCAGGGTCCGCGCGGTCGACTTCGACCCGCGTGAGCAAGGTCGCACATTCCACCCCCGCAGGCAGGGCGTTCATCAGTTCTTGCTCGATCAGATAGCCGATCATGCCTTCGGTTTCCGCCCCCAGCACATCCAGCGGCCACAGAGCTTGCGGTGCGTAAGAGGCCGCCTGCAGAGCCAGCAGGCCCACTTGCGGGCCGTTGCCATGCGCCACAATGATCTGGTGATCCTTTGCCAGATCCGCCAAAGCCAGTGCCGCGATCCGCACGTTGGTGCGCTGCGCCTGATAGGTCATCGGCTCGCCGTGTTTCAGCAGGGCATTGCCACCAAGAGCTACAACGATGCGCATTTTCAGGTTCCTTCCAATTTTATTGGGCCAATCTTACTATCCCAACGTGGCGACCAGCACCGCCTTGATCGTATGCATCCGGTTTTCCGCCTGATCGAACACCACCGAGGCGCGCGATTCGAACACCTCGTCCGTCACTTCCATACAGTCGATGCCATGGGCTTGGAACGTCGCCTCACCCACCTCGGTATCGCGGTTGTGAAACGCGGGCAGGCAGTGCATGAATTTGCTGTGCAGATTGCCAGTGGCGGCCATCACGGCGGCGGTGACGCGGTAAGGTGTGAGCAGTTTGATCCGCTCGGCCCAGACCGTATCCGGCTCGCCCATCGAGACCCAAACGTCGGTGTAGATGAAATCGCAGTGCTTGACCGCCTGCGCCACATCCTCGGTCAGGGTGATCTGCCCGCCGTTGGTTTTGGCGATGGCTTCGCACTGTTCCAGCAGCGCTTTGTCCGGCCACAGGCTGTGCGGTCCGCAAAGCCGGATATCCATCCCGATCAGCGCCGCCCCCACCATCAAAGACGCCGCCATATTGCCGCCGACATCGCCCATGAAGCAAAAGCTGATATCCGACAGATGCTTATGGGTGAATTCATGCATCGTCATCAGATCGGCCAGCACCTGCGTCGGGTGGAAATCATCGGTCAGCCCGTTGTAAACCGGCACGCCGGAAAATGCGGCGAGGGTTTCGGCATCGTTTTGCGCAAAGCCACGATATTCGATGCCATCATAGAACCGGCCCAGCACGCGGGCGGTGTCTTTCATACTTTCCTTATGGCCGATATGGCTGCCAGAGGGGCCGATATAGCTGACATGCGCGCCCTGATCATAGGCCGCGACCTCGAAGCCTGAGCGGGTGCGGGTACTGTCTTTCTCAAAGATCAGCGCGATGTTTTTGCCGCGAAGCCGTGGCTGTTCGGTGCCCGCCGCCTTCGCCGCCTTGAGACTGGCGGCAAGCTGCAACAGGTGGCGAATCTCGCTGGGGGTAAAATCCAGCAGCTTCAGAAAGCTGCGACCATGCAGGTTTTCGGGCATGTTTTCCTCCTATACCGCGTCGCGGATCAGCGGGCAGGTCATGCAATGCGAGCCTCCCCTGCCCCGACCCAATTCGGCCCCAGGAATGGTGATCACTTCGACGCCCGCCTTGCGCAGCAGAGTGTTGGAATGGGTGTTGCGTTCATAGCCGACCACCACGCCGGGGCTGAGGCAGAGCAGGTTGTTGGCATCATCCCATTGTTCACGCTGCGACTCATACGAATCGCCGCCTGTCGGCACAGAGCGGAGGGATTTCAGAGCCAAAGCCTCGGCCACCACGGCCAGAAACGGTTGGGTTTCCTCGGTGACGTCGATCTTGCCCGCCTTGCCGGGGCGCAGGGAATAGCTCTGGATCGCATCGGTGACTTCGGCAAACACCGTCACCAGATCGCGGTCGCAGAAGCTGAACACCGTATCCAGATGCATCGCAGATCGGCTGCGCGGAAACTGGCAGGCAATCACCCGGCTCGCCGCCCCCTGCGCAAACAAGGCCTGCGCCACCTGCCCCACCGCCTGCGGCGTGCTGCGTTCGCCCATGCCGATCAGCACCACGCCATTGCCGATCGGCATCACATCACCGCCCTCCAACGTAGCCGGGCCGTGATCCAACAGCGGATCGCCCCACCACATCGGAAAGCCCGCATCCTTGAAATCCGGGTGGAACCTGTAGATGGCGGCTAGGTTCAGCGTCTCCAGCCGCCGCGCCGCCCAGTGCATCGGGTTCAGCGTGACGCCGCCGTAAATCCAACAGGTGGTGTCACGGGTGAAGATATGGTTCGGCAGTGGGGCCAGCACGAAATCCTGCGGCCGCAGCATCGGGATCAGCACGCCTGCGCGCGGGATCGGCAATTCAGCGCGGTTCATGCCGCCGATCAGGATCGACGACAGCGCATCCGCCTCCATTTCCATCAGGCAGGCGAACAGATCCTCCGACAGACCGACGCCGACGGTATTGTCATTGATCCGCGCCGACAGCAGCCATCTGCGGGCTTCCATATCGCGCAAGGTTTCGGTCAGCAGGGCGCGCAGAAAGACCACATCGACGCCGCGCTCACGCAATACATCGCAGAAGGTCATATGTTCGACCCGCGCCTGTTTCACCCAGATCACATCGTCGAACAGCAGTTCCTCGCGGTTTTCCGGGGTCAGCCGCGCCATCTCGGTGCCCGGACGATGCACCATGACGCGGCGCAACGGGCCGGCTTCGGAATGAACGCCGTAGGTGAGTGCCATGCGGTTTCCTATGCTATAACGACGGCGAGGCTGAGCGCCGCCATGATGATCACGGTCAGGGCGAGCAGCAGCGGTGCGATGAAGCGCAGCCAGCGTTCATAGGGCACCCGGCCGATGGCGAGGCCGCCCATGACGACGGCGGATGTGGGGGTGATCAGGTTGACGATGCCGCTGCCGGTGGCGAAGGCTGTCACCACTAAGTCGCGTTTCACACCCGCGAAATCGGCGACCGGGGCAAGGATCGGCATCGACAGCACGGCGAGGCCCGAGGTGGAGGGCACAAGGAACGACATGCCGACCTCGATCCAGTAGATCACATTGATGAAGGCGACCTTTGGCAACCCGGCCACCGTGGTTTCCGCCGCGTGCAGGATGGTATCGGTGATATGGCCTGCATCCATCACCACCACGATACCGCGCGCAAGCCCGATGATCAACGCCACGCCCAGCAGGTCCCGCGCGCCGTTCAGAAACGCCTCAACCAGCCGAGCTTCGCCGAGACGGGCGATCAGGCCGATCAGGATGGCGGCGATCAGGAACAGGCCTGACATCTGCGCCATCCACCAGCCTTGGCTGGAGACGCCCCAGATCATCACTGCAAAGGTCAGCGCGAACAGGATCAGGGCTATCTGATGAAGCCCGGTGAACGCGGTTCCCGCTGCGGCCTTGCCGCCCAGAAAATGCGCCTCGTTCGCGGCCTTTTTGTCATAGACCAATGACTTGGATGGGTCCGCCTTCACCCGTGCAGCATAGCGCATCACGAACGCCACAGTGACCAGCCAGCACAGCCCTAGGATGATCAGCCGCAGCGCCAGGCCATCGGCAAAGGTCACCCCCGCCGCATCCGACGCAATCACTGTCGAGAATGCGTTGATGGTGGAGCCGAGCACGCCAACCCCCGCGCCCAGCAGGATCACCGCCACCGCCACTACGGCGTCATAGCCCGCCGCAATCATCACCGGGATCAGCAGGACGTAAAACGCCAGTGTCTCCTCGGCCATGCCATAGGTGGTGCCGCCCAGCGCAAACAGTGCCATCAGGAACGGGATCATCCAGTTCTCGCGGCCCTTGAGCTTGATCATGGCCCGCGCGATGCCTGCATCTATCGCTCCAGTGGCTGTGACCACGCCGATGAAGCCACCGATGATCAGCACGAACAGCGACACGTCGATGGCGTTGGCCGCATAGCTGTCGGGGTCGTAAAACCCGGCGATGGGAGCGAGGATCACATCAAACACGCCCTGCGGATTTGCCTCCGTGAGCGCATATGTGCCCGCCACGGGCACATCCTTGCCCAAAGCCTCGGAAGCGACGCGGGCATATTGCCCCGCCGGGATGATCCAAGTCAGCGCCGCCACCAGAATGATCAGCGCGAATAGGATGGTGAAGGCAGAGGGAAAGCGGAAGCCCGTGGCGGGCGGCGCTGGAACGGGTGCAGGATCAGATGTCAGTGGCATGAGGTCGCCCCTTTCGCGCGCCGCGCAGCGCCAACTGGCCCGCCTTGACGCTGCTTTGAGCCATAGGGCCGCTGATCCCGGCCCGCCCTGATGCAGATCAATGCGTGGCCTGCAAAAAACGCGCATGGCTCGCCGCGATGCCGCCCATGTCCGACGCGTCGGTGGCCGCCCTTCGCGGAGACGATCTATGGACAGCGCCCTGCCGAGCCCCGCGACTTTGCCAAACCCCGCCGCTTTGTCAGGGCTTTCCCCGGTTGAGGCCGCCACTCGCCTGACCGCCGAAGGAGCCAACGCCCTGCCCCGCGCCAAGCGCCGCGCGCCGTTGCGCATCATCCTGAATGTGCTGCGCGAACCGATGCTGGCGCTGCTGCTGGGCGGCGGCGTAGTCTATCTGTTGCTGGGCAGCCGGGCCGAGGCGCTGATCCTGCTGGCCTTCGCCTGCATGTCGATCACCATCACCGTCGTGCAAGAGGCGCGCACGGAACGTGTGCTCGATGCGCTGCGCGATCTGACCAGCCCGCGCGCGCTGGTGATACGCGGTGGCGAACGGCTGCGCATCGCGGGCACCGATGTGGTGCGCGGCGATCTGATCGTGTTGGCCGAGGGCGACCGAGTGCCCGCCGATGCGCGGCTGTTGCAGGCAGCAGACTTGTCAGCGGACGAATCCCTGCTGACGGGGGAGGCGGTGCCGGTGCGCAAGGCGGTGGGCGCTGCGGGGGCCACCGCCCGTCCGGGCGGCGAGGATCAACCGCTGGTGTTCTCCGGCACGTTGATCGTGCGGGGTCAGGGGCTGGCCGAGATCACCGCAACGGGTGCTGCGAGCGAAATCGGCAAGATCGGCACGGCGCTGGACCGGTTGGAAAGCGGCACGCCGCATTTGCAACGCCAGACGCGGCGCTTGGTGCTGGCCTTTGCACTGATCGGCGGGGCGGTGGCGCTGTTGGTCGTGGCGCTGTACGGCTGGCAGCGCGGCGATTGGTTGGACGGGGTTCTGGCGGGGATTGCGGTCGGCATGGCGATGTTGCCGGAAGAATTTCCGATGGTGCTGGCGGTGTTCATGGCGATGGGGGCATGGCGGATTTCCAAGGCGCGGGTGCTGACACGCCGGGCCTCGGCGATTGAATCGCTCGGGGCGGCCTCGGTGCTGTGCACCGACAAGACCGGCACGCTGACCGAAAACCGCATGACGCTGACGGCGCTGCATCTGCCAGAGGGCCAAGCGTTTCTGATCGGGCCTGACCCTGTGCCAGATGCCTTTCGCGAACTGGCGGCGGCGGGGGTGATGGCCTCGTCACCGCAGCCGCATGACCCGATGGAAAAGGCGTTTCACAGTCTCGCATCAAGGGATCTGCGCAAGGGCGAGACTCTGCCCGGCGAGGGCCGCACGCTGATCCGATCCTATCCGCTGTCGGCCAAACTGCTGGCAATGTCGCAAGTGTGGGACCGTGCTGATGGCAAGGGCAGCCACATGGTCGCCGCCAAGGGCGCGCCCGAGGCGATTGCTGATCTCTGCCATCTGTCGGCGACAGCGCGGCAAGCGATGATGCAGGCCGTGAACAGCATGGCCGGCAAAGGCCTGCGCATCCTCGGCGTGGCGGAGGCGGGCTTTGCAGGCCCAAACCTGCCTGCCGATCAGCATGATTTCAACTTTCGCTTTCTGGGGCTTGTCGGGCTTGCCGACCCGTTGCGGGTTTCGGCCCCCGCAGCCGTTGCGCAATGCAAATCAGCAGGGATCAAAGTGATCATGATCACCGGAGATTACCCGGCCACCGCACTCGCGATTGCGCAAGCTGCGGGGATTGGTGGGGATACGGTGATTGACGGCACCGCACTCGTCGCGATGACCGACACCGATCTCGCCATGGCCATACAGACCGCCACCGTTTTCGCCCGCATCCAGCCAGAGCAAAAGCTGCGCATTGTGCGCGCGTTGCAGGCCAGTGGCGCGATTGTGGCGATGACGGGTGACGGGGTGAATGATGCGCCCTCGCTGAAAGCCGCCGATATTGGCGTTGCGATGGGCGGACGGGGCACTGATGTGGCGCGGGAGGCTGCGGCGATCGTGCTGCTCGACGATGATTTCGGCGCCATCGTCACCACGGTGCGGCTGGGGCGGCGGATTTATGACAACCTGCGCAAGGCGATGGCGTTCATTCTGGCGGTGCATGTGCCGATTGCGGGCCTAGCCCTGATCCCGCTGGCATTCGGCATGCCGCTGCTGTTCGGCCCGGTGCATATCGCCTTTCTGGAAATGGTCATCGACCCGGTGTGTTCCTTGGTGTTCGAGGCGGAAACCGAGGAAGATAACGTGATGACCCGCCCACCCCGCCCGGTGGCCGAGCCGCTGTTTTCGCCGCCGACAATTCTGTGGGGCCTGCTGCAAGGCACATTGGTGCTGGGGATTGTCACCACGATCCTGTTTCTTGCCCCAAATTATGGCTTCGATACCGATCAGGTGCGCGCCTTGAGCTTTCATGCGCTTGTGCTCTGCGTGGTGGCGCTGATCTTCGTCAACCGCTCGATTTCATCATCCATTGTCACTGCGATCACCCGACCCAACCGCGCGTTGGCGGTGGCTTTGCTGATCGTGGCGGTGCTGCTGGCGGTGACGGTGTTCTGGGCCCCTGCCCGCGATCTGTTCAGCTTTGGCGCGCTAGAGCCGCAGTGGCTGGTGGTGCCCTTAGGTGCGGGGGTGCTGGTTTTGCTGATCTTGGAAATGCTAAAGCCGATCTGGCGGCACGCGGCCCTGATCAGCGGAGCCGCGCGCAGGGCACCGCCGCTTTCTGCGGATCGCCCCGTTGCCTGATCTTGATCAACGCCGCGATGCAGGTCATCGCAACACGGCACAGGAAGGCCGTCCATGCTAAACCAATCAATGCTAAAGCGGCGCAATCTCCTGATCGCGGGCGGCGCGACCCTGATTGCCGGAGCAGGCGCTGCGGGGTTTGGCCTGCGTCAGATCGGCTCGATGGCGGACTATACCGCCGCCGTGACCGCCCTGCGCAGGCCGCTGCCCGCCAATCCAGAGGCGCGGGATTTGATCCGCTTTGCCACTTTGGCCGCCAACAGCCACAACACCCAAGCTTGGGATTTTCGGGCGGCGGGCAACAGCATCACCCTCCTGCCCGATCTTACCCGCGCAACACCGGTGGTGGACCCTGACAATCACCACCTGTTCGTCAGTCTGGGCTGTGCCGCCGAAAACCTGTGCATCGCCGCCGCCTCACGCGGGATGCAGGGCGAGGTTCGGTTTGATCGAGACGCCGGCGGTACGCTCAGCTTTTCGTACGCTGCCGGAGCGACGACCGACACCGCCTTGTCGGATGCCATCCCGCTGCGGCAATCGACGCGGGGGATGTATGATGGATCAGCCGTGAGCCCGGCGGAGCTTAGCCGCCTGGCAGAGGCCGCCCGCATGCCGGGGGTTGATCTGATCCTGATCACGGACCCCGGCCAGATGGCTCAACTCGGTGATCTGATAGCGACAGGCAATACTGCCCAGATCGCCGATCCGGCCTTCATGGCCGAGTTGAAACAGTGGATGCGGTTCACTCCGCGCCATGCCTTGGACCCAGGCGATGGTCTGTTCAGTGCCACCAGCGGCAATCCGGTGATGCCTAATTGGCTGGGCCGGTTGGTGCTGGATTGGGCCTATACGGCGGAGGCCGAGAACAAGACGAATACGGCTAAGATCACCTCCTCTGCCGGGCTGGCGGTGTTTGTGGCGGCCAAAGAGGATGCAGAACACTGGGTTCAGGCTGGCCGCGTCTGTCAGCGCTTTGCCTTGCAAGCGACGGCGATGGGTTTGAAACAGGCTTTCCTGAACCAGCCGGTCGAGGTGGCGGCTCTGCGACCTGAGCTTGCAGCGCTGATCGGTGTGCCGGGGCGCAGGCCTGATCTGGTGATGCGGTTCGGGCGGGGGGCCGTAATGCCCTATGCGGCGCGCAGGTCAGTTGATGCCGTGTTGTTGCGACCGGGCAGTGGAGCGTCCGGCACAGAAGGGTGGTCTGGTATTGCGGCCCTCTTGGTCTCGCTAAGTGGGAAGCCCACACCATGATGCAAAGGAACACCGCATGGATATCCTGAAATGGTTTGCCGTCAGCCTTGCCGTGCTCACGCTGAGCTACGCGGGCCTGACTGCTTTTGGCGCGTGGCGCTGGAAGGCGGCGATGCGGGCGCTTGTGGCAGCGCTGGGTGCGAGGCGGCTGGAGGGTGGGGTCACGCGTTACGATGCGGCAGAGATTGTGGGCCTGCCCGCCCCAGTGCACCGTTATTTTGAACGGGCGCTGCGCCACGGCCAGCCGATCATCCGCGCGGTTGACCTCAGCCAAAGCGGCACCTTCAACCTGAGCCTTGTCACCCCGCAGTGGAAGCCGTTCACAGCCCGCCAGCAGGTCACCACCGCCCGCCCCGGCTTTGTCTGGGACGCCACGATCCTGATGTTTCCTGCCGTGGCGGTCCGGGTTGTGGATGCCTATATCGCGGGCGAGGGCATGCTGCGCCCCGCGATCCTCGGGTTGTTTCCCTTGGGGGCAGTGCGGGGCAAGGGCGAGATCGCGCGCGGCGAATTGATGCGGTATTTCGCCGAAGCGGTCTGGTATCCGACAGCACTTTTGCCCAGTCAGGGTGTGGTCTGGCAGGCGGCGGATGACAGCTCTGCCCGCGCCACGATCAGCGATGGCGAGGTCAGCCTGACCCTGCTGTTTCGGTTTGGCGCGGATGGGCTGGTGGCCGAGGTCCATGCCGACGCGCGCGGCGGCATGGTGGGCAAGAGCGTGGTGATGATGCCGTGGGACTGCCGGATGTCAGAGTATCGGCGGCAAGACGGTATGCTAGTGCCTGTCACGGGAGTAGTGATCTGGCAGACCCCGCAGGGCGAGAAACCGTATTATCGCGGCAAGATCACGCGGTTGGCCTATACGTTCGCGCAATGATCAACAGGCGTGAAGGTGTTGACGCAAGACACTGGCCGTCACCCCGTCACCACGCCCTCGCCCACCACGATCTGCCGACAGCAGGTTGCCGCGATCTTCTCATCATGGGTCGAGATCAGGAAGGTGGTGCCTTCATCGCGGTTGATCTGGCCGATCAGCTCCATCACCTGAATGGCAGAGGCTCGGTCAAGATTGCCAGTGGGCTCGTCCGCCAGCACCAGTTCGGGGGAGTTCATCAGCGCACGCGCCACGGCGACACGTTGTTTCTGGCCGCCTGACAGGTTGGTTGACGGAAAATCCACCCGATCTGCCAGCCCCATCCGACTCAGCAGATCCCGCCCCCGCGCCCGCGCCGCAGCGGTTTCGCGGCCCTCGCGCACGGCGGTGGGAAAGATCACGTTCTCAAGCGCGGTAAAGTCAGGCAGCAGGTTGTGAAACTGAAACACAAAGCCGATGTGGCGGTTGCGAAAATCGGTCAGGGCGCGGTCATTGGCCGTGGTCAGATCCACCCCCAACATCATGTGGCTGCCCGATGTCGGTTGCATCAGCGTGCCCAGAATGGTCAACAGCGTGCTTTTGCCCGAGCCGGACGGCCCGAGCAGAGCCGACAACTCGCCCTTGTCCATCCGCAGCGACAAGCCGCGCAGCACACGGGTTTCGGCCTCACCCGCGCCGAAGGTTTTCACCAAACCCTCAACCTGCAATAGGGCTTCGGTCATTGTCCGATGGCCGTGACAGGGTCCACCCGCGCCGCCGCGCGTGCTGGCAGGATCGCAGCCAAGGTGGCGATGGTGACGGTCAACAACACCGCCAACC
Organism: Cypionkella psychrotolerans; assembly: GCF_001294535.1. Taxonomy (GTDB): domain Bacteria; phylum Pseudomonadota; class Alphaproteobacteria; order Rhodobacterales; family Rhodobacteraceae; genus Cypionkella; species Cypionkella psychrotolerans. The sequence continues at coordinate 119,086 of NZ_LGIC01000088.1, read as the reverse complement.
CGAACGCGCCTTCGTGGATATCAATCGGCATCACAGAAGGGTGGGCCGCATCGCGGGGCGGAAACGCCTGTAGCACGACATAGCCCAACCCCGCACCCAACAGCCCGCCCAGCAAGCCTACCAACGCGCCCTGACTGACGAAAACGAACACCACGAAGCGACGGCTGGCCCCCATCGCCCGCATGATGCCAATCTCGGCCTTGCGGCGATAGGTCGACAGCAACAGTGACGACGCGATGCCGATCACGATCGACACCATGGCAAATGTCTTCAACAGCAGCCCGGTCTGGCCCTGCGCCTGCAGCGCTGACATCACTTGCGCTCCTTGCTCGGTCCAAGACTTTGCCTTCAGGCCGGTGATCGCGGTGATCCGCAGCGCGGTGGCATCCGCCGCCATCAGATCGCTAAGCTTGATCTCGATCCGCGTCACCCCCTGCGGCAGCGCCATCAGGGTGCGGGCGGTATCAAGGCTGACATAGGCAGTCGCACGGTCAAAGCCGCCCTGCCCGATCTTGTAGATGCCCGATACAGTCAGCAGAGCGTTGACCCCTTGGGCTGAATCGAGCCGGATGGTATCGCCCACCGTCAGATCAAGATCATCGGCCAGCGTCTGCCCGATGATGGTAAGCCCGGTGCCAAGCCGGACAGAGCCTGCGACAATGTAGCTGTCCAGTTGCACAATCGCAGATTCCTTGCCCGGCTCGACACCGTTGATTGCCACCTGCGCCACTTGGCCACCTCGGGTGATGAAACCGCTGCCGGTGATCTGGGGCGATACCGCCACCACCCCCGGCAAGGCGGCAATCATCGGCACATAAATCGCCGCGTCGCGCAGAAATGCCTGCCGGAGGGCGGATTTTTCCTGTGCGAGCAGGATGTGTCCCAAGTTTTGATCCAGCAAAAGCACCGGGTCTTCAACCTCGGCGACAATGCTGACATGGCTGAGATCGCCCGCGATGCTGGCAAGGATGAAGTTCGCCAGACCGCCGATCAACGCGCTCATGAAGATAAAGATGAACACGCCCAAGGCGACTCCCAGCACCAACAGCGCGGATTGCGCCTTGCTGGACAACAGATAGCGGAAAGCGATTTTGAGCGCGTAAAGCATCAGGGATCGACCTTGGCGGCGGCGGGCACGCTGATCGCCAACCCATCCAAAAGTCCCGTCGCATCGATGATGACCACATCGCCCGCCGCAAGCCCGCTGGTCACTTGCACCCGGTCTGCGGGCCAATCCACCACGCTGACCTCCCGTCGCACGGCCCGGCCTGCCACCGCGACGAACACCGCCGCACCCGTGGCATCGGTGATCACTGCGGCGCGCGGCACGGCGATTGCCGCCGCCTGCGTCTCAACGATGATATTCGCCGTCACTGTCAGGCCGACGGGTGCCGCCACCGGATCATCAAAGGCGATCTTCACCGCCAGACCACCCGTCGCCGCATCGACCTGCGCCGCCACAAAGCTGACGCGGCCATCCCGCTTGGCGCTATCGCCCTTCAACTGCAAGACGGCGGGCAAGCCCAGAGTGATGCGCGCGGCATAGCCCTCATCTACATCAGTCTCAACTACCAGCTTTCCAAGGTCAGCTATGGAAAACAACGCGGTTGTGACATCGACGACTTGCCCCACTTCGGCGTTCCGGCTTAACACTTTGCCCGCGACCGGAGCCGCAATCGTGTATTTTTCAAGACCGATCTGCGCCTGATCCAGCAAGGCCGTCAGGCGGGCCACCTCTTGCGTGGCGGTCTGCTGCGCTGTTCTGGCATCGCCCAGCGCCGTGCGGGTGATGTTGCCGCCCAAAGCCACGGCCCGCGCAAGATTGGCCTCGGCTTGCGCTTGCGCGGCCAAGCCTGCATCCAACCCCGCGATGGCCTGACGCACCTGCGCCTGCTGCCCCGAGGCATCCATCTGCGCCAGAATCTCGCCTTGCTGAACGACAGCACCCGCCTCGACCAGCACCGCTGTCACCGTGCCAGCAGCGGTGGGTTTCACAGCGACCAGATGTTGCGGGGCCAATCGCCCGTTCACCGCCAGAACCAAGATCAGCGGCGCAGGCGTGGCCGTCTCAACGGTCACAGCCAGCCCCTTGCTCGCCCAAGGCTGAACATACCAAAGCGTCGCCGCGACGAGGAAAAGCGCCACCAGACCCGCCCAGATCCACCGCTTGGGGGTTTGCCTCGGGCTGAGCGTCGGCGACGGCGGCTTTTGCGGCGACACTGTCAACTGACCGCCCGTGTTTGGCGTCGCGAGGTCGACGCCCGTGCTGAGTGCTGCGCTGCTGGGTGTTTTGGTATCAGACATCCGCCCACCACTGCGACACCGCAAGACGTTCCACCGCCACCATCCGCGCGGCAGACGGGCAGCACCGAAACGATGGCTGAGTTGGTTTCACGGGATCTTTCCTGCAAACGAAAGTTGCACTCTGGGCAGCATAGCTAAGCCGAACCTGAAGCGCGTTGATCTGGATCAGCGCGCCGCCGCAACACCGAGGGTGCGGTCATTGCAGGATGCGGGGCACATGCGTAGCCGTCTGTCGTTTCAGTTTGGCACAACGGCCAAGCGCTAAAAAATATCTGCCCTGCGGTCAAAAACCAACCTGAAGCAGTGCCGAGACAGCGCATCTGCGCAATCATCAGCCACGACCTGCCAACGCATGTCTATCCCCAGGCGCGTTGGCGCAAGACCGCCATGCCCGGTGCGCCTGCCCCCCTTGTTGCAGCACCGGGCGGGCAATCTTGTTTGTTAGGCAGTGCGCGGCGAGGCCTTTTATCAGAATGCAGAGGTCATATGCGCGATCTCATGCTGTGGGAGCGCGGCGCATCTCCTTCATTCAGCCTATAGATTTTTCTGAGTTTTCAGCGATTTCCACGGATTTTCCTGTGTGTTTGCGGTAACGATCGTCTTTCACAGCCGAAAATCTCGATTTCCTTTCCCAGCCATCGGCGATTTGGGGTGACGCTGCTTGGCAGCTCTGACACATTCGCTATGATGACGCGGTGCGCGGTGGGGCTGTCGTCTTTGTCACCACGCGGATGCGGGTGGATCAAACCCTTGCCGTTTCGGTGGATCGGGCTTTTGTCCACGGTCCCGCAACAAAGGCAAGGCCCGCATGACTTCCCCTGACATTTTGATCATCGGCTCTGGCATGGGCGGGGCGACGCTGGCGGCGGCTTTGGCACCCTCGGGCAAGCGGATTGTGATCCTTGAGCGCGGCGATTGGTTGGCCGATTGCCCCGAGGCACGCGATCCTTGGGCGGTGTTTGGCTCGGGGCATTTCAGCCCAAAAGAGACGTGGTATGATGCCGATGGCGGCACGTTTACCCCGAACAATTACTACTATCCCGGCGGCAATTCGAAATTCTATGGCGCGGTGCTGATGCGCTACCGCGCAGAAGATTTCCAACCCCTGCGGCACATGGGCGGCACCGCTCCCGGCTGGCCGATGTCTTATGATGAGTTTGAGCCCGACTATCAGGCGGCGGAGGAAATGTACGAAGTGCGCGGCAGAATGGGTGAAGATCCGACCGAGCCGCACCATTCCCGCCCCTACCCTTTCCCGCCGGTGCCGCATGAGCCCGATATGCTCAATTTGTGCAACCGTCTGAAAGCGCTGGGTTTACATCCGGGACCGCTGCCGTTGGGTGTCGATATTGATCTGTGGCTCAAAGGAGGCCCGCTGACCTTTGACGGCTTTCCCAACACCCGTGGCGGCAAAAGCGATGCAGAGACCATTGGGCTTGCCGCCGCCTTGAAACACCCGAATGTGACGTTGATCACCAAGGCGAAGGTGACGCGCTTGATCGCTGAGGCCGGCAAGATCACAGCGGTAGAATATGAACAGGACGGTGCTACGCTGCGAATTTCGGCCCCGCTTGTCTGCCTGTGCGCGGGCGCGGTGAAATCGGCTTGTTTGCTTTTGGCCTCGGCAGACAGCTCGCATCCGACTGGATTGGCAAATAGCTCGGATCAGGTTGGGCGAAACTTTATGAACCACAATATTACTGCTGTGCTGGGGGTCAACCCGTTCCGCCGCAACCGCTCGGTCTATGAAAAGACCATCCAGATGAACGACTGGTATCTGACGGGTGGCCCGAAGGGTGAGCCTCTGGGCAATGTGCAAATGCTGGGGCGGATCACCGGCGAGATCATGGCGGCGGAATCCGGCCTACCTTTGCCAATCTCGCGCTGGCTGGCGGATCATTCGGTGCATCTGATGACGATGTCGGAAGACCTGCCGAACCCCGAAAGCCGGGTGTTCCTGCGCGATGGCAAGATCGTGTTGAAATGGCAACGCTCCAACTGGCAGGCGCATGTGGCGCTGAACGCCAAGCTGAAAGCTGTGCTGAAAAAGGCGGGCTGGCCGCTGGTGCTGACCAAGACCTTTGAGAAACGCACCCCCAGCCACCAATGCGGCACGGCGCGGATGGGGGCGGACCCTAGCACAAGCGTGGTCAACCCGTTCTGCCGTAGCCATGATCTGGCGAACCTGTTCATCGTCGATGCCTCGGTGCTGCCGACGTCTGCGGCGGCCAATCCCTCACTGACCGTTGCGGCTTTGGCGTTGCGCACCGCGCGGCATATCTTGCAGGCGCAGGAGTGAACAGCTTAGGCCCTGCCCGCCCGCTGAAAGGCATTCTGCTGGTGGTGCTGGCGACACTGGCCTTTGCCAGTGCTGATGTGCTGACCAAAAGGTTGACGCAAAACCACCCGATCCCGGTGGTGATTGCGGTGCGCTATCTGGTCAATCTGGGCTTACTGTTGCTGTTCCTGTATCCCCGTATCGGGCCGCAGCTTTGGCGCGTGCAAAACTTCAAACTGGTGTTTGTGCGCGGGTTTTGCCTTGCACTGGCCTCGCTGACCATGGGCCTTGCGCTGCGGCTGATGCCGGTCGGCGAGACGGTGGCGATTGTCTATCTGTCCCCCTTTGCCGTGATGTTGCTGGCGATCCCATTGCTGGGCGAGAAGGTCAGCCCGATGGGATGGCTCTGGGCTGCGCTTGGCTTTGCCGGCGTTTTGCTGATCCTACGCCCCGGTGGCGGTCTTGACCCTTGGGGTGTAGCCTTCGCGCTGATGAACGCCTGCCTTGCCACCGGCTATCAGCTGCTGACCCGCAAACTGGCGGGCCATGAAAGCATGATGGCAATGCTGTTTCACACCGCACTGGTGGGTTCGGTGTTCTTCGGGATCGGTTCGCTAACATCCTTGGATCAGCTGCATTTCACAGCCCCCGATCTGGCATGGATGGCAGCTTTGGGCGTGCTGGCGACGCTGGGGCATTTCCTATTCACCGCCGCTTATCGTGAAGCCCCGGCCTCGCTGCTCGCCCCGGTGAACTATCTGCATCTAGTCTGGGCGGCAGGGTTTGGCGTGGTGATCTTTGGCCATACGCCGGATGCGATCAGCCTGGTCGGCATGGCGCTGGTCTGCACCTCGGGTATCGCCAATGCCATCCGGGCCAAGCGCGTTTAACCCTCCAGCCCCCGACCCTCCAACCCCCGCGTCATCGCCTCGACCAAAGCCGCGACCTCGCCCGGCAACTGCTCGCGCGGGGTGGCGACAAAGCGCGCAGTCAGCGCCAGCATCACCACGCCATGCACGGCGGCAAACACCGTCAGTGCGCGCTGGCGCAGGGCTGCCCCCGCCAGATCGGGGCGCAGCTTTGACAGCGGCGCTATAATTTGCGCAATCAGCACCGCATGTTCATCCCGGTGCCAATCCGGGGCCTCGATGCCTTCCGGCAAGCGATGGGTGAACAAAGCCGCCCACAGCCGGAAGTTCTGCAAGGCAAAGCCAACATAACCCTGCGCCAGTTCGGCCATCACCGCGCGCGGCCCATGCCCCGGCACCACCGCCGCCTGCAACGCCACCCCTAGCCGTGCGAGGGTTCGCGAGTTCACCTGCAGGATCAACCGATCCAAATCCTCAAACGCGGTATAGAGCGCACCCAAAGCACAGCCCGCATCCGCCGTCACATCGCGCGCCTTCAGCCCGTTCAGACCACCCAAAGCGATTCTGGCCTCGGCAGCGTCGATCAGCCGTTGCTTCAGTCCTTCGCGCTGTTCTTCGCGATTGTTGCGCATTTCGCCCTCAATTGTTTCATGAACGATGTTCATTATATTCTTGAACGGCGTTCACGCTTCTGCCATACAGAGTTCATGAACGCGGTTCATAACAAGGGAGATTGAAATGTTCAAACTGTTTGTCACCCTGCTGCGCGGTCGCAACGCCGATGCGGCCGACGCTTTGACCGATACGCTGGCGCTGCCGATCCTGCGCCAACAGCTGCGCGATTGCGCCGATGGTGTCGAGGCCGCCCGCCGCGCTGTGGCGATGGTGATGGCCTATGCCGAGCGGGAACGCAAAGCCTCGGCCCGCATCAGCGCGCAACTCGCCGATCTGGAAACCCGCGCATTGGACGCCTTGGCGCAGAGCCGCGACGATCTGGCGACCGAAGCCGCAGGAGCAATTTCGCAACTGGAGGCTGAGGCTGCCACCACCGCCCGCGCTTTGGCGACCTATGACGCCGAGATTGCCCACCTTCGCGCCGTTCTGGCTGATGCCGAGACCCGTTTGCGCGATCTGCAACGCGGCCAACGCCTTGCGATTGCCACCGATCACACCCAGCGCCGGCATGGGGCAGCAGCCGTCGCCACCTTGACTGAGGCCGAAGCCACCCTCGCCCGCCTGCAAGAACGCCAATCCAACCTCGACACCGCCCGCGCCGCTATGTTGGAGCTTTCCGCCTCGACCAATGCCGAAGCGATGCAGAACCGTCTGGCCGCTGCGGGCTGTGGCGCACCCCTGCGCCCTGATGCGGCGTCAGTTCTTCAACGCCTGAAGGCCCGCGCGGCGTAAGGCGCGCCGCCGACATCCCCTCAACCCATTCAAAGGTTTAAGAAAATGAACGACGTGCTCGCCGCCAAACCCTCGTCCGCCTGGACCATGTTCACCTACCTTAACTTCGTCGTCGCCGCCGTGATGATGGCAGGCGGGATCTATTTCCTTGAGGCCAGCTTTGCCGCCAAGGGCTTTTATGCCATGGCCGCGCTGATGCTGGTCAGTTCCACCGCCGCAATCACCAAATCCATCCGCGACGCCGAGGAATCGCAGCGCCTGCACAACAAGATCGACGAGGCCCGCACCGAGCGTCTGTTGATGGAAGTTAACACGCCACGCAGCTAAGATTAGGTGAACCGGGGTCGCGCCATCGGTGCGGCCTCGTGCTTTCGCGACCCCACGCTTTCGAGACACAGTGCTTTGTTGGAGATAATGATGCCCCCCCAGCCCCTCACCCCGCTGCGCCGTTTTGGGCGCGGGCTTGGCCATCTTGGCTTTGTTCTCCTGCTGGCGCTTGGCATGGCTTGGACCGCGACCGCGCTTTATATTCAACTGCACGGCTGGGTGCAGATCGCCGCTTGGGTGGCCTTGGGATTTGCCGTGCCGGCAGTGCTGACCTTGCGCTTTGGAAAACGCCGCTTGGGCTGGCTGGGCTTTGCGATTGTGGCCTTGGCGGTGGCTGGTTGGTACATGACCATCCATCCAAGGCAAGTCCGCGACTGGGCACCGGATGTCGCACATGGGGTGTGGGGTGTGGTCGAAGGCGATCAGGTCACGCTGAACAACGTGCGCAATTTCGACTGGACTTCGGATGCCGAGGCGAGCGCGCGTTGGGAAAGCCGCAGCTACGATCTGAGCAAGCTTGAGACCGTCGATATGATCACCTCAACCTGGGGCGACCCGAACATCGCGCATCTGATCGTCAGCTTTGGCTTTCAGGGCGGCAATCACGTCGCCTTCTCGGTCGAGATTCGCAAAGAGAAGGGGGAGGGTTTCTCCTCAATCGGCGGGTTTTTCCGGCAGTTTGAACTGGTGCTGATTGCAGCGGATGAGGCCGATGTGGTGAAGGTTCGCACCAATTTCCGGGGCGAAGATGTGCATCTGTTCCCGGTCAAACTTGACGCCGCGCAACGCCGCGCGTTGTTGCTGCGCTATATCGCTTTCGGCAACCAACTGGCCGCGGCCCCAGTGTTTTACAACACAGTCACTGCCAACTGCGCCTCGACGGTGTACAGTCTGGTGCAGGTGATCAAGCCGGATATGCCCTTGGACTCTCGGTTGCTGTTTTCGGGACAACTGCCGGAATATATTGACGAATTGGGTGGGCTGCCGGGCGATATGCCGATGGATCAGCGTCGCAAGCTGGCGGCGATCAGTGCTTTGGCGCAGACGTGGCAGGCCGGGCAGGATTTCTCGGCCCTGATCCGGGGGCAGTAGGTTTTGCGCAGCTTTACTGCATCGACCAAGCCGGAGGGTTGACATACCCATGCCATTGGTCTCTTGAACCAATGGCAAACCCCGTGGGATATTTGAGCATAGAGGATGATACTTTTAGATAAGGTTAGCGAGTTTTGAGGCTAATCCACGAGATCGAGATACACCCCGTTCGACCAGCCAAAGCCGTCCTGCAGCGCGTATTCGCCGCCTGTGCTGGGTGCCAGCGGGTCTAACACATTGTATTTCTCAACGAATTTACCACTGGCATGGAACACTGCATCGCAGGTCGCAAGCCAGCGCAGGCGCAGCGTTTCCGCCAGATCATCCAAGCCATACCGCCGCAGACCCTGCACGGCGATCCATTGCAAGGGCGCCCAGCCGTTCGGACTATCCCATTGCTGGCCCGAGGTGATGTTGGAGGTCAGCAATCCCCCAGCGCGCAGCAGATGGTTTTCCATCCAACGAGCAGCGGTTTCGGCTTGGGCTTGAGTTGCGGCCCCTGCGTAAAGCGGAAACATCCCTGCGGCGGTGGTCAGCAGATTCGGTGTGCCATCAGCGATCAGTACATCATGAAAATAGCCCGTTTCGGCACTGTAAAAGCGCTTTGAGATTGCGCCGCGCCGCTGGTCGGCAACGGCGGCATAAGAGTGGTCGCCCGAGGCTTCGGCGAGGATTTCCTCATAGCGCAATAGTAAGCAGTTCAGATCCACCGCCCAGAGATCGGTGGTGCGAATCGTGGTCAGATCCTGCGGATCGGTCAGCCAGCGCGCCGAGAAATCCCAACCACTTTCGCAGGCCGCGCGCAGGTTGCGAAAATAGCCGTCGGCGACGCCGTTGTGCTGCGCCTCCAGATCAGTGCCATACATCTCAATACGCGGGCCCGCGGCTTCATCCCAGTAACGTGCAAGGCTTTGATACGTGTGGTCGCTATGGATGAAATATCCGTATTCGCGTTGCATCGCAGGCAGATAGCGGGCGTAAGCCGCAGGCAGATCGCCCACGGCGCGGCCATAATCCTGCACCATTTGCGCGAAGAATGGCGGCTGCGCGCGGGTCAGGAAATAGCTGCGAAAGCCGTTGGGGATATGGCCGATCTCCTTGATCGCATAGGCGAAATTCTCCAGCATATCGCGCACCAACGCGGTTTGTCCGGTTTTCAGCAGGCCGAGTTGGGTGAAATAGCTGTCCCAATAATACGCCTCTTGGAACCGCCCGCCGACCACAACGTAAGGATGCGGCAAAGCAAAGCGGCTGGAGCGTTCGTTTGGATCATCGGCGGGTCGGATCAGATGCGGCCAGATCGCCGCCAGATGCTGTTTGGGGCTATGCGTGGGATCGGCGTGATAGGCGGCCTCGAAGGCAGCCACGGGGCGAAAATGACCGGCATAAAACGCTTTCAAATCGACAGCACCCCGCGCCTTTGCGGCATGATAGGCGCGCAGGATTTCCGGTGCTGGCGACAGCAAGATTGAATCGGAGATCGCCTTCTCATCCGGCCAAATCCCCGACAGATGCAGGTCTTTGAACAGATCGCCTAAGCTGTGCTCTAAATGTTCCAAGATGTCCTCCGCAGCGGTCTATCCTCTCCAAAGCGCATTAAAATTCCGCGCGCAAGGGCGGTGTTTCTGGCAAGCGCAAAAATCGCCCCCTAGCGCAGCTCCATCCGTAAATATTGCTCACGCAGGGCCGCTGGCGACAAACCATAGCCCGCCTTGAACTGTGCGTAAAACTGGCTGATCGAGGAGAACCCCGAAGCTTCCACCACCGTCGCAATCGCAAGCGAGCTTTCCACCAGCAGCGCCCGCGCCCGCATCAGCCGCATGCGGATCACAAACTGCTTCAAGGGCGCGCGCATCACTTGGGTGAACAGTGACAAGGCGTAATTCTCATGCAGGCCAGTCACCGCCGTGATATCGGAATTGCGCAGCGGCTTTTCTAGATTTTCCAGAACATGCCGCACCATCGCGATCACATGTCTTATATGCGCCGAACTTAGCGCGCGATCGCCGGAAGCATCATGTTGCGGCGGCAGCAGGAAGGTCAACTCGCCCAAAGCCGCGCGGCGGAACAGCGCGTTCAGCTCCATCTTCACCACCTCGGCGCGCTCAAAATCCCCCGAGCGGTAATCAGCATACCAGCGCTTCAACTGCTCTGCCGAACAAAGCGATTCAGGCAGTACGATCATACCGCCGCCCAGTAAAGCCACCTGCAATCCGGCGATGTGGTTCATGATCAGAAACGCATCTAACGGCAGGTAAATATTACATAATTTATGGCTATATCCCGGCAGCTTGGTGATCTTGGTCAACTGATGCGGCACCCCCGCCCAGAACACCACCAGACGGTTAGCAGGCAGGGTCAGCACCTGCCCGTCGACCTGATATTCCATCTCAAAATCAGTGGCGAAATTGGCCTCGATATGGCCGTGCCAATGCGGCTGCGTCATCAGAACCGGATCAAAGATGCGGATGCCAAAGCGGCCAAAGGCGCGTTTTGTCGAGTAGAAATGCCGCTCATGGCTGAGCACCGCCATGCCGGATCGTGCCGTAGTTGCGTCCTTCATGGCTTCCCCTCCCGGCTGATCTTAGGAAACCAGAAAACAATCTGCCAATCCGATATTGTTGTAAAGCCCGTTGATGCCGCAGAGTGATGCCACCAACCTCGGGAGGAATCGGCGGTTGGGGCAAGCTTAAAATCAAGAACGCGATCTTAACCAGACAGAAACCCGGCCGCCAAACGCGGCCAAGGGAGGAACGATGATCTATCCACTCCGGCGCGCTGCTTTGGCGGCGCTACTGTTGGGTGTGTCCGCGACCGCGATGCAGGCCGAGATGATGGCCGCGACCGCCCCGCCAGACGCCCCGAAATTCGACGCTCAGGTCGAGCCTGTTTACGTCAATCGCAGCGATATCGCCGAGTTCAAGGCGCTGCCCGCGTATAGCGAGCCGGCTTGGGTCAAGGCCTTTGTCGATGCGGGCAAGCTGCCGCCAGTGGCCGAGCGGCTGCCGAAAGAACCGATGGTTTACAAGACCGCCAACATGCCAGACGGCAACGGCGTTTATGGCGATGTGATGCGCCATGTCATCGGTGGCCGGCCTGAGGGCTGGAACTTTTGGGCGGGGCAAACCTATGGCTGGGGCGGCATTGATATTGCGCTGGTCGAATGCCTGACCCGCACCGGGCCGCTGTTTGAGGTCAATGCCGCCGATCTGCAACCGATGCCGAATCTTGCGAAATCATGGGAATGGGCCGAGGATGGCAAATCGCTGACCGTGCATCTGATTGAAGGTGCAAAATGGTCAGACGGCGACCCGTTCGACACCGAAGACATTGATTTCTATTGGAATGATGTGGTGATGGACCCGGAAGTCACCCCACTGATGGGGGCGTCGCAGGAAACCTATGGCGTCGGCACCACGCTGGACATTATCGACGCCTACACCTTCAAGATGAACTTCACCACGCCCTTCCCCGAAGCCGTGCTTTACGCGATGGCCTATGGCAACTTCTGCCCCGGACCGAGCCATGTGCTGAAGCCGCAGCATCCGAAATATGGCGGTAAAAGCTATGCCGCGTTCCATGACGCCTTCCCCGCCGATATGATGAACTTCCCGGTGATGGGGGCTTGGGTTGTGGTAGAGCATCGCCCGGATGACATCATCGTCACCCGCCGCAACCCCTATTATTGGAAGGTTGACGAATCTGGCCAGCAGCTGCCCTATCTGGATGAGGTGCAGTATCGGCTCTCGACATGGGGCGACCGCGATGTGCAGGCTGTGGCGGGCACTGGCGATTTTTCCAACCTTGAACAGCCGGAAAACTTCGTCGAAAGCCTGAAGAAAGCCGCCGATCCCTCCAGCCCGGCGCGTCTGGCGTTTGGTCCGCGCTCGATTGGCTATCAGCTGTTCTTCAACCTGTCGGCGAATGGTTGGGGTGAACCCGATGCCCGCGCCCAAGCCGTGCGCGAGTTGAACCGCAACCTCGATTTCCGCAAAACCGTCACCTATGCTGTGGATCGCCAGCGCATCGGCGACAGTCTGGTGAAAGGTCCGTTTACCGCGCTTTATGCGGGTGGTTTGCTGACATCGACCTCCTACTACGACCCGGCGTCCACCGTGTTTTACCCGTTCTCGCTGGACAGCGCTAAAGAAGCGTTAAAGGCGGCTGGGCTGGAAGACACCGACGGCAATGGCGTGGTGAACCTGCCCGGCGGCGAGGATCTGAACGTCACCCTGCTGGTCAATGCCGATTACGCCACTGACAAGAACGTCGCCGAAGGCGTGGTGGCGATGATGGCGGATGTGGGTGTCAAGGTGACGCTGAACAGCCTTGCGGGCAAAGACTATGACAACGCCCGCGAAGGTGGCAAGCACGACTGGTATATCCGCCGCAACGACCAAGAGTTTGTCTCGGTTGTGCAAGGCATTAGCCGTCTTGCCCCAACGGGCCCGGCCACTGCCACATGGCACTATGCCAATGCCAAAGGCGAGCTGGATCTGCTGCCCTATGAGCAGAAACTGGTCGACGACATCACCGCGTTCAACAGCACGCAAGACGCTGCCACCCGTGCCGATGCGATGAAGGATTATCAGAAAACCTTCACCGAAAACGTCAATGCGGTGGGCCTGACCGCCTATCCGGGGGCGCTGATCATCAACAAGCGTTTCGCCAATATCCCGCTGGGCGCGCCGATCTTCATGTACAACTGGGCGGAAGACAACATCATCCGCGAGCGCGTTTTCGTGCCCGCAGACAAGCAAATCGGTGCCGAGCTGCATCCGGGCGAGTTGGCCGGAAAACTTGGCGAAGGCACCATTAAGGCCGAGTAATCGCGCCATAACTCCCCGGTGGGCGGGCACGCCTGCCCACCGGACCCGCCCCTTATCGCGTCAGGCAAGCCCCATGCTGCGTTTCCTTGTGACCCGCATTTTGCAATCCATTCCCGTGCTGATGGTGATGAGCATCATCACCTTCGCCATCATCCAAGCCCCTCCGGGCGACTACGGCGATTTCATCCGCGGCAATATGATCGTGCAGGGCGGTGCCACCCCCGAGGCCGCCACCGCCGCCGCCAATGCTTACCGCGCCGCCAATGGGCTGAACGATCCGATGGTGCTGCAATATGGCCGCTGGATCTGGGGTATCGTGGCGCACGGTGATTTCGGCATGTCCTACGCCTATAACAAACCCGTGCTGGATGTGGTGATGCAGCGCCTGCCCGCAACCATCGCCATCGCCTTGACCTGCCATATCTTGGCCTCGCTGCTGGGGATTTCCTTCGGCATCCTCGCCGCCGTTAAGCAATATACATGGGTCGACACCGTGCTGTCGTTCATCTCTTTCCTTGGCATGACCATTCCGCGTTTTCTGCTGGCGCTGATCATCCTCTATGTGCTGGCCTACAAACTGAACGTGCAGGAAATCGGCAGCTTTTATTCGTCAAAATTCGGTGGGCAACCCTATTGGCTGGGCTGGTTTGACTTCAACTGGGCCAAGCTGTGGAACCTGATCCAGCACATTTGGCCAGTGATCCTTGTCGCCACCATCGGCGGGCTGGCCTATAACATGCGGGTTATGCGGGCAAATCTGCTCGACACCCTGAACGCGCAATATGTCGAAACCGCCCGCGCCAAGGGGCTTGGCGAAGGCGCTGTGATCCTGCGCCATGCGGTGCCAAACGCTTTGCACCCGCTGATCGCCTATCAAGGCGTCGTGCTGCCCTACATGCTGACCGGAGAAATCGAGGTCGCCATCGTCTTCGGCCTCGCCACCATCGGCCCGGCCATTGTCGGCTCAATGGCGATCGGTGATGTCTATGTCACCGCCACCCTCTTGCTGGTCTTAGGTGCCACCCTGATCATCGGCAATATCATCGCCGACCTGCTGCTGGTGGCCCTTGATCCCCGTATTCGTGTCGGAGCAGATACATGAGCACCCCGCATATCCACGCAGGCGAAGCCGCTGACGACCGGCTTTCCACCGCGCCCTCGACCTCGCAAAGCTACCCTGCCCTCGTCTGGCGCCGCTTTCGCAAATCCATACCCGGCATGGTCGGCTTCACTTTGGTCTGCGCCCTGCTGATCATCGCCATCTTCGCCAATTTCTTCGCGCCGATGAACCCCAACGCCAACACCGCCTCGTTTGCCCCGCCGGATCAGATTTCCTTCTTCACCAAAGACAGCTTCACGCTTTGGCCCGTCGCCTACGCGATCACCGAAAGCGCCGAGCTTGATCCCGTCACCTACCAGCCCCTCATGGGCCCCGACATGGAAAACCCTCGCCCGCTGGCCCTGTTCGCCAAAGGCTGGGACTACAAATTCCTCGGCCTGATCCCGACCAACCGCCACTTTATCGGCGTGTCCGACGGCAGCTCGCTGCATATCCTCGGCACCGACAAATTGGGGCGCGATATCCTGTCACGCGGCATCGTCGGCAGCCGGATCAGCCTGATGATCTCGCTGGTCTCGATCACCCTGATCACCGTGATTGGCACCTTGGCGGGCATCACCTCGGGCTACCTTGGCGGCAGATTTGACATGTGGTTTCAACGCTTTGTCGAGATTATCCTCGCCTTCCCGCAACTGCCGCTCTACCTCGCTTTAACCACCCTGATCCCAGTCACCGCGCCCTCGTACATCTTCCTCAGCTTCGTGATTCTGGTGATCGTCGGCCTCGGCTGGGCGCAACTTTCCCGCGAAGTCAGGGGCAAAACCATGTCGATGGCCCGCGTCGATTACGTCCGCGCCGCTATGGCGGTGGGGGCCTCTGATCGCCGCATCATCACGCGGCATATTCTGCCCAATGTGATGAGCCACGTCATCGTCGCCGTCACCCTTGGCATCCCAACCATCATTCTGCTCGAGTCTTTCCTCGGCTTCCTCGGCTTCGCTGTCAAACCGCCGCTGATCTCTTGGGGCCTGATGCTGCAAGACGCGGGCACCTTTTCGGTGATCGGTTCCTACCCGTGGATACTGTCGCCCGTCGGCTTCGTGCTGCTTGCCGTCTTCGCCTTCAACGCGCTGGGTGACGGTTTGCGCGACGCCATTGACCCGTATTGAGGCCTGAACATGAGCACAGAAATCGCCATTGAGGCCCGCAATATCGGCGTCAGCTTCAAAGTGGACGGCGGCCAGATTGAGGCCGTCAAGGATGTGTCATTCACCCTGCACAAAGGCCAAACCATTGCTTTGGTCGGGGAATCCGGCTCGGGTAAATCCGTCACTGCGCGCGCCATTATGAAACTGCTGTCAAAGCGGGCGCGGGTTTCCGAGAAAACCGAGATCAACTACGGCGGAAAAAACATGGCCCGCCTGTCGGATCGCGAAATGCGGGGCTTGCGTGGCAACCGCCTGACGATGATCTTTCAAGAGCCAATGTCGTCGCTGAACCCGGTCTACACCATCGGCGCGCAACTGGCCGAAGTGCTGTGCATCCACCAAAAGATCAGCAAAGCCAATGCATTAAAACGCGCGGTGGAACTGCTGGCCGAAGTGCAAATCCCCGACCCGGAAGCGCGTGTGCGGCAATACCCGCACCAACTCTCCGGCGGTCAACGCCAACGGGTGATGATCGCAATGGCCTTGGCCAACAACCCCGATGTGCTGATCGCGGATGAGCCGACCACGGCGCTGGATGTGACAGTGCAAGCCGAAATCCTTAACCTGATAAAAGCTTTGCAGCAGAAAAACGGCATGGCGGTGATCCTGATCACCCACGATCTGACCGTCGTGCGCCAGTTTGCTGACCATGTCTATGTCATGCAACACGGCTTGGTGCGTGAAGAAGGCCCGACCGAATCCGTGTTTACCAACCCGCAGCACCCCTACACCAAACGGCTGTTGTCCTCGGAACCCAAAGGCACCGCCAACGCGCTGCAAGGCAGCCCCGAAACCGTGCTGGCAGGCCGCAATATCCGCGTCACCTACACCCTGCGCAAGGGCGGCGCGTTCCGCGGCAGCCTTTATGATCTGCGAGCCGTCGATGGGCTTTCGCTGAACCTGAAACGTGGTGAAACCCTTGGTTTGGTGGGTGAATCCGGGTCCGGCAAGACCACGTTCGGCCAAGCCCTGCTGCGGTTGAACAAGCTGAGCGGCGGCGAGGTCGATTTCCTCGGCAACCGCATCGACAGCTTGGATCGCGCAGGAATGAAACCCTACCGCCAGCGCATGCAGATCGTGTTCCAAGACCCGTTCAGCAGCCTCAATCCCCGTATGTCGGTGCGCCAGTTGATCGAAGAAGGCCTGATCGTCAACGGCATCGGCAAAACCCGCGCCGAACGCATTGAGCGCGTCAAAACCGCCCTGCGCGATGCGGGCCTGCCCGACACCATCCTGTCACGCTTCCCGCACGAGTTTTCTGGCGGCCAACGTCAACGCCTCGCCATCGCCCGCGCCATCGCTTTGGAGCCGGAATTCATTCTGCTGGATGAGCCGACCTCTGCCTTGGACCTCTCTGTTCAAGCGCAAATCATTGAGCTCTTACGCAAACTTCAGCGCGACCGGGGCTTGTCCTACCTGTTCATCAGCCACGATCTCAAGGTCGTGCGCGCCCTGTGTCACCGCGTTATTGTCATGCAAAACGGCCAGATCGTTGAACAAGGCCCGGTCGCTGACGTGCTGGAAAACCCGCAAACCGCCTACACCCGCCGCCTTGTCCGCGCGGCTTTTGAAATCGCAACCTGAGGAAATCATGGCTAATCCCGTCATCACCTTCATCGGCGCAGGCTCCGCCGTATTCACCAAGAACATCGCAGGCGACATCCTGCAACGCGCTGCCCTTTCCGGTGCCGAAGTCCGCCTAATGGACATCAACCCGCAACGCTTAGAAGAATCCGAAATCATCGTCGGCAAACTGGCGCAAGCGCTTGGCGGCAAAGCCACAATCAAAACCTACACCAACCAGCGCCGCGCTTTGGAAGGTGCCGATTTCGTGGTCTGCTGCTTTCAGGTCGGCGGCTACGAGCCTTGCACCGTCACCGATTTTGAAATCCCGAAAGCCTATGGTCTGCGCCAGACCATCGCCGACACGCTGGGCATCGGCGGCATCATGCGCGGATTGCGCACTGTTCCCGTGCTCTGGGACATCTGCGAAGACCTGCTCGCCATAGCACCCAACGCGATCCTGCTGCAATACGTCAACCCAATGGCGATCAACACTTGGGCGATTGCCGCGAAATATCCGACAATCCGGCAAGTCGGCCTCTGCCATTCCGTGCAAGGCACCGCGTTTGAACTCGCCCGCGATCTCGACATTCCGGTCGAAGAAATCCGCTACCGCGCCGGAGGCATCAACCATATGGCCTTCTATCTGAACTTTGAACATCGCCAGCCCGATGGCAGCTATGTCGATCTTTATCCCGCCCTGCAAAAGGGTTACCGTGAGGGTCGCTTCCCGAAGCCCAGCCACTGGAACCCCCGCTGCCCCAACAAAGTGCGCTATGAAATGCTCACACGGCTGGGCTATTTCGTCACCGAATCCTCGGAACATTTCGCCGAATACACTCCGTGGTTCATCAA
The DNA here is from genome assembly GCF_001294535.1 of Cypionkella psychrotolerans. Lineage (GTDB taxonomy): Bacteria > Pseudomonadota > Alphaproteobacteria > Rhodobacterales > Rhodobacteraceae > Cypionkella > Cypionkella psychrotolerans. The sequence goes on along the minus strand of NZ_LGIC01000088.1, from coordinate 101,294 downwards.
ACGCGACCGCCCCGATCTGATCGAGAAATTCGGCATCCCGTTGGATGAATACCCCAAGCGTTGTGTTGAACAGATCGCGCGCTGGAAGAAAGAAGCCGCCACACTGAAATCTGCCAATACGGTGGAGCTGAAGGAATCCCACGAATACGCCAGCCAGATCGTCAATTCGGTGATCACAGGTGAGCCTTCTGTGATCTACGGCAACATCGCCAACAAGGGTTTCATCCCGCAACTCCCCGAAGGCTGCGCTGTTGAAGTGCCGACGCTGGTCGACAGCAACGGCTTGCAACCCACTGTTGTCAAAGACATTCCACCGCAACTGATCGGCCTGATGCGCACCAATATCAACGTACAGGAGCTCACCGTCGCGGCCTTGCTCAATGAGAACCCCGAACACATCTACCACGCCGCCATGCTTGATCCCCACACCGGGGCCGAGCTTGATCTCGACCAAATCTGGAACCTGACCCATGACCTGCTCGCCGCCCACGACGATTGGCTGCCGCAATGGGCGCGGGTTTCGGCGCGGAAGGCAGGCTAAGATGACCTTCAAAATCGCCATCATCGGAGCCGGATCGGTCGGCTTCACCAAAAAACTCTGCTCGGACATCCTGAAAGTGCCGGAATTCGCGGGGATTGAGATCGCGCTGACCGATATCAACGCGCATAATCTTGAAATGGTACAGCAAATCATCTCGCGCATCGTGAAGGTGAACAACCTGCCGGCCCGCGTCACCGCCACGACTGACCGGCGCGAAGCGCTGAAAGACGCGCGCTATATTATGAACGTGGTGCGCATCGGCGGGCTTGAGGCCTTTGCCGACGATATCCGCATCCCGCTGAAATACGGCGTTGATCAATGCGTCGGCGACACGATCTGCGCGGGCGGGCTGATGTATGCGCAGCGCGGCATTATGGCGGTGCTAGAGTTTTGCAAGGATATCAAAGAGGTATCTGAGTCCGGCGCACTTTTGCTCAACTACGCCAACCCGATGGCGATGATGACTTGGGCCGTGATTGATCATGGCGGCGTCAACACGGTCGGCCTCTGTCACGGCGTCCAAAACGGCCACCGCCAGATCGCCGCCGCTTTGCGGGTGCCGATGGACGAGGTTGATGTGATCTGTTCCGGCATTAACCATCAAACCTGGTATCTCGACATTCGCCATCAGGGCCGCAAAGTCAGCCAAACCGAACTGCTTGCAGCGTTTGAACGCCATCCGACTTTTTCAAAACAGGAAAAAGTCCGCATCGACGTGCTGAAACGTTTTGGCTTCTATTCGACCGAAAGCAACGGCCATCTGTCGGAATACCTGCCGTGGTATCGCAAGCGCCCTGAGGAAATCCAGAATTGGATCAGCATGGATGATTGGATTCACGGCGAAACCGGCGGTTATCTGCGCTACACCACCGAGAATCGCAACTGGTTTGAAACCGATTTCCCGGTGTTTCTGGAGGAAGCGGGCAAGCCGCTCTCCGACTACCAGCGCACCGATGAACATGCCTCGCATATCCTTGAGGCCTTGGAAACAGGGCGCACTTATCGCGGCCATTTCAATGTGAAAAATGGTGGCATTATCAAAAACTTGCCCACAGATTGCATCATCGAAAGCCCCGGTTTTGTCGACCGTTTCGGCATCAATATGATCGAGGGTGTCACCCTGCCCGACGCCTGTGCGGCCACCTGCAACGTCTCGGTGTCGGTGCAGCGGATGGGCATGAAAGCCGCGATTTCGGGTGACGTTGACCTTTTGAAGCAGGCCGTTCTGCACGATCCACTGGTCGGAGCGATCTGCACGCCGGAGGAGGTCTGGCAGATGGTCGATGAGTTGCTCGTCGCCCAAGCGCAATGGCTGCCGCAATACGCACATGCGATCCCCGACGCGATTGAGCGGCTGAAAACCCCGAAAGTGAAGACCCGCGACTGGGCCGGTGCCGCGCGGTTAGAGGTGCGCTCGGTGGAAGAATTGCGCGCGGCTGGCACGAAGAAAAAGGCCGCTGAGGGCCACAGTTTGGGCACCAAGGTGATGGGCTAAGCCTAAAATCTATCTAAAACTGTCATCCTCTGCGCGCAAATATCCCACGGGGGGAGCGCAGCGAGGGGGGCGTTAAGCCCCCCTTAGCCCGCCAGCCCATAAACGCGCCGCGCGTTCTGATGGCCAATCATCTTCTGCTCATCCGCTGACAAATCGCTCAGCATCGCCCGGCTCATGTCAATCCAATCCGGCAGCCCTATGGCCAAATTCACCACTGGCCAATCGCCACCCCAGATCATCCGCGCCGGGCCAAACACCTCTAGCATCGCATCGGTATAGCGCTGCAATAACGGCACGGAGGCCGTGCCGGGCGTACAATTCACGGTAATGCCAGAGAATTTCAACCAAATATGTGGCAGTGCCGCCATCAGCTTTAACCCCGACAACCAAGCGTCAAAGCCATCGCCCGCCACATCCGGGTTGCCGCAATGATCTAGCACCAACAGCTGATCCGGGCAGGCCCGCGCCAAAGCCTCAGCAATACCAAGTTGGCGCGCATGAAACACCATATCGTATGTATAACCAGCCGCCCCGATCTTACGGATATTGCGGCGAAAACCGTCACTTTGGCTTATCGCATCATCGACCACATGCAGCAAGCGCCGGAACCCCACCACCGAAAGCCCGCGACACTCCTCCAGCCAATCGTCAAAGCCTGCGTCACTCTCGGGCCGACAAGAGGCGATCTGCCCCAGCATGCCGCCCGAGCCTATCAGCTCCGCGATCAGCCGTGCCTCGGCCTGATAGTCGCCGTCATCGACCCCGGTTTCCATGAAAACCGTGCCGATCACGCCCTTGCCCGCCACCAGCCGCGCGTAATCCTCGGGCGCAAAATCACCCTGCAAGGCTGGCACGCCTGTCGTCCAAGCATAGCCCAACTTATCGCGCAAAATCAGATGCTGATGGGTGTCAATCAGATCCATCTTAGCCCTCCCCAAAGGCAAAAGGCCCGGCGTTGCCACCGGGCCTTGAATTCAATCCGCGATCACGTCTTGCCGCTGCTGGCCCAAGCCTTCGATGGCAAGTTCCACCACGTCCCCGGCCTTCAGGTATTTCGGCGGCTTCATCCCCAAGCCCACACCCGGAGGCGTTCCGGTCGAGATCACATCGCCCGGATGCAAGGTCATAAATTGGCTGAGGTAACTGACCAGATATTTCACCCCGTACACCATGGTCTTGGTGGAGCCGTTCTGCATCTTGGTGCCATTGACCGTCAGCCACATCGCCAAATTCTGCGGATCGGCGACCTCATCCCGCGTCACCAAATACGGACCGATCTGGCCGAAATTATCGCAGGATTTACCCTTGGTCCATTGCCCCGAACGCTCAGTCTGGAAAGCCCGCTCCGACACGTCATTGGTCACCGCATAGCCCGCGACGTAATCCATCGCCTCAGCTTCGCTGACGTATTTGGCCTTCTTGCCGATAATCACCGCCAGCTCAACCTCCCAGTCGGTCTTTTCCGAGGTGCGGGGAATGATAATCGGATCGTTCGGGCCACAAATCGCACTGGTGGCCTTCATAAAAATGATCGGCTCGGGCGGCACCGTAGCACCCGTTTCGGCGGCATGATCCGAATAGTTCAGCCCGATGCAGATGAACTTGCCAGTGCCCGCCACGCAAGGCCCCAGCCGCGCGCCCTGCACAATCGGCAGCCGCGCCGGGTCCGCCGCACGGACTTTCGCGATGCCAGCATCCGACAAAACGTCGCCGCCAATGTCCGACACAATCGCCGACAGATCGCGCACCGTACCATCGCTGTGCAAAATACCGGGTTTTTCGGCCCCTGCGGGCCCATGACGAAGCAGTTTCATGATTAATCCTTATGCGTTGGCCCAACCGCCGTCGATCACATGCGCGACGCCGGTGGTGTAGGTGGATTCGTCGGAAGCGAGATAGGTCACCAAAGCCGCGATTTCTTCGGCTTTGCCAATCCGGCCAATCGGTTGGCGGGCGATAAAGGCGGCGCGGGCGGCCTCATAATCACCGGTATCGCGCAGGCGCTGCTCCAGCGAGGGGCTTTCCACCGTGCCGGGGCAGATCGCGTTGCAGCGGATGCCCTTGCCGATGAAATCCACCGCGATGGATTTGGTGAGGCCGATTACCCCGGCCTTGGTCGCGCCATAGACAAAGCGGTTCGGCGCTGCGATCACCGAAGAGGCCACCGAGGCCATGTTGATGATCGACCCGCCGCCGTTCTCAATCATTCCTGGTAAAAATGCCTTACACATCCGGTACATAGCCGTCATGTTCAGATCAAGGCTGAACGCCCACTGCTCCTCATCACAGTCCAGAATAGACCCCGCCGCGACAAAGCCCGCGCAGTTGAACAGCACGTCAAACGGCCCCAACGCTGCCGCTGCCGCAATCGCAGCCGGATCGCGCACGTTCAAAACCCGCGTCTCAATGCCCTCTGCCGCCAATTCCGCCAACGCCTTTTCATTCACATCGGTGGCCAGAACCTTTGCCCCCTCGCGCGCCAGCATCAGCGCTGAGGCGCGCCCGATGCCCTGCCCCGCCGCCGTGATCAGCGCGCGTTTACCCTGAAGTCGTCCCATGTAACCCTCCGCTTTTGCCGCGCACCATGCCGTCATCAGGCGGTCAGGTCCATCAAATTGGTAAAGATTTCTTGCCGCACGTCGAGCAAAACCTCCTCGACGTCCCGCGCCTGCGGTCCGCACATCCAAGCCATCACGCTTGCCGGAACCGCAGGGCGCACCAGTTTGTCTTGTGGGATCTTGCTGATCGGATTGAAGCCCGCGTCGCGGATCGCGCCCTGCATCGCCGTATCGGTCGGCGGGATACCGACGAAAAACGTTTTCACATCCGGTGCCAGCTCCATCGCCATCATCTGCGTCAGCATCCGCATCCCGGCTTTGGTGGCGCAATACACGGTCCAACCCTCCATCGGCGTGGTCGCCGCTCCAGTCCCCGCATTCACGATCACGCCTTTTGAGGCCCGCAGCAGTGGCAGCGCCGCAATCGCCATCCGGTGCACCCCGATCACATTGACCGCAAAGGCCGGAGCCAGCGCATCCGACGCCAGTTCCGCCAGCGGCCCGATCGGCGTTATCATGCCGGCGTTGTTCACCAGCACATCCAACCGCCCCGATTCGGCGGCAATCCGCGCCATCGCCGCATCCACATCTGCCTGTTTGGTCACATCCAGCACCAGCACGGTGGCCGCCTCTGGCAGGTCTTCCGAGCTTTCGCCCGAGAACACTCCAGCGAACACCCTTGCCCCGTTGGCCACCAGAATCCTTACCAATTCCGCGCCAATCCCCTTCCCCGCCCCGGTCACTAAAACGGTGCGGCCACTCAGATCTGGCACGGGAACGGGAGCTAGGTTGAACATTTTTCTTGACCTCAGATTGCTAAGCGTTGTTAATTGGCCTTACCAATTATCGAAGTATCGCGATATGGCGACCAAGTCAAAGATAAAGCCAAACGCGGTGAGGGGGGAATATGACGAAAATAGCGCGGATCGAGCCGATCCCGATTGAATACCCCGATCCGAATGATTTCGGCACCATTCGGCGGACGGTTTTGGTGCGGGTTGAAACCGATGACGGCGTGGTCGGCTGGGGTGAAAGCATCGCGATGTGGCCCGAGGCGTGCAAGGCCACGGCTTTGGTGATCCGCGAAGGGTTAACGCCGATCCTGCTGGGCGAAGCGGTTGATATTGAAACACTTTGGGTGAAGATGCGCCGCCATGTCTGGTGGTATGGCGAGGGTGGCGTGGCATCCTTGGCGATCTCGGGCGTCGATATGGCTTTGTGGGATATCAAGGGCAAGATCGAAGGCAAACCGCTCTATGAGCTGTTCGGCGGGTTGAAGCATGACCGTTTGCTCGCCAATGCCTCCAGCCATGTCAACAAGAAGGGCGAGGCCGCCTGCGTCGCCGATGTCGAAGGCTTTTTCGCCAACGGCTTCCGCTCCACCAAACTGGGCTTTGCCAAAAAGGGCGAAAGCAATATCGGCGGCGACCCGGATGTGGATGTCTCCTTCATCCGCGCCCTGCGCTCTGCGCTCGGCCCCGATGCGGGAATTCTGGTCGATATCGGCAACGGCGTGCGTTGGGATGTCGATACCGCGATTTCGGTCGCCAACCGGATGCATGATCTCGGCATCGGCTGGTACGAAGAGCCGCTCTATGTCACCGATGACGCGGGCTACCGCAAGCTCCGTGCCAATACCAAGGTCCGCTTGGCCTCAGGCGAGCGCGAATTCACCGAAGCAGGCTATCGCCGCCAGATGGAATTTGTCCAAGCTGTCGACGTCTACGGCGTCGACCCCGCCCGCGTCGAAGGCATCACCGGCTTCCGCCGCGTCGATGCTTTGGCGATGCAATACGGCAAGAAAGTGAACGCGCACGCTTGGTCTACGGGTATCACAACGGCGGCGTCCTTGCATCTTTCCTTGGCTTCCCCCAACACCGAACTCTTTGAATTCAAACCCTTCCCGGTGATCGTGCAGGACGAGTTACTGGCCGAGAAAATCTGGCATAAAGACGGCTGGGCCTATCCAATCCACGCCCCCGGTCTTGGCATAGAGGTGCAAGAAGACGTTGTGCGCCGGATTGCGATGCAATGACTTTAGCGCCTCCCACCGAGGACGATATCCGCAAAGGCGGCTTCTCCACCCCGTGGGATGCGCCGATGATCCCGCCGTTTCCGTTTCGGTTTCGCAATGCCGAAATCCTGACGGTGTATTGGCGCACAGACCCGGCGGCGATGGCCTTCCTGCTGCCGCCGCCCCTGCGCCCGGAAGGCGATATCGCCTGCTGCCACATCTACAAGATGAACGACACCGATTGGCTTGGCCCCTATGCCGAGGCCAATGTGATGTTCGGCGCGTCTTTTGAAGATCGGCAAGGCGCCTATTCGCCCTATCTGGTGCTGTCCTCGGATGTCGGTGTCACCCATGGTCGCGAAATCCATGGTCAGCCGAAAAAGCTAGGCAAACCAACGCTTGAGGCGCGCGGCGATCTGTTCGTCGGCACCGTTGAACGCAACGGCATTGACGTGCTGACCACCACCTTGCCCTACAAACAACGCCCCTGCGACCCGGCCCGCCTGAAGCCCTATTTCGACTTTGCCACCAACCTGAACCTGAAAGCCATCGACCACATCGACGGCACCCCGGCGATCCGCCAACTCACCTCGCGTAAGCTGTCGGATGTGGTGGTGCATGAATGTTGGGAAGGCCCCTGCACGGTGGAACTGCGCGCCAATGCACAGATGCCGATCTTCCGCCTGCCCGTGCTGGAACCCTTGCAAGGCTTCTACTGGCGCGCCGATTTCACCCTCGTCCCCGGCGAGATCATTCACGACTACCTAAAGGTTCACCCATGAAAGTCGTCGTCACCGACTACACCTTCCCCGCGTTGGATCAAGAATCCGCCGCGGCCCGCGCGGCCGGAGCCGATTTCGCAGCACATCAATGCAAATCCGCCGAGGAAGTCGCTGCAGCCGTTGCCGGAGCCGATGTCGCTGTGGTGCAATTCGCCAGCTTCGGCCCCGAAGCCGCCGCCGCCGTCAAACCGGGTGCCACCGTGATCCGCTACGGCGTTGGCTATAACAACATCGACCTCGCCGCCTGCGCCAAACACGGGCTGCGCGTCGGCTATGTCCCCGACTATTGCGCTGATGAGGTCGCCGACCACACCGCCGCCGCCGCATTGACCTTGCTGCGCAAACTGGTGGCGATGGACAATTCGGTGCGCCGAGGCGAATGGGCAGCAGTGAAAATCGCCAAGCCAATGAAACCCTTCAATAAAACCAACTTCGGATTCTTTGGCCTTGGCAACATCGGCCGCGCCGTACATGCCCGCCTGAAGGGCTTCGGCTTTCAATTTCTCGCCGCCGATCCCGGTCTGACCGAGGCACAAGCGGCGGAAATGGGCGTCCGTAAAGTCACTCCCGACGCCCTGCTGCGCGAGGCCGATATCATCAGCCTGCACGCCCCGGCGACGGCGGAAACCACCGAATATTTCAACGCCACCCGCCTGAAAACCATGCAGCCGCATGCGATGCTGGTAAATTCTGCCCGAGGTCAGTTGATCAACGAATCCGATCTGGCCGCAGCCCTCACCGCTGGCACCATCGCCGCCGCCGCCCTCGATGTGTTCCATGTGGAACCTTTGCAGGCCGACAGCCCGCTCCGCACAGCCCCGAACTTGCTGCTGACCCCGCACGCCGCTTGGTATTCCGAAGCCGCGATCCATCAGCTGCAATATCTGGTGGCCCAAGACATCACCCGCGCGCTTGCAGGCCAAGGCCCGCGCAAACCTGTTCCACACTAACCCACGGGCGACCAAGGGAAATAACCCGGCACGGGGTTCGTGCCAGCCAAATCTGGGAGGATTACAATGAAACACGTTCTACTCGGCGCAGCCGCAGCCCTGATGCTGACAACCGCGAATTTCGCCTATGCCGACACCATCAAACTAGAGCCCGGCAAAGAAACCAACATGGTTCTGCTGCCGAAATTCCTTGGTATTCTGGTGTTCGATCAGGCCAATGAGGGCGCGCAGGAAGCCCACAAAGAACTCGCCAACCCCGGCAAACTGGAATTCACCGGCCCTACGCCGGAAAATTCCACCGCTGGCCAAATTGAGATCATGACCACCGCCGGCACCCAAAAACAGGGCGCGGTGATGCTGTCGAACAACGCGGGCGACCAGATCGTGCCCTCGGCAGAAGCCGCCCAAGCCGCTGGCACCAAAGTCGTGACATGGGACAGCCCGATCCCCGGCGGCAAAGGCGAAAGCGTGTTCGTCGCACAGGTCGATTTCGGCTCGATCGGCACCGTGATGGCCGATATGGCGCTGAACATCCTTGGCGGCAAAGGTCAAATGGCCGTGCTGTCGGCGACCCCAGATGCCTCGAACCAGAACGCTTGGATCGAGTCGATGAAGGCCGCCCTCGCCGCCGATCCGAAGTATAAAGACATCGAACTGGTCGACGTGGTCTATGGCGATGACCAAGCCGAAGTGTCCTACAACCGCGCGCTGGCTTTGGTCGATAAATATCCTGACCTTGGCCTGATCATGTCGCCAACCACCGTGGGCATCCAAGCTTCGGCAAAAGCTATGCAGGATGAGGGTTTGTGCGACAAAGTTAAAGTGTCGGGTCTCGGCCTTCCGTCTGAAATGGTCAGCTACACGATGAACGGTTGTGCCCCGGAATTCGCTTTGTGGGATTTCCGTGATCTGGGCTACCTCACCTATTTTACCGCTTACGGTCTGGCCACGGGCCAGCTCAAGGGTGACATCGGCGAGACCTTTACCGCGGGCCGCATGGGTGATTACACCATTGAGGCCGATCCGGGCCGTGAAGGCGCCAAGCGCATCCTGATGGGGCCATTCACCGTCTATAACAAAGACAACGTCGAAGCCGCTGCAAAGTAAGGATTTTTCGCGCGGCCGGAGTAGATTCGGCCGCGTCCCTCTCGACGGATTGACCCTATGACCTTAGCCCCCACGATCGCGCTGCGCGGAGTCTCGAAGAATTTCGGGATGACCGCCGCCTTGACCGACATGACGCTGGAACTTTTTCCCGGCGAGGTTCACGCCATCGTCGGCGAGAATGGTGCGGGCAAATCTACCATGATCAAAATCATGACCGGCATTCACCAACCCTCCTCGGGCGCGCTGGAGGTTGACGGTGCCCCCGTCGTGCTGAACGGATCGAAAGCCGCCCGGTTGCGGGGAATTGCTGCAATTTACCAAGAACCGATGGTGTTTCCCGATCTGGATGTCACCGAAAACATATTCATTTCAGCCACTTCCGGTCTGTTCCTCAACCGCCCCGCCATGCGCCGCGCCGCGCGTGAACTCATTGCCCGTATCGGCATGACGCTGGATGTGGATCGCATCGCCTCGGGCCTGTCGCTCGCCGAACAGCAGGCCGTGGAAATCGCCCGCGCCCTCAGCCAAGACGTGCGCGTGCTGATCATGGACGAGCCCACCGCCAGCCTTTCGGCGCATGAAGCGCAGGAGTTGCGCCGCATCGCCCGCGCTTTGGCCGATGATGGCGTGTCCATCGTCTATATCTCGCACCGATTGGAGGAGGTTTTTCAGCTTGCGGACCGGGTTTCGGTGATCCGCGATGGCAAGCATATCTCGACCAAACGGATCGCCGACACCGATCCGCAAACCCTCATCGCCGAGATGGTCGGACGTGAGGTTGGCAATTATTTCACCAAGATGCCCTCGACCGCCACATCGGAAACTTTGCTGTCTGTGCAGGGCCTTAGCGTCGATAGTGTGTTTCACGACATCTCTTTCGACATAAAACGCGGTGAAATCCTCGCGATGGCGGGCCTGATCGGTGCACGTCGCACCGATGTGGCCTTGGCCCTGTTCGGGATGCTCAAAACCAGCGCGGAGACGGTCACCTACAAAGGCGCGCCTTTGAAAGTCACCTCGTCGCGGCAGGCGATTGACGCAGGCATCGCTTATGTGTCCGAAGATCGCCGCAAGCTGGGTCTGGCGATGGCGCTGCCGATCCGCTGGAACATCAGCCTTGCGACCTTGCAGAAATACCTGACTCCCATGGGTCTGATCAACACCCATGCCGAGATCGCAACCGCTTGGGACTACAAGCAAAAACTGAACATTCGTACGCCGAACACCGATATCGCCGTAGGCAATCTCTCGGGAGGCAACCAGCAAAAGGTGATGCTGGCGAAATGGCTGAACATGGAGCCCGACCTGCTAATCGTCGATGAACCCACCCGTGGCATCGACGTCGGTGCCAAAGCCGAGGTCCACGCCCTGATCCGCGCCTTCACTGCAGCAGGCGGCACCGCCTTGGTGATTTCCTCGGATTTGCCTGAAGTCCTCGCCCTCGGCGACCGTATTCTGGTGATGCGCGAGGGTCGTCAGATGGCGATCCTTAACCACGACGACGCCAGCCAGGAATCCATCATGGCACTTGCCACCGGACAAAAGGACGCCGCCTGATGGCTCTGCTTTCCCGCCTCTCCCCCGCCGCTTTGCGCATCCTTGCGCTGCTCGCGGTGCTTGCCATCGTCATTTTGTTCTTCGCCTCCCAGATCGAAGGCTACCTGAACGGCCGTCTGTTCAACCGAATTTCGTCGTCGGTGGCGATCATGGCGCTGATCGCCACTGGGCAAACCTTGGTGATCCTGACCCGCAATATCGACCTCTCTGTCGGCTCTGTTGTGGGCTTTACTGCCTTCGCCACCGGGTCCATCATCACCAACCACCCCGAGCTTAACCCCTTGCTTTTGCTGCTCTACGCCGCCCTCGTCGGCACCAGCTTTGGCATCGTCAACGGCCTGCTCGTGGCCTACGCCCGCGTGCCCTCGATCATCGTCACCCTCGCCACCATGGCGCTGTTTCGCTCGTTTCTCGTCGAATATTCCAACGCCAAATCCATCACGTCCGACAGCCTACCCGCATGGCTGACCGATTTCCCCAACCTGCCGGTGTTCTCGATCGGCAGTCTGGAATTCCGCGCCGGCTTCACCGCGAGCCTCGTCGTGGTGATCCTCGTCCACCTCTGCCTGACCCGCCTGCGGCCCGCCCGCGCGTTATTCGCGGTCGGCTCCAACCCCGAAGCAGCCGACATGGCCGGCATCGACGCCAAGCGCGTGGTTTTCGCCGCCTTCGCCCTTTCCGGCCTGATGGCGGGCCTTGCGGGCTTCATGTTCCTCGCCCGTTTCGGCAATATCACCGTGGTCGCGGGGCTGGGGTTTGAGCTGAAATCCGTCGCCTCATCGGTCGTCGGCGGCGTCAATATCTTCGGCGGATCGGGTTCGGTGATCGGCGCGTTCCTCGGCGCAATCCTCGTCGATCTGTTGGAAACCTCCCTCGTTCGTTGGGCCGTGGTCAGCGAGTTCTGGCGCGAAGCGGTGCTTGGCGCGCTCATCCTGCTCGCCGTCGCCACCGACACCATCCTGTCGCGCCGCCTCGCCAAACTCCGCGCCAAAAAATCCAAGGAGACTGCAAAATGAGCCGTCTGTTCAGCTGGGAAGGCTTCCTGTTCGCATGCCTCGTGGCGATCTTCACCTTCAACGCCATCGCTGCCCCGGATTTCCTTGGCATATCAAACCAAATCAACCTGTTCCAACTGTCGATTGAAAAAATCATCCTCGCCCTCGTGATGACCTTCGTGATCATTAACGCCGAGATTGACCTCTCGGTTGGCTCGATGATGGGGCTTTCCGCCTGCACCTTCGGCTATCTTTACCAAATGGGCGTCCCCGCGCCGCTGGTGATCCTGATCTGCCTCTGCATCGGCGTTGCAGGCGGCCTGTTCAACGGTTGGTTTGTCGCCCATTTGGGCCTGCCCAGCCTTGTCGTCACCCTCGCCACCCTGATCGGCTTTCGCGGCCTCGCCCGCGTCATGCTGGAAGATCGCGGCATCGGCAGTTTCCCCGATTGGTTCGCAGCCTTGGGCCAAAAGGGCTTGATCGGCCCGGTGCCCTTCGCCCTGATCGCCTTCATCGTGCTGTTCGTCCTGCTCTATATCCTGCTCGAACGCTCCGGTTTCGGGCGCAAAACCTATGTCATCGGCTCAAACCGTGACGTCGCCGACTTTGCAGGCATCGACACCGCCCGCCACAAGATCATCATCTTCACCATGTCCGGCACCGCCGCCGCTTTCGCAGGCCTGCTCTATGCCGCCCGCGTAGGGGCCGTGCGCGGCGATGTCGCTTCCGGCTTTGAGCTTGACGTGATCACCATCGTCCTCTTGGGCGGCGTCAGCATCTTCGGCGGCAAAGGCACCTTGATCGGCACCCTGCTCTCAATCCTGATCGTGCTAAACCTGCGCAATGGCATGGCGCTGCTCAGCATCACCGGCCATATCCAAACCGGGGTGATTGGCCTATTGTTGATCGCATCCGTAGTGATCCCGCGCATCAAACTCCCTACCCCTAGGTCCCTCAAGCCCGAGGTTGCAACATGACCGACCCGATCCGCATCGAATTTGAAACCCCGATTCAGCGCGAATCCGTCGCCGAAATGGTGGTCCGCCGCGTCCTCGACATGGTAAAATCCGGCGTGCTGAAAGCCGGAGACGCCCTGCCGCCCGAGCGTGATCTGGCGCTGTCGCTGGACGTCTCGCGCCCCTCGGTGCGCGAGGCGATGCGGGGGCTGGCGGTGTTGGGCGTGGTGAAATCGCGCCAAGGCGGCGGTGCGTATATCTCTGATCTTGGCCCCGATGCTCTGCTTGGCCCGATCCAGTTCTACCTGTCGCTCGAACAGATGAACATCCGCGAGCTTTACGACGCCCGCAGCTTGATCGAATCCGACGTCGCCCGCCGCGCCGCCGTCAACATCACAGACGCCGATCTGGCCCGGCTTGAGGCCGTCCTCACCGCCCAACACGACACCATTGGCGATGCGCTGGCCTTCCGTAAATCCGACTTTGAGTTCCACGAAATCATCTGGATCGGTTCCGGCAACGCTTTCCTGAAACGCATCGGCGAAACCTTGAACGTCATTGGGCTAGAGTTCCGCAAACGCGCCTCGGAACGCCCCGGCGTTCTGGATCAATCGCTGCAAGACCACCGCCGCCTTCTGGACGCCCTGAAAGCCCGCGACCCGGCAGCGGCGGCAGCAGCAGCCGAGGCGCATATGCAGAACGTTTACCAATCCACCGTTGCACAGGAAGATTAACATGGCGAAAATCGGAGTCGTCGGCATCGGCTGGTGGGCCTGCTTCAATCATATTCCTGCGCTGCAAGCCTCTGGCAACGTTGACAAAATCGCCATTTGTGATCTTGATCCAGCGCGCCTGCAACAAGTCGGCGACCAATTCGGCATCACCGCGCGCTACAGCGATGTGGCCGCAATGATCAAAGCCGAAGCCCTCGACGGCGTGATCATCTCCACCCCCCACGTCGCCCACACCCGCCCCGCCATCGCCGCTCTGCAAGTTGGCGCGCATGTTCTGGTCGAAAAGCCGATGGCCACATCCGCCGCCGATGGCCGTGCCATAGCCGCCGCCGGAATTGCGGCCAACCGAGAAGTTCTGATCTCCACCGGCCTCAACTACACAAGCTTCACCGCCCAAGCCGCCACATGGGTGCGCAGCGGCAAAATCGGCCAGATCCGCCACGCCGTCTGCCAAATGGGCAGCGCGCTGGATGATCTGATGGCGGGTGAGCCGATGCTGGAAACCGCCAACCACCTGTTCCGTCCCCCGGCCTCGACATGGTCTGATCCGGCGAAAGCTGGCGGTTACGCTTGGGGCCAGATGAGCCATTCGCTGGCATGGCTCTGTCATGTCGCCGATGTGAAATTCCAATCCATCTACTGCCTTGATGGCAAATCAAAAACCGGGGTCGATTACTACGACGCCGCCGTGGGACGCTGCACCAATGGCGCGACCGTGGCCCTATCCGGTTCCTCCACCGTGCCGAAACAACGCGGCATGCACACCGACATCCGCCTTTACGGCACCGAAGGCGTCATCTGGTTTGATTGCGAATCCGGCCGCGCCCGGCTTGAACTGTCGCGTCTTGACGGCAGCAATGAAACCTACGCAATGGCCCCCGGAGAGGCCGATTATGACGGCACACTCCCCGTCACGCATTTCGCCGCCCTCTGCGCCGGACAACCCGTCGGCAACCCGGCAAACGGCGAAAATGGCGCCCGCGTCACCGAGGCAATCGCCGCGATGTATGCCTCTGCGGCCGCAGGCGCTGCCGTGCAGATCGAGGGTTAAGATGAAACTGTCACTTACGTCATGGTCGTTCCCCGCTTGTAATTTGCAAGAATGTGCCGCCATCAGCCGCGCTTTGGGCATCGGCGCACTGGATGTGGGTCTGTCTTACCGCTCAGGTCTTAACAAATCGGAAATTCTTGCCGATCCGAAAGCGGCGGCAGAGCCGCTGCGCAACCTCGGCGTCACCATCCCGAACTATTACCATCTGTTTGGCGAAGGCCTCAGCGGCCAAAACCTCTCCCTCCCCGGCACAATCTCCCTAAATATCAAAGATATAGACTCCGTTCTGGCCTTTGCCGATGCTGCCGATATCGCCTCGGTGTTCATCCTGCCCGGCATCATCAATCCCGGCCAATCCCGCGATCAAGCCGCCCAGCAAGCCACCGAATCGATCAAAGCCCTGCTGGAAGTCGCGACCCACCACAACGCCAAACTCTGCGTTGAGCCCCATGTGCAAAGTTGGGCCGAAAGCCCTGCCCTGACCCAACGCCTGATCGACCAGACCGGCATCGGATTGGCGTTAGATTACAGCCACTTCACCTGCCTCGGCTACCGCCAGGACGAAATCGACCCGCTCGCCAAACACGCCACCCATGTCCATCTGCGCCAAGCCAAAATGGGTCATTTGCAAACCAAATTCGCCCAAGGCACGCTCAACTTTCCTGCCATGTTTGCCACACTGCGCGATGCGGGCTATCAGGGTTATCTGGCGCTGGAAGCGGTCCATCAAGACTATATGAACACGCTCACCGAAGACGTGCTGACCGAAACCATCCTGCTGCGGGATTGTTTCCAGAATTGGAAAGGTTAACCATGCCCGGATACGCTTGGGTGCTGGAAGTCCGCCCCGGATACGAGGTTGAATACCTCAAGCGCCATGACGAAATCTGGCCCGAAATGTTGGAGACCCTGCGCGCAGCCGGCATCCGCAACTACAACATTTTCCGCCACGGATTAACCCTGTTCGGCTTCTTTGAAACCGATGATTTAGAGGCCACCAAAGCTTATCTGCGGACATCGCCCGTCGACAAACGCTGGGGTGAATGGATGGCCCCAATCATGAAAATCGAGATCGACCCCACCACCAACTACCCGTATTTGCTGCCAAAACAGTTCTACATGGCGTGATCTTACGCCTTGATCCGCGCCCCCGTCGGATCATAAAGCGCACCCAGATGCAGCTTGGCCGCGACCCGCTCTGACGCGACCTCCAGCTCATAGCTGCCGCTTGTCATGAACGTCTCGTCCACGCCCGCGTGGCGCACATAACCATAGCCAATCGGCTTGCCGATCGTGTGGCCAAACCCGCCCGAAGACAGCCAACCCACCCGCTCGCCATTGCGGTAGATTGTTTCCCGCCCAAGCAAAATCACCGAGGGATCATCGACGGTAAACGCCGCCAACCGCTTCTTAACCCCGCCCGAAAGCTGTGCTGCCAGCGCCGCACGGCCCAGAAAATCCACCCCGGATTTCATCTTGCAGGCCCAAAGCAAACCTGCCTCAACCGGCGTATGATCCGGCCCAATATCCGCACCCCAAGCCCGATACCCCTTCTCCAATCGCAAGGTTTCAATCGCGCGGTAGCCTGCGTTCACCACACCGCCGACCGCCATCAGCGCCTCATACACCGTCACTGCCGCATCGGTCGGCATGTGCAATTCCCAGCCGAGCTCGCCGACATAGGTCACCCGCAACGCCAGAACCGGGCAACCCGCCACCGAAACCTGCCGCGCGGTGCCAAATTTGAACCCCTCATTCGACAGATCATCCGGGCACACCCGCGCCAAAACGCGGCGCGCCTCCGGCCCCATCAGCGACAGCACCGCCGAGCCCGAGGTCACGTCGACCAACTGACAATTCCCGGTCAAATTGCGTGAAATCCAGTCGAAATCATGCGCCGCAAAGCCGGTGCCGGTGACAATGTAAAACTCATCCCAAGCTGTCCGAGCCACCGTCACATCAGCTTCAATCCCGCCGCGCGCGTTCAACAACTGCGTATAGGTCAGCCCCCCCACCGCCCGATCCACATCCCCCGCTGCAATATAATTCAATGCCTTGGCTGCATCCGGCCCTTTCAGCACAAACTTCGCGAACGAGCTTTGATCAATCAGCACCGCTCCTTCCCGGCACGCCAAATGTTCGCGCCGCACCTGATCCCACCAACCGGGGCGCTGGTAGGAATAGCAATCGACCGGTACTTCGCCAACTGACAGATCGGCGAACCAATTCGGGCGCTCCCAGCCCAATTTCTCGCCAAAACACGCCCCCGCCGCCTGCAAATGCCCGTACAAAGCCGAGCGTCGTGTCGGCCGCGCCGACTGCATTTCCTCAGACGGCCAAGCGATGGTGTAATGTTTGCCGTAAGCCTCCAGTGTCCGCGTCCGCACCCAATCGGTCGACTGATGCACACGGCCAAAGCGGCGAATGTCCACCGGCCACAGATCATACGGCGCTTCCCCCTTCGCCGCCCATTCCGCCAAAGCCATGCCTGCGCCGCCAGCCGAGGCGATGCCAAAGGCATTAAAACCTGCGCCCACATAGAAATTCTTCAACTCTGGTGCTTCGCCCAAGATGAAATTGCCATCCGGCGTGAAGCTCTCTGGCCCGTTCAACAGCTGCTTCACCCCCGCCGTCGCCAGCGCAGGCACCCGCGCAATCGCGTCCTCCATGAACTGGCTGTAATGGTCAAAATCCGAGGTCAGCAGATCGAAATGAAAGTCCTCTGGGATGCCCTTTACCGCCCAGGGTTTCGGGTTTGGCTCATAGCCACCCCAGACCAAACCACCGACATCTTCTTTCCAATAGGTCAGCCGATCCGGGTCGCGCAGGGTTGGCAGACCCGGTGTAACCCCTTCAATACGCTCGGTAATCATATACTGATGTTCCACCGAAACCAGCGGCACATTCACCCCCACCGAGCCCGCCAAAATTCGAGTCCACTGTCCGGCGCAGCAAATCACCTTCTCGCATTCCACCACGCCATACGGCGTTTCCACCCCCCGAATCCGGCCATTTTCAACGATCACCCGCGTCACCGGCGTGTCTTCAAAAATCTTCACCCCCGCCATCCGCGCGCCTTTCGCGAGGCTTTGCGTGATATCTGAAGGGTTCGCCTGCCCATCCGTCGGCAGGTAAGCCGCCCCAACAAGGTCCTCAATCGTCATCAATGGCCACAAATCCTGCGCCTCTTGCGGCGTCAGCAAGTGCATTTCCAGACCGAAAGATTTCGCCGTCGTCGCCTGACGTTTCACCTCCGTCCAGCGCGCCTCATTGCAGGCCAAACGCAGGCCGCCGTTCATTTTCCAACCGGTTTGCAACCCCGTCTCGGATTCAAGACGTTTGTACAACTCCACCGAATAGCCCAATAATTGCGTGATGTTAGCCGATGTTCTGAGCTGCCCCACCAACCCCGCCGCATGAAACGTCGTCCCCGAGGTTAGCTTTTTCCTTTCCAGCAAAACCGTGTCAGTCCAGCCCAATTTCCCCATGTAATAGGCGGTCGAGCAGCCAATAATCCCGCCGCCAATGATGACAGCTCGCGCGGTCGTGGGTAAGTCAACCATGTTATCCTCAAGCGGTTTCAAAGGCTGCAAACGCTGCCCGATAGGTGGAAAGATTTTGCGCAGTATAGGCGGCATAGTCGAAATTAATCTCGGAATATATCTCAGACACCATGCTCCACAGCGTCTCGCGCAGCGCCGCCGCCGCCTTCATCGCTTTGTATTTGCGCCATAAATCACCGTCTGGCGCCCGATCAAAATAGGCCCCCAGCATCCGCGCTTCTTGCGCCGCAGTCAGGCTAGTGTTCGCCGCCAGCCCGCCGAGATCAAACAATGGCGCGTTAAACCCGGCATAATCCCAGTCGATTAACCACATCCGCGTGCCATCATGCAGGAAATTCGCGGCAAGCAGATCGTTATGCCCAAACACCAAGTCAATCTGCCCCACCGCAACCTCTAGCAGCGCAGCCTGCGCCAACAATTCCGGCAGCGCCGAGGCATAGCCCGATCCCGCATCCCGCAGCGTCCCGGCATAGTCGCGCAGCACATGAAACACCCAGAACACCAGCGCAGGCCCCCGTAAATGCAGCGGAATTTCGCGATGTGCCCGCGCCACCAAGGCCAAGGCCTGATCCAGCACCGCATCATCGGCAAAATCCGCAGGCGTCATGGTGCGGCCCTGGATATGGGTTATCACCAGAGCCCCCGGTTCATGGTAAATCACCGCTGGTGATACTCCCGCCGCATGGGCCGCGCGGCTGGCCGACAATTCATTGAACCGCAAGATCTGGTGCAGCGGAATGTCGTCGCCGATCCGCACCACCACCTTTTGTGCATCATCTTCCACGATAAAGTTCAGATTGGTGATGCCACCGCCGAGGGGTTCCACCCGCACCACCCCTTGCCAGATCGGCAGATTTTGCACCCTTTGCAGCGGAGTCATCGCTCCTCCTAGCGTTTGCCGTAAAACAAGCCTACCACATGCTCGGCCTCTGCAAAGAACAACCAGCGGGCGGCCAAAGCGCCGATCAAATGGCATATCGCAGCCAAGGCAAAAGCCCAAACCTCGCCCGAAATCGCCAGCAAACCCGCCGGAATTACCGCCGCCAGCGCCAATGCAATCGCCCGTAATTTCTGTGCATGTTTGCGGCCCACCACGAAAATCATCTCGCGCAGCAGATAATTTCCCGCCGTATGCGCCTGCTCAAACACCGTCACGTCGCCGATCCGATCAAGCCCGGTCGCGGTGCCCAAAGTCTGTGCCCGACGCGCAAATTGGCCATCGCCCACCTGCCAAATCGCCAGCAACATCACGACCAGAGCAGCCAGAAACACTGCAGCAAAGCTTTGCCCCGCCAGCACCGCCCCCCCTGCCAGCGCAAAGCTTAAAAACATCACGGGTGTTAACCAATGATGCCAGCGCGGCACCGCTTTGATCTGCGTATAAATCATCGAAGTCGTGAACACCGTCAGCAGCGCCAACGCCCCACCAAGCCAGCCGAACGGGCGCGGCAGGCCCAAATCCAACCAATCCGACAGCGCCATCGGAGCCAACAATACCAAGGCCGCAACCGAAGCCCAAGCCTCGCGCGAAAGCCAGCTTGTCCGCCATTGCGTGAACGCCCGCCACGCCCGCTTTGGATTGCCCAAATGGAAGGTCGAGGCCAAAAGACCAATCACCGCAAGGCTATAGCCCAAGCCCCACCACAGAAAGGCCATGAGCCCGGACGGATGTGCAAAGCCAAACCCAAAGTAGAACAGCAGTCCAAACCCCGCCCCCGACAGCACCGAAAACACAATAACCGAAGGTGCCGGATGCATCAGATCTTCCCCAACACGCGGTCAAGCCATCCGGCAAAACCACTGGCCTTAATGTCCAACAGAGGTGCCAGAATGCTGGCATCCTGCCGCACATCCTTCTTACGTGGCGGCAGATAGCGGTTAACCGGTTTGGTCCCCAGATCGGGCATCAAAGCATAGCCCCCGCGCGCGGCACTCAAACGGCTGACCTTGCTGTCCGGGTCGGCAAAATCGCCAAAATGCCGCGCGCCTGTTGGGCAGCCGCGCACGCAGGCGGGCTCGCGGTCTTCTTCGGGCAGGTTTTCATTGTAAATCCGATCCACACACAGCGTGCATTTCTTCATCACCCCCGCTGCCGCGTCCATCTCGCGCGCGCCATAAGGGCAGGCCCAAGCGCATAGACCGCAGCCGATGCAGGCATCCTCGTTTACCAAGACGATGCCATCTTCGCTGCGCTTATAGCTGGCCCCGGTTGGGCAAACGGTGACGCAGGGCGCATCTTCGCAATGCAGGCAGGAACGCGGGAAATTTATCGTTTGTGCAGCGCCATCAATAGGTTGCACGGCATAGCTGTGAACCCGATTTAAGAATACCCCGGAAGGCTCTGCACCATAAGGATTTTGATCTGACAAAGGCACGCCATAGCCCTGATCGTTCCAGCCCTTGCAAGCCGTCACGCAA
This sequence comes from Cypionkella psychrotolerans, assembly GCF_001294535.1. Lineage (GTDB taxonomy): Bacteria > Pseudomonadota > Alphaproteobacteria > Rhodobacterales > Rhodobacteraceae > Cypionkella > Cypionkella psychrotolerans. Next base: position 80,573 of record NZ_LGIC01000088.1, on the reverse strand, counting down.
GCCTGACATCCGACGCAAGTGTCCAGATCGATTGCCAGACCCAGCCGCTTTTCTGTCGAAACGGGTAAACTGGTCATGCACGCTCCCCCCCTTGCGGCACCACGCGCGGGATCGGCGCGAAGCTTGGTTCAGATTGCGTCTTTGCGCCAACCCGCTCAATCCGCACCCGCAAATCGAACCACGCGGCCTGTCCCGTCACCGGATCAGAGTTCGACAGCCGCGCACCATCGCCCTTGTCCGGCAAAAGTTCGGAAATCAAATGGTTCAGCAAAAACCCCGTCGTGGCCTCGGAAGCACCCGCGTCCAACGCCCAAGCGCCCTTGCGTTTGCCAATCGCATTCCACGTCCAGACCGTGTGCTCGTTCAGTGCCGCCATATGCGCGACAGGCACTGTAATGCCGCCATTGGGCGAGATCACCCTTGCATAATCGCCCTCGACAAAGCCTTGCTCAACCCAGATTTTCGTCGGCAGATAGAGAAAATTCGTGCCCCGAATTTGCCGCAGCCACGCGTTCTGACTGCCCCAGGAATGATACATATCCATCGGGCGCTGCGTGATCGCGTGGATCGGATAGCCCCAGCCAGTGGCCTCCAGATCGCCAAACGGCGGATACCAGATCGGCAGCGGCTCCATCGCTTGTTTCAGCCGCGCGCGCAGGTGATCGGGCGGCTGTATCGGCCCCAACCCCTCGGCGGCCATCTGGAATTTGCGCATCGGTTCCGACCAGATTGAGAACAGATAGGGCTGCGGAGACTCGTAAAACGAGGTTTTTACCGCCCAATCCTGATAGGCCATATTCCACGGTTTGTAGAAGGCCCCCTCCTCCGGCACATGGGCTTGATAAAACCCGCCGTTTTCGATGTAGCGCGCCAGCTGGTCGGGGTTGGCATCACCGCGCCCCTCTGCCGTACCATCGCCGCGAAAGCCGATCAGCGGCCCGACGCCGGGGCGGCGAATGTGGTTCACGATGTAATCGGCGTAGTCCTTGTACTTCGGCGTGCCATCTTCCTTAACCATCGGCGCCAGCCCCAGCCGCGCGCCCAGATCCAGCAACACCGACTGGAACGGTCGCACATCGCGGTCGGGCTCCACCACTGGCCAGCGAATAGAATCCCCAGCCGCATCCGGTTCGGAAATCGGGCGGTCGAGCAGAGAAATGCAATCGTGCCGCTCCAGATAGGTGGTGTCGGGCAGGATCAGGTCGGCATAGGCCACCATTTCGCTGGCGTAGGCGTCGGAATAGATGATGCGGGGGATGACATATTCGCCATCCGGCGTTTTATCTGTTAGCATTTCCATGACCTTAGCCGAATTCATCGAAGAATTCCACGCCATATTGGCCATATAGAGAAACAGTGTATCGATGCGATACGGATCACCGGCATGGGCATTCGGGATCAGCATATGCATCAGCCCATGCGCCGAAAACGGGTTCTCCCACGTAAACGCCTTATCAATGCGCACAGGCGAGCCGTCTTCCTTCAACGCCAGATTTTCCGGCCCGCGCACATAGCCCAAATGCGGCCCAGACAGCGGCTTGCCCGGAGCAGTGACAAAATGCGGTGTCGGATGCGCCTCCATCGGTTTCGGATACGGCGGCTTCAGGCGGTAGCCACCCGGCACCTCAACCGTGCCCAAAACGATCTGCAACAGATGCAAAGCGCGGGCGGTTTGAAAGCCATTGGAATGCGCCGAAATCCCGCGCATGGCGTGGAAAGACACGGGCCGCCCCGGCATGGTTTCGTGGAAATCGCCGCGAAAATCCGTCCAGGATTGCTTAATCTCAATCGCCTGATCAAAGGCCACATGTGCCAGTTCGGCAGCCAAAGCCCGGATGCGATCTGCCGCAATACCACAGCGCGCGGCCACCGCTTCGGGAGCATATTCGCCGGCCAGATATTTCTCGGCCATATGCTGAAACACCGTCCGGTTGCCCTGATAGCTAGCCCCCAGATCAGGCTGCACGCCCTTGCCGTCCCAAGGCGCTGGCGCACCGGTTCTGCGATCAATCACAAAGGGTTGGCTCTCGGCATTCTTGGCGATCAGCCCCTTTTCCGGGCCATCCTCCACCACCAGCAAAGGCGCGTTGGTGTAGCGTGCCAGATACTCCAGATCGACCTTGCCCGCCGCAAGCAGACAGTGGATCAGCGACAGGATCAACAGCCCATCGGTGCCGGGCGTGATGCCCAGCCAGTCATCGGCGACCGCATTATAGCCGGTGCGAATAGGGTTAACGCCGATCACGCGGGCTCCGCGTTCTTTCAACTTGCCCAGACCGATCTTGATTGGGTTGCTATCGTGATCTTCCGCCACACCGAACAGCACGAACAGCTTGGTGCGCTCCCAATCTGGCGCGCCAAATTCCCAGAACGCGCCGCCGATAGTGTAAATCCCGCCCGCCGCCATGTTCACCGAGCAAAACCCGCCGTGGGCTGCATAATTCGGCGTGCCGAACGCCTGCGCCCACCAGCCGGTAAAGCTTTGCGACTGATCGCGCCCGGTGAAAAACGCCAGCTTTTCCGGTGCGGTTTCTCGCAACGGCTTCATCCAGGACACTGCCAAAGCCAAAGCCTCGTCCCAGGAAATCTCCTCAAACGCCCCCGATCCACGCGGCCCGACGCGGCGCAAAGGCGCGCGCAACCGCGACGGCGCCGTCACCTGCATGATCCCCGACGCACCCTTGGCACAAAGCACGCCCTTGTTGATCGGATGGTCGCGATTGCCCTCGATATAGCTGACGCGGCCCTCCTTCAGATGCACATTGATGCCGCAGCGGCAGGCGCACATATAGCAGGTGGTCTTGCGGATTTCGTCCGAAACCGGGGGCGAGGTGTCAATCTTCGGCTGAACAGTCATCTTCCCCCCAAGCGTCTACCGTCAATCTGGACGGAAGTTTTCCACCAAACAAGCCCGATTGCGACACAGGGTCACGACATTCGCCGCAATCTCGGAAAAACCTCCGCCCCGCCCTCGTAAAACCGGAAAAACCCACGCCCCCATGTGGTTACGCACCAGACCGCAGCAGCGCCAAGGCCTCAACCGCAATCGAGCGTTCTTCCTCAGCCTCCACGATATGCACGGGAGCATCCCCGGCCCATGCCAAACCGCGCACAATCTGCCCGCGCACCATCGCGTCATTCTCGCCAATGCCACCGGTGAAGGCGATGGCATCGAGTCCGCCCATCGCCGCAATCATGCTGCCCGCGTGCCGCACCGCCCAATAGCAGAAATGCTCGACCGCAAACGCCGCCTCTGGCGTGCCCGCCGCGTGCAACGCCCGCATGTCGCTATACCCGCCAAGGCCCAGCAACCCACTCTCGCGGTTCAAAATCTGCCCCGCGCCCGCGATCCCGTGCAGCTCCGCCAGCCGTAACACTGCATTGCCGTCTATGCCGCCTGTCCGCGTGCCCATGGTGATGCCGTCCAGCGGCGAATAGCCCATCGTCGTTGCCACCGACACGCCGCCCCGGATCGCACAAAGCGACGCGCCATTGCCCAGATGCAGCGCCAGCAACCGCTCGGGCAAAGCGCCCAAGCCCTGCAAATGCCGCACCAGACCGCCGTAACTGATGCCGTGAAAGCCATAGCGCCGCAGCCCGCGCGCCCGCTCTGCCACAGGCAGCGCATAAGTCACCGCCACCGCCGGGTTGCTGGCATGAAATGCAGTGTCAAAGCTGACAAACTGCGGCAGATCGGAGGCCAGTGCCTGCAGCGCCCGAATGGCCGTCAGATTGCCAGGGTTGTGCAGCGGGGCCAGCGGCACACAAGCCTCAATCCCCGCAATCACCGCATCTGTCACCCGCATCGGCCGCACCAAAGCCTCACCGCCATGCACCACCCGATGAGCCGCCGCCGTCAGATCACCCAAACCAACGCCCTGCGCTGCCATCGCCTTGAGCGCCAGCGCCAAAGCCGCTTGGTGATCGGCCACCGCACAATCCTGACCGACAGTGCCGATTTTCAGCCGTCCCGCCCCGCCAATCTCGGTCACCGACCCCGCCAGAACCTCGCGCAAATCCGCGTCAAACACCGCCAGCTTGACCGAGGATGACCCGGCATTGACCACCAGCAACATCTTACAGCACCGCCTTGATCAGCCCCATCACCGCCAGGCCGCCCAGCAGCAAAATCGCAAAGCGGCGGAAATCCTGCGGATCGGTGTTCAGAAAATGCCGTGATCCCAGCCAGTTGCCCAAGAACGTCAGCGGCAAAGCGGCCAGTGCCGCCCAAAGCGTGTCCCACGTCACCAAGCCATGCCACCAATACAAAGGGCCGGAATAGAGATCGAGCAGCGGGAAAAACGCGATCAATGTGGCGCGAAACGTCGCCGCTTGCATCGGCTGCGCGGCAAAGAAAGCCGCAATCGGCAAGCCGCCCATCCCCGGCGCATTGGCCAGACCCGAGACCACCCCCGCTGCCAGATTGCCCGCCCCCCGCACCTCCGCGCGCAGCCGCCAACCTGCCAGCAACACCCCACACATCACCAGAATATAGACCGAAATCGCCGCCCGCGCCGCTTCCTCGCTGATCCCCGTCAGCGCCCACAAGCCCAGCGGCAGGCCAACCGCTGCCCCCGCCATCATCAGCCAAACCCTGCGCCAATCGACATCGCCACCGATTCCGCGCGCGGCTTGCAGGCTCATCGCGGTTTCCAGAATGACCACCACGGCCACGAAATGCAGCGGATTGGTGACCACACCCGAAGCTGCAATCACCATCGCCGAATAGCCAAAGCCGGAATAGCCCCGGATGAAGGCCGCGATCAGGATCGCCACCGCCATCCAGATCGAAGCCCCCAGCCCGAGATCAAACGGCATCAAACAACCTGCTGGCGCATATCAGCCGCAGAAATCCCCGCCACCGCCACGGGTTTCTTCATCGCATCGCGGCGGAACGGCTCGCCCAACTCCTGATTGATCATCGCCTCAATCAGCGTGGTCTTACCCGCCTTCTGGTCGATGATCGCTTGCCGCAGTGCCGCCGTCAGCTCGTCCATCGTCCGTGCCACCACACCTTGCAGCCCGCAAGCCTTTGCAATGCCTGCATAAGACACCTGCGTATCCAATTCGGTGCCGACAAAGTTGTCGTCATACCACAAGGTCGAGTTGCGCTTCTCCGCGCCCCATTGATAGTTGCGGAACACCACTTGGGTGATCGCAGGCCACTCGCCCCGGCCAATCGCGGTCAATTCCGTCACCGCAATGCCAAAGGCGCCATCGCCCGAGAACCCCACCACCGGCACATCCGGGCAACCGATTTTCGCCCCCACCACCGCAGGCAGACCATAACCGCAAGGCCCGAACAGGCCCGGAGCCAGATACTTCCGCCCCGCCTCAAACGTCGGATAGGCATTACCAATCGCGCAGTTATTGCCAATGTCGGAAGAAATAATCGCCTCTTTCGGCAAAGCCGCCTGAATCGCCCGCCACGCCATCCGGGGGCTCATCCACTCTGGCTTATCCGCCCGTGCGCGCTGATTCCATGTGGTGCCCGCGTCGTCTTCCTCATGGTCCATCGAGGACAAAGCCTGCGCCCATGCCGATTTGGTCTGTGCAATCTTGGCTTTGCGTTCGCTGCGCGCATGGTCACCGGCGGTAGAGGCCAATCGCGCCAAAACCGCCTCGGCGACCTTTTTCGAGTCGCCGACAATGCCAACAGTCACCTTCTTCGTTAACCCGATCCGATCAGGGTTAATATCGACTTGGATGATCTTGGCCTGTTTAGGCCAATAGTCCAGCGCGTATCCGGGAAGCGTTGAGAACGGGTTCAATCGGGTACCCAAACAGAATACCACATCCGCAGCAGAAATCAACTCCATTGCCGCTTTGCTGCCATTGTAGCCCAAAGGCCCGGCAAACAGCGGGTGGCTGCCTGGAAATGCATCGTTGTGCTGATAGCCCACACAGACCGGCGCATCCAACCTTTCGGCCAGCGCCATGCTCGCAGGAATTGCCCCGCCCAAAACCACACCAGCCCCATTCAAGATCACCGGAAACTTCGCCGATGACAGCAATTCCGCCGCAGCCGCAATCGCCGCCTCGCCGCCCGAAGGCCGCTCAAATTCGACAATCGCGGGCAGGTCAATGTCGATCACCTGCGTCCAGTAATCGCGCGGCATGTTGATCTGCGCAGGCGCACTCGCCCGCTTGGCATTGATGATCACCCGGTTCAGCACCTCTGCCACCCGACTCGGATCGCGCACTTCTTCCTGATAGGCGACCATATCGGCGAACAAAGCCATCTGCTCAACCTCTTGGAATCCCCCCATCCCGATCGTCTTATTCGCCGCCTGTGGCGTGACCAACAACAGCGGCGTGTGGTTCCAATAGGCGGTTTTCACCGCCGTGACGAAGTTGGTAATCCCCGGCCCGTTCTGCGCGATCATCATGCTCATCTTGCCGGTCGCACGGGTGTAGCCATCCGCCATCATCCCGCCCGAACCTTCATGTGCGCAGTCCCAGAACGTAATGCCCGCACGCGGAAACAAATCCGAGATCGGCATGAACGCCGAGCCGATGATCCCAAACGCGTGCTCAATGCCATGCATTTGCAGCACTTTGACAAAAGCTTCTTCCGTGGTCATCCGCATCGCGCATCTCCTGAAATTCTGTGGTTAAGCTCGTTCTATCCCTCCGTCCAATCCCGCCTTAGGGCCAGAAGGAATACCGTGGTAAGTCCAGATAACACGGCGGGCGCAATCTCTTAGCAAATCCTGAAGATGACAGATTAAGCCATTGCCAAACCTAGATTAAAATTCACGTCCACGCGCGGACACTCCCTCACGCCCCCCGGATCGCCCGCCCAATCCGCGCAATCCCCTCCGGGATCTTCGCGGGCGAAATCGAGGAATACCCCAGCCGATAGAAATTCCGCGGCGCCTGCGCGGGGTCAAAAAATGCCCGCCCCGGCTCGATCAACACGCCTTCCGCCCGCAATCCCTCAGCCAACGCTTCCGTATCCACCCCCGCAGGGGCTCGCATCCAAAAACTCGATCCGCCAAAGCCCCCCTGCCCGGCCACCGTCAAGCCATTGTCGCGGATCGCCTCCTCCATCACCTGCCGACGGCGCCGATACGCGTTCCGCATCCGATTGATCAGTGCATCATAATGCCCAAGGCTTAGAAAATACGCCACCGTGCGCTGAATATGCCCCGGCGGATGCCGCAGCATCATCAACCGCAACGCCCGCGCCTCGCGGATAAAACTCGCAGGCCCCACCAGATAGCCCAGCCGCATCCCCGGAAACACCGATTTGCTGAACGACCCCGCATAGATCACCCGCCCCTCGCTATCCAAAGACTTTAGCGCGGGCGACACGGGTTTGAGGAAAGACATCTCAAACTCGTAATCGTCCTCCACAATCACAAAATCCTCGCGCGACGCCGCCTCCAACAGCGCCAGCCGCCGCTCCAACGGCATGGTCGCATTGGTCGGGCATTGATGGCTGGCGGTGGTAAACACCACATCCCCCCCCGCAGGTAACCGATCCGGCGGCAGCCCATCAGCATCGACATCGACCGAGATCACTTCCGTCCCCGAAGGCTCCAACACTCCGCGCAGGCCCGAATAGCCCGGATTCTCCACCACCGCCCGCCGCCCCGCCCCCAGCAAAACCGCCGTGGTGATCCACAACGCGTTCTGCGCCCCCATCGTCAGCAACACCTCATCCTCCCGCGCCGCAATGCCACGTCGCGGCAGGATCGAGCGCAGCAAATGCTCGATCAACAACGGATCATCGCGGTCATACATATCAGAAGTCAGCGCCGCGAAATCCTTGCGCCCCAACGCGCGCAACGCACACAAACGCCAATTCTGATGATCAAACAAACTCGCATCAGCCTGCCCGTAAATAAACGGATACTGGTAATTTTCCCAATCCAAGGGCCGCTTCACCGTCGCCAACCGCGAAAACCGCCCGCCGGTCAGGGTCGCAAAATCCACCCCCTCGGCCCGTGGCGCGCGCGCCTGCAACTCCGGCGCGCGCGGCGCGTTCTCGGATATGAAATACCCCGACCGTCCCCGCGCCATCAGATAATCGGCACTGACCAGCTCGGCATAAGACAACGTCACCGTGATCCGCGAAATCCCCAGATGTTCGGCCAAGCCCCGCGACGACGGCATCTTCTGCCCGGCGCGAAACCGCCCCGACAACACCCCTTCCGTCACCATCTGCCGGATGCGTTGCTGCAACGTACCGCGCGCAGCGGGCGGCAGCACGAAAGCTTCGGCGGGGATCGACATTCTGGCCTCATGGCTGCGGATTTCTGGACTTATAAGTCGCAGTTACGCCCCGCAAGTCAACCACCGCCCCGCTTGAAATCAAACAAGGCAGCCCTTCAATTAACTATGAAAGTTGGAAACTTTCGGCACCCATGCTGTAATATCGTTCAAAGAAGGACTTTCCCTACGATGCAAGATTTTGGTCCGACAGTTGTCGCGATTGCTGTGCTTGGCATTTTGCCGCTCATGCTTTGGGCAGAGGCGCTATGGCGTGGCTCACCCACCATCAAGAAACTCACGTCTGCACTTGTGGTCCTGTGGTTCTTTGCGATCATCATGATATCGCTGCCGGAACTGCTGTGCGACGGAAGCGTCTTGAATACGTTAAGCATCTGTAACGGACCCTTGGGGCCTGAGATCCTTGTAAGGTTCTTGGTCGTGGCACCTTTGCTCCCACTCATCCTGCTCATTTACGCAGGCTCCGTGCTAGCAAGGGTCCTGCGCAGCCGGGACTAATGATGCCCCGGCTGCAAGGATGTTAATTTAACCAAAAACCGTCGTCAGCGCGTTATCAATCGCCCCGGTGATCTGATCAATGTCATCCGGCGTGGCGATCAGCGCAGGCGACAGGCAAAGCGTGTTGTTCAGACCGGGGATCGAGCGGTTGGTCATGCCGATGATCACGCCCTGCGCGTTGCAGGCAGCCACCACGGCGGCGACCTTTTTCTCGTCCATCGGCTCTTTTGTCACCCGGTCCGCCACCAGCTCCGCACCGCAGAACAGCCCCTTACCGCGCACATCGCCGATGACTTTGTGTTTTTCCATCAAAGCGTTAAGGTTATCCATCACCCGCGCACCCATCTTCAGGGTGTTGTCGAGCAGCCCCTCATCCTCGATGATCCGCATATTCTCCAGCGCCGCCGCTGGCCCCGCCGTGCACCCGCCGAAGGTCGAAATGTCACGGAAATACGACATATGATCGCCGGCATCCTTGAACATGTCGAACACCGCTTCGGTGGTCACCGTGCAAGAAATCGCCGCATAGCCCGAGGCCACGCCCTTTGCCATCGTCACGAAATCCGGCTTGATGCCGTAGTGCTGATAGCCAAACCACGTCCCGGTGCGGCCGACGCCACAAACCACTTCATCAATATGCAGCAAGATATTGTATTTCTTGCAGATTTCCTGAACCCGCTCCCAATACCCGGTCGGAGGCGTGATCACACCACCACCTGCGGTCACAGGCTCCAGCACCAGCGCACCAATGGTATCCGCGCCTTCACGCAGAATGACTTCCTCAATCGCATCCGCCGCGCGCTCGCCGTAGTTCTCAACATCCCATTGCTTGCGATACTCCAAGCAGTGCGGCACCATCACGAAGCCATCCGGGTAAGGCCCATACTGCGCCGCCCGCTCCAACTGGCCGCTGGTGGCAAGCGTGCCAATCGTGGTGCCGTGGTAATCCCGCTCGCGGTACAGGATCTTCCACTTCTTGCCGCCGTGATGCTTGTGCGCGATCTGGCGCACCATCTTATAGACCTTCTCATTCGCCTCGGACCCCGAGTTCGAATAATAGACCCGGCTTAGCCCCGGCATCTTCGAAATCAGCCGTTCGGCAAACAAAGCCCCCGGAATAGATCCGCCAACCCCGGCAAAATAGTTCATTTTCAACAAGGTATCGCGCACCGCATTGGCGATGCTTTCACGCCCGTAGCCGACGTTCACCGTCCAGACCGCGCCAGACACCGCGTCGATATATTCCTTGCCGCGCGCATCCCAGACCCGCAGACCCTTGCCCTCAACGATGATCCGAGGGTCAACATCAGGGCTCTCGTAGCCCTTGTGCTGGCTCAGATGGTGCCAGACATGCGCCTTGTCGGCGGCCACCACCGCAGAAATGTCATTGGCGTTTGTATAGCCTTGCATGGCCGAACCTCACTTTGCTAGACCGCCCCGTGCGGTCAGATTTCGCGCCATAATCCGGGATCATCCGGCTTCCTCTTATGTCCAGACCGCAAGGGCCGATAAGGCCAGAGCGGATCTATGCCGTTTCCACATAGCCCCATGCCTTCTTCTCGTTTCCTCCCCCGCCGACAATCGGCTAAACATTGGGCAAAATGGGGGAAATATGGGCCGCTCTGTCATCGTTCACGAAAACTTCCTGCGCCGGGTGGCTGCCCGCGATTTTCCGCCCGGCAATCCCGCCACTGGCCCCCTTACCCCCGAAGATGCTGTCGCGATCTACCGCGCCGCCTGCACCAGCCGCGCGCTGGACCGCACCTCGCGCGAAATGCAGCGCCAAGGCACCGGGTTTTACACCATCGGCTCGTCGGGGCATGAGGGGCTGGCGGCAGTTGCCCTCGCCTTGCGCCCCACCGACATGGCCTTCCTGCACTACCGCGATGCCGCCTTCCAGATCGCCCGCGCGGGGCAAGTGCCGGGCCAAACCATCGCCTATGACATGCTGCTCAGCTTTGCCGCTTCGTCAGATGATCCAATTTCCGGCGGGCGGCACAAGGTTCTGGGCAGCAAATCTTTGAACATTCCACCGCAAACCTCCACCATCGCCTCGCATTTGCCTAAAGCCGTCGGCGCCGCCTATGCCATTGGCGCTGCCAAGAAAAACCGCCCCGAGCATGCGCAGCTTCCCGATGATGCCATCGTCTATTGCAGCTTCGGCGATGCCTCCGCCAACCATTCCACCGCCCAAGGCGCCTTCAACGCCGCAGGCTGGACCTCCTACCAAAGCCTCCCCCTCCCCCTGCTGTTCGTCTGCGAGGACAACGGCATCGGCATTTCCACCAAAACCCCCACCGGCTGGATCGCCAATTCCTTCAAACACCGCCCCGGCCTGAAGTATTTTCACGCCAATGGCCTTGATATTTACGAGACGTACCGCGTCGCCCAAGAAGCCGCCGCTTACGTCCGCACCCGCCGCAAACCCGCCTTCCTGCACCTGAAAACCATCCGCCTCTACGGCCACGCCGGAGCCGATATGCCCACCACCTATCTGCCGCGCGAGGAGGTCGAGGCCGAGGAAGCCCATGACCCCCTGCTGCATATGGTCCGCCAACTCGACCAAGCAAGCGCCATGCCCGCCGCCCAAGCCCTTGAAATCTATAACGAGACCGCCCAGCGCATCACCCGTATCGCAGCCGAGGCTACCACCCGCCCACATCTGAAAACCGCTACGGAAGTGATGGCCGCCATCATCCCGCCGCACCGCCCCTGCAAGCCCAGCAACGGCCCCAACCCCGACGCCCGCGCCACGGCTTTCGGAGGCGACCTCAAACAGATGGACGAGCCGCAAATCATGTCGCGCCTGATCAACTGGGCGCTGACCGATCTGATGCTCACCCACCCCGAAATCGTGATGATGGGCGAGGATGTCGGCCGCAAAGGCGGCGTTTACGGCGTGACCCAAAAGCTGACCCAGCGCTTCGGCCCCGCCCGGATGATCGACACCCTGCTGGATGAACAAAGCATCCTTGGCCTTGCCATCGGCATGGCGCAAAACGGCTTCATCCCGTTCCCGGAAATCCAGTTCCTCGCCTATCTTCACAACGCCGAAGACCAGCTTCGGGGTGAGGCCGCCACTCTGCCGTTCTTCTCCAACGGCCAATACAGCAACCCGATGGTGCTGCGCATCGCGGGGCTGGGCTATCAAAAAGGCTTCGGCGGCCATTTCCACAACGACAACTCGGTCGCCGTGCTGCGCGACATCCCCGGCCTGATCCTCGCCGTGCCCTCCAACGGCGCCGATGCCGCCAAAATGCTGCGCGAATGTGCCCGGCTTGCCCGCGAAGAACAGCGGCTTGTCGTCTTCCTCGAACCCATCGCGCTCTATCCCATGCGCAACCTGCATACCGACAAAGACGGTGGATGGATGCAGCGCTACCCCGCCCCCGATCAAACCATCCCTTTCGGTGAAGTCGGCATCAACGGCGACGGCACCGACCTCGCCATCGTCACCTTCGGCAACGGCAATTACCTATCACATCAAGCGCTTCCGCAGATCGAAGCCGCAGGCATCAAGACCCGCATCATCGACACCCGCTGGCTTTCTCCCTTGCCTGTCGAGGCCCTCCTCGCCGCCACCAAAGGCTGCAAAAACATCCTGATCGTCGATGAAACCCGCCATTCCGGCGGTGTGGCCGAAGCCCTGATGGCGCTGTTTCACGAAGGCCCGCCCACCAACCTCGCCCGCCTGACAGCAACTGACAGCTTCATCGCCACCGGCCCCGCCTATGCCGCCACCATGCCCTCCGCCGCCTCGATAACCGCCGCCGCCGTGGAGCTTTGCAAATGAGAACAGCCGTCCTGATCTGCCCCGGCCGTGGCACCTATACCAAGACCGAATTGGGCAGCCTTACCCGCTTCCCCGACGCTAAACTGCTGGCGCATTTCGACGCCCGCCGCAGCGTCTTGAACCAAGAAACCCTGACCGCGCTCGATAGCGCCGCCACCTACTCAGTGTCAAAACACACCCGAGGCGACAACGCCTCCGCCCTGATCTATGCCTGCACTCTGGGCGATGCGCTTTCCCTAAAAGACATTGAAATTACAGCCGTTACCGGCAATTCCATGGGCTGGTATTCCGCCCTCGCCTGCGCAGGCGCGCTCACCCCCGAGAACGGCTTTGAGGTCGTCAACACCATGGGCACGCTGATGCAGCAAAGCCTGATCGGCGGCCAGATCATCCATCCGTTCCTCGGTGAAAACTGGCTCCCGAACCCGAGGCGCAAAGCCGAACTGTTGCGCCTAGCTGCCGAAATCAACACCCGCCCCGACCACACCCTCACCCTCTCCATCGACCTCGGCGGAATGCTCGTCCTCGCAGGCAACGAAGCGGGCTTAAAAGCCTTCGAATCCGCCGTCCCGCCCGAACAATCCCGCTTCCCTATGCGCCTTGCCAACCACGCGGCTTTCCACACCACCCTGCAAGCGCCAGTCGCCGCGCAAGGCCGCGCCCAACTCCCCGCAGCCCTCTTCCAACAGCCCCAAAAACCGCTGATCGACGGGCGCGGCAGCATCTGGTGGCCCGGCGCCACCAAAACCGACCAACTCCACGCCTACACCCTCGGCCACCAAGTCACCGAACCCTACGATTTCACCGCCGCCATCCGCACCGCCGCCCGCGAATTTGCCCCCGATCTGTTCATCATCCCGGGCCCCGGCACCACATTGGGCGGCGCGGTCGCGCAAAGCCTGATCCTAGCCAACCACCAACACCTTGCCAGCAAACAAGATTTCCAAACCCGCCAAGCCCAAAACCCCCTCGTCATCTCCATGGGCCTGCCCGAGCAACGCGCGATGGTGACTTAACCCGCGCAAAACTCCCCCTCCGCCTTGATTGTATTTTAACCCGACCCATCGCAAACTCCGGCCATTCACTTCTGGAGATTGCTATGCCGCTATTGCCTTTGATCCTCGCCCCCCGTGGCGCTGGTCGTACTTGCCCTCCTGCTGGCAATCCTGTTTCGCCGCGTGGTCAGCACCAATGTCGTGCACATCATCCAGCGCGGCCGCGCCACCACGCCCTATGGCACCAACCCCGATGCCGGAAACGTCTATTACGCGTGGCCGTCGTGGATTCCGCGCTTTGGCGTCAATGTGATCCAACTGCCGGTCAGCAACTTCGATCTGACGCTGGAGGATTATGAAGCTTATGACACCGATCGCGTGCCGTTCATGGTGCATGTCACCTCGTTTTTCCGCATCGCCGACACCGCGATAGCCGCGCAGCGCGTTGATTCCATTGCGGCTTTGAAAGAGCAGTTGATGCAGATCGTGCAAGGCGCTGTGCGCAAAGTGCTGGCCTCGGACAAGATCGACGCCATCATGCTGGAACGTTCCAAATTCGGCGCGGCGTTTACCTCTGAAGTGATCGAGCAGCTCAAGCAATGGGGCGTTGAACCCGTCAAGTCTATGGAGTTGATGGATATTCGCGACGCCAGCGGTTCAAAAGTGATCTCGAGTATCATGGCGAAGAAAATCTCGCATATCGAGATGGAAAGCCGCCGCGAAGTGGCCGAAAACAAGCGCGCCGCAGAAACTGCTGAGATTGAAGCGCAGCGCGAGATTGACATGCGCAAGCAGGAAGCCGAGCGCGCGGTAGGCGAGAAGACCGCCGAAAAGCAAAAGGCGGTCGGCATCGCGCAGGAACAGGCGCGGCAGGAAATTCTGACCCAAGAAAAGGAAACCCGCGAGCGTCACATGGCCGTCACCCGCGTCGATGAGGTCCGCCGCGCCGAGATTGAGCGCGACAAACAGGTCGTCGCCGCCGAGCAAGACAAGCAAACCACGGTGATCATCGCCGAGGGCAATCTCGCCGCCCAACAGCGCGAAGCTGAGGGTATTCAGGCCTTGGGCGAGGCCCGCGCCGCCGCCGAAAAAGCCATGCAACTCGCCCCGGTTGAGGCGCAAATCGTGCTGGCCAAAGAGATCGGCGAGAATGCCAGCTACCAGCAATATCTGATGACGATCGAGGGCATCAAAGGCTATATTGTCGTCGGTGGCGAACAGGCCCGCGCGCTGCAAAGCGCCGATGTCAAGGTGATCGCCAATACCGGAAATCCCGCTGAGGGGATGAGTTCGGTGATGGATCTGTTTACCTCAAAAGGCGGCACGCATCTGGCCGCTTCGGTCGAGGCTTTCGCGCAAAGCCCGCTGGGCAAGGCGTTTCTGGATAAGGCGATCAAACCCGTTGCCCCGCCCGCCACGCCTATTGTGACGCCCGCCCCAGCAAACGCGCCAGACAGCCCGCCCGATGTCATATCAAACGCCTAAAGCTTAACAAATCCTGAACGACACGCCGCAAGTGATTGATTTCACTTGCGGCGCTTTCTGTCCACGCGTGGACACTACCTTGCCGCGATATGCCCCGCCAAATAATCCGCATCATGCCAGACCCCCCAAATGAACGGAGAAGCCCGCCGCGACAGCCAGGGCAGCCCCAGAAAATACAATCCCGGAACCGCTGCCACCCCGCGATCATGCGCAGGCCTGCCCTTTTCATCGAACGCATCCAGCTTCAACCAACCATAATCCAAGCCAAACCCGGTCGCCCAAATGATCGACGAAATCCCCGCCGCCTGCAAATCCAGCGCCAAAATCGGATTGCTCACACAGTCCGGGTCCGGCCCAATCAGCCGCGCCTCCGGCTCCAAAGGCAGATCCAACCCCTCAGCCGCCGCGTAAGCGTCCGCCAGATCCAGCGTCGCGAGATAGTTCTCATCGCCCCGCCGAATATTCGCGCCCAGATCGCCGCCCACCTGCAACACCCCGTCGCGATATTCACCAACACGGCCCAGCAAGGTCATCCCCCCCGCCGCCAATCGCCGGAAATCCACCGTATGCCCGCCCCGCGCGCCCGAAACCGCGATCGTGACATGCTCGGTCCCCGGCTCTTTCGCGCGCGCGTCCCACTGCCCCAGCACCCCCAACCACCAGACAAAATCCTTACCCCGGTAGGCGCGCGGCGGGCGGTCATGCGGCCCAACCGACAGATACACTTTCTTCCCCGCCCGCATCAATTCGTCAGCAATCTGCGCGCCCGAAGACCCCGCCCCCACCACCAGCACAGCGCCCTCCGGCAACTGCCCCGGATTGCGGTAGGCGTTGGAATGCATCTGCACGATGCCAGCGCTTTCCGGCACCAAAGTTGGGATCAGTGGCTTCTGAAACGGCCCCGTCGCCACCACCACATTGCGAGCATCAACCCGCCCCGCCGAAGTCTCAGCCACAAACCCCGCGCTCGAAGGCTCCAACGAGGTCACCTCAACCCCGCAGCGGATCGGCGCTGCGATCTTCTCGGCCACCGCCTCAAAATACGCCGCAATCTGCTCTTTCGGCGCGAAAGCATCCGGGTCGATCTCGTCAAAGGTCAGGATCGGAAAGCGGTCGTGCCAAGCCGGGCCATTCGCCACCAGCGAATCCCAACGTTCCGTGCGCCACCGTTCGGCAATCCTGTGCCGCTCCAGCACCAGATGCGGCACCCCGCGCTCCCGCAACTGCGCGCTCATCGCAAGCCCGGCCTGCCCGCCGCCAATGATCAGCGTGTCAATATGTTCGGTGGGCATCGCGGCGTCCTTTTGCTGTGGGTGGCCTCATCGGCAGTTCCCCATCCTGTAAGACAGACACCGCCCAGCGCAAATAAGGATTTCACGCAGCATTGATTAGGCTAGGCCCAAAGCCACGCCGCAGATTGGCTTAAGCCCCGCCTAAGCAAAGCTGAGCAAAACACTGATGGCTCGCACCGTCGCTTTCGGGCAAAGTTCAGCTTCTGACCCCCGAGCACCCTCAGCCGCGAGCACGCCATGAACCAGCATCACAGCCTCCCCCCCGCCGCCGCGTTGCACGCCAATGTCTCGGTGCCGTTCAATCAGGCCCATGCGATGCCAAAATCGCTTTACACCAGCGACGCCTTCCTCGCGCAGGAGCAGAAATACATCTTCGCGCAGGAATGGCTTTGCGCCGGCCGCGCCGAAACCCTTGCCAACCCCGGCGATTACCTGACCATGCAGATCGCAGGCGAGCCGGTGATCGTGCTGCGCGACCGTGACGGTGAAATCCGCGCGATGTCCAACGTCTGCCGCCACCGGATGTCCACGCTGCTGCAAGGCCGTGGCACGACCCGCGCCATCGTCTGCCCCTATCACGCCTGGACCTATAATCTCGACGGCACTCTGCGCGGGGCCGCGGCGATGACGTTGAACGAGGGCTTCTGCAAAGACCAGCTGTCGCTGCCACAGATCCGCTGCCAAGTCTGGCAAGGCTGGATCATGGTCAGCCTGAACCCCGATGCGCCCGATCCCGAAATCGCCCTCGCCGGGGTGCGCGATCTGATCCCCAATCTGGATATGTCCACCTATACCGAGACGTATCAGGAAAGCTTTAACTGGGCGACGAACTGGAAGGTTCTGGCCGAAAATTTCATGGAATCCTACCACCTGCCGATGTGCCACGCGGGCACCATTGGCGGCGCGACAAAGCTGGATGAAATGACCTGCCCCGAAGGCACCGAAGCCTTCAACTATCACTGGATTCTGAAAAACGATTCCGTTCCCCTCGCCCTCGCCCATCCCGCCAACACCACGTTGCAAGGCGATGATCGGCGCAAGACCTGGCTGCTGGCGATTTACCCCTCGCTGCTGATCACCCTCACGCCGGGCTATTTCTGGTATTTGTCGCTAACCCCCGATGGCCCCGGTCGCGTCAACGTGCTGTTCGGCATGGGGATGAGCGCCGATTGGCTGGCCGACCCCGAAGCCCCGGCGCATCTGGCAAAGGTCAAAGCCCTGCTTGATGATGTGAATATCGAGGACAAAGGCTGCACCGAGAAAGTCTATCGCGGCCTGTTGTCCGGTATGGGAACCCCCGGTCCGCTGTCGCATCTCGAGCGGCCAAACTACGAATTCGCGCAATACCTCGCCAGCCGCATACCGGCCTGACCCGAAAACGCCCCAACCCAGCAGGACAAAATGACCATCACCCGCTACCGTAAATTCAACACCAAAGTCACCTACCCCGAGCAAAACCTCGACAACGATCTCTGCCATCTTGTCGCCACCCGTGGCGGCACCACGCTGTATTTTCGCGGCGCCTGCCCGCAAGACTTGGATACCGCCGAGAACCTCGGCAGCCATGACCCCGCCGAGCAAGCCCATAAAGTCATGAGCAATATCAAACAGATGATCGAAGAAGCTGGCGGGCGGATGGAGCATCTGGTCAAGCTTGTCGTCTACCTTACCGACGTGCGCCACCGCGAACCCGTCTACCGCGTGATGGGCGAATACATCAAAGGCGTGCATCCGGTTTGCACGGGGTTAACCGTGGTGGCTTTGGCCCGCCCGGATTGGCTGGTCGAAATTGACGCGACCGCTGTGATTCCAGACTAAGCCATTGCAAAGGTTCACCCTCTCTGCCCAAATATCCCACAGGGGTCCGGGGGGTGTGAAACCCCCGGCGCTTGGCCAAAAGGACGACATATGACCTTCTCCCTCATCGCCCGCTGCGCCAAAACCGGACAATTCGGCATGGTGATCTCGTCGTCCTCGCCCGCCGTCGCCGCCCGCTGCGCGCATGTGCGGGCGGGGGTTGGCGCGGTCGCCAGCCAGAACATCACCGACCCGGCTTTGGGCCCGTTGTTGCTGGACGCACTGGCGAAGGGCAAGTCCGCAGATCAGGCACTGATCCACATCACAAAAGACCGTCAACATATTGATTACAGACAACTTCTGGTCATTGATGCCGCAGGGAATACCGCCATCCATTCCGGCACTCAAGTCCTCGGCATCTGGGGTGAAGCCCAAGGCAAAGACTGCGCCGCAGGCGGCAATCTGCTGGCAAACGCGACTATCCCGGCCGCGATGATTACCGCCTTTGAAACCGCTAAAGGCCATCTCGGCGGCCGCCTGATGGCCGCACTGACCGCAGGTCAGGCGGCGGGCGGCGAGGCTGGCCCGGTTCATTCGGCGGGGATGAAAATCGCCGACACACTCGATTGGCCCTTGGTCGATCTGCGGATTGATTGGTCCGGCACCCCGATCCAAGACCTTGAAATTGCTTGGAAAATTTACCGCCCGCAGATGGCAGCCTATGTTCAGCGCGCGCAAGATCCTACTCAAGCCCCGTCTTACGGTGTGCCCGGCGACGAATAGATTTGCCGCGGGTATCGCAATATGCTTAGGCTGTCCCTAATCCAAAACCGGGAACAGCCCCAGATGCCGCTTCGCTTCACGCTTCGTCAGTTGGAATACCTCGTCGCCGTCGGCGATAGCGGTTCGATCGCGCTTGCGGCGGAAAAGGTTAACGTCTCCAGCCCCTCGATCTCCGCCGCGATCTCACAGCTGGAGGCGGAATTTGGCCTCGCCCTGTTCGTGCGCAAACACGCGCACGGCCTATCCTTGACCCAAGGCGGCAAGCAATTCGTCGCCCAGGCCAAGCAGGTGCTGACCGAGGCCGGAAAGCTGAACGAACTTGCCAATCAGATCACTGGCAAAGTGCGCGGCCCACTTTCCGTCGGCTGCCTCGTCACCTTCGCGCAGATGGTTCTGCCGCAACTGCGCCACAGCTTTGTGCAGGCCTTCCCCGAGGTGGATTTCACCCAAGTCGAGCTGAACCAAGTCGAAATCTTCGCCGCCCTGCGCTCGGCCAATCTCGACATCGCGCTGACCTATGATCTTGATATTCCCTCTGATCTCAGCTTCGTCCCGCTTGTCACGCTGCCGCCCTACGCGGTGATGCCCCTGCATCACCCGCTTGCACAGCGCGATCACGTCACCCCGCGCGATCTGGCGGAATATCCGATGATCCTGCTCGATCTGCCGCTGTCGTCCGACTATTTTCTGTCACATTTCAGCGCCAACAACCTGCGCCCCAATATCGTCGAGCGCACGCGTGACATGGGCGTGATGCAGTCGATGGTCGCCAATGGTTTTGGCTATTCCATCGCCAATATCCGCCCCTTGACCGACGCCGCCCCCGATGGCCGCCGCCTGCGCTATGTGCCGCTCACAGGGGCGGTGCGTCCGATGAAACTTGGCCTCGCTTTGGCCGAAGGCGCCGGGATTTCGTTAACCGTGCAAGCCTTTATCGACCACGCCCGCGCCGAGATCACGCTGGATTCCACCCCCGGCCTGCATCTGAAAGTGCCGCGCAGCAGATAAGGCGTAGCCTAAGTCACGCTTCACCAACGCGTGCTTTATGCCAGATCCAAGCTGGCCAAAGTGCTGCGACCCCACCCGAAAGGCCGGACCATGCGCGACCCTCGTTATGACATTCTGTTTCAGCCACAAGCCATTGGTCCGTTGATCGCAAAAAACCGCTTCTATCAGGTACCGCATTGCAATGGTGCTGGCTACCGCGACCCCTCTGCCGCAGCGGCGATGCGCGGCATCAAGGCCGAGGGCGGCTGGGGGGTGATCTTTACCGAACAGACCGAAATGCACCATACCTCTGAAATCACACCGTTTATTGAGCTGCGGCTATGGGAGGATCAGGACATTCCGGCCATCGCCAAGATGGCAGCCGCGATGAAAACCCACGGCGGTCTAGCGGGGATTCAACTCGCATATTCGGGCATCAACGGCCCGAATTTCTACACCAAAGAGGTGCCGATGGCGGTCTCGCCCGGCCCGATCCGCACCTTCACCAATGATCCGGTGCAGGCGCGCGGCCTGGACAAGACCGACATCAAAAACCTGCGGCGTTGGTTCGTGAATGCGGCGAAACGCTCCAAACTGGCGGGCTTCGATCTGATCTGTCTTTACGGCGCGCATGGCTTTGGCATCTTTCAACATTTCCTATCCCGCGCCACCAACCAGCGCAGCGATGAATATGGTGGCAGCCTGGAGAACCGTTCGCGCTTCGCCCGCGAAGTGCTGTCCGATATGCGCGACGCCGTGGGCGATACGATGGCTTTGACCATGCGGGTCAGCCTCGATGAACAAATTGGAAAGCTTGGCTTTTCCAATGCCGAACTGCGTGATTTCATCGCAATGAATGGCGATCTGCCCGACCTTTGGGATCTGGCACAAGGCACTTGGGAGGATTGCTCTGGCCCAAGTCGTTTCAGAGAGGAAGCCGCGCAAGAAACCCTTGTCAAAGGCATTCGCGAGCTGACCAGCCGCCCGGTCGTGGGCGTCGGTCGCTTCACCAGCCCTGATGTGATGGCGAAAATGATCCGCCAAGGCACGCTCGATTTCATCGGCTGTGCGCGGCCCTCGATCGCCGATCCGTTCCTGCCAAAAAAGATCGAGGAAGGCCGCATCGAAGATATCCGCGAATGCATCGGCTGCAATATTTGCGTCGCCGGCGACATGACCCAAAGCATCAGCCGCTGCACGCAGAACCCGACCTTCATGGAAGAATGGCGCAAAGGCTGGCATCCCGAGACGATGAACGCCAAAGGTCCCAGCCAAAACGTGCTGATCGTCGGCGCTGGTCCGGCGGGTCTGGAAGCCGCCCGCGCCCTGTCACTGCGCGGCTATGATGTGGCTTTGGCCGAAGCAGGCACAACCCTCGGCGGCCGCGTCGCCAAGGAACGCCTGCTACCGGGGCTGTCGGCTTGGGGTCGTGTTGCCGATTATCGCGCCTATCAGATCAGCCAGCGCCCGAATGTGCAGACCTATTTCGAAAGCCGCCTGAGTGCCGAAGACATCCTCGGCTTTGGCTTCCAGCATATCGCCATCGCCACAGGTGCGCTCTGGCGGGCAGATGGCGTCGCGCGGATGCATGTCGAACCAATCCCGAGCCAAGGCCTGCCCGTCTATACCCCGGATGATCTGATGGCGGGTCGCCTGCCCACCGGACGCGTCACGGTGTTTGATGACGATCACTACTATATGGGCGGGGTTTTGGCGGAACTTCTGGCACAAAACGGCTGCGAGGTGACACTGATCACCCCCTCGGCCTATGTATCGGATTGGACGCTGAACACCCTCGAACAAGCTTCGATCCATCGCAAACTGGCAGCGGCTGGCGTCAAGATCGTGCTGAACACCGGGGTGATTGCGCTGAATGATCAAGGCGTTACCACCGCCTGCGTCTACACCGGCAGTGAAGGCCATATCGACGCGGAAGCCGTCGTGATGGTTGCCAGCCGCATCGCACAAGACCAGCTTTACCGCGATCTGCAAGCCCGCGCGGCGGATTGGGCCGATGCGGGCATCCTGTCGGTCAAGCTGATCGGCGATGCCTGCGCCCCCGGCCCGATTGCTTGGGCAACCTATGCCGGTCATCGCTATGCCCGCGAATTGGATATGCCCGATCTCGGCGACGCCCTGCCGTTCCGCCGCGAAGTCACGGCGTTGCAAGACTAAACCCAGCGACGCTTAAGACGCCAACGGCTCGCTTAGCACTTGGGCAGCCACCGCACCCGAGCGCAGCATATCCGCCAAGGTCAGCGATTCAATCAGCAGCAGGTATGACCAGAAAATATCGGCAAATACCTTGCGGATGCGGCAGCTTTCCTCGTCAACACAATCCTCGCAACGCTGATAAGCGCGGCGCGACAGGCACGGCAACGGCGCAATCGGGCCGTCGATCAGCCGCAGCAGCTCGGAAATCGAAATCTCCGCAGGTGGTTTGATCAGCTGATAGCCGCCCGAGCGCCCGCGGGTTGACGCGATAATACCCGCGTTGCGCACTTCCAGCAGAATATGCTCCAAAAACCGTTTCGGCGTGCCAGAGCGCTTGGCGATCGCTTCGATCGTCAAGGCCTCGGGCGCGGGCATCGCTGCCGCATCCGCCAACACCAACAGCGCCTTCAACGCATATTTCATCTTTTGTGTAATCATCTCCAAGACCTAACTGGCGTGGAAAAAGGAATCAATCCGCGCGAGGCGGGATTGTAAAAAAACTTGACACGAAAGCCCCTGCGTGACGGTTTTGCGGGAGATGGCCGCCTGAGCCCGCCGCAAGCCAACAATCGCCGATGGATCAGCAGCCCTGAAACCCCAGAAATCACTGCGAAAACCGCCCATCCGCGTCACCCGAATCAATCACGATATATTTGATAGATTAATAATGCTTTCGCGACTCACAAAAGCTTGATAATGTAGTGGCACGATCCATCCAAAGCTGCACAGGATGTTCAAATGACTCAGACCATGTCTCAGCGCCCGTCGCGGCGCGCAACGTATCTTGCTCTGGTTGTGTTTGGTTTGGCCTATATCGGCGTGATGGTGATCATTTTCGCCCCCGAAGGCAGCCTTTCCAGCCGCAACCCGCTGATGTCGGCAGAGCAGACCGAATAACTTGATCCATCACGAAAGGCAGGCCAGCGCGGCCTGCCTTTTGCGTTCAGGCCCCGCTTGACGCGCTGCGTCAAACAACACCCAGCTTGAAACTCCGCCGCCGCGATGTAACTCTGCCCCAAACATTGGGGGCGATCATGGCACAGGTGCGGGTGGGATTTGTCGGTTTGGGCCTGATGGGTCAGGGCATGGCCGCGAATATCGTGGCTAAGGGCTATCCGCTGGTTGTCCACGCCCATCGCAACCGCGCGCCCGTCGAGGATCTGATCGCCCGTGGTGCGGCCGAGGCCACATCCTTGGCCGACCTCGCTCGTGCTTGCGATGTGATCTTCCTCTGCCTGTCCGGCTCGCCGCAGGTGACCGAGGTGGTGGCCGCCCTTAAACCCGGCCTTGCCCCCGGTGCGGTGCTGGTCGACTGCTCCACCTCAGACCCGGTGGTGACCGAAAGTTTGGCCCGCGATCTGGCAGCCATCGGCGTTAATTTCGCCGACGCCCCGCTCAGCCGCACCCCGAAAGAGGCTTGGGCGGGCACGCTCGATTGCATGGTGGGGGCCACGCCTGAGGTGTTCGCCCGCATCCAGCCGATCATCGCAACTTGGGCGGGCAAGATCGTGCATATTGGAGGGGTCGGCGATGGCCACCGCATGAAACTTCTGAACAATTTCATCTCACTCGGCTATGCCGCGATCTATGCCGAGGCGATTGCGCTGTCGGAAAAGGTCGGCATCCCGATTGCGGCGCTTGACAGCGTTATTCGCGGCGGTCGGATGGACTGCGGCTTTTATCAAACCTTTATGGCCTGTGCTTTGGAGGGCAACCGCGAGTCGCATCGCTTCACCATCAGCAATGCTTACAAAGACTTGCGCTATCTGGAATCAATGGCGAACGATGCCAAAGTGGTCACCAGCATGGCCTCTGCCGCGAAAAACGCCTTCACCTATGCGATGGCCAATGGCGGCGATGGCCCAGCAGATTATGTCCCGCATCTCGCCGATTTCACCGCCAAGCTGAACGGCATTCCCTAAACTTTGACTAAAATTATCATCCTCTGTGCTCAAATATCCCACGGGGGTCTGGGGGTGTGAAACCCCCAGTTCAACCCCGCAAACCTACTGCGCCGCCAACTCGCGCGGGGCGGTCAAAATCCGCTCGGTCACCGCAGACAAAGCCAAAGCCGCCGCGCCATGCGCCCAGAGCAGATCGCCCCAAGCGTGGATCTCAATCGGCGGCCGCGGACGCCCGGTGTTGATCACCAGATTGTCCATCTCAGCCAAAGTCTCCGCCGCATAAAGGTAGTCAAACTTCAGCCGCTCACCCGACAGAATGATCAGCGCCGGATCAAATAGATTGACCACATTCGCCAACCCCACCGCCAGATACCGCCCAGCCCGTCGAAAAATGCTGCGCGCCGTGGCATCGCCCGCCTGCGCGTGATCATAAAGACTCTCCAAAAGCACCGAAATCGACTGACCATCGCGATGCCCCCAATTCAGCGCCGTGGTCGCCTCGCGCGCCAAGGCGTAATCGGCGACATAAGCCTCCAGACAGCCCCTTTGCCCACAGCGACACAAAGCGCCATCGAGCTGCACCTTGGTATGGCCCAACTCCAACCCCAGGCGTTGCGCGCCGCGATAAATCCGGTGGTTCATCACAAAGCCCATGCCCACGCCATGCTCAAACGTCACCACAGCGAAATCCGCCAAACTCCGCCCTGCCCCGAACCATAATTCCGCCAAAGCCACCAGATTGGCGTCGTTGTCGATGCTCACAGGCAGACCCAGCCGCTCTTGCGCAGCCAGTGCCAAAGGCACCGCGCGCTCGGTCAGGGTCGAGGACCAGAGCACCACACCCTCCGCCTGATCGACAAACCCCGGCAGGCCGACCCCCACCCCCGACAAAGCCGCCCGCGCGATCCCGGCGTTCTCACACACCCGGTTCAGCAAAGCCTCCATCGCGTCCAGCATTTCCGCCACGGGCATCGGGCCGGGCCTGCGCGGCACCACCTCATTCGCCAGCAGATTGCCCGCGAAATCGACGATCACGGCAGAATGTTCGCGGTCGGACATCTTCATGCCCGCCACCAGATGCGCCTGTGCGCGTACCCCCAAAGCCACCGCTGGCCGCCCCCGCCCCAGTTCAGGGTCCCGCGGCGCGCTGACCTCCTCGATCAACCCGGCCTCAATCAATTCCGAGGTAATCGTCGTCACCGAGGCCGGCGAGACGCCCAAATCTTTCGCCACCTGCACCCTTGCAATCAGCCCTGCAGCGCGCACCCGCTCAAACACCTGCTGGCGCAAGGGTCGCATTGATTCGGACAACGGAGCAATCAGTGGGCCACAACCCAAGCCCCCCGCTTTTGCCGTTTCTGCGCCGCCAAAACCCGCCATTTATTTGATCTCCGAACAAAAACAAGGCGAAATTGTTCTCACACGATCTATTATTGCTGCAATGCAGCGCAGATTTGCGAGATATTCCGGCGCTTCTGTTCTCGCCTATCAGTTTTATTTTGACAACTGAATTTATTCGCGGCAATTTTCGCACAGTTCTAGCGAATCTGCGGAACAGGTCATACGCTGGCCGAATCCATAGGGAGGATAAAAATGCGTAAGGTCATTATGCTTGCGGTCATCGCCGCAGCGGGTTTTTCGTCGGCTGCTTTGGCAGAAGGCAAGAAAATTGGCGTGTCTTGGGCGCAGTTCCAAGAAGAGCGTTGGAAGATCGACGAAGCCGCAATGAAGGCCGCGATCGAAGCCGCTGGCGACGAATATATCTCGGCTGACGCGCAGTCGTCATCAGAGAAACAACTGTCCGATGTTGACGCGCTGATCGCTCAGGGCGCCAATGTTCTGATCATCAATGCATGGGACAAAGACGCCATTGGCCCAGCCATTGAGAAAGCCGCTGCCGAAGGTATCCCGGTTGTCGGCTACGACCGTCTGATAGAAGACGCCCGCGCCTTCTATCTGACCTTCGACAACGTCGGCGTCGGCAAAATCATCGCCGAAGAAGTCATGAAGGCCAAACCCGATGGCAACTACGCCATCATCAAGGGCGATCCCGGTGATCCGAACGCGGACTTCCTGCGTTCCGGCATGGAGCAAGTCATTGGTGAGGCTGTGAAAGCTGGCACCATCAAGATCGTCGGCGAAGTCTACACCGATGGCTGGAAGCCAGAGAATGCTCAGAAGAATATGGAGCAAATCCTGACCGCCAACAACAACGCCGTTGATGCCGTTCTGGCTGAAAACGACGGTATGGCGGGCGGCGCATCTGCTGCTTTGGCGGCACAGGGTCTTGTGGTTCCGTTGGGCGGCCAAGACGGCGATTTGGCAGCAATCAATCGTGTGGCACGTGGCACCCAGACCGTTTCGGTTTGGAAAGACTCGCGTCAACTCGGCAAAGCGGCTGGCGAAATCGCGGCTCAACTGGCTGGCGGCACCGCGATTGACGCGATTGCTGGTGCTACCAAGTTCAGCGACGGCGAGAAGCATGTCGAGATGAACGCGATCCTGCTGACCCCGACCGCGATCACCAAAGACACGCTGAACCTCGCAATCGACGGCGGCCATATCTCGAAAGCCGAAGCCTGCGAAGGCGCTATGGAAGGCGTTGCTGCCTGCCAATAAGCGGCGCAACAGGCAGATCTGCGCAATGCGGGTCTGCCAACGCACGAAACTAACGGTCCGGCGTCAGACTTTGTGCTGACGCCGGGCTTTTCCCAAGACGCAAAGCCGCAGCCTGATCAAGGGCTATTTGCAAAGGGTCAAAGCCAGATTTGGCAGCCCGCGTCGCCCCCCCTCTCACAAGCCGGACGAGGATATGACAGACACCCCCACCCACGCCCCTCAGGGCAGCGATGCCAAACTTGGCCCCATCGCGCGTTTTATCCGCGACACCGAACTTGACACCCGGATGCTTGGCATGGTCGGCGCACTGCTGCTGATCTGGTCGGCGTTTCACTTTTATCCGATTATTGCGGGCCTTTTCAGCGGCAACGGCCTGAACATGGGCGCGGGCCTGTTCATCACCCCGCGCAACCTGTGGAACCTGTCGGTGCAAACCTCGATGACCGGGATCATGGCGACGGGGATGGTGCTGGTGATCATCACCCGCAACATTGACCTCTCGGTCGGTTCCATTGTCGGTGTCACCGGCATGGTCATGGGCATCGTGCAGGTCAACATTCTGCCGCCGATGCTCGGGCTTGGCAGCCCGGTGATCTGGATCATCACCGCCCTGATCGGCATCGTTCTGGGCGCGCTGATCGGCGCATTCCACGGCTGGCTGATCGCCTACCGCGCGATCCCCTCGTTCATCGTCACCTTGGGTGGCATGTTGGTCTGGCGTGGTGCTGCCTTCCTGACTGCTGACGGCAAAACCATCGCACCGGTCGACACCACCTTCGCCCTGCTCGGCGGTGGCCCGAGTGGCTCCGTCGGCGCGGTTGGCAGCTGGATCGTCGGTATCCTCGGCTGCATCGCCGTACTCTGGATCATCCAAGCCGGCCGCAAAACCCGCACCAAACACGGCTTCCCACAGCGCCCGATGTGGGCCGAAGGCGTCTTGGCGCTGCTCGGCTGCGGCGTGCTGATCGGCGCTGTTCTGGTGGTTAACGCCTACACTTGGCCGAAAGGCATTGTCGACGCCTATGTCAAAGCCAACCCCGACGTGGTCGTCCCCGAGGGTGGTCTGCAAATCTCGACCGGCTTTGCGATCCCGGTGCTGATCCTGATCGTCGTCGGCATCCTGATGACCATCCTGATGACCCGCACCCGCTTTGGCCGCTACGTCTTCGCCATCGGTGGCAACCCCGAGGCCGCAGCTTTGTCTGGCATCAACACCAAATGGATGACGCTGAAGATCTTCTCGCTGATGGGCCTGCTCTCGGGCCTCGCCGCCGTCGTGGCTTCGGCCCGTCTCAACGCCGCCACCAACGCCTTGGGAACGCTGGATGAATTGTACGTCATCGCCTCGGCGGTCGTCGGCGGCACCTCGCTTGCGGGCGGTGTCGGCACCATCTACGGCGCGATCATCGGCGCTTTGGTGATGCAAAGCTTGCAAACCGGCATGGTGCTGATCGGTTACGGCGATGGATCGTACCGGATGATCGCCGTCGGCGTGGCGCTGGTTCTGGCCGTCTATCTCGACAATCTGTATCGCAAGAAAACCAAGTGAGGGGTGACACCATGGCAAACACAGGCACTCCTCTGGTCGAGATGCGCGACATTTCCATCGCGTTCGGCGGCATCAAGGCCGTTGATCATGTCTCGATTGATCTGCATCCCGGCGAAGTCGTAGGGCTCTTGGGCCACAATGGCGCGGGAAAATCGACGCTGATCAAGTGTCTCTCGGGCGCGTATAAAGCCGACGCGGGCGAGATTTACATCAACGGCGCGAAGGTTGACATCAACAACCCCCGCGACGCCCGTGAGTATAATATCGAGACGATCTACCAGACCCTCGCGCTGGCCGATAACCTCAACGCTGCCTCGAACTTGTTTCTGGGTCGCGAAATTGTTGGCGCTGGCGGCTTTCTCGACGACAGCGCGATGGAGGCTGAAACCCGCAAGATCATGGCACGCCTCAACCCGAACTTCCGCAAGTTCAACGTGCCAGTCAGCGCCCTGTCGGGTGGCCAACGCCAATCCGTCGCCATCGCCCGCGCGGTGTATTTCAACGCCAAAATCCTGATCATGGATGAACCCACCGCCGCTTTGGGCCCGCAAGAAACCCAGATGGTGGCCGAGTTGATCCAAGAACTGAAGAAGCAAGGCCTCGGTATCTTCTTGATCGAACACGACATTCACGCCGTGATGGATCTGTGCGACCGCGCCGTGGTGATGAAAAACGGCCATCGCGTCGGCACGGTGAACGTCAATGAAGTCACCGACGAAGACATCCTTGGCATGATCATCATGGGCAAAAAACCGCCGCAAGCTGTCTGAAACTTCGGGCGCGGGGGCAACCTCGCGCCCTTTCTCTATCACGATCCCCGATCAGGAGCCCCCATGCAGCGCCGTCATTTCCTCGCCCTGACCGGGGCCGCTTTCGCCCTTCCGGCTTTGCCCTTGAACGCGGCCACCAGTCCCAGCGATACCCTGCTGACATGGTACAAACTGGTGCTGGAACTGGTCCGCCATACCGCCACCTACACCCCCCCAGTCGCCGCCCGCGCCTTCGGTTATCTAGGTGTCGCTGCCTACGAATCCCTCGCCTCGGCCACCGGGGCCACCAGCCTTGCCGGCCAGATCAACGGCCTCACCGCCCTGCCAGCCCGTCCCGAAGGCACTTACGACGAATCCTTCGTTCTGCACGCTGTGATGTCCGAAGCCGTCGAGACCTTCTTCGGCAACACCGGCCCCACCGGCCAACGCGCCATGGCCGCGATGCGCGACAAACTGGGCGCAAAATTGCACGAAGGCGTCGCCGAGGATGTCGCCGCCCGCTCTGCCGCCTATGGCCTCGCCGTAGCACAACATATTGAGGAATATAGTAAATCAGACGGCGGCCATGATGTGAAAAACATGGGATTCCCGATGCAATGGACCCTGCAAAAAGGCCCCGAGTTCTGGGTGCCCACCAGCCTGATCGTCCAACAACAAGCCCCCTTATTGCCCGAATGGGGCAAAAACCGCCCCTTCGCGATGCCGGTGGATAAACCCTGCACCGCAGGTGATCCACCCGCCTATTCCGAAGACCACACTTCCGAGTTCTACAAACAGGCGATGGAGGTCTACGACACCTCGAAAACCCTGACGGATGAGCAGAAAGCCATCGCGCGGTTCTGGTCGGATGACCCGATGCTGTCGCCCACCCCGCCCGGCCATTGGATCTCGATCACCCTGCAAATCCTGCACCGCGACAGCCCCGATGCCCTGCACGCCGCCGACGCTTTGGCCCGTGTCGGCATGGTGGTGAACGACGCTTTCATCGCCTGCTGGGCCGACAAAATCCACTATAACCGCATCCGCCCGGTCACCTATATCAAGCGGGTGATTGATAAAACCTGGGAGCCTTTGCTGATTACCCCGCCCTTCGCCGAATATCCCTCGGGCCATTCCACCCAATCGGGTGCCGCCGCCGAGGTGCTGACAGCGGTGTTCAGTGAGAACTTCGCGTTTGACGATGCCACCCACGCCGATGACGGCATCAAACCGCGCCATTTCGCCGATTTCCAAAGCGCTGCCGCCGAGGCCGCAATCTCCCGCCTCTACGGCGGCATCCATTTCCGCGCTGCAAACGAGAACGGTCTGCGCCAGGGCGTCGAAGTCGGCGGTTTCATCAACGCCTTGAAAACACTGGCCTGATCCATGAAAATCGCAAGCCTCGCCCTCACGCTGCTGCCCCTCGCGGCTTACGCCGAAACCACCCCACCGCCACCACCCGCACCCTTGGTCCCCAGCTTCACCGAACAAACCGCCACCGCAGGCGTCAATCATATCTACGCAGGCGATTGGGAATATATGGTCGGCGGCGGCGTCTCAACCTTCGACTGCAACGCCGACTCCCGCCCCGATCTGATCATCGCAGGCGGCGCCAATCCGGCGAAACTGTTCGTCAACCAAAGCGAAAACGGCGGCGATCTTAGCTTTACCGAAACCCCAAGCGGTTTAGAGCGCACGGACGTCCTCGGTGCCTATCCCATCGACATCGACAGCGACACCATCCCCGACATCGTCCTGCTGCGCCAAGGCGAAAACGAAGTGATGAAGGGCCTCGGCAACTGCAAATTTGAACGCGCGAATGAGGCTTGGGGCTTCGATGGCGGCAAAGCCTGGTCCGCCGCCTTCGCCGCCACTTGGGAAAAAGACCAATCCTGGCCCACCTTGGCCATCGGTAACTACATCGACGTCACCCAAGACATGTTCCCTTGGGGCTCCTGCACCGACAACTGGCTACACCGCCCCGACGGCCAAAAATTCGCCCCGCCCACCCCGCTCAAACGCAGCTTCTGCGCGCTGTCGATGCTGTTCTCCGACTGGAACCGCTCCGGCACCCCCAGCTTGCGCGTCGCCAACGACCGCGAATATTACAAAGGCGGGCAAGAGCAACTCTGGCACATCGACCCCGGCAAGGAACCCGTGCTTTACACCGAGAAAGAAGGTTGGAAACGCCTGCGCATCTGGGGCATGGGGCTCGCCAGCTACGATCTGAACTTCGACGGATACCCAGAGTATTTCGTCACCTCAATGGCCGATAACAAGCTGCAAACATTGACAGAAATCCCATCCGACGGCGCCCCCAAAGCCACCTTTAAAGACGTGGCCTATCCCAAACACGCCATCGCGCAACGCCCCTATACCGGAGACGATCTCAACCCCTCAACTGGCTGGCACGCCCAGTTTGAAGACGTCAACAATGACGGCCTCGCCGACCTGTTTATCGCCAAAGGCAACGTCGATGCGATGCCGGATTTCGCTCTAAAGGATCCCAACAACCTGCTGCTACAACGCGCCGATGGCACGTTTGAAGAATCCGGTGACCGCGCGGGCGTTGCTGCAACCGGCCTGTCGCGCGGTGCCGCCCTCGCCGATCTGAACGCCGATGGCCTGGTCGATCTGGTCGTGGTTAACCGCCGCGAGCCTGCGCAAATCTGGCGCAACACCACCAAATCCCCCAACCACTGGCTTGATTTGACGCTCACTCAAACTGCCCCCAACACCGATGCCATCGGCGCTTGGGTCGAGGTGAAGATGCCCGACCATATCCAGCGCCGTGAAATCACCATCGGTGGCGGTCAAGCCGGCGGCAATCTCGGCCCCCGCCATTTCGGTCTAGGCGATCTGGCGCAGGCCGAGGTCCGGGTGATCTGGCCGGATGGCACGACAGGCGCGTGGGAAATGCTTAACGCCAACGCAGCGTATCACTTGCAAAAGCCCTAATCGGCCACGAAGAATTCAAACGCCATCTCATGCCGATCAACCCCTCCGGCCTTCACCACGGCCGAGGGATACGCGGCATGGTTCGGGCTATCCGGCCAAACTTGCGTCTCCAGCGTAAACCCGGCCCGCGCGCCATAAGCAGCACCCACTTTGCCCGGCAGCCCCTCCGGCAGATAAGATCCAGTGTAAAGCTGCACGCCCGGCTGATTGGTAAACAGCCGCATCCCCCGCCCCGACACCGGATCAACCGCCACCACCGCGGGCCCCGCCCCGTCCTTCAGACAAAAGTTGTGATCAAACCCACCCGCAGGCACATCCGCGCCAATCGCTCGTAACTCTCTGAAATCAAACGGTGTTCCCGCCACGTCGACAGGCGCACCCAACGGCAGCAACGCAGCATCGACGGGCAAATACCAATCCGCGCCGATCTGCAACAGCTGGCCATCCGCCGCCCCACTGCCCTGCCCCGCCATGTTGAAATAGGCGTGGTTGACCAGATTAACCACGGTATCCGCCGCCGCCCACGCCAGCATCACAATCTGCAACCGCCCCGGCGCGGTAAACTCGTACCGCACCTCAACCTCCAAAGCGCCCGGAAACCCCATCTCACCATCAGGCGAATGTAGTCCAAACGTCACGCCCCGCGCATCCGCCCGCAGCACCTCCCACGCCCGCTTATCAAACCCAAGCGCGCCGCCGTGCAAATGGTTAACGCCCTCGTTGCAGTCGAGCTGCACCACGCCGCCCGCCCACGCAAACCGCCCGCCCGCAATCCGGTTGGCATAGCGCCCGCAGGTCGCGCCAAAATACGTCCCCGGATGGTCGAGATAGCCCTGCACATCATCATGCCCCAGCACAATGTCAGCCAAAGCGCCGCCCCGCCCAGGAACCCACAACTGCATCAGCCTTGCCCCATAAGAGCTTAAAACCGCTGAACAATCCGCCCCATCGCTGATTATGAAAACCTCCGCATCCATTCTTCAAGCCCCCAAAATCCAAACCCGATCTACCGCCAGAATATCCGCCATCGCCGCGCCTGCCGCGTCGGCCGCGCCAAGCCCCACCGCATCGGCCAAAGCCTGATACATCGCCGCTTTTGCCACAGCAAAATCTGCCAGCCCCGCCCGCAGTTGCGGCGCAATCGCCTGCACCACGCCGAATTCCACCAAAGCCGAGGCCGCGCGCAGAAACGGATTCTGGCTCGCCTCACAAAGCATCCGGTGAAATTCAAACTCCGCCAGCGCGAAAGGCTCGGCCAAGGCCGCCGTCATGCTGCGCTGGTTCAGCCAGTACAAAAGCATCCGCACCTGCTCGGCAGAGCGCCTCTGCGCCGCCAATCGCGCGGTTTGCATCTCAATCATCTCGCGCAACTCGACATAGGATTGCAGAAAAACCAACCCCGGCCCCGCCTCTTGAATCCAGCCAAGCACTTGACGATCATAAAGATTCCACCGGCTGCGGGGCAGCACCCGCGTGCCGACCTTGGCGCGCGCCTCGACCAATCCCTTGGCCTCCAGCGTCTTGAGCGCCTCACGCAAAACCGTGCGCGAGACGTTGTAGGTGTCCATCATTTCGGCATCATTCGGCAGGATCGAGCCCACCGCAAGCCGCCCCGAAGCGATGCCGATGCCGACTTCGCTGATCACATAGGAATGAAAATTGCGTGCCACCTGCCGCCCAGACAGCGCGCGGACAAGGCTGCCGGGTTCGCTCATGCTAGGTTTTCCAAAACACTTTCCTGCGCGGAGATGCCGCCGAGAACACCAGCCTTTGCAACAAAATGAACAGGAAAAGCAAGCCGCCGATCACGATTTTAGTCCACCAACTCGACAGGCTGCCGTCGAACACAATGTAGGTTTGCACCAACCCCTGCAACATCACCCCTATAAACGTGCCCGCAATGAACCCGTAGCCCCCGGTCAGCAAGGTACCCCCAATCACCACCGCCGCGATGGCGTCCAACTCCACCCCCAAAGCCGACAGCGAATAGCCCGCCGAGGTGTAGAGCGAGAACACAATCCCCGCGAGCCCCGCCAAAGTTGCCGACAACGTGTAGATCAAAATCGTAGTGCGCGCGACCGGAACGCCCATCAATCCTGCCGAAACCTCCGACCCACCAAGCGCGTAGACATACGAGCCAAACCGCGTGCGATGTGCCAAGATGATGCCGAATACGAACACCAACAGCATGATCATCCCGATCACCGTCAGCCGCCCGCCACCGGGCAACAGGATGTAGCTTTTTGATATCGTAGTATAAAGCTCATGCTTGATGCCAATGCTGTCGGAGGAAAGCACGGATGCGCCGCCGCGCGCCAGAAACATCCCCGCCAATGTTACGATAAACGACGGCACCTTCAGATAGTGAATAGCCGCCCCCATCACCGCGCCAAACGCCGCCGCCACCATCAGCGAAATCGCAAAAGCCAACAGCGGATGCAGCCCCAGCCACATGATCAACACCGCATTCAGCACCGTGGTGAAGCCAATCACCGCACCCACAGAAAGGTCAATCCCCCCCGAGATGATCACAAAGGTCATCCCCACCGCCGCGATGCCCAGAAAGGCATTATCGGTCAGGAAATTGCCCAGCACCCGCGTCGACAGCATCGCCGGAAACTGGATAACGGCGGCAAGATAGGCCAGCGCAAAGATCGCCGTTGTGGCCACCAAAGGCCGTAAAGCGCGGTTCATTGGGCTTTCCCTTCCGACATGCGCTTGCGCAGCCATTGGCTGGTCATCGGCGCTTGCAACACCAAAATCAGAATGATCACGCCGGATTTCACCACCAGATTGAACTCTGGCGAGAAGCCCGAAATCAAAATCCCGGTGTTCATCGCCTGAATGATCAAGGCCCCCACCACCGACATCGGGATCGAAAACCGCCCCCCCAGCAGCGAGGTGCCGCCGATCACCACAGCCAAAATAGCATCCAACTCCAGCCACAACCCGGCGTTATTGGCATCCGCGCCGCGAATATCCCCCGCCACGATCAGCCCCGAAGTGGCCGCACAAAACCCGGCAAACGTATAGACCACCACCAGCAGCAAGCCACTGGAAATGCCCGAAAATCTGGCAGCCGAGCGGTTCACCCCCACCGCCTCAATCAACAATCCCAACGCGGTTTTGCGCACGATCAGCGTCGCCCCAATCGCCAAAACCGCAGCGATCACAATCGGCATCGGCATCCCGAACAGCGACCCCGTGCCGATGAAAATCAGCACGGGGTCGGAGAATGTCACGATCGACCCTTCCGTCACCAGCTGCGCCAATCCGCGCCCCGCCACCATCAACACCAGCGTCGCGATGATTGGTTGGATTTCGAGATAGGTCACCAATATCCCGTTCCAGAGCCCACACAAAAGCCCCACCAATAGCGCAGCACCCACCGCCACAATCGCCGACGACCCGCCCGTCACCAGCACCGCCGCAACTGCGCCTGCAATCGCCATCACCGCACCGACCGACAGATCAACGCCCTTGGTCGCGATCACCGCCGTCATGCCAATCGCCAAAATCGCCACCGGAGCGCCGCGGTTCAGCACGTCAATCACGCTGCCAAACAGCCGGCCATCCTGCAAAGTGATGTCGAAAAACCCCGGAAACAGCAGCCAGTTGATCCCCAACACCGCCGCCAGCGCCATAAATTGCGGCCGCAGCAGCGCGCCCCGCCAGTCGATCCGCCTCATGCCCCCACCTCCGCCGTAACTTTGGCTCCAGGATTATCCGCAATCGCCGCCACAATCACCGAGGGCGCAATATCGGCGCCGCTGAGTTCCGCCACCATCTCGCGGTCCCGCATCACCACGATGCGGTTGGAATAGGCCACCACCTCGTCCAACTCGGATGAGATCACCAGCAAAGCCAACCCTTCTTCGCGCAACCGATTGATTGTGCGCACAATTTCGGCATGGGCTCCCACGTCGATCCCCCGCGTCGGTTCGTCCAATATCAGGAAATTCGGGTCAATCGCCAGCCAGCGCGCAAGGATCACTTTCTGCTGATTGCCTCCCGACAAAAGCTTCACCGGCATCTCATGGTTTGCCGCCCGAATATCCAACGCCTCGGCATAATTGCCGGCAATCTCGATCTGCTCATCGCGGTTCAGCGCCCGGAACCAGCCCAATTTCGCCTGCAACGCGATAATGATATTCTCGCGCACCGACAAATCGCCGAAAATTCCATCCAGCTTGCGGTCCTCCGGGCAAAACCCGAACCCCGCCGCCACCGCTTGCGCCGGGTTGCGGATATTCACAACCCGCCCGCCCACCGAAATCTCGCCGCAATCCGCCGGGTCCACCCCAAACATCAACCGCGCCATCTCAGTACGGCCAGACCCCAACAATCCCGCCACCCCAACAACCTCGCCCTCATGCAAAGCCAGGCTAAAAGGAGCCACTTTTCCCTGCCGCCCCAAAGACTTAAACTCCACCCGCACCGGACCTTGCATAGCTTCCGCCACGCCGACACCGCCATGATCAAACGCCAGATCCTTGCCCAGCATCATCCGCACCACATCCGTCGCCGTCACCTCCGACAGCACTTTGGTGCCGATCAGACGGCCATTGCGCAGGATCGTCACCCGGTCGGCAATCTCAAACACCTGATCGAGAAAATGCGTGATGAAGATAATGCCAAGCCCGCGCGCCTTCAGACGCCCGACCACCTCAAACATTTTCGCCACTTCATTGCGGTCTAGGCTCGCGGTCGGCTCATCCAGCACCAGAACCTTGCCCGACAATTCCACCGCCCGCGCAATCGCCACGATTTGCTGCACCGCCACCGAATAGCTGCCGAGTTCCGCCTTCACGTCGATTTCCAAACCGTAACCCGCTAGCAAATCCCGCGCCCGCGCCTCAATCACCTTACGCTGCACGATGCCAAACCGCGTCGGCTGATGGCCGAGAAAAAGATTTTCAGCCACCGACCGGTTCGGCAACAGGTTCACTTCTTGGTATACTGTACCGATGCCATGGCGCTGCGCATCCAGCGGGTCCGAGAACCGCACAGGCGCGCCTTCCAGCAAAACCTCGCCGCCATCCGGCTGATAGGCTCCGGTCAAGATCTTGATAAGTGTAGACTTTCCGGCGCCATTCTCACCCAGCAGTGCATGAACCTCACCGGGGCGCACTTCAAAATCAACGCCGTCCAAAGCCCGATGCTGGCCGAAAATCTTCACAATGCCGCGCGCTTGCACGACTGGCTCTGCGCCCTCCACCATAGACCTGCTCCTCAAAACCCTGCCCCCCACTCTGCGCGAAAGCCCAGATAAAGCAACGCCGGCCAGATCGCTCCGGCCGACGCTGTCAGCTTACCTCAGCTTAATAGCCCAGACCTTTGCGGCGGTCGTATTCGCCCTGCGCATCATCCGCAGGCGTATACAGCTTCGACTCGGTGATGATGAACTTCTCGGGCACTGTGCCCGCAGTCAGATAAGCGTCCAGCGCCGCAAACGCCGGGCCCGCCATGTTCGGCGTCAGCTCGACCGTCGCATTGGCTTCGCCCGCCACAAACGCTTGGAAAATATCCGGCACGCCGTCGATCGACACCACCAGAATATCGGTCCCCGGCTTCAGGCCCGCGTCTTTGATCGCCTGAATCGCCCCAACTGCCATATCGTCGTTATGCGCATAAACCGCGCAGATGCCCTTTCCGCCGTCTTCGGCTTTCAGGAAACCTTCCATCACTTCCTTGCCTTTGGCGCGGGTGAAATCGCCAGTTTGGCTGCGGATGATCGAAAGGTTCGCATGGCCCGCCAGCGCATCTTCGAAGCCTTTTTTGCGGTTGATCGCAGGCGATGAGCCGACAGTGCCTTGAAGTTCCACGATTTTACAGTCTTTGTCGGCGACGGTTTTCACCAGCCAATCGCCCGCCACATGACCTTCCTTAACCTGATCCGACGCCACCGAGGTCAGATACAGATCCTGCGGCGCATCAATACCACGGTCGAGCAGGATGACCGGAATATTGGCTTCCTTCGCCTCGGTCAGCACTTCTTCCCAGCCGGTTGAGACCACCGGAGCCACCAGAATCGCCGCAACGCCCTGCGCGATAAAGCCCCGGATCGCCTTGATTTGGTTCTCTTGTTTCTGCTGCGCATCGGCGAATTTCAGATCAATCCCCAGCTTTTCAGCCTCGGATTTGGTCACCGACGTCTCCGCCGCCCGCCAGCCCGATTCCGAGCCAATCTGCGAAAAGCCGATCACTTTGCCCGACAGGTCGGCATAGGCCGCCGAAGACAATAGGGCGCTGACACCCGCGGCCAGCGCGAGTTTTTTGATAATGGACATGATCCCTCCCTAGGATTTTGTGGCAGGTGTCTTCCCTCACCGGCCTGAGACAAGGCTAGCAAAAGTATTACTATATGTAAAATACGAAGTTTGAGGGATGTTTTTGCCGATATTTTGGGCGATCCGTGAAGCTAACCTGTTGCGAAATCACAGAAGCTTAAACGCGGCGACAGCGGGCGCATCCGCAGCATTTTCCAGCCGCAGCGCAGCGAGCTCCGCATATGCCATGCCGGAGTCAAGCAAGAGAATCACCGAAAGCCACGAGATTCCTTCATTCTGAAAAATGATTTCATTCTGAGAGCGTGCTTGGCCGCCTTAAAATCAGAAGCCTCCGGCGGGAGTATTTAGGAAAGAGCAATTCCAAGGGACTGCCCCATCAGTTGCTCTTTTCAAAATACTCCCGCCGGAGGCTCCCTAGCTTTCAGCCGCCCAAAGGTTAAAAATCCCTTTACCGCGCACCATCAACACATTGTAATTAATAAATTAAATAGGGTCCCGAGTTGGGACCGCCTTAAACAAAGCTCCGAACCGTCTCCAAAGCCCCATCCAAAGCCTTGCCCTCTTCATCCATCAAAGCCGCCTCCCGCAACCGCCGCGCCCAATCCGCCGCATCGGGTCTGCCCGCCACCAAAGCGATACCATCCAGAACCCGATCAAACTTGGAAAGCCCACGCGCATGGGTGTCCGAATAGCCCTTCACCAGCCGCCGACACCGGATCACCTCGACCGCGAGATCATAATTCACAGGCAAATACCCCAAAGCCACCGCCAACCAGTGCTCCAGATGCGCCACTTCCTGCGCGTGCCGCAGCGACCCCAACCGCCGCCGTTTCATCCCGCCCAAAACATACAGCATCAGATAGGCCCGCAGACTATCCGTCCGCATCCGGCGCCCCTTGTTGAACCAACGATCCAGCCGCGCCATCCAAACCGGACTGGCCTCCAGTTTCGCCCCAAGTCTCGAAGGAAACAGCCCGACAATCTCCTCGGCCCGAGGATGCAGAAACTCGGTCAGCTGCACCACATTGCCAGCCTTCGCCCCCATCTCAAGCGCAATCCGCTCCGCCCGCCCGGCGCGAGTTTTGAGGTCAGCCACCCGGATCACATCATCATAGGCCATTGCATTGGCGATATACTTCGCCGCCTGCTTTGAGAGTTCAAACGGGCTTCTGTCCCGCGCCAGTACCGCCTCCACCCGATCCAAGTAGACCGCGCCATAGGGGAGATCCTGAAACTCCACGACTTTGCGCAGGCCCAAAACCGCCATCTCGGCAACCGCTTCTGGCATCCGCCCCGCCCGATCCACCAGTGCCTGCCAGGCCGCCAGCAACCGCGCCGACCCAATCGGAGCCGCCGCAATCGCCACCGCAACAACCGGCATCGCAATCGGCCCCTGCGCCGCCGCATAGCCGGCCGCAAACGCCCGCAAAGACGCCTCGGCCCCCTTACCCCCCGATTTGATCGCCGCCTCAAACGCTTCACGCGCGAACGGCAGCACCTCGGCCCCTGCCAGCGCGCCAAACAGGCTCGCCGAAATCACCGAGCCCTGCGCGATCGCCAATGCATCGAAATCCGCAGCGATAAACCTGCGCGCTGCCACTTCCGCCGCCGCAATCACCTCTTCAGACGACGCAATGCCATCCCCCGGCACCATCTTTTCCGAGACCGCCAAGGCCCGATGCGTCGAGGTGATCAGAGTCGTGCGATCCGGGGTCACAAAGCCGCGCATGATCGAGCGGCCAGCCTCCATCATCTCGGCCGTCACCATGATATCGACATCGCCCGCCGCTGGCATCAGCGAGAACACTGGCGCACGCGGGCCAGTGGGGGCCATCTCAACATAGTAAACCGTAGCGCCCGTCCGCTGCGCCACCCCAGCCACCGAAGTCGCCTGACAGACATAGCCATTTGCCCGCGCCACCGCCTCGATCCAGCCCGTCAGTACGCCGCCGCCCTGCCCGCCCACCGCCAAAAGGGCAAGTTTGATAACGCCGTCCATACCCTTGCCGCCCGCTGGAATCGCCTGATGCAAACTCATGCCGCCCCCCCGAATACCAAGCGTTTCGCATCGCGTCGCCGTTGCAGCCAGCCGATCATCCTGCCGCGAAATCCGGCCAAACGCCGCTCAAACGCGCTTGGATTATGCACCACATCGGCGCGATAAAAGCTGGGGCACAGTACCGCCGCATCGGCCACTTCACCGCAGTTGCCACAGCCGACGCAGGATTGGTCAATCGAGGCCACCGGATCATCACGCAGCGGATCATCAAGCTTTTTCAACGACAAAGACGGGCAGCCCGACAGCCGGATACAGGCGTGATCGCCAGTACACACCGCCTCATCAATGCCAAAACGTGGGCTTTCCACCCGTCGGCCTGATTTGATCGCCGCCGCCCGCAGCGGCTTTTCGCGGCGCTGTTTGTTCAGCATACACTCGCTTGAGGCCACGATCACCTTCGGCCCCGGCGCATCTGTGGTCAGCGCCTCGCGGATCGTATCGCGCATCTTTTTGACGTCATAAGTGTGGTCAATCTGGCGGACCCACTCAATCCCGATGCCGGCCAAAGCCTTGGAAATCGGGTTCTTCGTCGCCTTGGTCGCATTGTCCGCGCGGCTGGACATAACATCCTGCCCGCCCGTCGCCGCCGAGTAGAAATTGTCGACCACAATCGCCACGCCATCGGATTTATTGAACGCCATATTGGTAAACGACGAGCTCAATCCGTTGTGCCAAAACCCGCCGTCGCCGATGATCGCAATC
This sequence comes from Cypionkella psychrotolerans, assembly GCF_001294535.1. Classification (GTDB taxonomy): domain Bacteria; phylum Pseudomonadota; class Alphaproteobacteria; order Rhodobacterales; family Rhodobacteraceae; genus Cypionkella; species Cypionkella psychrotolerans. The sequence continues at coordinate 39,661 of NZ_LGIC01000088.1, read as the reverse complement.
GGACGCCGCTCGCCACCGCCATCAAAGGCCGCATTCGCCGCAGGGCCAAGACCATAGCCCATCGTCGCCCCGCCAATCTCAAACGGTGGCAGGCTCGCGAACAAATGGCAGCCAATATCGGCAGCAATCTGGTGCTTGCCGAGTTCCTTTTCCACCAGCTTCATCGCCGAGAAGATCGGGCGTTCCGGGCAACCGGTGCAGAACCCCGGCGGACGGATCGGCACGGTTTTTGACAGGTCAGGAATCGCGGGACGGTCGATATTTGGGGCGCGCACGACTGCTGCCAGCATCGCGGGGGCGGCAGTTTTCAGAAAGCCCGTCACCGCCTCCAGCATCACAGCGCCCGTGTATTCCCCGGCCAGAGGAAACAGCCCTTTACCGTGCAATTTCACCGCCGATTCCGCCCGATAGAGGAAGCTTCCCAGCTGGGTTTCGATAAACTCCGGCTGGCCCTCCTCGATCACCAACACATTATCCTTGCCAGCACAGAATTCCAGAAACTCCCCGGAAATCAATGGGTAAGTCACGTTCAGCACATAGATCGGCACTTGGCTGTCGCCGTAAATATCCGCCAAGCCAAGCCGCTGCAACGCCCGAATCAGCCCGTTATACATCCCGCCCTGCACCACGATGCCAAAGTCGGATTTCGGACCAAACACCTCATTCAGCCCCCGCTCACGGATGAATTTCTCCGCCGCAGGCCAGCGGCTTTTCACCTTATCCTGCTCATGCGCGAAAGACATCGGCGGCAAAACCACCCGCGCGAAATCGCTGCGTGGGTTCGACAAGGCGTCTTTTACCGTCAGCTTCGGGCGCTGGTTGTCGCGGGTTTGAAACGATCCGGTGACGTGGCACGACCGGATACGGACCATCAACATGACAGGCGTATTGCTGACTTCCGACAGCTCAAACCCGTCGGAAACCGCCTGCACTATGCTGGGCAGGTTCGGGCGCGGATCCAGCAGCCAAAACTGTGATTTCATCGCAAAAGCATGGGTGCGCTCCTGCATAATGCTGGAACCCTCGCCGTAATCCTCGCCGACAATCACCAAAGCGCCGCCGGTCACCCCCGATGACGCCAAATTCGCCAAAGCATCCGAGGCCACATTCACCCCGACCGAACCCTTGAACGTCACCGCGCCGCGCATCGGATAATGCACCGACGCCGCCAGCATCGCCGCCGCCGCCGCTTCATTGGCATTGGCTTCAAACCGCACGCCGAGTTCACCCAACAAATCCTGCGCATCGGCCAAAACATCCATCAGATGCGAGATCGGCGCGCCCTGATAGCCGCCGACATAGGCGACGCCGTTTTCCAAAAGCGCCTTGGTCAGCGCCAAAATCCCCTCGCCGGTGAAGGTTTCGCCCGCGCCCAAACGCAGGTCTTCGACTTCGGCTTTGAACGAACGCTCTGCCATCTAAATCTCGTGCTTTCTGATATTTGTCAGCATTTTCTGAAGGGTAGCGGTGAAGGCCTGCCGTTCAGCCTCGGGGATTCCCCTGAACATCCGCGCCTGCGCCTTCGCCATATGCGGCCAGAGCGACTCAAACGTGCTGCGCCCTGTCTCGGTGACGAACACCCGCACCGCGCGGCTGTCCGCACTGTCGATCTCCCGCCGGATCAGCCCATCCGCCTGCAACTGGTCCAAACTGCGGCTGAGGGTGGAGGGATCCACCACCGTATAGATCGCGAGCTCCCGGATCAGCGGGCCTTCAACCACCGAAAGCACCGCCAGCGCGCGCATCTTCGGCGTGGAAAGCCCCAGATCGGCCATCTCATCGCGCAAGCTGGCGTTGTAGCGCCCCATGATGCGGTTCATCAGATAGGGGGCGAAATTAGTTAAGCCAATCTCACCCAAACGCGGCACTGCGGGGGTTTCATCGTTCATGCGCCCAACCTCTTTGCCGCGTTAAATCCCGAGCCACCACCCAAGCCCGGCCCCGGATGGGTCGAGGCACCAATATGGATCAACCCGCGCACCGGGCCTGTGCCATTCGTCGAATGGGCAAACGGCCGCCAGATGAAAAACTGATCAATGCTGCACGCCCCGCCATAGGGGTCGCCGCCGACAAGGTTGCAATTCATCCTCTCCAAATCAGCGGGGGAATAGGCTTTCCGCGCCAGTTTGATCTTGTCGAAATCTTTGATATGGCGTGATAAAATCACTTCAATCCTGTCCGCAAACGCTTCCCGCGCGCCCTCCCAATCCTGCGTTGCAATCTCACCGCTTGCGTCACCCTTGATCACGCGTGGCGCATCGGGGATCTGCAACCACAAGATTGCCTTGCCTTCAGGACAGCGGCTTGGATCCAACCGATGCGGTTGCCCTACGCAGATCGTGGGGGTGGCGGGCAGCATCCCGCGCTCGGCCTCATTGGCGGATTTCGACACCGAATCCACACCATCCGCCAGATGGATCAGCGCCACATCATCCAAGCCAGCCGTTAACCATTCAGGATGCCGATCCAGTGCATAATGCAACTGGAAGTTGCCACGCCCATGCCGGAACTGCCGCACCGCCGCCTGTTCTTCCGGCAGGTTCACATCCAGAAACCGCCCGTAAAGCTGATCCGGCGCGACCGAAGCCAGCACAGACGCGCAAGCAATCGCCTCGCCGCCTGCCAGCCGCACCCCCGTCACCCGACCATCGTGCGTGGTGATTTTCTCAACGTCAGTGCCCGTACGGATCACCCCACCATGCGCCTCAATCAACCGCCGAAACGCCAAAGCGGCCTGCCCCGCCCCGCCTTTCGAGATCGGCGCGCCCGCCGCTTCCAGCGCGAAAGCAATCACTTTGCCCATCTGCGCCGAATAGGTGGACTCTGGCGTTAACCCACAATGCAACACCCAAGGCGCCCACAACGCCTGCACCAGCGGGCTTTGATAATTGCTCTGCAACCAACCCCGCGCCGGGGTCAAAGCACTCCCCATCCAGGCCGCAAGGCCGCGCAATCCGCGCTTTCTCACCTGCCCAAACAGCAGTTTCGCTGTGGCCCAAGACCATAGATTCCCACCCAACAGCGCGAACAGGAACGGCGCATCGGCTGCAATGCCACCAACATCCCGCGCATGCTGATCGCCATCTCCCGCCGACAAGGCATTGAAAGAACGCACATTCTTCGCCGCATCCATCGTCAAAACCAGCGCTGTCCCATCCGGTCGCAGCACCGCCGTTGGATGCGGCGAATGGCAATATTCAAAGCCATGCCGCGCCAGATGCGGTCCCAAAGCAGCCCCCGCAGACGAGGTCATGAACAACACAAAGGTCGCCGCCATCACGTCGTGGCGGAACCCCAGCAGGGTCACTTCCTCGGTCAAAAGACAGCCGCCGATCCGGTCTTCCCGCTCCAACACCAGCACGCGCGCGCCCTTCAGCGCCAGCATGCTGGCCGCCACCAGCCCGTTGATGCCCGAGCCGATGATGACGTGATCGAATTTCCCCAGATCGGCGGCCATTGCTTAACGCGCCACCAGCGCCAAGGCCCGAATGGGCGAGCCAGTGCCGTTCTCAATCTTCAGCGGTGCCGCAATCAGGATCGCCCCCTTGGCAGGCAGCCGGTCCAGATTGGCCAAGGACGCCAGACCATAGCAGTTGTTCTTGTGCAGCAGATTATGCGCCGGGAACGGTGGAGTCATCCCGCCTGCCTGCCCCGCATCGGTGCCGATGCACTGGCTGCCCCAGCCGACAATTCCCTTTGAAATCAGATACTCAATCACTTCAGCGGTTGGCCCCGGCGTGTGTGGTCCGGTTTCATTGGCGTTCAGGAACAGCGCTTCGTCATGGCTGCGCTTGTCCCAATCCGAGCGCAAAACCACCCATTCGCCCGCGCCAATCGCGCCATGCTTGGCTTCCCACGCCTTCACATGTTCAATCGTCAGCAGGAAATCCGGGTTCGCCCCACATTCCGCCGCAAAATCCAAAACGTTAACGGGAGCAACCAAGCGCTGCACTGGCAACGTGTCGGTATAACCGTCAGCATAATCCTTGCCAGTGATCCAATGGTGCGGCGCATCAAAATGCGTGCCGGAATGTTCACCAACCTTCAACCAGTTCCACGCCCAGAACGGGCCATCGGCGTCGTATTCCGAAATCCGGTGAATCTCGATCGCGGGCGTGTCCTTGGCGAAATCGGGCGGCAGCTTCAACAGCGGCGTGTTCGGCCCCAGCACCCCAGTGCAATCGACCACTTCCACCCCGCCCGAGGCGAGCATTCCGGCCAGACCGGCCAACACATCAGCTGAACTCATCGCTATCTCCCTGATTGCGGCGGCTGTCCCGCCTTACGGAATAAGACTAGACAGAATTAAATGCATTTGCAAATATCCTTAAGTCAACCGGAGCGAAATATGTCCGAACGCTACGACGCGGTCTTCATCGGCGCGGGCCATAATAGCCTTGCCTCTGCCCTGCATCTGTCCGCTTCCGGCTGGAAAGTGGCCGTGTTTGAACAGGCTGCAGTTGCAGGCGGAGCGGTGAAATCCGGCGCCTATACGCTGCCGGGATTTCAGCATGACTGGGCGGCGATGAACCTGTCTCTGTTTGCCGGATCACCCTTTATGAAGGTCTATGGCGCGGAATTGGCACAACATGGGTTGGAATTTGCGCCTGTTGCCAGCCCCTTCTCCTCTGTATTCCCCGACGGCACATGGTGCGGCGTCTCCACCGATGCCGCCGCCACCCGCGCCCGCATTGCAAAGCTGTCGCAAGCGGATGCTGCCACTTGGACGCGGCTGACGGAAGGTTTCGCGTCTGAAGCCCCACATCTGTTTGGCCTTCTTGGCGCACGGATGAAATTACATGCGCTTGCATATTTCGTGTTCAAAACACTCCGCACCAAAGGCCTTGGTGGCACACTGGACGTGACCAGGTTCCTGCTGCAATCGCCCCGCCAATGGCTGACGCAGACCTTTGAGTCGCCCAAAGTCCAGGCGATGCTCGGCGCATGGGGCATGCATCTCGATTTCGCCCCCGATGTCGCGGGCGGCGCGCTGTTTCCCTATTTGGAGGGCATGGCGGGCCAAGCTTTTGGCATGGTTTTGGGCAAGGGTGGCTCGGATACGATCATCCGCGCGCTGGTTGCCGCGATCACCGCGCGCGGCGGGCATATTGAAACCAACCAAACCGTCAACCGCATCCTGCACACCAACGGCAAAGCCACCGGAATCGTGCTGGCGGATGGCCGCGAAATCACCGCCCGCCGCGCCGTGATCGCCAATGTTGCGCCGCGTGCCCTGCCACGTCTGACCGGGACCACCAGCGATTTTGACGCCAACCTGACCGCCTTCACCCACGCCCCCGGCACGATGATGATCCATCTGGCTTTGTCCGATTTACCCGATTGGAAATCTGGCAATGATCTGAAATCATTCGCTTATGTGCATCTTTCCCCCAGCCTTGATCAAATGGCGCGCACCTATCAGCAGGCCAAAGCGGGCCTGTTGCCGGACGAGCCGATTATCGTTGTCGGCCAACCCACCAGCGTTGACCCAAGCCGCGCGCCTGAGGGCAAGCACACGCTTTGGTTGCAAATCCGCATGGCACCGGGCGCAATCAAAGGTGACGCCAAAGGCGAAATCAGCGCTACGGATTGGCCGCAGGCCGCCGAACCCTTCGCCCAACGCGCGCTGGATATTCTGGAGACCTACGCCCCAGGCACCCGGGCCAAAATCCTCGGTCTGCGCGTCGTGCCGCCGACCGAACTTGAATCCGACAACCCCAATCTGGTCGGCGGCGATCAGATTTGCGGCAGCCACCACCTTGCGCAGAACTTTCTGTTCCGCCCGGTGCGTGGGTTTGCGGACGGCTCCACTCCGATCCGAAACCTGCACCTGACCGGAGCCGCCGTTTGGCCCGGTGCGGGTCTGGGGGCCGGATCTGGCTATCTTCTCGCCCAAAAACTGACCGGGAAATAACCCCGGCTTCATCCATAACCTCAGGGAATTGCTATGAAACTCAACCGTCGTGCGCTTTTACAACTCTCCGCCGCGAGTGTCGCGCTTGCGGCCTTCAGCCTGCCGCTTCGTGCGCAGGCCATCGCAGAACTGGTGATCGCCTATAACGTCAACCTGCCCGCCTGGGATCCGACGACCGGGCCTTCGGCGGTTAATCCGACGATTCAGGGCATCTATCAGTCGGTGTTTGACCAATACATTCTGCAACAACCCGATCTGAAACCAGCCCCCGGCATTCTGACTGAATGGGGCTGGAATGACGACAAAACCCAAGTCTGGATGACCGTCCGCGACGGCGTGACATGGCATGATGGCTCGCCCCTCACCGCGGAAGATGTGGCGTGGAGCCTTGCCCGTGTCGCCGATCCGGCCACTGGCAGCCCGATCCAGTTTGTCTGGGGCACGCTGACCAATCACCGCGTTGAGGGCAACAAAGTGCTGGCCGATGTCGCGCAATTCGACCCCACCATCTTCAAATGGATGTATTTCCTGACCGGTTATGTGCTGCCGAAAGCCTATTACACCAAGGTTGGCGCCGAAGGCTTTGAGGCTGCCCCGATCGGCTCTGGCCCCTATATGGTGGAGAAATTTGAGCGCGACGCCTTCGTGCGGCTGAAAGCCAACGCGAATTACTGGGGCGGCAAGCCGGAGTTTGAAACCGTTACGATCAAATTCGTCACCGACGCCGCCGCCCGCGTGGCCGAGGTCGAATCCGGCAATTCCCATGTCACTTTGGAGGTGCCATACGAGGAATATGACCGCCTGAAGGCCACGCTGACCGGAACCGCAACACCAATTTCCGACATCGGCATGATTTTCCTCAACGATATCGAGGTGATGCTGGACCCGAATGTGCGCAAAGCCGCCGCCCATGCCATCGACAAACAGACCATCATCGACCGTCTGCTCAAGGGTTACGGCGTGGCGATTGATACGCTGGAAACCCCGCAATACGACGCCTATGATGCCAGCATCAAGGTACCCTACGATCCTGATCTGGCGGTGAAACTGTTGGCGGACTCGGGTTATTCCATTGATAATCCGGTGAAATTCAAAATTCAAACCACCAAGGGCTTCAAACCCAAAGACTATGAGATGATCCAAGCCATCGTCGGGTTGTGGCGCAAGGTTGGCATTGAGGCCGAGATCGAGGTCTACGAGATCGCCAAGCACTATGAACTGCGCGCCGCAGACCAACTCGCCCCCGCCGCCTTCTACAACTGGGGCAATTCGGTAGGCGATCCGACCACTTCAACCGGGTTTGCGATGTTCGGCCCAAGCCCACATTCGGTCTGGGATGGCAAGGATCTGATCGACATGATCGGCCCGCTCTGGGGCGAAAAGGATGAGGCAAAGCGCATCGACGGCTGGAAAAAGGTCGACGCTTTCATCGCCGAGAACGCGCTGGTGATCCCGCTGCTGCAATATGTGCAGCCGATCCTGTCGGCCAAGGGCGTTGTCGTGACGCCACATGCCTCTGGGGCGCTGCTGCCCTATCTGATGAAGCGGGCGTAGCTGATTTCGCTTAACTTTCCTGTCAACGGCTGGGGGACTTCGCGTCCCCCAGTCCCCCTACGGGATAGTTCCGTTCCTGAAAAAGCAGTCGAAACCGTTTGATCCCTGCACGACCACCTAGGAAGCCCCCGCCTATGCAATTTCTCCAATCGGTGCTTCTGCGATTATGCACCACCCTGATCACGCTGGCAGGCGTGGCAGTGATCGTGTTTTTCGTCATCCGCGTGGTGCCCGGCAACCCGATCGCCATGATGCTTCCCCCCGGCGCGACCGAGGCAGATGTCGCCCGGCTGACAGCGCTTTACGGGCTGGATAAATCCATCCCGCAGCAATTTCTGATCTGGTTGTCCGGTGTGGTGCAAGGTGATTTTGGCACCTCGATCACCACCAAACAACCGGTGTTGCAGCTGGTGCTCAGCCGCCTCCCCGCGACTTTAGAGCTTTCGGTGATGGCGCTGATCATCGCCATCATCATCGGCGGTTTCATGGCGCTGACAGGCACCCGCCTGCGCGGCAGCAAAACCGAAGCCGCGATAGACATCGGCAATGGCATGGCGCTGTCGGTGCCCGATTTCCTTTGGGGGCTGATCCTGATCCTTGCCTTCGGCGTGCTGATCCCGATCTTTCACATCTCGGGCCGCGTCACCCCCTCACTCCCCCTGCCGTTCAGCACAAATTTCTACCTGACCGAATCCCTACTGCGCCTGCGCTTCGATCTATGGCTGGATATCGCAGCCCATATGTTCATGCCGGCCCTGGCCCTTGCGATTCCCCTTGCGGCCATCATCAGCCAACTTCTTAAACAATCGCTTAAAGAGACCATGCATTTGGATTACGTCACCCTTGCCCGCACCAAGGGCTATTCAGAAACCCATGTCATCCTGCGCGAGGCGCTGCCGAATGCCATCCTGCCGACCCTGACGCTGGTCGGCGTGCAGTTCACCTTCTTGATCGGTGGCACGGTTATCATCGAGCGGCTGTTTTCCTACGAGGGCCTCGGCAATATGGCGATTGATGCGGTGATCAACCGCGATCTGCCGCTGATCCAAGGCATCGTCATCCTGTTCGCGGTGATCTTCACCGGAGTTAACCTATTGGTAGACCTGACTTATGCCGCTTTGAACCCGAGGTTGCGCCATGCTTGACGGACGCAGCGCGATCAGGCGCAAACTGCCCGCGCGGCTGGTTTTGTCAGCCACATGGCTAACCCTGCTGACGCTTGCCGCCATCTGCGCGCCGCTGATCGCGCCGAAAGACCCGCTCGCCCAAGACCTGTTCCTAGGTCAGTTGCCGCCGTTCTGGCTGCAGGGGCACGAGCCTGGCTATCTTCTCGGCACTGACTCCCTAGGCCGCGACGTGCTCAGCCGCATCCTCTATGGCGCGCGACTGGCCCTGACCGTGGCTCTGACAGCCGGAACAATCACCTGCATCATCGGCGCCACCATGGGCCTGCTCGCCGGATTTCTGCGCGGTTGGGTCGATATCCTGATCAGCCGCGCGATTGATATCTGGATGGCCTTCCCGCCGGTTCTGTTCTCGATCCTGCTCATCGCTGTACTTGGCCCCAGCCTGACCTCGATCATCATCGCCATCGTGGTGATCGATTGGACCCGCTTCGCCCGCGTGATCCGGGCCGAAGCGATGACCCAAGGTGCGATGGATTACGTCGCCTCCGCCCAAGTCGCGGGCCGCACCCGGCTGTCGACCATGGTCACCGAGATTCTGCCCAACGTGCTGCCCACCATCGTCGTTCTGCTTACGCTTGAAATGGGGATTTCCATCATCGTCGAAGCCATCCTGTCGTTCGTCAACCTGTCCATCTCCACCGATGACCCCACCTGGGGCGGCATGATCGCCGAAGGTCGCGCCAGCATCCACCAGGCCTGGTGGGTTCTGGTGTTCCCGCTGATCACGTTGTTCCTGACCGTATTAAGCTTTTCGCAACTGGGCGAAGGGCTGAAAGACCGCTTCGATCCGGTGCTGCGATGAGCTACCTTTCGATCCGCAATCTCTCGGCCCGCCTGAAAGGCCGGCCCGATCAAATCCTGCGCCGGGTGTCGCTGGAGGTGGCCGCCGGCGAGGTGCGCGGTCTGGTCGGCGAGTCCGGCGCGGGTAAGTCGATGATCGGCAAAGCTATTCTTGGCACCCTGCCGCAATCGGTAGAGATCACCGGCGGGCAAATCATCCTTGACGGCACCGATCTGCTCGCCCTGCCCGCCGCACAGCGCCGCACTTTGATCGGGGCGAAATGTGCGTTGATTCCGCAAGACCCGCTGACCGCGCTGAACCCGTCGCGCCGCATCGGGCCGCAGATCACCAACCGTCTGGTCGATATCCTGCACTGGAGCCGCGCCGATGCCGAAAAACGCGCCCGTGATCTTTTGGCCGAGGTGCAAATCCCCGACCCCGAGCGGGTGATGCGCAGCTATCCGCATGAACTTTCCGGCGGGATGCGGCAACGCATCCTGATCGCATCCGCCTTTGCTGCCGAACCCAAACTGATCATCGCCGATGAGCCGACCACAGCCCTTGATGTCACCGTGCAAAAGCAAATCCTGAAGTTGATCGCCGCGATGCAGGCCCGCCACGGCACCGCTTTGCTGTTTGTCACCCATGATCTGGGCGTGGTCTCCAAGGTGTGCCAAAGCCTGTCGGTGCTTTATGCGGGCTATGTGCTGGAAGACAGCACGATCCCTGAATTCTTTCATGCCCCCAAACACCCCTATTCCCGCGCTCTGCTGGCCGCGACTCCCAAATACACCGACCCCGACGGCAGCCTGACCCCGGTGTCCGATGCCGTGATCGCAGCCACCCGCGCCGAAGTCGAAGCCGCAGATCGGAGCGCGCATGTCTGAAATCTACCCCCCAAACCTTTACCAAATTGATAATTTGCGGCTGTCACTGGCCGATATGACACAAAAACCGCTGGTCGGGGCGGCACCCCGGCTCGAAATCCTCAAGGGGCTCAGCTTCAGCATCCCAAAAGGCGAAATCCTTGGCATCGTCGGCGGTTCCGGTTCCGGCAAATCCACGCTTGGCCGCGCTTTGGTGCGCCTGCTAGAGCCCTCGGGCGGCACGATAAAGTTCGACGGCCAAGATATCACCCACCTCACCGAACGTGACTTACGCCCGCTGCGCCGCCGCTTTCAGATGATCTTCCAAGACCCGATGAGCAGCCTCAATCCGCGCCACCGTATCGGCCAAATCATCGCCGCCCCGCTGTCTTTGCACGACTTTAACAATCCCAAACAGCGGGCTTTTGAGGCGCTTGATCACGTCGGCCTGCCCCGCGCTTTCGCCGCGCGCTTCCCGCATGAACTCTCGGGTGGTCAACGCCAGCGCATCGGCATCGCCCGCGCCATTGCGTTGAAACCCGAGTTCATTCTGGCGGATGAGATCGTCTCTGGCCTTGATGTTTCCAGCCAAGCACAAATTCTCAACCTGCTGGAATCCTTGGTGAAAGATCTTGGCCTGACACTGGCTTTCATCAGCCACGACCTAAGCGTGATCCGCCGTCTCTGCACCCGCATCCTCGTGCTGCACCAAGGTCAGATCGTGGAAAATGCCGCCACCGCCGAGCTGTTCGCTAACCCGCAAGCAGCTTATACCCGCGATCTGCTAGACGCGATCCCACTGCCCGACCCTAACCAAATCTGGGTCTAAAGCCGCGCCAAATCCACCACGCCCTTCTTCAGGATAAAGCAACCATAGGGCCCCGGATCAGAGGTGCGCACGATGGCAAAGGCGCGCCCGGCGGCCTCATAAAACGCAAACCGCTCCAGCGCTTGCATCGGCACCGCTCGCCCCTCGGCGGCGTCAATCACGCCCTGCACCAACCCGAATATCGGCATCTCAGCCCCCGCATCGCCGACCACCTGCATCCGCGCGACAGGCGTATCCACAAATGTATCCAGCGGCATCAGTGTCAGGATCGCGGCCAGCCCTATCGGAATATCACAGCCGACCATATCCACCACCCGGCCATGCGTGGTCTTCGCCGCAATCGTCGCCGCCGGATGGTTCACATCGCAGATCACCAGCGCGTCACCATGCCCCATCAGCATCAGCACATGCACCAGTTCCGCCGACAGATGTCGATCAATGCCTTTGAGCATTACTTAATCGCCCCAGCCGCCATGCCCTTGATAATATAGCGCTCCAGCACCACGCCGATCACAATAAGCGGCAAGATCGCGGCCCACGACAGCGCCGCCATCGACCACCACGAAATCCCCTGTGACCCGGTTTGCGAGGCCACCATCACCGGCAAAGTGTTGGCATGGGTTGAGGTCAGCAGCGCCGCGAAGAAATACTCGTTCCACGTCAGCACCAGTGACAGAATGAACGCCGCCACCATCCCCGGCAATGCAATCGGCAGAATGATGGTGATAAACGCGCCCCAGATCGACAGGCCATCGACCAATGCCGCCTCCTCCAACTCGGTCGGAATAGAGGAAAACTGGTCGCGCATGATCCAGATCACGATCGGCAGCACCGACAGGGTATAGAGCAAAATCAAGCCGATGCGCGTATCCAGCAGCGCCAGTTCTTTATACAGCACCAGCATCGGCAGCGCCAAAACTACCGGCGGCAGGATCAACTGGCTTAGGAAAAAGAATGAAATGTCGCTATTGCCCATCCACAGGAATTTATAGTTAAAGCGGCTCAACCCATAAGCCGCCAGCGACCCCAGCATCACCGCCAGAACCGAGGATGTCACCGAGGTGATCGCCGAATTGGTGAAGCGCTTCATAAACTCATCGCGCACCGTGCTATCGGCGCCAATCGTATCGGGCGACAGACCCAAAGACTTCCAACCCAGCCATTTCGGAGTGAAATCAAGCCACGGTATCAGATTGCCCTTCATCACGTCGGGGGCCATTTTGAAGCTGGTGGTCAGCGTCCAATAGATTGGAAATAAACAGATAAATGCCCACAGGATCAGCAGGCCATAAACGAACAGCCGCCCGGTGAACCATTTTGGGCGAAAGCTGCGGTCGGCGGCCGAATCCTTGAAAATCTGCCCGTTCATATTGGCCTCACTCATGCCAGCTTTACTCATGTCCGGGGCCTCGCAAACCGATCCGCAAGCTTCATCAAAATCGTCATCACGATGATGATCAGCACCAAATAGAACATCGCCAGAAGCGTGCCGTAGCCGACGTTCGAGCGGTCCCTATACTCACGGAAAATGAACGAAGTCACCGTATCGGTCGCCCCGCCCGGCCCACCGGACGTGACTGCAATCACGATATCGGCCAGCTTCAGCTTGAAGATAATCCGGATCAGGATGGCGGTGATCGACACTGGCAGCATCATCGGGAACGTGACCTCCCAAAACGCCCGCCAGCCATTCGCGCCATCGACCTTGGCCGCCTCGTTCAACTCTTTCGGGATCGCCTGCAAGCCCGCCAAAATCATGATCATCATAAACGGAATGAAGGTCCACGCATCCATCAGCATGATCGTTGCCTTAGCCACGCCGGGGGTGCCAAAGAACGACGGCGTCTCCCAGCCCAGAAACCGCGCCAACCGCGCGACCGGGCCAAACCGCGCCTCCAGCATCGACTTGCCGATCATCCAACTGACCGCCACGGGGCTCAGCATCAACGGCAGCAGAAACGCCACCCGGAAGAACTTCCGCGCCCGGATCTCGGCGTTCAAAGCCAAAGCCAGCCCGAAGGCAATCGCATATTCCACAAGGATCGCAAGCACATACCAGACCATGTTCAGTAGCGCGTTCCAGTAGAACGGATCGGCCCACATCTGCCGCACATTGGTCAGTCCGTTAAAATGCCGGCCATCCGGGCTCGATAGGTTCCAATCGGAAAACGCAATCACCAAGCCGAACAGCAACGGAAACACCGTCAGCGAGATCACAAACAACGCCGCAGGCAGCACGAACAAAGTACGCTTGCCATGCTCACCATGCAGCAAAACCTGCCCCCAGCTGAGGCAAATCGCCCAGAAGATATAAGCGTAAAGCGTTGGCCGCCAACTCGTCAGGCCGAAGTCATGCAGACCCTGCACCTGCAAAAGCTGCACCAAAGCCACCAGCGCCATCAACGCCGCCGAGCCCCAGATGATGCCCCGCCCCAGCGCGCGACGCTGATCCGAGATATTGTCATTGCTGACAACGTGTAGAAGATCGCCTGAACTGCTCACCGCATCGCCCCGCTTGGGAAAATTAGGGTGCGCAAGCCATGCGCACCCTCAGTCATGCCAGCATAAGGTTAAAAATCCCTATGCGATTATCGTAGGGTGAGGGTTTCACCCCACCACCACGCCGAAATCACATCCCCAAGCTGGCCTTATACAGCGCAATCTGGCTGTCACGGCCGATCTGGTCGGTGATTTTCTCCCAAGCCGCCGCAATCGCATCAGCGGTTTCCTGTGCCGATTTGTATTGGCCGGAATAGCCCTTGGCGAGTTCATCCTCGGCGACCGAATAGTATTGGAAGATGCCGGGGATACGCGGTTCAATCGCGGCGTTGGGGTGGTTATAGCTGTCAAGGTTCGAGCCGAGGTAATCCTCGATGAACGCCTTGTCATAGCCTGCGGCCACCCATTCGTCGTATTGGAACTGGCTGTTGCGGTAGGGTTGGAAGCCCGAAGGATAGGCCGCCATCCACAGCGAAATATCCTTGCCACCCAGATGCGCCGCCGCCGACCACGCCGCCTTGCGCTTTTTCTCATCCGCCGAGACGCGGTTGGTCACATAGACGCCCCAACCGAGGAAGGCCATGTTCGGCGACTCGTTATAGGTCTCCTCCCAAGCCGAGGTTTTGGCGTTATAGACCTTGTCGGAACCGCGGTTGATGCCAAAGCCCACCACGTCACCGACCACCGAAGTATCCGACGTGCGCGCGTTGGACCCCACATCGCCCCACCACATCAGGCTGGACCCGGTGCCGGCAAGGAATTGCGAGAACGCTGTAGTGCCCGGATCGGCGTTGATCTGGTCTGCCGGATAAGCACCCGGGGTTGCGATCAGGTCCATCACGTCTTGAATGGCCTGCACCCAACCCGGATTGTTGACGCGCGGTTTCATCGTTTCAGGATCGAACAGCCAAGCCGGATCGGACGGATGCTTCACATAAGCCGCCGCGCGGTTCTCAAGGAAGTAGAAGCCAAAGCCGCCCCAGCCCTTCAACGGGTCCAGATAGCCAATCGCTGGCTGCCCGGTCAGCGGATCGGTCTTGCCGACGATCGCCTTGGAATAGGCGTTGACCTCTTGCCAGGTCTTCGGCGGCTCAGCCATGCCAGAAATAGCGCCCTCACCGAAATAATCGGTCCGATAGGCGAAGGTATGGCAGTCACCGTCGATCGAGATCCGGTAGGTCTTGCCATCCCATGTCCCAACCGGAGCCTTCAGGTAGTTCACATAATCATCCATGTCGATCTGGGTCTTGACCCAATCCGGCATCTCATCCAGCAGGCCTTTGCTGGCGGTATCGCCCTCCAGCGGCGCACCCATCGCGAGAATGTCGAAATCGACCGTTCCGGTGGCGATACTTTGCTGCAGACGCGGGTTATAATCAGCCTGCGCAAGGTCAATCCAGTTGATCTTGGCGCCAGTGTAAGCCTCCCAGCCCTTCAACAGGCCCCGGAACAGGATGTTGTGCAAGCCGTTGTTATTGATGCCGAAGAACGCCAGCTCGACGCCTGCAAACTCGCCCTCGGCCACATTGGCCTTGGTCTCAGCCAGACACATCTCGCCGACCTTCTGCCAATCCGCATCGGTGGGCGAGCCTTTGCCCACACCCGGAATTTGCAAAATCTGTGCGCGCACCGAATCTTGTGCCATGGCGGGGCCATAGCCCATCACCTTCGGCATCACCGCGAGTGCGGTCAGCGCCGTCGCCCCTTGCAACATGCGACGGCGGCTGAGCGTGGCCTGAACTGCGGCCTGATAAAGTTCTACTTTCAAGACGTCTCCTCCCTTTTTGCCCTTGCGCGGTCAAAGACCGCCGAGCTGTTATCTGTCGAAACTTTGGAACCGCTAAACTTTTGGAACCCGGTGGCCCGTCCGGCACACCCTGCATGCAGGCCTCCCCTCCCACCGCAAACACCTTCCTTGGCCTTAGCTTGGCCTGTGGCAATGCCCCTGTCAAGATTCTAACATGTTAGTATGATCAGCAGATAGACAGCGCCCCCCGGCGTGACTATTCTTGCGGCAACAACGAGGGGGAACCACATGGCTGAAGTCACAATCCGCGATCTGCGCAAGGCTTATGGCGGGGTGCAGGTGATTCATGGCCTGAACTTGGATATCAAGGATGGCGAGTTCGTGGTGCTCGTCGGCCCCTCCGGCTGCGGCAAGTCCACGCTTTTACGCATGCTAGCGGGGCTGGAGGAGATTTCGGCAGGCGATATCAGCATCGGCACCGCCCGCGTCAACAACCTGCCGCCGTCCGAGCGCGACATCGCCATGGTGTTCCAGAACTACGCGCTTTACCCGCATAAAACCGTCGCCGCCAACATGGGCTTTGCGCTGAAAATGCGCGGTATGGAGGCCGGTGCGATTCGCCAGAAGGTCGAGCGGGCGGGCGAAATTCTTGGCCTCACCCCCTATCTCGACCGCTTCCCACGCGCGCTTTCGGGTGGGCAGCGCCAGCGTGTCGCCATGGGCCGCGCCATCGTGCGTGACCCCAAAGTGTTCCTGTTTGACGAGCCGCTCTCCAACCTCGACGCCAAACTGCGGGTGCAAATGCGGACCGAGATCAAAGAACTGCACCAGCGCCTGAAAACCACCACTGTCTATGTGACCCACGATCAGATCGAAGCGATGACCATGGCCGATAAAATCGTCGTCATGCAGGGCGGCCGCATCGAACAAGTCGGCGCACCCTTGGAACTTTACGACCGTCCCGCCAATATCTTCGTCGCCTCTTTCATCGGCTCACCCTCGATGAACCTGATCGACGGTGTGGTGAAAGGCGGCATGGTTGATGTGGACGGCGCGCGACTGGCTTTGCCGCCCGGATCGACCGCGACCGAGGGCCAAAAGATCGTCTACGGTGTGCGTCCCGAGACCTTCACCGCAGGCAGTGAAGGTCTGAAAGGCACCATCGCCGTGGTGGAACCCACAGGCTCAGAAACCCATGTCGTCGTGCGAACCCCAAGCCGCGAAGTCACCGCCGTATTCCGCGAGCGTGTCAGCTTCCGCCCCGGCGAAAGCATCACCCTCGCCCCCGACGCCACCCAATCGCATATCTTCGACAAAGCCAGCGGGCAAAGGCTGGCTTGACCCTTCGCGGAAATCCAGCACATTAGCCGCAAAAGGGAGGGCACCATGCTCAAAGGAATTGACCCGCGCTTGAACGCGGAAGTGCTGCATTGCCTGCGCGCGATGGGCCACGGCGATGTGCTGATCTTGGCTGATACCAATTTCCCGTCGGATTCGGTGGCCCGCGCCACGGTCACGGGCAAACTGCTCAGGATGGAAAACCTTACCTGCGCCGAAGCGGCCCAAGCGATCCTCTCGGTCTATCCGCTCGACACTTTCGTGGCCGATTTCGCGGGCCGCATGGAAGTCGTAGGCAGCCCCGATGAAATCCCCGCGGTGCAAGCCGAGGTCCAAGCCGAAATCAACGCCGCCGAAGGCTCTGATCGCCCGATGATCTCCATCGAGCGTTTCGCCTTCTACGACATCGCCCGCGAGGCCTATGCGGTGATCCAAACCGGAGAGCGCCGCTTCTACGGCTGCTTCATGTTCCGTAAAGGCGTGATCCCGCCAGAGGTCAAATGAGATGAATAAAGCCGCAAAACCGATTGTTATCCTTGGCATTTTCGTTGCCGACACCGCCTATCGCGCCGCCCGTCAGCCCAAAATGGGCGAGACGATCTTGGGCAATTCCTTCGTCTTGGGGCCGGGCGGAAAAGGCTCCAACCAAGCCGTCGCTGCCGCGATGGCGGGCGGTAAAACCCATTTCATCACCCGCCTCGGCGATGACGCCTTCGCCGAAATCGCGCGCTCCACCTGGGCGAAGGCGGGCGTGATCCCGGAAGTAAAAATCGACGCCGAAAGCTACACCGGGGCGGCCTATATCTTCATCGAAGAAGCCACTGGCAACAACGCCATCATCGTATCCCCCGGTGCCGCTGGCCGCGTCTCGGTGCAAGACGTTGAAGAAAAAGCCGATCTGATCCGCTCTGCCGCGATCTTCGTGACGCAGTTGGAACAACCGATCCCCGCCGCCAAACGCGCGCTGGAAATCGCCCGTGCCGCTGGCGTCACCACCATCCTCAACCCCGCCCCCGCAGCGACCTTGGGCGATGACATTCTGGCCCTCTGCGATTACGTCACCCCGAATGAAACCGAGACCGAGGCCCTGACGGGGCTCCCTGTGACAACGATTTCCGAAGCGGAAATCGCGGCCGACGCTTTGCTGGGCCGCGGCGTCGGTGCCGTGGTGATGACTCTCGGTGACAAAGGCGCGCTCTACCGCGACCGCACCCGCTCCGTCCACGTCCCCGTGATGTCGGCAGGCAAAGTCGTGGAAACCACCGGCGCAGGCGACGCCTTCAACGGCGGCTTTGCAGTCGCCCTGTCAGAAGGCCGCGACATGGTGGAAGCGGTGCGTTTCGGCTGCGCCACGGCAGGGATTTCGGTCACCCGCGCAGGCACAGCCCCTTCGATGCCGTCCCGCGCCGAGATCGACGCACTGCTGGCGAAAAACGCCTGATCCTTTGGCTGGCGCAGGAGCGCGCCGCGCGGGAGTATTTCAAAAAGAGCAATGCAAAGAACCCATATTTGCTCTTTTTGAAATACTCCCCCCGGAGGGTCCACCACCTATCAAAGCCGATCCGACTTGAAATCTGCCCCCCGGAGCACAGGTTAACGAAGGGTGAATAACACCACTCTAACCTATTGATTTCCCTAAGATGCCGACACTGTCCACGCGTGGACATCACTCCATATTGGTATGCCGCGCCCGCATCGCTTCCGCAGCCTCACCTTTCATCTGCCGCAGCCGCAGCACCATAATTTCAAACACCAAAAACATCGCCCCCTCAAACAGCGACCCCATCGGCAGCACCGAATCCCCGCCTACATCCCGCGCCATCGTCTGCGCCGGAATCACCAAAACCTGATCCGCCAGCGCGAGCGAGGCCCCCGAAGCCTCCGCTGTCACCATCAAAACCCCCGCCCCAGCCGCCCGCGCCACTCCCGCCAAAGCCGTGACAGTCGATAGCTCCCCCGGCCCACAAGCGGCGAAAAACAAATCCCCCACCCCCAAAGGCGGCGCGGTCAGGTCGCCCTGCATCGAGACCGCCACCCCGAGATGATACAGCCGCATCGCCAGCGCCCGCATCATCAGCCCCTCACGCCCGCAGCCATAGAGCATCACCCGGCGCGCGCCCAAAATCCGCGCGCAAGCCGCCTCCACCGCCACCTGATTCACCCGATCCGCCACCGCCGCCAATTCCGCCAGCGCCCCCCGCATCAAGTCCTTCACGCCCCGCCCCCCAATTCCTGCGCAATATCGCGAGTTTGCTGATAGAGCCGCTTCCACAACGGATATTGCCGCGCATAGACCGCTTCGGCCAAAGGCTGCACCACCCGCGCAACCGGGTTCCACTCAGCGATTTCCTCCGGCAACACTCGCCCCACCGCCACCGCCGCTAAAAACGCATCGCCATAACTCGCGCCGATGGTCTTTTCCGCCACAATCTGCGGCACCCCGCCCAGATCGGAGGTGGCCTGCATCCAGACCGCATTCTTGGTGCCACCGCCGACCGCGAGCACCCGCACAGGTTCCGCCCCCAATTCGCGACACACCTCCATCACATGCGCCGTCCCCGACGCGATCCCCTCCAACACCGCGCGGAACAGATCGCCTCGGCTATGAGTCAGGTTTAGCCCAAAGAACGCCCCCACCGCCTGCGGATCATGAATCGGCGTGCGTTCCCCTGAGAAATACGGCAGGCACAGCAGCCCCTTCGCCCCTTTCGGGCTGGCCGCCGCCTCGCGCGCCAAAATCCCAAACGCCCTCTCACCCAAGTCGCGGGCAAACTGATCGCGAAACCAATGCGTCAGTGTGCCCGAGGTAGCTAACCCCGCCATCGACGCGTGCTGGCCGGGATAAAGCCACGGCGCGTACCACATCCGAGGGTCGCGCACTGGAAGCGCCGTGAGTTGGATGATGAAGATGGTCGAGCCATACATCATCATCATTTCGCCCGGGTCTTTCACCCCCACCGAAACCGCCTCTGCCGCCGCATCAATCGTGCCAACTGTCACCGGCGTCCCCACGGCCAACCCGGTTTCCGCCGCCGCTTGCGCCGTCACATGGCCCGCAATTTCGGTGCTCCACGCAAGACGCGGCAGGCGGTTCAACGGCAGGATATCGGCGGCGAGTTCATCCGTCCAAGCCAAGCGGTTCACATCATACAGTGGCGAGAAATTCGCCGCCGTATAATGGTCGATCACATAGTCCCCGGTCAGCTTCCATGTCAGATATGGCGTCGCCGACAGCACCATCGCGGTTTGGGCGTAAATCTCGGGGCGCTCTTGTTTCAGCCACAAAATCTTCGGCCCCACCGATTGCGAGGTCAGTGCATTGCCGCAGCGCGCCATGATCAGATCAGCACCAATCTTTTCGGTCAGCTCGGTGATCTGCGCCGCCGCCCGCGTGTCCACGCCGTAGAGCACGCCATTCATCAAAGGCTTGCCTGACGCGTCCACCGGCAGCATACAGGGGCCAATGGCCGAGCAGGCCACCGCCACAATGTCTTCAGGTTTTACCTGAGATTCTACCAACAACACCTTGGTAACAAAAACAAAATCACCCCACCAATCTTCTTCAGCGCGATGCTCCGCCCAGCCAGACTGCGGCACCAGCATTTTATGCGACCGCGTGGCTTGTGCGACGATGACACCCGAGGCATCTACCAGCACGCCTTTGGTCTCAAACGTGCCAATGTCGACGCCGAGGGTGTAGCTCATCGCGGCCTCCGGCTCAGATCAAAGCCCGGACCAATCTGCGACAAAGCTTGTTCCAACAAGTCGACCATCCCCGAAAGATCAGCCATATCCAGCACTTCCAGAGCGGAGTGACTGTAACGCATCGGAAATCCCACATCCAAACAGGCAACCCCTTCGGTCCCCATGAACTGAATATAAGACAGATCGGTCAGCGCCCCGGTATGGGCCGAGCGTTGCAGCGGCAGTCCGCGCGCCTCGGCCGCAGCCTCGAACAGCTTCACCAATGCTGGATGCGGAATAACCCCGTTCAAGGTGCCGCGTCCGTGGAAAGAATACAGCGAAATTCCCGGCCCTCCGCCCAAAGTCACTTCGCCGCGCTGGGTCATATCCGGGGTGTCACAGGCCAGCAGCAGATCAATCTGCAGGGCAATATCCGGCGCGCAGGCGGTCGCCGCAGGCAACACGCCGCGCAGGTTGTATTCCTCTTGCACCGACCAGACCAGATGCACCGTCGGGCCTGATTTCCGCCCCACCAGACGTCGCCCCAGATCAATCAGCGCCGCACAGCCCGCGCGATCATCGACCGAGGTGCCCGCCAAACGCTCGCCCGCGAGGTCAATCACGCGCGGCAGATAGACCACCGGGCAGCCAATTTTCACCCCTGCCGCCTCGGCTTCGGCACGGCTGGCGAAACCCGCATCGACGTAAAGTTCCGCATAGGGCACCACCCGGTATTTTTCGTCCGGTGTCGTGGCGTGGTGGCTTTTGTTGGCAATCAGCCCCGGCAGATCGCCCTGTTCGGTGCAGATCAGCACCGCCTGCGCGGCCAAAGCGCGTTCCGGCACTCCGCCCAATCTCTCCAGCCGGATCAGGCCAGACTCCTCGACCTTGCGGATAATAAAGCCCAACTGATCCATATGGGTGAACACCATCACCGAGGGTGCCTCCGGATCACCCGGCAAGGTCGCGATCAGATTGCCCAAACGGTCGCTGCGATGCGCGATCCCCAAGCCATCGAGATGCCGCCCGATGCAGCCCGCCACCCGCTCCTCATAGCCCGACAGACCGGGGACCAGCATCAATTCGGTCAAAAGCGCCCGCATCATGCCCCCCGCACCGCGCGCACGCGGTCCATGAAATCCCGCGCCCGCGCAGGGTCCACCGCCGCCCAAGTATCGCCGCCCTGCTTCAACGCCGAGCCGACGATGCAACCATCCGCCACCCGCAGCACCTCTGCCACGGTGTCATGCTTGACGCCCGTATTCGCGAGCACGGGCGTATTGGGCAATACCCGCTTCACCGCCTCCAGATCGACCATCTTCGCAGCTTCGCCAGTGATCGCTCCCGACACCAGCACCGCGTCGGGGATCGAAGAAAACACCGCCGAACGCGCCCGATCCGGCAAGCTGCGCGGATCCAAAGATCCAGCGAACTCTGCCGAAACGTTATACAATTTCGCCACACCGCCCGCGCCAATCCGCTGACCATAGCGCAAAGCCGCCCCGGCATCCGGTGCCCAAACCCCCATATCGCTGGCATAAGTGCCGGTGAAAATCTCCCGCACGAAAGCCGCCCCCGTCGCCGCCGCCAAAGCCATCGTCGCCATCGGGTCCCACAAAACATTCACCCCAAACGGCACCGTGATCTGGCTGTGCAGGCGGCCTATCACATAGCCCATCGTCACCGTGCTGGCCTGATCGACCTTCAATTCATAGGGTCGGTCATTCTCATTGCCAAACATCACCGCATCAAAGCCCGCCGCCTGCAGCGCCGCCAAATCCGCCAAGGCCCCGGCGATGATCCCCTCCACCCCGGCCTCGGGATCATGCAGCGGCGTTCCTGGCATTGCCCCCAGATGCACCATCGCAATCACCGGCTTCTTCGCCCCAAACACCTGCGCAAAGCGTGTCATAAAAACCCTCCCGTTTTGCAAAGGCTAGCGCGAAAGCCATTGGCCGGGAAGGCAGAACATACTAGCATGTCAGTGAAAATTGAGGGGACGAAGATGCGGATCAGACACTGGGATCGTTTGGGCAATGGCGGGTTGAACTTCACCGAACTAGGCTTTGGTGCCGCGCCAATCGGCAACCTCTACCGCGCGATTTCCGAAGCCGACGCCCAAGCCGTGCTGACCCGCGCTTGGGAGGCTGGCGTGCGCTACTTCGACACCGCACCCCTATACGGTCTGGGCCTGTCCGAGACCCGGCTGAACCATTTCCTGCGCAGCAAGCCCCGTGACAGCTATGTTATCTCAACCAAAATCGGCCGCCATCTGCGCCCCTGCCCGCCCGATCAGCGTGACGGTATGGGCAAATGGTTCGAGGTGCCCGCGCGCAATGAGGTCTACGATTACAGCTATGACGGCGTGATGCGCTCGCTTGACGCCTCGCTCGAACGCACGGGACTGGACCGCATCGACGTGCTCTACGCCCATGATCTCGACGTCACCAACCATCGCTCGCAATCCGGTCTTGACGCCAAACTGTCCGAGTTCATGTCCGGCGGCTACCGCGCCCTGATCGAATTGCGTGACCAAGGCGTGATCAAAGCCTTCGGCGCGGGCGTCAACGAATGGCAACCCTGCCAATGGCTGCTCGAGCGCGGCGATTTCGACCTGTTCCTGCTCGCGGGCCGCTATACGCTGCTCGAACAAGCCCCCCTCGCGAGCTTCCTGCCGCTCGCCACAAAACGCGGCGTCGGTATCATCATCGGAGGCCCCTACAACTCCGGCATCCTCGCCACCGGGCCAAAACCCGGCGCGTTCTATAACTACGACCCCGCGCCAGACCACATTCTCGCCCGCGTCACCGCCCTGCAAGCCGCCTGCCAAACCCATGGCGTCCGCCTCGTCGATGCCGCCTTTCAGTTTCCTTTGCTCCATCCAGCGGTGATCTCAAACATCCCCGGCGGTCAGGGTGTGGCCGAAATGGACAGCAACGTCACCGCAGCACAGACCGAGATTCCGCCCGCTCTCTGGGCCGATCTGAAGGCACAAGGCCTGCTGCACCCGGACGCTCCGGTTTGACTAAAATCTACCTAAAAACTTCATCCTCTATGCACAAATATCCCGCGGGGAAAGCGGCCCTGCGCCACGCGGGGGGGTGCCCCCGGTCCCACGCCCGCAGCGAGATCGCGCGTTAAGGATTAAACAACTCCGGGTGGCTGCGCTCCAATGGCTCCAGATAGGTCACCAATTTCCGCAAATGCAGCCGCATCGCCGCCCGCGCTGCCTGCGGATCACGCGCCTCCAATGCCGACAGAATCGCGCGGTGCTCTTCCAAAGTCGCCGCCACCCTCCCATCCACCGGCAGCACCAACCGCCGCGCGCGTTCGACATGCACCCAAGCGGTTTCTGCCACCGCCGACAGCTTGCGAAAGCCGGTAAAGCTGCGGATCAACTCGTGCATCTCGCCATCGAGTTGATAAAACCCCGGAAAATCGCCATCGGCCAGCAGCGCCGCCTGCACGGTGATATTGCGCCGCAAGGTCACCAACTGCTCATCGCTTATGCTGTCGGCCACCAGCTCGATCGCCTGCAACTCAATCGCCTCACGCAGAAACGCGCCCTCGCGGATTTCGGCCATCGAGAATCGCGCCACATAGGTGCCCGCTTGCGGCACCACATCGACCAGCCCTTCCCCCGCCAGCCGCGCCACCGCATCCGACACCGGGCTGCGCGACACCCCCAATTCCGCGCAAATCTCGGGCTTGCGCAGAATTTCACCGGGGCGGTAACTCAGCGATAAAATCGCCTGCCGCAGCGTTTGATAGACCTTCGCGCCCAGCGATCCAGAGAACGCTTCAAGCGGTTGCAAGCGGGGATTATCCGCGATCGGGTCTTGTGAGAAGGCGTCATCGAGCTGTAACATGCTAACATGTTAGCCGAGCCAAGCCTCGGGATCAAGCAAAGGCGACAGCAAAATGTTACAAAGCAATCAAAGTGTGATACGGTTAAATCCAGCCGATAATCTGGTGATCGCCTTGGTCGATCTGCCCGCAGGGGCGCAGCCGGGCGGGCTGGAGATTGCCACCACCCAAGCGATTCCCCGTGGCCACAAAATCGCCACCCGCCCGATTGCTGCGGGCGAGCAGGTGATCCGCTACGGCCAGATCATCGGTCAAGCCTTGGTCGATATCCCCCCCGGCGCGCATATTCACAGCCACAATCTCGGCATGGGGCCACATACCGACGATTACGCCATCGGCAGCGAAAGCCACCCGCTGCCCGCTTTGCCGCCGCGTGAATTCTTGGGCTACCACCGCGCCGATGGCCAAGTCGGCACCCGCAATTACATCGGCATCCTCACCTCGGTGAACTGCTCCGGCTCGGTCGCCCGCTTTATCGCCGAAGCCGCCGAGAAAGACCCGGTGCTGTCGGCAATGCCGAATATCGACGGCTTTGTGCCCATCGTGCACAATACCGGATGTGGCATGTCTGGCGTGAATGAGGGCTACGACACCCTGATGCGCACCCTTAAAGGCTACGCCCGCAACGCCAATTTCGGCGGCATCCTGCTGGTGGGGTTGGGCTGCGAAGTGATGCAGGTGCCAGACCTCGTCGGCCAAGGCCGCCTGCGCCCCGATGGCAATTTCCGCTACATGACCATCCAGCAAACCGGCGGCACCCGCGCCACGATTGCCGCGGGACTGAAGGTTCTGCGCGAGATGGCCGAGGTCGCCAGCCATACCGGCCGCGCCCCTGCGCCAGTCTCCAAGCTGATCATCGGGTTGCAATGCGGCGGCTCGGACGGTTATTCCGGCATCACCGCCAATCCGGCACTTGGACATATGTCCGACTTGCTGGTGCAGATGGGCGGCACTACAATCCTGTCAGAAACCCCCGAGATTTACGGTGCCGAACACCTGCTGACCCGCCGCGCCGTCTCGAAAGAGGTTGGCGAGAAACTGCTGGAACGCATCCAGTGGTGGGAAGATTACACCGCCCGCAACGGCGGCGAGATGGACAACAACCCTTCCCCCGGCAACAAAAAGGGCGGCTTGACCACGATCCTGGAGAAATCCCTCGGCGCCGTCGCCAAAGGCGGCACAGCCCCCCTCGTCGGCGTCTATAAATTCGCCGAACCGATCACCACCCCCGGCTTCACCTATATGGACAGCCCCGGCTATGATCCCTGTTCCGTCACCGGACAAATCGCCTCCGGGGCCACGATGATCATCTTCACCACCGGACGCGGCTCAGTCTCCGGCTATAAACCCAGCCCCTGCATCAAGCTTGCGACCAACAGTGAAATGTATGCCCGCATGGCCGAAGATATGGACATCAACTGCGGCGACATCCTCACAAACGGTGTGAGCATCGCCGCGAAAGGTGCTGAAATCCTTGAGAAAGTCATCGCTGTGGCGTCAGGACAGCGCACCTTCTCGGAAGACCTCGGCTTTGGTGGGGCCGAGTTCGTGCCATGGCAAATCGGTGCGGTGATGTAACAAGAAAGAGCCTCTGGCGGGAGTATTTAAGAAAGAGAAAATCCCTTCGGGGCTTTCATCTTGGCCCAAATATCCAGTCCGGAATGCTAAAGCATTCCGGCTAGCCGGAGGCATCCGGCATCTCAGCCCACCGACCCGATCAAAGCCGAAATCTCCGCCACGGCCTTTTCTACCAGATCCAGCCGCCCGTGCGATTCCACGTTCAGCCGCAGCAACGGCTCGGTGTTGGAAGACCGCAAATTGAACCGCCAATCGCCAAACTCCAGCGACAACCCGTCGATATCCTGCCGCCCGACCGCTTGCGGCGCATAAACCGCCTCGATCCGCGCCACCGTGGCCTTGGCGTCCTTGACCCGAAAGTTGATCTCACCCGAAGACGGAAACGCCGCCCGCCGCGCCGCCAGCAGATCGGCGAGCGAAAGCCCCGACCGCCCCATCAGCTCCGCCACCAACAGCCACGGGATCATCCCAGAATCGCAGGCCATGAAATCGCGGAAATAGTGGTGCGCCGACATCTCGCCGCCATAAATCGCCCCGGTATCGCGCAACGCCTGCTTCAGAAACGCGTGCCCTGTCGGTGCCGCTACCGTGGTCCCGCCCGCCCGCGCCACCACATCCTGCGTGTTCCAGATCACCCGCGGGTCATGGATGATCACGGCCCCCGGCTCTTTCGCCAAAAACACTTCCGCCAACAACCCGACGAGATATTCCCCGGCCACAAAGCCACCGCTCGCATCGAACAAGAAGCAACGGTCGAAATCGCCATCCCAAGCCACGCCCATATCCGCCCCCGCCGCAACGACCGCCGCCGCCGTCACCGGTTGGTTTTCCGGCAACAACGGGTTCGGGATGCCGTTCGGAAAACTGCCGTCCGGCTGATGATGCATTCGCACAAACTCCAGCGGAGCCCCCGCCGCCGCCAAAGCCTCAGCAATCGCATCAAACGTCGGCCCCGCCGCGCCATTGCCCGCGTTCACCACGATCTTCAAAGGTCGCAGCGCGCCCACATCAACAAACGACAACACGCGCTCGACAAACCCCGCCCGAGTCCCGCTAGCATCGACCACACGCCCCGCAGGCAACGCCTCAGCAAATGCCCCGCTCTCCGCCAAAGCCTTGATCCGCGCCAGCCCAGTCGCAGCATCCAACGGCGCAGACCCCCGCCGCACCATCTTCATGCCATTGTAATCCATCGGATTGTGCGAGGCCGTCACCTCGATGCCACCATCCGCCTCCAGCGCCGTGGTGGCAAAATACATCTCCTCGGTGCCGCACAGGCCCAGATCCATCACCTCGCCCCCCGCCGCCACCAGCCCCTCGGCCACAGCCTGCGCCAGTTCCGCCGAGGACGCCCGGCAATCCTGCCCCAGCACCACGCGCTTTGCCCCCAAGCCCTCGGCAAACGCCCGTCCGATCCGCCGCGCAATATCTGCATTTAGCTCGTCGCCGAGCTTGCCGCGAATGTCATAGGCCTTGAAGCAGGTATAAGTTGTCATGTCTCACCAGATTGCCGCCAAATATCCGCGCCACAATAGGCGGCCTGCGCCAAAGGTCCAGCAGCCAAAGCCTTTCCAAACCGCCCCCCCCGCCCTATAAGGCCGCAACCCTGACACCGGAGCCGCCGATGCGCACAGCCGAGATCACCCGCAACACCAATGAGACCAAGATCGAAGTCGCCATCAACCTCGACGGTTCCGGCCAAGCCAAGATCAAAACCGGCGTCGGCTTCTTCGACCACATGCTCGATCAACTCGCCCGCCATTCGCTGATCGACCTCACCGTTCAGGCCACGGGCGATCTGCACATCGACGATCACCATACCGTCGAAGACGTCGGCATCGCCCTCGGCCAAGCCCTGACCCGCGCTTTGGGCGACAAGAAAGGCATACGCCGCTACGGCCATTTCCAGCTGGCGATGGACGACACCCAAGTCGCCTGCGCGTTAGACCTCTCCGCACGCCCCTTCCTCGTCTGGAATATCGCCTTCACCGCCGCCAAAATCGGCACGTTTGACACCGAACTGGTGCGCGAATTCTTCCAAGCCCTCGCCACCCACGGCGGCATCACCCTGCATGTCGATCTGATCCACGGCATCAACAGCCACCACATCGCCGAAGCCGCCTTCAAATCCGTCGCGCGGGCCTTACGCGAAGCCGTCGAACCCGACCCCCGCATGGCAGGCGTCCTGCCTTCCACCAAAGGCGCACTCTAGCCCCTGCTTTTTGCCGCTCAACCCATCCTCTGCGCTCAAATATCCCCGCCGGAGGCATCCGACGCCCCAGCAACCCAAGGCCCGTCAAAATGCTCACCGTCCTCGTAGACTACGATTCCGGCAACCTGCACTCGGCTGAAAAGGCGTTCCAACGCATGGCGCTGGAAACCGATGCGGGCGAAGTGCTGGTCTCCTCCCGCCCCGAGGATGTCGCCCGCGCCGACCGGATCGTGCTGCCTGGTGACGGCGCCTTCCCCGCCTGCCGCCGCGCCTTGGGCACTTACGGCGGGCTGTTTGAGGCCATTGAGGAAGCCGTCACACGCCGCGCCCGTCCGTTCTTGGGCATCTGTGTCGGCATGCAGATGATGGCCACATGGGGCCGCGAATACGAAGACACCAAGGGCTTCGCGTGGATTCCGGGCGAAGTGGTGAAAATCACCCCCAGCGATCCGAGCCTAAAGGTCCCGCATATGGGCTGGAACGACCTGATCATCGACCACCCGCACCCGGTGCTCGAAGGAATCAAAACCGGCGACCACGCCTATTTCGTCCACTCCTACCATTTCCGCGTTGAAAACCCCGGCGAACGACTCGCCCATGTTGATTACGCGGGCGACATCACCGCGATCATCGGCCGCGACACCATGCTGGGGATGCAGTTCCACCCCGAGAAAAGCCAAGCCACTGGCCTGCGCCTGATCGGCAATTTCCTGCGCTGGAAGCCGTAAGTGATGCAGGCTCTGCTCGACCAGATCGCCGCCGAGATGCACGATGCCACAGATCGCGGCACAGTCGCCAACTACATCCCCGAACTGGCGAAAATCGACCCGCAGCAATTTGGCATCGCGGTGGCATTGCCTTCAGGCGAAACCCTCACCGCAGGCGACGCCGCGACACCGTTCTCGATCCAGTCAATCTCCAAGGTCTTCACCCTCGCCATCGCCTTGGGGCGCTTGGGCGATCAAATCTGGACGCGGGTTGGCCGCGAGCCATCTGGCCTCGCCTTCAACTCGATCCTGCAGTTGGAGCAAGAAAACGGCATCCCGCGCAATCCGTTCGTCAACGCCGGGGCCATCGCCGTCACCGATGCTATTCTGCAAGGTCGCCAACCGCGCGAAGTTCTGGCTGAACTCCTCCGTTTCATCCAAGCCGCCGCCGAGGATGAAACGATCAGCATCAACAAAGCGGTGGCGGCCTCCGAACAAGCCACCGCGCATCGCAACATCGCCCTCGCCTCGTTCATGGCCGCGATGGGCAATCTGCGCAATCCAACCGCGCTTGCCATCGGCACCTATGTCCACCAATGCGCGGTTGAGATGACCACCGCCCAACTCGCCCGCGCGGGCCGCTTCCTGCTCGGTGCGCCCGGTTGCCCTCGCCTCGTCTCAATCGCCCGCATCCGCCGCATCAACGCGTTGATGATGACCTGCGGCCACTACGACGCCTCGGGCGAATTCGCCTATCGCGTCGGCCTTCCCGGCAAATCCGGGGTCGGCGGCGGTATTCTGGCGATCGCCCCCGGCAAAGCCTCAATCGCGGTCTGGTCGCCGGGTCTGAACGACTATGGCAACTCCAAACTCGGCTCCATCGCGGTGGAAAAACTGGCGCGCGGCATGGGTTGGTCGGTATTCGGCTAAACCCGCAACCCCCTTAACAATTTCATCTTGGCCTAAATATCCCCGCCGGAGGCTCCACCACCTCACCCAGCGCAATCGTTAAAAATCTCTAAATCGAAAATACAACGCATTGATATTGTTCAATACCCCTCACGGTCCCAACTCGGGACCACCTACCGAGCCGCCTTCTCCACAATCCCCGAAACCCCCTCGCGCCGCTCCAATTCCGCCAGAACATCCCCCAACGAAACGTCCCGCGCCGCCAACATCACCAGCAAATGATAGACCACATCCGCCGCCTCCGAGGTCAGCTTGACGCGGTCCCCCTTCACCGCCTCAATAATCGCCTCAATGGCTTCTTCCCCGAACTTCTCAGCGCATTTCTCCGGTCCCTTGGCCAGCAATTTCGCTGTCCAAGAACTCTCCGGGTCCGCCGATCTGCGGGTTAAAATCGTCTCGCTCAACCGCTCCAGCGCGCTCATGCCAACCTCATCGGAATACCCGCCGCAGCCATGTACTGCTTCGCCTCGCCAATCGAAAACTCGCCGAAATGAAAGATCGACGCCGCCAGCACTGCCGAAGCACCGCCCTTGGTGACACCCTCCACCAGATGCTCCAATGTCCCCACTCCGCCCGAGGCAATCACCGGCACCGTGACCGCATCCGACACCGCCCGCGTCAGGCCCAGATTGAACCCCGCCCGCGTGCCATCGCGGTCCATCGAGGTCAGCAGGATTTCCCCCGCCCCCTTCGCCACCACCAACCGCGCAAATTCCACCGCATCAATCCCGGTGGCGTTACGCCCGCCATGGGTGAAAATCTCCCATTTGCCGGGGCTGACGGTCTTGGCATCAATCGCCACCACGATGCACTGCGACCCAAACCGATCCGCCGCCTCGGCCACCACATCCGGGTTCGCCACCGCTGCCGAGTTGAACGACACCTTATCCGCCCCCGCCAACAGCAACGCCCGCACGTCTTCATGCGTGCGCACCCCGCCGCCCACGGTCAGCGGCATGAAGCAAGCCTCAGCCGTCCGCGTCACCAGATCAAACATGGTGCCGCGATTTTCGTGCGTCGCGTGGATGTCGAGAAAACACAGCTCATCCGCCCCCGCCGCATCATAGGCGCGCGCGGCTTCCACCGGATCGCCCGCGTCGCGCAGGGAGACAAAATTCACCCCCTTGACCACGCGGCCATCGGCGACATCAAGGCAGGGGATCAGGCGGGTTTTCAGCATGATTTGACCTTATCGCTTGCGACGGCGCGGCGAAAGGGGGCTCGCTCCCTCGGCTTCGCCTCACCCTGAGGATATTTGAGCACAGAGGATGACCTAGTGGCTCAGAACCTTCAGCGCGGCGGTCAGATCAATCGCCCCGTCATACAGCGCCCGCCCCGAGATCGCACCCGCGATAACACCCGTATCACGCAAAGCGATCAAGTCCTCCATCCGGCTGACGCCCCCGCTCGCGATCACCGGGATGCTGACGGCCCGTGCTAAAGCCTCGGTCGCCTCGATGTTCGGGCCCTGCATCGCGCCGTCACGGTCGATGTCGGTGTAGATGATCGCAGCGACGCCAGCATCTTCAAAACTGCGGGCGAGGTCAGTGACTTTCACTGTGGTTTCGACCGCCCAGCCTTTGGTCGCCACGAAGCCTTTGCGGGCGTCGATCCCCACCGCAACCTGACCGGGGAACGCCTTTGCCGCCACACGCACCAGCGCCGGATTTTCCACCGCCACCGTGCCCAAAATCACCCTCGACAGGCCCTTTTCCAGCCACATCGCAATCGTCGCCATGTCGCGGATACCGCCGCCCAACTGCGCAGGCACGCGCACGCGGGCCAAGATCGCCTCAACCGCCGCCGCATTGACCGGAGCCCCGGCAAACGCGCCGTTCAGATCGACCAGATGCAGCCATGCGCAGCCCGCGTCCTGAAACTTCAGCGCCTGCGCCGCCGGGTCATCGCCAAACACCGTGGCCTCTGACATCTCACCGCGCAGCAGCCGCACGCATTGGCCGTCTTTCAGATCAATCGCCGGGTATAGGATCATCACAGCCTCCGTATCTCTGCCGCAGGCTTTAGGGTGCTCGGACGCGATTGCCAAGACCCGCGCGACCCCACGTCAGTGTTGATTTGCCCAAGATTGCGCGCAAACCTGTGAAAGACCTTGAGGGAGGAAACCATGCTGAAGAAACTGATACTCGCCGCCACGCTGACCTTTGGCGCAAGCGCGGCTTTCGCCGACCCGGTGGAGGGGATTTGGAAAACCAAGCCCGATGACAATGGCAATTTCGGTTATGTGCAGATCAAGCCCTGTGGCGCGACGTTTTGTGGCACGTTGATCAAGGCGTTTGGCGCGGATGGCAAAGAAAAAGCCAGTGAGAACGTCGGCAAGAAGATCGTCTGGGATATGGTCGCCTACTCGGACGGGCTTTACGACGATGGCCAGATCTGGTCGCCGGACCGCGACAAGACCTATAATTCGGACATGATGCTGGCGGGTAACAAGCTGGCGGTGCGGGGTTGCGTGTTCGGGATTTGCCGCGATGGCGGCACTTGGACCCGGGTGAAGTAGCTGCGGAAGAAATAGCATAAAGCGGGTCGCTTTTCTGGGGCGGTCCGGTTTATCTGGCGACCTGTGAAGGGAGCCTGCAATGTCCGCTAAAGATTGGTTTCGTCTGGCGATCCTGTCCCTGCTGTGGGGCGGGTCGTTTTTCTTTGTGGCGATCGCACTGCACGGCCTGCCGACGTTGAGTGTCGTGTGGGGGCGGGTTGGGCTTGGCACCGGCTTTCTCGCGCTGGCTTTGTGGGTCAGTGGCACAGCGTTTCCGAAAGGCGTTCCGGTGTGGCGGGCGCTTGCAGTGATGGGGCTGCTGAACAATGCGATCCCGTTCACGCTGTTTGTGCTGGCACAGGGGCGGATCAGTGGCGGGATGGCCTCGATCCTGAACGCCACCACGCCGCTCTGGGGCGTCCTGTTGGCGCATCTGTTGACCGATGAGAAGATCACTGTTCCGAAGGCCGCAGGGCTGGCTTGCGGCTTTGCCGGCGTGGTGGTGATGATGGGCGGGGCGGCTGTGGGCGATCTCTGGGCCAGTCTTGCTTGTCTGGGGGCGGCGTTTTCTTATGGGCTGGCGGGGATTTGGGGGCGGCGGTTTCGAAGCTTAGGGGTGCCGCCACTGGCGACGGCTTTCGGGCAGGTGATTTCGGCGGCGGTGCTGTTGCTGCCGATCTGGCTGGTGGTGGATCGACCGTGGAGCCTGCCGGTGCCGGGGCTTCCCGTCATCGCGGCTGTGCTGGCGATTGCGGCGTTTTCCACGGCGCTGGCCTATCTGATTTATTTCCGTCTGCTGGCGTCAGCCGGGCCGACCAATCTGATGCTGGTGACGTTTTTGGTGCCGGTGTCGGCTTGCCTGCTGGGGGCGGTGTTTCTAGGGGATGCGATCTCGGGGCGGCAGTTGGCCGGGTTTGGATTGATCGCGGCGGGATTGGTGGCATTGGATGGGCGGGTTTTGAAATGGCTTTGACGGGCGGATGCGAGGCTTTGGATCAGGACTGGCAGGATTTGCTGGGCAAGGTCGCGCGGGCGGGGTTTTATGGGGTGGCGAGCACCGGGATTTATTGTGATTTCGGCTGCCCCTCGCGCCCGCCGCTGCGGAAGAATTTGCGGGTTTTTGCAGCCGCAGAGCAGGCTGAGGCCGGCGGCTATCGGCGGTGCAAGCGCTGTGCGGCACGGGATGTCCACGCGTGGACAGAGGCTGCTCCTATATAAAATCAATAGGTTACGGTCGGGCGTTTACCGCTTGTTAAGATTTTCGCGCGATGCCGAGGCGGGGAATTTCGATGGCGGGGCAGCGGTTCATGATCGCTGTTACCCCGCGGGCTTCGGCGCGCTTGGCGGCCTCGGCATCTGTCACGCCTAGCTGCATCCAGACGGCTTTGAGGTTGGGAAAAGCTGCCAAAGCCTGATCCACCACCGCACCCGCTTCTTCCGAGCGGCGGAAGATATCGACCATATCCACACCGCCTTCGATCTCGGACAGGCTGGCACGGACCACTTCACCCAAGGCCACCTGTCCCGCCTGCCCCGGATTGACCGGGATCACCCGATAGCCCTGCTGCGCCAAAAACCGCGCCACGCCATGGCTCGGGCGGTCGGGGTTCGGCGACCAGCCAACGACGGCGATGGTCTGCACTGTGCTTAAGATATCGCGGATTTCGGCATCGGTGCTGTGCAGCATGGCAGGCTCCAGAGTGTAGGCTGTGAATAAAAAGACGTCCGGGGCACAGGATCAACCCGTGGGCCGGACGTCAAGGTGTGGAACGAGGGACAGTAAACAGGCACCGCGAGAGTTCCGGCTCGCGTCATGATGATATGGATACCACAGCGCCGGATTTAAGAGGCGGTCGCGCATTTGTGATGATGCAGCTGCGGCAAAGCCTGAGCGGCTAGCCCGCCGCTACGACGTTTCTTCGCTCCTTCGGAGCAAACTTCTACGCACCCAAGGATATTTACGCGCAGAGGATAACAATTTAGATAAAGTTTAGCGAGTGGCGGCAGCGTAGAGGCCCACCGCTGCTGCGTTCGAGACGTTGAGGCTGCCAAATTCCCCCACGAACGGAATGCGGGCGATCATATCGCAGGTTTCGCGGGTTTTCTCACGCAGGCCGGGGCCTTCGGCACCCAAGACCAAGGCGACGGGGCGCTTGCCGACGGAGGCCATCGCTTCGGACAACTCCACCGTGCCATCACCATCAAGGCCGACCAGAGTGTAACCCATGGCTTTCAGCTCAACCATCGCTTCGGCCAAGTTGGTGACTTTTAGGTAAGGCTGACGCTCCAAAGCGCCGCTGGCGGTTTTGGCCAAAGCACCGGTTTCCGGGGCGGAATGGTGGCGGGGGGCGACGACGGCACGCGCGCCAAACACCTCGGCCGAGCGCAGGATCGCGCCGACGTTATGCGGATCGGTGACGCGGTCCAGAAGCACGATCAGCGGCTCACCTGCCCCCGAAATCGCCACATCGGCCAGTTTGCCCCAGTTCAGCGCTTTGACTTCAAGTGCCGCGCCTTGGTGCACCGAGCCTTCGTCGATCGGCACCGAGAAACTGCGCGGATCGGAAAGTTCAGGCTCCATCTTGGCGAAAGCCACCGCTTCCTCCAACTTGTCGAGCGCGTTCTTGGTGACAACCAGACGGATTTTCTCGCGCGCGGGGTTCATCAGCGCGTCACGCACCGCGTGCAGGCCGAACAGCCAGACGGTTTCGCGCGCCTCAGCCCGGCGGTTGCGTTCTTTGTCCACAACCCAAGTTGGTTTTTTATCACCCGACATCGCGTATCAGCCCCATATCATGCGGTCGCGACAATGCGGGTTGCGCGGTTTGGGCGCAAGGCGAAAGCTTTCAGAAATCCCGCTTTCCGCCCTTGACGCCCGCTTGGGGCTTCGGTAATCACCGCCGCAGTGGGCGATATGCTGCAAGGTGCGGCAGCGGACTGTAACTCCGCCGAGGCGACTCATGCTTGGTTCGATTCCAAGATCGCCCACCAAATGATTTCAAGGACTTACGGCAGTTTTGCAAAAAACTGCCTTTTGTTTTGTTCAAAAGTGCTGCACATTTTACTACACAAAATGCTATGCGCTCAGCTTGGCTTTGAAGCGATTCCGGTGCATCATTCCAGCATGAACATCAAACAACGCGGCAAGATATACCAACTCGTGAAACGTGTTCCCCGGCGCTACCAGCCGGTAGAGGCGCGCGAAACCGTTTGGATAAGCCTTCACACCGACAGCGAGTCAGTTGCCAAGGCAAAAGCGCCAATGGCTTGGGCGCAGATGATCGAGGCTTGGGAAGCGCGATTGGCTGGTGACAGCACCGATGCCGAATCTCGGTTTGAGGCGGCTAAGGAACTCGCTGCCGTGCGTGGCTTTCGCTACATGCCAGCGGCCCGCGTTGCCAAGCTGGAACGCCATGAACTTTTGCAGCGGGTTGAAGCCGTGCAGACTCTTGGCAATGAACTTCACCTGATCGAAGCGGCGGCGGTCTTAGGCACCATAGCAGAACCGCCGATCAAGGTTTCCCGTGCGCTGGAACTGTTTTGGACGCTGGCGAAGGCCAAAACGCTCGGGAAGTCAGAAGCGCAGGTCAAAAAATGGAAAAGCCCGATCAAGCAGGCCATCCGCGACTTCATTGCCGTTGTCGGTGATAAGGCGATTGGCGAGATCAGCCGCGATGATGTCCGCGCGTTTCGCGACTGGTGGCTTGAACGGATCGAAACCGAAGATTTGAACCCTACCACCGTCAACAAGAATATGGATCACTTCGGCAAGGTGCTGAAACTGGTCAACGAAGAAAAGCGCCTCGGGCTTACGCTACCTCTTGGCGGGTTGCGCTTAGAGGAAGGCGAAAAGAACACCCGCCCGCCCTTCTCTCTGGACTGGATCAAAAACAAGCTGTTGAAACGTGGCGCGCTAGATGGGCTAGACGCCGAAGCGCGCGCAGTCTTGCTTGTCATGGTGAACACCGGCGCGCGGCCTTCGGAAATTTGCGCCCTGACCGCAAGCACGATCAATCTCAGTTCCAACGTGCCGTATATCAGCATTGAGCCGGATGGTCGGAAACTGAAAACCAAACATGCGCGGCGCAAGATACCGCTTGTCGGTGTCAGCCTAGAGGCGTTGCGCGCCTTCCCCGATGGCTTTCCGCGTTACCGGGAAAGCGAAGGGCTATCAAAAGCGATCAGTGACTATCTGACCGCGAACGGTCTGCGCGAAACAGCAGCGCATAGCCTCTATTCACTTCGGCACTCGTTTGAAGATCGCATGTTGAAAGTCGGTGTAGATGAACGGATACGGCGCGACCTTATGGGCCACCGGCTCACCCGCGAACGCTATGGTGAAGGCGCTGATCTGGAACACCTCCACACGCTAATTCAAGCCATAGCGCTGTGACGCGCTGCCACGGCTCGGGCGCGGCTGATCAGATCACCCTCGGCCTCAGCGAGTGCAATCTCTTGTTCCAGACGCGCGAAGATTGGCGAGAAAGCCGGGTCCACGATCACCAGCTTGGCGACTTTAGCGAGTGCTGCGCGTAGTCTTTGCAGATCGGACGGGGTGGCGGTTGCAGGCATTTTGATACTCAGGGTTGTTACCCTAAGTCTTTAGTGTCGCTGGCTGAATCTGTTTGTTGGGATGGGAAAGAAAAACGGGCATCCGAAGATGCCCGCTTGTCGTGGTAAGGGTTAGGCAGCGTCTGCGTGAACTTCGCGCATCAGTTCAGACATCAGCATTTCAGCAAGGTTGAGCGGGTCCATTCCACCAAGCTGGGTCGTCTTCTTCTTTGAACCGAAAGTAACGGTGATGGTGTCGCGCTTGATGGTAAATTTGCCCTCGAAGCCGATACGGACGATGGGGTGCCTGAAAATAATCCCGCCACTGTTGGGTTGTGCGCGCGGCCTGCCATCATAGAGGAAAAACGCGAAGGTATCCGCTGCGGCAACGGTCTGGCTGCTGGTGCTGCTCATGACGCGGCCGTTCCGGTCAGCTTGGCAACCTCAGCTTGCGCCTTTGCCAGCCGCTTGCGCTTATCGTAGCTATCCTTTTCCAGCCATGCGCGGTGGCGATCCGCCAGAACCCTCTCTGCAAAGGTCAGAGGCTTTTGTTCATCAAACCAAGCTGCGGTGAAGAGGCGATAGGGACACTGTAAACTGCTCCTCCTCTCACCAATGAGGAAGCGCAATTCTTGCTTCGTCAACTCGGGCCACGGGTCATATTCGTCACCTGCGATCTCGCGCATGATTTCATCCACAATGCACTCCATCGCATCATGCCCATCCAAGCCCAAGCCGTTGCGGATGTCAGAGGCGGACACACCCTTTACCACATCTGCGATGCCGTAAACAGGTGCAGGGGGGGCGTCGGGATCTTCGCGCCGATACTCAGCATCAGCGTCAGCGGCAGCCTGATTATAGGTGTCAAGATAGCCCTTGATACGCTCAACAAGCGACAAGGTTGCCGCCGGGGTAGTGGTCGTGGTAACATCAACAAGTGCGGTCATCTTTTTAATCCTTCTGTGGATGACGGTAGTTTTTGGACAGTGGCGGATGAGTTTGAGCGCCGCCGCCACTGTCCTTCTCTTTAGGCGTTTTTCAGCCCGTCACCTTCCATTGCGGGAAGGTCCAGCGAACCTGCTTTTCAAGCTGGTCCAGCATCTTTTGCAGCCTTGCAGCCTCTTTAAGCGCGGACTTCTTCGCTTCGGTATCCGACAGGTCGGAAGCCTCGATTTCTGCAAGGCGCTTCATGATCTCGCGCGTCTTGTAGCTCTGGACAGCCCCGGATAGCGCAACCGCCGCGTCCAAAAGGCAATCAATCATGACTTCCGCCCGGCCAAGCGAACCCTGCCCGGAAACAACAGACCGACGATCAAAGGGATCGTTGGGATCAAATGGGGCGGTCAGGCCATCGGTAGCGTGAGGCAGCACAAAGTCCTTCGGTCCACGATCATCCTTAAAATCCGGCGCGACGATGCCAGCCAAGGCAAGTGGAAGTTCAAACGCACTCCAATCTGCACCATAACCCCAGAACTCAAAGAAAGGCTCTTTGAAGGGTTCAGTAGTGTTCAGACTTTCTTGCGTCTCTTGTTTGCGCACGCGCTCCCTGTAACGACGTTGCTTGTCAGCCGGGGTAAGTGCCATTTGGTTCGCCTTGCTTTGGTATCGGTCACTTAATTGGTAACACGTTTAGTTACCATATGCAAGGATCAAATGCACCGGACAGCATATGACGTTACGTCAACTAAGCCACCAGCCGCACACCCTCCACAAAATCACCCCGGCAAACCTCGGGCAGCACGTCGGCGGCCCCAAGCACTTCGGCTAGGGCGCTGCGCCAGTCGCCTGACAAGGCGGCTTCGCGCAGATCAGGCAGAAGGCGGTCATAGGTGGCGTCGGGAATGAAGTTCGGCATCGGTTCGGTTCCTTGTGCTGTTCGATGCCTGAATCTAAACAGACCGGGAATCTGTGCGCAAGAGTCATTCTTCATAAATTTTTCAATTATATCAAATACTTATAGTGAATAAGCACTTACTTACCACTTGAACGGGATGGGCCGGAAACAGCTATCTAGCCACTTTCGGTGCAAGGCTTTTGGTGACAGAGTGAAGAACATGCACGTTGGAGATACCATGAAGCCGAAACTTTACCTCTGCCCGGTCGCCCTGCTTTTTCCACTTCTTGCTGCCTGCGTTACGCAGCAACACCAAGCCGTTGATCCTTCCGGTGCCACTGTTGAGCGAATTTTGGGTGCCGGTTACATGGAAGAATACCGACTTTCGGGGGCCGGTCTGGATTGTAGCGGCAAGATTCGCGCAAGCCAATTTGAATAGCCCCTAGATTTGTAGACGCCTTGCTTGGTAATTTTGGAAGCAAGGAGGACGATATGTCCACGAACAAATTCACAGATGAGTTCAAGCGCGATGCGGTCGCACAGGTCGAGGATCGGGGCTACCCGGTGCGCGAGGTGGCCGAGCGATTGGGGGTCAGCACCAAGTCGATCTACACATGGCAGAAGCAGTTTTCGCGGCCCGCAAAGGTGATCCAAGAGGTCGATGCGCAAGCTGATGAGATCCGCCGGTTGAAGCGAGATCTGCTGCGGGTCACGGAGGAACGGGACATCCTAAAAAAGGCGACCGCATACTTCGCCAGGGAATCCCGGTGAGGTATGCGTTTATCGCCGAACACCGGCCAATCTTTGCCGTCAGGGCTATGTGCCGGATGCTGGCCGTTCATCCGAGCGGCTTCTATGCATGGCTGCGTGAACCTTTTTGTCAGCGTGCGCTGGAGGATCAGCGCCAAACGGTGCTGTTGAAGCAGGCTTGGGATGACAGCGGCGAGGTCTATGGATACCGCAAGTTGCATGATGATCTGTGCGACATGGGCGAAGACATCAGCCCCAACAGGGCTTGGCGTTTGGCGCGTCTAGCAGGGATAAGGG
>NZ_LGIC01000087.1 GCF_001294535.1 Cypionkella psychrotolerans | reverse complement strand
ATCTGGGCCCTTATCCCTGCTAGACGCGCCAAACGCCAAGCCCTGTTGGGGCTGATGTCTTCGCCCATGTCGCACAGATCATCATGCAACTTGCGGTATCCATAGACCTCGCCGCTGTCATCCCAAGCCTGCTTCAACAGCACCGTTTGGCGCTGATCCTCCAGCGCACGCTGACAAAAAGGTTCACGCAGCCATGCATAGAAGCCGCTCGGATGAACGGCCAGCATCCGGCACATAGCCCTGACGGCAAAGATGGGCCGGTGTTCGGCGATAAACGCATACCTCACCGGGATTCCCTGGCGAAGTATGCGGTCGCCTTTTTTAGGATGTCCCGTTCCTCCGTGACCCGCAGCAGATCTCGCTTCAACCGGCGGATCTCATCAGCTTGCGCATCGACCTCTTGGATCACCTTTGCGGGCCGCGAAAACTGCTTCTGCCATGTGTAGATCGACTTGGTGCTGACCCCCAATCGCTCGGCCACCTCGCGCACCGGGTAGCCCCGATCCTCGACCTGTGCGACCGCATCGCGCTTGAACTCATCTGTGAATTTGTTCGTGGACATATCGTCCTCCTTGCTTCCAAAATTACCAAGCAAGGCGTCTACAAATCTAGGGGCTATTCATTTGCAGCCAAAGGCTTATCCACCTTATCGTCGTGCCGTTGTTCACTGTAATTCAAGCAGTCCATGGGGCAGTTGTTGGCGGAACTGCCCCAAGCGATGCCCCAGTGCGGGGGGAATGGGTGACGGGGTTTGGCGTCGGCGGGGGACGTTTGTTTGATCAGGCGATTGCCTCTGGCTGAATGATAGCGGTCTATTGTTTCGCGATTACGATGGGACGCTATTTGGCTTTCATGAAGTAAAAGTAGCCAAGCCTGACGTCAGCGCCATCATACTGAAGACTGCCAGCGTTTCGTTCAATTTTTTTCCCTTGACTGTCCCAGGTCGTGAGGCGCGTCGAACTTACCTCCGTGACCACTGTGTAGTGCATGACCACCTTCCGCTTTTCCTTCTCCTCTGACGCATCGCGAACGAGTGAAACAACGACAGCTTTGGCACCTCTATCCAGCAACTCCTTCAACCTTGAGAGACGATCAGGGTAAACTTTGCCTGAATCGACCTCCCAATCTGCTTCACTTAATTTTTGAAACAGTTGGCAGCAGTTTTCCTCGTCGATACCTTCGCAGATCGCTTTCGAAAGGTTCCAACCCTTTTCCTTTTGCATAAACTCGATGGCCTTACCGAACGGAACCGCAGCTTCGTTCAAAGTGGCGATCGTTCCGCGAAGATGCATCACATTTATTGCGGCATAGATGCTGCACAACCAGTCAAGCGACCCCTGCTGAAGAGGAAATACATCGTCATTCATAGGGCTTGTCCTTTGTCACTAAAATTGGAGAGAAACTAGAGAAGGGTCCTGACTTTAACAAGCCAGCAACGTAACGATGGCCCAAGCGCCCGCGCCTTTGTCCGCTTGACTGCAAAACCCCTGCT
This sequence comes from Cypionkella psychrotolerans, assembly GCF_001294535.1. Lineage (GTDB taxonomy): Bacteria > Pseudomonadota > Alphaproteobacteria > Rhodobacterales > Rhodobacteraceae > Cypionkella > Cypionkella psychrotolerans. The sequence continues at coordinate 129,991 of NZ_LGIC01000087.1, read as the reverse complement.
TTGGCGGCCTCCAGTGGTTGACGGGACTGCCGAAGCGCCCCAGTCCAGGGGCAACGGGTGGCCATCAGGTGTCAGCCTGCTTAGACCCGTAGTCAAACAATGAAGGCTCTCCCCTTGCTGCTTCTATGTTTGTGTAGCTGCCAAGGATTGCGCTCTTGGCGGCAGGCGTCAGCTCCTCCGCCAGCTTCTTCTCATTGAACTCCAACACGCGTAGCACTCTGCGATTCTTGATCTTTCCGTCTACCACTTGGAAAGCCCACTGCACCCTGAGGCTATCCTGGGCCTGCCATAGCTGCCCAGACTGGACCGATGCTGGTCCCGGATATGCGCCAACAGCACCATGTCACGCCGCTGTCGGTGCGATACCGGCCGATGTTTCCACGCCCGCAGGCCGCGATCCGTGACCCCCATCACACGGCACGCACGCGCCATCGAAAGGACGCCGCGATAGTCGTCAAGGAACGCAAACTTCACGGCTTTGGGGCCGCGAAGAACTGAGTGGCCTTTTTTAGCAGATCCCTCTCCTCCTTGAGAATCCGGTTCTCACGCCGAAGCCGTTCGTTCTCTCGAAGCAGGTTCTGGTCAGCGTCAGGCGGGCCAGCCTCATCGGAAACCATCTTCACCCACTTGTTCAGGGTGGAAAACCCAACCCCCAGATCAGACGCAACCTGACGCCGTGTCAGGCCACTGGTTCGCGGGATGCGAACCGCATCCCGCTTGAATTCGTCGCTGTGTATCGCTGCCATATCCGGTCTCCTTGATGGCGAGTATTGCTCTCAAAAAACCGGAACGAAACCGCGACAGGTCCAAAAGTGTCGTTGCCTGCGCCAGCGAACACTTGATCGGCGCGGTCGGTGCTGAATGAGCCGAAGCCGAGGCCGACATAGGTGTCGTTGCCATCGCCAAGCAGAATGATGTTGTCGAACTCTTTATGGCTGACCACGGCATCGTTGCCGATCCCGGTATCGACGCGGTTGCTGCCCCCGAGATCATCGGTACGATCAAGGATGATGACGTCATCGCCAGCAAGCCCGAAAATCTGCAACGCCACATTATTAGCGACGCTGGACTGACTGAAGGTGTCGTTGGCAGTCGTGAGATTGATTTGGCGGCTCATGATGCTCTCCTGAGTTTGGTTGTTAGGTGAGATTAGCTTGTGCGCTGCTAGCGGGCTGTTACTTTGGTAACACGGCTACGAGCCTGCCACTGCGCGAACCGGGCGGGCGCGATGGACGAACCGCCCCAACCAATGCCCCACCGTGCAAGCCTCGGCATCATTCTGGTACCAGTCCAACGGCAGACCCGGATCCCTCCCGCCCCAGCCAACTTCTTTGCAGGTTTGGTTTGAAGCGGAAAGCGATGGCGATGCCATTGCGGGTTCTGCTTTGCAGCCAAAGGCTTATCCACCTTATCGTCGTGCCGTTGTTCACTGCAATTCAAGCAGTCCATGGGGCAGTTGTTGGCGGAACTGCCCCAAGCGATGCCCCAGTGCGTGTGGAATGGGTGACGTATGAGAAAGGTGGCTTTGGTCCCATTGACGACTCTGAGCAGGTCACACGATTTGATGGAGGAACCTTGCTCCATTGCGTAGCGTGACCGATGTCGGATCGATTGACCCAGATCATTGTCGTTTGCAAAGCCCACATCCAAGCTGAGCAGCAAGCTTCAAAGAGGGACGGCGATGTTCATGGGGTTGTGGCCAAGGGGAAAAGCGGTTTCCCTAGTATTAGCCGCAAGTCTTTTTGGAGCGGGATACGTGCTTGCTAATCCCATTGCTTCGGGGATCGATACGGGTGAGATCAGTCTGGCTCCAAATGCCAGCATCGAGCTGGTCGAAGAGGATCTCTATCTTAGCGTCGATACAGTGAAGGCCCGTTATCTGTTTCGGAATTCAAGTATGAAAGCCGTGAGGACTGGCGTCGCTTTTCCCCTTCCTCCGATTGACTACTCTGAGGCCGCACGATGGATGGAAGCACAGCCCGCCCCGGAACGCAATCTTGGCTTCAGTTTGTGGATTGACGGTCAAGCGGCAATTTATGAGTTGGATGTCCGTGCGAAGAGCGCCACTGGCGCCGACATCTCTGATATTTTAGCCAAATGGGATATTCCAGTTGCCGATTTGGTATCATATGGCGAAAGATTTGAAGAACTAATGTCGAAAATCGCCTCACTGCCACTTCATGCGAGGCAAGAGCTATACGCCGCAGGCGTGATAAAAGATGATGGAAATACGTACGGACCAAAGTCCTTGCCATTTCGCCCTGACTTGGAAACATATATCAATTTTCAATGGACCATGGAGTTTGACCCCAACGTGCCAGTTGAGGTGCTAATTTCTTATTCACCCGTGCCAAGTTCCACGCCTTTTGCCCTAGAAGTTCTTGACGCCGATCCGATGGGCATTGCTATGAAACAGGTATTTTGCCTAGATTCCGGAATTCTTTCCGAAGCACGTCGGATATTGGCAACAAACAGCACCGGCTCAGGAATACTTCGGGCAGACATGCTGTCCTACATTCTCACGACGGCAAACAGCTGGCGCGGACGGATTGGACGTTTTCATCTAACAATCGACACGCTGTCGACCGACGCCATTGCATCAACCTGCCTCGACGGTATCCATAAGACCGGACCGACGACCCTTGAATGGGAACGTTTCAACTTTCAGCCCGAGGACGAACTGTCCGTTCTCTTCCTTTCAGAAATGATCTTTGAATAGCGCTGAGGATCGGCTGGGCTCCGCCATCTTCGCCCTAGGGTTATGGGACGTAGGTTGGTCGAAAACGACAGTTTTGTCACGGCGAGCCGGAAATGGACCTAGGTGCGTCGGCAGCTCCGTCCGCAAGCGCCCCTGCCCTTCGTCTGCTTGACTGCAAAACCGCTGCTTTGCCTGTCCCAGCCCTTTCCCGTCTCCGTTGCAGGGCGGTTTGATACCTCCTCAACCAGTGCCCTAAGGCTGGGGTGAGGGGAATAGGTATAAGTGTAATGTGGGCGATCTAGCGAGACACCATTTCATGTCTTTATAGCTTTTCTCTGAGCGCCTCGTAAGGCGGTAATCCCCCCATTCTTAACGGGGTGCATCCGTAGAATTCACGCGGCCATTTTCAGTTTCTGGGCGGGTGTGATGCCGCCAATGCCCGTTGCCCGGCAATGGTTTGCTTGCAATTCATGAAAGGGATGTTCGGGCGGTCGTTGTTGTAAGTCCAGAGCCATTGCGTGGCGAAGTCTTGTGCCTCCTCGATGCTTTCGATGATATATTGATCCAGCCATTCATGCCTGACGGTGCGGTTGTAGCGCTCGATGTAGGCGTTCTGCTGCGGCTGTCCGGGTTGGATGTGCTGGATCGTGATGCCGCGTTTATCGGCCCAGATCAGCAGCTTGCCACTGATGTATTCCGGGCCGTTGTCGACCCGAATGGTGCCTGGCTTGCCGCGCCATTCGATGATCCGGTCAAGGCTTCGGATGACCCTTTCGGCGGGCAGCGAGAAGTCGACCTCGATGCCCAGGCCCTCGCGATTGAAGTCGTCCAGCACGTTCAAGAGCCGGAACTGGCGGCCATCCCCCAGCCGGTCGGCCATGAAATCCATCGACCAAGTGATGTTCGGCGCCTCCGGCACCGCCAGTGCGTCGGGCTTGTCCCGTTTTAGCCGCTTGCGGGGTTTAATCCGCAGGTTCAGTTCCAGCTCGAAGTAAATCCGGTAGACGCGTTTGTGGTTCCATGGATGCCCCTTCACGTTGCGCAAATGCAGGAAACACAGGCCGAAGCCCCAGGTCTTTCGGGCGTCCGTCAGCCCGACCAGCAGATCGGCGATCTCCTCGTTCTCGGCCTTTAACTTCGGGCCATAGCGATAGCAGGTCTCGCTGACACCGAAGGCCCGGCAGGCCAGCGCAATGCTGACCTGGTGGTGCGCCACCGCCTTCTCGGCCATCTCGCGGCGTTGAGATAGCCGCGTCACTTTTTTCCGAGAGCCTCCTTCAGCAGATCGGCCTGCATGCTCAGGTCCGCATACATCCGCTTCAGCCGCCGGTTCTCCTCTTCAATGGCCTTCATCTGGCTGATCAGCGACGCATCCATGCCGCCATACTTCGCCCGCCATTTGTAAAACGACGCGTTGCTCATGCCATGCTCGCGGCACAGCTCGGCCACCGGCACACTGCCTTCGGCCTGACGCAGGATCGCAAGGATCTGCGCTTCTGTGTATCTACTTGTCTTCATTCAGAATCTCCTCGTTCATCTTGGCGAGAAAGTTCTACTTATAGCCCCTTACTTTCGGGGGGGATTATCGAAGCTGGTGCGCTCGGGCATCTGCGCCTGCGCAAGCAAAGTGAGAAACAGCGCGATCTGGATAAGCGGCCGGAGTGAATCCTTAATGATCCCCTAACGCCAAAACCCAAACCCTTGATTCCAAACGCCCTTGATCATGGTCCCAACTCGGGACTTGCCCCGGAAAACCAAAAAGCCCCCTTGCGGGGGCTTTGAAGTGGCGCGGTGGACGGGGCTCGAACCCGCGACCCCCGGCGTGACAGGCCGGTACTCTAACCAACTGAGCTACCACCGCGCATCATCCCGGTTGCCCGGGCGTGTGGGGGTATTACGCAAGGGGCCAAGCGGCGTCAAGCAGGTTCACCGATGTTTTTCAACGATCTGGGTTTTTCAATGATCTGGTGCCGGGATGAATTCATCGTGGTCCGCAGGCGGCAGTTGGAAGCGCCCATGCGCCCAATCCCCCGCCCGCCACGCCTCTTTCGCGGCCTCAATCCGCTCTTTGCTGGAGGCGACAAAGTTCCACCAGATATGGCGTGGCCCATCCATCGTGGCCCCCCCCAGCAGCATGATCCGCGCGCCCTCTGCCCCCGCTTTCACCGAGATGCCATCACCGGGCCGGAACACCAGCATCGAGCCCACACCATAGGCCTGCCCGCCTTGGCTGACCTCACCTTGCAGCACATATACCCCACGATCCTCATGCTCATCTGGCAAAGGCAGCGACGCACCCGCAGCCAGCGTCGCATCGGCATAGAAGGTCTCGGATGACAGATCCAAAGGCACCTTCGCCCCCCAAGCCGAGCCCAGAATCAACCGCACCGACTTGCCCTCCGCCTCCAACAACGGCAACGCATCCACACCAAGGTTATGGAACGCAGGCGGCGCATCCTCCTGCGCCTTGGTCAAAGCCAACCACGTTTGCAAGCCAAAAAGCGTCTGCGGCAAAGCGCCATCGGTGCGCTCGGAATGGGTGATGCCATGCCCCGCCTGCATCAGATTGACCTCTCCCGGCGTGATCCATGCATCGCTGCCCAGCGAGTCACGGTGGTGCATCCGGCCTTTCAGCAGATAGGTCACCGTCGAGAGCCCAATATGCGGATGCGGGCGCACATCGACGCCCTTGCCGGTCAGAAACTCGGCAGGCCCCATCTGGTCAAAGAAAATAAACGGCCCGACCATTTGTCGCTGCACCGAGGGCAAGGCCCGACGCACCTCAAACCCGCCCAAATCCCGCGCACGCGGAATGATCAGCGCCTCAATCGCATCGACCTGATCGCCCATCGGGATCGACGCATCCAGCAAAGGATTCCAACTCATATTCGCCTCCATCTGTTGAAGCAAAGATAGGCCCAACCATCGTCGCACCATAGATCGCTTTGCGCGCGGCTTCTGTGCGTGATCGCGCAACCCTTAGAGGATGGTGAAATCATCCGCCGTCAGACCAAACCCCGCCGTGACTTGTGCAAACTGCACAGCCACTGCGGCCCCGGTGCCATCACGATCATACCACAGCGCGCCCGTCGTGGCGTCATAGAGCACCCGGTCGTCGTGATCCAACGCCACGCTGCCATTGACAAAAGCCGTCGTCGCCAGCCCGCCCACCGCCGCGCCGGTGAACACCAGATGATCCAACCGGATCGTATCATCTGCCACCTCGAAATCACTGATCACATCCACCATCGTCGCCAGCGGCCGCACCACAAAATCAAACATATCCGCACCGCTGTCCCCGGTCAGCGTATCCGCCCCCATGCCCCCGACCAAGGTGTCATTGCCCACCCCGCCCACCAGCACATCATCGTAACGCCCGCCTGCAAGCGCATCATCCCCCGCGCCCGCAGTGAAAAACACCCGCTCAATCGAGGTCAGCTTGGTGCCATCCGACAATGTCACCGAGGCCGCAAGACTGAAGCTGATCGCCTGCGTCGCGGCGCTGCGGTTGACATAGGCGTAGTCCAGACCCGCACCGCCGTTCAGCAGATCAATGCCATCGCCGCTGTCCGAGAACAGAAGATCTTCGCCGCCGCGGCCATAGACCACGTCATTGCCCGCCCCGCCGTAAAGATAATCCCCTCCGCTACCACCCTCCAGCGTATCATTGCCGACCTCGCCCCACAGACTGTCATTGCCACCCTGACCGCGCAGGAAGTCATCGCCAGAGCCGCCCATCGCCTGATCATCGTCCAAACCACAGTAAAGCTGATCATCGCCATCTTCGCCCCACAAAGAATCCGCGCCGCCATCGCCAAACAACCTGTCGTTCTGCGCGGCCCCGGCCAAAGCATCGGCCCCTTCCCCGCCATGCAGCATGTCACGCGCAGCACCCCCATAAAGCTGATCATTGCCTGCCGCGCCATAAAGCGCGTCGGTGCCGCCCGATCCCACCATCAGATCATCGCCGCCGCCACCATAAAGGTTATCCCCGCCCGTACCGCCATAAAGCTCATCCACGCCGCCACCGCCGCGCAACACATCCCTGCCGCCATTGCCGAAAAGCTGATCCATATAGGCGCCGCCCCCAACGAAGTCCGCCGCCTCACCACCGCGAAACAGCATCCGCTCGATGCCAAAAAACCAGCTGCCATCCGCCAAGCTTTGCGCGATTCCCGGCTCTGCAATCGAGAAATTCAGCGCCAAAGCCGAGCCGCTGCGGTCAAACACCAAAAAATCCAAACCAGAGCCGCCATCAATGCTGTCGGCCCCCTCATCCGCGCCGACGAAGATCAAATCATTGTCGGTGCCGCCTTGGATCAGGTCATTGCCCGCGCCACCATACAGCGTGTCCTCACCGGTGCCGCCGTGCAGATTGTCATTCTCGGCACCGCCATACAGCGTGTCGTTGCCAGCCCCCCCCAACAACGTATCCTGCCCCTGATCCGCCACCAGCAGATCAGCATCGTTGACGGGCCCGAAATCTCCGGTCGCATTGCCCTCCAGCCAGCTGCGCATAATATCATCGCCCGCCCCGTCAAACAAAGTGTCCGGAGAGTTGCTGCCTGTGTAAACCGTCATGATGACTCCTGCTGCCATACACGTGCCGACCAAATATTGTGCAACCATATGGAGAACAGGCTATCGCGCCAACACTCATGCGCGCCCGAACCGCCGATATGCAGAAATCAGCTGATCCACAGCAACGCCGTTCCGGATAGCTATTGGGAACCACCGGGTCAAATGCTGCGCTAAGCTATTGAAAATGGTGGGTCGTGACGGGCTCGAACCGCCGACATTCTCGGTGTAAACGAGACGCTCTACCAACTGAGCTAACAACCCACGCCGCCGCTATAGCCAATGCCCCGCAGCAGCACAAGCCCCCAATCTGGCCCCGTACCACTACAAAAACGCGACCCGAAGGCCGCGTTTTCTATACAATGGCGGGAGATAAGGGATTTGTACCTTGCCCATTGTTAGGGTCTGTTGCCGTTCAGTTCAATCGAATGTCAGTCGCAACGCGGGCGGCGAACGCGCCATAGCTTGTATCTGTTTTGTAGCGGCACATGGCGATCCAGCTGTATTCCCAGCTCTTTTGGAAGAGATTCTCGATCCGATGTCGCCATCGGAGTGCCCCCACTGAAGTGGTCCACCAACTGGGATATGATGATCCCATTTTTTTGGAGGATCAGAGGATGGCTGGAAAGCGAGAGAAGCCGAAAGATATTGTGCTGAAGCTGCGGCAGGTAAAGGTGCTGCAGGGTCAGGGCAAGTCGGTGCAGACCTATTGTCGATGGAGCAAAGAGTATGGCGGGATGAACCGCGATCAGCTGAAACGGCTGAAGGAGCCTGAGGCCGAGAACAAGCGGCTGCGGCGCGCGGTGTCGGATCGGACCTTGGACAAGCTGATCCTGACCGAGGCCGCCCAGGGAACCGAAGGTCCGCGTCAGCAAAACGATTAAGCCCTTCGCGCCGACGGCGTTGCATCGACCATGTGCGGCAGACCCTTGGCATATCCGAGCGTCCCGGTGCCGGCAGGCGAATGCGCGCATTCGCCGAGAGGGGCCTGCCGCACATTGGGACAGCGCCGCTCAACTCAGCGCAAGGTGCCCTGTGGCCCGCCAGATGAAGAGCGGCTGACCGAGGACATCATCGAACTGACCCGACAGTTCGGGCGCTATGGCTATCGGATGATCACCGGGCTGCTGAACAACGCCGGCTGGCGTGTAAACCACAAGCGGGTCGAGCGGATCTGGCGGCGGGAAGGCCTTAAAGTCCCACAGAAACAGGCGAAGAAGAGCCGGCTCTGGCTGAACGACGGATCCTGCGTAAGGCTGCGGCCCGAACATCCCAACCATGTCTGCACCTCACGACTTCGTTCAGGATCGGACCCAGGACGGCCGCGTATTTCGCACATTCAACATCATTGATGAGTTCACGAAGGAGTCGCTCGTGATCCGCGTCAAACGCAGACTTAATTCCACCGACGTCGTCGATGCCCTGACCGACCTCTTCATTCTACGCGGGCCGCCCAAATTCATAAGGTCCGACAATGGCGCCGAATTTGTCGCCGAGAAGGTGCGAACCTGGATCGCCGCCGTCGGGGCAAAGACTGCCTTCATCGCGCCCGGCCAATCGTCGGGAAAACAGTCCCCCGGACTGTTTTCTGATCCTCCTCATATCTGGGAGAATGGCTATTGCGAAAGCTTCAACGCCCGCTTCGCCCCTCTTCGGCCGATTTGCAATACAAATCGCCTGCCGGGCAATGGATGAACTCCTCAACGGCGAGGTCTTCTACTCCTAGCGCGAAGCACAGATCCTGATCGAGAAATGGCAACGCCACGCCAACACCGTCAGGCCGCACAGCGCCTTGGGCTACCGTCCGCCGGCGCCAGAGACCATCGTCCCAGTGGACCCGAGGCTGATCCGCTCCCCAACGTTGGACCGCCCCGACGCCAGTTGTGGTGCGAGTGATGGCATCGGGGGTGATGTGGCGGGTGCCAATGATCAGGTCCATCGCGGTCATCTTTCGGTTTTGGAGCCTGCCCCGGCATCGGGCGATCCGGCGTTTCGGCTCTTTAGAAGCCCATTTTGGCTTACAGGCCCCCGTGGGGGCCTGTGGGACAGACTTTCGGCTGAATCCGGGACAAACTTGCCCGATTTGGGAGGAACTTTCGCCCCAGCGACAACAGGAAATACGCGAGATCAGCTACACCCACTCGTCCCACCGCAGGTGTTGCACTTCATGCAGGTGCCGTTGCGCACCAGCGTGTAGTTGCCGCATTCGCCGCAGGGGTCGCCCTCGTAGCCCTGCATTTTGGCTTTCACCCGCAGGTCCATCGTCACCGTGCCCGTCGCCAGCGCCGTGCCGCCACTGATAGTCCCCCCCATCGCGCGGGCGGTTTCTGGGATCAGCATGTTCAGCGCCGAGACCGGATCGGTGCCATTGGCCAAAGCTGTCGCCCCCATCCCGCCTTGCAGCATCACCAGTTCCGACGGCAGGCGCTTGCGCAGATAGCCGGTTGAGCTGATTTGCTTCAGCACCTCAAGCCCGCGGGTGGCGGCTTGGTCGGAGATTTCCGACAGATTGGGTTTGCCTTCCTCGACCCCGCGGCCGAGATCATCGAACGAGGCACCCGTGGGTTTGACATGCGCGAGGTCAGTGCGATCAAGGTAAGAAATCGCCAGTTCGCGGAAGATATAGTCGAGGATCGATGTGGCGTTTTTCACGCTATCATTGCCTTGCACCATGCCCGCAGGTTCAAACCGGGTGAAGGTGAAGGCCTCGACATATTCTTCCAGCGGCACGCCATATTGCAGGCCGACCGAGATCGCGATGGCGAAGTTATTCATCATGGCGCGGAAGCCCGCACCTTCCTTGTGCATGTCGATGAAAATCTCACCCAAGCGGCCGTCGCCATATTCGCCGGTGCGCAGATAGACCTTATGGCCGCCGACGATGGCTTTCTGGGTGTAGCCTTTGCGGCGTTCCGGCAGCTTTTCGCGGTTGGTGCGGATGATTTCCTTGTAGATGATCTTTTCGACGATTTTCTCGGCCAGAACGGCGGCTTTTTCTTGGTTCGAGCCAGAAGTCAGGATTTCTTCGGCTTCCTCGTCATCCTCCACCAAGGCCGAGGCCAAGGGCTGCGAGAGTTTTGATCCGTCGCGATAGAGTGCGTTGGCTTTGATGCCCAAGGACCACGACAATTCATAGGCCGCCAAAGTCTCGGCAATCGTCGCCGAATTCGGCATGTTGATGGTCTTGGAAATCGCGCCCGAGATGAACGACTGGGCGGCGGCCATCATGTAGATATGGCTGTCGACCGAGAGATAGCGCTTGCCGGTTTTGCCGCAGGGGTTGGCGCAATCAAACACCGAATAATGCGCAGGCTTCAGGAAGGGTGCGCCTTCCAGCGTCATCGTGCCGCAAACATGGTCGTTCGCCGCGTCGATCTGGGCTTTGGTAAAGCCGAGGTGGCGCAGCAGATCGAAGCTGGGGTCAGACAGTTTTTCCGCCGGGATGCCGAGGGTTTTCTTGCAGAAATCCTCGCCAATCGTCCATTGGTTGAACACGAAGCGGATATCGAAGGCCGAGGGCAAAGCCGCCTCAATCTTCTCCAATTCGCGCGCGCCAAAGCCGTGGCCGACCAGCGCGGTGGTGTTGATGCCGGGGCAGTTGCCGATCGAGCCGTGACCGACGGCATAAGCCACGATTTCAGCGGCTTGGCTCGTGGTATAGCCAAGTTTCTCCAAGGCGGCAGGGACCGATTGGTTGATGATCTTGAAATAGCCACCGCCCGCGAGTTTCTTGAATTTCACCAGCGCGAAATCCGGCTCGATGCCGGTGGTGTCGCAATCCATCACCAGACCGATGGTGCCGGTGGGCGCGATCACGGTGGTTTGGGCATTGCGGAAGCCGTGGGCTTGACCAAGCGTCAGCGCTTCGTCCCAAGCCGATTTTGCCATGGTCACAAGCGTTTGATCGGGGCAGTTGGCGGCATCCAATGCGACTGGATTGACGTTGACGGCCTCATAACCCGAGGTCTTGCCATAAGCCGCCGCACGGTGGTTGCGGATGACGCGCAGCATGTGCTGGGCGTTGCGGGCATAGCCACTGAAAGCGCCGAGTTCGGAAGCCATCTCGGCGGAAGTTGCATAGCTGACACCGGTCATCAGCGCGGTCAGCGCACCGCAGAAGGCGCGGCCTTCGGTGGAATCGTAGCCCAGCCCCATGTTCATCAGCAGGCCGCCGATATTGGCATAGCCCAGACCCAACGTGCGGAAATCATAGGACAGTTGCGCGATTTCCTTCGACGGGAATTGCGCCATCATCACAGAAATTTCCAGCGTAACTGTCCAGAGGCGGGTGGCGTGGATATAGGCGTCAGAGTCAAATTTGCCGTCCTTGAAGAAGGTCAGCAGGTTCATCGAGGCAAGGTTACAGGCGGTGTCGTCGAGGAACATATATTCCGAGCACGGGTTAGAGCCGCGAATGGCGCCATCTTCTGGGCAGGTGTGCCAAGCGTTGACGGTGTCATGAAACTGGATGCCCGGATCGGCGCAGGCCCAGGCGGCATGGCCAACCTGATCCCAAAGATCGCGGGCTTTCAGGGTTTTCGCGGTCTTGCCATCGGTGCGCCGGATCAGCGCCCAATCGGCATCGTCCTTCACAGCGGTCAGGAAGGCATCGGTGACGCGCACCGAGTTGTTAGAGTTTTGGCCGGAAACAGTGATGTAGGCTTCGGAATCCCAATCGACATCATAGGTGGGGAATTCGATGCTGGTGAAGCCTTGGCGCGCATATTGCAGGATGCGGTTGGTGTAAGTATCCGGGATCATGGCCTTTTTGGCCGAGCGGATTGCGGCTTTCAGGGCTGGGTTCTTTGCCGGGTCCACCGAGTCATCGCTTGATCCATCCCACTGGCGGATTGCGGTAAAAATTTCGTTTAGCTTCAGCTCATGGGCTTTGGAACCAGCGACCAGCGAGGCAACCTTTTGTTCCTCAATAACTTTCCAGTTCACGAAGGCTTCGACATCGGGGTGATCCATATCGCAGATCACCATTTTGGCCGCCCTGCGCGTGGTGCCGCCGGATTTGATCGCCCCCGCCGCACGGTCGCCGATTTTCAGGAACCCCATCAGGCCCGAGGATTTGCCGCCGCCCGACAGCTTTTCACCCTCACCGCGTAGCGAGGAAAAGTTGGTGCCAGTGCCAGAGCCATATTTGAACAGCCGCGCCTCACGCACCCACAGATCCATGATGCCGCCGTCGCCGACCAGATCATCCTTCACCGATTGGATGAAGCAGGCGTGCGGCTGCGGATGCTCATAGGCGCTACTAGATTTAGTCAGCACGCCGGTCATATGATCAACGTAGTAGTGACCTTGGCTTGGCCCATCAATGCCGTAGGCCCAGTGCAGCCCGGTGTTGAACCATTGCGGAGAATTCGGCGCTGCCATCTGACGGGCCAGCATGAAGCGCATCTCGTCATAATAGGCTTTGGCATCGGCCTCGGTGGTGAAATAGCCACCCTTCCAGCCCCAATAGGCCCAAGCGCCAGCCAGACGGTCAAACACCTGCTTGGCAGAGGTTTCGCCGACCAGACGCTCCTCCACTGGCAGCAATGCCAGAGCATCCTCGTCGGGCACCGACCGCCAGAGGAATTTCGGAATATCCTTTTCGCGCATACGCTTTAGCCGTGCCGGGATGCCCGCTTTGCGGAAGTATTTTTGCGCCAGAACATCGGAAGCCACTTGGCTCCAGCCCTGCGGAACCTCAACGGCTTCATTGCGAAACACAACGGTGCCATCGGGATTCCGGATTTCCGATACCGTGGTCGAAAACGCCATCCCGCCATAGGCACCGGTGGCTTCGGTGGTAAACTTCCGCTCGATCTTCATCTGCCTGTCCCATGTTTTCGCGCGGTGTCTGCTGCACCGCGTCTGTGTCCCAAAATCCCTGCGCGCCGCCGTCCCATGCTTGCCGCACCACCTAATTCGGGCGCGATGGCCCCGTTGAGGGACACAAACATAGGGTTGGGCATTCCGCTGGGCGCACTACATCTTGTGGCTGCGGGTGGCGCGTCGTCAAACTGTCGCAATTCTGGCGCCGCATCAACGGATTTTTTACACTTATACACTAGATTTTGTGCTTGACCTGCGGCGTATATCTAGCCCTGCCATCACCCCGACGTGAGCCTTTTTGCCGCTCTGTCCGCAAAATCGCGCTTAATGTGGCGTCGTAACTGCCGCAAAAACCCTAGTATCACGGCATGCTTGCATGGTTTGGCTCAGATGCAGTGGCAGGTCGCTGATTCCTCCACAGGCTGTGGATAAAGCCGCGCACTACCTCCGGTTGATCAGCGCGATTCCCGCCGCGACGAATCCAGCGGCCATGATGAGGCCAAAAGACAACGCTTCGTCGAAAATAAAATATCCCAGAACGATGGCGAACAGCGGGGTCAGAAACGAAAAACTGGCGACGGTCGAGGCCGGATAGACCGACAGCAACCACAGCCAAGTGATGAACACCCCCGCCACAATCACCCCCGCCTGAAACACCAGCCAGATCCAGTGAATGGGCTCTGCATCGCGGATCAGCGGGCCGAAGAACGGGGCCGCTGCCAGTAAAATTGGTGCTGAAATCAGTGCCATCCAGAACAGTTGTGCTTCTGGGCCGGCGTCACGCAGCCGGGTTTTGCGCGCCAGAAACGCGGTGCCGGCCCAGCCCCAAGCGCCGACCAAAGCAAAAAGATCCCCCGCAATGCTGGCGTGTCCTGAGGGGCTTTTCGACAGAATCGCCCAAGCCGCGCTGATGAAGGCCAGCCCCAGCCCGATTCCACGCTGCCGGGTGATGCGCTCATTCGGCAGCCAGAAATGCGCGGCCACGGCCAGCCAAAGCGGCATCGAATAAAAGATCACCGAGGCACGTCCCACGGCGGTCATGTCAAGCGCCATGAAAAGGTACAGAAACTCGGCGGCGAATACCGCGCCAATCGCCAGCCCCGGGCCAAGATCGGTCAGCCGAATCCGGCTCCAAAGCCCGCGATACTTCAGCTAGGCAAAGACGAACACGATCGCCAGAGCCGAGCGCGCGCCCGCGAAAAACACAGGCTGTAACCCGTGATTGACCTCTTTCACAACGATCTGGTTGACCGCCAACAGGAAAGTCACCGCGATCAGCGCCGCCAGCCCTACCCCGTCCAGCCGCTCTTTGCGCATCACGCCCTCGTTTTTGCGCCAACCTCTGGGGGGGACAAGGTGAAGTCAAGTCCTGCAAAATCGCTGGCAGCACGGCGCGGTTTCCCTTACATGCGGCGTATCAAACTGAGCAATGAAGGGGGCCTTGTCATGTCGGATCTGATCTCACGCGGGGTCGCCAAGGGCTTGCGGATGACCGATCAGCGCCGCGTGGTCGCTAGGGTGATCGCGGCGGCCGAGGATCACCCGGATGTTGAGGAACTTTATGCGCGGTCTGCACAGGTTGACCCGAAGATTTCCCTCGCCACCGTGTACCGAACGGTGAAGCTGTTTGAGGAATGTGGCCTGCTGGAGCGGCTAGAGTTTGGCGATGGCCGCGCACGCTATGAAGATGCAGAGCGCGATCACCATGATCATCTTATTGACGTGAACACCGGGCAAGTCATTGAATTCGTGGACCCCGAGATTGAGGCCCTGCAAGAGCGCATCGCGGCGCGGTTGGGCTATCGGTTGATCGGGCACCGGCTGGAACTGCTCGGCGTTCCGGTCAAGAAGGGATAAGTTTTGGCCTCGGATAACCTGCGCGGTATCCTGTTGATGGTGGTGTCGATGGCCCTGTTTGGGCTGGAGGACATGTTCCTGAAATGGGCGGCCAAAACCCTGCCAGTGGGCGAGATTATCTTTATTTCTGGCGTGTTTGGCGTCGTGGTGTTCGTGCTTATGGCGTGGCAGCAGCGGCAAAAGGTTTTCACCAAACAGGCGCTAAACCCATGGGTTCTCGCGCGCGGGCTTGGCGAAATGGTTGGCACTTTCGCCTACATCACTGCCCTTGCCACCGTGCCTTTGTCGACAGTTTCGGCGGTTTTGCAGGCGATGCCCTTGGCGGTGACGATGGCTGCGGCGCTTTTCATGCAAGAGCAAGTCGGCTGGCGGCGCTGGTCGGCGATTGCAGTGGGCTTTGCGGGCGTGCTGCTGGTGATCCGCCCCGGCTTGGATGGCTTTCGGCCAGAGGCGCTTTGGGTACTGATCACCGTGGCGGGGCTGACCCTGCGTGACTTGGCCGCGCGAAAGATCCCACCGGAAAGCTCGACCGCGCAAGTCTCGGCTTGGGGGTTGATCGCGGTCACGCTGCTCGGCGCGCTGATGATGGCGGGATCAGGTGAAGTTGCTGTGCCAACCCTCTGGGAAACCTATGCTTTAATCGGGGCACTGGTGTTCGGCACGGGCGGATATTGGGCGATTATTGGTGCGACGCGGACGGGCGAGGTATCGGTGGTGGCCCCCTTCCGCTATGTCCGGCTGGTGTTTGCGGTGCTGATCGGGGCGTTTGTGTTCCACGAATGGCCCGATGTCATAACCCTGTGCGGCTCGGGGCTTATCGTCGCCTCGGGGCTTTATTCCTTTGCGCGTGAACGCGCCCGCAAACACGCGCTTTCCTTGAACGCACCCTTGGGCTAAGACGCCCAAGAGAGCACCATTTCCGCCCATTTGGAGGCCTGACATGAGCACGATCATTGATATCCACGCCCGCGAGATTCTCGACAGCCGCGGCAATCCCACCGTTGAAGTTGATGTGCTGCTGGAAAGCGGCGCGCAGGGACGTGCTGCGGTGCCCTCGGGTGCCTCAACTGGCGCGCATGAGGCGAATGAGCGCCGCGATGGCGATAAATCGCGCTATATGGGCAAGGGCGTGTTGGAGGCTGTGGCCGCCGTCAACGGCGAGTTGGCCGAAGAAATCGTAGGCTTTGACGCAACCGAACAAGTCGGCATCGACCGCACCATGATCGAATTGGACGGCACGCCAAACAAATCGCGTCTGGGCGCGAATGCCATTCTGGGCGTGTCTTTGGCAGTGGCGAAAGCTGCGGCAGAGTTCACCGGGCAGCCGCTCTTCCGCTATGTCGGCGGCACCTCGGCCCGGATGTTGCCAGTGCCAATGATGAACATCATCAACGGCGGCGAACATGCGGATAACCCGATTGATATCCAAGAATTTATGATCATGCCGGTGGGCGCGGAAAACATCCGTGAGGCCATTCGGATGGGTTCGGAAGTGTTCCACACCCTGAAGAAAGAGCTGTCGGCGGCGGGGCATAACACCAATGTCGGCGATGAGGGTGGCTTTGCGCCGAACCTGAACTCTGCCCGCGATGCGCTTGATTTCATTCTGAAGTCGATTGAGAAGGCGGGCTATCGCCCCGGCGAAGATATGTTCCTCGCTTTGGATTGCGCCGCCACCGAATACTTCAAGGGCGGCAAGTATGAGATGAAGGGCGAGGGGAAATCCTTGTCTATTGAGGAGAACGTTGATTTCCTCGCAGGTCTGGCTGCTGACTACCCGATCATCTCGATTGAAGATGGCTGTTCCGAAGACGATTGGGCAGGCTGGAAGCTTTTGACCGACAAACTGGGCGGCAAAATCCAACTGGTCGGCGACGACCTGTTCGTGACCAATCCGCGTCGTTTGGCGGAAGGCATCAAGGCCGGTTGCGCCAATTCCATGCTGGTGAAAGTCAATCAAATCGGCACTTTGACCGAGACGTTGCAGGCCGTCGATATGGCGCATCGCGCGCGCTACACCAATGTGATGTCGCATCGTTCGGGGGAGACTGAGGACAGCACTATTGCTGACTTGGCGGTTGCGACCAACTGCGGTCAGATCAAAACCGGCTCGCTGTCGCGCTCGGACCGGTTGGCGAAATACAACCAGTTGATCCGCATTGAGGAAATGCTGGGTGAGACGGCAGAATATGCTGGTCGGTCTATCCTGCGCGGCTAAGGGTTTCTGATAGCGATTTTTAAGCCACGCAGAGCTCCGCTTTGCGTGGCTTTTTCGTGGTTAAAGTGGCTTCAGCAAGCGGCTGGGGCGGAAATCGGCCAGTAAGGGGTGGTCGCCCTGCCCCATGATTTCAGCCGCCAAAGCCTCTCCAGCCAAAGCGGAAAGGGTTATCCCTGAGTGCATCACGGCGAGGCTAAGCCCCGGTTGCACAGTGCCGATCAGCGGCAGGCCATCCGCGGGGACCGGGCGATAGCCAAGGGCGAAGCGGTCCAGTGTCAGATCGGGCGCGTTGAAGCGGGCGCGCAGGCGGCGCAGCGTGGCTTCGGCCATCGCGGCGGGATCAGCAATGGAGTCTGACGCATCCGCTTGGTGGTTGACGATGCCGGGGGCAAGGATGGCGCCGCTGGTATCTTGGCGCATTTCCTGATCGGGGGTGACGAGGATATGATTAACGCGCCAGCCGACAGGTTTGGTGTAGACCATGATGCCGGGGCGGATGAGCATTGGCAGATCAAGCCCGAGTGGGGTGAGCAGTGTGGGCGTGGCAATGCCAGCGGCCAGCACTGTATGATCGGCGGTGAACGGACCAATCGCCGTGCGCGCGCCTTTGATCTGACCGCCGTTTTCAATCAGCGATTTGGCGGCGATACCGCTTAGCACTTTAGCCCCCGAGGCTGCGAGCAAGGCGCGGGTCAGGGCTGCGGTATCGACGGCACCTTCGGTTGCGATATGCAGGGCTTGGGCTGGGGGATTGGCCAAGTGGGGCTCTAGCTTAGCGATTTCGGCGCGGGCGATGGGCTTGGTGGGATAGCCAAGGGCGGCGAGGTCTGTGGCTTTTTGCTCAAAGCCGGCGCCCTCAGCCTCGAACCAAAGCGTGCCTTGCCAGTTTGGCGCAGTATCGGGCAGCAGCGCGGCGAGACGGTGGTGGGCGGTCATAGCCTCAACCCGCAGGTGGTGATGGGCGGGGGACTCGTAGAAGCTGGCGTTGATCCAGCCGAAGCTGCGGCCAGAGGCGGCGCTGGCGGGGGATGTGGCCTCTAACACCGTCACCGTGGCGCCTTGGCGCGACAGGCGAAAAGCAAGGCTGGCACCGATGATACCTGCGCCGATGATCAGGACGGATTGCGGCATGGGAACTCCCTTTTTCGTGCAAGGTGGCATGGGGGTTCAGGGTTGGAAAGGGGGGCTTGTGTGGGGTCATCGGCTGCGGCAGATTGCGGTGATGGATCACAAAAGCTTTGTTGCAAACCTTGCGCCAGACCTGCGGGCGCGGCTGATTGCGCGGTCGGATCGGGTGGGGCTTTGGCATCTGGCGGGGCATCTGGGGGCTATCCTTGCCGTGGGTGCGCTGATTGGTTTCGGCGTTCCGGGATGGTGGATTTTGTTGCCAGTGCAGGGTGTGCTGCTCGTCTTCCTGTTCACGCTGGAGCATGAGGCAACGCATAAGACCCCGTTTGCCTCCGAGCGGCTGAATGAGTCGGTGGGGCACCTGTGCGGCTTTGCGCTGTTGCTGCCGTTTCAATGGTTTCGCTACTTTCATCTGGCGCATCACCGCTGGACCAATCTGGGGGGCAAAGACCCGGAGTTGGCTTCGGAAAAACCAAACGGGATCAGGGCCTGGGTCTGGCATGTCTCGGGCTTGCCCTATTGGATTTCTGAGGTGCGGCTGATCATTGATCTGGCGCGGGGTCGGGCAGAGGGGGAGTATCTGCCCGCCAGCGCCCTGCCCCGGATTGTGGCCGAGGCGCGCTGGATGCTGGCGGGCTACGCGCTGGTTTTGGCCAGCTTGCTGATCAGCCCGCTGCTGTTCTGGGTCTGGCTGCTGCCGGTGCTGCTGGGCCAACCCGCCCTTCGGCTGTATCTGCTGGCCGAGCATGGCGACTGCCCGCAAGTGGTGAACATGTTTGAGAACACCCGCACCACCTTTACGACTGCGCTGATGCGGTTTCTGGCGTGGAACATGCCGTATCATGTCGAACACCACGTCTATCCGGCTGTGCCGTTTCATCAATTGCCCGCGTTGCATCGGTTGATGAAGGATGAGTTGCGCGAGACGGCGGAGGGCTATGCGGCGTTCACCAAGGGGTATCTGGCGCGGCGAATGTAATGATTACAAGTTAGGCGTGGCGTGGGGGCCTTCGCGCGGATAGCTAGAGGCATGGAAAAATTGCCCCCAAAGAATGAAGACTCGTTGCGCGGCTTTGGTTTCGCGCTGACCGCCTATCTATTGTGGGGTTTTTTGCCGATCTTCATGAAGGCGGTAGCGCATATTTCGCCTGCGGAAGTGATCGCGCATCGGGTGATCTGGTCGATCCCGATTGCAGGGGCGGTATTGTGGGCGACGGGGCGGACGGCGGATCTGTGGGTGGCCATGCGCACGCCGAGGATGCTGCTGATGGGCTTCGCGACGGCGGCGCTGATCTCGGTCAACTGGGGGATTTATGTCTGGTCGATTGGAGCGGGGCACGCGCTGGATGCGGCTTTGGGCTATTACATCAATCCGCTGTTTTCGGTGTTTCTGGGAGCGATGCTGCTGGGAGAGCGGTTGAGCGTGGCGCAGAAGTGGGCGATTGCGCTGGCGGCTTTGGCGGTGTTGGTGCTGACGGTTGAGGCGGGCAAGTTGCCGCTGGTGGCTTTGGGGTTGACGGTGACTTGGGGGATATATGCGTATCTGAAGAAGTCGCTGCCGATTGGGCCGAACCAAGGGTTTTTCCTTGAGGTGCTGATCCTGCTGCCGTTTGCGCTGGCCTATGTGATTTGGGCACAGGTCACGGGGCGCAGTCATTTCATGGCTGGAGTGACTGCGGATACCGTGCTGCTGCTGTCTTGCGGTTTGGTTACGGCGGTGCCGCTGATGGTCTATGCCAATGGCGCGAAACTGCTGCGGCTCTCCACCATTGGCATCATGCAGTATATCGCGCCGACGATGATTTTCCTCACGGCAGTGTTTGTCTTTGGTGAACCGTTTGGTCGCGGCAAGATGATTGCGTTTCCGATGATTTGGGTGGCGTTGGTGATTTATACGGTGTCGATGGTGCGGCAGGCGCGGGCTGTGGGGAAGTAGCCGTCAGCGCTGCGAGGTCGCAAGCTGCGGATGCCTCCGGCGGGAGTATTTTAAAAAGAGCAACGAAATTTTAGCTAAGTTTTATGGATTAGGGGCGGCTGATTTGGCCACCGCCGACGGCTGCGGGCACGCCTGTGGTGCCGGGGGCGGATGTGGGCAGGCCGTAGGCGACGCGGGCGGCGAGATAGGCGAAGGCTTGCGCTTCCAACATATCGCCATTTAGGCCTGCGGTTTCAATGGGTTCGACGGTGCAGTTCATACGTTGGGTAAGCTGGGCCACCATGGTGGCGTTGTGGCGGCCTCCTCCGGCGACGAGTAGGCGGGTGATGGGTTGGGGGAAATGTTCGGCGGCTTTGGCGACCGAGGCGGCAGCGATGGCGGCCAGGGTGGCGGCGGCATCGGCGTTGGAGAGTTTATGGGTCTTCTTGAAGAACTTTTGGAAGTCATTGCGGTCTAACGACTTCGGCGGAATTTTGTGAAAATAGGCTTGGCCGAGGAAGGCTTGTACCAGTTTTTCATCGACGCGACCCGTTCCGGCCAATGCGCCACCTGCATCTTGGGTCAGGCCCAAGCGAATCTGCATCAGATCATTCAAGGGCGCGTTGGCGGGGCCGGTATCAAACGCCAAGAGGGCACCGGGGGAATCGGGACTGGGCTGGCTTGGGTCGATCCATGTGATGTTGCCGACGCCACCGAGGTTGAGGATGGCGAGGGGGTCGGTTGCCTTGATCCATTTGGCACAGGCAAAGTGAAAGAACGGGGCCAAGGGCGCGCCCTGGCCGCCCATTTGCACGTCGCTGGAGCGGAAATCCCAGACCACGGGCAGGTTTAGAGTCTGGGCCAATAGCTGACCGTTGCCTGCCTGATGGGTGCGGGCATGGGCCGGGTCATGCGCAAGGGTTTGGCCGTGAAAGCCGATCATCTCGGCGCCGGAAAAGCGGGCGAGGATTTCGGCATGGGCAGTTTCGACGACTTCGGCAGCCGCGGCCACATCTGCATCGCCGGGCCATTGGCCGAAGGCTTTGCGGATGGTGGCTTGCTCAGCGGCGGTATAGGGGCGGTAGGCATCGGGGCCGAACTCGAAGATCGCATGGCCATCGGTGCGCAGCATGGCGGCATCAACGCCATCCAGCGAAGTGCCCGACATTGTGCCTAAAACCCAAATCGCACCTTGTTTCGCCATCTTCCCCTTGGCCCCCTCGCCCGCTATACCACCCGGACCTTAAAGCATGAGTGTGCCATGACCTACCATCCAAAATCTGATTTCATGCGTGTGATGATGACCCGCGGCTTTCTTGCCGATTGCACGGACTATCAGGCGCTTGACGAGGCTTTGGCCAAGGGCGCGGTGCCGGGCTATATCGGTTTTGATGCCACGGCAAAGTCGCTGCATGTCGGATCGCTGATCCAGATCATGATGCTCCGCTGGTTGCAGAAGTGCGGTGGCAAGCCGATTGTGCTGATGGGCGGCGGGACGACCAAGGTGGGCGATCCTAGTTTCCGCGCCGATGAGCGGCCTTTGCTGACGAACGCGCAGATTGATGACAATATCGCCGGGATCAAGCGGGCGTTTTCGCCCTATGTGACGTTTGGCGATGGCGCGACCGATGCGGTGATGGTCAACAATGCCGAATGGCTGGATGATCTGAACTACCTTGGCTTTCTGCGCGATATTGGCAAGCATTTCAGCGTCAACCGTATGCTGTCGTTTGAGAGCGTGAAATCGCGGTTGGATCGGGAGCAGAGTTTGAGCTTCCTTGAGTTCAACTATATGATTTTACAGGCTTATGACTTTCTGGAGCTGAACCGCCGCTATGGCTGTCTGGTGCAGATGGGTGGCAGCGATCAGTGGGGCAATATCGTCAACGGCGTCGATCTGACCCGCCGGGTGATTGACCATGAAGTCTATGGTTTGACCTCACCGCTGCTGACCACCAGCGACGGCAAAAAGATGGGCAAATCGCAATCGGGGGCGGTTTGGCTGAATGCCGACATGTATTCGCCCTACGAGTTCTGGCAGTTCTGGCGCAACACCACCGATGCCGATGTCGGAAAGTTCCTGAAGCTGTATACCGAATTGTCGCTGGAGGAATGTGAACGCTTGGGCGCATTGCAAGGCTCAGCGATCAATGATGCCAAGATCGTGCTGGCCAATGCGGTGACTACCCTCCTGCACGGGGCTGAGGCAGCTCTGGCTGCGGAGGCGACAGCCCGCGAGGTGTTTGAGAAGGGTGGCGTGGGGGATGATTTGCCAACTCTTCGGGTGTTGGCGTCGGAAATGGCCGAGGGTCTGGGCATCGTGCAACTGTTCGTGCGCGCAGGGTTGGCGGCCACGGGTAAGGATGCCAAGCGGCTGATTCAAGAAGGCGGCGCGCGGATGAATGACGAAGTGGTGACCGATGCGGGCCTGCGCGTGGGGGCTGGGATGCTGGTGGAACCGTTAAAGCTGACGGCGGGCAAGAAGCGTCATGCTTTGGTGATTTTGGACTAAGGCTTTCATGTAGAATATGAAAAAGGGGGCCGTTCCGGCCCCCTTTTTTGTTTGTGAATAAATGTTCCATCAATATGAATGGACGTTCTTATTCCTGAACGGTGACTTTCGTCATTACGTCAGGGCTGGCTGGTGGCTCGCCGCGTTGGATGGCGTCGACCACGTCCATGCCTTTGATTACCTTGCCAACCACGGTGTATTGGCCGTTGAGGAAATCACCCGGCGCGAACATGATGAAGAATTGGCTGTTGGCGCTGTCAGGATCGGCCGAGCGGGCCATCCCAACAGTGCCACGCTCAAACGGCACAGCCGAGAATTCCGCCGGAATGTTCGGCATATCAGAGCCGCCCATGCCTGCT
Organism: Cypionkella psychrotolerans; assembly: GCF_001294535.1. Taxonomy (GTDB): domain Bacteria; phylum Pseudomonadota; class Alphaproteobacteria; order Rhodobacterales; family Rhodobacteraceae; genus Cypionkella; species Cypionkella psychrotolerans. Next base: position 106,900 of record NZ_LGIC01000087.1, on the reverse strand, counting down.
TGGCCAGTCTCGCCGCCAGCTTTGCCGTATTGCACATCACCCGTTTGCGCCATGAAGCCGTCAATGACGCGGTGGAACACCACGCCGTCGTAAGCGCCTTTTTGCGCCAAAGCGACGATTTGGGCGACATGTTTCGGTGCGTCTTTGGTGTCGAGATCAATCACGATCTCGCCCTTGGCCGCACCGGAAACCTCGATCACCAAGTTCGGGCCGGGGCCGTCGCCTTCGGCAAAAGCGGGCGCTGCGGTCAGCAGCAAAGCTGCAAGGATGTTACGCAACATCGGCAGCCACCCGCACGGTGATCATGCGATCGGGATTTGCTGGCGGCTCGCCCTTGGTGATTTTATCGACATGCTCCATGCCTTTGATCACGCGGCCATAGACCGTGTATTGGCGGTTCAGGAAGTGGTTGTCGGAAAAGTTGATGAAAAACTGGCTGTTGGCCGAGTTTGGGCTGGACGAACGCGCCGCACCAATGGTGCCACGGTCATGTGGGATGCCGGAAAACTCTGCTGGCAGATCGGGATGCTCGGACCCGCCCGTGCCTGCGCGGCGCAGGTTGAAGTCGCTTTCCATGTTGCCATTGGCGACATCGCCGGTCTGCGCCATGAAACCGTCGATCACGCGGTGAAAGCACACATTGTCGTATGCCTTTGCCCGTGCAAGGGTTTTCATCCGCTCGACATGTTTCGGTGCGATCTCTGGCAACATCTCCAGCACAACCTCGCCGTCCTTGAGGGTGATGATGATGGTGTTCTCTGGGTCTTTGATCTCGGCCATGGGGCAAATCCTTATTTTGATCTGGGGCGGAAAGTAACCATCCAAGGCCAGAAGGGAAAGGGCTATAGGTTGACGAATGCGCCAGATCGGCGGAAACAGTTGCAAACAGTTATGGAGGCATCAATGGCCTGGAAGACGATCGACGATATGGGCCTTGCCGGCAAGACCGTGCTGACCCGTGTGGATATCAACGTGCCGATGGAAAATGGCGTGGTAACCGATGCGACGCGGATCGAGAAAATCGTGCCCACGGTTGAGGATCTGATCGCGCGCGGAGCCAAGGTGGTGCTGCTGGCGCATTTTGATCGGCCCAAGGGCAAGATTGTACCGGAGATGAGCCTTATCCGTGTGAAGCCCGCGTTGGAGGCTGCTTTGGGGCGCAAGGTTGTGTTCGGTGCGGATTGTGTCGGCGATGTCGCCAAAGCTGCGATTTCTGAGGCCGCGCAGGGCGATGTGGTGCTGTTGGAGAACACCCGGTTTCATGGCGGCGAGGAGAAGAACGATCCGAAATTGGCGGCAGAGATGGCGGCTTTGGGCGATGTGTTTGTGAATGATGCGTTTTCGGCGGCACATCGCGCCCATGCCTCGACGGCTGGGATTGCGGCGCTGTTGCCTTCGGCTGCGGGGCGGTTGATGGAGGCGGAGTTGAAGGCGCTGGAGGCGGCTTTGGGCGATCCGGTACGGCCTGTGGTGGCGGTTGTGGGCGGGGCGAAAGTATCGACCAAGCTGGAGTTGCTGGGCAATCTGGTCGGCAAGGTTGATCATCTGGTGATCGGCGGCGGCATGGCGAACACTTTTTTGGTCGCCCAAGGGGTCGAGGTCGGCAAATCCTTGGCCGAGCGGGATATGGCCGCGACGGCGTTGGAGATTGTGGAGAAGGCCAAGGCTTCGGGCTGTGTGATCCATCTGCCGGTGGATGTGGTGGTGGCTTGGGAGTTTAAGGCGGGGGCTGCGAATGAGACGGTCGGCGTCAAGGATTGCCCCAGTGATGCGATGATTTTGGATGCGGGGCCGAAGACTGTGGCGGCGCTGACCAAGGTTTTTGAGGGCTGCAAGACGCTGATCTGGAACGGGCCGCTGGGCGCGTTTGAGATTGAGCCGTTCAATGCGGCCACCAATGCGGCGGCGCGGGCTGCGGCAAGGTTGACGAAGGCGGGCAAGCTGGTTTCGGTCGCGGGCGGGGGCGATACGGTGGCGGCTTTGAATCAGGCTGGGGCTGCGCAGGATTTCACCTTTATTTCCACCGCTGGCGGGGCATTTTTGGAATGGATGGAGGGGAAGACTTTGCCGGGCGTTGCTGCCTTGGGGTGAGATGTCCACGCGTGGACAGAGCCTTGGTTTATGACAAATCAAGGGCTTACAAGATCGCGGTAAGGATCTGTTAACCTTATGACGCGCTGGGATGGCGGCTTCGCCCCCGGCGCGTTTGCATATTCGGCGCAAGCTGAGAGCTAGGCGTTTGGGCCGCCTGCCGTTTTCACACTGCAGAGGCTGCACCCGTGGGGGGCGGTTATAGCTGGGCGGCCTTATCCGTCTTGGACGCGAAAGCCCCGGTGCAGTGTGTATTTTGCTGGCGTCGGGCGCTGTGGCTTTGCATGATCGTGGCGTAGAGTGGGGAGTGTGGCATGGCGATCTGGGCTTTGGTGACCGGGGCTTCCGAGGGGCTGGGGCGGGAGTTTGCCACTTTGGCCGCCAAGGACGGCTTTGATGTCATCTTGACGGCGCGCTCTGTGGATAAGCTTCAGGCCCATGCGACCAGTCTGCGGCGGGCTTATAATGTGGCGGTCGAGGTTATCCCTGCCGATTTGACCGATCCGGTGGCTGTCGAACGCCTCTGGGATGATGCATGTGACGGACGGCAGATTGGTGTGTTGGTCAATAATGCGGGCCTCGGGCACAATGGGGATTTGACGGATGCCGAGGGGTGGGCTCGGGAAGCCGACAGCATTGCGGTGAATATCATTGCAGCGACGATCCTGTTGAAGCGGGCGGCGGCGCATATGAAAGCGCAAGGGTCTGGACGCATTATCAATGTTGCCTCGACCGCAGGGTTCATGCCGGGACCGCATATGGCGGTGTATCATGCCACCAAAGCTTATCTACTGAGCCTGTCCGAAGCCACGTCCGAGGAATTGCGCGGTTCTGGCGTGACGGTGACGGCAGTTTGTCCGGGGCCAACGGCGACACAGTTCTTTGCCTCGGCTGAGATCGAGAAGAAGCTGGTGATCTCACGCATGCCGCTGCCTTCGGCTGAAAGTGTCGCGCAGGCGGGCTGGGCTGCCATGAATAAAGGTCGGCGGGTGAAGGTGGTAGGCGGTATGAACAAGGTGTTTGCGTTCGCCCCCCGCATTGCGCCGCGCCGGATGGTCGCTTTTGTGGCGGGGATCTTCCTGAAAAAGCGCTGGTAAAGCATTGTTAGCGCAACCAATATTGCGCGACGCCCAGAAGCTTTCTACCACCAAACTGACCTTTCCCGGATGGAGCATAAGATGCGCGCGACCAAAGCAGTTCAGAAAATCCTTGCCAATTATGAAGGCGAAACCCCCGGCGTGAAGGCCAATCTGTGCCGGATGCTGATGGAGGGTAAACTCGGCGGCACCGGCAAGATGATCATTCTGCCGGTGGATCAGGGCTTTGAGCATGGGCCTGCGCGGAATTTCGCGGTCAACCCGGCGGGCTATGACCCGCATTACCACTATCAACTGGCGATTGATGCCGGGCTGAATGCCTTTGCTTCGCCGCTGGGGATGCTGGAAGCGGGTGCCGATACCTTTGCCGGACAGATTCCGACGATTCTGAAAGTGAACTCGGCGAACTCGCTGATGTCGGACACGGCGGGTAAGAATCAGGCCGTGACGGCTTCGGTGGCGGATGCTTTGCGTCTGGGCTGTGCGGCGATTGGCTTCACGATTTACCCCGGTTCCGACATGCAGTTGGAGATGTATGAAGAAATCGTCGAAATGCGCCGCGAGGCTGCGGCCAAGGGCGTGGCGACGGTGATCTGGTCTTATCCGCGCGGTGAGGCGATTTCCAAGGACGGTGAGACCGCGATTGACGTGGCGGCTTATGCGGCGCAGATCGCGGCATTGCTCGGCGCGCATATCATCAAGATCAAGCTGTCGACCGATCATCTGATGCTGGCTGAGGCGAAGAAGGTCTATGAGAAAGAGCAGATCGACATTGCCACCCAAGCGGCAAGGGTGAAGCATTGCATGGATGCAAGCTTTGCGGGGCGGCGGATTGTGGTGTTCTCGGGCGGCGCTGCCAAAGGCGCGGATGCGGTTTATGACGACGCACGCGCCATTCGCGATGGCGGCGGCAATGGCTCGATCATTGGGCGCAACAGCTTCCAGCGCAAACGCGAGGATGCTTTGGCGATGCTGGGCAAGCTGGTGGATATCTATAAGGGCAAAGCCTGAGCCATTTGGCTAGGGTTGATGGGCGCGCTGGACAGGGTCTGGCGCGCCTTTCGCTTTTTGTGGGAGACAGCATTTTCTTGTTTCCCAAGGGTTTGGCTTTGTGGCATCATGCAAGCAACCTCCCCCGGTTATGAGGGGCGGATTTGAGGCGATACAGATGATCCAGACCCAATCCCGGCCCGCCTTTGGCGGTATGTTGTTCTTCATGGCCACCTTCACTTTGGGCAGTTATTTCGCCTTTGCCGCGATTCAAGGCGATTACGGCGTGTTCCGCCGGGTGCAGATCAACGCTGAAGCGGCGGATCTGCGGGTGGAGCGCGATCAGCTGAAGGCGGAACTGGCGCGGATGCAGAATCTGACCAAGCGGCTGTCGGATGATTATCTCGACATTGATTTGCTGGACGAGCAGTTGCGCGATGTGCTGGGCTATCTGCGCGCCGATGAGGTTGTGATCCGCTAGGGCGGCGGGTGCGCTGAAGCATACCCTACATTTCGGGATACCTTTTGGTTTTGCCTGATAGGCTGGGCATGTTGGAGGCGTTGCAGCCTCCGGCGGAGATGTTTGAGCACTGAGGATGACCGTAAACGCGGCCCGCTTTTTAGATGGAGCGCAATTTTGTAGGACGGCCCTGCCCCGCGATCCCTGCTGCATTTTCTGTTTTGCGTTATTTCTCCGATGCGGTATAGATGGTTTAACACTAAACTATCTTAACAGCGTGACGGGAGGATGCCGAGTTGGCTGCAAAAAAAGCCCCAGAGAAATCAAACGTCTCGAAGGAGGAACTGCTGAAGTTCTACCGCGAGATGCTGCTGATCCGCCGATTCGAGGAAAAGGCCGGTCAGCTTTATGGCATGGGTCTGATTGGGGGATTCTGTCACCTCTATATCGGGCAAGAAGCGGTGGTTGTCGGGCTTGAGGCCTGCACCAAGGAAGGCGACAAGCGGATCACCTCTTATCGCGACCACGGCCATATGCTGGCTTGCGGTATGGAAGCCAATGGCGTGATGGCCGAGTTGACCGGGCGCGAAGGTGGCTATTCGCGCGGCAAGGGCGGCTCGATGCATATGTTCAGCCGCGAGAAGCATTTCTACGGCGGGCATGGCATTGTCGGCGCTCAGGTGCCTCTGGGCGCAGGACTGGCGTTTGCGGATAAGTATAAGGGCAATGACAATGTGACCTTCACCTATTTCGGCGATGGTGCGGCGAACCAAGGTCAGGTCTATGAGACTTATAACATGGCCGAGTTGTGGGCGCTTCCGGTGATTTTTGTCATTGAAAACAACCACTACGCGATGGGCACTTCGCAGGCGCGTTCGACCAAATCCGAGACCCTGTTCGGGCGCGGTTTGGCTTATGGTATTCCGGGCGAGCAGGTGGACGGCATGGATGTGCTGGCGGTGCAGGCTGCCGGTGCCAAGGCTGTGGCGCATTGCCGGGCTGGCAAGGGTCCGTATATCCTTGAGATGATGACCTATCGCTATCGCGGCCATTCGATGTCGGACCCGGCGAAATATCGCACGCGGGAAGAGGTTGAGAAGATGAAATCCGAGAAGGATGCCATTGAGCATGTGCGCGATCTGCTGGTCAACGCCGGGCTGTCCTCGGATGAGGAGCTGAAGGCGATTGATAAGTCGATCAAGGACGTTGTGAACGCGAGCGCTGAGTTCGCCAAGGCCAGCCCGGAGCCCGCATTAGCTGAGCTTTGGACCGACATTTACGCCTGAGGGGGAACACCATGGCAGTTGAAGTATTGATGCCGGCGCTTTCTCCGACGATGGAAGAAGGCACTTTGGCGAAGTGGATGGTCAAGGAAGGTGATGCGGTCAAATCCGGCCAGATCATCGCCGAGATTGAGACCGATAAGGCGACGATGGAGTTTGAGTCGGCAGATGAAGGCATTGTGGGCCGGATTCTGGTGGCTGAGGGCACCTCGGGCGTAAAGGTAAACACCGCGATCATGGTGCTGGTTGAGGCTGGGGAATCGGCGGATGCAGCGCCTGCCCCGGTCGCGGCGGTTGCGGCACCTGCGCCCGTGGCGACTCCGGCTGTTGCTGCGGCGCCTGCGGCTACCCCAGTGGTGGTGGTCTCGAAAGCCTCGGCGGATTGGCCGGAAGGCACGCCGATGAAAACCATGACCGTGCGCGAGGCTTTGCGTGAGGCGATGGCCGAAGAAATGCGCGCCAATCCGAACGTGATGCTGATGGGCGAGGAAGTCGGCGAATATCAGGGCGCTTACAAGATTTCCCAAGGCTTGCTGGCTGAGTTTGGGGCGAAACGTGTGGTTGACACGCCGATCACCGAGATGGGCTTTACGGGTATCGCGGTGGGCGCAGCTTGGGGCGGCTTGAACCCGATTGTCGAGTTCATGACGTTTAACTTCGCGCTGCAAGCCATTGACCACATTCTAAATTCGGCTGCGAAGACCAACTATATGTCGGGCGGCCAGTTGGGTTGCCCGATTGTGTTCCGGGGTGCGAATGGTGCTGCTGCGCGGGTTGGTGCGCAGCATTCTCAGGATTTCACCGCATGGTACGCGGCGATTCCGGGGCTGAAAGTGGTGATGCCCTATTCGGCGGCGGATGCTAAGGGCTTGCTGAAGCAGGCTATTCGCGATCCGAACCCGGTGATCTTCCTTGAAAATGAGATCATGTATGGGCAATCGTTTGAAGTACCAGATCTGCCGGATTTCACCATTCCATTCGGCAAGGCGCGGATTTGGCGTGAAGGCACGGATGTGACCATCGTGTCGTTCAGCATTGGCATGAAGTATGCACTGGAAGCCGCTGATTTACTTGCGAAAGACGGCATTTCGGCTGAGGTGATTGATCTGCGCACTTTGCGCCCGATTGATTACGATACGGTCCTCGCAAGTGTACAGAAAACCAACCGTTGCGTGACGGTGGAAGAAGGCTTCCCGGTGGGCTCGATTGGCGACCATCTGGCCAGCACGATAATGCAGCGGGCATTTGATTATCTGGATGCGCCGGTGGTGACTTGCACGGGTAAAGACGTGCCGATGCCCTACGCCGCCAACCTTGAAAAGCTGGCGCTGGTGACGACCGCCGATGTGGTCGCTGCCGTCAAATCTGTTTGCTACCGTTAAGGAGGCGATGATGGCGATTGAAATTCTGATGCCCGCGCTTTCTCCGACGATGGAGGAAGGCACCCTTGCCAAATGGTTGGTGAAGGAAGGCGATGTCGTCAAATCCGGCCAGATTCTGGCTGAGATTGAGACGGACAAGGCGACGATGGAGTTCGAGGCGGTGGATGAAGGCGTGATTGGCCGGATTCTGGTGGCTGAGGGGACTTCGGGCGTCAAGGTGAACACGGCGATTGCGGTGTTGCTGGAGGATGGCGAGGCTGCGGATGCGGCTCCTGCTGCCAAGGCTGTCGTAGCCGCAGCGGCTCCGGTGGCGGCTGTTACTGCGGCTCCGGCTGCTGCGCCAGTTGCGGCAGCCACGGCCGTCGCTGCGGCTCCGAAAGCGGTGGGGGCTCGGGTGTTTGCCTCGCCTTTGGCGCGGCGGATTGCGGCGGAAAAGGGCTTGGACTTGGCCTCGGTTCAGGGCTCGGGACCGCATGGGCGGATTGTGCGGGCGGATGTTGAGGCGGCCAAGGCGGGTGCTGCGGCTCCGGTCGTGGCGGTTGCGGCGGCACCTGTGGCGGAGGCGAAGGTTGCTGCGGCTCCGGCAATGGCTGCTGGGCCTTCGACCGAAACCGTGCTGAAAACCTATGCGGATCGGCCGTTTACCGAAGTTAAGCTCGATGGGATGCGCAAGACGATTGCGGCGCGCCTGACCGAGGCCAAGCAAACCGTGCCACATTTCTATCTGCGGCGCGATATTGAGCTGGATGCGCTGATGGCGTTCCGGGCTGAATTGAACGCCAAGCTGGAAGGCCGTGGTGTCAAGCTGTCGGTGAATGACTTCGTGATCAAGGCTTGCGCTTTGGCCTTGCAACAGGTGCCTGCGGCGAATGCGGTTTGGGCGGGCGACCGGGTATTGCAGTTCAAGAAGTCGGATGTTGCCGTGGCTGTGGCGATTGAGGGCGGGCTGTTTACGCCAGTTTTGCGCGACGCCGAGGCGAAGTCTTTGTCGGCCCTGTCGGCAGAAATGAAAGATCTGGCGAAGCGGGCGCGGGATCGCAAGCTGGCGCCACATGAGTATCAGGGCGGCAGCTTTGCGATCTCTAACCTCGGGATGTTCGGCATTGATAACTTCGATGCGATCATCAACCCTCCTCATGCGGCTATTTTGGCGGTGGGCGCGGGCGTGGCCAAGGCGATTGTCAAGAATGGCGTCGTGGTGGTTGGCACGGTGATGTCGGTGACGTTGTCGGTGGATCACCGGGTGATCGACGGAGCTTTGGGGGCGTTGTTGGTCAATGCGATCAAGGACAATCTCGAGAACCCGCTGGCGATGCTGGCGTAGGGTTTGAAATAGAAAAGGCCCCCGAGAGCGATCTCGGGGGCCTTTTTCGTTTGAGTTTAGGGAATTAAAGTTCGCCGTTGATCAACTGATCCATGGTGACCGAGGGTTGCGCGCAGCCTGCTTCGCCGATCACACGGGCGGGGACGCCTGCCACTGTGGTGTTGTGCGGCACGTCATGCAGCACGACTGAGCCTGCGGCGATGCGCGAGCAATGGCCAACGTGGATATTGCCCAGCACCTTGGCCCCTGCCCCGATCATCACGCCATCGCCGATTTTCGGATGGCGGTCGCCGTCTTCTTTGCCGGTGCCGCCGAGGGTGACGGAATGTAGCATCGAGACATTGTCGCCAACCACCGCAGTTTCACCAATGACGATGGAATGGGCGTGGTCGATCATAATGCCTTTGCCGATGCGGGCATTGGGGTGAATGTCGACGCCGAACACTTCGGACACGCGCATCTGCACGAAATAGGCCATATCCTTGCGACCATTCTGCCAGAGCCAATGGCCGATGCGGTAGGCTTGGATCGCCTGATAGCCTTTGAAAAACAAGATCGGTTGGATGAAACGCAGGCAGGCGGGGTCACGGTCAAACACCGCCGTCACATCGGCGCGGGCGGATTGGCCGAGTTCGGGGTCGGAGGAATAGGCCTCATCGGCGATTTCGCGCAGGATTTGTTCGGACATTTCCCCCGAAGCCAGTTTCAGCGAGAAGCGATAGGCAAGGGCGCGCTCAAGGCTCGGATGGTGCAACAGGCTGGAATGGATCAAGCCACCGAGCAGCGGTTCGGCCCGGACCATATCAAACGCCTCATCGCGCACGCGGCGCCAAACTGGATCCAGAGGGCTGATTTTAGCGCTGGTTTCGGCCATGATATATCTCCTGCTGGCAGAGAGATTAGCATATGGCGTTGGTTTGCAACAGTGCCAAGGGGGGATTTTGCTATTTCGCCTGAGTGCCGTGCTTCAGGGGCGCGCTGCGCTTGCGGCTGGCAAGCTGGCCCGCGACAAGCGCGAGGGCTGACAGGAAGCGCGCGGAATGGAGGGGGGTGTGACGCGGGCCTGTCTCGGCAAGCGCCCGGGCCATCAGGCTGCCATTGCCCCAAGTGGGGTGCGCGCGCCCGAAGCGTTTGGCGTAGCGGTGCGCGGCATCGGCTTGATCAAGCAGTCGGGTGATCAGAGCGCAGGGGTCGGTGGAGGCTGCGAGCAGGCCTGCGGCCTCAAACAGATCGCCGGGAAGGCAGCGGCGCATGGTCAGAGCGCTGCCGTGATGGTCTGGAACGGGCCGCTGCCGTAACGTTGCGAGACTTGGGCTATGGCAATGGTGATGGTTCCACTGGCAGCGTCAGCGGTTTGCATCGCGACAGAGTAGGTCCAGTTGGAAGTTGAAGTGGTGGTTTCACGCAAGGTGGCGGGGCCTTGGGTGATTTTGGTGCTGTAAAGCTCGGTGTCTTCGCCCAACGGGACTTCCAGCGATTGCCAAGTGTCCCCATCGATGCGGGTGCGGCGTTGCCAAGTGATGTCGAGATCGCCGCTGGGTTGTTTGGTGGCGGAGAGGTGTGACACCGCATAGGGCCGCAGGCCTGCGCCGTCAAAGCTTTCGGTCAGTAAGACTGTGGCGTTGCTGTCGTAACCCTTGTCGGCGGGGCCGAAGCGATAATAGCGGGGCAAACCTCGGGCCGAGAGTGGTAGGTTGATTTGTTGGACGGCGTCGTTGAGCAGAACGAAGGTGCTGCCGATGGGCCAAGTTGCGGGCATCAAGCCGTCGGTGCCCGCTTGGCCGCGCAGGCGCAAAGAGATATCGTAGGTTTTGGGCGCGACAAGGATGGCGCTGGCGAACTGGAACAGCTCCCAGTTTTCCGGGCTGCCGTCACCGATGGCGGCAGCATTGGCACCGGAGAGCACCGAAAGCTCGCTGACGGAAGATAGAGCGCCGGATTCGACGCGCACGCGCAGGGTCGCACCACGATCCCAGAGGCCGGGTTCGGCAGCGATCAGGGCGGTTTCCGTGGTGCCGATGATCGCGGGTTGAGTGAGCGTGGTGTTGAGGCTGTAGCTGTCGTCTGTCACCGCACTCCACACCGCGACATCGCCGGGCCAAGGCGAGGCAGCGACACAGACGTGGGGGGCGTATTCGACCTCGCTGCCTTTCAACAGCGGCAGGTCAAGGAACAGCGGATAGACCGGGACGGCGGCTTGGAACGGCACCCAACCGCGTGCAGGCACAGAGATTTCGGCGGGCTCGTAGACATTCGGGTCAACGCGGACGGCCTCGATGGTTTGCAACTCGGACAACTCAGCGCGGTCGATGCGGTACAACTCGCCCGCGATGCTGACGGTATCGCCGACGCCGATGGCAAGCTGGGATTTCGGCAAAGCGAAGCGGGCAGAATCGCGTGAGACGCGGGTTTCGGCCATCCAACGTTCGGCAATCGTATTTGCCTCGGATGCGGTCAGGGTTAGGGGAAGTTCGGATTGCGAGACGACATCGCCTGTACGGTCGGCGAAAGAGGCCGAGACGGTGGAGACGGCGAAATCGGTTTCGGCCTCGTTGAAGGTCAGGCGAATGTGTTCGGGAGTTTCAATATCGGCGCTGCGGGTACGCTCAATACTGCCGTCGATCTCGGTCGATATGGCGAGGGTTTCGCGTTCAAGGGTTTGAGCGTTCAGGGCTGTGCGGGATTGAAAGCGCAGAGTGCCTTCGCGCTCGATCACGTCGGTTGGGAAGGCGAGGATCAGCGGTTGCAGGGCGGCACGGGCCGAGGCCACGTCAGAAATCGCGTAACCGCGCACGATGCCACGGGCTTGGCTGAGGTCAACCGCCTGCATCCCGGTCAGATCGCAGATATCGCCGATCACCGCCGCAAGGGGCTCGTTGGAGGCACGCCCGTTCAGCCAATGGCCCTTGTCATAGTTCGGCGCATCCGACCACAGGCTGTTGTTGCCAGGGAAGGTCGGGAACGGCCGTGCATCCCAAGCCCAAACCATAGAATTGGCGAAATCGACCATCTGCCCGGTGTAAAGGAAGGCTTCGGGGTTATTTTGCGGATCGGTCCAGTAGCTGTGCATGGCTTGGAAATAGGACAGTTGCAGCAGATCATCGCGCAACCCGTTGGAGTATTTCGGCAGCGCGGATTCCGAGGATTTCGGGTCTAGGAAGACGTTGGGCTGGTTGGTGGCCTTGTCCACAGCCGCGCAGCCGTATTCGGTAAAACGGATGGGTTTTGAGCCCGCAATCCAAGCGGTTGGCGTGGCAGAACGCAGGCCTGCGATGCGCTCATGGTGCGAACTTGACCACCAGCCGCGCAGATCTTTGTGGCGGTAGACCCAAGGCTCGCCATAAGCGCCATCGGTGATCGGGGTGCGAATTTGGGCGGCCTGATCGGTGGGGGTTGCGTAATACCAATCAAAGCCCTCGCCGCCCGCGATGTTGGCGCGCAGGTAATCGGTGTTGTGGATGTCGCCCCAATGGGCATCGAGGTGGCTGTCACCGTCGCGCCAATCCGAAAGCGGCATGTAATTGTCGATGCCGATGAAGTCGATGGCAGGGTCGGCCCAAAGTGGATCAAGGTGGAAATACAGGCTATCCTCGGTGTGATAGCCGAAGTACTCGGACCAATCGGCAGCATAGGTGATCTTGGTGCTGGGGCCGAGGATGGCTTTCACCTCGGCGGCCAGTTGGCGCAGCGCGATGACGGTGGGGAAGCTGTCGGCCGTGCCGCGAATTTGGGTCAGGCTGCGCAACTCGGTGCCGATGCAGAACGCGGAGACTCCGCCTGCGGCTTTGCACAAGTTGGCGTAGTGCAGGACGAAGCGGCGATATGACCATTCACTAGGACCGGAATAGGTGACGCTCTCGCCTGCGATGGTGAAATCTGCGGGGGCGACGGTGCCGAAGAAGGCTGCCACCTCGGCGGCCGCTGCGGCAGTGCGGTCTGTAGTGCCGGATTGCCCCGGCGCGTGATTCAGGGTGATGCGCCCCCGCCACGGCAGAACCGGCTGCGAGGTCGCGGTGCTCCACGGATCGGGCAGAGTGTTGCCTGGCAGTTGATCCATCAGGACGAAAGGATAAAATGTGATCGCCTTGCCCGCTGCGTTCAGGGCTTTGACCGCCTCGACCACCGATTGATCCGCAGGTGTGCCACCGTAAACAGTGGCGCCTTCCAGCTTTGGCAACTCAGGCGCCACAGCACGGGTCAAGCCCGAGACTTTCCAGGGCATCGGTTGGCCATCGTACTGCTTTTGTTCGACCTTCGGCTGGACAAGGCAAGCGCTGCAGCGCAGGTCGTTGCCAAACCACGACACCACCAAGGACACGCCGTTTGCGTTGGGAAGTTCCTCGGACAACTGCTCCAGCGATGCGGCAAAATCGGTCTTGCCCGTTGCCGAATTGACGTTGGCCGAGCGGTTGCTGCCCGGACCGTAGGAATAATGCACAGGCGTGGTTGCGAGCGCATACTCGCCAGTTCCGGGGATCAGGCAAACACCGGGGATGATTTTGGACAAGCCCGGATGGGAATCGGCAGCAGGGCTTTGCGCAGCCCGCACCACTTCGAACGAGAATTGCGGCACACGGTTGCCGAATTTCCCCAGATCGAGGTTTTCGATCACCAAATAGGCGGTGCCGCGATAGCTGGGGGCGAGGCCACTACCTTCAACCGACTCAATCTTCGGATCGGGCAGTTGCGCCTCATCGCCGTTGTAGATGCGCAGGTTCAGGCTTTCTGGCGCGATTTCATTGCCATCTGCCCACATCCGCCCGACTCGGGTGATCTCGCCTTCGCATAAGGCCACCGCCAGACTGACTGAATAGCTGAAACTGTTGCTGGAGGGCTTCGGCGTGCCCTTACCGCCACCAGAATGCACGACATTCTCTTGAAACCGGCTGGCCCAGATCACTTGACCCGACACCCGCACCCTGCCCCAGATGCGCGGGATCGCGGCACCTTCACTTGCCCCCATCACCCGAAAGCGATCCACCCTGCCGACATCGACGGCCTCGGAGCCTGCGCCCAGCAGTTTCTGGTCGATCACCCGCCCCACCGTGGCCCCAATGGCGCGCCCAATGACCGCACCCGACAGGCCCAGCACCGTGCCACCAAAACCTGCACCAAGCGAGGCACCAACAGCAGAGAGAAGGATCGTGGCCATGTTCAGGCTCCTAAAGGAAATTCAAATCGTGCGGCGATCTTGCGTCGCCACGGATCGCTTAAGGGCGTTTCGACAACGCCATGGCCAGTGTAGGCATGGATGAAGCTGGCGGTTGGGCCCATATGCGCCGCGATACCAAGATGCTTGGCGACCGCCCCCGTGCGCATCCGAAACAACAACACATCCCCCGGCGCTTCATCTGCGCAAGATTTCTGGATCAACCAGCGCTGGGCCGCAGCCAGCAGATCTTCGCGGCCCGATGGTTCTGACCAGTCTTGCGAATAGGCGGGGATGCTTTCAGGCTCGGCGCGGATCACCTCGCGCCACACCCCCCGGATCAAACCCAGACAATCAGCGCCCGCCGCCTTGACGCTGGCCTGATGCAGATAGGGCGTGCCAATCCACCCCCGCGCGGTAGCCACAATCAGCTTAGGCGTCATCGCCCAAGGCTCCCGCCGTCATTGGCGCGACTGCTGACCGGATAAGACGCCAGCCAATCCTCACCCGGAATATGCGGAAAGCCGCGAAAATTGGCGAAATTGGCGAATTTCGTACGGCAGGTGGTGGACATGCGATCACAGCCCACCTCAAGCCGCACCTGATCGCCAATCGCGATCTGCGCACCCAGATCGTGCCACAGATCGACGATGCGCTGGCCGGAGGACAGGCGATCAAATTTGATCACCCCGATCAATCCGGCAGCAGCCCCCGAAGTGACGACAAAACGCCCACGCTCAAACCAGCGGTCTGCAAAGGTAGAGAGTCCGTCAAACAGGCAACGATTTAACGCATCAAAGCCCGCCACGCTCGTCTCGACAAAACTCCCCGGTGCGGACAGATCAACCTTACAGCGCGCGTCTCCCAACACAGCCGAGCAGCTGCGTTGAAAAATCCGGCCCTGCGGTTGATTCAAACGATCCGTCAACCCGCGCAATTCGGCCTTGAACGCCCCGCCTGTGCGAGAAATCTCGCCCAGATTGCCGCGAAACTGCTCGATGCGCTGGGCTGCATCAGCCCAATTCACCAGCCATGCCCGCACCTCTGCCCCATCAAAACGACCCGCGATCAGATCGACCTCCTCAACTGCCGCATCCGACAGCGCGCCGATCGTTTCCGAGTTATCGACCGCCAAACCCGTGGTCTGCTGCAATGTGCGCGCGGTCATCCCCGAACTGGCTTTGAACACATGCCCCTCAAAGCCCAAATTAAGGTCATGATCGGTGAAACCAAACTGCACACTGTCGCGCCGCGTCACCAGCCAAGCCCGACACACCGTCGTCACACCCTGCCCCAGATGATCCAGCAACTCTTGCCGCGCGGTCATACCCGCACCTCGACAATCGGCACGTTCGGCACATCACCGGCGCGGAACGAGGCCACCGAGGTCTTGATCACATCGGCATCAAATCGCACCGGCACGTCGAACTCATAGCCCGCCGTGATCAGCGCGCCGATGTCGGGCGGGGTGGTAAAGCTGACGATCCCGGTCGCCGTATCGACGCTAAACTCCAGCCCCTCCACTTTCGGATCATTGGCAATCGCCACAATCACCGTGCCCGCCACGGGTTTAGCGATAGGCCGGATATAGCTGGCCGTCCCCGAAAGGTAGGTCTTTTTCAGCGCAAACGTCAGCGTCATTCCATCGCCGACCCCAATCAGCTGATCGGTTTCAGCAATCACCAAATTGGACCCACAGGATTTATAATCCGACCAATCCTTCCAGCGAAACGCATGCAGCCGCGCCCGACGCGCCTCAAAGAACGCCAAAAGTGCGTCCACATCCTCCAGACTGCGCAAACCAAACCCCGCGTCATAACGCCGCCGAGAATGCTCCCACGGCGTGTTGCGCTCCTCAAAGCCATTCGCCAGCGTGACAATCTCGGTCAGCCGCTCTGGCCCTCCTTGCGAGCCAAAGCTGACGCTCGCCGGAAATCTGATGTCGTGAAAAGCCATGTCTTCCCTCACCGATTGCGTTGGCCGCGCGACAGCATCCGCTGCGCCTGCGCTGCGATTTGGCTTTGGCTGCGCTGAAAGCCCTGCACATCCGGCGTCGTGATGTTCATCACCACCGTCACCGCCCGCCCACCTGAAGTCTGCACGCCCAATCGGCCATCCGCCCCACGCGCCAGCGGCATGATCGCCTCTGGCCCCGCCTCGCCCATCAAGCCCTGCCCGCCGCGCATTGCAAAAGGCGTTGCCTGCGACACCACCCCACCCTTGGCGAACGGCATCACGCGGCCTTGGGCGAAACTGCCACCCTTTTCAAATGGCATGATCCCACCTAGTAAACCGCTTAACCCCGAAGCAATCGCCCCACCCAAAGCGTTCTGTACCGGCTTCATCGCAATTCCGTAGACCGTATCGGCCAAGGATTTCGCCACCGACTTCAAAGCGTCCGACAATTTGGCCCCGTCAAACACCAGCCCATCAAACGCCCGGCGCAATCCGCCGCCGATGCCACTGGACAGCGCGTTCACCTCGCGCCCGGTGAACACCATGGTTTCCCGCATCCGCGAAAGTTCGCCCTCAAACGCGCCGACCATCCCCGTGGTGCCCGATAGCGTGGCTTCAAGCGCCGCTATCTGGTCCTGCAACTCGTCTACCGTCGCCATCACCCGCCCCCTTTGTGAAATCTGGATAAGCGGCGGCCATTTCTTCCAGCCGCGCCCGCGTCAGGGGCGGCAATGCAGCCTCCGCCCCCAGCATGATCCTTAGCTCAATCGGCGACAGCGCCCAGAACTGGGCCGGAGTCAGCCGCAACTCGCCCATCCCGGCCCGCATCAGCCCCGGCCAGTCGATCTTCATCCTTCGCCCGGCAAAGCAAACGCCCGCGCCAGCAATTCCGCCGCCGCCCTCGCCGCCTCAACTGGCCCACCGCCGATCTCGACCGTGCGCAGATGCTCCGCCGTGCCCTGCCAACCGCCGCCCCGCAGCCCCGCCACAATCAGCGCCAGCACATCGCGGGTGGAGACTTTGCCAGACTCAAACCGCTCGACCATCTCGACCAGCGATCCGGCCTGCAATGCGCCTTCCAACTCGGCCAAAGCCCCCAGAGTCAGCTTGGCGACATGCGCCACGCCATCGAGCACAATCGCCACTTCGCCTGCAAAAGCGTTCGCCATCAAAGCGCCGTGAAGGCCAAAGCCCCGGCAGAGGCGAGGGTCATCTCATAGGTCGCCTCGCCATTATGGCTGCCCGCATATTCAATTGCGGTGATCTGGAACGCGCCTTCAACCACGCCAAAGCTGGGGATCACCACCTGAAACAGTGGCATCTCGGCATCAAAGAAAATCTGCCGCGCGCGGGCATCGGTGGTGGCATCGCGGAACACGCCGGATCCCGAAATCGAGGCGGTCTTCACCCCCGCCCCCGCCAGCAATTCCCGCCAGCCACCGGCACTTTCCAACGAGGTCACATCGACGGTTTCCGCGTTGAAACTGATCCGCGTTGCCCGCAAACCCGCCACCGTCACAAAGGTGCCGTCGCCCACCATATCAACCTTGATAAGCAGGTCTTTGCCATTCTGCACTGCCATAACCATCTCCCGTTTCTGCCCCGAGGGGCCAATATGTCAAAGCTCGATCCGCGCCCGGAACGTCATATCAATCCGGCGCGTATCACCAGCCTCCAACCGCCGCGCCGTCGCCCGCAGAAACTGGATCGACACTAACCGCCCCGTGGTAAGCGTCAGCGCGCCCCCCACCAACGCCTCTGACACCCGCCCCGCCACCTGCTTTGCGATCAAAAACCCGCTCGCGTCGCTGATCACCGCAATCTCAAAACGATGCTCCGCCCCGCCACCAGATTTGTCGGATTGATCAACGACCTGCTCGGGCCCGATCAGCACAAATGTCCCCGGGGCCGTCCCCGGCGGCATTGCATCGACGATGCTTACCCCACTCATCCCCGCAAACCCCGATAGTCGTGCATAGATTGCCGACTGCAACGCCGCCGCTGCCTGATAGCTCATGTCGGCACCTCCTCGCGGGCAAAGCAGGTCAGATATTGCGCGTCCTGATCATGCTCGGCGACGGCCAGAATGGTGAACACGCGCGTACCATCGCGCAGCCGCTGCTCCGGCTTTGGTCGGCGCAGATTGCCAACCGGAGCCCCCCGCACCGTAATCTTGTAGGGCACCTGCGCCAAAACCACCTCGACCCCCGCCATCTCGCGCCCCGGTCCGGGCGAAACCTCACCCCAGATCGTGCCTAACACCGCCCAAGCCTGCGCAAACCCGCCCGCGCCATCAGCGATATTCTGCGGTGCTTCCAGCACCAGCTTGCGCGTTAACCGCACCGGGTTCATGCTGCACCCCCGCCCAGCACCCGCACCGTGCGCCAGCGTTCAATCAGCGCCTGCACCGCAAGCGGCAGCCCCGCCACACGCTGCCCCAGATCATGCCGGTTCTCGTAAAACTCCGACGCCAGTAGCAACACCGCCTGCGCCAGATCGACCGGAACCTGCGCCCAGGCTGCGCCAAAGCCTGCGTCAAACACCACTTCGAACCGCCCATCGGTCGGCACGTTCGGCAACAGCACCCCTGCAGCAATCAGCTTCGGGCGATGGGTGTCCTGCACCAAGCGGTAGCGATCCGCCCCAACCACAGTGCTGACCGCATCCACATCAACCAGCATCACCGACACCAGCGCCGTCACCGGAGCCACGGGCAGCGCCTGCTCACCGCGCTGGCGCCAATCCTCCAACACCAGCTTGAACCGCCGTGCCAACAAGACCTTGCCGATCCGCCCTTCGATCACCGCCATCGCGGCGCGCAGATAGCCCTCGATCAGCCCATCCTGCATCCCGTCATCGGCAAACCCAGATCCCAACCGCAGATGATCCTTCAGCGCTTGCACCGGCAGACTGCCTGCGGCCACGCTGGTGATTTCCGTCAACATCATCGCCAAATCCCTTCCTTGCCCCAAATCCCGCCGCAAAAGGCTATGGACGCGCACCTCGCACCGCTCGAACGGAGGGGAGCAGCCAGACGGCGCGGCCCTCCGGCGCGCGTCCATTGCCCGGCCCCCAAGAGAACCGGGCAGTCGTTACAGGATCAGGAAACCGCGATTTTCAGCAGTTTGATCGCCGCAAAGTCGGTGACATCGCCGCCCACGCGCTTGGACGCATAGAACAGCACGTTCGGCTTGGCCGAGAACGGATCGCGCAAAATCCGCAGATCAGGGCGTTCGGCAATCGTGTAGGCAGCTTTGAAATCGCCATATGCAATCGCATAAGCGTTGGCAGCGATATCGGGCATATCCTCGCAGATCAGCACCGGATAGCCCATCAGGCGGGCAGGTTCCGCCGCCGCCAACCCGTCCGACCACATGAAGCGGCCATCGGCATCCTTCATCTTGCGCACGGCTCCGGCGGTTTTCGAGTTCATGATGAAACTCGCATTCGCGCGGTAATCAGCCCCCAGGGCGTAAACCAGACTGATGATGCAATCGACCGCATTGGTCGTGGCAAAATCCGCCGCAGCCCCGGTCGGAATGTAGCCGAGATTGCCCCAGGTCCAGGACGCATTCGCCACCTTGGTCGGCAGCAAAATTCCCTTCGGCTGATCCACCCCAGTGCCGTTAATAAAGGCCGAAGCCTCGGCACGGATGAACCGCGTGGCGATCTTGCCAGCCAGCCAGCCCTCAACGTCAAAGGCGCTGTCATCCAGCAAGCGCTGCGAGGCCTTCGGCATCGCAGACAACTCATGCAGCTTGATCGAAATCCGCTCAATCGTCGGCGTCGCGGTTTCCGTGGTCGCCGCCGCTTCCGTCGCCCAACCCGAGCCCACTTCCGAGCGGTCAATCAGCACATCAAACGAGGTCGCATCAATCTGCACCACATTGGCAATCGCCCGCAGGCTGGACGTCGCCACCAGCATCGAGCGGATGCTGTCCGCGGTCTGCGGGTCCACCAGGTAGCCACCATCGGCAGCAACGGCGGTGCTCATCGCCTTGCCTTCCAGTACAAGGCCGCGCAAGCCGTCATCATCGCCCGAGCGCAAATATGCGCCAAACGCCTTCTTATGCGGCACGTCCAACTCGGCATGGGCTGACAAAGCGGGGCGGGCGTAGGTCATCTGTTTGCGATCCAGCATGGTCAATCTTTCGTCCTGTTGTTGAAGTGATTGTTTCACGTCGTCCTGAAAGCCTTTGAAGGCGTTCATAAATCCTACCATCGCGGATTTCACTTCCGCGCTCGGATATGCGGCAATATTCTGGGCGGCAGGCAAAGCCTCACCGGCCCGAGCCTTTGTCTCGGTCATCTTGATTTCCCCGTTTGGTCGTGGAAGTTGTTTGGTCGTGAAAAGCTGCTAAGCGCGTTCGCTCAGGGATTGGCGCGCGTCGTCAAACACCTGCGCCATGCTGCGCCAGAAATCGGCCTCGGGCGTATCACCCTTGGCCGAAACCCGCGCCTCGGGAAGCATCGGAAAGGTCACCAGCGACACCTCCCAAAGCTCCAGCTCGGACAAAAGGCGCTGCCCCTTGCCATCGCGTTCCGCTCTGACGGTGCGGTAACCGATCGACAAACCGTCAATCGCCCCCGCCGCCAGCAGGGCCACCGCCTCGCGGCCCTTATCGACTTCCGGCAGAATGCGGCCCTTGACCCACAACCCTACCGCATCCTCGCGCACCTCGTCCCAGACCCCAATCGGCTGGGTCGGATCGTGCTGCCACAGCATTTTCACCGCGCGGCCTTGGGTGATCAGCCGCGACAGGCTGGCGGCATAAGCCCCCTTCTGCACCACATCGCCGCCCTGATCGCGTTTGCCAAACAGACTGGCATAGCCTTCCACCTGGGTGCCATCCGTCACCACCAGCCGCGCCTCGGGCTGCTGAAACTTGCACTCCGGCGCGCCCTGCATTTTCCAATTCATCGCGAAACCTTTCATCTGCCCGCCGCCCTACTTGCCCGCCGCCCGCATCACGGCCTCGGCCATCTGGGCCAAAAGGAACGCCGCGACGCCGTAGACGCCCACCCAAATCCGCTTCTCCAGCCGCTCCAGCACCGCATCAATCTGGGCCAAACGGTAATCGAGCGCCGCCCAACGCTCTTCGGCCACACGCTCATTCGCCTCAATCCGCGCGGCTGCGGCATCGAAGCTGTCGTACAGATAACGCGAGCCGTCAGACGGTTTGCGAGGCGGCGTCATTCGCCCTCCTGCAAGCGCGGCAGGCCCAGCAGGATGCGCTTTTCCACTTCGGTCAAGAAAGCCGCAGCCCCCACCCGCGCCCAAAGCTGATCCCGCTCCACCGCCAGCGCCGGAATCTGATCCAGATCGGGCCGCAATTCGACCAATTCGCCGGTAAAGGTCGACAGCCAATGCGAAATCCCGGCAGTCACCCGCGCCACCAGCGGCAGCACGGTCAGCCGATAAAACGCCCGGTTGGCTTCCTGATAGTTGGAATAGGTCGCATCCCCCGGTATCCCCATCAGCATCGGCGGCACCCCAAACGCCGTAGCAATCTCGCGCCCCGCCGCCTCTTTCGTTTGCTGGAACTCCATATCCGACGGCGAGAACCCCATCGGCTTCCAATCCAAGCCGCCCTCCAACAACATCGGCCGCCCCGCATTGCGAGCGCCCTGATGGTGCATCTCCATCTCGCTCACCAAGCGATCATACTGATCGGTCGAAAGCTGCGCCTGCCCGTCCGCGCCCTTGTAAACAATTGCCCCCGAGGGTCTGGCCGCATTGTCCAACAACGCCTTTGACCAGGCACTCGCCGAAGTATGCACATCAATCGCCACCGCCGCCGCCTGCAACGGGCTGAAACCGTAGTGATCATCCGAGGGATGAAACGTCTTGATGTGGCAGATTGGCTGCACCTCTGGTGTCATCGCAAAGCGATGCGTCCGCCCACCGACCGAATAATCATAAGCCACCGGCCAGCCATCCGCGCCCGGCACCAGAGACATTCGATCCGAGCGCAGCACATGCAGCTCGCCCGGCACCGAACCCGCCCCCGGCACCGCCTCGATATAGGCGTTGCCCGACAGCAACAGATGCCCGTACACCGCCTCCAGAAACTCGGCCCGCCCCTGCGCGCCATTCGGACGGCGGATCAGATCCAGCACCGGATGGCTGTCATAGCGCCGCGTCTCATCCTGCAACACCAAAGGCATCGCCGAAGCCGCTTCCGAGATAAGCTTGACCGCGCGAAACCCCATCGGATTGCCCTGAAACCCGGTTTTCGCCAGCGACACAAGGTCACGCGGGCTCCACGCCACCCGCCCCGAGCCGCCCCAAGCCACCACCCGCCCGGTGGCCGAGGCCTTCTTTTCCACCACCTGCGGCGCGCGCTTCAGAAAATCGAACACCATGCGTCAAAGCTCCTATCTTCTCGACCGCCCTACTTTTCAGGACCGCGCTTGTCTGAAGGCAGTTCTAAAGCGGAAAGGTTTAATTAACCCCAACCCACCGCGCGCTGGCCCGAACCGCACGCAACGCCTAAATCCCGCGCACCTGCGGCCGCCGATAGGTCTCGGCTGGCTCCACAATCAAATCCGTCAATGCCCAAACCAACGCATCCACTCGGTCCGGTGAGCCTTTGCCGACGTAACCATGCCGCGTCATTTGCAACATCTGCGCTTCCAGAGCCGCCAGCCCGCGCACATGCGACACCCGGCCCTGCTCGTACAAAGCCGACACAGGCTCCGCCCGTGCCATCTTGCCCTTGCTGGCCCGCACCGCCCGATACGGCACCAGCGGATCAATCTGCCGGATCACCCCCTCCACCAGATCGCCACCCTGATTGACCTCGGCCACCAACCGATCCGCGCCAAACCGATCCATCGCCGCAATCGCCGCCCGCGCCCATTGATCCGGCGAGGCGCCTTTCACCGAACAATCCGCCAAAACCACCGCCTGCCAATTCTGCGTCGGCCCCTCGGTGATCGCCCCCACCACCACGATCCCGCATTCATCAGACCGACCATGCCCCGTCACTGGCGGGTCCACCGCCACCACGATCCGCTGCAAACGCGGCACTTCGGTGATCCGCCCCGCCTCCAGCATCGCCGTCGTCCACAACGCCCCCTCGGCGTCCTCGATCAACAGCCCATCCAACTCCTGCGCGCCTTTCGTGGTCCCCGCATAACGCGTCCGCACCTCCTGCAAGAACGAGGCCGCCAGATAGGCCCGGTTCGCCTCAGTCGGCGCATGCGTCATCACGGTTGAGGGGTTTTTCAGGATGTCCTTCAACACGCCTACATTTTGCGGCGTCGTCGTCACCACCTGTCGCGGGTTCTCGCCCAGCCGCAAACCAAACTGCAACTGATCCCAGGCCTGCTCGGCTTTCGGCCATTTCGCCAATTCATCGACCCAAGCCGCATCAAACTGTGGCCCGCGCAGACTGTCCGGCTCATGCGCCGAAAACACCTGCGCGATCGCGCCATTTGGCCAAAGCAACTGCTTCTTGGTCGCCTGCCATTCCGGCCTGCGATCAGGGGGCGAGCAGGCCAAAATCCCGCTCTCTCCCTCAATCATCACCGCAATCACCTGATCCACCGTCTCGCCCACCAGTGCCACGCGCCGCGAACGCCCCGCATCCATTGACCCTGCGCCCTCAACTTCGGCCCTGACCCATTCCGACCCGGCCCGGGTCTTCCCCGCCCCGCGACCACCCATGATCACCCAAGTTTTCCACGCCCCCGCAGGTGGCAGTTGATGCGGCAGCGCCCAGAACTCAAACATCCACGGCAGCGCCAGCAACGCATTCTCGCTCAGCCCATCGAGAAACTCATCAACCTGCGCTTGCGTCGCGGAGGCAAGCCAATCGGCGCCCGATCTCATCGCGTGCGGCGTGTAAATCGAGCGTGCCGGTTCCGACAGCCCCGGCAACTTGTTTGCGAAGTTTTTCAACGCGTCCCCTTTCACTATGGACCAAATCCAGTGCCAGCCGCAAATCGCGTACCGTCTGCGGCACCGCCTTTGAGGCTTCAAACTCGCCCGCCTTCAGCGCATTGATCGTGCGCAGCAGGTCCGAGACCGTGGATTCATAATATTGCTCTGCATCCGCCAGCAGATCGCTTGACGGCTGTTCTCCGAGGGAGAAATTTAGTGTCATGCCCGTTTTGCCCGCCTCTCATGCCGCCCCCGCACGTGTAAAATGAAAAAACGGCGCAAAGGGCTGCCCCCTCGGCCGTTCAGACATCTCATCCAGCATATCCAAATCTATAGATCAGAGCGGGCGCAAAGTCAAGATAAACTGTTTTATATCAATGTGTTACCGGACTATCTATTAACTTCTCATTAACCTTAACGCGCGCGCCAACAGGCCGACCCTTAGCGAAACAACACTCAACGCCCCGAACTGCTCTTTTCAAATTGCTCCCGCCGGAGGCTTCGACCTCACCGCAAGAGCGCCATCGCAAGCACTGTCGAAACACAGCCCCCGATCCCTATCGCTGCATCGGCACCGTCAAAGCCTGTTGCTCCGCACTGACAATCTTCTGCTGTTCGATCAGCCAACCATAGGGCAGAGACAGCACCATCTCATCCCCCGCCTTGATCTCATTGGCCTCAGCCTGCGGGTCCACCTCGGCATAACCCACCGAAAACACGATGGATTTGATCTTTCCCACCGCAGCCAACGGCGGCGGCGTCCCATAGGGCAAATCCTGATCCAACCGCCCCGCCAGCAGCACCCGGCCCTCCAACACCCCGCCCGCAGCCAAAACCCGCGCATAGGCGACCTCCGGGCTTTCCACCTTCATCCCTGTAGGCACTCGCGGCACAAACTTCGCCACCCGAAACACCCCGTCCGCCTCCAGCCAATGCCAAGCATAATCGGGGTCCACCGTGCGAAACCCGGTCACCGCAGTGCGATACAGCCGATCAAACACATAGACCTCAGCCGCACCGGCATTGCTGACCCGGTAGCGCCCGACCACGCCCGAGGCCGCCGCCTCCCAGACCACCCCAACACTGATATCGCCATCCTTCAGCACACCCATCACCTGCTCCTGTGCCGCGGCACTCATTGTCATCAGCCCAAAGATCAGGGCCAAACTCCGCATCTAGTATGCGGTCCGGGGCGGTTGGCCCAGTTCCGACCTGATCTTATTTTCGGTATGCGGGTTGTTCTGATACGGCGGCAGCCCCACCGCCGCCAGCTCGTCATTCTCCACCCCGCCGGTCTTGTTGCCGCTCCAAGTCCCGTTCTGCGCCTGCTCGCAATGCACCAGCTCATGCCCCAACCCCACCGCAGGCGGTCGCGTCATGTAGGGTTTCGAGCCATCGCCGATCTGCGTCTTGTCCGGGTTATAGTTCAGCGTGCTGCCCGACCCAGACCCCGGCGTGCCGTCCGGCTTCAAATTCGCCCCCGGCCCCGTCCCGTTCACACTGTTCCCCCCGGTGCTGGCTACGATCTTTACCGGACCCTTGCCCGGCGCGTTCAGGCTGTTCAGCAGGTCATGCCCGGTCGGCGTCGAGTCCAGCCGCTTCAAATCCTGCACCACGGCATCGCGGTAGGCTTTGGTGCCGACGATGGTGATGTTCGGCCCGACATGGGTGACGGTGGTGCCATCCGGCAGCACCTCCTCCCAGATATTCAGCGCGCCGGGCTCCCCCGGAGCAGGCGTTGCCACGATGCCGATCAAGACGGTGGGCAGGCCGAGGATGATCGCGCCGCCCTTCATCGTCGGGTCGAACTGGCGGGCGGCGGGGAGGCTGCCGATCAGCACGGTGGGCGAGCCGAAGGCTATTGGGTCGACCGATGGGATCGGCACCAAGGCGGGGATGAGGCAGGCGCAGAGGTCTGTCATCCGCGCGGCGGGGAGGCTACCGACCAGCACGGTCACCATCGCGGGGGGCATGATCGGGAAAGGTGCCCCCAGACACATCGGGCAGGTATGCATGTCCGTGATACGGGCTGCGGGAAATCCGACCATGGCAAAGCCTTTGAGAATACAATGCAGGAAGGCTAGGCCGCTGCCCGCGATGTGTCAAGAAATCGCTGGGGTTGGGAGGGGTTCCGGGGCCGGTCCCAACTCGGGACCTTTTTTATGTGTTTGATATCAAGGGGATGGGGTGGCTAATTTAAGGATTTGTTAAGGTTTGTGGGGTGGCCGGAAAGCACATTGCATAAAGTGCCTTGAACGCGGCCACATCTTGCGTCAACAGTCGCAGGGTGATCGGTACTTTGGGAACAGCGGCTCAATATGGCATGTTTTTTTGATTAATTCTGAACCTCAAGTGACATACCGCTCCCTTCAGATCCTACGTGCGGTCGCAGCTTGGATGGTGGTGTATCACCACTTCATGCAAATATATTTTGATTTCAAATATGATTCTGTTCTGGGGTATTTTTTCTCGGATCACGGCAGTTTTGGAGTCGATCTGTTCTTTGTTTTAAGCGGATTTGTGATGTATTTCTCGGTAAAAAGACCGGGCCAGACCGCTGCGGGATTCATTGTAGATCGAATCTTTCGCATAGTACCAGTCTACTGGTTCTACACATTTTTGATAATAACTTGTATTTACCTGTTCCCCATCGAATTTGACTACACCGGCATCAATGCATCCTCAATCTTGGCTTCACTGTTATTCATTCCACATAGCAACCCTTCTGGCATCGGTATATTTCCGACGCTTACCGTAGGCTGGACGTTGAATTTTGAGATGTTTTTCTATTTATTTTTAGCAACATGCCTGCTTATTAATAGAAAATTTGCAATCGTCATTTGCTTTGCCGTCTTGTTTATACTACCTGATGTTTATCCGAAGGAGATTGCGTTTTCTCCCGTCGCATCAAGCTATCGGCTACATGAGTTTTTGATGGGATTATTAATTGCCAGTCTGTTTTCTGTCCAAACGAAACAAGAGAAAATATCATTGGTCATGCGAATGATGTTGATTTTGGCTTTAGGGTTTATCGCAACAGCCATTGCACTTTTGACGCATGAAAGTGGCACCACGCGCACCGCTCTTGCGGGTATCTTTGTATGTTTGACCTTGTTATTCGAGCCTATTGCAAGACGTCGCCATGTCATCACGGATTTTTTAACAAGGCTAGGAGATAAGTCCTACTCGACGTACTTGGTTCACACCCTGATAATAGGAATTTTCCTGCATTTCACGGGAACATTGTCAGATCAGTATGTAATATTGCTTACCCTCGCCGCCATTTCAGCAACCGTGCATTTAGCCTCAAGTGCCACCTATTCAGGCATTGAGAGGAGTCAATATGTTTCAAGGTTGAAAACACGCTTTTCAGCCGCCACATTGCTACGGCAATGAGGCTTTAAAACGGTTGGCGCAAAGCAAACCGCCCCCTACTCCTGCACCCCAACCGCCGCTTCTTCGCCCTTGGCGGCCTCAATCGCGCGCCATTTGGTGACGTTTTCGTTGTGCTGGGCGAGGGTCTCGGCAAAGGCGTGGCCGCCGGAGCCGTCGGCGACGAAGTAGATATAGGGCGTCGTATCCGGGTTCAGGGCGGCCTCAATACTCAGGCGGCCCGGATTGGCGATCGGGGTCGGCGGCAGGCCGTCGATGACATAGGTGTTCCACGGGGTGGCGCGTTTCAGCTCGGATTGGCGCAGGCCACGGCCCAACACGCCCTCACCTTTGGTCACGCCATAGATCACCGTCGGGTCGGTTTGCAGCTTCATGCCCTTGGCCAGACGGTTGATGAAGACCGAGGCGACCTGTTTACGCTCCTCGGGGATGCCGGTTTCTTTCTCGACAATCGAGGCCATCACCAGGGCTTCTTCCGGGGTCTTATAGGGCAGGCCTTCGGCGCGGGTGGACCAGAGCTCAGTGAGGGTTTTGGCTTGGCGGGCTTCCATATCGGCGACCAGCGTGGCGCGGTCGAAGCCCTTTTCGACCTCATAGCTATCCGGCGCCAGCGTGCCTTCGGCGGGCAGTTTGTCGATGGTGCCTTCAAGGAAATCGGCGCGTTTCAGGGCATCGACGACCTGCCACGAAGTCACGCCCTCGGCCAGAGTGATGCGCCAGCGGATGTCGGGGGCTTGTGCTGCATCAAGGTAGGCGGTGGGGGCGGCATCTTTGGCTGGGTCGAATTTGGCGACCTCGACATAGCGGTTGGTGGCGGGGTCAAGCTCGCGCAGGATCACTTCGGCGGTGGCGACCGAGATGCGGAAGTTGACTTCACGGCCACAGGTGGATTGGCCGCCTGCGGTCAAGGCGGTGAGAACGTCGCCCATCGAGGATTGTGGTTGCAGCAGATAAGAGCCGAATTTCAAGTCTTTAGCCGCTTGCGAATAGTCGGCACCGATGCGGAAGATGCGGGCATCTGATACCGCGCCTTCGGCCTCCAGCCCCCGGCTGATCTGGGCAAGGCTCGCCCCTTTATCGACCTTGAAGCAGATGGCTTGGGTCAGCGGACCCGGCCCGGTGAAGGCTTGCCGCCCCCAAGCGATCAGCCCGAAGGCGAGGATCAGCACCACGATGAACAACGTCAGCGCGTTGGAGGCGACCGAGCGCCACATCAGTGGGCGACCTTGCCGAGCACGAGGCTGGCATTGGTGCCGCCGAAGCCGAAGGAGTTCGACAGCGCGACGTTGATCTGACGTTTGACGGCTTTGTTCGGGGCGAGGTCGAGTTTTGAGACGACCGCCGGGGTGTCGAGGTTGATAGTGGGGGGGGCGATCTGGTCGCGGATGGCGAGGACGCAGAAGATCGCCTCAACCGCTCCGGCAGCGCCCAGAAGGTGGCCAATGGAGGATTTGGTGGAGGACATCGTGGCCTTGGCGGCGGCGTCGCCCATCATGCGCTCGACTGCGCCGAGCTCAATCGTGTCGGCCATGGTCGAGGTGCCATGGGCGTTAATGTAGTCAATGGCGGAAGGCTCCAGCCCCGCGCGTTTCAGGGCCATTTTCATGCTGCGGAAGCCGCCTTCGCCGTCTTCCGAGGGGGCAGTGATGTGGTGGGCGTCGCCGGACATGCCGTAGCCGAGGACTTCTGCGTAGATCTTGGCGCCACGCGCCTTGGCGTGTTCGTATTCTTCCAGCACGACAACGCCCGCGCCTTCGCCCATCACAAAGCCGTCGCGGTCGGCGTCATAGGGGCGGCTGGCCTTGGTCGGATCGTCGGCGCGTTTGGTCGAGAGCGCCTTGCAGGCGTTAAAGCCGGCGATGCCAATCTCGGAAATCGGCGCTTCGGCACCGCCTGCCAGCATCACATCGGCGTCGCCCCATTGGATCAGGCGGGCAGCGTCGCCGATGGCGTGCGCGCCAGTCGAACAGGCGGTCACCACCGCGTGGTTCGGGCCTTTGAAGCCGAAGCGGATCGAGACTTGGCCGGAGATCAAGTTGATCAGGCTGCCGGGGATGAAGAACGGCGAAACCCGGCGGGCGCCTTTTTCTTTGATCAAGACGGCGGTTTCGGCGATGGAGGTCAAGCCGCCGATGCCAGAACCGATCATCACGCCGGTGCGTTCACGGTCTTCATCGGTGACGGGTTCCCAGCCAGAATCGCGCACGGCTTGCACGGCGGCGGTCATGCCATAGAGGATGAAATCATCAACCTTGCGGCGGTCTTTCGGCTCCATCCAGTGATCGGGGTTGAAGGTGCCATCGGTGCCATCGCCGTAGGGGATTTCGCAGGCGTATTGCGTCACCACGCCCGAAGGATCAAAGCGGGTGATCGGCCCTGCCCCGGATTGACCAGCCAGCAGGCGGCTCCACGTTTCCTCGACGCCGCAAGCCAGCGGCGTGACCATTCCCAGACCCGTAATGACAACCCGACGCATCTATATCCCTCGCAATGGTTTTCCGCCTGATACACGGCCCAAAGGCCGCGCGCAACTTAAGCCGTAGATGGGTGGCAAGCCCGCGCCGGACGAGATTTCATCGCGCACCTGTGATTCATCTTGACCGTGCAGGTGCAGAAATGATAATGAATGAACGTTCATTCCGATAGATGCGATACCCTGATGCTGCAAACCACCGAAACACCTGCCGATGCACGCGTGGCCGAGATTTTGGCCGCTGCCCGGCAGGCTTTTGCCGAAAAGGGCTTTGACGGAGCCTCGATGCAAGACCTCGCCCGCGCGGCTGGGATGAGCGTGGGGAATTTCTATCGCTACTTTGCCTCAAAGGCTGCCATCGTGCAGGCGTTGATTGCGCTTGATCTTGAGGAAATGGCCCGAGACTTCCAGCCGATTTTCGCCTCGGATGACCCGATTGCAACGATGCGGCAACAGGTGCGCATTAAACTGGTCGAGCACCAATGCAACCATGATGGCGCGCTGTGGGCCGAAATCACCGCGACCGCCCTGCGCAAGCCCGAAATTGGCGTCGCTTGCGGTCTGATGGAAACCACGATTGCTGACTACTTGATGCAGGCTTTTGCCGCAGCCACCGGTCTGAGCCTGGAGCAATCCCGCGCGCGATTTGCCGCCCATGCGGCCCTGATCGTGCTGTTGGTGAAATCTTCGGCGATGATGCCGCAGCAAGATGAGACTCTGCGCAACGATCTGAATGCATTGATCCTGCGTATCATTGACCAAACTCTTGATGAAGTTGCCGCCAGCGGCGCGAAAGGCTGACCCATGACGACCTCCCGTTTTGTTTTTGCGCTTATTGCCCTGCAAACGGTCTCGGCCAGCCCGATGCGGGCCGACAGCGCTGAAGCTGCCATTCCAGAGGTCCCTGCCGCGACCGCGCAAGTGCTGCCTGCGATCACAGTCTCGGCGGTGGAAACCCGGCATCTGCGCGATGTGGTGCTGGCCTCGGGGCTGGTGGCGCCGCAGGAAACCATTCAAGTCGCCCCTTTGATTGAGGGCCAGCCGATTGAAGCCCTGCTTGCCGATGTCGGCGACAAAGTGACGGCGGGGCAAGTGCTGGCGCGGCTGTCCACCTCGACGCTTGATCTGCAAAAGGCGCAGCTTGCGGCATCCTTGGCGGCCGCCAAAGCCCAGATCGCCCAAGCGCAAGCACAGGTGATCGCGGCGAACTCGTCCGCCGCTGAAGCGCAACGCACCTCGGACCGCACCGCGAAGCTGAAAGCCCAAGGCTCGGCCAGCCAAGCGGCAGCGGATACCGCCCTTGCTGGGTCAGTCTCGGCGCAAGCGCAGGTTTCGGTGGCGGTGCAATCTTTGGAGGCCGCAAAAGCGCAGCAGACCTTGGTTGAAGCACAACTGGCCAATGTCGATCTGCAACTGGCGCGCACCGAAGTCACAGCACCCTTCGCGGGCGAAATCACCGCGCGCAATGCGCAACTGGGTGCGATTGCTTCGGCGGCGGGGCAACCGATGTTCACCCTGATCCGTGATGGGGCGCTGGAATTGCGAGCCGATGTGGCTGAGGCCGATCTGACCCGGCTGGCGGTGGGGCAAATCGCTGATCTGAGGTTGGTGGGCATGGCGAAACCTTTGACTGGCAAGATCAGCCTTGTGGAACCGAGCATTGACGCGGTGACCCGTCTGGGCCGGGTGCGGATTGCGATTGATGACGCCAGCGCCGTGCGCCCCGGCATGTATGTTGAGGCCAGCATTCTGGTGCATGAAGGCGATGCGGCGGCGGTGCCGATCACGGCAGTGAAATCCTCGGGCGGCAAAACTTCGGTGATGCTGGTGGAAGGCGCTGTGGTGTCACAGCGCATGATCACCGCAGGCGTGCGCGATGGCGGCTGGATCGAAGTGCTCGACGGACTGAAGGTGGGCGACGACGTGGTGACCAAAGCGGGCGCGTTTGTGCGCGACGGCGATCATATCAACCCGGTGGTGGCAGCGGCCACTGACAGCAACTGAGGGCGCGGCAATGAACTTTTCAGCCTGGTCGATCCGCAATCCGCTGGCCCCGATCCTTGCGTTCTTCATCCTGATGGTGCTGGGCTGGCAGTCGTTCAACGCGCTGCCGATCACCCGGTTTCCGAACATCGACGTGCCGGTGATCGCCGTCACCGTCACTCAGGCGGGCACAGCGCCCGCCGAGATGGAAACCCAAGTCACCAAGATCATCGAAGACGCGGTGGCGGGTATCACCGGGGTGAAAAACATCACCTCGACCGTGGTGGATGGCCAATCCACTTCGGCGGTCGAGTTTCGCATTGAGGTTCCGACCGACAAAGCCTTGCAGGATGTGAAAGACGCCGTGGACCGGGTGCGGGGCAAACTGCCCGCCGCCGTGGACACCCCGAAGATCACCAAGATCGACGTTGAAGGCAATGCGATCATGACTTTCGCGGTCTCGGCCCCCGATATGACCATCGAAGAAGTCTCATGGTTCGTCGATGACGTGGTGGTGCGGGGATTGCAGGGCCGCCCCGGCGTGGGCCGGATTGACCGTTTTGGCGGCGCGGATCGTGAGATTCTGGTGGCGCTGGACCCAGTCAAGCTGAACAGCTTTGGCATTTCAGCGGCGGCGGTGAACGCACAGATCCGCGCGACCAACACCAACCTCGGCTCTGGCCGGTCCGAGATTGGCTCGGGCGAACAGGCGATCCGCACCTTGGGCGATGCGGGCACCGTGCAGGGCTTGGCCAGCACCACGATTGCGCTGCCATCGGGGCGGCATGTGCGGCTGTCTGATCTCGGTGA
Organism: Cypionkella psychrotolerans; assembly: GCF_001294535.1. Taxonomy (GTDB): domain Bacteria; phylum Pseudomonadota; class Alphaproteobacteria; order Rhodobacterales; family Rhodobacteraceae; genus Cypionkella; species Cypionkella psychrotolerans. The sequence goes on along the minus strand of NZ_LGIC01000087.1, from coordinate 74,621 downwards.
TGTGCAAGACAGCTATAAGGAGCTGCGCAGCTTCTCGCGGCTGAATGGCGAGCAGGTTGTGACCTTCTCGGTGTTCCGCGCCAAGGGGGCATCCGAGGTTTCCGTTGCCGAAACCGTCAACCAAACGCTGGACCAAATCCGCGCCGACCATCCGAATGTCGGCATCAAGCTGGTCGACGAGACGGTGTTCTACACCTATGGCAACTACGAATCCGCGCTGAGCACTTTGTTTGAGGGCGCTTTGCTGGCGGTGCTGGTGGTGCTGGCCTTCCTGCGCAACTGGCGCGCAACTTTGATCACCGCTGTCGCCTTGCCGCTGTCTGCGATACCGACGTTCTGGGTGATGGATATGTTAGGGTTCTCGCTGAACCTGGTGTCGTTCTTGGCGGTGACCTTGGCGACCGGGATTCTGGTGGACGATGCGATTGTCGAGATCGAGAACATCGCCCGACATATTCGGATGGGCAAAACCCCCTACCGCGCCGCGATTGAAGCCGCCGATGAGATTGGCCTCGCCGTGATGGCGACCACTGCGACGATCATCGCGGTGTTCATGCCAGTGTCGTTCATGGGCGGCATTCCGGGGCAGTATTTCCGACAATTTGGCCTGACGGTGGCGATTGCCGTGGCGTTCTCGTTGCTGGTCGCCCGTCTGATCACCCCGATGATGGCGGCTTACCTGATGAGCGCCAAGGACGCCAATGTTGGCCACCATGAAGGCGCGCAAGATGGCTGGTTCATGCGCAACTATCTGCGGCTGGTGACGGCGACCACCCAAGGCGGTCTGCCGCTGCCGTTCCTGCCGAAAAGAAAATCCGGCAAATTCCGCCGCTTCCCAGCCTATTACTTCACCCTGATGACGGCGATTGGCGTGCTGATCGTATCGATCTATTTCATGGTGCAAGTGCCGGGCTCGTTCCTACCGCCAGAGGATGTCAGCCGAATTTCGATCTCAGTCGAACTGCCGCCGGGCTCGACCTTGGCGGAAACCGACAAAACCACCGCCGAAATCCGCGACCACATTAAGAATGTGCCATGGGTCGAGAACGTGTTTGTCATCGGGGGTGCCTCGCCAAAGGGCGATCTCGATGTGCGCCGCGCCTCGGTGACGGTGACTTTGGTGAAACTCGATCAAAGCCTGCTGCTGAAACTGTCGCAACTCGGACGGCGGATCCCCATTTTGGGGATGCTGGTGCCCGAAGTGGAAAACCACGGCCGCACCGTGCCGCAAAACGTGATTGAGGCCGAGATTTTCGACAGCCTCGCGACGGTGCCCGACATCCGCGCCTTCAAACTGAATGACCGCGGCGAGCGCGACATTGCCTATTCGATTCTGGCAAGCTCCGAGGCCGATCTGAACACCGCCACCTCGGCGCTGGAATCCGCGCTGCGGGCCGAGCCTTTGCTCGCCGAGGTCAGCTCCGAAGGGGCATTGCCGCGCCCCGAGGTGCAGATCACCCCGCGTGCCGAAGAAGCCGCGCGTCTCGGGATAACCACGCAAGACATCGCAACGACGGTGCGGGTGGCGACGATTGGCGATCTGGATGTGTCGCTGGCCAACCTCGCCATCGACAACCGCCTGATCCCGATCCGGGTGCAACTGGCCAATGCCTCACGCGAAGATATCAACCGCATCGCGGCCACCAAACTGACCACCAACACCGGGGCCACCGTGCCGCTGTCTGCGGTGGCCGATATCGTGATCGGCGAAGGCCCTTCGGTGGTGAAACGGCTGAATCGCCAGCGGCAAGCGACGATTGGGGCATCGCTGCCCGTAGGTGTCGCGCTCGGCACCGCCAGCACGCGTCTGGCCGAGATCGTCAAGGCCACCAAACTGCCTGCTGGCGTGGTGGTGAAAGAATCCGCCGATGCCGAGGTGCAGACCGAACTGTTCGCAAGCTTTGGCAAGGCGATGCTGATGGGCCTCATGCTGGTACTGACCGTGCTGATCCTGCTGTTCAAATCAGTGATCCAGCCATTCACCATCCTGCTGTCGTTGCCCTTGGCGATTGGCGGCGTGGCGGCAGCGCTGATCCTGACCAATTCGGCTTTGTCGATGCCGGTGCTAATCGGGATATTGATGCTGATGGGGATCGTCACCAAAAACGCCATCCTGCTGGTGGATTTTGTGATCGAGATGCGCCGACACGGCATGGGGCGTCTGGAAGCGATCATCGAGGCCGGGCACAAACGCGCGCAGCCGATCGTGATGACCTCGATTGCGATGTCGGCGGGGATGCTGCCCTCGGCGTTGGGTGTGGGTGAAGGCGGCGCGTTCCGCGCGCCAATGGCCACGGCGGTGATCGGCGGGATTATCGTCTCCACCGTGCTCAGCCTCGTGGTGGTGCCGTCTTTCTATCTGATCATGGACGACCTTTCCCGCCTGATCGCGCGGCTGTTCCGGGGCATCATCGGACCGAAAGAGGTGGAATTTGAAGCTGCCTCGCCAGAAGTGCTGGAAGCCCGGATCGCCGCGCTGGAGGCAGAGCAAAACGATAAACTACTGCAACGCATGCCGGGGCTGGCAGCGGAGTGACCTAGAACCAGCGGCGGTCTTGGGTGGCATCGAGCCACCACGCGACCGCTGCTGCCGCTGTCTGGTTCTAAGCTGTTGCTTTGACTATCAACGAGGGAGCCTCCGGCGGGAGTATTTTAAAAAGAGCAACTGCAAAGAACCGGAGCGTTTTGATGGCCCGTCATAGATAAGGCGATCTTAGGCGTTGCTCTTTTTAAAATACTCCCGCCGGAGGCTTCGTCATGTCCGTTCCGCTGCCCCGTCAAAAATCAACCGCGCCAGCCGGGTGAGGGTGGCTCGATGCCACCCGAGACCGCCCCGTCCTAAGATCCCCCCTTACCACGAAAAACAAAAAAGCACCCCGCAGGGTGCCTTTCCGTTTGATCTGCAAATGCGATCAGGCAGCGGAGGAGATGAACTTCACCGCGTCGCCGAAGGTCTGAATGGTTTCAGCCGCATCATCCGGGATCTCAATGCCGAATTCTTCTTCGAAGGCCATAACCAGCTCGACGGTGTCGAGGCTGTCAGCGCCCAGATCATCAATGAACGAGGCGGTCTCGGTCACTTTTTCTGCTTCGACGCCCAAATGCTCGACGACGATCTTCTTCACACGATCAGCGATGTCGCTCATGTTCTTTCCTCATATCGTTTAGGGGTCGCCCCCGGTCTTTTGCCTGCCCTTGCGGGCGCTCTTTCCTGCATCGGCAGGCACCAAAAGCGATGGCCTCTGGCGTATTCTTGCGCGCCTATAGCAAGGGCGCGCGCATTAGGCAAACGGTTTCAAACCGCTTCTAGCGGCCTTATGACATATCACCGCCGCCGTTGATATGCAGTGTTGTTCCGGTGATATAGGCGGCCTCTTGTGATGCCAAATAGAGCACACCTGCGGCGACTTCCTGCGGTTTGCCCATCCGGCCTGCGGGGACACCGACCAGAATCTTTGCGCGCTGTTCATCGTTCAGCTTTTCGGTCATCGGCGTCTCGATCAAGCCGGGGGCCACGCAGTTCACCGTGATGTTGCGGCTGGCAACCTCTTGCGCGAGCGACTTCGACATCGCCAGAGTGCCAGCTTTGGCAGCGGCATAATTCGCCTGCCCCGGATTGCCGGAATGGCCCACCACCGAAGTGATGTTGATGATGCGGCCCCAGCGCGCCTTCATCATGCCGCGCAGTGCGCCGCGCATCAGCCGGAACGTCGCGGTGAGGTTGACGTCGATCACTGATTGCCATTCCTCATCCGACATCCGCATGAACAGATTGTCGCGGGTGATCCCGGCATTGTTGACCAGAATATCAAGGCTGCCCATCGCCGTTGTTGCCTGCTTGATCAACTCGTCGACCGCCGCAAGGTCGGAGAGGTTGCAGGGCAGCACATGCGCCCGCTCGCCGAGTTCGGCCGCCAGCGCCTGCAACGGTTCCAGCCGAGTGCCCGAAAGCCCCACGGTCGCGCCTGCAGCGTAAAGCGCGCGGGCGATTTCGCCGCCAATACCGCCCGAAGCGCCGGTCACCAGCGCGCATTTTCCTGTCAGATCAAACATGTTCTGTCCTCTCATAAGCGGTGCCTGCTACGGTCCCGCCGTTTATCCAAATCGCCGCCGCTTGACGTCCGGGCCACGATTTTTCTCAAAAATCGTCTCGTTTAGCCCTTGGCCGCCAGCACATCTTCTGGTGTTCCAACCGTCCGCGTCACGGCCCCGGAGGCCGTGCGCTTGATCATCCCGGACAATGCTTTACCCGCGCCGATCTCCCAGAACTCGGTGACGCCTGCGCCTTCCATCCACAGCACAGATTCGCGCCAGCGCACCGAGCCTGTGACCTGTGCGACCAACAAAGCCCGGATGCGGTCTGGCTCAGTCACGGCTTCGGCGCGGACGTTGACCACGACGGGGAGTTTCGGCGCCGAGATCACCACGCCCGCAAGCGCTTCGTTCATCACGGCGGCGGCGGGTTGCATTAGGGAGCAGTGGAATGGGGCTGACACTGGCAGCAGCAAAGCACGCTTGGCACCTTTGGCCTTGGCAATTTCCAATGCCCGCGCGACGGCGCCGCGGTGGCCTGAAACCACGACTTGCGCCGGGTCATTGTCGTTGGCGGCTTGGCAGACCTCGCCTTGCGCGGCTTCGGCAGCAACTTCGGTGGCGGCGGCGAAATCGAGGCCCAACAGGGCGGCCATTGCCCCAACACCGACCGGAACCGCCTCTTGCATCGCCTGCCCGCGTATCCGCAACAGCCGCGCGGTATCGGACAGATCGAGCGCGCCCACGGCACAAAGCGCGGAATATTCACCCAAGCTATGGCCAGCCACGAACGAGGCCGTCTCAATGCCGATGCCCTCGCTTTCCAGTGCACGCAGCGCAGCGATTGAGGTCGCCATCAGCGCGGGTTGGGCGTTTTTGGTCAGGGTAAGGTCTTCAATCGAGCCTTCCCAGATCAGGCTGGACAGCTTTTCGCCCAAAGCCTCATCAACCTCATCAAACACGGCTTTAGCGGCGGGATAGGCCTCGGCCAAAGCCCGGCCCATGCCGATGGTCTGGGCACCCTGCCCCGGAAATACGAATGCGCGGCTCATCTGGCCCTCCCTTTTCTTCCCTTTGGCTTACCCTGCGAAAGCCATTCGTGCAACGTCTTGCCCGATCTTGACTTGCCCGCGCGCGGATTCCACACAGGGGCCATGACCCCAACCCTGCGCAAAATCCTCTACGCCGTCAGCTTTGAGACGCTTGGAGTCGCGGTGGCGACCCTAGGCCTCTTGGCGATGTCTGAGGCAAACGCCACCCAATCGCTCATCCTCTCGGCCATCACCGCCACCATTGCGATGGGCTGGAGCATGGGCTTCAACGCGCTGTTTGAGGCATGGGAGGCGCGGCAGACGACCAAGGGGCGCAGCCTTGCCCGGCGTTCGGTTCATGCACTGCTGTTTGAGGGCGGCCTCGTCATCCTTGTGCTGCCGCTCATGGCGTGGTGGCTTCAGGTCGATCTGTGGACGGCGCTGCAATATGAGGCCGGGTTGATCCTTTTGTTCATCATATATACCTACGTTTTCACCTACAGCTTCGACCGCATCTTCGGGCTGCCGCAATCCGCGCGCTAAATCCGCCCGAGGCCGCTTGCTGCGCTTGCATCCCCACTCGTTTCCTCTATAAGCCCCCAATCTTTCCGCATTTCCACGTAACGGCGCAGGCTCTCGTGGACGGGCCGCGGAAAGTGTTTGCCCGTCCTATGAAATGCGCCACATAGACAGATCGGAGCACACATGCCGCTTTACGAGCATGTTATGATCGCGCGTCAGGATCTTTCCAACGCGCAGGCTGAAAGCCTCATCGAGCACTTCTCCACGGTTCTGGCCGACAACGGCGGTAAAGTTGTCGAGCATGAATACTGGGGCGTCAAGACGATGGCCTACAAGATCAACAAAAACCGCAAGGGCCACTACGCCTTGCTGAAAACCGATGCACCCGCTTCGGCAGTTCTGGAAATGGAACGCCTGATGCGCCTGCACGATGACGTCATGCGCGTGTTGACCATCAAGGTTGACGTCCATGCAGACGGCCCGTCGGTTCAGATGCAAAAGCGTGACGAGCGCGAGCGCGGAGATCGCCCTGAAGGTGGTTTCGGCGGCGAGCGTCGTGAGCGTCCTTCGTTCGGCGACCGTCCCGACCGCGGTGGTGACCGTGGCGAGCGTCCGTCGTTCGGCGGCCCGCGTCGTTGATCCCCAGCCTCAGGAAAGGAGCCTAAACCATGGCGAATAAACCGTTTTTCCGCCGCCGCAAGGTCTGCCCGTTCTCGGGCGACAATGCTCCGGCAATCGACTACAAAGACACGCGCCTGCTGCAACGCTATGTATCCGAGCGTGGCAAGATCGTGCCGTCCCGTATCACCGCAGTCTCGGCTAAGAAGCAACGCGAACTGGCTCAGGCCATCAAGCGCGCCCGCTTCCTCGCCCTGCTGCCCTATGCTGTGAAGTGAGGGTTTAATCATGCAAGTTATCCTGCTTCAACGCGTGGCCAAGCTTGGCCAAATGGGCGAAGTCGTCAACGTCAAGGACGGCTACGCGCGCAACTTCCTGCTGCCGCAAGGCAAAGCGCTTCGCGCAAACTCGGGCAACATTGCCTCGTTTGAAGTGAAGAAAGCACAGCTGGAACTCACCAACCTGGAAACCCGGAAAGAAGCCGAAGCTGTCGGCGAAAAGCTGGATGGCCAGACCTTCGTGATCATCCGTTCGGCCTCCGATTCGGGCGCTTTGTACGGTTCCGTCACCACCCGTGACGCAGCAGACGCGGCAATCGCTGACGGTTTCACCGTCAACCGTGCGCAAATCGTGCTCGACCGTCCGATCAAAGAGCTTGGCGTGCACACCGTTTCGGTGATCCTGCACCCGGAAGTGACCGTGAAATTCAGCCTGAACGTCGCACGTTCGGTTGAAGAAGCGGCCCTGCAAGCTTCGGGCAAGTCGATCCAAGAACTCGCAGCCGAGGCAGAAGCCGAAGCCGATTTCGAAATCGCCAACCTGTTCTCGGAAATGGGCGCTGCCCAGGACGGCGAAGACCTGACCCGCGACTAAGCTGGTTTGGGCATAGCCTGCAAAACTTTAGAAACCGCGTCGGAGCCTCCGGCGCGGTTTTTTCTTGACCGATTTTCAGATTTAGCCTCAATTTAAGGCCGTGATGATCGGCAGAGCCACCGAGATCGGGCGAATATCGGCCCATTGATCCGGCAGCAGACCATAATTCCTGCCCAATACACGCATTTTTCAGGAGATTTCAGTATGGCAACCACAGGCGACGACTTGATCTACGGCGGCGCGGGAAATGACACGCTGTATGGTCTTGCAGGCAATGACATCATTTATGCGATGCAAAACGACGACATGGTTTATGGCGGGCTGGGCGACGATGCGATTGAAACTGGATCGGGCGATGACACCGCTTATGGCGGCGCGGGCGATGATGCGCTGGTCAACGATGGCGGCAATGATGTGCTCTATGGTGGCAACGGCAATGATCTGATCGTGTTGGGTGATCTGGTCTATGGCAGCGCAGGCACGGCCTATGGCGGCGCGGGCGATGATACGATCACCGTCACCCAGACCCAGAACGCAGCGGTTTTTGGCGGCGCGGGCATCGACACCTTGTTGCTATCTTGGCCCTCGGTCTTCACCGATGACGCGGTTTCGGTGGACTTCCGCACTGGTTTTGCCTCGGCCACCGATGGCTCGCATTTGAATTTTGTCGGGATGGAGCAGTTGTTTCTGCTGGCAGGCTACGGCGATGACACGGTGATTGGCGGCGCGCGCGATGATGTGCTGCATGTCTCGGGCGGTGCCAACCGGGTCAATGCCTTGGCGGGCGACGATACCGTGGCCTATATCATCACCGGCGTTGCCAACACGCTCAACGGCGGCGGCGGCGATGATGTGCTGTTGGCGCAAAGCGATAACTCGCCGCTATATTTCATTGTTGATGGCGCGAATGGCCGGGTTGATGACGGCAGCCTGTCGGTGATCACCGGCTTTGAACGCTATGAGGCGCGTGGCGGATCTTTGGCCGATATCGCCAGCCTTGGCGCGGGCGATGATACCTTCCGCGGCGGTGGTGGCAATGACACCGGCTTTGGCATGGGTGGTCAAGATCTGCTGATGGGCCTCACCGGCGATGATGTGCTATATGGTGGCGGCGGCAATGACACGCTTTATGGCGGTGCGGGGCATGACACGCTGGCTGGCGGCGACGGCAATGATGTGATCAACGGCGGCAAAGGCCAGGATCTCCGCACGGGGGGGGCTGGCGCGGATGTGTTCGTGTTCGGTGTGACCGAGGACAGTCTCGACACCATCACCGATTTCACCAGCGGCGAGGATCATATCCGCTACGCCGGCGCGGGCATCGGCATTTACGCGCCCGACCTTGGCCCTCTCGACCCTGGCGATTTGCAGATCGGCGGCAGCACCGCGACGCCGGGGGTTTTCGTGCTGCAATACGACAGCGGCACTGACACCAGTGATCTGTTGTGGTCCGGTACGGGCAATGGGGCCTATCTGCTGATGCGGTTTACCGGCAACGTCAGCATGGTGGCCTCGGACATCATCCTGTTCTAAGCGCTGGGTGTTGCGGCTCTCCAAAACTCTGATTTGTAGAGCACGCACCCCGCCCGCATCGCGGCAGGGTGTCACTGCGCCGCATGGTCCGCTCGGCGCTGTCGCCGATCATGACGTGATGGCCGAGACCGCAGGGCGGTTCGCCGCGCTCTGATCGCCCTGCCCGATCAACGACCCATCGCTTTTGATCAAACCATGTCGCAAATCGAACAGCCCGCGCGAAAAACGCCGCCTAGCTTGCGGCAATGACCCGCAAAACCACCAGCTTGGGCATTATTTACCTGATCGCCGGAATCTCGGTGTTTTCGGTGCAAGACCTGATTCTGAAGCTGATCTCCGGCGGCTATCCTTTGTATCAGGCGATGCTGATCCGGGGCTTCACCTCGATCCCGTTCCTTCTGGCCTTCGCGCATTTTGACGGCGGCATCCGCACCTTGTTCACGCCCGGTGCGCCAAAGATGATCCTGCGTGGGCTGGTGATGTTCATCGCATACTTCAGCTTTTACATCGCCCTCGCTGGCCTGCCGTTGCCGACCACTGTGGCGCTTTATTACTCTGGGCCCTTGTTCATCACCGTGCTTTCCGTGCTGTTCCTGTCCGAGAAAGTCAGCGCCCTTGGCTGGGCCGCCGTGCTGACCGGGTTTCTCGGCGTGATCATCATGGTTCGCCCCGGATCGGATTTGTTCGACTGGGCCGCCTTGCTGCCAATCCTGTCCGGGCTGACCTATGGCATCTCGATGATCACCGCCCGCAAGATGGGCGACACCCAAACCGCCGCCGCCTTGGCGTTCTGGGGCAATGCGGTGTTCCTAAGCTGCGCGGGTCTGATGGCGCTGTATTATCACGATGGCAGTCACACCGTCACCAGCCACCCCAGCCTCGCCTTCCTCACCCGGGGTTGGATCACCCCCACTGCGCCAGACCTCGCCCTGATGATGACCTGCGGCGTGGTCGCCGCCATGGGCCTATGGCTGCTGACGCAAGCCTACCGCATCGCGGCAGCCTCCATCGTCGCCCCGTTCGAATACCTCGGCCTGATCTGGTCAGTGCTGTGGGGCTGGCTGTTCTGGCGCGACTGGCCGGATGCGCAAGGCTGGCTTGGCATCGGCATCATCGCAGGCGCAGGCCTGTTCGTGCTGCTGCAAGAGCGCCGCAGATCACCCCAAAGCGCCGAAGCGGTCGTGTAACCTGCCCACATGCCCCGCAAGTTTGGCGGATTTGCTCCATTGATCCAGCAGGTCTTCCCACCGCATCGGCACGAAGCTGACAGTATCGCCCGCCACCAGCTTGGCAAACTGCGCCACCTCGCGGCGGTGCAAAGCGATGCGCTTGGGGTCAACGGGTTTGCCCGAGGCCCAATTCGCAGGTTCAGCATAAAGATACACCAGCACGCCGCCCACCGCCCGCTTCTCGGCCCGCGTCAGAATCGCATAGGCCGATTTGATCAGCTGCACGGCGTCGAGGGTCTGAAACCCTGCCTCACCCGCCACCATATCATCGCGCAGCTTGGTGAAGCGCGGCAGCTTTTCACCCCAGACTGGGCGATCAAAAATCTCGGCAAAGCCATTGGCCTTCATCGGGCGAAACGGTTCATACCGCCGCGCTTCGATGCCGATCAGCGTGGTGTGGGTTTCAATCGCCACATCCAGCCACGGATGCCGCCCGCCCGTCCACGGAAACCGCATCTCGGCCTCTAGCGTCACCGACGCCACCTGCCCCGCTGGCACCCCCGGCAAAGGTGGCAGATCCTGCGCGCGGTTCAAAAACCAGCCGAATGCGTTGGCAGTCAAAGCGCTAGAGGATTCCGGGCCATCCATCTTGCCCGTATTGACCTCATGCCCCGGTGAACGTTTGAGGCACTCTAGAATCCCTTCAACGGGCAGATCGGGCAAGAATTCGGGCATCATAGCCTCCGGTTCAGAAAGAAAAGGGCCGCCCCAAAGAGGCGGCCCCGTATGCTTAGCAGAAGTCTAAGATTACATCTCGTCCAAAGCTTCGATGAACTTTTGCAGCTCTTCTTTGGAAACTTCTTTCTCGGTCACTTTAGCACCAGCCACGATGTGATCGACAACCTTGTCTTCAAAGATCGGCGCGCGCAACTGCTGCTGCATGTTCGGGTTTTTCTGCACGAACTCGAAATACTGACGTTCCTGGCCCGGATACTGGCGCGCCTGCGCCAGAACCGCTTGGGTCATTTCAGCATCCGACACGGTGACTTCGGCTTTGCGGCCGATTTCAGCCAGCACCAGACCCAGACGCACGCGACGTTCGGCCAGTTTCTTATGCTCATCCGTGGTCTCAACCGAGCCATGGTTGTGATCATGCACATCCGGGTTTTCTTCATGCCACAGCTGATGCGCGATCTGATTGGCTTCGGCATCGACCAAAGCGGGGGGCAGGTCGAACTTCACAAGACCGTCGAGTTGATCGAGCAGCGAACGCTTCAGCACAGCGCGGGCTGCACCTTTGTACTCGGCTTCTAGACGCTCGGAAATCTGGCTCTTCAAGGCAGCCAAATCTTCAGCGCCGAATTTCTTCGCCAACTCATCGTCGAGTTCAGCCGCTTTGGCTTCGCGCACGACTTTCACGGTGCAAGCAAACACCGCTTCTTTGCCAGCCAGATGTGCCGCGCCATATTCTGCGGGGAAGGTCACGGTGACGGTGACATCTTCGCCAGCCTTGGTGCCCAGCAACTGGTCTTCAAAGCCCGGAATGAACGAGTTCGAGCCCAGAACCAGCGGGTAATCCTCGCCAGCGCCGCCTTCGAACGCCACACCATCGACCGAACCTTTGAAGTCGATCACAACCTGATCGCCCGATTTGGCCTTTTTGGCCTTCGGCTTATCTTCAAAGTTCTGCGCGGTGGCCGCGAGGTTTTTCAAAGCTTCTTCGACCGAAGCCTCATCGGCTTTCACCGACAAACGGTCCAAAGCGATTTTGGAGGCATCAAGCTCCGGGATCGGCGGCAGGGCTTCATAGGCCATCTCGACCACAACGTCCTGGCCTTCTTTCCAAGTCTCGCCACCGACCATTTTCACGTCGGGCTGCAAGGCCGGGCGGTCGCCGGTTTTCTCAAAATGCTCTTTCATCGCGCCATCAATGGCGTCCTGCATGGCGTCGCCCATCAGGCGCTGACCGAATTGCTTTTTCAGAATCGCCAACGGCACTTTGCCCTTGCGGAAACCCTTGATTTCGACCTCGGGCTGCGCCTCGAGCAATTTTTCCTGAACTTTGGCTTCCAGCTCGGCGGCGGACACCGTGATGGTGTAGGCGCGCTTCAAGCCGTCTTTCAGGGTTTCGGTGACCTGCATGTGTCCGTCCTTCTCATCAACCTTTGGTGCGGGTAGAGGGACTTGAACCCCCACGCCTTGCGGCGCCAGAACCTAAATCTGGTGCGTCTGCCAATTTCGCCATACCCGCATATGTCAACAAAGCGCAAATTCCTGCCCGAAGGCCGAAAGTGCGCCCTGAAATCCGCGCCCTTCTAACAAAGCCGCGCGAGGGAAGCGAGAGGAAAAGTGAAAGACTCTTTTGGGATGAAATTCCCCGAAAAGTCAGGGCATGACCGCAATCTCGCCCCATTTGGCGGTAAGTTTGCCCCACGCGCTGCTGCGCCGGAGGATTGCCGATGACCATCCACGCCAAAGTGACCGCCGCCAAGTCCAACACCGGGCTTGATCATGGTCTGGCCATCGGTACTCCGGTGCTCAGTCTTGATGGCATGATGCCGGTTGAGTACCTGCACCCCGGCGACCGGGTGATCACCCGCACCGGAGCGCGCAAGCTGGTGGCGATTGAGGTGAGCGTCGTACAAAACGCCCGCATGATCCGAATCTCTGCAGGCGTACTGGGCAAGGATCGCCCCGCCGACGATATGATCGTCACCCCAGATCAGCCCATCCTGATCCGCGACTGGCGCGCGAAGGCTCTGACGGGGGCCAAGGTTGCGCTGATCCCTGCGGCGCGGCTTGTAGATGGCGCGTATATCCGGGCCGAGGTGCTGCCCGAGTTGCGCCTCTACACCCTGCGCTTTGAAGAAGAGGTGGTGATCTATGCAGGCGATCTGGAACTCGTCTGCACCAGCGCGCCCGTCGCCGCCTGAGCGGAATTCGCGCGAATTCCGTACACGATTTTCGCGCGAAAATCGCCTTGCCGCCAGCGGCGCTCTAAACCCCCAAAGCCCGAAACACCTTCGGCAATTCCTCGGGGAGATCCTCGGCAATCAACCCCGGCCCAAAGCTGCGCGCACATTCGACATGCAGCCAAGCCGCCGTCTCCGCCGCCTGCATCGGTTGAAATCCCCGGGCCAGAAGTCCGGTGATAAACCCTGCCAGCACATCGCCTGATCCTGCGGTGGCAAGCCAAGGTGCCGAACGCTCATACACCGCCGCGTTAATCGAACAGCGCCCGTCCGGGGCCGCAATCACCGTATCCGCCCCCTTATACAGCACCACACATCCCGCCCGCGCCGCAGCCTCGCGGGTGGCATCCACCTTGGAATAGGCCGGACCCGTCACCGCCGGAGCCGCCAACCTCTCCGCAATATCCGGGAACAACCGCGCAAACTCGCCTGCGTGAGGCGTCAGCACGCAGCCCTCATGCAACAGTCCAAACAACTTCGCATCCCGCGAGATCAAGGTCAGCGCGTCGGCGTCCAGCACCAACCGCAATCCCTGCGTAGCTCCGGCCTTGAGCCGGAGCCTCGAGGTTTCCAGCGCAACCCGCACCACCTCCGCCGCCCGCGCATCCAACCCCAGCCCCGGCCCCAGACACACCGCATTGATTCGCGCATCCGCCAAAACCTCAGCCAACCCCGCCGCATTTGCCACCGGCTTCAACATCACCGCATCGAGCCGCGCCGCATTCTCGGCCATCGCCCCCGGCGGCGAGGCCACCGTCACCAGCCCCGCCCCGATCCGCAAAGCCCCCCGCGCCGCCATCCGCGCCGCCCCGGCATGACCGTGATCGCCCGAGACGATCAGGGCGTGGCCGTGGGAGAATTTGTGATCCCCTCCGGATTTATTCAGTTCGATTGCAAAGTATCGATGTGGATCGCTTACAAGCTGCACAGTATCCTTAGCGTTTCCGACCCATTGATCCAAACCAATGCTCTTGATGACCAGCCGCCCAGTCAAAGGTCCGTTGGCCAAAAAATGTCCGACCTTTGCAGCTTGAAATGTCACCGTAACATCTGCAAGGAATGAAACGTCACCCACTTCGCGGCCACTGTCGCTACATAAGCCGGATGGTACATCAATCGCGACTGTCGGCGTCAACCAAGCGGCACGATCTTTCATGACCGTATCCCAGTCTTCTACGAGAGATCCGACGATTGGACGCGTAAGGCCGATACCAAAAAGCGCGTCGATGATTAGGTCTGTTGGCTTGAGCCAGCCTTCGCTGCCGCAGAGCGACCCAACCTCCCCCACCTCCACCCATCGCTCATAATTCACCCGCGCATCCGGAGGCAGCTTCCCCGCATCGCCATAGAGATACACCTCCACCGCCCACCCCCGCGCCGCCAACAGCCGCGCCACCACAAATCCGTCGCCGCCATTGTTGCCCGGCCCGCACAACACCACCGCCCTTTGTCCGCCCGAAGCCATCTCCGGCCATTCCTCCAGCACCGCAGCCACAACGCCTGCCCCGGCGCGCTCCATCAGCTCCAGCCCGGTCACGGCACCCGAGGCAATCGCCGCCGCCTCAATCGCCTTCATCTGCGCCGCCGTCAGCACTTCGCTCATATCTTCGCCTTTTCGTTCACAAACCGCCCACACATCACGCATATCGCCTATATTTTAATCATCATCACGTTTTTCCAACCGCAACCCGCCCCCGCTCATTCCTACAGAATTGAAGCCCCCGCAGGGAAGTGATCACTACCGCATAGACCATGATTTGCGTGTAAAAAGACTTGGGGAGTCGGCCATGAAGAAAATCGAGGCAATCATCAAACCGTTCAAGCTGGACGAGGTGAAGGAAGCCCTTCAGGAAGCCGGTATTCAGGGCTTGTCTGTCACCGAAGTCAAAGGCTTTGGCCGTCAGAAGGGCCACACCGAACTCTATCGCGGCGCGGAGTATGTCGTCGATTTCCTGCCGAAAGTGAAAATCGAAGTCGTGCTGACCGATGATATGGTCGATGTCGCGATTGCCGCGATCATTGCCGCGGCCCGCACCGACAAGATCGGCGATGGCAAGATTTTCGTAAGCCCTGTCGAGCAGGCGATCCGCATCCGTACTGGTGAGACTGGCGACGACGCCATTTAACCCCGGCGCGATCTGAACAACCAAAACCCGGCAGGCCAACCCTTGCCGCTACTTTCAACCCGAAACCCCGAAAGGCAGCATGATGAGCGCAGTTGCGAAAGCTCTGAAACTGATCAAGGACGAGGAAATCGAGTATCTCGATATCCGCTTCACCGATCCCAAAGGCAAACTTCAGCACGTCACCTTGGTCACCGACCTAGTGGATGAAGATTTCTTCGAAGAAGGCTTCATGTTCGACGGCTCGTCGATTGCGGGCTGGAAGTCGATTGATCAATCCGACATGAAACTGATGCCGGACGCGACATCGATCTATATCGACCCGTTCTATGCCGAAAAAACCCTGTGCATCCATTGCGACGTGGTCGAGCCGGATACGAATGAGGCCTATGATCGTTGCCCGCGCCAGATCGCCAAGAAAGCCGAAGCTTTCATGAAGTCGTCTGGCATCGGCGAGACCGCCTATTTCGGTCCCGAAGCTGAATTCTTCATCTTCGATGACGTGCGTTACTCGGTTACGCCTCGCAAGGTTTCCTATGAAATCGACGCCGAGGCGGCTGCTTGGAACACCGACACCGTGACCGAAGGCGGCAACTACGGCCACCGTGCGGGCCACAAGGGCGGCTATTTCCCGGTCAACCCGGTAGATGAGGCGCAAGACCTGCGCGGCGAGATGCTGTCGACGATGAAGCGCATCGGCATCCGTGTCGACAAGCACCACCACGAAGTGGCGACCTGTCAGCACGAACTTGGCATGATCTTCGGTGGTCTGGTCGAGCAAGCCGACAACATCCAGAAGTATAAGTATGTGATCCACAACGTGGCGCACGCTTATGGCAAGACCGTCACCTTCATGCCGAAACCTATGAAGGGCGATAACGGCTCGGGGATGCACGTCAACATGTCGATCTGGAAGGATGGCAAACCGCTGTTCGCAGGCGACAAATACGCGGACCTCAGCCAAGAGGCTTTGTGGTTCATCGGTGGCATCATCAAACATGCCAAAGCCCTGAACGCGCTGACCAACCCATCGACCAACAGCTACAAACGCCTGATCCCCGGCTTTGAAGCCCCGGTTCTGCTGGCATACTCTGCCCGCAACCGCTCGGGTGCGGTCCGTATTCCGTGGACCGAATCGCCGAAAGCCAAACGTGTCGAAGCCCGCTTCCCCGATCCGGCGGCGAACCCCTATCTGGCCTTCGCGGGCCTGTTGATGGCTGGCCTTGACGGCATCCGCAACAAGATCGACCCGGGCCCCGCTTCGGACAAAGATCTTTATGATCTGCCGCCCGAAGAACTCGCCGTGATCCCGACCGTTTGCGGTAGCTTGCGTGAGGCTCTGGAAGCACTCGACAAAGACATGGCTTTCCTGCTGTCGGGCGACGTGTTCACCCGTCCGATGCTGGAATCCTATATGGCGCTGAAGTGGGAAGAGGTTTACGCCTACGAACACACGCCGCACCCGATCGAGTATCAGATGTATTACTCCTGCTAAACCCAAAGGGTTACAGCACGCAAAGGCCGCCCCCTTGGGCGGCCTTTCGCGTTTCGGGTACAAGCGAGGACAATCCTGCCCCGAAAGTAAGAATAGCAATTAAGGCGGAAACAGCACTCAACTTCCGGTTAATAACTTGTAAACGCCGCAATACCTTCCAGATGCAGGCACAATCTGCGGGCAACACTATGCAACCACTGATGGAGGTTTCGCGATGAAGGTTCATCCCGACATACAGTTCAGTACGATTGCCGAGTTGTTGTTTCTACAATCGCCTAACCTGAACTTTGCCCGACTGGTGGCTGATCTGGATGCTGTGCTGGCGCGGTTCCACGATAAGGATCGCCAGCTGACATGGGATTGCGAAGATCTGGCGAGTTTCGATATGCCGGGTACAAGGATTGTGCTGGCCACGGCGGAAAACCCGCGCCCAGGCGTGGTGGCGTCTTTGACGCTATCGGTCGGGCCGTCGCATCTGCCACCCCGGCTGAACGCGGCACCGAAACGGCGGCATCCAGCGGTGCGCCACGAGGCTTTGTGCTCTCGGCTGGTGGAACGCGTGCAGGCGCGGCTGAACCCGGATGCGGTGTTCTGGCATGAATGTGATCATCCGGTCACTGCCGAGGTGATCGATTCACTGGCCTATGCGCAACCGAAATCCAGCCAGCGCGCCGACTCGGATCATCCGATCTTCACCCTGCTGGACGAAGGCAATGTTGACGCGGTGTATCAGCGCGGCTTCCAGCCCAGCAACGACCGCCCGGATATTCCCTTGCCGCGCGACCCCGAACTTTCACGGCTGCGGATGGCGCTTTACCCAACCGAGGAGCTGCCGCCGCCGCATCTGATTTCACCGCAAATGCGCTTGGCCGCCCATACGATGAACGCCACTTTGATCATGGTGGCGCTGCCAGTGGGGGCGGCGATGATGACCTATTCGGTGTTGCGCGGCGAGAATATGCGGCTGACTTCGGCGGCACTGGTTGCGACGGGGATCGCCTCACATCTGTTCCAAGGCCCGGTGATCTCGGCCCTGATGGGCTAAGGTCCAGAGCGGTTTGTGTTTATCTTGAATCACAATGCCCGCCAAGACCTGCGCGCGTTGTGATGCTTCTGCGCCAGATAAAACGCAAACCGCTTTAGTTGGCGTGCTGCATCACCCCCAAGGCGCTCAGGGCCGCAAGGTCACTGGGCGCGAGGCTGTGCAGTGACACCTGATAGGTGTGGATGCTGAACAACACCGCTTCGGTCTGCGGCAAGCGCAGCAAACACTGTCGCTCTGCCCGCATATAGGCCCCCTCGCGTGCCTTCGGATGCCTATCAGCCTCCCGCCGGGGGTGAAACAAATCAGGGCTTTCGTAGATGTGAAAGTTCATCCGCCAAAGTGGCTGCTCGGGTCGGATCGCATCAAACAATCGCTGCACGCGGCGCGCCAAGTCTTCGGTGTAACTCTCCACCGGAATATGGATCCCCAACATCGAGCGCCCCAACTTTTCCGCCAGCGTCCAACTCGCCGGAAAGCACAACACCGCAGCCGTCAGGGCATGTTCCTCGCCGACCCGCTGCATCAGGCAGAGATCCTCTTGCACCAACCGCCCCAAGGTCAGCAGCGGTGCCGCGCGGTCCAGCCTCACCCGCACCCCATCCGGGCGCAGCACCGAATCCGCGCCAACCACAAACCCCGCCGTGCCGCGCAGTTTGTCGACCACCCGGTCATACAATTCCAGTGCCGCAGGCAAAGCCGCCTCGGGCAAAGCATGCACCAGATCGGGGCAGTTCAATATCAGCCGATCCCGCTCCGCCATTTGTGCGGCATAAGCGTCGCACGGCTCAATCCAACTGTCATCCGTGATCGGCTGAATCCCCGGCAACCGCGTGGTGCGCGGATCAAGCCAAGGGTGCAGCGGCAGTTTTGCGTTCAAGATCGGCATCGGCCAAACCTAGCCGCGCCCAACCGATAAACGCAAGCCCCAGCCATTTGCGACAACGCGCGTCGCGCCCAGCAAAGCCCAGGCCCCGCCACCTGCCACCTTCCCCCAAGCCAATCCCGCTTTGGAGAGCCCCATGTCCTACGCCGAAACCCGCCGCAAAATCGATCCCGCGCGAGGCGACCGCTTGGGCGACGGCACCCCGAATGACAATGACCGGGTGGAAATCGGCCCGACCCAACTGGCCTTTGGCGAATGGGCCAAGGCGGGCCTGCAGCTTCCGAACCTGCAGAACATGCGCGAATTTCGCTGGAAACGCCTTGTCGCCAGCCTGAACGCCCGCGACTACGGCGGCATCCTGATGTTTGACCCGCTGAACATCCGCTACGCCACCGACACCACCAACATGCAGCTATGGAACAGCCACAACCCGTTCCGTGCCTGCCTGATCTGCGCCGATGGCCATATGGTGGTCTGGGAGTACAAGCAGGCCCCCTTCCTCGTGAACTTCAACCCGCTCGTCAAAGAACTCCGCTCTGGTGCGTCGTTCTTCTACAATGTCTGCGGTGATAAAGTCGCCGAGGATGCCACCTCTTTCGCCGCGCAAGTCAACGAGGTGATGCGCGCCCATGCCGGCTCCAACCGCCGCCTTGCCGTCGATAAAATCATGATCAACGGCTTGCGCGCATTGGAACGTGCAGGTTTTGAGGTGATGGAGGGCGAGGAAGTCACCGAGCGCACCCGCGCCATCAAAGGCCCCGACGAAATCTTAGCTATGAAATGCGCCCATCACGCCTGCGAATCCGCCATAGCCGAGATGGAAACCGCCACCCGGACAGGTGTACCACTTGGGCATATGTCGGAAGATGATATCTGGGCCGAACTGCACAAGGGCAATATCCGGCGCGGCGGCGAATGGATCGAAACGCGCTTGCTCGCCTCGGGCCCCCGCACCAATCCGTGGTTCCAAGAATGTGGCCCGCGCATCGTGTCGAACAATGAAATCGTGGCGTTTGACACCGATCTGATCGGCTCTTACGGCATCTGCATCGACATTTCCCGCACATGGTGGGTCGGCGATCAACGCCCGACCAATGCGATGATCTCGGCGATGGGTCACGCGATGGACCATATCCACGAGAATATGCAGATGCTGAAACCCGGCGTCACCATCCGCGAGCTGACCCACGGCGGCCACACCTTGGGCGACCAATACCAGCGCCAAAAATACTCCTGCAAAATGCACGGTGTGGGGCTTTGCGATGAATGGCCCTTCGTGCCCTACCCCGACGCGCATGTGGACGGCGCGTTCGAGGTTGCGCTTGAACCCGGCATGACGCTCTGTGTCGAGGCCTTGGTTTCCCCCGAAGGCGGTGATTTCTCGATTAAGCTGGAAGATCAGGTGCTGATCACCGAGACGGGATTTGAGAATCTGACGAAATATCCGTTCGATGCCAGGCTGATGGGAAAAGCCTGAGGCGACCGGATTGCTCCAAAGTTGAAGCCTCCGGCGGGGATATTTAAGCCAATGTGAATTTGCAGAGCGTCAATCATTTCACATTGGTCTAAAATATCCCAGCCGGAGGCTACGCCGGTCCAGCCATCCGCGCCGCTGCGTGAAAAAACCTACTCCGCCACAAACCCCGCCGCCTTATGGCTGCCGTCGCAATAGGGCTTGTTCGCCGAATGGCCGCAGCGGCACAAAAACGCCTGTGTCACCCGGTTCACCGTATGCCCGGTGCCCGACACCACCTCCAGATTGCCCACAACTTTCAGCGGCCCGTTCGGCATAGGCTGCACATCCACAACCCCATCGCGCAGCGCCAAAGCGGCCGATTCCTTCACCGCAGGCTCTCCGGTAGCGGTAAACCCCGCCGCCGTATGGCTGCCATCGCAAAACGGCTTGTTGGCCGAAGCGCCACAGCGGCACAAGGTGGCGCGCGGACCCTCCTGCGCCACACCGCCCAGCAAGATCGAAGCCTCCAACGCCAACGGCCCATTTTCGCGCACCCGCAGCGTGTTCACCACCGGCGGCGCATCAGACCCCACCGCCGCGTCATTGCGCAGCACCCGGATCGCCCCCGAAGGGCAATTCTGCCCAAGCCGAATAACCTCTGCCGCCGAGGCTGCATCGGGATAAATCCACTCGCCCTGCACATTCGGCACAAACACCTCGGGATGGCTCAACACGCAGTTGCGCGAATGCACGCAGCGTTTGCCGTCAAACACAATCGTCACCTCGCGCCCTTGAACCGTTTCGACCATGATATCCTCCGTTTTGGCAAGTAGGCTGGCCACAGTTTGCCACAACCGGCACGCTCTGGCTATCGGCTTGGCACCGCGACTCCTGGTTAACAAATCTTGAACACTCCCCTGCTAACCCATTGATTTCTTATAATGCCGATTCACCGCCACGCGTGGACACGCACCCCATGCTTGCCCTTTCCACCTCCCCGGTCTAAAGCGCCTTATCCCCTTATAAAGCTGCCCGGAGGCCCCGATGATCCCACGCTATTCCCGCCCCGAGATGGTCGCCCTCTGGTCGCCCGAAACCAAATTCCGCATCTGGTTTGAAATCGAGGCCCACGCCTGCGACGCTCTCGCCGCTATCGGCGTGATCCCGAAAGAAAGCGCCGCCGCGGTCTGGAAAGCCAAGGATGTGACCTTCGACGTGGCCCGGATTGATGAGATCGAAGCCGTCACCAAACACGACGTGATCGCCTTCCTGACCCACCTCGCCGAGCATATCGGCGCCGAAGAAGCCCGCTTCGTCCACCAAGGCATGACCTCGTCCGACGTGCTGGATACCACGTTCAATTTGCAACTCGTCCGCGCCACCGACCTGCTGTTGGTCGGGCTTGATCGCGTCCTTGCCGCCTTGAAAGCCCGCGCCTTCGAGCATAAAAATAGCGTCCGCATCGGCCGCAGCCACGGCATCCACGCCGAACCCACCACCATGGGCCTGACCTTCGCCCGCTTTTACGCCGAGATGGCCCGCAACCGCACCCGCCTGCTGACCGCCCGCGCCGAAATCGCTACAGGTGCTATTTCCGGCGCTGTCGGCACCTTCGCCAACATCGACCCGTCGGTGGAAGAACACGTCTGCGCCCAGCTTGGCCTGACGCCCGAGCCGATCAGCACCCAAGTTATCCCGCGCGACCGTCACGCGATGTATTTTGCGGTGCTGGCGGTGATCGCGTCGAGCATCGAAAACATCGCCATTGAGATCCGCCACATGCAGCGCACCGAAGTGCTTGAGGCGGAAGAATTTTTCTCGCCCGGCCAAAAGGGCTCATCGGCGATGCCGCACAAGCGCAACCCGGTTTTGTCGGAAAACCTGACGGGTCTTGCACGACTTGTACGGATGTCCGTGATCCCCGCTATGGAAAATGTGGCGCTGTGGCATGAGCGTGACATCAGCCATTCCTCGGTCGAACGTGCCATTGGCCCCGATACCACCATCACCCTCGATTTCGCTCTGCACCGCCTTGGCGGGCTGGTTGAAAAGCTGGTGATCTACCCAGAAAACATGCTTAAAAACATGAACAAATTCCGTGGTCTGGTGATGAGCCAGCGCGTGTTGCTCGCCCTGACCCAAGCCGGGGTTTCGCGTGAAGATAGCTACCGTCTGGTGCAGCGCAACGCGATGAAGGTCTGGGAGCATGGTGCGGATTTCAAGACTGAATTGCTCGCCGACCCCGAAGTCACCTCTGCGCTCAGCCCCGCCGAGATCGAGGAAAAATTCGACATCGGTTATCACACCAAACATGTTGATACGATTTTCAAGCGTGTGTTTGGCGCTTAAAGATCCGCGATCTTCGTAAGATGGCCTTAACCCGAAGCAGTCATTCTATCCCTGAACCAGAAGGATTCGGGGATAGATATGGCAGGCGAACCAGCAGTTCTCGCGCGGATCACTCCGGTGCAGCGGGCGGTGGCGGCCCCCAACAGCCAGCCGCGCCAGCCTAACCCACGCCAAAAAGCGGCGATCATCGTACAGTTTTTGCTGGCAGAGGGCGGAAGCCTGCCACTGGCCAAGCTGCCCGATCAGATGCAGGCGGCTTTGGCCGAGCAGATGAGCCTGATGCGCACCGTGGATCGGCGCACCTTGGCAGCTGTTATCGAAGACTTCATCGGTGAGCTGGATCAGGTCGGGCTGTCGTTTCCCGGCGGGATTGAAGCTGCTTTGGCGATGATGGATGGCCATATCTCGGCCAATGCTGCCAGTCGGCTGCGGCGGATGGCGGCGAGCAATGCCTCATCCGATCCATGGGAGCGGTTGACGGCGATGCCGGTTCAAACTCTGCTTCCGGTGCTGGAGGAAGAAAGCATTGAGGTCGGTGCGGTGATGCTCTCGAAGCTTCCCGTCGCCAAAGCTGCGGAATTGCTGGGGAAACTTCCGGGCGAGAAAGCCCGCCGTGTGGCCTATGCGGTATCGCAAACCGGCAATATTGATCCCGACACCGTGCGCCGGATCGGGATTTCGCTGGCGGGGCAGTTGGAATCACAGCCCTTGCGGGCCTTTCACGCCAATCCAGTGGAACGAGTCGGCGCGATCCTGAATGTCTCGCCTGCGCTGACGCGTGAGGATGTGCTGAAGGGGCTGGATGAGACCGACGCAGGCTTTGCCCAGCAGGTGCGCCGCGCGATTTTCACCTTCGTGCATCTGCCGCAGCGGGTAATGGCGCGCGATGTGCCCAAGCTGATCCGCATTGTCGATCAGGCGCAACTGGTCACGGCCCTTGCCGCCAGCGCGGGCACCCCCGAATTGGAGACTGCTGCCGAGTTCATCCTGTCAAACATGTCGCAGCGCATGGCGCAGGGCCTGCGCGAAGAAATGGCCGCGCGCGGTAGGGTGAAAGAAAAGGATGCAGAAGACGCGATGAACCAGATCATCACCGCCGTGCGTCAGTTGGAAGCTGCAGGGGAATTGGTGCTGATCCAAGACGAAGGATAGCCCAAAAATCAGGCGATCTGCGTGCCGGGTCTTGCTGCCCCACAACCGCCGCCTTAGGGTCGCGCCATGTCACCGATCAAAGTCCTGCCCACCGCTGCCGCCACCCGGAAGGGGATCCTGATGCTGATGCTGGGGGTGGCGATGTTCAGCACGATGGACGCGGTCGCCAAGGGCCTGCTGCACAGCTATCCCACCGCGCAAGTGGTCTGGGCGCGGTTTATCGGACAGGTGCTGCTGGTGCTGGTCATCCTTGGCCCCAAACGCGTAGGCCCTACCTTGCGCACGCCCTATCCTTGGCTGCATTTGGCGCGCTCTAGCTTCCAGTTAGCCACCACCGGGCTGTTTTTCCTCAGTCTTGGTTATATCGGTCTGGCCGAAGCCACCGCTCTGGCGGATATGAGTCCGTTGCTGATCACGCTGGGGGCGGCGCTGTTCTTGGGCGAAA
Organism: Cypionkella psychrotolerans; assembly: GCF_001294535.1. Taxonomy (GTDB): domain Bacteria; phylum Pseudomonadota; class Alphaproteobacteria; order Rhodobacterales; family Rhodobacteraceae; genus Cypionkella; species Cypionkella psychrotolerans. The sequence goes on along the minus strand of NZ_LGIC01000087.1, from coordinate 50,923 downwards.
AGCTTGGTCCGCGCCGCATCGCCGGGGTCGCGGTGGCGATGATCGGGGCGCTGATGATCATTCGGCCCGGTGCAGGTTTATTCACCCCGGCGGCATTGCTGCCGTTGGCCTGTGCCGTGTGCTACGCCGCCTCGGCTTTGCTGACCCGGCTGGTCGGACAGAAAGAAGGACCTGCCACCTCGATGTTGCACGCAGCACTGTTTGGTGCGGTGGCGACCAGCATTGCCGTCGCCTTCGTCTGGCAACCGATTGCGCTGGCCGATCTGCCGCGCTTTGCCGCGCTTGGCTGTCTGGGCACCGCCGCGCAATTTTGCTTGATCCGGGCGTTCTCGATGGCCGAAGCCTCGGCGATTGCACCGTTTTCCTACCTCGGCATCCTCTATGCCACCCTGTTCGGCATTGCATTTTATGGCGAGTATCCCGACACATGGACAATCATCGGCGCGCTTGTGATCGCAGGGTCCGGGCTTTATGTCTGGCACCGTGAAACCATCAAGCGTTAATCCATGCCCAAAGTCCCTTTCCAGCCCCTTGCCTTCGCGCAAAACCTTGCGGTGCGCGGCCTGATCAGCTTGGGCTTGGCGCTGCCCTATCGCTGGCGTGTGCCGCTCATGGGCGCGATCTTGCGTGGCCCGGTGGGGCGCATTGCGGGCTATCGGCAGCGGGCGATGGACAATCTGGCACTGATCTGGCCGGATATGGACTTAAAGAAACGCAAGAATATTGCCTCGGAAGCACTTGATAATGCAGGACGAACCCTGATTGAGAATTACTCAACAGCCGGATTTCTCGCCCGGCAATCACAACTGATCCCGCAGGGACTGGGTGTGGCTGCATTGGCAAAAGCGCGGGCTGAAAACCGCGCGGTGATCCTCGTCTCGGGCCATTTCGGCAATTATGAAGCCGCCCGCGCCTGCCTTGTCGCCCAAGGCTATACCATCGGCGGCCTCTATCGCCCGATGTCGAACAGCTATTTCAACGAACACTACGTCCGCACCATGCAGGCGTTTGGCGGCCCGATCTTTCCGCAGGGCCGCGCGGGCACCACCGGGTTTGTTAAACATCTGAAGGCGGGCGGGCTGTTGGTCTTGCTGTTTGATCAGCGCGCCGGCAGCGATCAGATCAAATTCTTGGGCGAGCCTGCCCGCACCGCTTTGTCAGCCGCTGAACTCAGCTTACGCTATAAAGCCGATCTGATCCCGTTCTACGCCACCCGCCAGCCCGACGGCCTTAGCTTTGAGGTAGATCTGGAAGCCCCGATTCCGCATACCACCGCGCTGGAGATGACCACCGCCCTGACCCGCAGTCTAGAGGCGCGTGTTAAAGCTCATCCCGGTCAATGGTTCTGGATTCACCGCCGCTGGCGCTGATCACTTCAACCGCGCCGCCGCCACGATCTGCGCCGGACCAACGCCATCCGGCGCGCGGGCTTGCAAGATCACCACCACCGGGCCACTGCCCGCCGCCGTCACCAGTTGCAAGGGGGTTACGCCAGACCAATCGCCCACCTTCTGCCACGAGGTCACGATGTTGTTGTAGACCACCCTCAGCCCCGAGTTTTCCCCGCGCTCAATCGCCACTTCGGCATGGTCGGTGTATTGCACCAGTTGCACGATCACCGGGTTGGCCAAGGGTTGCGACGACTGCGCGTTGATCACCAGATCACCGCCCTGCCGCGCCAAGGTCAGTGTTACCGGGCTTGGCTTGATCGCCGCCAAAGCCGCAGCCACTTCGCGCGGCTGATTGCCCGCCACCCGCGCAGCCCCCGCCACGATCATTTGCGGTGTGTAGATCATCTTTTCCCCCGCGGCATGGGCATAGGCTTTTTGCCGCTCCGTAAAGCTGGCCTGACCGAATGTGTCGGTCCAGCCGATGTAATCCCAGTAATCGACATGGAGCGCGAGGCCGATCACCCCCGGCGTCTGCGCCAGCTTGGCCATCAACTCATCCGCGGGCGGGCAAGACGAGCAGCCTTGCGAGGTGTAAAGTTCCACCACAACCCCCTGCTCAGATTCGGCCAGTGCCGTCGTGGCGCACAACATCATGCTGCCGATCAAACCCATACCGGTTGTGCTGAAAATATGGTGCGACATGGTATTTTCCGATCTCTGAGCCCGGTTTTTGTTCTACATGATGCGAAGGCACCGCCGCCAATCAAGGTTTTGCGAGCCGATATTACAGTATATTCACACAACCGTTCCAAGGATGCCGTTCAAACCAAGCCAGCCCCGCAATTCCATGCTGGATTTTCGGCATACCATTGCATACAATGATTGTAAGACAGAAGATGATTCCCTTGCACCGCGCGCGCCCTTAGGGCAAAGCCAAAGCAATCCGTCAACCGCAGGAGGCCACATGACCGTCACCGTTGGACACGACAGCAGCAAAACCCGCAAAACTTTGACCGCAGGCGGACAAAGCGTTTCGTATTACTCGATCCCCGCTGCCGAAGCCGCAGGTCTGGGCGAATTTTCCAAGCTTCCCGCCGCGTTGAAAGTGGTGCTGGAGAATATGTTGCGCTTTGAAGACGGCAAGACCGTCTCGGTTGACGATATCAAGGCGTTCTCGGATTGGGGCAAACTGGCGGGCAAAAACCCGCGCGAAATCGCCTACCGCCCTGCCCGCGTGCTGATGCAGGATTTCACCGGGGTTCCCGCGGTGGTTGACTTGGCGGCGATGCGTGACGGCATCAAGGGCTTGGGCGGCGATGCGCAACGCATCAACCCGCTTGCCCCCGTGGATCTGGTCATCGACCATTCGGTGATGATTGACGAATACGGCACCCCGCGCGCGTTCCAAGCCAACGTCGACCGTGAATACGAGCGCAATATGGAGCGCTATGTGTTCCTGAAATGGGGCCAGAACGCGTTTAATAACTTCCGCGTCGTGCCTCCGGGAACCGGGATTTGCCACCAAGTGAACCTTGAATATCTGGCGCAGACGGTTTGGACCGATACCGACCAAGACGGCAATATGGTCGCCTATCCGGATACTTTGGTCGGCACCGACTCACATACCACGATGGTGAACGGTCTGGCAGTTCTGGGCTGGGGCGTCGGCGGCATTGAGGCCGAGGCCGCGATGCTTGGCCAACCGGTTTCCATGCTGATCCCCGAAGTCGTCGGCTTTAAGCTGACCGGAGAGATGGTCGAGGGCACCACCGCCACCGATCTGGTGCTGAAGGTCGTGCAAATGCTGCGCAAGCATGGCGTGGTCAATAAATTCGTCGAATTCTACGGTGACGGTCTTGACCGCCTACCTTTGGCAGACCGTGCCACCATCGCCAATATGGCGCCGGAATATGGCGCAACCTGCGGCTTCTTCCCGATTGACGGTGAGACCATCCGCTATTTGCGCAACACCGGGCGCGACGAAGGCCGCATTGCCTTGGTCGAAGCTTACGCCAAAGCCAACGGCATGTGGCGCGATGACGCCTATAACCCGATCTACACCTCGACGCTGCATCTCGACATGGGCAGCATTGTTCCAGCAATTTCCGGCCCGAAACGTCCGCAAGATTATCTGCCGTTGACCGAAGCGGCGCAAACCTTCGGCGAATACATCCGCTGCGAGCGCAAACTCCCGGTCGCCAGCGCCGCACAAACCGTCGAGTGGAGTGCCGAAGGCGGCGCAGATTTCCCGGCGGAAATGTCGGGCCACTGCGGCTTTTCCTTCGCCAAAGTTGCGGGCAAAAACTATTCTTTGCGCGATGGCTCCGTGGTGATCGCGTCGATCACGTCCTGCACCAACACCTCGAACCCCTATGTGATGATCGGCGCGGGCCTTGTGGCACGCAAGGCCCGGGCTTTGGGTCTGAAATCAAAGCCTTGGGTGAAGACCTCACTGGCCCCCGGATCTCAGGTCGTCAGCGAATATCTCAACGCTGCGGGCCTGCAAGAAGACCTCGATGCGGTCGGCTTCAACTTGGTTGGCTACGGCTGCACCACCTGTATCGGTAACTCTGGCCCGCTGGACCCCGCGATTTCGGCAGCGATTGCCGAGGGCGATCTGGTCGCCACTGCCGTTCTGTCCGGCAACCGCAACTTTGAGGGCCGGATTTCCCCCGACGTGCGCGCCAACTACCTCGCCTCGCCGCCGCTGGTTGTTGCCTACGCGCTGGCGGGCGATATGAACATTGACCTCACCACCGAGCCTTTGGGCATCGGCACCAATGGCCCAGTTTACCTGAAGGACGTTTGGCCGACCAACAAGGAAATCTCTGACCTTGTCGAAGCCACCGTCACCCGCGCTGCGTTCCAGAAGAAATACGCCGATGTGTTCAAGGGCGATGAGAAATGGCAGGCGGTGAAGGTGACGGATTCGGAAACCTACGACTGGCCCGCGTCTTCGACCTATATCCAAAACCCGCCCTATTTCCGTGGCATGGCGAAAACGCCGGGCGTGATCAGCAACATCCACAACGCCCGCGTGCTGGCTTTGCTGGGTGACATGATCACCACCGACCACATCTCGCCCGCAGGCAGCTTTAAGGCTGGCACCCCAGCTGGTAAGTATCTGACAGAACGGCAAGTTCCGGTGTCCGAGTTCAACTCGTATGGTGCGCGTCGCGGCAACCATGAAGTGATGATGCGCGGGACATTCGCCAACATCCGCATCAAGAACGAAATGCTGGATGGGGTTGAAGGCGGCTACACCAAAGGCCCGGACGGTGTGCAGACCAGCATTTTCGACGCCTCGATGGCCTATCAAGCCGAGGGTACGCCCTTGGTGATCTTCGGCGGCATCGAATACGGCGCAGGGTCTTCGCGCGACTGGGCCGCGAAAGGCACCGCTTTGCTGGGCGTCAAAGCCGTGATCGCGGAGAGCTTCGAGCGTATCCACCGCTCCAACCTCGTCGGCATGGGGGTGATCCCGTTTGAGTTCACCGAAGGCATGACCCGCAAAACCCTTGGGCTGAAGGGCGACGAAGTGGTCAGCATTGACGGTCTGGCGGGCGATCTCAAGCCGCTGTCCACCGTACCCTGCACGATCACCTACGCGGATGGCACGGTCAAAATCATCGCCATCAAGTGCCGCATCGACACGGAGATCGAGATTGAATACGTCGAACATGGCGGCGTGTTGCACTATGTTCTGCGCGATCTGGCCTCGCGTTAAGCCGGAAATTCAGCTTTAGATTGTATCCTGACAAGCACCCTTCGGGGTGCTTGTTGCGTTGAATCTGCTCGGAAATGCAGGAATGCTGTCGCGTTATTGATGCCGATTTAGAAACGCTGAATTTCCAGGTGTAAACCAATGCATCGCATCGCGTTCACCATCGGCAAATATCGGACACTCACATCCGCCTGTGGTTGGCTTCAACTCAAATCAACAAACTGATAAACATATATAATATGTCACGCCCTCACCGTCGCGCGACTGGCAAAATTTCTCCGCCAGCGGCCGACGCGGAAAAATGAACAGTATTCACCAATACAACACTTAGTTTTTCGTTAACACCCTATAGTTGTGATTTGATTCTGTCGGCATATATCTTAAAACGACACACAGAGACTCGCTCAACCTAGAGGTGATTTTCCGCCTTCCCCGAGGAGACGCTGCCATGCCGGACCTTACCAGAGATATCGAGCTCTATCAAAATGAGGGCGCGCTGATCACCTTGGGCTCGACCCAGATCATCAGCTTTACCAAATTTGACACCTCGACCTCTGCCACGGTCACGTTCCAAGATTCAGCGCCGAACAACGGCGCATGGAACGCCGGGGAAACTGCCAAAATCGGTGGTGATCCGGCGACGCTTTTGGGCACCGGGCTGTCCTATGCCGGGGTCAAGGTCACTATTCTGGGCGTCACACTGGCCAACATCCAGCTGGGCACCCCGGTCCGCACCGCTTTGCTCGATGTCGATTGCACCCAGATGCTGCATTTCTACAACGCCGATGGCTCTGAGGCTGACCCTGCCGCGCTGCTTGATGCGCTCGCCAGCCAACTGGTCAGCGCCCTCAACGGTGCTATTCCGGTGCTGCTGCGCCCGGCGGTCAACGCCATTCTCGCCAATCCGCTGCAATTCGTGCAGAACAACGCCCTGCTGACGATGAACCTGACGGCAGGCGGCGTGGTGCCCTTCGTGCCCTGCTTCACCGCTGGCACCAAGATCATGACCCGCAAGGGCGAGATTGCCGTCGAAGACCTGCGCGTCGGCGATGATGTGCTGACGGTGGACAATGGATTCCGCCCGATTCGCTGGATTGGCCGCCGGAAACTCAGCACGCGGCAGCTGCAACTTGCACCGCAACTGCGCCCGATCCGTATTGACATCGGTGCATTGGGCAATGGCCTGCCACTGCGCCCGCTTGAAGTCTCACCGCAGCACCGCTGTCTGATCCGCTCGCAGATCGCGCAGCACATGGTCGGCACGCGCGAGGTTCTGGCCGCCGCCAAGCATCTGCTGTCGGTCGAAGGTATTTCGGTGGTCGAGACTGACGCCCCGGTGACCTATTTCCACATCCTGCTCGACAGCCACGAGCTGCTGATTTCCAACGGCGCTGCCACCGAGTCGTTTTTCCTCGGTCCGGTGGGGATGTCCGCGATGTCGGCCAGCGACCGTTTGGAGGTCATGTCGTTGTTCCCCGACCTGTGCACCGAGGAGGCCCATCATGTCATGCCACCCGCCCGCAAATTCCTTGTCGGCCATATCGCAAAATCCATCGTTGCCCGCGCCATCCAGAACACCAGCCCGGTCGTCGAGCCCCGCAGCTATACAAGTGCCTAGACCCGACGACAGCGAGGGAGGCCGCAAAAGCTGGTGGCTGTTGCCCTGCATCGGCGGTGGCGCGGCGGTCTGGGCGCTGCTGTTCTACAGCTTCCTTGGTTGAACGCGCGCCGAAGAGTTTGGGCCGCCGATCTTGCTATAATCCGCAACAATTTGTTTCCAAAACAAAGGGGGCTCGTGACAACGGCCTTATGTTCTTGTTAAGTTCCCTTCGGCATCCTGAGCATATAGCCTCAGAGAGACCCAGTCATGCCCGAGCGTTTTCCACCCCTCGCCCCACAAGAATCTAGCCGTTGCGTGTCAGTACAGCTGCTACAATCCCTGCCGCTGGGCGAGTTGTGCCTGGGCCTGCTGATCGGCCTTGTGCTGCTGCTGGCCTGATCAGCCGCCACAGCTTGGCACAGCCGCAGGCAAAGGCCACAGCGTAAACGCCGCACCATCGGCCGCGCGGCAGGTCAGGATCGGGCGGTTGTAGCCGTTGTTGTGAAACAAACACTCCACCGTCACCCCGGCTTGGGTGCCGGTCATCAGATTGGTGATCTCAAAGGCCGGACCAAAACTCATCGTCAGCGCCGCCCCGGTGCAACCTGCGATCACCACGCCTTGGCCCTCGGGCGTGATCGTCACTCGGTCGTTTTGTAAAGTTGCAATACTGGTGCCCAGCCGCCCGATCCGCTCGTAACTGCCGGTGAAATAGGCTGGGCCGGGGGTGCCGGGTTTCGCGCTGGCCGGACCAGCCGCCAAAACCACCAAAATAAGCAAACCCCACCGGGCGCTCATTCGGCGAGTGCCTTATCCAACTCAGGCCGAAAGCGTTGCAGATAATCGTCGCCCACCATCGGCCCGATGAACTTATACGCCACCGAGCCATCGCCGCGCAGAATGAAGGTTTCGGGCGGCGCAGTCACCCCCCAATCCAGCCGGGTCTTACCCTTGGGATCAAAGGCGATGGCGGCAAACGGATTGCCATCCGACGCCAAAAACGCCGCCGCATCATCGGGTCGGTCCATCATATTAACCCCAACCACATGAATCCCCTCGGCGGCCAATGCCTTCAGCGTGCCATTCTCCGCCCGACACGGCGGGCACCAGCTGGCCCAGAAATTCACCACAGTGACCTTGCCCGTGCGCAGATCGGCATCTGTCAGTGCTGGAAACCCCGGCAGAACGCCCGCGTTCAAGGAGGGCGCCTGCTTGTCGATGAAAACCGAAGGCAGGTTCTGCGGATCGCTGCGCTGCATACCGACATAGAACATCACCGCCAGCCCCGCGAACAACACGGGCGGCAGATACATCAGCCATTTAGCCATTTTTCTTCTCCGCTTTCGCCGTCTCTGCCCGCGCTTCCACTTCCGCCAAAGCCCGCTTCACCCGTGCTGATTTCCAGATCGACAGCACCACCAACGCCACGATCAGCGCCACCGAGGCCGCATAAGACCCGATCACCGCCCCAGCATATTTGCCCAATGCCATCATGCCAACCGCTCCCGCGAAAGCAGCGCAGACAACCGACGTGCGCGGATTTCCGTGCGGGTGCGCAGCAACACCAGCGTCACGAACAGCAGGATGAACCCGGCAATGCAGACATAAAGCGGCGAGGAATACACATCCGAGACATGCTCCTCGCGGTCCAGCGACAGGCTTGCGCCCTGATGCAGACCTTGGTTCCAAAACAGCACCGCATAGCGCGACAGAAACGCGAAAACCGATCCGACGATGCACAACACGCTCGTCAAATCTGCCGCCGTATCCGGGTCCTCCACCGCCTCCCACAACGCGATATAGCCGAGATAAAACAGCGCCAAAATCAGGAACGAGGTCAGCCGAGGATCCCAAGCCCACCACGTCCCCCACATCGGCTGCCCCCAAATTGCCCCGGTCACAAGGCCGATCAGCGTGAAGGTCAACCCAATCGGCGCCGCCGCTTTCGCCGACAGGGCCGAGACATGGTGCCGCCGGATCAGCCAGATCAGCGAGGCCACCAGCATCATCATCCAAGCCGAAATCGCCATCATCGCCGCTGGCACATGCAGGTAAATGATCTTCACGGTCGAGCCGAACTTATCCGCATCCGGGGTGAAAAACGCGCCCCACACCAGCCCGGCCACAAGGCACAGCACCGCCGCCCCGGTCACCCAAGGCAGCAGCAGGCCAGAGGTCAGCATGAACCGCTTCGGGTTCGCATATTCCCAGATCGACATCGTTATCCTCATCTTCGCGATCCTAGCACAGCCGTCTCAGCGCAGGTTGACGCGGATTGCCGCAGCTGAGGCGAACGGCAACAATGCCACCGCCCCCGCTGTGATCCCCGCCAGCAGCGCCAAGGGCGTGCCTACCGCCAAACCCGCCGCGCCGCGCTTCACAACTTCGGCACCAAAAATCAACGTCGGCATATACAAGGGCAACACCAGCAGGCTCATCAACAACCCGCCGCGCTTCACCCCAACCGTCAGCGCCGCGCCAAACGCCCCGATCACCGACAAGGCAGGCGTCCCCAGCGCCAAGGATGCCACCAACCAAACATAGCCAGCAGCCTCAAGGTTCAACAGCAGCCCCAACACCGGCGACACCAGCACCAGCGGCAGGCCCGTCACCAGCCAATGCGCCAGCGACTTCACCGCCACCACGGCCTCTAGCGGCATCGGCGAGGTCGCCAGCAAATCCAAGCTGCCATCCTCATAATCCAGCGCAAAAATTCGGTCGAGCGACAACAGACACGCCAGCAGCGCCCCCACCCACAGAATCCCCGGCGCAATCCGTGCGAGAACGCTCGGCTCCGGCCCGACACCCAACGGCACGATCACCGCCACCAGCAGGAAAAACGCAAGGCCAAGGCCAAAGCCGCCGCCCGCCCGAATCGCCAGCCGCACATCCCGGATCAGCAGCGCGATCATTCAAACGCCTCATCAAACGCACCCAAACGACCACCCGCCGCAGGACTGCGCGCCTTGAACGGCGTCAGATCCAGCACTTCCGCCTCCAGCCCCAGATCAATATGGCTGGCGATCAGCGCCGACCCACCCGTGCCGAGATGCCGCGCCACCACACCCGCAAACAACGCGACCGAAGCCGCATCCAACGACACCGTCGGCTCATCCATCAACCAGATCGGCCGACCCGTCACCAGCAGCCGCGCCAGCCCCAGCCGCCGCTTTTGCCCCGCCGACAGATGCGCCGCGCGCCTGTTCGCCAAAGCCTCCAGGTTCATCGCCTCCAACGCCTGCGCCACCGAATGTGTGCCATAAGCCGCCGCCCAAAACCGCAAATTCTCCGCCACCGTCAGCACCGCTTTGACGCCATCGGCATGGGCGGCATAGGCCACGGCCTCAGCCGCCACCGTCACCTCACCTGCCAAAGCAGGCTGCAATCCGGCCAAGCTGCGCAGCAAGGTGGTCTTGCCGATGCCGTTCGGCCCGCGCAACACCAAAGCCCGCCCCGGCATCAGCCGAAACGTCACCCCTTCCAGCACCGCCACGCCGCCCCGGGCGACGGCAAGATCATTGACCTGCATGTCCATGCCTCACCCCTAACCCATCGCGCCCGATGCGAAAAGACCCTGCGACAGCATGGCCTTTCCGCCGCATCCGCCTATATTGCCCGTCAAACAGGAGGCTAAGATGACCCTATCCACCACCCCCTTCGGGCGCACCGGCAAAACCACCACCCGGCTTGGCTTTGGCGCTTGGGCCATCGGCGGCACTTGGGGTGAAGTGAGCTTGGATGACGCCAAAGCCGCGCTGCATGCCAGCCTCGATGCGGGCGTGACGTTCATTGACACCGCCGACGTTTACGGCGATGGCCGCTCTGAACGCATCATCCGCGAGGTTTTGGCGGAACGCCCCGGCACCCGCCCGTTTGTTGCCACCAAAGCCGGACGCCGCCTGAACCCGCACACCGCCGCAGGCTACACTGGCCCCGCGATTGAGACCTTCATCGACCGCAGCCTGCAAAACCTTGGCGTCGAGTGCCTCGACCTTGTGCAACTACATTGCCCGCCCACTCCGGTCTATTCCAACCCGGCGGTGTTCGAGGCCCTTGATGCGATCAAAGCCAAAGGCAAAATCGCGGCCTATGGCGTGTCCGTAGAGACCATTGCCGAAGCCATGACCGCCCTTCAAAACCCCGGTGTGGTCTCGGTGCAGATCATCTACAACCTGTTCCGCCAACGCCCATCTGAGCAATTCTTCAAAACCGCCAAAGCCCAAAACGTCGCCGTCATCGTCCGCGTCCCCCTCGCCTCTGGCCTGCTGACGGGCAAAATGTCGGCACAAAGCCAGTTCGCCGCCGATGATCACCGCAGCTTTAACCGCAATGGTGAGGCGTTCGACAAGGGCGAGACCTTCTCGGGCGTGCCCTATGACATCGCCCTGCAAGCGGTTGAGGAGCTGCGCCCACTGGTGCCGCAAGGCGCCACGATGGCCGAATTCGCGCTGCGCTGGATTCTGATGGAAGACGCCGTCACCGTGGTGATCCCCGGTGCGAAATCACCTGCGCAGGCACGGGCCAACGCGAAAGCCGATGCCTTGGCCCCGCTTCCTGCTGCCACAATGGAAAAGGCGCGTGAGATTTACACGCGCCTGATTGCTCCTGAGGTGCACGGGTCTTGGTAACTTCCCGCCGCTCCGGACTTGATCCGGGGCCTCTACCCGCAACACATGAGGCCCCGGCTCAAGGCCGGGGCGGCTGGGTGTTAAACCACGAACAGGGCCGCTGCGATGCGGCGGCCCTCGCCCAATAGCACATTATACGTCCGACAAGCGGCGGGGGTGTTCATCGGCTCCACCCCAATGCCCTGCGCTTCCAAAGCCAACCGAAACGCCTTGGGCACCACAGAAACCTCCGCCCCCAACCCCACCAGCAACACGTCGATCTTGCCCACCAGTGACAGCGGCGCGGCAAGATCCTCAAACCCGCCCCAAGCCCCGGCATCCCAAGGCGTGATCAGGCTTGGCCCTCGCAACACATGCGTTCCCACCCGAAAAAACCCCGGCCCATAGCTTTCAATCGCCAAGGCCGAGCCATAGGTGATTTCGGTCAGGCGCATGATCTAGGCGTCGATATTGGCGAATTCGTGATCCGACGGCTTGCCGTTCTTCGGCTTTTCGCTGCGGTCCAGACCGATCATCAACACGATGTTTTTCGCGACATAGACCGAGGAATAGGTGCCAAGCAGCACACCCATGAAGATCGCAAACGAAAAGCCCCGGATCACATCGCCGCCAAACACCATCATTGAGCCGACCGCGAGCAAGGTGGTCAGCGAGGTCATGATCGTCCGGCTCAGCGTCTCATTCACCGACAGGTTCATCACATCGCGCAGAGGCATGGTCTTGTATTTGACCAAGTTTTCCCGCAACCGGTCAAACACCACGACCGTGTCGTTGATCGAATAGCCCAGAATGGTCAGCAATGCCGCCACGATGGTCAGATCGAACTTGATCTGGAAGAAGGCGAAAATCCCCACCGTGATGAACACATCATGCAGCAGCGCCAAAACTCCGCCCAAAGCAAACTGCCATTCAAACCGCATCCAGATATAGAGCATGATGCCGACCGAGGTGACCACCATCGCGAGGATCGAGGTATAGACCAACTCGCCCGACACTTTCGGCCCCACGGTTTCTTCCGAGACAAACTTGATCGCCGGATCGAGGTTGGTCAACGCGGCTTTCACCGCCGCCAAATCCGTTTCACTCACCGCCTGATCGGCCTCAACCGAGGACAACCGGATCATCGCCACATGCTGATCGGCGCGGAACGATGGGTCAAACACCTCGGTGATCACCACATCGCCCACCGGCAAGCCATTCATCGCCTGACGGTAAGCGCCGACGTCAATCGGCTGCGACGAATCGGTGCGCAACGTGGTGCCGCCCTTAAAGTCGATGCCGTAGTTCAGCCCCTCGGTGCCCCAAAACAGGAACGCCGCCAGCATCAAGAGCACCGAGCCGCCAAAGGTCAGCCATTGATGCCGGAAAAAGTCAAAGTTGGTCTTCTCGGGTGCAAGTCGCAAACGCCAAGCCATGAGGTATCTCCTTACACCACGATTTCGGATGGCTTGCGCCAGTTGAACCAAACCGAAATGATCAACCGCGTCACCAGCAGCGCTGTGAACACCGAGGTGATAATCCCAATTCCCAAGGTCACCGCAAAGCCACGCACCGGCCCCGCGCCCAGAAAGAACAGCACGGCGGCCGTGATCAGCGTGGTGATATTGGCATCGACAATCGCCGACATTGCCCGCTCATAGCCGATCTCAATCGCCCGCGCCGTGGTTTTATGCACCCGCAATTCCTCACGAATCCGCTCATAGACCAGCACGTTGGCATCTACCGCCATACCGATGGTCAACACGATCCCGGCGATCCCCGGCAGCGTCAGCGTGCCACCAATCGAGGACAGCACCGCGAAAATCAGCGCCATGTTGATGACCAGTGCGATGTTGGCGAACAGCCCGAACAGCCCATAGGACGCCAGCATGAACAGCGATACCGCCACCACGCCGATCACCGCCGCCTTTTTGCCCGCATCAATGCTGTCTTGGCCAAGTTCCGGGCCAATCGTGCGTTCTTCCAGAAAGTTCATCTTCGCAGGCAGCGCCCCCGCCCGCAAAAGCACTGCCAGATTGGTCGATTCCTCCAGCGTGAAATTGCCGGTGATAATCCCCGAGCCGCCCTGAATAGCGCTTTGGATCGTCGGCGCCGAGATCACCTTATCATCCAGCACAATCGCAAACGGCTGACCGATATTGGCCGAGGTATATTCGCCAAATTTCCGCGCGCCCGAGACGTTGAACTTGAAACTCACCGCAGGGCGCGAGTTTTGGTCAAACGACGGTTGCGCATCGGTCAATTCCTCGCCCGACACCACTGGCTCATCGGCGACGATGTAATAGACATCCTTCTCATCCGACGAGGCCAGCAAGGAATTGCGCGGCCCCGGATCGGCAGCCGGATTGGTCGTGCGCCCCACCACGGTGTTAAACGTCAACTTCGCGGTGGTGCCGATGATCGCCTTCAACTCGGCGGCAGACCCCAAACCCGGCACCTGAATCAAAATCCGGTCGGTGCCTTCGCGCTGAATCGTCGGCTCGCGCGTGCCGACCGCATCCACCCTGCGCCGAATAATCTCAAGGCTTTGCTGCATGGTGCGGGTATCCGTCGCCACCCGCTCAGGTTCCGACAGTTGCACCACAATCTCTTGGCCCTCGGTGGTGACCTCCAGATCCTTCTGGCCCACCCCGGTCAGGCTGACCACCGGCGAGGCCAAAGCCTGCACCTTGGCCACCGCCACCGCCATGCCATCGGCATTACCAACCGAGACCCGCAACACGCCCGGCACCGACGGCATCCGCCGCACCGCACCGACCTGATCGCGCACATCGCGCAACGCATCGCGCACGTCCGGCCACAGGCTGTCAATGCGCTGCGCATAGACATCCGCCACCTGCACTTCGGCCAACAGATGCGCGCCACCGCGCAAATCCAAGCCCAGATTGACCAAGGCCGAGGGCAGGAACGACGGCCATTTCGCCAAATCCGCCGTCTGCTCCGGTGTTGCCACCCCCGCATTGGCTGCAATCGCGGTGGTGGCGTCGTTATGCGCCTCGACTTGCGTGTAAAACAGGTTGGGAAGCGACGCGACAATCCCCCAAGCGCAAAGCGCAAGGATCAAAAGGCGCTTCCACAGCGGCGAATAGAGCATGATGTTTTGTCTCAGGTTAGGGTTAGCATCGGGTCGCAGCAACGCAGGCAGCAGGCCGAAACCTTACACCGCTTTCGCAGGTTCGGTCTTGTTCATCACCTGAGAAATGGTGTGACGCGGCATTTTCACCTTCACGCCTTCGGCAATCTCCACCTCAAGCACGCCATCGTCGCCAACCTTGGTGACTTTGCCGATGATGCCGCCTTGGGTCAGCACCTGATCGCCGCGACGCAAGCTATCGACCATCGCCTTCAGATCCTTCATCTTCTTTTGCTGCGGACGGATCAGTAGAAAATACATGATCGCGAAGATCAGAACCAAAGGCAGGAACGACGCGAAAGCCGAGCCTGCACCAGCAGCACCTGCGGTTTGCGCGAAAGCGGGGGTTACGAACATGGAAGTCCTCTCATTTCGGGGACATTTCCCCTGATTTGTCGGCGGGCACCCTACCCGCGCTCTGGCGGATAGGCAAGCCAACGCCGATCTAAGCGCTTTGGCGCGGCAAACCAGCCCAGAGGGTTATTTTCTGCGCAAATTGTGTTTGATAAGCTTGGAAAGATCACGCCCCTTTCGGGCGATAAGGAGACGACCGTGCCCTATGTCAAAGTTGAGATCGCCAAAGGCATCGCCTCGGTCGAACAGAAACGCGCGGTGATCCGGGGAATGACCGATGTGCTGGTCAAGGAACTCGGACGCAACCCCGAATATATTTTCGTGGTGATCGACGAGATTGACACCGACAACTGGGGTCGCAAGGGCCAGTCGCTCAGTGAGCTGTGGCAAGATGCGAATTCTGATGAAACAAATCCGCCTAAAGAAACCGATTGACCCACGGCACCCGCTGCAACGCTGCCGTCAAGGCCCAAGCCAGAGCAAAAGCAAACACAGCCGCGAAACTGCGGTCCACGGTGTCAGAGAACAGCTTGAACGCCACCAGCATTGTCGCGGGGTGCAACAGGTAAATGCCAAAGGCAAAGCTGGCGAGCCATGTCGGCCAAGTGCCCTTGATATTCACCCGCCAAACCGCCTCAAAAATCACCGCCACCAAGATCATCTGCACCGAGGCAAATTCAGGGCTGCGATTGTACAAAATCCCGCTGATCAGTGCCGCCGCGATGATCACGGGCCAAACCAACCCCATACGTTTGCCCGCAGCCAAGATCGCGCCAAACCAGAACAGCGGCAGCGCGAAAAACCATTGCGGCAGCGGCTGCGGAAACCCCGCAGGGTTGATGAACCAAGCTTGCGGCGCCAGTTTCGCGTGCAACAGGCCCAATGGGATCGACACCACCACCAGCAAGATTGCCGCCAGATACATCCGCGCGGGGCGGTCAATAAAGCGCGACACCCACGGAATTGTGACCAGAAAGATCATCACAAACGGCAAAAACCACAGATGAATCGACGGTCCGATCAGCAGCGTCCACGGGTCCGACAGCACATGAAACGGCTCATCCGAGACGACTTCAAACACCAGCCGGAAAAACACGCACCAGAACAGCCACGGCAACGCGATCCGCTGCGCGCGGGCCAGCCAGAACCGCTCGCCATCCGAGCGCTCAAACGATCCCACCGCCAGAAACGAGGTCAGCACCAGAAACAAAGCCAGCGCGGTATAGCCAATATCGGCATAGGGCGCGCGGGCGTGGTCCCAGACAATGCCAAAGGCCGCGACAAACCGCGCAAGGTCCACCGACCGCCTGTACCCTACCTTCACACCCGATCCTGCCACGCCCGCTCCTAGCCTGCTCCATCGGCCTTAGCCGAATGCCCGCGTCAAACCTAGAGCAAGTTCGGAAACGGTGCGTTTACAAGCCAAGCCCAAACTGCCACCAAACCCGGTGACTCTGGTGCAGGTTAGTCCGCCTGCACTGGTTAACAAAAGCAAAACATGCGCCCAGAAGCCTTTGATATTGCACAAACGCACCGCGTGTCCACGCGTGGACAGGGCCTCCCTTCCCCTTCGCCCGCAAATCGGGCATAACCTGCGCATTCCAGTTTTCCAGACGAGGCCCCCATGCACGACATCCGCGCCATCCGCGAGAATCCCGCCGCTTTTGAAGCCGCTCTCGATCGCCGTGGCCTGTCAGGCATCTCCGCCACGATCCTGAAACTGGATGAAGCCCGTCGCAGCAAAATCCTCGCTTCCGAGACCGCGCAAGCTCTGCAAAACGCCGCCTCGAAAGAGGCCGGTGCCGCGAAAGGCCGCGGTGATGAGGCCGAGTTCAACCGCCTGCGCAGCCTCGTGGCTGAGAAGAAATCCGAGCTCACAGCCCTCGCCGCCGAAGCCGATCAATTCGACCGCGAGCTGCGCGACCTTCTGATGGCGATCCCCAACCTACCCCTCGATGAGGTTCCCGACGGTGCCGATGAAGACGGCAATGTTGAGATCCGCCGCTGGGGCCACCCGCGCAATTTCAACTTCCAACCGCGCGAACATTTCGACATCCCCGGCGTCAAACCCGGCATGGATTTTGAGACCGCCGCGAAACTCTCCGGCGCGCGGTTTGTGGTGCTGAAAGGTGCTGTGATCCGCGTCCACCGCGCCCTGTCGCAATTCATGCTCGACACCCATATCGAGGAACACGGGTTGCAGGAAACCTGGACCCCGGTGCTGGTCAAAGAAGACGCGATGTATGGCACCAACCAACTGCCGAAATTCGCCGAAGACAGCTACCAGACCACCAACGGCTGGTGGCTGATCCCGACCTCGGAAGTCACGCTGACCAATACTGTGGCAGGCGACACGCTTGACGAATCCACCCTGCCGATCCGCATGACCGCCCACACCCAATGTTTCCGCTCGGAAGCAGGCTCTGCGGGCAAGGATACCTCGGGGATGCTGCGCCAGCACCAGTTTGAGAAGGTCGAGATGGTGACAATCTGCACCCCCGACACCGCCTTGGCCGAACATGAACGCATGACCAACTGCGCCCAAGCCATCCTTGAAAAACTGGAAATCCCCTACCGCACCATCGTGCTATGCACCGGCGATATGGGCTTTGGCGCGCAGAAAACCCATGACCTTGAGGCATGGCTACCGGGGCAGAACAAATACCGCGAGATCAGCTCGGTTTCCACCTGCGGCCAGTTCCAAGCCCGCCGGATGAACGCCCGCTTCAAAGTGCCCGGTGGCAAGCCAGAATTCGTCGCCACGCTGAACGGTTCCGGCCTCGCCGTGGGCCGTTGTCTGATCGCGGTGCTGGAGAACGGCCAACAAGCAGATGGCTCGGTCGATTTGCCGACGGCTCTGCACCCCTACCTGCGCGGCAAGACAAAAATCAACGCAAGCGGCGTGTTGGAGTGAACCAAACCCCGGCTCATGCGTATCCCTGACATGAAACGCATGATGCAACCCGCCCTGCTTATCGTGACGCTGGCCTTCGCGGCAGCGCCTTTCATCACACCGCCCTTCATGGGTTACGATCCGGGCGTGTTCCCGGTGCGGATTGAGCGCCCCTCGGTGCAGCCCGCAGGCTATGCCTTTGCGATCTGGGGGCTGATTTATCTGTGGCTGATCCTGCATGCAGCGTTTGGCTTGATCAAACGCCGTGATGATCCTGCCTTTATCAAGCCCGCTTTGCCACTGGCGCTATCAGTCGCGCTTGGCACGGTCTGGTTGGCCATCGCCCTCGCGGCACCAATCCCCGCCACGCTGGCGATCATTGGCATGGCCGCAGTTGCGATCTACGCTTATCTGATCGCCGACCCCGATCAAGACCGCTGGTTGTTGGCCTCCCCGCTGGCGATCTTCGCAGGATGGCTGACCGCAGCGGCGGCAGTCTCAACCGGAGTGATCCTAGCAGGTTACGGCGTGCTGTCAGATTCAACCACAACCACGGTCATGCTGATGATCGTGCTGGCGATTGCGATCACGGTACAAACCAAACGCCCGGACATGCCGATGTATGGTGCGACCGTGACATGGGCGATTGTCGGGATTGTGGTGGCAAACTGGGGGCTGAATCCCAGCGTCGCCTATATCGCGGCGGCAGGAGCAGCACTAATGGCGCTGACAACTCTAGTGAAAATGCGCCGTTAGCCCAATAAAAAACGGGCGCTGCCAATGACAGCGCCCGTTTCAATTTGAACCCCAAGCCTACTGCCCGGTGTTCTTTTCCTTGTGCTTCCGCAGTCGACTTGGCGTGTGGAACTTCGGATTGCGGAACGGGTTTTTATCCGCCTGTGAGCGGAAGGTGATCCGAATAGGCGTCCCCGGCATTGCAAAATGCTCGCGCAATCCGTTCACCAGATAGCGGCGATAGCTGTCGGCCAGATCATCGGGGTGGCTGCACATCACAATGAACCCCGGCGGGCGCTGCTTCACCTGCGTCATATAGCGCAGCTTGATGCGGCGGCCCTGCGGCGCGGGTGGCGGATGCGATTCGACCATCGCCCCCAGCCATGTGTTCAGACGGTTGGTCGGAATACGGCGGTTCCATACAGTGTGGGCCGCCAAAATCGCGTCGTGCAGACGATCAAGCCCGCGCCCGGTTTTGCCCGAGACGGTGATCATCGGCGCACCGCGCAACTGCGGCAGCAAGCGTTCGAACATCTCTTTGAGTTCGGCCAGCTTTTCCTGCTTTTCGTCCTCAAGATCCCATTTGTTCACCGCAATCACCACCGCGCGGCCTTCGGTTTCGGCGAAATCCGCGATGCGCAAATCTTGCACTTCAAACGGGATATCCACATCCAGCAGCACCACGACGACTTCGGCAAAGCGCACGGCGCGGATACCATCCGACACCGACAGCTTTTCCAGCTTTTCGTTGATCCGCGCGCGTTTGCGCATGCCCGCGGTGTCAAAAATCTTGATCGGGGTGCCCAGCCATTCGGCCTTGACCGAGATCGCATCGCGGGTGATGCCCGGCTCTGGCCCGGTCAGCAGGCGGTCGTAGCCGAGAATTTTGTTGATCAGCGTCGATTTGCCTGCATTTGGGCGACCGATCACTGCGATTTGCAGAGGCTTCTTGGCGGTCGGGCGGAAGGCTTCAATATCTTCTTCCAGCTCGGCTTCTTCTTCCGACACATCAACTTCGGTGTCAGGCGTATTCTCGGCCTCACGCTCGGCAAATTCGCCCTGCAGCGGCAGCAGCAGACGATAGAGGTCGTCCATGCCCTCGCCATGTTCCGCAGAAATCCGCAAAGGCTCGCCCAGTCCCAACGACCAGCCCTCAATCGCGCCCGCATCACCGGCGCGACCTTCGGCCTTGTTCACCGCCAAGATCACCCGCGCGCCTTTTTTGCGCAGGATGTCGGCGAAGGTTTCGTCCGAGGGCGTCACGCCAATGCGACCGTCAATCACGAACAGGCTGACATCGGCCATATCCACCGCGCGCTCGGTCAAGCGCCGCATCCGGCCTTGCAGCGAGTCGTCAGTGATTTCCTCAAGCCCAG
The DNA here is from genome assembly GCF_001294535.1 of Cypionkella psychrotolerans. Classification (GTDB taxonomy): domain Bacteria; phylum Pseudomonadota; class Alphaproteobacteria; order Rhodobacterales; family Rhodobacteraceae; genus Cypionkella; species Cypionkella psychrotolerans. The sequence goes on along the minus strand of NZ_LGIC01000087.1, from coordinate 31,089 downwards.
CCGTGTCGATCACGGTGAAGCGCAGGTCAAACAGCTTGGCGTCGCCCTCGCGCAAATCGCGCGTCACGCCGGGTTGGTCATCGACCAAGGCGAGTTTGCGGCCAACCAAGCGGTTGAACAGGGTCGATTTGCCCACATTGGGGCGGCCGACGATGGCAAGGGTAAAGCTCATTTCAGGCGTCCGGGTATAACTAAGCTGCCCCCATACACGCCCAATCGCTTAACGGAAAGCGTGAAGTTGACCGTTGCCACCGACCACGAACAGCAAACCTTGCGCCAAAGCCGGGGCCGAAGCTGCACCGCCGGGGATATCGACGCTGTAAACCTGATTGCCATTGGTCGGATCAAAGCCGCGCAACTGGCCGTCGGACGAGGCCACCACAATCCGCCCACCCGCCAGCACAGGCCCGTAGTGGGCATAGATCGCTTGGCGTTTCTTCGGCTTGTCTTTGACGAAATACGGCATCTCAACCGACCAGATCACAGCACCCGTCGTAGCATCCAGCCGCACCAAACGGGCTTCGTCGTTGACCACGAATACCGAGCCGCCAACCACCAAAGGCGGGTTCAACGCGCCCTCATTCGCCGTCCAGATCCGCCCGCCCGTGGTCATATTGATTGCCACGGTGCGTCCGGCTGCGGTGCCGAGATAGACGGTATCCCCGACAATCACCGGATCGCCGGTCACATCGCCCATGCCGCCATAGCTGCGGCCCAACCGCTGCCCGGAAACCCCTGCGTTCCAGATCGGATCGCCCGTCCCCGCCTGAACGGCCGAGATTTGCCCGCTGGCAAACGGCAGCACCACTGCATTATCGCCCACCCCAACCGAGGCCGTACCGATCATACCACTGGAATTCGGCGCGCCGGGCTGTTGCCACAACTGCTTGCCATTATCGGCGGACACCGCCAGCGCCGAGCCATCGCGGCCCATCGCGTAGACTACGTTGCCCACAACAGTCGGCGCTCCAGTGATCGGGCTGTCAAAACGTTGCCGCCACGCGATACCTCCAGTGCTGGCATCCAAGGCCACCAATTCGCCATAGCCCGAGGTGGCGTAAACTCGGTTGCCACTGGCGGCCAAACCGCCACCCACCACATTGCTGGCATCACCCGACTCGGGCGCTATATTCGCCGTCCACAGCGCGGCACCACCCGTTGACACAGCCGTCACCCGTGCTGTGGCGTCCATGGTCAACACCCGCCCGCCCGAGACCACGGGCGATGCGGCGATCCGCGACCGCTTGCTGTCGCCAGAGCCGATATTCACGCTGAACACCCGCTGCGGATTGGCGGATAAAGCACCATTGCCCGACGCATGACGCGCATTGCCGCCGCGATGGCTCCATTCAGCATTGGCAGAGGCCCCCGGAAGGGCGATTGGCACCGAGGTATTGGCGGGCTGCAGCGAGGTGGCGACAGGCGTGGGTTGCCCCTCAATCGCGACCGAATCTTCAAGCGGCGCGCGCACCGGAAAACGTTCTCCCTCAAGGATCACGTCTTTTTCGCATCCGGCCAGCCCAATGCACAGCATTAGCCCCGCCATCCCGATCTTGCCGCTGGTCATCACGCGAAACACCCCCACATTCATTCCTTGACGCCCAGAGGGCGGTTCAGCCTGCATTCGCAGCCGGTTCAGTCGCAGCACCCGCAGCGGGCTGGGGCGGTGTGCCCCCCAAAGCGGTGATCATCTGCCCCGCCCGCTGGCGCAAACCGCCGGGCGCGTCCTGATCCTGCATCAGCGCTGCAAGGGCTGCAATCGCATCGTCTTTCTTGCCATCTTCGATCAGCAGATAGGCCAGTTGCTCTGCCGCCAAAGTGCGAAACGCCCGGCCCGGCACGGCAATCGACTCAAGCGCTGCACGCCGATCCGCAATCGGCTGATCCTTTCCAGCCAGCATCACCCGGCGCAAAACCGCCAGATCGCGGTAGACCTGCGGCTGGCTCTGATCCGCCGCCAACTTATCCAGTGCTGCCAAGGCCGCCGCTTTATCGCTGCCCGCATCCGTCGCCAGCATCAGATCTTTCAGCGCAATCTGCCCGCCGTCCGCCGGAATCGCCGCCATCGCCTGCGCACGGTCTTCCGGTGCCCCCAGATCGACCGCATCCAGCATCGCATCGCCAAAGCTTTGCGCCCGTGCCGCATCGCGCGCTTTGCTCCATTCGGTATAGGCAGCCCCTCCGACCACGCCGAGCACAATCACCACGCCGATCCAGCCATATTTGCGGAACATCGCATAAAGCCTGTCGCGGCGGACCTCTTCAGTCACCTCGCTGATAAAGCTATCTGGGTTGCTCACGCTGGCCTCTCTTTCGTGCCAAGGATCTGCGCCCCCGGCTTTGGTCTTCGCCCCGCGATTATACAGGGTCACTTGGCCCCTGTCTTACAGGCAAAGCCCGCAACTTGCCAAGCCCCGCGACGGCGCAACAGACGTACGGAGCCTATCGCTGTCGAATACGGATCGCTAATCCGCGCAGAACGGGTAAACCGCCGCGATTAGGACGAATTGTTAACATATTTGCATGAAATGTTTCGAAAACCTGTCCCTATTGCCCGAGTTGCTCAATGGAACCTGCTGTCCTTGCCAATATCTTCCTGTTTCTCGGCGCTTTGGGCCTCAATATCGGCATCGGTGGCACTGGCGACCATTCAGACGACAGCGGCGCGCAGGATGATCCGCTGTATAATGCGCAAAACTATTCCCATGCGCATGATGGCACCGAGGGCAATGACACTGTCACCGCAGATGCCGACAATCAGGCGTGGTTCTTGCACGATGGTGACGACGATCTGACGGCGTCTTCGGGCAACGACTACGCCAACTTGGGCGATGGCGACGATCATGCCGTGATGGGGGCTGGCAATGACATCGGCCTTGGCGGCGCGGGTAACGATAGCCTCGAAGGGGGCGTCGGTGCGGATTCGCTGTTTGGCGGCGCGGGCAGTGATCATCTGGAAGGCAATCTTGGTGATGATGGCTTGGCGGGCGGCGATGGCAATGATGAGGTTTGGGGCGGCTCGGGCGCCGACATCCTGAACGGCGACGCAGGCGATGACACTCTGTCGGGCTTTGTGACGGGCGCTGCGGGTGCGGGCGGCATGACCGGGGCCGAGGGCAGCGATCAACTGGTTGGCGGCGATGGCAATGATCTGCTGGTGCTGGGCCACGGCGATATCGGCCAAGGTGGGGCGGGCAACGACACCTTCGATCTCGACACCCGCTGGAACGACGGCACCGCCATTGCCCATATCACCGATTACAACGCGGCACAGGACGCGCTGCACATCACCTACACGCCGCATTATTCGTCTGACAGTTCGGTCGAAGTGCCCCCTGTGATGATGCTGACCCATACCCCCGATGGCAGCACCGAGATCAGGATGGACGGCGCGATTGTGGCGCAGCTGGACGGGGTGGATGATTTCAGCCTGAACGACATTGTCTTGGTGCCCGATGCCGCCACCGATACGCAATTTGTCGCGGGCAATTACACAGACGATGTGCATGGCACCGCAGGCGATGACAGCCTTGCAGGCGGCAGCGATCCCACCGCTTGGCATCTGGAGGATGGTGCCGATCATCTGACCGGGTCGTCCGGTTCAGATTACGCCGATCTTGGCGCGGGCAACGATCACGCTGCGATGGGCGACGGCAATGATTCGGTGCTGGGCCACGCGGGCGATGACAGCATCGACGGTGGTCTGGGCGCCGACACCCTGCGCGGCGGCGATGGTCTGGATACGCTGCATGGCGGCGATGGCGCAGACCGCATGGCAGGCGATTCCGGCAATGATCTGATGGCAGGCGGTGCCGGAGCCGACAGCCTGCTCGGTGGTGGTGGCGATGACACATTGTCGGGCTATTCCGACACCCATTCCGCTGAAGCCAGCATGACCGCGATCGACGGCGCAGATACTCTGTCAGGCGGCGATGGCAATGACACCCTGATCATCGGCCACGGCGACACCGCCACGGGGGGCGCAGGCGCGGATCGGTTCGAGATCGAACACCAATGGGCCGATGGCGCAGCTGCCGCCACGATCACCGATTACACTTTCCAGACCGACCAGTTGGAATTGCATTACACGCCGCATTTCGACGCCAATCAGGTTGAAATTCCCCCGGTCGTCACCGTCGCGCAATCCGCTGGCTTCTCGGTGATCAGCCTTGATGGCGTAGCGGTTGCCAATATCATGGGCAGCCATGCCATCGGCTTGGGCGAGATCGTGCTGGTGCGCGAAGGCTGACTCAAGGCGCGGCCAACTGCGCCTCGATCAACCCAATCCAATGCGCCCGGCCCGGATCAAGTCGCCCCTCGGCCTGCAAGGCTTTCAGCACCGCCAAAGCCTCGCGCTGGCGCGGCCTGGTATCGTCGTCATAGACCGCCATCCGCACAAGGCTGGCGACAAGGTTCATCTGATTTTCCACATTGCCCGGATCGCGCGCCGCCATTTCCGCCGTGATCGCATAGCTTCGCTGCACCAAATTCTGCGCCCGCACCGGATCGCCGCGCATCAAAGCCACATCGCCCAAGCGGTCCAGATCGCTCGCCAGATCCTGCTGGCGGTTGACGTTGCCCGGATCGGCCTTAGCCAGCGCCTGCGAGATCGCAAACGCCGCCGTAAACCGCCGCTCTGCCTCGGTAAAATCCGCCGCCTTGAACGCCAGATCGCCCAAGCGCGCCTGTGCCAAAGCCACGCTGCGCTGCCAATCGGCGTTCGCAGGGTCTAACGCCGCCAGTTTCTCCCGCACCTTCAGCGCCTTGGCGTAAAGCTGCGCCGCCTCATCACGCGCGCCCAAAGCCGCCCGTGCATCGCCTAGCTTGAGATAGCCCATCGCCAGATCGTTCTGCCATTTGGTCTGCCCCGCATCCTTGGCCACAAGCGCCTCAAGCAGTGCGATCTCGGCTTTGAAGCGCAGCTGCGCCGCCTTCGGGTCCGCCAAAGCCAAAAACACATCGCCGATCTTGTCGAAACTGATCGCCAGATCGCCCTGCAAATCATCGCGGGTAGGCAACTTTTCCAGCAGGGCCTGCCGCAGCGCCAAAGCCTCGTTAAACACCACCAAAGCGCCGCGCGGATCGCCCGCCAGCTTGCGCAGATCACCGATCCGGTCCAGCGACAGCCCCAGATCGCCACGCACATCATCGCGGGCGGGATATTCGATGACCAGCTGCCGCAGCACCGCAAGCCCCGCCTGTTGCCGCGCCAAAGCCCCTGCCAGATCGCCGCGCAACTGCGCCACATCGCCGAGTTTCGATTGCGAGACCACCACATCATGCCGCCATTTCAACGGCGCATCCGCGCGCGCGGCCAGAACTTCATCCACCGCCAGCGCCGCGCGAAATTCGGCCTCTGCCCCGTCCAGATCGCCCTGCAACAACAGCATATCGCCGATATTCACCCGCGCCACCGACCAGTTGCGCCGGAAATCTGCATCCTCCGGGGCCCCCGCAACCCGCGCTGCAGCCACCGCCTCCCACGCGCGATAGCTGCGCAGCGCGAAACTGGTGTTGCCCGTGTTGCGCAACAAATCACCCTGATCCCACATGAGGTCGGTGTAAGCCTCACGATCCGCCCGAGGCAGCGCGTCGCCCTCCAATTCCGCATAAAGCGCCAAAGCCTTGGTCAGATCGGCCATCGCCAGATCATAGCGCAAATCGGCTTTCGCAGCGCTTGCCGCCAAGGCGTGAGTCTGCGCCTCGGACAAAGCCCGGCTGCGGTAATTGTCGCGCAAGGCCTCGCGCGCCTCGGCGTCCAGCTTCGCCGCCTTGTCCAAAGCCGTGCGCGCCAGATCAAACGCGCCCAAATCCAGCGCCTGTTCGGCCTCGGCCCGGAACTCCGCCACCTTCGGGTCATCCGCCGACAACAGCTGCACCTGCGCGCGAAACCGCAGGAAGGATTCCGCTGATTGCACCAAGGCCTGCGCCCGCGCACTGCGATCCTTACCCGCCAAATCCGCCGACATCAGCGCGCCATACAAGGGCGCCAGCGGCATATCCTTTTGCTGCGCCAAAGCCTCGACCTCGGCGCGCAACTCCGCCGGCAAGCCCGCCATCGCCACCAACAAGCGATCCCGCTCGCCCAACTCCCCCACTGATGCCGCGAAAAACAGCCTCGGCAAACCGCTTTCGATATAGGGCAGTTGCTTGCCCCGGCTGCGATCATAGACATCCTGCTGCACCAAGGTCAGCGCCGTGCGTACCTCGACCCCCGGCGTTGCAAAGTGCCGCAACAGCGCTTCAGTGAACGGAGAATCCACCCCGTCCCCATCCGCCGCCACCTCTCCCGGTGCCGCCGAGAACGCAAACAGCACCCCATCCGCACGCCCGACCCGGCCCAATCCGGGGCGCGGTGCATCCACCGCATCCTCCAAAGCCACAGCCGAGCGCCCCTGCCCCGCGCCACCACCGCCCCAAGGATCTTCCCGGCACGCATCCAGCAAAACAATGCCAATCGGCGCGACCGAGGCCAAAGCCGCCTGCACTTCCGACAGCGGCAAAGCACTTTCCGCCACCGCCTGCGCAGACCCCACCTGTGCATCCACCGGCAGCAAATAATTCACACCGGCGATCTCAACCCCGTGGCCTGCGTAAAACAGTAAGGCCACATCCGCCCCCGCGCCATCTTCGCGGAAATCATCGAGCGCGCGCCGCATCCGCTTCAGATCGCGGTTGGTTTCCACCGTCACCTCAAAGCCAAGCCCGGACAGCAAGCCTTCCACCGCGACAGCGTCGTTCACCGGATTGTCCAGCTTGCGTAACGAGCGGTAATCTTCCGCCGCCAGCACAAGCGCGACCCGCCGTTCGGCCATGGCCTGCACGGGCAGCAAAAGGCAAAGGATTAAAAACAATCGGGGCAGCATGAAATCACCCTAAGGTGAACCCATCCTGCCCCGAAAGCCGCAAGCCGTAAAGCAAAGCCTCAGGCCGCCTGCGCTTCTTCCTCATCCGCCGATTGACGCGCCCACATCGCGGCATATTTGCCATCGCGCGCGAGCAACTCGTCATGCGTGCCGCGTTCGGTCACCACGCCATCCTCCAGCACCAGAATACAATCGGCGTCGGCAATCGTCGAAAGCCTATGGGCGATGGTGATCACCGACCGCCCCTGCCCCATTTCGCGCAAAGACTCCTGAATGCTCTGCTCGGTCTGAGTGTCCAAGGCCGAAGTCGCCTCATCCAACACCAAGATCGGCGGGTTCTTCAACAAGGTCCGCGCAATGCCCACCCGCTGCTTCTCCCCACCCGACAGCTTCAGCCCACGCTCACCCACCGTGGTGGCATAGCCATCCGGCAATGAGATGATGAAATCATGGATCTTCGCCGCCTTCGCCGCCGCCACAATCTCCGCCTCGGTCGCCCCTGCGCGCCCGTAAGCGATGTTGTAATGCACGGTATCGTTGAACAACACCGTGTCCTGCGGCACCACGCCGATCAGCCCATGTAGCGAGGTCTGCGTCACATCGCGCAAATCCTGCCCGTCAATCCGAATGGCCCCGCCGGTCACATCGTAAAACCGGAACAACAGCCGCCCAATCGTCGATTTACCCGAGCCCGACGGCCCGACCAGTGCATAACGCTGCCCCGGCTTCAGCGTGAAGCTGATGCCCTTCAGAATAGGCCGCGACGGATCATATTCAAACCGCACATCCTCAAACGTCACCTCGCCCCCCGTCACCTGCAACGCCACAGCGCCGGGTTTATCGGTGACTTCCTCGGGTTGCCCCAACAGATGAAACATCGCCGCCATATCGACCAAAGCCTGCCGGATCTCGCGGTACACGGTGCCAAGGAAGTTCAACGGCATGGTGATCTGCACCATATAGGCGTTGACCATCACGAAATCGCCGACGGTAAACTTGCCCGCCTCGACGCCATAAGCCGACATCACCATCACCAGAATAAGCCCGGTGGTGATGATGAAACTCTGCCCCATGTTCAGCACCGACAGACTTTGCCCGGTGCGCACCGCAAAACCCTCATAGGCCGCCATCGCGCCATCATAGCGCGCGGCTTCCCGCGCCTCAGCGTTGAAATATTTCACCGTCTCAAAGTTCAACAGCGAGTCAATCGCCTTCTGGTTGGCATCGGTGTCCTGATCATTCATCTGCCGACGGATCGCGACCCGCCATTCGGTGACCTTAAAGGTGTAGGTCACATAGATCGTGATCGTCACCACCACCACGACGGCATATTGCCAGCCAAAATACAAAGCGAAGATGATCGACACCAGCGACAGTTCCAAAATCAGCGGCCCAATCGACAGCAACATGAAGCGCAACAGGAAATCGACACCCTTCACGCCGCGCTCAATCACGCGGGAAAGCCCACCGGTTTTGCGGGTGATGTGATAGCGCATCGACAGGCGGTGAATATGGGTGAAGGTCTCCAAAGCCAGCTTGCGCAACGCCCGCTGGCCGACCCGCACAAACACCCAATCGCGGAATTCACCCAGCGCCACAGTGCCAAACCGCGCCAAACCATAAGCCACCGTCAGCCCGACAGCGCCTAAACCCAGCATCGTCGCCGCACTCGGGTCTTTGCCGACCAAAGCATCCACCGCTTGCTTGTACATGAACGGCATGGTGATCGACACCAGCTTGGCCGCCAGCAAGAACAACAGCGCCGCGACCACCCGCACCTTGATCCAAGTCTCGCCTTCCGGCCACAGATAGGGGGCCACACGTTTCATCGTTGCCCAGCCACCGGCATGGCCGTCATTGTCTGCCGCCGGGGTTACCTTCGCCGAAGTTACCGTGGCCGGGGTCACCTTGGTTGTCGTATTCCGCATCACTTGATCCCTCATCGCAGGGGCCAAAAGGCCGCACCCGCTTTACCGCATCCCACATATCCACTACACCAAGATAGTTCAATGATTCATGAGCAGTTGAAACGTGGAGAAATCCCAAGCCCTCGCCGCACTCTCCGCGCTTGCCAATGATGCAAGGCTGGATCTGATGCGCCTGCTGATGCCCTTGGGCGATCAGGGACTGGCCGCAGGCGAGATCAGCCGCGCTTTGGGGCTGTCGTCGTCGCGGTTGTCATTCCATCTGGCGGCGTTGGAGCAAGCCGGCCTGATCCGCTCGCGCAAACTCGCCCGCAATGTGTTCTACTCGGTCGATGCCGCAGGCATGGGCGCAACGATCAGCTTTCTTTTGAACGATTGCTGCATGGAACACCCCGAGGTGATGGCCTGCTGCCGCCACGACAGCAGCGTGACGGCACCAGCGATCACCCCGGCTGCAATTACCCCGGCTACGGCGCCGCAGGAATCGTAAACACCTGCCCCGGATAGATCAGGTCGGGGTCTTTGATCTTGTCCTTGTTGGCCTCAAACACCTGCACATAGAGCACGCCATCGCCGAAATTCTGCTGCGCAATGCCCCACAGCGTATAACCCGGCTGCACGGTGACAGTGACCGGGGCGGGCTTGCCCGGGGCCACAGCCGCAGGTTCGGCCGTGACGGATGCTGCGTCCGCAACAGGCGCGGCGTCAGGAACCGCGGCGGTGGCGTCCGCAACAGGCGCGGCTTCAACAACAGGGGCCGTATCAGCAGTGGTGGGTTCAGCCGCAGGGGCTGCTTCGCCCGCCGCAACCTCCGTCCCGTCAGCAGGTGACGCTGGAGCCGCCGCGACGGCAGTCGTATCCGCAGCGGGCGCAGGTTCTGCGACGGGTTGCGGCGCGTCAGCGCTGCTCGCATCTACCGCAATGGGTGCCGCCTCTACAGCCACTTCCGGCTGAACCGCTGGCACCGAGGCCGCAGCCAAAGCCGCCAATGTCTCGCGCTTGAACGGCGTCTCAAACCGCGCGCTCACCGTGCCATCCGCCGCCAACTGATCCACCCGCAAGGTGTAAATCCCCGCCACTACGTCCGTCAGCGTCGCAGCCCAAGCGCCATCCGGCCCCGCAACGACATCCGCTATCGCGGCACCATCCAGATATAAGCGCAACCCCGCGCCAGCGCCCGCATGCCCGCCCAACATCACCGCGCCTTCTGGTGCGTAGCTGATACTATCCACCGCAACGCCCGCCGCAACCTCCGCAGGCACTTCGGCAGCCGATTGCAACACCTTCACCCCCTCGGGCGCGATCAGCACCGCCGCCGGAGCCTGCAACGCGGGCTCCACCGCGCCTGACACGGCGACTTCAGCCGCACCCGCCACCGGAGCCAGCGCCACCGTCTCGGTTCCGGCAACCGCAACCCCATCCGCGCCCGTTGCAGCCAGCGACAGCAACCGCGCCTCCGGGCTTGGCGGCAAAGTGAACAGCGCTGCAAACTTGCCCTGCGCATCGGCCTTTGCACGCGCAACCTCAACGCCATCGACCAGCATCGCCACCGCAGCCCCCGGAGCAGCCTGCCCCGCCACCGTCGCGGCACCATCCGGTGCGATGCGGGCCACATCAAAGCTGGGCAGGATCGCCCCCGCCAGCGCCGCAGTTGGCGCCACAGTCGCGGCGACGATAGGAACTTCTGCGGCTGCAGTCGCAGCGGTCGAGTCTGCGGTGCTGGGGGTTTCGGCCGCCACCCCTTCTGCACTTGGCTGCCCCGCTATTGGCGCAACTGCGGGCGCATCAGCCCCAGCAGCAGGGTCAGCTGCCCCAGCCTCGCTTGCAGCAGTCTGATTGGCCGCACTCTCACCAGCGGCAGTCTCACTTGCCCCACTCTCACTTGACACCGCCTCACTTGGCACCACAGCCACAGGCGCGCGCGCGAAACCGAAATACCCCGCCACCGCCACCACCGCAGCGCCGCCCAGCAACACAGCCCCCCGCGCAGCCGCACTCAATCCACTCCAACCAGCCATCGCTTCCCCCCGAGTAAGGCCTGTTCCCGGCCCTTCTTTCTTTCGTCATGGAACCGCTATATCAGGCGTTAAAGCAACAATTTTCGGATAGATATGCCCATGGCCCGTGCTCTGTCTTCGATCTGTGTCTTCTGTGGCGCGCGCGCCGGCACCAATCCCGCCCATACCCTTGCCGCCCGCGCCATGGGCGAGGCCATCGCCGCCCAAGGCTGGCGGCTGGTTTACGGCGCAGGTGACGTGGGTTTAATGGGCGAGGTTGCCCGCAGCGCCCAAACCGCAGGGGCCCCCACCTTCGGCGTCATCCCCACGCATCTGATGACAGCCGAGCGCGGCAAGCAAGATCTGTCGCAACTGGTGATCACCGAGGATATGCACGAGCGCAAAAAGGTGATGTTCATGAATTCGGATGCCGTCGTGGTGCTGCCGGGCGGTGCAGGATCGCTCGATGAGTTCTTCGAAGTGCTGACCTGGGCGCAAATCGGCCTGCACCGCAAACCGATCTTTCTGCTCAATTCCGAAGGCTACTGGAACCCGCTGATCGCCCTGCTCGACCACATCATCGCCGAAGGCTTCGCAGACGCCTCGGTCAAAGGTTACTTCACCGCAATCCCCGACGTGCCCGCCCTGACCGAGGCCCTACGCGTGGCTTTATCCTGACGTCCAAGCCGCCAAACACAGCCGCCCCTAAGACAAATCCACCACGGTAATTTCGGGCGGCACCCCCAGCCGTATCGGCAGGCCAGAGCACCCCAACCCACCCGACACCACCAGATCGCGCGCACCCTCGCGGAAATGCCCATAGTCGAACCGCTGGCCAAAGCGCGACGGCACCACCGGCGCCCAAGGCCCAAAGCGCACCTGCCCGCCATGGGTATGCCCCGAAAGCGTCAGCGCCACCCGGTCGGGCACGGTGACGAATTGATCCGGCTCATGCGCCAGCAGGATCGCAGGATCGTCACCCGTCAACTGCGCCACCACCCCCGGCACATCCGACATGCCAATGATATCGCGGCGATTTTCGCGTTGAAAACACGATTGGCTCTCGGTGCCGCCCAGCCAGAACGTTGCCCCGACAGCACCCAGCTTCACCGCCCGATTCGCCAAAACGGGTATCCCCGCAGCCTCTAGCGCCACCTGAGTATGGCAGGGCCCCGCCCTGCGCGCGATGGCTTGGCGGTCATCCCACCAATCGTGATTGCCCGTCACCGCATACACCCCCAAGGGCGCGCGCAGCCCCGCCAAGATCGGGGCCACCACGTCAATCGACACACGGCGGGTCTGAAAGCGGTGCGTCGCGCGATAATCCCCCATCAAGGCAATCAGATCGGCACCCTGCGCATTGGCAATCTCGACCACCCGCGCCACCCGCCGCTCATCCATGCCAAAGCTCGCGGCGTGCAAATCCGCCACCATGACAATCCGCAACCGCTGTCCGCGCCGCCAACCGGGGGGGTCAACCGCCCAGTTTTGCACCCGCAACTGCCAAGCCGCCTCGGACACCGCATAGCCGCCCATGAAAAAGCCTGCCAGAGTTCCCCCCAGCAGGCCTTTCAAAAATCCACGCCGACTTATCATGGTCAGGACATCATCGGCGCAAAATATTACAGCTTGGCCGCAACCGCTTCCCAGTTGACCAGCTTGTCAAGGAAGTTGCTCAAGTAAGCCGGGCGCTTGTTGCGGAAGTCGATGTAGTAGGAATGTTCCCACACATCACAGCCGAGCAGTGCGGTCTGACCAAAGCACAGCGGGTTGACGCCGTTTTCGGTCTTGGTGATCTTCAAAGCGCCGTCCTTGTCTTTCACCAGCCACGCCCAGCCCGAACCGAACTGGCCCGCACCCGCCGCTGCGAAATCTTCCTTGAACTTGGCAACCGAGCCGAACGCCTCAACCAGTGCCTTTTCCAAAGCACCCGGCATCGCCTTGCCCGCAGGCCCCATCACTTCCCAGAACAGGTTGTGATTCCAATGCTGGCTGGCATTGTTGAAGATACCATTCTGCGCGACAGAACCCGCCACATAGGTGCCTTTCACGATGTCTTCCAGCGACTTGGACTCCCACTCGGTGCCCGCGATCAGCTTGTTGCCGTTGTCAACATAGGCTTTGTGGTGCAGATCGTGGTGGAATTCCAACGTCTCTTTCGACATGCCAAGGCCAGCCAAAGCGTCATGCGCATAGGGAAGATCGGGAAGGGTAAAGGCCATCGGAGGTACTCCTGTTCAGATGTGCGTTGCCCTCTATAAGTGACTTTGAAACGCCAAGGTCAAGAGCAAGCGGGCGATTTGGCTATTTCTTGCCCGACTTCTTGCCCGACTTTTTGCTGGCCTTCGCGCCCTTTACCGTGCAGTGGCCGACGTCGTCGATCTGATTGCTGAAGCTGGGTGCCATCACTGTGAATGCCAGCCTGCCGTCTGGTTTGTGCACCTTGATGCGATAGTCCAAATTCGAGCGTATGGAACCCAACTTGATCCGCTCGATACGCCAGCTGAATGTGACCCATTCCTTAGATTCTGCAGCCACAACACCTTTGATCGGGCCGCCATAAACGCTCATGATCACTCCATCATTCACCAGAAACGCGCCGGCGTCCGGATCATGTGCGATCAGAATATGCGACTGGATGATGGAATCATCGGCGCCGGAACTGGGTGCACAATCATAGACCATCGGCTGCGCCACCGCGCCAGTGGCCGCCATCGTCAACAGCGTCGCAAGCGCCAATCTATTGGATCGCATGATAAATTCCATATAATGTCATTATTTTCTGACCAGCAAAGCCGGGCCGGCCATCGTCACTTCTGAACGCTGCAACTGCCTTCGGATGAGAAGTGATTGTCATAGCCCACCGGAGTCACGGTCAACGTCAGCCGACCATCGGCCTTGAACACCTTTGCGCGATACTGCCAAGACGCACTGCCGCTGGTGCCTTTTAGGGTCTTCAGCTGCCAGTCGAACACGCTGCGCACATCGCTGTCGGATTGCAGTTTGCCTTTGATCGGCTTGCCACTGGTGCCCATGATGATTGGATCATTGATCAACACCTCACCCGTGGCCTTGTCATAAGAGATCAGATATTCCGGCTGCAACACCGTATCAGACCGCCCCGCCTCTGGCTTACAGTCGTAAATCACTGGCTTGGCATAGGCAGCACACGCGCCCAAAATCATCGCCAAGCTTAGGGCGAAACCCTTTAAACACAACTGCATCCGGCACACCCTTGTTAAAACCTGCCGCCATAACAACGATGCCCGGAGCTTGCGTCAATCCGTAAACGATAGAAATTTCTTACGAAATCTCGCTGCCCGAAGTCGCGGAATGGCTGAGCAGGCCCATGACGTAAGCGGCCACCGAACGGAAACACACCAGCGTATAGCCGTCCCCGTCTTTCCAGAACGCCGCAGCCACCTGTGCCGCCCTTGTGCGACGCAATTCCTTCGACCCCAAGGTTGCGAAATCCACCGGAGACAGCTTGGCCAACACCTGATCGGCCTTTGCGCCCTCAATCCGAAACACCGCGCGCGCATCCGATAGCGTTACCGCCAGATGATGCTGACCGCGCAAAGCCTCGGCAATCGCCGCTAGCGCCGCATCGGTTTCACCATAAGGCAGCAGCAGCAGATATTCATCCGGGCTCATCCAGCCCGCCGCTTTATCGCCCGCAATCTCAATCTGGCGCTGCGCAGGAACACCCGTCCCCACCGCCGCCTTAATCGCCGCCGCCAACCCCGGCAGATCAGCCTTGGCGCGCAGCGAGATCATCCCAATCGGGCCAATCTCGCGCACTTTCGCGAATCCATCGAACGAGGCATGGCCCAAAGCACTGACTGCATTAGACATTATTTTTCTCCCCGTCTTTATCATAGAACACTGGATCAACCACCTTGGCCTTCACAACCCCGCCGGTGATCGTAGTAAACTCCACCACATCGCCCAAACGATCCATGCCGCCCTTGATCAACCCCATCGCAATGCCCTTCTTCAAGGTCGGCGAGAAGTAGGTCGAAGTGACGCGCCCCTGCGTATTGCCCTGCCCATTAGCATTCTTACCCGCCGAGGGGATATAAGCGCCGTCCTGAATGACCGAGCCGTCCAGAGTCTCAAACCCCGCCAGCTTCCAACGATCGGGGCTCGCCAGATAATTCCGCTCCTGCCCGCGCTTGCCCAAGAAGTCAGCCTTCTTCTTCGAGATCGCCCAGCCCAAGTTCAAATCCTGCGGAATAATGGTGCCATCCGTCTCATCGCCGATCATGATAAAGCCCTTCTCGGCCCGCATGATATGCAGCGCTTCGGTGCCATAGACCATCGCGCCAAACTCCGCGCCCGCTGCGTGCAAAGCTTCCCAGAACGCCAATCCCATGCTCGCCGGAACCGCGACTTCATAGGACAATTCGCCCGAAAAGCTGATCCTGTACACCCGTGCAGGAAAGCCGCCCAAGGTGCCATCGGCCCATTGCATGAACGGCAATGTTTCCTTGGAAACATCCATCCCGCCCAATTTCTCCAACACTCTCCGCGCGTTAGGTCCAACAACCGCCACCTGAGCCAGTTGCTCGGTGACATTGGCGGTATAGACCTGCCAATCCCACCATTCGCATTGCAGCCAATCTTCCATCCAGGCATGGATGCGATCCGCGCCGCCGGATGTGGTGTGGCAAAGCCAGGTATCCTCATCAATCCGCGCCACTACTCCGTCGTCTGACAAGAAGCCCTGCTCGGAACACATCAAGCCATAACGGCATTTGCCCACCGGCAAGCTGCTCATCACCCCGGTGTAAAGCATATCAAGGAAGCGACCCGCATCTGGCCCCTTGACGATGATCTTGCCTAGCGTCGAGGCATCCAGCAGCCCCAGATTGGTCCGCGTATTCAGCACCTCACGATGCACCGCCTGCTCGTGGTTCTCACCCGCACGCGGGAAAGTATAGGGCCTGCGCCACAACCCGACAGGTTCAAAATACGCGTGGTTCTTCTCATGCCATGCATGCATCGGCGTCTTGCGCAGCGGCTGGAAGATATCGCCACGCGACTCGCCAGCCAAAGCCCCCAAAGTCACAGGCGCATAGGGCGGGCGGAAGGTGGTGGTGCCAACCTGCGGAATCTCTTCATGCAACGCATCAGCAAGCACGGCCAGACCGTTGATATTGCTTAGCTTACCCTGATCTGTTGCCATGCCCAAAGTGGTGTAGCGCTTGGTGTGTTCGACCGAAGTATAACCCTCCCGCGCCGCAAGCTGCACGTCGGAGACTTTCACATCGTTCTGATAATCCAGCCACATCTTGGCCTTCAGCGCCGGACCCGCGCCCTGCGGCATGATCCAGACCGCTTCCATATCCGCTTCAGGTGCAGCCTCGGCCACGGCAGCCTTGGCCTCTGCCTTAAATCCAGCCGCCTCAGCCGCCGCCGCGCCACCTTTAGCGCCGCAAATCAAAGCCTCCGCCGCCGTCATCGCGCCATTGGCATTGCCGACAGGCACCACCATCGCCAATCCATCCTGCCCGGTCGGCGGACGGCTTGCGTCTGGGCGGAAATGTGCACGGGTCTTGTCCCAGATCAGCTTGCCGCCGCAATGGCTCCACAGATGCACCACCGGAGACCAGCCGCCCGACATCGCCACCGCGTCGCAGGAAATCTCTTCCAGAACAGCGCCTTCGCCCGCTTGCACGCAGAGCGAAACCCCAGTGACACGCTTGCCGCCCTTGACCTTGGCAATCGCTTTACCCGTTTCAACGCGAATTCCCATAGCACGGGCTTTCGCAGGCAGATCCCCGGTCACCGAAGCCCGCGCATCCACGATGCAGGGCACTGCCAGCCCCGCCTGCACCAGCGCAATCGCGGTGCGGTAGGCGTCGTCATTGTTGGTGACAACCACCGTGCGATCACCCGGAGACACCGCGTAATTCACCACATACTCGCGCACCGATCCCGCCAGCATCACGCCGGGAATATCATTGCCCGCAAACGACAATGGCCGCTCAATTGCCCCCGTCGCGGTGACGATCTGGGCGGTGCGAATACGCCACAGCCGATGCTTCGGCCGCCCGTCACCCGGCGTGGTATCGGCGATCTTTTCTTCCGCCAGCACATAGCCGTGATCATACACCCCTGCGCCCATGGTGCGCAGCCGCATCGCCACATTCTCAAGTGCGGCAAGGGTTTGCACGGCAGAGTTAATCCAAACCTCAGCCGGTTTTCCCTCAATCACATCGCCATCGACAGGCGCCCGCCCGCCCCAATGCGCCGATTGTTCCAGCAGCATAACCCGCGCACCCGAAGCGCCCGCGACCAAAGCCGCCTGCAAGCCCGCAATACCGCCGCCCAAAATCAGCACATCGCAGAAGCTGTAGGTGTATTCATAGCGGTCGGCGTCGCGCGCGGTCGGAGCCTTGCCAAGCCCCGCCGAGCGGCGGATGATCGGCTCAAACACATGCTTCCACGCCGCGCGCGGCCACATGAAGGTTTTGTAGTAGAAGCCACCCGGCAGGAACCGCGACAGGGTGTTGTTGATCACCCCCACGTCAAATTCCAGCGTCGGCCAGTGGTTCTGGCTCGCTGCTTCCAACCCATCGAACAGTTCCGTCGTGGTCACGCGCTGGTTGGGTTCAAACCGCCCGTCGCGGCCCAGACCGACAATCGCATTGGGTTCTTCCGGCCCCGCCGCCACCAACCCACGCGGGCGGTGATATTTGAAGCTGCGCCCCAGCAGCATCTGGTCATTCGCCAGCAGCGCCGCTGCCAGAGTATCCCCCGCAAGTCCGCGCATGGTCTTGCCGTTGAACGAAAATTCCTGCGGTGCCGAGCGGTCGATCAGCCGGCCACCTTTTGAGAGACGGGTGCTCATTTGTAACCCTTCCAGTCCGGCCGCTTGGCCTTAATCTTGTCTTGCAAATCAGCAGGCGGAGCCGAAGACTGCGCCGGATAGGTGCCGAACACCTCCAAAGTATTGGTATCCCGCGCCGCCAAAAACCACTTGCCGCAGCCATAAACATGCCGCCAGCGCTCAAAATGCACCCCCTTGGGGTTCTTGCGCGCAAACATGTAATCTTCAAACTCGGTATCCGACGAACCGGGACCAAAGCGCTTGAGATGCGCCTCATAGCCCGGTGTCAGTTCGGTTTCTTCGGCTTTGACGCCGCAATACGGACATTCCAGAATCAGCATAGCGTCATCCCTGTTGGCAATTTGGGCGCAGCAGCCGGGGCCATCTGCGGATACGAAAAAAGGGCGAACACCGCACGGTGTCCGCCCAAAATTAGCTTATCAGTATAAGCCCGCAGGCCCGCAGTGTTACGGGTTAGCAGGTGCCGGGTCAGCGGGCGCAGGCGTGACAGGGTCAGCAGGTGCCGGAGCGACCGGATCGGCAGGTGCCGGAGCGACCGGATCAGCCGGAGCTGGCGTGACGGGATCAGCGGGCGCAGGCGCGACCGGATCAGCCGGGGCTGGCGTGACAGGCGTTTCAACCGTGACGTTGTTGGTGTCACCGGTGTTTTTCGCGCCCATATTGCTGTCGCCAAAGACGAACCACAAAAGCAAAGCCACTGCGACGACCAAGCCACCGACGATGAAGCCAAGATTGCTGGCCGGTTTAGGCTCTGTGATACGGATGTCGCGCTCGGGTGGTGTGCGATATTCTTCAGCCATGATGAAGTCTCCTTGCAGAATGTATCTGCCAAGGAAACGCCGCTAAGGGCGCTTTGGTTCCATTGGGGTGCAAAACCCAACATCAATGCGCCACCCCAGCCGCAACGCTTTCATCAATGAACTGACCTTCCTTGAAGCGCCACATGTTGAACGCCTCGGCCAAAGCCCCCGGTTCGCCTTTCGCCATCAGTTCGGCCATCGCCCAGCCCGAGCCCGGAATCGCCTTAAACCCGCCCGTCCCCCAACCGCAGTTGATAAAGCAATTCCCCAGCGGCGTTTTCGAGATGATCGGCGAGCGATCCCCGGTCATATCGACAATCCCACCCCATTGCCGCAGCATTTTCAGCCGCGAGATCATCGGGAACGTCTCAATCAGCGCCCGCAGGGTTTCCTCGATATGGTGGAAAGAGCCGCGCTGGGTGAAGTTGTTGAAGCCATCGGTGCCACCGCCGATCACCATCTCACCCTTGTCAGATTGCGACATATAGCCATGCACGGTGTTGGCCATCACCACCACATCCATGCAGGGCTTGATCGGCTCGGACACCATGGCTTGCAGCGCCACCGCCTCAATAGGCAACCGGAATCCCGCCATTTCAGCGACTTGGCCCGAATGGCCCGCCACCACAACGCCCAGCTTCTTACAGCCGATAAAGCCTTTGGTGGTTTCCACCCCGGTCACAACCCCAGCTTCCGAGGTCACACCTTTGACCTCGCATTGCTGGATGATATCCATGCCCATATCCGAGCAGGCCCGCGCATAGCCCCAAGCGACCGCATCATGCCGCGCCGTGCCACCGCGCGCCTGATAGAGCGCGCCCAAGATCGGATAGCGCGGCCCGTCGATATTGATGATCGGCACCAACTCCTTGACGCGCTGCGGCGAAATCCACTCGGTCGCAACACCTTGCATGTTGTTGGCGTGGACGGTGCGCAGATATCCCCGCACCTCATGATGGGTTTGCCCAAGCATCAGCAGACCACGCGGGCTGAACATCACGTTATAGTTCAGATCCTGCGACATCGTCTCATAGAGGCTACGCGCCTTTTCATAGATCGCAGCCGAGGGGTCTTGCAGATAATTCGAGCGGATGATCGTGGTGTTCCGCCCAGTGTTGCCACCGCCCAGCCAGCCCTTTTCGATGATCGCCACATTGGTGATGCCGAAATTCTTGCCAAGGTAATAGGCGGTCGCCAGACCATGCCCGCCTGCGCCCACGATGATCACATCATAGTGCTTTTTCGGCGCAGGTGCGGCCCAAGCACGCTCCCAGCCCAAGTGATAATTCAGCGCCTGTTTGGCGATGGCGAAAACCGAATAGCGTTTCATGGGCTGGCCCTCATATCTTCCGCCGCTTATCGCGTGATCCCTGTTTGTATCCCGCACCACCAGCGGCACAATCGGGAAAATTACGACATAGGTGGTGATTTCAGACCGACGCCCCGGCCTGCGGCAGAATCCCCCCTTTTGCGGGGCCGCCAAACCGCCTACATCGGGGCCAGTGAGTAAGGGGCGGATGATGCAGGATTGGTTTTTCTGGGCAGCGGTGACAGCCCTCACGGTTGGCGTCGTGGCGATCCTGCTACAAGCCTACCGTCGCGGCGATGCCAGCGGCGACTCTGACGCCGCTCTGAAAGTCTACCGCGATCAGCTGGCCGAGGTCGACCGCGACCTTGCCCGCGCGGTGATCTCAGACCCAGAGGCCGAGCGGGTGAAAACCGAAGTCTCGCGCCGCCTGCTGGATGCTGACCGTGCGCGGCAAATCCCCGCCGCCAACAGCCACGGCAAACTCTGGCCCACTGCCCTCGCCCTCATCCTAGCGGCTGTGGCAGCGCTTTACACCTATGACCGCATCGGCGCCCCCGGCTATGGCGATCTGCCCTTGACCGACCGCCTCGCCATGGCTGATCAGGCCTACCGCGACCGCCCGAGCCAAACCACAGCCGAGGCCGCAGCCCCTGCCCCCGCAGCCACGCCAAAGCCCGATGCCGAATTCGTAGCCCTGATGGAAAAACTCCGCGCCGCTGTCTCAGCCCGCCCGGATGATCAACAAGGCCTCGCCCTGCTGGCAAAAAACGAAGCCCAGCTTGGTAATTACATCGCCGCCCGCAAGGCGCAAGAACACCTGCTCAGCCTGATCGGCGACAAAGCCAGTGCCAATGATCATGCAGGCCTAGCGCAAACCATGATCTTCGCCGCAGGGGGCCTTGTGACGCCTGAAGCTGAAAAACACCTGATCCGCGCGCTGGAGCTTGACCCCACAAACCCGCTCGCCCGCTATTTCTCGGGCCTGATGTTCGCCGAAATCGGCCGCCCCGACCGGGCTTTTGCCCTGTGGGAACCCTTGCTGCGCGAAGGCCCCGCGACCGCCCCTTGGATCGCGCCCATTCAAGGCATGTTGCAAGACACCGCCGACGCCGCTGGCATCAAATACCAACTCCCCGCCACCAAGGGCCCGACAGCGGAAGATGTCGCCAACGCAGGCGAGATGTCGGCGGCAGATCGCCAAGACATGATCAAAGGCATGGTCGGCCAGCTTGAAACCCGCCTGACCACCGATGGCGGCCCGGTGGAAGACTGGGCCAAGCTGATCACCTCGCTGGGGGTGATCGGCGAAAAAAACCGCGCCAAAGCCGCCTATGACAAGGCGCTGACCGTGTTCCAAGCCGATGACGCCGCTTTGGGGACAATCGAAGCCGCTGCCTCCACCGCCGGGGTCACGCCATGATCCTGACCGACATCACCGACTTCGCCGCAAGCCTGCCGCAGGGCCGTGCCATCTGCGGCCTCGACCTTGGCGACAAAACCATCGGCATCGCGGTTTCCGACCTGCGCCGAAGCGTTTCAACCCCAATCCACGTTATCCGCCGCACCAAATTCACCGAAGACGCCAGCGCCCTGCTGGCGATCCTGACCGAGCGCAACATCGCAGGCATCATCCTCGGCCTGCCCCTCAACATGGACGGCTCCGAAGGCCCGCGCGTGCAATCCACCCGCGCCTTCGCCCGCAACCTGATAAAGCTGACCGAGCTGCCGATCACCTTCTGGGATGAACGCCTGTCCACCGTTGCGGCAGAGCGCGCGCTGATAGAGGCGGATACGTCTCGAAAGCGTCGCCGCGAGGTGATCGATCAAGTCGCAGCGGGCTATATTCTACAAGGTGCGCTGGATCGGCTGGCCTATATGGGCCGCACGCCGCCACCTCAACAGGATGAGACCTGAATGGACGAAGTCTGGAAACGCGAAGAAGTTCAAAGCCCCTGCGTCAAGCTCTGCGTCGTCCACCCCGAGGCCCGCATCTGCGTCGGCTGTTTCCGCAGCATAGATGAGATCGCAAGCTGGTCCCGCCTGTCCGCGCCCGAGCGCACAGCCATCATGACCGACCTGCCCTCCCGCGCGGCCACGTTGACCAAGCGACGCGGTGGCCGCATGGCCCGGCTGTCGGGCTCAGATCAAAACACCTAAATAAGCAAGTAATATCTGATGATTATCACATTGCCGTTACCGCTGCACTGTGGTCAGGTAACACATGTTAACGATTCTTAAATTGGAGTGAAAATGCTGCCCTTCGGAAAATACGCCGCCCTCACAGCCGTGCTTGCAATGTCTGCTTGTACCAGCAGTGGCGGAGGTTCAGGTTCGCTCAGTGCCGCACAAGTCCGCGCCCTGCCCGTCACCGCCACTATGCCGACGAGTGGCAAAGCCACCTATAAAGGCAAAACTTCGCAAACCGATTATGAACCAAGCCTCGGCGGTAATCTGACGCTCACCTCGGATGTCCGTCTGGACGCTAATTTTGCAACCAATCAAATTGATGGTACGGTCTCAAATATCAAAGCCAAAGCCGCACAAGGCAGCGTCGCGTATGATGGCAGCCTGAGAGGTACGGGTAACATCTATGGATCGCAATTCGATGTTCGAACCACAGGTGTGCTGACCTCCCGCAATACTGGAAATACTATTTATACTGGCGCCGACATTGACGGCACGTTCAAAGGCACAAATGCCGATGCTATTGATGGCAGCGTGACATTCGTCGGCTCGCCAACAACATCCTTAATTGCGATCAAACAATAGCAGCTTTGGCCCAGCCAATGCCTGCGGGCAGGGCTGTCGCGGTCAGGATCAATGTGAGACACTCGCTGTTTTTCAGACAGTTGCAGGCGGCGATTTGCGGCGGCATGATCGCCGCAGCACCTCTACCGCTTGCCGCCCAAACACCCGCCACCGACTGGCAGGCGGCCCTCGACTCCGGCTCCCCCCGCCTGATGTTGTTTGCGCTGCAAATCGAAAAACCCCAAGGCGCGGATGATTTCGTGGCAAGGCTGCAATACGGCCAAGCCATGCAGCAGACCAAAGCGGCGCCGCCGGTGATGCTGTCCTACCGCGCCAATCTACGCCCGATTGTCGCCTATGATGGCAATATCAACTCTGGCGCGCCGGGCGATGGTTACTACATCGGCGATATCCTGTTTCACAACGAAGACCCCGATGCGCGCGCCAAAGCCGGGATGGTGTTTGGTGGCGAAGCCAGCCTGACCGTCCGCTTTGCCATAGCCCCCGGTCGCACGTTGGATTTGACGGCTTACGGCACACAAGCGCATTCCTTCGACTATGGCCTTGATGTTCTGAACGCGGGTCTCTCGGCGTGCGGCGCGCAATATTTGGGCCGCACCAGTTGGGCCGAGATTTGCCTCGGCGACACCTTCAGCCAGCGTGACAATGCACCCGAGCGCGAACGCTTTGCCTCCATCGGCATCAGCAAAGTCTTCGCCTCGCGCTTTGGTTTCCACGAAGCCCGCGCCACCGTGCAGACATCCCAACGCAAGGACTACGACAAAACCAGCCTCAGCTTGCAGCTGATCACCGCCAAGGCAGGCTTGGGCGCGCTCACCCTGCGCATCGACGCAAGCGAACGCATCCCCGGCTACAACACCCGCCTGTTCGGCACCTCTGCCGCGCTCACCCGCCCCATCGCGGGCGTCTCGACCACGCTATTCGCAGGCTACGGCGTCGAGGCCGGCGGCGCGATTTTTGGCCAACCCCGCCGCGATGAGGTTTTCTCCATCGGCCTCAGCCGCAAACTGACCAGCCACGCCGAAGCCAGCCTCCGGCTCAGCCAGCGCCAATCCACCATTCCGGCCTATGATGGGGTTTCGGTCGATCTCGATGTGGCCCTGATCGACTTCTGACCCAAGGTTGACACGACTCGCGGATCGGCCCAGCCTTTCCTCATATTTCCAAGCTGTTTTCAGCGATATGAGGTTGCCATGCCAATTCCCACCCTTGGGCAAATTCCCTTAGATTTTGCCACCCTGCGCGCCGGATACCCCACCTACAACCGCCTGCCCAAGCACATCGGCGATTACATGGATGCGCTGAATGTCGGCAACACCGGCCCGCGCAACACCCCCTGTTGCTTCCAGATTTCCGAGGCCCTGAACCTCGCCGGGGCCGAGCATAAAATCCCCGCCCGCAGTTATCGCCGCCCCTGCGCCAGACTGGGCCAGAACTACTACTTAGGCGCTGTCGATGAATTGGAAACCTATCTCACCAACCGCTATGGCCGGGGCGATACGATCTATTCTGGCCCCGCCCACGGCGATATCCACGCCATCAAGGCGCGTCTGTCGGGCCGCTCCGGCATCATCACCTTCCGTGACAACGGCTACGGCCTGCACACCGAGCTGTGGAATGGCGAGCATATCATCCAGAACGGCGCCCCCGGTTCCAATGGCGCGGGCATGTCCGAGCGCGGCATCTTCGGCGTCCCCCGCATCATCTTCTGGCAATGCACGGGCGACGATGCCCGCGACCCTATGCCCGCTTGGGCCGTCGGCTGGTGGCAGATTGAGACCATCACTGATCCCTATTTCTACTACATCTCCGACCAATATGTGGTGTTCTACACCACCACCCGCCCCGCCAATATCCTGACCCAACCGGTGCGGGGGGCGATGATGCAGGGCGTGGTGACGCTGAACGATGCCCGCCCCGGCCTCTCGATCCAATGGGAGCCTTCTGCCGATGGCGAGACCACCGAAACCTATGTCCTCGACGCCGAGCCCGGCCATATGATCGGCAGCATCAACAACACCCTGCCCGCGATTGCCACGAAAATGACCCTCGCCATGCCAGCACCACCGCCACGACGCAGACGCTAGCCAGCGCCTAGCTGACCAATAGATCATCCATCAGCGCCGCCTTGGTCGTGTTCAGCACGGTCAGCACATCGCCCTCGCCAAAGTTGAACACCACATTCGCGCCATACTGCAATGCGTGGCTCAAAGCCTGCGTGGCCGTGCTGACCCCGACAAAGCCGCTCAGCACCAGCACGTCGACATTATCCTCGAAATCCATCACCCGATCCGCGCCAGAGGTTTTCGCGAACAAAAACTGATCCGCCCCCGCCCCCCCAGTCAGAAAATCCCGCCCCGTGCCGCCGTCCAAGCGATCATCCCCCGCGCCGCCAATCAGACTGTCTTGGCCATCAAGCCCGAATAACTGGTCGTTGCCCGCCCCTCCGGTCAGCCGATTGGCCAGCCCGTTACCAGTCCCGGTAAAATCCCCGACCCCGATAAACGTCAGATGTTCCACCTGTGTCTGCACCTCCAGCCCCGGACGGCTCAAAGAATACACCCGCGCCGTGCTCAGCACCGTATCCACGCCCTCGCCGACCAGTTCGCGCACAGAATCCGCCGTCTGATCCACGACATAGGTATCATTGCCGACACCGCCATAAAGCTGATCGCGCCCCATGCCACCATCCAGCCGATCATTGCCGCGCCCGCCAAACAGCGCGTCAATTCCCGCGCCCCCGATCAGCTGGTCCGCGCCATCCTGCCCAAACAGGAAATCATCGCCCGCAAAACCCGAAAGCTGATCATTGCCCATGCCGCCATAGAGAAAATCATTCGAGATCGCGCGCCCATTGATCGTATCATTGCCGCCATAACCAAAGCCAAAGCCCGCATATTGCGCCGCATCCGTGCCCGCCTCGCCAGCAGCAACCTCATAAGCCTCATTGCGCAGGGTCATTTTGGTCAGGCTAACGCCCACAACTTCCCCCGCCGCCTGAGCCGCAGTGCCGTGCTGCCCCAGTGAAAACGCATCCATCGCATGGGCCAAGGAATGTTGATGCCGTGCGGTCAAGGACCCATCGGCATTGATCACCATCAGGCTAGAGGCCCCGGTTTGCAGCCCCGGATACCAGCCGATCCCCATGCCATGTGCGGCGAACCATTCATAACTGGCGGCCGCGAGGTCGTCCTCATTCAACAGCGATCCCGGATCATCGACCTTACCATCAGCATTGGTCTCGGTGATCAGCACCGCATCACCCGCGACCGAGGCAAACAATGTATCCAGCAAGGTTGAAAGCTCTGCACTGGTGGTCGGCAGATGCGTCCCCATCCAGCCGGGATAGAGATGCGACGACCACACCAGATTGTCGCCGACCCCGGCGCGCAAATAGTCCAGCGCCGAAACCCCGCCAATCATCGTGCCCGCCAAGGTCAGGAAATCGCCGTTATAGCCCCAACCGCCGACCAATATCTTGCCCGCCGCCCGCGCCTCAATCAACTCAGTCAAAGCAATCGCGTGATCGGCGTACAGCTTGACGAAATCCGCCTTATCCAGATCGCCCTGCGTGCCGTTGGCCCGTACCGAATGCTTGTAGCCCGCGGATTCGTTCATCAGCTCCCAGCCATAAACCGAATCCTCGACCGATTTATGCTGATCCATCCAGTCGAGCATTTTGCTCCAAGCCCCGGACACATCGCTGTAATTGGCTTCCAGCGCCGCATAGGCCTCGGCGTTGCTCAGCGCAGGCCAGCCCTCAATATTGCGCCCGATATTTTGCGCATCGCCCCCGGCGTACACCATGGTCAGCTGATAGCCTGCCGCCGTCGCCGCCGCGAGAAACCGCTCCATCTGCGGGTTCAGCGACCCATCGGCGTTGAAGGAAAATTCGTTAAACTGCACCCGCAAATTGTTCACCAGCGGCAGGGATGCCTTGATGCTGGCGACGAATTGCTCAGGATTGCCATACATATCTTGCGGGATGATTTGCACCGGGTCCTGCCACGTCCCGCCCGAGCCGTCAGCCGCCTTCATCACGATGTTGATCATCGCAATGCCGCTTGTCGTCGTTGCAGCCGTAAGTCCCATGCCAAGCAGCCTTCTGAACACATCCGCCCAAACGCTTGGCACAAGGCCCCCCAGCCCATGCCAGCGCAGGCTGCCCCCCGCCGCAGCGCCGGGATCAACCTAGAGAAGATGTGGCCGAACTTCGTGGTCAAACTTGGGCAATTTCGCGCAGACGGCGTGGCCATTTGACACGAATGTATTCAGATTATCATAACAACCCAAGGTTGCATATGTTAATAATCCGTTACCTGACCCTTGCAAGCCCTTGATTCATAACGGCTGCAAAACTGTCCACGCGTGGACAACGCCTCTACCAGCCCACAACCTTGCGCAGCATATTCAACGCCACCAAAGTGATAAACACCGCAAATGCCCGTTTCAGCGGCTTCGGATCCATCGCATGCGCCAGCTTCACCCCCCAAGGTGTGGTCAGCATCGTCGACCCAATCACCACGAGAAACGCGGGCAGATTGACCGCTCCCAAAGTATAAGGCGGCGCGTTTTCAATCGGCACGAACAAAAACCCCAGCACCGAAGGCGTCGCAATCAACACCCCCAACCCCGCTGCGGTGGCGACAGCCCGGTGGATCGGCACGCCATAAAGGCTCATCAACGGCACCCCAAACGTACCGCCGCCAATCCCCATCATCGCCGAACAAAACGCCAGCACCGAGGCCATGATCCCGCGCGTAGGCTGCCCCGGAAGCTGCGTGCCCAGCCGCCAGCTAGGCTTGCCAAACGCCATATAAAGCCCCGCCAGCCCCGCCAGCACCCCAAACACCACCTGCAACACCACCGACTTCACCAAAGCCGCCACCAACGTCCCCGCCAAGGCACCGCCGACAATAAACGGTGCCCAATCCCGCAGCATCTGCCAATCCACCGCACCCTTCTTATGATGCGACGCCACCGAGCGCGGCGAGGTCACCACGATCGTCGCCAATGAGGTCGCCACACAAATCTGCATCAACTGCGGCCCGTCATACCCGAGATGGCTGAACGCATAGAAAAACGCCGGCACCAGCACGATACCGCCGCCCACCCCCAACAATCCCGCCACCACCCCAGCCACCCCGCCGATCACGAAAAGCAACGCCACCATCGGCAAAAGCGTGGAAATTTCGGGCATGACAGCTCCTCTTTCGGATACGAAACATAGCCCAAGACTTAGACCGACTTGTCGGCGCATACCAGCCGTTCAGACCTTTCCCTCCCCCCCAATGCAAGCTAAACCTCACCCATTGTCCGACATTTGAGGTTTCCATGCCAAAAACCGTATCGCTAATGCGCTACTCGCTGATCCTTGGCCTTGTCGCCGCTGTCGGCCCGTTCGCGATTGACATGTACCTGCCCGCGATGCCGAAGATCCAAGATGATCTGGCGACCACGATGCAGGCGGTGCAATGGACGATTGTGGCGTATTTTCTGGCCTTCGGCGTGGCGCAGCTGGTCTATGGCCCTTGGGCCGATCAAGCGGGCCGCAAGCCGCCGATGTATGCGGGGCTGGCGCTGTTCATGGTGGGCACGGTGATCTGCGCAGTGGCCCCCACAGTTGAAATTCTGATCTTCGGCCGCTTCATCCAAGGCATTGGTGGAGCCGCTAATATGGTGGTGCTGCGCGCGATGATCCGCGATCTCGCCACCGGAGCCGATGCCACCCGCATGATGTCCACCATCATGATCGTCATCGCGATCTCGCCGCTGTTGGCCCCGCTGTCCGGCTCGGCATTGCTGACGTTTGGCACATGGCGGCTGGTGTTCTGGGCTTTGTTGCTGGCCGCAAGCCTCAGCTTCTTCATGATCTATTTCATGGTGGATGAGACTTTGCCCGCCGAAAAACGCCAACGCTTTGACCTTGTCACCATGCGCAAAGGTCTGGGTGTGTTGTTCAGCGACCGGGGTTTTCTGGCGATGACCTTCCTTGCAGGCTTTGCTTTCGCCAGCTTCTTTGTCTTTATCGCCTCGGCCTCATTCGTCTACACTGGGCAATTCGGCCTCAGCCCCACCCAGTTCTCGCTGGCCTTCGCCATCAACGCCTTCGGCTTCTTCGCGGCGTCGCAATTCGCCGCCACCATCAGCCGCCGGGTTGGCGCAAAAAAGATGATCGTGCGGGCCACGACCGGCTTTGCACTTGCCACCTTCGGCCTGTTCGCGCTGGCTTTGCTGGGCTTTGCCAACCTCTACGTCACCATCGCCGGGCTGTTTTTGGCGAATATGTTCCTCGGCGTCGTATTGCCGACAGCACAAGTGCTGGCGCTAGAGGAACAAGGCGAACATGCGGGCTTGGCGGCATCCTTGGGCGGCACCATGCAGATGGTCGCGGCTGGCGTTCTGGTGGCGGCAACCGGGCCGTTCATGGATGGCACCGTGGTGCCGATGCTGGGCGCGGTTGCTTTGTGTGGCGTGATTGCCTTGGTGCTGTCGCGGCTGATCCCACGTCACGCGGCGGTGGCAGCAGCCTGAAGTTCGCCCAAAGCGGCGTCTAAAACATCCAACCCCGCGCCGGGTTTGTTGGCGCGTTCCGACAACACCCGGCGCCAACCGCGCGCGCCGGGTCGCCCGGTGAACAGCCCCAACATATGCCGGGTGATCTGATGCAGACGCCCACCTGTCGCAATGTGGTCGAGGATGTAGGGCCGCATGGCCTCAACCGCGCCAAAGGCATCCACGCCCGAAGCATCACCCCACAAAGCATCGGCCCCCACCAGCACCGAAGCCGGATCGTGGTAAGCCGCGCGCCCCAGCATCACGCCATCAAGCCCTTGATCCAGCAGAGTTTTCGCTTGCGTTAGCGAGGTGACCCCACCATTGATGCAGATCGTCAAATGCGGGAAAGCCGCTTTCATCCGCAGCACCAGATCATAATTCAGCGGCGGAATCTCACGGTTTTCTTTCGGCGACAGCCCCTTCAGCCAAGCCTTGCGGGCGTGGATGATAAAATGGCTCACCCCCGCGCCTGAGACTTTTTCCAGAAAGTCCGGCAGCACGGTTTCGGGGTCTTGCTCATCCACACCAATCCGGCATTTCACCGTCACAGGCACATTCGCCTCAGCGATCATCGCCGCGACACATTCCGCGACCAGCGTCGGACGCTCCATCAGCACCGCGCCAAAGCAACCGGATTGCACCCGGTCTGACGGGCAGCCGACGTTCAGATTGACCTCGTCATAGCCCCAAGCGCCCGCGATCCGCGTGGCCTCAGCCAGTTCCCGCTGATCAGAGCCACCAATTTGCAGCGCAATCGGATGTTCCGCGGCGCTGAAATCCAGCAGGCGATCTTTTGGGCCATGCAGGATGGCAGCAGCCGTCACCATCTCGGTATACAGCATCGCGCGGCGGGTCATCTGGCGGTGGAAGTATCGACAATGTCGGTCAGACCAATCCATCATCGGCGCGACCGACAAGCGGTGCGCCATTGAAATACTTGTTTTTATTGAATTTTCAGTCATATGTGCTAGATCTCGGAAGGTCGGATTTGGCGTTGTTATGGCGTATTTGGGCCGATAGATCGCAAACGGTAGTCCAAGGACTACCAAAAAACACGTCTTGGACTACCGGAAAATGGGTACAATCGTAGAACGGACGCGTGCGGATGGAAGTGTCGCCTTTCGGGCGCAGATCCTTATCAAGTCCAACAGTCGCATCGTCCATCAGGAATCCTCCACCTTCGATCGGCGCTCGACAGCCGAAGCCTGGCTCAAGAGTCGCGAACGGGAACTTCATTCCCCGGGCGGGTTGGAAGCAGTTCAACGCAAGACAGGGTCGGTCGGAGACATTCTCAAAGACTACCTCATCGAGATGGGAACTTCCATGGGGCGCACCAAGACGCAAGTTCTTCGGTCGATCCGGGCAGAATACATGATCGCCGAAATTCCCTGCCAGGATCTGCGCAGCAAGGACATCGTGGACTTCGCCGGCACCCTGCGACGCGGCGAACGGGACCCATCCACGGTCCAGAACTACCTCAGTCATCTTAGCGCGGCGCTTTCGATCGCACGCACGGTTGAATAGCCCCTAGATTTGTAGACGCCTTGCTTGGTAATTTTGGAAGCAAGGAGGACGATATGTCCACGAACAAATTCACAGATGAGTTCAAGCGCGATGCGGTCGCACAGGTCGAGGATCGGGGCTACCCGGTGCGCGAGGTGGCCGAGCGATTGGGGGTCAGCACCAAGTCGATCTACACATGGCAGAAGCAGTTTTCGCGGCCCGCAAAGGTGATCCAAGAGGTCGATGCGCAAGCTGATGAGATCCGCCGGTTGAAGCGAGATCTGCTGCGGGTCACGGAGGAACGGGACATCCTAAAAAAGGCGACCGCATACTTCGCCAGGGAATCCCGGTGAGGTATGCGTTTATCGCCGAACACCGGCCAATCTTTGCCGTCAGGGCTATGTGCCGGATGCTGGCCGTTCATCCGAGCGGCTTCTATGCATGGCTGCGTGAACCTTTTTGTCAGCGTGCGCTGGAGGATCAGCGCCAAACGGTGCTGTTGAAGC
>NZ_LGIC01000086.1 GCF_001294535.1 Cypionkella psychrotolerans | reverse complement strand
ATGCCGTGCTCAGGACTGATGCCGATCGCATCGAGCACGCTCATGAGATGGGCACATCGGAATTGCATTGAACCAGCATCATGTTGGCGGCCATCGCGCTGACCCGGACCGAAGCATGCACCCGGGTCGACCTCAGGCGAAGGTTGCCGAGAAGGGAAGCAGACTAAGCTCTCAAAGCACAAAACCGCAGTTCGGCGGCGCATCCCGCATGCGCAAAACCGCTTGACTGGGACGACCCCGTTACTGAAGTCCTGAACCTAGACACTCATTGTTGCGGCGACGGCGCGGGTCCAGCGGGCGTATTTGCTGGCGCGGTTGGTCGCATCCATCAGCGGTCGAAATTGCCGCTGCCGCGCCCATGATTTCTGGAATTCGGCAGGAGAGGGACAAATCCCGGCTTTCAGGCCAGCCAGATAGGCCGCGCCCAATGCGGTGGTCTCGGTGATCACCGGGCGATCCACGGGCGCGCCCAGAATATCGGACAGAAACTGCATCGCCCAATCCGAGGCGGTCATGCCACCATCGACCCGCAAGATACCCTCGGCGGCGACGCCCCAATCGGCGCGCATGGCCTCCAACAGATCGCGGGTCTGGTAGCCGACGCTTTCTAGTGCTGCTTTGGCCAGTTCGGCAGGGCCAGAGTTGCGGTTCAATCCATAGATTGCGCCCCGGCAATCGGGCCGCCAATAGGGCGCACCAAGGCCGGTGAAGGCGGGGACGAGGATCACGTCTTGTGCGGGGTCGGCGGCTTCGGCGAGGGGTTGGGTTTCTTTTGCCTCACGGATGATTTTCAGGCCATCGCGCAGCCATTGAACCACGGCTCCGGCGATGAAGATTGAGCCTTCCAGCGCGTAGGTCGGTTTGCCGTCCAACTGATAGGCGATGGTGGTCAGCAGGCGGTTTTTCGACGGCACCATTTTGTCGCCGGTGTTCAGCAGGGCAAAGCATCCGGTGCCGTAGGTGGATTTCATCATGCCGGGTTGGAAGCAGGCTTGGCCGACGGTGGCGGCTTGCTGGTCGCCTGCGACGCCGAGGATCGGGATTTCGTGGCCGAACAGATCGGCGCGGGTCCGGCCGAAATCGGCGGAGCTGTCGCGGACTTCGGGCAGCAGTTGCATGGGGATGTCGAGGAGGGCGCAGATTTCGGCGTCCCAGTGGCCGTCGGCGATGTTGTAAAGAAGGGTGCGGGCGGCGTTGGTGGCGTCGGTGGCGTGGGTGCGGCCTCCGGTCAGTTGCCAGATCAGGTAGGTGTCAACGGTTCCGAAGGCGAGCTCTCCGTTTGCGGCACGGGTGCGGGCGTTGGGGATGTGATCCAGCAGCCACTTGAGTTTGGTGCCCGAGAAGTAGGGGTCGAGCAGCAGGCCGGTGCGGGCGGTGATCATGGCCTCGTGGCCTGTATCCTTCAGGGCGGTGCAGGTGTCGGCGGTGCGGCGGTCTTGCCAGACGATGGCGTTGTGGAGGGGTTGGCCGGTGGTGCGGTCCCACAGCAGGGTGGTTTCGCGTTGGTTGGTGATGCCGATGGCGGCGATGGAATGGGCATCTATTCCGGCGCGCTCGATGGCGGCGCGGGTGGTGGAGGCTACTGTGGCCCACAAATCTGCCGGGTCATGTTCGACCCAGCCGGGGTGGGGGTAGTGTTGCGGGAATTCTTGTTGGGCGGAGGCGATGACTTTCAGGCCCGCATCAAACAGGATCGCGCGGGAGGAGGTGGTGCCTTGGTCGATGGCGAGGATATGGGTCATGTGGCCTCCGGGGTGGTATGGTCCCAACTCGGGAACTTTTATTGTTGTTTTATATCAGGTGGTTGGGGTGGTCGCGTTAAGGGATTTTTAACGTTTGGGGCT
This sequence comes from Cypionkella psychrotolerans, assembly GCF_001294535.1. Taxonomy (GTDB): domain Bacteria; phylum Pseudomonadota; class Alphaproteobacteria; order Rhodobacterales; family Rhodobacteraceae; genus Cypionkella; species Cypionkella psychrotolerans. The sequence goes on along the minus strand of NZ_LGIC01000086.1, from coordinate 475,414 downwards.
GAGTTGGGTGAGTTTAGGGCAAGAAGCCTTCGCGGGAAACGGGGGCGTTGCTGCATTGAGGGCGATGGGGGTTTCACACCCCCAAACCCCCGTGGGATATTTGCGCACAGAGGATGAAACAATTTTAGACAAATTGTAGGAAGTCGATTCATGGTCCGCCCGTCCCGCAATCCTGCATAAGAAAAGGGGCGAGGCTTGCACCCCGCCCCCTTTGTCAACGTGTCAGATCACTTCTGCCAAGACTTGATCAGCTCGTCATAGGCGATGGTCTCACCCTGCGGCTTTTCGTTTTCCAACTTGGCAACGGGCGCGCCCGGTGCATCAAGCCAGATCTGCGGGTCTTGCTCGTCGTTCAGCTTCGGGCCGATGTCGCCCTGAACGCCGCTTTTCTCGATCCGTGCCATCACCTTTTCTTGCTCGGCGCACAAAGCATCCAGTGCTTCTTGCGGGGTTTTCTCACCCGACATAGCGTCGCCGATGTTCTGCCACCACAGCTGCGCCATCTTCGGATAATCCGGGATGTTGGTGCCAGTTGGCGACCATGCCACGCGGGCTGGCGAGCGGTAGAATTCGATCAGGCCACCCAATTTAGGCGCGCGATCGGTGAAGTGCTGGCTGTCGATGGTGGATTGACGGATGAAGGTAAGACCCACATCAGACTTCTTCATATCGACGGTTTTCGAGGTGACAAACTGGGCATAAAGCCAAGCCGCCTGCGCGTGATCGACCGGGGTGGACTTCATCAATGTCCACGACCCCACGTCTTGGTAGCCGACCTTGGTGCCTTCCGACCAGTAAGCGCCGTGCGGCGAGGGGGCCATGCGCCACTTCGGCGTGCCATCCTCGTTCATCACCGGCAGACCGGGCTTCACCATATCGGCGGTGAAAGCAGTGTACCAGAACGCTTGCTGGGCGATTTCACCCTGCGCAGGCACCGGGCCAGCTTCACCGAACACCATACCAGCCGCCGAAGGTGGCGCGTATTTTTGCAGCCATTCGATGGATTTGGTGATCGCATAGACCGCCGCTGCGTCGTTGGTGGCACCGCCACGCGCAACGCAAGAGCCGACTGGACGCGACTTTTCATCAACGCGGACGCCCCATTCATCGACGGGAAGGCCGTTCGGCTCGCCCTTGTCGCCCATGCCGGCCATCGACATCCACGCGTCGGTGTAGCGCCAGCCCAAGCTTGGGTCTTTCTTGCCGTAATCCATGTTGCCATAGACCTTGGCCGGACCGCCCATATAGGACATATCGCGCCCGGTGAAGAATTCGGCGATGTCTTCATAGGCCGACCAGTTGATCGGAACGCCCAGATCATAGCCGTATTTGGCTTTGAAATCGTCTTTGGTTTTCTGATCGTTGAACCAGTCGTAGCGGAACCAGTAAAGGTTGGCGAACTGCTGGTCGGGCAGTTGATACAGTTTGCCATCCGGTGCGGTGGTGAACTTGGTGCCGATGAAGTCGGCCAGATCCAGACCGGGGTTGGTCACGTCTTTGCCTTCGCCAGCCATCCAGTCGGTCAGGTTGCGGGCTTGCTGATAGCGCCAGTGGGTGCCGATCAGATCCGAGTCATTGATATAGGCGTCATAGATGTTTTCGCCGGACTGCATTTGGGTTTGCAGTTTCTCGACAACGTCACCTTCGCCGATCAGATCGTGGGTGATCTTGATGCCGGTGATGGCAGTGAAGGCCGGAGCCAACACTTTGGCTTCGTATTCATGCGTGGTCAGGGTTTCCGAGGCGACCTTGATCTCCATCCCTGCGTAGGGCTTGGCGGCGGTTTCAAACCATTGCATTTCGGCTTCTTGATCGGCACGCGAGAGCACCGACAGATCGCCGATTTCTTTATCGAGGAAAGCCTTTGCCGCCTCCATGTCGGCGAAAGCCGGCATCCCATAGGCCATCAGCGCAAGCGCAATGGCGGTTGATGTTGTGCGCAGTCTCATTCGATTCCTCCCAGAATGTTGAGTTTTCGTTGTGACCCGGCGATTGCCCGCCGGGGTGGTTTGCTGCCTTATACCCAGCGGAACACCGCATAGGCGTAGGCGAGGCAGAGGATCAGCGCCCAAGTCAGCGGTGCGCCGAAGAAGAACAGCCAAGCCAGATTGATAAAGGCCGAGCCGAGTAGGGTGATGAACAACCTATCACCGCGCGTGGTTTCAATGCGCAGGATGCCGTGGCGGGGTGTTTCGGGGTAGCGGATCGCCAGCAGGGTGAAAGTGATCAGCAAGGCGGCGATGATGTAGAAGAATAGCGCGACCGGGAAGGTCCATGCCATCCAGCCACCTTTGATCATCGGGTCAAACCATTGGAAGCCTTCGTCATTGCGCGGGGTGGCCCAGATCAGGAAGGCCAGCAGGGCTGCCATTGCGGCGAAAAGGCTGGCGAAGAGGGTGTTCCAGCGTGAAGCGGTCATATCAAACCCTCCCGAGGGCGAAGCCCTTGGCGATGTAGTTGCGCACGAAGTAGATCACGAGGGCTCCGGGGATGATGGTGAGAACCCCGGCTGCGGCGAGGACTCCCCAGTCCATGCCGGAGGCGGATACCGTGCGGGTCATGGTGGCGGCGATGGATTTGGCGTTCACCGCCGTCAGGGTGCGGGACAGCAGCAGTTCCACCCATGAGAACATGAAGCAGAAGAAGGCCGCGACGCCGATGCCGGAGGCGACCAGCGGCATGAAGATGCGGATGAAGAAGCGCGGGAAGGAATAGCCGTCGATATAGGCGGTTTCGTCGATTTCTTTCGGGACGCCCCGCATGAAGCCTTCGAGGATCCAGACCGCGAGGGGGACGTTGAACAGGCAGTGGGCGAGGGCGACGGCGATATGGGTGTCGAACAGGCCGATGGAGCTGTAGAGTTGGAAGAAGGGAAGGGCGAACACGGCGGGCGGCGACATCCGGTTGGTCAGCAGCCAGAAGAACAGGTGTTTGTCGCCCATGAAGCTGTAGCGCGAGAACGCATAGGCGGCGGGGAGGGCCACGGTGATCGAGATCACAGTGTTCATCACCACATAGATCATCGAGTTGACGTAGCCCATATACCACGACGGGTCGGTCAGGATGGTGACATAGTTGGCGAAGGTGAAGGTCTGCGGGTAGATCGAGAAGGTCGAGGTGATCTCGGTGTTGGTCTTCAGGCTCATATTGATCAGCCAATAGATCGGGATCAGCAGGAACAGCAGGTAGAGGGTCATGGTGATGAGTGAGCCGCGGTTTTTCATCATTTGGTCTCCTGCGCATCGAGGGTGGTCATGACGGTGTAGAACACCCAAGAAACCAGAAGGATCACGAGGAAATACATGATCGAGAAGGCGGCGGCGGGGCCGAGGTCGAACTGGCCGACGGCCATTTTCACGAGGTCAATCGACAGGAAGGTGGTGGAGTTACCGGGGCCGCCGCCGGTCAGCACAAACGGCTCGGTGTAGATCATGAAGCTGTCCATGAAGCGCAGGAGGACGGCGATCAGCAGCACGCCGGACATTTTCGGCAGCTCAATGTAGCGGAACACAGACCAACGGCTGGCTTGGTCGATCTTGGCGGCTTGGTAATAGGCTTGCGGGATGCTCTGCAAGCCTGCGTAGCAGAGCAAGGCGACGAGCGAGGTCCAGTGCCAGACGTCCATCACCACGATCGTGATCCATGCGTCCAAGGCGTCGTTGGTGTAGTTGTAGTCAATACCGATGGCGGCAAGGCTGTGACCGAGCAGGCCAATGTCGATGCGGCAGAAGATTTGCCAGATGGTGCCGACGACGTTGAACGGGATCAGCAGCGGCAGGGCCATCAGCACAAGACAGAAGCTGGCCCAGAAGCCTTTCTTCGGCATGTTCAGCGCCACGAAGATGCCTAATGGCACTTCGATGGCGAGGATGATCGCCGAGAACAGGACTTGGCGGCCGAGGGCTGCGTGCATCCGGTCGGAGGAGATCATTTCTTCAAACCAGCCGAGGCCGTTCCAGAAAAAATCGTTCTGACCAAAGGTGTCATTGACCGAATAGTTCACCACCGTCATCAGCGGGATCACGGCGGAGAACGCCACCACGATCAGCACCGGCAGCACAAGGAACCAGGCTTTGTTGTTCTGGGTCTTTTCCATCAGATCGCCCCTCCCTGTACGCGCCAGTCATTGGCGTAGACGTTGATGCGCGAAGGCGCGAAGCGGACGCGGGTTTGGTCGGCGGCAATCTCGGCACCCTCGGCGGCGATGACGTTGACCACTTGGCCCGCGACTTCGCCACGGATGATGCGGTGGCGACCGACGTCTTCGACACGGCGGATGGTGATCGGCAGGCCTTCGGTGGCGGAAAGCTCGCAGTATTCCGGGCGGATACCGATTTGGGTGCGGCCTGTTTGCGGGGCGTAAGATGCACCCAGCGCCACGTCGATGCCTTGCAGATGCGCGGTGCTGCCCGTCACCTGCGCATCGAGCAGGTTCATCCCCGGCGAGCCGATGAAATAGCCGACGAAGGTATGCGCGGGGGCTTCAAACAACTCCTCTGGCGTGCCCATTTGCACGACGCGGCCATCATACATCACCACGACTTTGTCGGCGAAGGTTAGGGCTTCGGTCTGGTCATGGGTCACATAGATCATCGTATGACCAAACTCGCGATGAAGCTGCTTCAACTGCGTGCGCAATTCCCATTTCATGTGCGGGTCGATCACAGTCAGCGGTTCGTCGAACAGGATGGCGTTGACGTCTTCGCGCACCATGCCGCGACCAAGGCTTATCTTTTGTTTGGCATCGGCGGTGAGGCCGCGCGCTTTGCGATCCAGCGTTGCCTTCATGCCGATGGTTTGGGCAATCGCCGCGACGCGGGCCTTGATATAGGCGGGGTCCATGCCGCGGTTGCGCAGCGGGAAGGCGAGGTTTTCGCGCACGGTCATGGTGTCGTAGACCACGGGGAATTGGAACACCTGCGCGATGTTGCGCTCGGAGGTTTCGGCATCGGTCACGTCGCGGTCGCCAAACAGCACGCGGCCTTGGCTGGGGCGCAGCAGGCCAGAGATGATGTTCAAAAGCGTGGTCTTGCCGCAGCCGGACGAGCCGAGCAGGGCATAGGCCCCACCGTCTTGCCAGACATGATCCATCTGTTTCAGCGCATAATCTGCGTCGCTGCTTGGGGTGGCACTGTAGCTGTGCGCGAGGTTTTTGAGGGTAATTTGCGCCATTATGCAGCCACCGCGTAAGCGGCGGTTGAGGCCAAACGCCCGTCGCCGTCAAAGACATAGATATGGGCGGGATCGAGCCAGAGGCTGACCTTATCGCCCGCGTTCAGGGATTGGACGCCATGCACAAGTGCTACCCAACGGTCTTGGCCGTGCTGGAGGTGCAGGAAGGTTTCTGATCCGGTGATCTCGGATGCCGTGGTGGTGCAGGGCAGTTCGATGGCGTTGGCGCTGGGCTTGTGCAGATGCAGGTGATTGGCGCGGAAGCCTGCGGTGTAGCTGCCATCGGGCAGGCTGTTGAAGGCGGAGGCTTGGGTGTCGCCGAAGCGCAAAGCATTGCCTTGCTTGGTGAAATTCAGGAAGTTCATCGGTGGATCGCTGAACACCCGCGCCGTTGTCGCATCGACCGGGTGGCGGTAGACATGCGGCGTCGCACCAAACTGGGTGACACGACCTTGCCAGAGGGTGGCGGTATTGCCGCCGAGCAGCAGGGCTTCTTCGGGTTCGGTGGTGGCATAAACAAAGATCGCGCCAGATTTCTCAAAAATGCGCGGGATCTCGGCGCGGAGTTCCTCGCGCAGTTTGTAGTCGAGGTTGGCGAGCGGTTCATCGAGCAGTACGAGGCCGGCTTCTTTCACCAAAGCACGGGCAAGGGCGCAGCGTTGTTGCTGGCCCCCGGACAGTTCCAGTGGTTTGCGTTGCAGCATCGGGGTCAGCTTCAGCATTTCAGCGGTTTCGCGGACGGCACGGTCAATCTCGGCAGTGGATTTGCCGATCAGGCGCAGGGGCGAGGCAATGTTGTCGTAAACTGACATGCCGGGGTAGTTGATGAATTGCTGGTAAACCATCGCGACCTTGCGGTCTTGCACGCGCATTCCGGTCACGTCTTTGCCCTGCCACAGAATTTTGCCCGTGGTCGGTTGATCAAGCCCCGCCATCAGCCGCATCAGACTGGTTTTGCCCGACAAGGTTGGCCCCAGTAGCACGTTCATCGTGCCGTTTTCCAGCGTCAGATTGGTGGGCTGGATATAGCTCTGGCCCTTCACCACACGCGAGACGGATTGCAGTTCAATCGACATTCTGGTTCCTCATTCCGCCGCAGGGCTGATCGCCCGCGGGGTTAGTGTAGCAGCCATAAAGGCCGAAAGTTGTGCAATTTGCGTGTCATTCATCCGGAGGCCGAGCTTGGTGCGGCGCCAGATGATGTCATTGGCCTCACGTGCGAATTCGTGGGTGATCAGCCAGCGCACTTCAGCCTCGGTCAGGGTCGCGCCGAAGTCTTGGCCGAGGTCGGCAGCGGTTTTGGCGGGGCCAAGCAGGGTTTTCGCCTCAGACCCATAGGCGCGGATCAGACGGGCGGCCCATGCTGGGGTGAGGAAGGGGTAGGATTGCGCAAGGCTGGCGGTTAGTTTCGGCACATCGGTATGCGGGAAATCCCCACCGGGAAGCGGTGCCCGGGCGGTCCATGCGGGTTTGGCATGCGGGAAGAAGGGTGCGAGTTTCGCCAAGGCGCTTTCCGCAAGGCGGCGGTGGGTTGTAATCTTACCGCCGAACACGTTCAGCAAGGGCGCGCCGTTTTGGTCGAGCGACAGCACATAGTCGCGGGTGGCAGCGGTGGCCGAGGTGGCCCCGTCGTTATACAGCGGGCGGACTCCGGAATAGCTCCAGACCACATCATCGCGGGTGACGGGTTTGGCGAAGTATTGGCTGGCGAAATTTAGCAGATAATCACGTTCTTCGTCGGTGCAGATGGCGTTGTCGGGGGCGGATTGGTGGTCTTTGTCGGTGGTGCCGATCAGGGTGAAATCTTGCTCATAGGGAATGGCGAAGATGATGCGGCCATCGCTGCCTTGGAAGAAATAACAGCGGTCATGGTCGTAGAGTTTTCGGGTGACGATGTGAGAGCCGCGCACCAGACGCACGCCTTCGGTCGAGTTGATACGGGCGACGTTGCGGATGATGTCTTCGACCCACGGGCCGCCGGCGTTGACCAAGGCGCGGGCGGTGTGGGTGGTTTGTCCCGCCGCATCTTCGGTGGTGACGTGCCACAGATCGCCGTCGCGGGTCGCACTGACAACACGGGTGCGGGTGTGGATTTGCGCACCGCGCTGGGCGGCGTCACGGGCGTTCAGTGACACCAGTTTGGCGTCTTCGATCCAGCAATCGGAATATTCATAAGCATGGGCGAAGCGGGGCTGCAACGCGCGGCCGGCGGGGTCGGTCTTCAGATCGAGTGTGCGCGTGGCTGGCAGGATTTTGCGACCGCCGAGGGTGTCATACATGAACAGGCCGAGGCGGATCAGCCACGCCGATCGACGCCCCTTCATCCACGGCATCACGCGGGCCATCAGCTTGCCGGTGGGGGTTTCGCCCTCGAACCGCATGTCGGGATGGTAGGGCAGCACAAAGCGCATCGGCCATGAGATATGCGGCATCGCGACCAGCAGGGTTTCGCGTTCCTCTAGGGCCTCACGCACCAGACGGAACTCGAAGTATTCCAGATAGCGCAGACCACCATGGAACAGCTTGGTGCTGGCCGAGGAGGTTGCCTGCGCCAGATCGCCCTGCTCGGCTAGCGTCACCGACAAGCCGCGACCCACCGCGTCTCGCGCGATTCCGCAGCCGTTGATGCCGCCTCCGATAATGAAAAGGTCGACCGTTTCGGGCCGTTGCTGCGTGGTCAAGCTAAGTCTCCTCCCTAGCGAGACTTAGGCTGAAGCAATCGCGTTGGGTGGTCAACAATTAATTTCGCTTTTGTGCGAATTTGGAAAAAGCGAACATTTAGCTTACAATGATTGCGCTACCTGCTTTGATTTTGCTGCGATAATCTCAAATTCGCACAAATTCGCGCTGCGATGCGGCGTGAAATATCACTGCGATGCAGCGTGTTTTCGGCCTTGATCGGCGGCGCCACTTGCCCGAAAGATGCCGCTTACCCGGCGTCATCGCGCGAAAGGAAACTCCTTGGCCCTCAGCTTTCGACAGAGTGAGATTGTCGAAATTGCCCGCGCCGATGGCCGCGTGGTGGTTGAGGATCTCGCACAGCGCTTTGACGTGACCTTGCAGACCATTCGGCGCGATTTGACGGAACTGGCGGACTCGGGGCTCCTCGACCGGGTGCATGGCGGGGCGGTGCCGCGCACGGGGGTCACCAATCTGGGCTATGACGAGCGGCGGTATATGAATGAGGCAGCCAAGGCCGCGATCGCCAAGGCCTGTGCTGCGGCGATCCCGAATAATTGCTCAATCATCATCAACCTTGGCACCACTACCGAGGCGGTGGCGCGCGAGTTGCTGCAACATAGCAACATCACCGTGATCACCAACAACATGAACGTCGCCAATATTCTGGTGGCCAATGCAAGCTGCGACATCATGGTTGCGGGCGGGGCGTTCCGACGCTCGGACGGCGGCTTGGTGGGTGAGCTGACCACGCAGTTTTTTGAGCAGTTCAAGGTGGATTACGCGATCATCGGCAGTTCGGCCTTGGACGGCGATGGCGATCTGTTGGATTTCGACTTGGCCGAAGTGCGGGTGTCAAAAACCATCATCCGGCAAGCACGACGGGTGTTTTTGGTCTGTGATCATTCAAAGCTGGGAAGGTCCGCCCCGGCACGGTTGGCGTCGCTGAGCGAGATCAGCGAAGTCTTCACCGATCAACCCTTTCCCGAGGATTTGACGCAGCGCTGTAACGACTGGGGCACCAAGATCAACTGCTGCTAGTTGTGGTGGGGTCTGGTGCGTCGTCGCGCAAGCGAGACAATCGGCGAGCAGCGATAATGACACGCCACGCTTTCAAAAAATATCAGCGGCGCATCACCTAACCCTTTGATGAAGGGCAGGAAATGCACCGCTGACGAGTTTGGGCAATCAGAACAGGAATTCGTTCGCAGTCAACGAAGCCACCGTTACGTCAGTCAGCGTGATCGTATTGGCGCCAATCGTGATAACCGCATCGCCGTTGAGGTTCGTGCTCAGATGGTTGGCCGTCAGATCAGCCCAGCCAGTCACGCCCGGCAGCGCCCGCAGGTCGATGTATTCTTTGGCATTCGCGACCGAGAAATCCTCAACGATGTCATTGCCGAAAACGCCCGCAAAGACAAAGCTGTCTGCCCCGGCATTGCCGATCAGCACATCATTGCCGCCGCCGCCAGTCAGAATGTCGTCGCCGATGCCGCCATTGAGATAGTCGTTACCGCTATCACCAAAGATGCTATCGTTTCCACGTCCGCCATACAGCGCATCATCGCCAATGCCGCCGCGGATAAGGTTATTGCCGATATTGCCAACAATCCGGTTTCCCAGATTGTTTCCAAAAGCATTAATATTTCCGCCGTCATCCAGCAATTCAAGGTTTTCGAGATTCTGGCTGTAGGTTGCCATTTGGACCGTTATCGTGCTTTGAATGCCATCGATGCCTTCGCCGACATTCTCAATGATTTTGTCGCCGACCGAGTCGATATAATAAATGTCATTTCCCGTGCCGCCGGCCATTATGTCGGCACCTGTGCCGCCATATAGGAAATCGTTTCCAGCATCGCCATTCAGGATATCAGCGCCATCTTTGCCATATAGCACATCATCGCCGCTACCGCCGTTGACCGTGTCGACCCCATCGCCACCTTCGATGGAATCGTCGCCATCCCCGCCGAACAGCAGGTCGTTTCCGGTTTGGCCAAAAATCGTGTCATTTCCAGCGTTCCCGCTGAGCGTATCCATTCCGCCGCCGCCCAAAAGCAGGTTGTCACGGCCATTGCCAGTCAAGGCATCCGCGAAATTCGAGCCGGTTAGATTGGTAATCCCAATCAAAATATCGCCTTCTGCGTGTCCGCCATGGCCCGTGACCGCTTCAACCACACTGAGCGAGATGCCGGTGTTCAGCAAATTAAGCGCAAGCGGTGCGGCCGTTGAAAGGTCAACGGTCACGCCCGAGTTCGACGTTGTGTACGTCGCGGTGTCATTGCCTGCTGCATCCACAGTCGCGCTTAGCAGATTTATATTCAGAACACCGCCGATGATGATATCTGCACCGGCGCCACCCTCGAACGTATCGTTCCCTAGAAAGCCGATCATCAGGTCATTGCCGCCCAATCCGAAGAATTGGTCGTCACCCAGTGCCGCAACCGCGCCAAGCAGGCTTGGCATGATGTTGCTGCCGTTAGTTCCCGTAAAGGTTGTCATCTGAATCACTTATCCTCTTGAGTTAAGCGAAGATAAACTCTTCGCAACACCCCCACCCATTTACAACCTAATGGAGAGTTTGATATCAGTCAATCTTAGGTATATATATGCCATATGAAATCTTATCTTTAGTCTCTCTTGAGTTGTGTCAGTCCTGTTGACGTATTGCGAGAGGGTCAGGGCGCTCAGATATCGCAGCAATTACGGGCGTGCTGACATGGGGTCGTCTGAAAACGTCAAGAGGGTGCTGGGTGCCCGCGCAGGCCGGGCTGTCCGGGTCGGCACTGGCTCGATCTCGGGCGGGATCTTGCAGCGGCTTGACGCGACGGCAGCGCGGCTTCGTGATTGGGCGAAGGGATTTTCGGGGGAATCTGCTGCGGAAAGGGAGGCAGGCTACGTTCAGCCCTATGACTGTGGCCCAGAAACCGCTAGCAAAGGACAACCTATTGGGGAAGTTTGGTTGCAAAATATTGTGCCTTTGGTTGCAGTTCTTGGCAATCTTCTGGAATCTCGCAGACGTGGTGCCGCCTTAGCCGTTGACTCCGCGCTAGCGCAGCTTTGCCCTTTGATCCGTGTGAGTGGCGCGGTTGTGTATCTGCGCGGATGCGACGGGTTGTGCCATCTGACCTATAGCGCGAGCGGGGCGGTGCCCGAGCAAATCGGTGTGTTGCCGCAGATATTGCCCACCGCTCTGGTTGCGCATTGGCTGGGCGATGGTGTGGCCGCTCAGGCGATGCAGATTTCCGCAGCGCGGTTTGTGCAGCGCGGCGACGGCGCAGATCACGGCCCGGAAGATTTCCTGTTTTTGCCGATGATGGAGAGCGGGCAATGCATCGGGGCCATCGGGTATGCTGCTTTGGGGGCGGAGTATTTTGACAGTGCGGCCTCGATGCAGATGTTGCAGGCGCTAACGGATATCTTGCAGGCCATTCTGGTGCAGGGTCTTGCTGCAGGCAAGCTAGGCGACGCCGATCAGCAGCCTAGGTCTGATTTGGGGCGCGCGCAGGATCATTTAGATGCCCTACAGGGCTACGACTCGATCGGTGCGGTGGTCAGTAAGCTGAAGGATCAGGAATCAGCGATGGCGGCGCTGGCGTCGGCGGCTGCCGCCTCGCACATGCGGCTGAACAATGCGATTCAGGCATTGCCCGACAGCGTGGTGATCTTTGATGCCGAGGATCGGCTTGTTGCTGTCAATGCGGCCTATCATCGGGCCTTCCCAGATCTTGCTAGTCATGCCGTCGTGGGGGTGACCTTGGGCGATCTATTGCGGGTTGGCTTGGAAAAGCAGGCGTTTCTGGGCGACTCGACTGAGGCGCAAAGAGAGGCGTGGCTGCAAAAACGGCTGTCGCAATATCACAAGCCGCGCTGGGATGATGAGGTGCAACTGCCGGATGGGCGCTGGATGCACCGGGTCAGCACCCGCACCGCGGATGGTGGCGTGATTGCGATGGGCTTTGACATCACGGCGACGCGCAATCAGATCGCCGCATTGGACGCCGCCAACAGGAATCTGACTCAGGTGCTTGCCGACCGGCATCGGACCGAGCAACGCCTGAACGATATCATCGACGGCTCCGCTGTGGGCACTTGGGAGTTGGACGTCACCACCAACAAAATTCATGTCGGCGGGCGCTGGGAGGAAATCCTTGGGCTTGAGGCCGACAAATTGGGTGCTCTGAGTGTGCCCGACTTTCTTGCGATGCTCCATCCAGACGATCAAACGAAACTTGTGCGCATTGAGGATTTCAATCAGGACGCAAATGCGCCGTATGTCAGTGCTGAATTTCGGATGCGCCACAGCGACGGCCATTGGGTTTGGATACTTTCGCGATACCGGGTGTCCGAGCGCACACCCGATGGCGCGCCGTTGCGGATATCTGGCGTGCACCTTGATGTCAGCGATCAAAAGCAGCTTGAGCAGGATGTTTTTGCCAGCCGGGCGTTCCTTCTGGACGTGATGGATGCCAGCAGCTCGGCGATTGTTGTGCTGGATGGATCGCATAGGATTTCTTATGTGAACCAAGAAGCGGAGCGTATTCTGGGGCCGATCTGCAGAATTGCGCCCGGCGAAGATTTCGACATTTCGGCGCTGAAGCTAGAGCATGTCGATGGCACAGGCTTGGCGGAAGACCAATCGCCGTTCAAACTGGCGCTGCGGGCGGTTGAGCCGCTACGCAACATCCAATGTGCGTTTTTACGCCCCGATGGCGGGCGCGGTATTCTGTCGTTTAATGCAACCCTGCTGGATATGGGCGACCAGCGCTTTGGGGTCGTGTCTTTCTCGGATGTCACGGAAAGTCTGGCGGCGACCCAGCGTTTGCAAGACGCGCTGATGCGGGCCGAAGACATGAGTCGGGCGAAATCGACCTTTCTGGCCAATATGAGCCATGAGATCCGAACTCCGCTGAACGGGGTGCTGGGCATGGCCGAGGTTCTGGCGGACATTGTTGCCGAACCGTTGCAGCGCCAGATGGTCGATACGATCCGCAAGTCGGGCGAGACCTTGCTGACCGTGCTGAATGGAATCCTTGATATGTCCAAGATTGAGGCTGGTAAGATGGCGTTAGAATCGGCACCCTTTGTGCCGCTGGAACTGATCCGCCAAGCGGAAACGATCTATGCGATTGCGGCCGAAGAAAAGGGCGTGGCGTTTGAGGTGCTTGCGACGGCAGGTTGCGACAAGCCGCGTTTGGGCGATGCGCATCGCTTGATGCAGGTGCTGAACAATCTGTTGAATAACGCGTTCAAGTTCACCGAGAAAGGCACGGTCACGCTGAAATTTTCGTGTCGGACCGACAAGCCGGTTCAGATCGAAGTTTCGGACACCGGGATCGGCATGGACGCGTCGCAGGTGGCGCGGGTGTTTGAGAGTTTTGAGCAGGCTGACGGCAGCATGACACGCAGGTTTGGGGGCACCGGGCTTGGGCTGTCGATTGTCCGGGAGCTTGTGACCTTGATGGGCGGGACGATCTCAGCGGAAAGTGCGCCGGGGCTTGGCTCGATGTTTCGGATCGTGTTGCCGCTGCCCGAGGCAGAGAGCGCGCCTTCAACGCTGGTGAAGCCAAAAGCGGGTTCCTTACGCGAAGACGCGCTGGCAGGAGTGCGTCTTCTCTGCGCGGACGACAACGCAACCAATCGGCTGGTGTTGTCCGAGATGCTGGCCAGAACTGGCGCGGTGGTGACGCAGGTTGAAAATGGCAGCGAGGCAGTTGAGGTTTGGGGCGCGGCGCTTGATCGGGGGGAGCCCTTTGCCTTGGTGCTGCTGGATATCACCATGCCGGTGCTGGATGGGATGAGTGCGCTGGCAGAAATTCGCGCCATCGAAGCGTCGCGCGGCTTGGCTCCGGTTTTGGCGGTTGCAGTGACGGCGCATGCGATGCCGACTCAGATCGCCGACTATCTTATCGGTGGATTTGACAGCCATCTGGCGAAACCATTCCGGCGACTTGATCTTTTGCATGCTTTGCACAGCCTACTGCAGCTTTGATGTCACCACATTGCAACCTGTGGTTGCTAAGCAGCTGTAACTCCTAGCAAATAGGCCAATTCCCTATGTTTTGGCCATTTTTCTAGCAAAAATTTATGTAACTCGGTTTATAGGAAGAACTATGTTTTTTGCTCCAGTGACGGGTTGATTCCAAATGACAGAAGCTGCACCTCCGATCAAATTCCAAATCTTGTTGGCCGAGGATGATTTAGTCAATCAAAGCATCGTTCAGGCGTTCCTCTTTGGGGTGAACGTCGAGCTGACTATTGCCTCGGATGGGCGGGAAGCTTTGGAAGCGGCGTTGACGCATCGCTTCGATCTGATGATCGTCGATCAGAACATGCCCTTCATTACCGGTGATCGAGTGATCCGTCATTTGCGGGCAGGACGGACGATGAATGCCACAACGCCAGTGATCCGGTTTACCGCCGACGCGAATTTTAAGCCGTTTGATCTGAGCACCGTCGCCTCCTCGCTTGAGGTCACGCTGCCGAAACCGCTGAGCCGGCAGGACCTGCTTTCGACGGTTGGCGCGCTGTTGGGGGGCGTGGTGCCGCAGGGCAGCGTTTAGGCCAACATTTGCTTGACAGTGACGGGCCATCGTGTGGACCTGTTCTGAAAGAGTGAATGAAAAGGCTGAATGTGAGCACAGCAGATAACGCAGGAACGGGCACTTCAGGCGTTGGTTCTGTTGATACCAAAGCCCAAGAAAATGCCGTTCGCCTCCAGCTTCAAATTGAAGCCCTGCGTATTCTTGATCAGGGCGTGGTGATCTATGATGCCGACGACCGGTTCGTCTATTGCAACCAGAGTTTTCGCGATTTCTATCCGCTGATCGCTTCGGAATTGGTACCGGGTCGCGGGTTTCAGGACATTCTGCGCTATGGCATCGCGCATGGTCAGGTCGTGGAAGCGCAGGGGCGCGAGGACGCGTGGATTGCCGAGCGCATTGCCAATCGCCACATGCCGGGGCGGAGCTTTGAGCGGACGCTTCTGGACGGCCGTATCTTGCGTGTCAATGAGCAACTCATGGCGAACGGCGCGTTGATGGAGGTTCATACCGACATCAGCAAGCAGTTTCTGGCGGAGCAAAAGTATAGCAATCTGATCAACGGCGCAGAGGTGTGTTCGTGGGAATGGAATGTCATCACCGGCGAACATCGCGTCAACGAATATTGGGCGGCGTTGCTGGGCTATCGGCTGGAAGAACTCAGTCCGGTGACGTTTGAGACTTGGCGGCAACGGGTGCATCCCGATGATCTGGACGCTACCGAGGCCCTGTTCAACAAATTGTTCGACGATCCAAATTATATCTTCAAGGCCGAGTACCGCCTGTGTCACAAGGCGGGTCACTGGATCTGGGTGCTTGATACCGGCCGTATAATTCATTGGGGGCCGGATGGGGCGCCGGGGCTGATTCTCGGCGTGCAGGTCGACATCAGCGCGCAAAGGGCACGGGAAGCCGCGCTGACGGCTGTCAAAGCCGATCTTGAACGGGAGATAGTCGAACGCGCCAAGGTCGAACAGCGCCTGATCGACATTGCGGCGGTCTCGGATGGCTGGCTGTGGGAGATGGACAGCGATCGGCGCTTTGTCTTCGTACTGGATGGCGCGTATTTCGATGATGGCGGCGTGCCAAAGGAAGGCTTGCTGGGCAAAACGCAAGAGGAGTGGCTGGAAGCCAACCCCGATATGTTGCCGGGCATCGACTGGGATATCATGCTGGCGGCGCTGAACTCAAATCAGCCGTTTCAGGATTTCGTCTATCGCGCGCCACAATCGACCGATGGCGTTGTCCGCTGGCGCCGGATGAGTGGCGCGCCGGTGTTTGACGAGGATGGCACGTTCGCGGGCTTTCGCGGTGTCGGGTCGGATGTGACGCAGCTTTATGTGGCCAAAGCCCATGCCGAGGAAGCCAGCCGGACCAAATCGAAGTTCTTGGCGAACATGAGCCACGAAATCCGCACCCCGTTGAATGGGGTGCTGGGCATGGCCGAGCTTTTGGAGACATCGTTGGAGCAACCCGACCAGAAGCGCATGATCGGTACAATCCGGCGTTCGGGCGAGGCATTGCTGAATATTCTCAATGATATTCTGGACATGTCCAAGATTGAAGCTGGCAAGATCGAGTTTGAGGAGCTGCCGTTCAGCCCGCTTGATCTGGCCAAACGGATTGAAGATCAGTACGAATTGCGCGCCGACGAAAAGGGTTTGGATTTTGAGGTTCTGATCGGGTCCGGCGCGGAATTGTTACGGGTGGGTGATCCGCATCGGGTGCAGCAGGTGCTGCACAATCTGGTCAGCAATGCGATCAAATTCACCGATCGCGGTGAGGTGACGGTCAAGATCAGTGGACGTGCGACGATGCCGCTGGTGATCGAGGTGCGCGATAGCGGGATCGGCATGACACCGGAACAAGTGTCGCGTCTGCATGACGAGTTCAGCCAAGCCGACAGTTCGGTCACCCGGCGTTACGGCGGCACAGGTTTGGGCATGGCGATCACGCAGTCTTTGGTTGATCGGATGGGCGGCACGATCACGGTCGATTCCGCGCGCGGGCGCGGTACGACGATCAGCGTTTCGTTGCCACTGCCGCTGAGCACTGTTGCGGTCGACCGGGTTGCAAAAGCACCTATGGAATCTATTGGCCTTGCGGGGCTGCGCTTGCTGGCGGCTGACGACAATCAAACGAATTGCGCCGTGCTGGAAATGATGCTGGCCCGGCTTGGTGCCAAGGTGGTCATCGTCAACGATGGCGAACAAGCTGTGCAGGCTTGGGAAGCCGGGCGCTTTGACGCCATCTTGTTGGATATTGCGATGCCCGTGATGGACGGACCGACGGCTTTGCGGAAAATCCGCGAGCTTGAAGCGCTGCACGGCGTCCCGCCGATCCCGATCATTGCCGTGACCGCCAATGTGATGGCGCATCAGATCGCGGGTTATATCGCTTGGGGGTTTGACAGCTGTATCGGCAAGCCGATCAGCTCGATTGATCTGTCGCTGGCTGTCAGTGCTTTGGTTGGATCAGCAGCAGAACCCAAGCCATAAGGCAAGCATATGCTGCGCTTTAGTCGTCGAGCAGGGATTCCATTTCGATCAGAAGTGCCTCTAGCATGGGGTCGACGATGAGCCGGAAATATTCAGGATCGGCACATTTCGCCAGGTTTTCCGTGATGGCACGATCCAAGACACCTGCGAGTTGTCCGGTTCTGAAAAAGCCAAGCGTCGCGCCCACGCCGGAAATTTTATGGGCGATATCGGCAATCTTCGCCATCTCATCCTGTGGGTTTTCGCCATGCTGGACAAGCTTGCGATAGGCTTCAAAGGCCATGATGCGTTCAACAATTAAGCCACGAAACATCGCGCGCGCGGGTTCTAGCACCGCCGTCATGTCATTGGCCCCGCCGCCTGCTGATCCGCCAAAGTATTGCAATCCGGTCATGCGGCGCTCCACCACGGTTTGGGTTTTCCGTCTTGGCGTGATTGGGCAAGATTCACCGCGTGATCAAGGATGCTTGTGGGATTGAACAGGCCAAAGAACGAGGTGCGCGCCAGATCCCCGACTTTGATCTGCGGTAAGGGTAGGCGATCTGCCGCATAAAAGCTGGCGAAATCTTCGATGCCAGACTGGATCATCGCCTCCAGTTCAACCCGCTCGGTTGAGAGATTGTTCGACACGACAGCGACGAAATTGCCGGCCCCTGCGTAGGCCATCATCATCTGTTCGGACTTTACCGCATCACTGATGGCCGAAGCGACATCGCCCAGCATGTTCACAAAACCCAAGGGCGAGGACTTTTTGAAGAACAAGTGCGCATTTTTCACCGAAATGCCAAAGGCTGCGGTGGAGTACATCCGCTTGTTTCCCAGCATCAGCAGGTAGTTTTCAAGCGCAAGATATTCGACGCCGCGCTCAAATCCGGGGATCGGGAACGGGCTGTCAAAATCCACGTCAATGGCGATGATGTCGCTGCGCTGGTCAAACTTCTTTTCAAGGGAAGCCGTGATGCTGCGTTCTTTCAGCAAACGCTCTGCCATGCCGATGCGGGCTTTCAGGTCGATCGGGTCAAGCGGCTTGGTGATATAGTCGGTCGCCCCAGCAGCAAACGCGTCATCTATGAAGCGTTTTCCGGTCATTGCCGTGATCATAACGATGGGTGTGCGCCGATAGACGGGCAAGTTGCGCACATGATTGCACAGTTGTATCCCACTCATGCCCGGCATCTGGAGGTCAAACAGCAGACAGTCAAATGCCTCAGCCGCGTCCGCCAGTTTGAACAAGGCTTCATCGCCCGAGCGCGCGATGGTCACATTGGCTTTGCCAAGTGCGCCGAGCATCGGAAGCAAGACCCCCAGAAAAACCGGATCATCGTCTACCGCAAGGATCTTCATTGTCATCCCTTTCGCCTTATGCGCCTTCTGGTTGCATAGTACTGCGCGGCACTTTTCTAAACCTTATTGAAAAAGCTAAGTTCAAATTTTGTCAAATGTCGGGCAAATCGTTAACGGTATTGGTTTTGTCGCAAAATAATATCGCCATTTGGTTGTGTTGTCCATCGTGCGAGATGGGCAGATGGGTGACGCGCAAGCTTGCGGAAGCGAAGGGCATGGGCCATGCAATCGTCGTCATGTTTAGGCGCTGGCCCGCAGTTTGCGTACAGCGACCCAACTGGCCGCGGCCATGACGCCTGCTGTGGCAAGGCACAATGGCAAACCCCCGATTTTATAGCTGATTCCCGACAATGCGGTTCCCAAAAGCCGACCCGCCGCGTTGGCCATGTAGTAGAAACCAACATCCATCGACACGCGGTCGGATGAAGCGAAGGCGAGGATCAGGTAGGAATGCACGGAGGAGTTCACCGCAAACACGAAGCCGAACAGCAACAACCCCGACGCGAGCGTCAGCGTGAACCAGAGCGCGGGCGTGTGGGCCGTCAGGGCGAGTGCAGCGAGCGTAAAGGGAATGGGTGTTAGCACTGCGGCCCAGCGTATCGCTTTGGCGGTGATGGCCGATTCTGACTCGTCTTTGACGCGTAATATCTGCGGGGAGAAAGCCTGAACCGCGCCATAGGCGATGGTCCAGAGCGCCATGAACCCGCCGATCAGAAAGAACGCGGATCGGCTGCTATCGGCTGAGCCATCCGACAGCACCGCATGGAAATAGACAGGAACGCCGACCACGAACCAAACATCTCTTGCGCCAAACAAGAACATCCGGGCCAGTGAGAGGCGATTGATCCGCGCATCCTTGGACCAGACCTGCGAGAATTTGGCGTCTTTCTGGCCGGCCGGCAGTCCTTTCGGCAGAAAGGCGATGATGGCCAGCAGGATCACCGCGAGAACGGCGGCCATCGCCCAGATTGCCGCTTTGAAGCCAATGAGGCCCAACAAGGCCGCGCCGATGAAAAAGCCAAGGCCCTTCACCGCGTTCTTTGATCCGGTCAGAATGGCCACCCAGCGAAACAGCACGCCCTCGCCCTTAGGGGCCAACACCTTGACCGCTGATTTCGACGACATCTTGGCCAGATCTTTGGCAACGCCAGAGGCGCCCTGAACCGCCATTACGAAAGTGACCGAGGCCGCAACGCTCCATGCGGGGTCAAGCTGGGCGAGGACCGCGAGGGCGGCGATTTGCAGGCCAAGCCCAAGGTACAGCGTGGTGGCAAGACCAAACCGCGCCGCCAGCCAGCCTGCCGACAGATTGGTGATCACCCCGGCGAGTTCATAAAGCAGGAACAGCCACGCCAGTTGGATCGGGGAAAAGCCCAAGCCGTTGAAATGCAACAACACCAGCAAGCGCAGCGCGCCATCCGACAGCATGAAGGCCCAATAGGCCGCCGTCACTGCCGCATAGGCGCGCAGGCCGTTGGCTTGGTCAGTCATAGCGAGGCCGCCACCATTCGGACGACATCGGCCAGACGGCAGGAATAGCCCCATTCGTTGTCATACCATGCGTAGATCTTCACCTGCGTGCCGTTGATCACCATGGTCGAGGCTGCATCAATGATCGCCGAGCGGGGGTCATTTAGGTAGTCGGTTGAGACGAGAGGGCGGGGCTCGTAGCCCAAAATGCCCTGCAATGCGCCTTCAGCGGCGGTTTTGAACAGCGCGTTCACCTCTTCCACTGTCGTCTCGCGCGCCACTTCAAACACGCAATCGGTGAGTGAGGCGTTCAGCAGCGGCACCCGCACGGCATGGCCATTCAAGCGGCCCTTCAGTTCCGGGTAAATCAGCGTGATCGCGGTGGCCGATCCGGTGCTGGTTGGGATCAGGTTCATCAGGGCCGAGCGGGCGCGGCGCATATCTTTGGCGGGACGGTCGACAATGGTTTGGGTGTTGGTCACATCATGGATGGTGGTGATCGAACCATGCCGGATGCCGATGGCTTCGTGGATCACCTTGACCACCGGGGCGAGGCAGTTGGTGGTGCAACTGGCCGCCGTGATCAGGTTGTGTTGGGCGGGGTCATAGAGGTGATGGTTTACGCCAAAAACAAGGTTCAGGGCGGTTTCGTCCTTGACTGGGGCGGACACTACCACTTTTTTCACCCCTGCCGCATAATAGGGGGCCATCTTTGCCGCCGTCTTGAACACGCCCGTGCAGTCGATCACCAGATCAATCGCCACCTCGGCCAGCAGCAAATCCTCGATGCGTCTGGCTTGGGTGAGGCGGATCTGGTGCCCGGCCAAAGTCAGGCTGTCGGCATCATAGGAAATCGCGCGCGGCCAGCGGCCATGCACCGAATCAAATTCCATCAGCAGCGCATGTTGTTCTGGTTCACCGACAGGGTCGTTGATCAAGACGATCTCGCCGCCCGAGCCGGTGTCAATCAAATCGCGCAGGGCAAGTTTGCCAATTCGGCCAAGGCCATTGAGGGCGATGCGGGGCATGGGCTATTGCCTTCCTATGGTGTCAAGCTGCTGTTGCAGCGCGATTTTCTCAAGTTCCGCAAAAGGCAGGGCGGTGAAAGCCAGAATCCGGCGGCGCAGGCTTGCGAAAACATCGGCGAAGGCCAAAGCCTTTTCGGCATCTGTCCCCGTGGCTTTGACCGGATCGGGCAGACCCCAATGCGCGGTCATCGGCTGACCCGGCCAAGGCGCACATTCCTCTGCCGCGGCCTGATCGCAAACGGTGAACACGAAATCCATTTTGGGCGCCTCTGCCGTCTCGAACTCGGAGACATGTTTGGAGCGCAGGGTTGAGACATCCAAACCAGCCCGTGCCAGAACCTCGATGGCGAAGGGGTTCAACTGCGTGCCTGGCTTCGTGCCAGCAGAATAGGCCCGGAAGCGGCCTTGGCCAATATCATTCAACAGAGCCTCGGCAAAGATCGAGCGGGCAGAATTGCCTGAACAGATGAACAGAATGTTCCAAGGGCGATTGGCCATGTCCGTCTCCATGGGGTTGAAAAGGGGGTCAGTGATCTCAGGGCGGTTTCGGCCTGCGTCGATGACCAGATAGCCAACCAGTGCCGAGACTTGATCGAGCCGGATGCTGTAGAACAATGATCGGCCTTGGCGCTGCGCGCTGATCAGGCGGGCTTGCTCCAACTCTGACAGATGGTGAGACAGGGTGTTTGGCTTCATCTGCAAGGCTTCGGCAATTTCGGTTGGCCGCACGCCCTGCGGCGCAAAGCGCATCAGCAGGCGAAACACTGCGAGGCGTCCGGGGTGGCCGAGGGTGGCAAAAGCCTGGGTGATCAATTTTGATTCCATAGTTCGAGAATACTGGAAATATGAGAGGTGCCAAGTGAAGCTTTTGTAACGGTTGGGCCTGACGTGGCTTTGGGAGAGAATCACCGACAGGGAAAAAACCGCGCGGTCAAGCCGCAGCGTGGGCTTGACAGTGGCAAGGTTACTACTTAACGTGTTAATGATAATAGGGGGGGGGAGTGATGTGCCGCATCTGACCATCGAGTATTCCGCTAATCTTGACAGCAACACCGATATGGCGGGGCTTTGCCGGGCGCTTCATGCGGCGATTTTGGCGACGGGTTTGTTCGAGTTGGGCGCGATCCGGGTGCGCGCCGTACGGTGTGAGGACTATGCGGTTGCGGATTTGTTGCCGGAAAACGCCTTTGCCGATCTACGAATGCGGATTGGGGCGGGGCGCAATGCGGCTGACAAGGCGCGGGCGGGGGAGATGATCTTTGCCGCGGCAGCCGCGCATTTTGCGCCGCTGTTTGGGACACCCCATTTCGCGTTGACGCTGGATATTTCCGAGCTCGACCCAGTGCTCAGCTGGAAGAAAAACGCCATCCATCCGCGCCTGCGCGCAAAATAGGGCACCGACATGTCTGATCTAAATACCAATATTGCCCGCGCTGACGACTATCTGGCGCGGTTCCGCAGCGAAGGCGTGCTGAACCACATCAATGGCAAGGCTGTGCCCGCGTTGGACGGCGAGACGTTTGAAATCATTTCCCCTGTCGATCTGAAGCCTCTGGCGCGGGTTGCGCATGGCAAGGCGGCGGATGTGGCACAGGCGGCCGCGGCGGCGAAGGCCGCGTTTCCGGGGTGGCGGGCGATGGATGGCGAAGCCCGCAAGGCGCTGCTGCACAAGATCGCCGATGCGATTGAGGCGCGCGCCGAGGAGATCGCTTTTGTCGAGGCGATGGACACCGGGCAATCCATTCGCTTCATGTCGAAGGCGGCGCTGCGCGGGGCCGAGAATTTCCGTTATTTCGCCGATCTTGCCCCCAAGGCCCGCGATGGTCAGACCCTGCGCGCCAAGGGGCAGGTCAACATGACCACCCGCACGCCGATCGGTCCGGTGGGCATCATCACGCCGTGGAACACGCCGTTCATGCTCTCGACGTGGAAGATCGCTCCGGCACTGGCTGCAGGTTGCACGGTGGTACATAAGCCCGCCGAATTCTCGCCTTTGTCGGCGCGGTTGCTGGTGGAGATTGCTCAAAGTGCGGGCCTGCCTGCCGGGGTGTGGAATCTGGTGAACGGGTTTGGCGAGGATGCGGGGCGGGCTTTGACCGAGCATCCCGATATCAAGGCGATTGGCTTTGTGGGTGAGTCCCGCACCGGGTCGATGATCATGAAGCAGGGCGCGGATACGCTGAAGCGGGTGCATTTTGAATTGGGCGGCAAGAACCCGGTGATCGTGTTCGCCGATGCTGATCTGGAGCGAGCGGTAGATGCTGCGGTGTTCATGATTTACTCGCTGAACGGCGAGCGTTGTACGTCGTCTTCGCGCCTGCTGGTGGAGGCTTCGATTTATGATCAGTTCACCGCGATGGTGGCTGAGAAGGCGAAGCGGATCGTGGTGGGGCATCCGCTGGACCCCAAGACGGTGATCGGCCCGCTGATCCATCCAGTGCATGAAGCCAAGGTGCTGGAGTATATCGAGATTGGCAAAGCCGAAGGAGCCACCGTGGCCGCAGGTGGTGCGAAGTTCGCAGGGCCGGGGGGTGGCTGTTATGTCAGCCCGACGCTGTTTACCGGCGCGCACAATCAGATGCGGATCGCGCAGGAGGAAATCTTTGGACCGGTGCTGACGGCCATTCCGTTCACGGATGAGGCCGAGGCCTTGGCTATTGCCAATGATGTACAATACGGGCTGACCGGCTATCTGTGGACATCGGATGTCACCCGCGCCTTCCGCTTTACCGATGCGCTGGAAGCCGGGATGATCTGGGTGAACTCGGAAAACGTCCGCCATCTGGCCGCGCCGTTTGGTGGGGTGAAGAATTCGGGGATCGGCCGCGACGGCGCGGAGTGGTCGTTCGATTTCTACATGGAAACCAAGAATATAGCCTTTGCTACCCAAGCCCACGCCATTCCGAAACTTGGCGGCTGACACCACAATAATTGCTTCCAGGGAGGAAGAAAATGCCCGTTCCCAGCCCCGTGCTGTATCCGGCGTTCAACGTCATTCGTCTGAGCCACGTTGAGCTTGCCGTCAAAAATCTGGCCGCCAGCCGGGCATTCTACGCCGATCTGCTTGGCCTGCAAATCACCCATGAGGATGCCGATGCGATCTATCTGCGTGCGATGGAGGAACGTGGCCATCATTGCGTGATCCTGCGAAAGTCGGATGCGGCAGCGGTTAATGTGCTAGGCTTCAAGGTCTATGCCGAGGCCGATCTCGACGCCGCTTATACGTTCTTCGCGGAACAGGGTTTGCCGGTGGCATGGGTGGAGCGCCCGTTCATGGGTCGCACTTTACGCACGGCAGATCCGCATGGGATTCCGTTGGAATTCTACGCGAAGATGGACCGTTTGGCCCCGATCCATCAGAAATATGCGCTTTACCATGGCGTCAAACCACTGCGCATTGATCATTTCAACTGCTTTAGCCCTGATGTCGATGCCTCGGTTGCGTTCTACAATTCCTTTGGCTTCCGGGTGACGGAATATACCGAGGACGCCGCAAGCAAAAAGCTGTGGGCGGCATGGATGCACCGCAAGGGCGGGGTGCATGATATGGCCTTCACCAATGGCCGTGGCCCGCGCCTGCACCATCTTGCATTCTGGGTGCCGACACCGATGAACATCATTGATCTTCTCGATCTGATGGCGACGACGGGCTATGTTGCCAATATCGAGCGCGGGCCGGGACGGCATGGCATTTCCAACGCGTTTTTCCTGTATATCCTTGATCCAGATGGCCACCGCACCGAGATTTATTGCTCGGATTATCAGACGGTTGATCCTGATCTGGAACCGATTAAATGGGATCTGAAAGACCCGCAACGCCAGACTCTTTGGGGCGCGCCTGCGCCAAGAAGCTGGTTCGAGCATGGCTCGCTATTTTCTGGTATAGCGACGACAGAGGCTGTGCTGGCCGCCCAACCGATCATCGCACCATGAGATTTTCCAGTTACACACATCAAGGCCTCGCAGCATGGGGGGCGATCACCGATGCGGGTGTCATCCCGCTATCCGCACGCCATCCTGACATGCCGAGCTTGCGCGAGGTGATCGAACACGGCGCGTTGCCGCGCTTGACGGATATGGCTGCCGCGCTGAGCCCCGAAATCGCCTTGGCGGACATCACCTTTCAAATCCCGATCCCGAAGCCGGAAAAAATCCTTTGCGTCGGGGTCAACTTTCCGGACCGCAATGCAGAATATAAGGATGGCCAGGAAAATCCGCCGTATATGTCGCTGTTCCCGCGCTTTGCGCGCTCGTTCACCGGGCATGGTCAACCGCTGATACGCCCGCCGGAAAGCCCGCAGTTGGATTATGAGGGCGAGGTGACGATTGTTATCGGCAAGGGCGGTCGCAGGATTGCCGAGACCGATGCTTTGGGCCATATCGCGGCGCTGACCCTGTGCAACGAAGGCACCATCCGCGACTGGGTGCGTCATGCCAAGTTCAACGTCACGCAGGGCAAGAACTGGGACCGCTCCGGTTCTATTGGGCCGTGGATCGTGCCTTTTACGGATGAGGCGCAACTGGCGGACATTGCCCTGCAAACCCAGGTGAATGGCGAGGTGCGGCAGAGCGATCGCACCAGCCGGATGACGTTTGGCTTCCGGCAGATCATCGCCTACATTTCAACCTTCACCACTTTGGTGCCGGGAGATGTGATTGTCTGCGGCACCCCCACCGGGGCGGGGGCGCGGTTTGATCCGCCGATCTGGCTGAAGCCCGGCGATGTGGTGGAGGTTGAGGCCGATGGCATTGGTATTCTGCGCAACACCATCGCCGACGAGGTTCTCTGATGCTGTCGAAACCTGAGATTGACGCGGCCGCCACACGGCTTGTTGCGGCAGAGAAAACCCGAGTGCAGACCGGTCTGCTGTCGCTGTTACATCCGGCGATGACGATGGATGATGCCTATGCGGTGCAAGCCGCCTATGTGGCGCAGCGTCATGCCGAGGGGCGTCGCACGATTGGTTGGAAGATCGGACTGACCTCGAAGGCGATGCAATATGCGTTGAACATCACCACCCCGGATTCCGGCGTGCTGCTGGATGATATGGTGTTTGAGGATGGTGCGACGATTGCGGCGGATCGGTTTATCCAGCCAAGGATCGAGGCTGAATTGGCCTTTGTGCTGAAAGCGCCGCTGCAAGGTCCGGGGGTTTCGGTGACGGATGTGCTGAACGCCACCGATTACATCCTGCCCGCGTTGGAGATTTTGGACACCCGCATTCTGCGCGTGGACCCTGCATCCGGCAAACCTCGCACCATCGTTGATACGATTTCCGACAATGCCGCCAATGCGGGCATCGTCACGGGCGGGCGGGCGATGCGGCCGGATAGTTTTGATCCGCGCTGGGCCGGGGCGATTGTGATGCGCAATGCCGAGGTTGAGGAAACGGGGCTTGGCGCGGGGGTGTTGAACCAACCAGCGCGCGGTATTGCGTGGCTGGCCAATCGTCTGACGCAGTATGGTCAGCGCATCGAGGCGGGGCAGATCGTGCTTTCGGGGTCGTTCATCCGCCCGATTGAGGCGCGGCACGGTGACACCATTCTGGCGGACTTTGGCCCCTTGGGCACGGTCGGTTGTTTCTTTGCCTGAGGGATTGCCATGCCTGCCCCATTCAATACCTTTAAGGCGGGTCTTGCCGCAGGCCGCCCGCAAATCGGTCTTTGGCTGGGTCTGGCCAACCCGATCACGGCTGACCTTTGCGCCAATGCTGGATTCGACTGGCTGCTGATCGACGGCGAACACGCGCCGAATGACATCCCCACCATTCTGGCGCAGGCGCAAGCCATCGGCCAGCGGTCGCATGTGATCGTGCGCCCGCCAGTGGGAGAGGTGCATCGGATCAAGCAAATCCTTGATCTGGGTGTGCAGACCATTCTTGTGCCGATGATCGAAACCGAAGCACAGGCAGCTGAGATGGCGCGCGCCATGCTGTATCCGCCGCAGGGCGTGCGCGGTGTGGGGGCTGCTTTGGCGCGCGCGTCGAATTTCGGGACCACGCCCGGCTATCTTGCCAGTGCCAATGCGCAGACCTGCCTGCTGTTGCAGATCGAAAGCCGCGCGGGGCTGGCGCAGCTTGATGCGATTGCCGCCACGCCGGGGGTGGATGGGATCTTCATTGGTCCGGCTGATCTGGCGGCTGATATGGGGTATCTGGGCAATCCGGCAGCGGCAGAGGTGCAGATGGCGGTTGAAGACGCTTTGAAGCGGATTATGTCGTTGGGCAAGGCTGCGGGCATCCTGACTTCTGATCGCGGCTTGGCGCAGCGCTATCTTGATCTTGGGGCCAGTTTTGTCGCCGTGGGCAGTGATGTTGGGTTGTTGTCTGGCGCAGCCGCAGAGTTGCGCGCGGCTTTTGCGGGTGCGGCGACCAGTCCGAAGCCTTCGGGTTACTAAGCCAGCGGGTTACTAAGAGGGAGGCTTTAGCCTCCCTCTATGGTCACGCTTCGCTTGCCGAACCCGCAACTGCGTTACCCAATCTCAAGCATCAACTCCCCTTGAAGCCGATCCAGCGACACCGTCAGAACCCCCGCCTCGCAAGCAATGTCCTCGCCATTCAGCCTTGCGGCTTTCAAGCCGGTGCCAAGACCAAGTGGGTTCAGGATTTTCACCACGCAGGGCGCGGGACCGAGGTTCAATCGAAGCTCCACCTGCGGCCATCCCTTTGGAAAACACGGGGCGAAACACAGAGTGTCACCTTGGCGGGTGATGCCCAGCAGCCCTTCAATCCCGGCGCGGTACATCCATGCGGCAGAGCCGGTATACCATGTCCAACCGCCGCGCCCGGCGTGCGGCGCGACAGAGTAGACATCGGCGGCAATCACATAGGGTTCGACCTTGTAGCGCGCGGCCTCGGCGGGTGTCAGGGCGTGGTTGATCGGGTTCAGCAGGGCAAACAATGCGCCTGCCGCGTCGCCATTGCCAAGCCGGGTCTGTGCCAGCACCGCCCACATTGCGGCGTGGCTATATTGGCCGCCATTCTCGCGCAGGCCGGGCGGGTAGCCTTTGATGTAGCCGGGATCTGGCATCGAGTGATCAAACGGCGGGGTGAACAGCAGGGCCACATCGGGCTTAATCAAGTGATCGGTCATCGACTGCATTGCGGTGGCCGCGCGATCAGGCTCCGCAGCCCCCGACAGCACCGCCCAAGATTGCGCGATGGAGTCGATCTGGCATTCCGCCGAACTGGACGACCCAAGCAGGCTGCCATCGTCGAAGCGGCCCCGGCGATACCAAGCGCCATCCCAGCCGTCGCGCTCAATCGCCAGTCGCACACGTTCAGCATGGGCCTGCCAGCGGGCGGCGCGCGCCGGATCGCGGGCTTCGGCGAAGGGGCGCATGGCGTTGGTCGTGGCGATCAGCAGCCAGCCGAGCCAGACGGAGGTGCCTTGCCCGGCTTCGCCGACGCGGTTCATGCCGTCGTTCCAGTCGCCCGTACCGATCAGCGGCATGCCGTCCGCTCCGGTCAATTCAATCGCCTGATCCAAGCCGCGGGCGCAATGCTCGAACAGCGTGGCGGTGGTGTCGGAAATGCCGGGTTGGAAAAAATTGTCATGCTCGCCGGGGCGCAGATCGGCACCTTCGAGGAAGGGGAGGACTTCATCCAACACGTTGGCATCGCCCGAAACGCTGATGTATTGCGCCACCGCATAGCTGAGCCACACGCGATCATCGGAAATCCGCGTGCGCACGCCTTGGCCGGAGTGAGGCAGCCACCAGTGCTGCACATCGCCTTCGGGGAACTGCCGTGCGGCAGCGCGAAGCAGGTGCGCCCGCGTCATCTCGGGCCGCAGGGCGGTCAGCGCCATGCCATCTTGCAACTGGTCGCGGAAGCCATACGCGCCGCTGGCTTGATAGAACCCGGCGCGGGCCCAGATGCGGCAGGCCAAGGACTGATACATCAGCCAGCCGTTCAGCATGATATCCAGCGCGCGATCTGGGCTGCGCACTTGGACGGTGCCGAGCAAGTCACCCCACCACGTCTTTACCTCATCCAGCACCGCCGTCAGATCACGGGCGCGGGTGGCAAGGATCAGCGCGCGAGCTTCTTCGGGGCTGGTGGTTTGGCCCAGCAGGAAGGTCACATCCATGCTTTGCCCCGGCGCGAGTGTGATTTCACGTTGCAAAGTCGCGCAGGGATCGAATTTTGGTCCAGCATTGCCGGAGAAGTCGCTGAGTCGCGCCGGGGCGGCCATCGAGCCCGCACGCCCCAGAATTTCCGCCCGATCCGCGCTGCGGCTGGTGGTTTCAGCCCCCAGATCGGCGAATGCGACGCGACCTGGAAAGGCCATGCCGCGCGGATTGCGGACTAGAATTGCGCCTGTCTCCGCGTCGATTTCGGTGATCAGCGCCGTGGCCGTAGCACCGCGAGAGGTGCCAAGCACCCATTCGGCATAGGCCGTCACTGAAAGCCGACGCGCGCGATCCGAGGCATTGCGCAGCGTCAGGCGGGTGATTTTGACCGGAGCATCCATCGGCACGAACTGCACCATATCGGCGTCGATGCCGTTGGCCGTGTGCTGAAAGCGGGAATAGCCAAAGCCGTGGCGGGCGATGTAGCTGCCCTTGCTGCGGATGGGCAGAGCGGTGGGGGTCCAGATTTGCCCGGTTTCAAGGTCTTGTAGATAGATCGCCTCACCCGCCGGATCGCTGACCGGGTCATTTGACCACGGGGTGATCTGGTTCTCGCGGCTGTTTTCGGCCCAAGTGAACCCGCTGCCTTCGGCGGATACCTGAAAGCCGAAGCTGGGGTTGGCAATAACATTGATCCATGGCGCGGGGGTGCTTTGGCCATCTTGCAGCACGGTGACATATTCGCGGCCATCCAGATCAAAACCACCGGTTCCGTTGAAGAACTCAAGCTGCGGCGGAGTGATCGACGCGCTGGGCAAGGCAGGTAGCGCAAGTTTTTGCGGCGCAGGGGCTGGGGTGACGGGTAGCAGATCAAGCTGCGCGCCAATGCTGCCCCGGCTGGCGATCAGCACTATGGCGGCTGCGGCCATCAGACGCGCGCGCGTCTCGTGTGGGGTCATATCGGCGCGCAAAGTATAGATCCTGCCGCCTGTTCCCGTTGTGCTGGGGCGGGCTTGGGACGAGCGCACGGCGGCTTCAATCGCGATTTGCAGATCTTGCACATAGGACGAGGCGCGGTCGTTCAGGATCACCAGATCGACCGCCAACTGCCGCATCTGCCAGTATTCTGCCGCTGCGAGCACCTCTTGCAGCCGCCCGATATCCTCGGCATCGCTGATCAGGAACAACACGATTGGCAGGTCGCCCGATACGCCCAAAGCCCAGAGATCGGATTGTGGCCCGGCCCCGGCGCGGATTTGCGCCGCATTGGCCCGCAGCCGCCCATCGCCGCGCACCAACATACCGGCCAGCCTTTGGAAATCGGTGGTGGTGGTCGCGCTGACACCCAGATGGCGCAGTTGCACCTGCGTTTGTGTCCAAGCGAGTGTCACTGCGCGACCAAAGGCGGAGGGGTCGCGGTGGCGTTCGACTAGATCCAACAAAGCCTCGGGCGTGTCGGCCACCATGGTCCAGAACGTTACGCGCACGCGGCCGCCACCGGGGATCAGCACCCGACGGCGCAGCGAAAATATTGGGTCCAGCACAGTGCCAATGGTGCCGGAAAGCGGGGATTCGGCGGCGGCAGGATTGCTTAGCATATGGCCACGCCCGATGAACTGCGCCCGGTCTGTTTCGTATTGCAGTGGTGCTGTCTCGGCACCTTCCACCACGGCGACATGCGCGGCCCAGACCTCGGGGTCAGACGGGCTGCGTTTGCGGCGCGTGGCGATCAGCACGCCCAGTTCGGGCAAATAATCGGTGACAACGAACAGCTTTGAGAACGCCGGATGCGACAGATCGGCAGAGGGGGCCGCCAGCACGAGTTCGGCGTAAGAGGTTACGTCAATCTCACGTGGATGACGCCCGGTGTTGGTGAGCGTCACGCGGCGAGCTTCGGCGTCATCCTCGGCAGAGACCACCACCTCGGTATGGGTCAGCAGATGGCGGGCGGTGTGGGTGAAGGCCGCGTGATGTTCACAAAACACCGCGCGGTGTAGGCCGGAATCCCGCCCGATGGGCAGCACGCCCGCCGACCATTGCCCGCCCGAGCGCACATCGCGCAGATAGATGAAGCCGCCATGCTGTGCCTGCGTTGCATCGGCGCGCCAGCGGGTGATCGCCAGATCGCGCCAGCGGCTAAAGCCCGCACCGGTGGGGGTCAGCATCACGCCATAGCTGCCGTTGGACAGCAGATGAGCGGTTGGCGCAACGGTGATCGGGTTGTCAAAATGGCGCACAACGGGGGTGGACAGGGTTTCGACCGCCGCCACCAAGACTTCTTTGGCGCGGGGCGGGGCGATGGGCACATCGCGCGGCACCCGTTCTTGCAACAACATCTCGACCGCCTGAATGATCGGCTCGGCGTGGAAACGGTCGCGCAACAGCCCATGATGCAGCACATTGGCGATGGCGGTGATGGTCATGCCCTGATGATGCGCCATAAAGCTGCGCACCACGACATTGGTGGCACCTTCGGGCAGTCGGGATGCGGTGAAATCCACCGCTTCATAAAAGCCAAAGCGCCCTTCTGCGCCCAGATCAGCCAAAGCCGCATAGTTCTGCAGCGCCGCTTGGGCATCGACCATTGTGGCAAGCCCAGTGGCATAGGGGGCCAGCACGCGGTTTTCGCTGAGGCCGCGTTTCAGCCCCAGCCCCGGCACGCCGAAGTTGGAATATTGATACGTCATCTCCAGATCGCGGGCATTGTAAGCAGATTCCGAGATGCCCCATGGAATACCTAGACTTGCAGCATAGGCCTGTTGTTGCTCGACGATCCGGCGGTTTGTCTCATCCAGCACCGATCCAGCAGGCGCGCGCATCACCAGCGAGGGCATCAGATATTCAAACATGCTGCCCGACCAAGAAATCAGCGCCGATCCCGCGCCGATCGGGGTGGCTCCGCGACCAAGCCGAAACCAATGCCGGGTTTCCACATCGCCCTTGGCAATCGCAAACAGGCTGGCAAGTCGTGCCTCTGACGCCAGAAGGTCATAGCAGTTGGCGTCTAACGTGTTGGTCGAGACGGAAAAGCCAATCGACAGCAGCTGCTTTTCCGGCTGCATCAGAAAGCCAAACTCCATATCCATTGCCAGTTGCCGCGCCAGATCGCCCACGGCGCGCAGGCGTTCGGGTGAAGCGGGATCAGCCAGTTGGCTGGCGTGGCTGGCGGCAACCGCACGGGTCCAGAACGCCAGTTCTGAGTCTGCTCCGGCATGGGCCTCGGCCAATGCAGCGGCCTGAGGTGCAAGTGCGGGTTGGTTTGCCACGCGCTCAAGTAGGGCAGACAACTGCGGCTCTGGGTTGGCCGAAAGCGCCTCAAGCGCCAAAGCCAGCGCCTCCTGCAGCCCGCGCAGGTCGGGTGCAGAGGGGCGTGTTTGCCATTCTTGGCAGGCCTGCGCGACGGCAATCAGATGGCCCGCAAGGTTACCGCTATCGACGCTGGAGACATAGGCCGGGTCCAGCACGCGCAGATCCGAGGTGTCGTACCAGTTGTAAAGATGGCCGCGAAACCGTGGCAGGCGCTGCATGGTGGTCAGGGTTTGCTCCAGCCGCGTCACGGCCTCAGCCTGACCGATCCAGCCCATGTCTTTTGCCACCGCCACCGACAGCAAATACAGGCCGATATTGGTGGGAGAGGTGCGAGTGGCCACCACCGGGCGTGGGATTTCCTGAAAGTTGTCGGGGGGCAGGAAATGGTTGGCCTCGGTCACAAAGGCCTCAAAGTAGCGCCAAGTGCGCCGGGCGATCAGGCGCAATGCGGTGCTCTCAGCAGTGGTCAGCGGTGGCATGGCGCGACCCATGCGGGGCAGGCTGATCAGGCGTGCGACTGCAGGGGCGGCCAGCCAAATGGTGGCAAAGGTCAGGGCCAATGGCCAGATAGGGCCATTCAAAGCCACGGCCAAGCCGCAGATGAGCAGCCCCAGCGTCACGCCGCGCGCTTTAAGCAAATAGAACCGGGCATAGCTGGGAAGACCGCCGCCGCTGGATTGCGCCGCCGTCAGCCATTCCAACAAATGCGTGCCGCTGCGCAACCGAACAGCGGTGCGAACAATTGCGTCCAGCATCAGCGCCGCCGTATCCGCCAAAAGAACCACCGTCAGGCAAATCTGTGCAAACGCGATCTTTACATCCGCCAGCAGGGCCTGAAAGTGACTGCGCGCGGTGATCCCCGCACGTCCCGGCAGAATGGCCAGCGGCAGCGCGATCAGCCTTGGCAGGGCCAGCAACACCAGCGCCGCCGCCGTCCAAGCTAAGGCCTGCGGCAGCGGCAACAGCCAGCCAACAAACAACGAAAGCAGTGTCATCGGGGCCAGTAGAGAGCGGCGTAGGTTGTCGAGCATCTTCCAGCGGTTGACCGCCGAAATTCCGCCCGTGGTTTTCCGGCTGCCACTGATCCACGGCAACAACTGCCAATCGCCGCGCACCCAGCGGTGCTGGCGGCGGGCGTCGACGTCTTGGCGGGCGGGGAAATCCTCGACCACCTGAATATCCGAGGCAAGGCCCGCGCGCGCAAAGCTGCCCTCGAACAAATCATGACTTAACAAGGTGTTGTCCGGCACCCGGCCTTCGATGGCTGCCATGAAAGCATCAACGTCATATATGCCTTTGCCAGTAAACGATCCTTCAGAGAACAAATCCTGATACACATCCGAGCTTGCCGCCGCGTAGGGCTCAATCCCACCGGGGCTGGAGGAGATCCGTTGATAGAGCGAGCCGTCCATCCCCAGCGGCAAGGCTGGGGTCACCTGCGGCTGCAAAATGCCGTAGCCCGTGATCACGCGCTGAGTGGCAGGGTCGATGACCGGACGGTTCAGCGGATGCGCCATTTTGCCGATCAACCGCCGCACGGTGTCACGCAAAATCCGGGTGTCGGCATCCAGCGTGATGACAAATTTCACGCCTTGCGGCACCACCGCGCTCGGCAGAAAGCTGGTATCCGCCGCGCCGCGCAGCAATCGGTTCAGCTCGATCAACTTGCCGCGTTTGCGCTCCCACCCCATCCAAACACCTTCGGACGGGTTCCATTGTCGCTCGCGGTGCAGAAACAGAAACCTGTCGCCATCGCCGGAGGGATAGGTGGCATTCAACTTAGCAATCGCTGCGCGCGCAGTGGTGATCAAAGCGGTGTCAAGTGGCGTGGTGGCCTCGGCTGTATCCGGGCCATCGGACAACAGCGCGTAATGCAGCGCCCCACCGACGCTGGAGAGGTGATGCACCTCAAGTTGTTCGATCTGCTGCATCAGGTCTTGCACATTGGCCAGCAAAACCGGCACCGCAACAAGCGTGCGCAAATTTGCGGGGATGCCGTCTTCCAGCGACAGGCCCGGCAGCGGCTTGGGTCCGACCAGCCGGGTGATCAGCAGATTGACCAGCGCGGCTCCAGCCTCAACCGCCAGCCAGACGCCACTGAGAATAAGCGCTGCACTGTGCAATCCAGTGAGCCACAAGGCCGCGGTCAGAAACAGCACCGAAGCCAAAGCAATCGCGCCCAAATACCCCGGCAACCCCATCCGCCGCCACTGTCGCCCCAGTGTCATGCGCAGGGGCGGCGCATAGCCGAGATTGCGACACAGGGCATCGCGACCCGCGCCAAGCAGCGCAAAACCCGGATCACGCGCGGCAGGCGTGTCGCCCGTTTGCGCCATGGTCAAAGCAGCTTCCGTCACCGCAGCCTCGTCATGGCCTGAATGGCGGGCGAGCATTTCAATGGCGGTGCGGTAGCTGTTGCGGGTGGCAAAATCCATCTCGCCGTAGCCCGAAGTTGCGCGCAAGCGCGCCTCAATCAAGCTGGCCGCTTCAAAAAAATCGGCCCAATCCATTTCGGAAAGCCGCCGCATCGAGGCGACGATATTGCGCATGGTCACATTCGACGCGCCTTGCCGCGCTTGCGCATTGGCCACCACCGACTCAACCGACAGCCCCAAATGCCGCAAACGGTCATCGAGCCAACCCGCCAGCGGCGTTTCCGCCGGATCGGTGCCGCGCAGGCGTTTGGCCACCTGTGCCGCCATGATCTCGCGCAGATCAACACCATCCAACCCGGCCAGAACCGCATGGGCAGAAATACCGGAAGCGCTGGAGGCCAAGACCTGATCGACCAAATCGTCCGCAGCTTGACGCAGGCGGTTTGCCTCGGTGATCTGCTCTGCCAAGCGGCGCATATTCTCGATCAACACGATGCGCAGGGTGATCGCCACTGCCCATAACTCGCCAATCGTCAATGGCTGAACCGTTTGATAGGATTGGACAAAACGCAACAGCGCCGTCTCAGACAAGAGGCTATCGGTATGCGCAACATAGGCCCAAGCCAATCCCAGCACACGCGGATAGCCGGCCAGAGGGCCATCGGCGAGTTTTGGCAAATGCCGATAATAGCCGGGCGGCAGATCGTCTTCGATCTGGCGCAGCTGTTGCTCGACGATATGAAAATTGTCCAACAACCACTCGGCGGCGGGGGTGATGGCCTGGCCTGCATCCAGCGACTGCGCCCCTGCCCGATAGGCGGCAAGCAAAGCCTTGGCATTATCTTTCACCCGCGTCAGCAGACTGGACACCGCGAGAGGGTGGTCTTGGCTGATGGGTTGAGCCGCTGCCAAGCTTACCGCGTGATGCTCTAACCGCTCGATCCCAAATAGATCAGAGCGGATCGGTGCTTTGTCACTCCACAGCTTGTCGACGGGCTTGCTCTGCAGCCAACCGGCAAGGCGCAAGCGCCCCGTCACCTGGCGTTCGCCGCGCTAACTTCTGCTGGCTGCGGCTCGGGCAGCTCACTCGGCTGCGTGAGGGGCTTGACTTGGCTTGGTCCAAGCCGGGTATTTTGCGGCAAATCGGACCGCACCCGACGGGCCATCGCTGCCCATTTGACTTCGATCTGGTCCCAACTCATCGGCTTTCCTTTCAAGATTCGCAAAGATAAAAATACAACTCCGACGAGAGGCAATCGTTCCCATCGCGCGATGTTTTGTTTGGGCCCAAGTTGAGCAGGGCCACGATTTTCACGCGGTGCTTAGACCTGCATTGACATGTGCCGGGCATTGGCATCGGGCGGATTACGCGGGTAGCGCGCCCATCAATGGCAGGCAACAACTGCCAAGCCACTGATATAGCCCATCACATTCTAGCTCAAATCACAACCTAAGATTGCAAAATGCCGGACCGTCAAATTGTCTGACTGAACTATCATCCCAAAGCCCCAAGCAAATTGCTCATTTCAGCAGCAAGCTCCAATGTGACAGCTGAAGTGTAACGATTCCTCGCCGTCGCAGCTGTGAAGCATGTTTGTGCATCTTTGCCTTCGCGCCCCAAATGTCTGGAGGTCTTGGCTGTGCCAAACAGCAGGTCATTGTCCAAACTGTCCGTCGAGGGGTTTGCAACACATTGCAAGCTTTGGGAAAATTTGACCAGATCGTCCCGCACAGAGATCATCTCAGCGACCAGCATATCGTATTGTGTGACGTCGCTATCTCTGCCGCAAGAATCGACATGCGGGGCAAGCAAAACAGCATTTTCGTTTGCCATCGTCGGGCTCCTCATCATGAAAAACGCAGCGTGGGCGTGGGCCAAGCGGCACCAGCGGATTGCAATCAACTTGGCCTCGGGAGCGGGCCACCGCACTAACTACGATCAGTCAGTGGCTTGCATTTTCAAAAAACGAAACTGATTTTGTTCAAGCGAAACCGCAGGCGTAAGCCCCCCGATCTCGCAGTGAAAATTGTGCAAACGCCAACATGGATCAGTGTTACGGCCCATTTTGAGTGGCAAATTTGGCCCTGAACTGTGACTAAGTGCAGTTCAGTTTTGGTGAAAACTGCAGTGAAACTCTGGGGCTAAATCGACCGATTCCTCGTTGGCTCTGGCGTTTCACGGCACATTATAGGCGCTACCAAAGCACCAAGATCACCGCAGCAGCGGGCCTTCGTGATCCAGATAAGCGCGGTCAAAGCCTGAAAGGTCGACCAAGGCCTCATAGTTTTGAAACTGGACCTTACCCTTTTGGAAGGTCAGCAAGCCTTCTTCGCGCAACTCGCGCAGCACGCGGTTGACGTGCACCGCGCTGAGCCCCAGAGCATCCGCCAGCTGATATTGTGACAGCGGGCAGCTAAAACCTTTGCGATCCGCAAGCCCCACCAGTTTCAAACGCGCACCCAATTCCAGCAGGAAATGCGCCATGCGTTCGCTTGCATTGCGTCGGCCCAAGCCTACCAAATGCTCGACCACCATGGCCTCATCGCGCGACGCCGCCCAAAGCACGGCAGTGGCCAAACGCGGCGTTTGGGTGAAGGCCGCCAGCAAATCTTGCTCTTTGACCTCTGAAGCGTGAACTCGGGTGATCGGTTCGACATTGTGATCAGCTGTGCGGAACAAAACCGACCGCAGCCCCAGGAAATCGCCCGGAATCTGGAAGTCAACAATCTGGCGCGTGCCGCCCGGTAAAAGCTTGTAAGAACAGGCCCAGCCCGAGGCGACGATATACGCGGTCTGGTCCACTTGACCCTGATGGATCATGTCGCGACCAGCCGCGAAGCTGCGCCTGCGACGATAAACATCTGACAAAACTGACAAATCGTCCTGCGATAAACGAACGAACGCTGTCAGCTTGCGGGCAAAGGGGCTGTCCAAAATCGACAGTCCAGTACTTTGTTCCGCCATACCTTACCCCTTTGGGTTGCGACTGCGGGCCAGAGACCAGCCCGGCGCTATGTGCTGCATATCAGGGCCGTTGATACTGATGCAGATTAGCACGTTATTCGGTTTAACCGTAAAGATATCCACGGGGTTGCTCAAATGCGTGATAGCCCCATAGACTCCCTACAGAAAGTTAAACTTGATGTCCGCTGTCACCGACGTTGCTGGACTTGCCGCCCTTGCAATCTGCGAATCCCTGATGCTCGCGCTGAACGATCGCAAAGTTCTTCCTGAAATTGAAATTGTCGGAGTCATCAAAGACGCCGCCGCTGCGCATGAAAATGTGTCTGCGGGCGATATATCCGCCGCAACGCATGCGGCCGTGGCGGCGCTGATCAACAAAATCATCGACGGTGGAAACTCGGTGCGCCGCCACTAGGCTCAGGGCCAAGCGGTCAAAACCCAGATCATCGCAAAACGCCTGAACGCCCGCTTGGGGTTTCGATTGCCACTCAGGATGGAAAACGATCAGCGTCACGCTTCCCAACCCAACGTTGTGGCCTAACTTGGCCACGCGAAGGGGAGGGGTTTGATGCAATATCGATACTTTGGCCGCACCGGGTGGCAGGTCAGTGAGATCGCCGTTGGCGCATGGCAACTGGGCGGCGATTGGGGCGCGGTGGATGATGACACCTCGATCCGAACCTTGCAGCACGCCTTTGATCGCGGGGTCAATTTCGTGGATACCGCCTATATCTATGGCAACGGCCATGCCGAGGAGGTGATCGGACGTGCCTTGCGCACCTGGTCTGGTCGTAAAATTTACGTCGCCACCAAGGCGCAGCCGGTGGAATGGCCCGCACCCGATGACGAGGCTCCGCAGATGCGCGGGCGCTATCCGGCGTGGTATCTGCGCCGTATGGTCGATGACGCCCTGCGTCGGTTGCAACTGGAGCGGATTGACCTGTTTCAACTGCACTCTTGGATGGGGTCGGGGCTTTATGAACTTGATTGGCTTGAGACCCTGAACGCCTTGCGCATCGAGGGAAAGATCGACCAGATCGGCGTCTCGATCCGCGATTATCGCCCGGCCGATGGCGTTGATCTGGCGCGGTTGGGTCTGGTGGCCAGTCAGCAAGTTGTGCTGAACCTGTTCGAGCAACGCCCGGCGGGGGACTTGTTTCAAGCGGGTGCGGGAAGCCAAGGCTTTATCGCACGGGTGCCATTGGACTCGGGGTCTCTGGTGGGGCATTGGGACGAGAACACCTATGCCAGCTTTGCCGCAGGCTCGGTTCCTGCGCAGTTGTTCCGGGGGGATCGGCTTGCCGAAACGCTGGCGCGTGTGCGTGCTTTGAAGACGCTCTGCGCGCCATATTATCCGACTTTGGCCGAGGCGGCGATGCGCTATGTGTTGTCTTGCCCCGAGCTGTCTTGCGTGATCCCGGGCATGTTGAACCCAGAGCAGGTGGATATGAATGTGATCTACAGTGACGGCGCGCCTTTCCCGGCCGAGTTGAAAGCCGCACTTGCCGCACATGTCTGGCCGCGCAATTTCTACCAGTAGCCACAGCTTCGACCGATAGGATGGCCATGACCCGCCAATTAGAACTGCTGCGACCTGGCCAGATTGCCGCGGAAATCGCCCGTTGCCCACGGGTTTGGCTGCCGCTCGGAACGATTGAATACCACAGCCAGCATTTGCCCGTGGGTCTGGATGGCTTGCAGGCGCACGGCCTTTGTCTGGACGCGGCAGAGATCGCGGGCGGGCTGGTCTATCCGCCGCTGTGGTGGGGCACGGGCGGCGGTCATGGCGGTTATCCCTGGACGGTGATGATGCCAGTACAGACCGAGATATTCGGCA
Source organism: Cypionkella psychrotolerans (assembly GCF_001294535.1). Lineage (GTDB taxonomy): Bacteria > Pseudomonadota > Alphaproteobacteria > Rhodobacterales > Rhodobacteraceae > Cypionkella > Cypionkella psychrotolerans. Next base: position 436,124 of record NZ_LGIC01000086.1, on the reverse strand, counting down.
TCCTAGAGCAGACCCTGAATCGATTGCAGACCTTTGGTGTGCGGCAAGTGGTGCTGTTCACCGGCCATTTCGCCGATGAGCAATTGGCGATGATTGCGCAGCTTGCCGCCGACTGGAACGCGCAGAAGGGGCCATTGCAAGCCTTGGCGTTGGGCGTCAACGGCAATGCAGATGCGCCGCTGCCGCCCGATCACGCGGGGCGGTTTGAAACCACACTGCTGGCGGCGTTTCATCCGAAGGCCGTGGACATCACAATGCTGTCCCCCCCGCAGCCTGATGAGGCAGGCGAAGATCCATTCGGCCCGCAGCGCCATGCACCCACCCATAGCCTACATGGCATTTTTGGCGCTGATCCGCGCGACTATGCACCCGAAGACGCAGCCAATTTGCGCCGTGCGATGGCCACATGGTTGGCCGCGTGTGCAGGCACAATCTAGGCTAGTCCGGTGCCTTGTCGGGCAGGTTTTCTGGCCCGTACAGCACGATTGGCACGGTCGAGGCATAGGGCGGCGCGATATGGGTGGCCTCGGCAAAAGCGAAGTGGTTCAGCAGCACGTCAATGGCGAATTGCGCCTGCAATTCCGGGCTTTGGTCGATGGTCAGGGTCATCAGCCCGTCGCGCAGGCTTTGATAGGTGAAAGCGGTCAACTCGTGCCCGATGAACACCGGCGGCCTAAGGGCAATCCCTGCGCGGATTGCGCCCACCACACCGCGATTGGCAGCCCCCACATTGTAGATCGCCACAGCTTCGGGATGGCGGCGTAAAGCGTCTTTCAGCCGGGCCTCGGACCGCACCATATCATCGCCGCCCTCAACAATCTCAACAATGGGAAACTCCGCCGCATGGGCGACCAGATACGCCGTCAGCCCGCGCACGCGCTCGGCATGCGACTGAAATCCCAGATGGTTGCACAGCACTACCACAGGGCCGGGTGTGGTCATGCGTGACAGGAAATATCCTGCCGAACGCCCCGCCTTAGCGTGGTCAGTCCCGGCATAGGCCAGACGCGCTGACCCCGGCAGGTCTGAAATCATCGTCACCACGGGTTTGCCGCGCGCGGCCAGTTCAGCGATGGCCGCGTGGATCTGCGGGTGATCTTGGGCATAAACAATCGCCGCATCGCAGGGGCTGCACAACAGCGCCCGCGCAATCGTCGCCGGGGCTTCGTTCTCAAGCGTAGTGCGATGGATTGCAACCGAATGATCCATGCGGTCTGACAGACGGCGAAACTCCACCCCCATGCGGCGGATCAGCGGCAGTTCGGGGCGGGCGAGAATGACGTTGATCCGCACCATGCGGTGATGGCTGACCGGCAGCATCCGCCTAAGCCCCAAGCTGCGCGCCGCCTGCAAAACCTGTTGGCGCACCTCATCCGAGACATTGCCACGCTCGTTGATCACACGGTCCACAGTGGCGCTGCCAACCCCGGCAAGCTGGGCTACATCGGCCAAAGTGATGCGAGGGGGTCGGTTATTTTCGGACATAATTCCAACAATTTAGCGATTGCAGACCACAGAAGCACAGCAAGCCTGATGGGTTTCAATCAACTATCCACTGCGACAATATGTCAAGCGGTTCTAGAACTGCCCGCAGCAATGTAGCCGAGTGCCGGATGCGAGACAGGCACCAAAGCACGGTTTGAGACGGTCGGGGGGATGGATGGAGGATCTGAAATTTGGCAAGCGCAACAAGCGTGGGGATTTTTCACCCAGTAAACCGTTGCAAGTGGCCCCAATCATCGTCTGGCCGCCGAAACCGTTGAAATTGCTCGCTTGGCTGCCGCATTACATCTTGCCTTGGAACGCGCTGTTCATGGGTTTTGCCGCAGTGATCTGGTTCTATCTAACGCCCTCCAAGGAAACGCTGCAAACCCTGCACTGGACTTGGATCGTGTTTATTCTGCTGCGCAATGCTGCCCTAGTGTTCCTGTTCTACGGTGCGTTGGAGCTGCGGCTTTATATCCGTCGCGCGCAGGGCAACCGCTTCAAATTCAACGGGCTGTTCCCGGCAGATAAGAAATCGGATGTGTTCATGTTCAAAAGCCAGAACATCGACAACATCCTGCGCAGCTTTGGCACCGGCGTGCCAATCTGGACTGCCTATGAAGTCGGGATGCTCTATGCTTGGGCGCATGGCTTTGGCCCTTGGACCACGTTTGAGGCCCATCCCTGGGCGCTGATCGCCCTGCTGGCCATCATCCCGCTGTTTCACGAGGCGCACTTCTTCTGCATCCATCGGCTGATCCACACGCCGTTCCTGTATAAATGGGTGCATTCGGTCCACCACAACTCGGTCAACCCCTCGCCGTGGTCCAGCCTGTCGATGCATCCGGTCGAACACCTGCTGTATTGGTCGGATATTCTGATCCATCTGGTGCTGCCGTCGCACCCGCTGTTGATGCTCTATCATCTGCAAGTCACTGGTACGGGTGCTGTGGTCGGCCACATCGGCTTTGACAAGATCGAGGCGGGCGAGGCCGCAATGGATAGCCACGCTTATGCCCACTATCTGCACCATAAGTATTTTGAGGTGAATTACTCTGACGGCATGGTGCCCTTCGACCAATGGTTCGGCACATGGCATGACGGCTCGGCTGATGGTGAAGCTCGGATGGAAGTGCGGTTCCAACGCACCCGCGCCAAAGCCAACGCGAAGGTGAACAACACCAATTCGACGACGGGCAGCTAAAGTCGATCACCGAAAGGCACTGCGGGAGGAGGAGAGATCCCCCAGCGCCCTACGACCCATAACACCCAATATCCGCCCACAACGGCGGCAACTCGGAGGAGATGCGACCATGAAATTTCCGAAACTGAACATGAAGACCGCTCTGATGGCGACGGTTCTGGCCTTTGGCGCGCAAGCTGCACTGGCCGAAGGCGTCAGCATTGCGGTGGTCGGTGGCAAGGCGGACGACCCGTTTTTTGCCAAGGTGAAAAAGGGCATTGATGATGCCACATTGGTGGTGGCGGCCCATGGTGGCACGGTCAATTATCTGATGCTGCAAAACTATGACAACATCGGCGGCGACGCGGCAAATCTGGTGCGCACCGCGATTTCGCAGGGCGCTTCGGTGATTGCGGTGCCAAACTGGGTGCCCGATGCGGAGGACGAGGCGATCAAGGCTGCCATGGATGCCGGAATCCCGGTGATGCTGTATAACTCGGGTGGCGCGGATAAAGCCAAAGAGTTGGGCGCGATCAATTACATCGGCAACGAAGAATATCCGGCAGGTTTGGCAGCGGGGGCCTATTTCGGCAGCCATGGCTTCAAAAACGTGATCTGTGTCAACACTGTTCCGGGTGCGCAGAACCTTGAAGACCGCTGCAAGGGCGTGGCGGACGGCATCGCCAAGGAGGGTGGTGTTTCCACCCAACTGCCGCTGCCAGCCTCCAGCTTTGGCGATCCGACAGCTGTGGCCGAAGCGATCAAGGCGACCCTGATGAAAGACTCCACCATCAACGGCGTGGCCACCATTTCGGCAGCGGATGCCAATTCTGCGGCCACGGGGATCGAGCAGGCAGCCCTGACGGCAAAGGTGCAACTCGCGTCCTTCGATATGGACGGCGCGGGGCTGGACCGTATCAAGGCGGGCACGCAACTGTTTGCGGTCGATCAACAGCCGTGGCTGCAAGGCTTTCTGGCGGTGTCGATGGCGGATGCCTATGTCAGCTTTGGCACCGCGATTGCCACCGCTCCGGTGCTGACCGGGCCGGGCATTGTCGATAGCGCCAATGTTGACGCCACCATCGCTGGTGCTGCGGCTGGGTTCCGCTAAGCTTTCACCCGCCATCCGGCCCCGCAAGATTGCGGCGGGGCCGGACATTTCAAGCGCCATGATCTGACCCACCCGCGACGCTGCGCGGTAAAGCCTCGGATCTGCATCGACGGGAACCCGTACATGACCAATACCCCCACCTCGTTTTCCATCGGTGCCTTGTTGCGCCGTCCCGAGACAGGCTCTTTTCTGGGACTCGCTGCCGTGTTCGGCTTTTTCACCTTCTTTGGCGGCAGCAACTTTGCCTCAATCGGTGGGGCTGCGTCTTGGCTGAATGTGGCCGCGGCGCTGGGCATCATCGCTATCCCCATCGGCCTTTTGATGATTGCAGGCGAGTTGGATATTTCCATCGGTTCCTTGGTGCCCGCAGGGTCGATGATGGTGGCGATCATTTCGGGGCATTTCCATATGCCGATGCTGCTGGGCATTGGCGCCGCCTTGGCACTCGGGGCATTTGTCGGTCTGATCAACGGCCTTTTGGTGGTGCGCACCGCCGTTCCCAGCTTTATCGTCACGCTTGGCACGCTGTTTGCGGTGGCGGGGCTAACGCTCGGGCTGTCGGTTCTGGTCACTGGCACCACCTCGGTCGCATTAAAGGCCGGGCCCGAGGCGAAATGGCTATTGGGCCGCTTCATTGGTGGCGTGTTCCAAGTCACCATCCTGTGGTGGATTGCGGCGGCGCTGCTTTGGGGTTTCCTGTTGCACTTCACCCGCTTTGGCAACTGGATCTTCGCCATGGGCGGTGACAAGGTGTCCGCCCGCAACGCAGGTATCCCGACCGACTGGATGACAATCCTGCTGTTCATGTGCAGCGGTGCCAGCGCCACCTTTGTTGGCGTAAGCCAGGCCATTCTGTATAACTCGGCCCAAGTGTCTGCGGGGCAATCCTATATCTTCAACGCGATCATTTCGGTTGTGGTCGGCGGCGTGCTGCTGACCGGAGGATATGGCTCGGTGGTGGGGATCATCCTTGGAACGCTGACCTTCGCCGTGGTCAGCCAAGGCATCTATTACACCGGATTTGACGCCAACTGGGCCAGCCTGATCATCGGCGTGCTGCTGTTGCTGGCGGTGCTGATGAACAACACCTTCCGCAAAATGGCGCTGTCCTATGCGCCGAAGAAGAAAGGAGCCAAAGCATGACTGCGCCCATCCTCAAGCTGATCAACGTCAACAAATCCTTCGGCCCGATCGACGTTTTGCATGACCTGAACCTAGAACTGCGGGCGGGCGAAGTCCTGTGCCTGCTCGGCGATAACGGCGCCGGGAAATCAACTGTGATCCGGCTGTTGTCGGGCGTGCATCAGCCCTCTAGCGGCACGATTGAGATGGACGGTGCGCCCGCCAAATTCGCCAGCCCGCGGGATGCCTCCAACCACGGCATCGCCACAGTTCATCAGTTCGGCGGCACGTTTCCGTTGATGTCCATCGGGCGGTCGTTTTTCGTCAGGGTCGAGCCCACCAAAGGCTGGGGCCCGTTCAAGATCTATGACCGGAAGAAAGCTAATGCCATCGCGGTGGAGGCCGTGCAACGCCTTGGTATCACCCGCATCACCGATGGCGACCGTTTGGTGGGCGGGCTTTCCGGCGGCGAGCGGCAATCCTTGGCCATCGCCCGCGCCGTTCACTTTGGCGCGCGGGTGTTGATCTTGGATGAACCCACCGCAGCTTTGGGCGTCAAACAAGCTACCCATGTGCTGCGCATCGTCAATGAGGCCAAACGGCGCGGCTTGGCGGTGATCTTCATCACCCATCAAGTGATGCACGCCATGGCGGTGGGCGATCATTTTGCGGTGTTGATCCGGGGGGCGATTGCCGCCGATTTCCGCAAGGGTGACAAAACCCGTGAAGAAATCACCGACCTGATGGCGGGTGGCGAGACCATGGCCGCGCTTGAAGCCGAGATTGAGGGTTTTAGGACCGCCCCTGACGGCCAACCCGCCAAATTGGCCTGATTGAAGAGTTTCCCAGGGTGTTGACCTCTCCCAGCACCCCAAACCTGTCCGGGCCGGGGTATGCCTCGGCCCGGACGCTTTAAGCATAGTGGGTCGTCCACGGCCCTCTCAAACTCAGACCAAAAACGCCCCGGACCAAGCCGGGGCGTTGCATTTGCCTTTTTCTGGGGTCAGAGCAGGAAGTCGCCCGCACCCAAATTCAAGTTCCCGGTCAGTTGCACGATCAGATCGGGGTTGCCGTCGCCATCCAGATTGACCGCGATCTGGGTGATCGCATCGGCTCCGGCGCCGAACTTCTCGATATGGATGGTGCCCGCCGCATTGCCACCCAGCACCAAGGCAAAGGCCTGATCTCCGGCCGCAATCGGATCGGCGTCAAGGCCAGTGAAGTCCAGCTTGTCGATGCCAATCTGGAAGTCGGTGATCAGATCAGCGCCGCCGAGTTGGTTCAAAGAGTCGGTGCTGGCGCGGAACACAAACACATCCGTACCGCTGCCCCCGGTCAGCACATCCGCCCCGGCATCACCGATCAGCACATCGTTGCCGGTGCCACCGCTTAGCAGATCGGCACCCGCACCCCCCTCAACCCGATCATTGTCGAAGCTGCCATCGATGGAGTCGTTGCCGTCACCGCCCGTTAGGGTGTCATTGCCCAGAAAGCCCGTCATCACGTCGTTGCCGCTATCTCCGGCCATCACGTCATTGCCCGTGCCGCCGTTCATCACATCATTGCCGCTATCGCCATGCATCTGATCGTCGCCCGAGTCGCCGTTCAGCCGATCATCGCTGGAACCGCCACTCATCACATCATTGCCCGAGTCTCCGTCCAACGTGTCGCTGCTGCTGCCGCCGAAGATCAGGTCATTGCCTGCGCCGCCAAACAGTTGGTCCGCATCAAAGCCGCCGTCGATGCTATCCGCGCCGTCACCGCCCAAAATGGTGTCATTGCCAAAGCCGCCGAGGATGGTATCGCTGCCGCCCATGCCGTCCAATCGGTTTGCCACCGAACTGCCGCTGATCGTGTCCACATTGCTGGTGCCGATCACGTTCTCAAAGCCCGAGAAAGTGGTGGTGCCGAAGGTGCCAGTCACAAGGTTGATCTGGTTGTTGCCGCCGATCACCTGAAACAGCGTCGACATATTGGTGAAATCCAGCGTGTCGGTGCCGCTGTCGCCAAACAGCGTATCGCCCGAGCTGGCCAGCACGGTATCGTTGCCAATCCCGCCGCGCACCAGATCATTGCCCGCGCCGCCATCCAGCCGATCATCGCCCTCCCCACCGTCAAGGCTGTCATTGTCCAAGCCGCCCGTCAGCACATCATTGCCGCTGCCGCCAGTGATGCTGTCGTTACCTGTATCGCCTGCCATCGTATCGGCATCGGTGCCCCCATCCATCCGGTCATTGCCGCTGCCGCCGCTCATCGCGTCACGACCCGAGCCGCCAAACATCTGGTCATTGCCAGCCCCCCCGGACACCGTGTCATTGTCGGACCCCGCGTCGATCAGGTCATTGTCGTTGCCGCCATCAAGGCTGTCACGCCCGCTGCCGCCAAAGATACTGTCATTGCCAGAGCCGCCAAAGATGCTGTCATTGCCGCTCAAGCCTTGCAACTGATTGGCTAGGCTGTTGCCCACCAAACGGTCGGCAAAGCCCGAGCCATTCACATTCTCGATGCTGATCAAATGGTCGCCCTGCGCAAAACCACCGCTTTGCACCGTGCGATTCAGATCGACATTCACCGCAGCGGTCGAGCTGCTGTAGGTGGCGGTATCGGTATCCGCGCCACCGTTTAGAGTGTCATTGCCAAGCCCGCCAAACAGCGTGTCATTGCCATCATCGCCGTTCAGATTGTCATTGCCGGAAACCCCCAGCACAGCCTCGTCGTGCAGCACGTCATTGCCTTCGCCGCCCGACAGGGTGTCGTCGCCAACGTAGGAAAACAGCGTGTCATTGCCGGTCAGACCGGAAATCACATCGTTCAAGACGCCCAAAGTGCCATCGGTGACTTCCGAGTCATTGCCAAGGGTGCCGGATTTGCCAAAAAGGGATGCCATTTTAATCTCCATCAAAACTGTGTCACGCGGCGTGATTGCCGTCGTAGGGCTTAAATGCCATGCGGCGGCGCGGGCGGCTGTTCCCTGCGGAACAGGGGTTTTGTGTGCAAACCCTTGCGTGAAATCACAGGGCAGGCGAAGTTTGCCAAAAGCTTCGGAGCCCGGATGAGCCCTGCACCGCCCTCACGCGAAAAACCAAGCTTCTGGCGGTCTTTCCCGCTGTTTCAGGATCTGCCCGATGCGGTGCTTGCGTACATTGATGCCGCCGCCACCCCGCAGCGCTGGGCAGCGGGCGAGGCGATCTTTCAGCGTGGCGATGCGGGCGAATGGCTGCTGGCGCTGAAATCGGGCCGCGTGCGGCTGTCGCTGATCACCCAAGCTGGCCGCGAACTGACCCTGCGCCATGCCGAAGCGGGCGATACTTTGGGCGAATTGGCGCTGTTCGATCAAGATCCCCGCTCGGCAGATGCCACCGCGGTGCTGAACACCACAGGCTATGTCCTCGCCCGTCGAAGTTACGAGGCGCTCGCCAGCAAGCACCCCGCCCTGACCATGGGCGTGGCACGCTACCTCAGCCGCCGCCTGCGCGAGACGACTGAACAGTTGGAATCCATCGCGCTCTACCCGCTCGAAGCCCGTGCCGCGCGGTTCCTGCTGTTCACCTTGCGGCAGTTGAACGGTCTCGATCTGCCCAGCCGCGCCACCCTGCGGCTAGAGATCAGCCAGACCGAACTCGCCACCGTGCTGGGCGCCAGCCGCCCCAAGGTCAACCGCGCGCTTTTGGCGCTGGCTGAAGCGGGCGCATTGATCAAAGGGCCAGACGGTTGGGATTGCGACATTCCCGCGCTGCAAGCCTTGGCCGAACCCGATGCAGATTGAACGGGCTGCCCGGCGCGCAGGCTTTGTGGCGCTGCTGGTGGCGGGTGCTGTGGCTTTGGCGATGCCCGACCGCTTGCATGATCTGCGCGAGGCGACGCTTGATGTGGGCCTAGCCGCGACTGCGGCAGCACCATCGGGTCAAGTGCAAGTGATTGAGATCACGGCACAAGATTTAGCCCAACTTGGCCGCTGGCCGTGGCCACGCACCAGATTGGCGCGGGTGATCGACCAGATCGCTGCCCAAAATCCCAATGTTCTGGGCCTCGATCTGGTGCTCTCCGGCCCCGATCCCGCCGGACCACTGGCCTTGTCCGATGTGCCCGGGGGCAAGGCCCTGACCGATGGCGATGACGCCCTGCAAATCGCTTTGTCCCGCGTACCAACGGTTCTCGCCGCCGCTTTGTCCGATCAATCTGCCCCCGTGCCACCGTTGGCCCCGCTGCTGTCGTCCGGCCCGCCGGTGCCAACGCAGCCATGGTTTGCCAATGGCTTAGAAGCCTCAACCCTGACCGCAGCGGGCCTAGGCGTCAGCGCGCTGCGCGGGGAGGCACAGGGCAGGGTCCGTCGCGTGCCCCTGCTGGTGCTGGCAGATCAATCCCCCGCCCCCGGATTTGCCACTGAAGTTGTGCGACTGGCCCAAGGCGCAAGCGCGCTGCGCATCGGGCAAGGCAAATTAAGCCTCGGTGCGATTGTCCTGCCCCTCGGCACCCAAGCCGACCTGCGCATCCGCCCGACTGATCCCGCCAAATGGAGCAACCGGACCATCAGTTTGGCGCAAGCCTTGTCACAAGACCACGATTTTTCCGCAAAAATCGTCTTACTTGGCCTCAGCGCGCCGCAGGCGGCCTCCTTGCGCCCAACGGCTGTCACCCCGCTCGCGCCCTCGGTGCAGATCCAAGCCGATGCAATCGAAACCATGCTTTCGGGCCACATGCTGCTACGTCCGGCTTGGGCGGCATGGGTCGAGATTGCGGCAGCTGTGGCGATGGCCCTGCTGGCGCTTTGGATCGCCGCGCACGGCTCCGCCACCAAAGCCTTAGCCGTGACGCTCGGTCTGCCCTTGCTCTGGGCTGTCGCCACCACCGCGCTGTGCCTGCGCGCGGGCCTTGCACTCGACCCGGTCAACCCCGCTCTGCTGCCGCTCGCCACGGGCCTCACCGCCACCACCGCCGCGATGCTGGCCGCCCGCCGCCATGCCCAAGTCCTGCGGCGGCGGTTTGAGCGGCATCTCTCGCCCGCTGTGGTGGCGCGGATCGCCGCGCAATCGGGCCTCAGCCGTCTTCCCGGCGAGGTGCGCGAGATCACCGCTTTGTTCACCGACATCGCGGGTTTCTCGCCCTATGCCGACGCGCTGTCGCCCACCGATCTGATCGCCATCCTCGACCGCTATTTCGCCGGGCTGACCCTGATCGTCCACGCCCATGGCGGCATGGTGGACAAGTTTGTCGGCGATGCCGCACATGTGCTGTTCAACGCCCCCTTCGATCTGCCAGACCACTGCGCCCGCGCGGTGAAAGCGGGGCAAGCGCTACAAGCCTACGGCGTTGCATTCGCCGCTGATCCGCAGAACCAAGGCCTCGGCATCACCCGCGTCGGGATGGAATGTGGCGTGCTGGTGGTCGGTGATGTCGGTGCGGGGGAAAAGCTGGATTACACCGCGCACGGTCGCGCGATGAACATCGCCGCACGGTTGGAGCAAGCGGGCAAAGGCCTTGGTGTCACGCTTTTGGCAGGGCCAGCTTTATACGCGGCACTTCCTGCGCTGCAATGGCACAGCATGGGCGAGGTCGAGTTGCGCGGCTTCGGCAAGGTGGCGGCCTATACGCTCCCGCCCACCAGCTAAGCCCCCACCAAAGCCATCGCCGCCGCAATCCGCGCCTGTTTCCAAGCTGCTGGCTGTGACGGAGCTTCCCCAGGTGCCGCAATATCGCTGCCAAAGCCCGGCAGAATCGCCACCTCCACCCCGCCGCTAGACAGCCGCACTTCACCGCGCTCGACAAACACCCCGAACCTATCCTTGCTGGGTCCGGCAAAAAACCGTGTCCCGCGCACTGCGATCAGGCCAAACGCTGTGTTGAGTTGAACTGGCGTTTTCAGCGCGCCCTCGGCGCGGTCAAACAGCATGGCCCCCGTGCCCAGCACCAACTCGCCCCCCGCCTCGGCGGTGAATTGGTCAATGGTCAGCGTGGTCTGTGGCCCCATCAGAATACGCGTGGTACCCGCCAGCAGCATCGTCAGCCGAGACTCCGCCCCGGTGCCAATCTCATCGCCCAGAAACACCGCCGCTTGCGCCACCAGATCTCGGGCAGGTGACCCCGCGGCCCAAGCTTTACCCTCGGTGGTTTCCACCACGCCGACATCACTGGCCGCCCAGATCGGCAGCGGCAGCATCACAGCAGATGTCGTCAGCATCACCTGCCGACGGCTAAGCTCAGTACGGGGGGCCATCGCAATACCTCATGTCAATAATACCGCCCAGCCTAGCCGATTTTTGGCGCTCAAGCCAGCGCTTCGGCCCGCGCCGCAGGTTCCGCGCCGTCACACCATTAATGAAAAACCGTGCGACCTTGGCGTCGATCTGATCGGGCCTAAGGGCGCGGCGCGGCAGGGACGAGGTCATATTAGCCCCCACCTGATCGAGATACCAAAACCCGCGCAAATACCCCGGAAGCGCGCGCAAGATGCCGGGGCGGATCGGTTGACGCGGACCAATCAGAAAGTGAACATGGATTCGGATTTGCAAAAGCTGCTGCGATGCAGGCTGCCCCGCCTGCGCCAAGCCCGCAGCTATCCCCCCGGTCTGCGCTTTAGCCGCCAGTTTTTTTGAAGAAATCAAACCGCCCGGACGCCACATCACCATGCCAGCTTTCGCCAGCATGAACGATCAAGCTGGGCACATCAGGCATGGTGAAGGTTGGTGGGCATCAGACACTCGATAAGGGCCCCTCCAGCCTAGCCCGCCCGCAAGGCTCAAACCAGAGGCATCCGCCGCATCTGCCCCGGTACAGCGGGGTCGCGGTATTTGTTCGGCACGCCGTTTTCCACCAACAACCTGGCGCAATAGGCGACGCGATCCGCATCCAGTGTCACACCAAGGCCGGGGCCTTTTGGCAAAGCAATATGGTTGTTCTTCGGGCTGAACGGCCCTTCCGCGATCACATCATGCGGCTGCTGGCGCAGCAGAGATTGATTCGGCTCACGGATATGCGGATGGGCGGAGCAGGCCTGCAGATAGGCGGCGGTTTCCAGACCCGAGCCACCCGAATAGCACCAGAAATCAATCCCCGCGCCTTGGCACGCCGAGACAAACCGCAGCATCGCCGAAAAGCCGCCAAACCCCGCCACATCCGACACAATCGCATCCGGCACGCCATAGGCCACCGCCTTGCCGATATCGGTATTATGCCCCGAAAACGGAATTGTGGTGCGAGTGCGCAGCCGTTTCATCGCCGTCCAGTCCGGCGTCGGGTCCTCCCAGTTGCGGATATTCAATTCCTCAAACGGCGGTGCAAGATGCAGACACGACGGCAGCGAGAACGCCTGATTGCTGTCGATCCGCAGCATCGCATCCTCGCCCAAAGCCGCGCGTAGGGCCTGCATCAACCGGATATTGGCGTTGAGATCGGGGTCGGAGACTTTGCCTTCAAACCACGTCGTGCCGTGGGCTTCGCGCAGGGAAAGGCAATAGTCGACAACATCCTGAATACTGGCCTCGCCGCCCTTACCTCCCTGCGGCAAGCGGTAAGAAAAATAATCGGTGAATGGAATGTCCTCGCGCTGAATGCCGCCCAGCAGATTCGCCACCGGCTGACCCCACAGCTTGCCGCGCAGATCCCACAGCGCAATCTCAATCCCGCCCCAAGCCGCCCGCGTCGCGTAGTCCGTCACCGAATGATTGGCGGGCATCGACGGCAAAACCCGCCGCTCTAGCCCCGCCATGTCCAGCGGATCATGGCCCACCAGTGCTTCCGCCATCCGCGCGATGATCGTGGCAGAGCCATGACTGGGCGCTTCGGCAATGCCGATCAGACCGTCGCTGGTTTCCACCTCCACAATCGTCTTGGTAAACCCATCCAGCGCGCCATAAGACCAAAGGTAAGGTGCTTCCAATGGGATCAGGACGGGCGTGGCACGAATGGCTTTGATCTGCATGGCGGCTCCTTGGTTGCGGTCAGCGTGGCTAGGATCGCAGGGCATGTCCGGTGTGTTTGCGACAAGAAAAGTCGCCGCTTGCCACTTTGCGGCGCGGGGTAGGGCAGCTATGCTGACGGCATGATCCGCGCCTTGCCCCTTTTGATCGGTCTTTGCCTCGCCAGCCCAGCGGCGGCGGAGTTTGCGGTCTGCAACCAAAGTTTCGACGTGGTGAACGTTGCCATTGGACAGGATGTCGAAGGCGAGTTTCAGACCGAGGGTTGGTGGACCATCGGCCCAAACCAATGCGCCAATGTGATCAAAGAAGAACTGACCAGCCGCTACATCTACCTCTATGCGCAAGACGTGTTTGGCCAACCAATCCTGAACGGCACGACGCAGATGTGCGTCTCGCCGCGCAAGTTTTCGATCCGGGGGATTTCGGAATGCTGGTCGCGCGGCGATATTTCGGCGGGGTTTATTGAGGTCGATACGCTGAAAACCCAGAGGTGGACGTTGTTTTTGGCGGCCACGCAGTAGGGGCTTTCCGCCCCTCGGCCTGCGGCCTCACCCCGAGGATATTTGAGCACTGAGGATGACCATTTTAGACAAGTTTAGCAATTTGTGAGCCGCTGGCCAGTTGATCCCCGCTGCGCTAGGTTGGCCTTGGTTCATAGATTGTATTTCAGCTTATTCCGGCAAGGTTGGCATGGAAATCGACCCCCGATTCAAAGCGGCGCGCGACCGATCTGCGCAGCGGCGTAGCAACGCGGTCGCGGTGCGCGTTGTACTGTGGGTCGCGGCGCTGCTGGCTTTGTCCGGCGTGGCCGTGGCTTTGTATTTCGGTGGCGTGGTGACGGTTGGCACCCCGGATGATCCGCTCGATGTGGCCGATGATACGCCGCCCGCCGCCTATGTCTCGGCCTTCGTCGATCTTGCAGGCGATCCGATGGTGCTGCGGTTTGATACTGGGGCCGCGCAGAAAACCCGTAAGTTGCTGCGACCGATAGATATTCCGGCAGACCGCGCCGGGGATGAGCTGTCTTTGCTGAGTGATGATCTGATCACCGGCGAAGAAAAATTGATCACCACTTTGCCGTCGAGCCGTGAGGATTTCGCCTATTTCCAAGCCCAACGTAGCGCTCCCACCGCCTTACCGAAAGCCCAGGTGCCATCCGAACAGCCCGCCGAAACCATTGTCGTCGCCGATGGTGATGCCAGTTGGGGCGAGAATATGGACGGTACCACCACGCCGGAAACCTATGTGAAAACCCGGATTGAAAACACCACCAGCGTCAATTTCATCCTGCCAGAAGCGCAACGCAAGCCGCCCTATCAAGACACCTTCCTGCGGCTGAAAGACACCACCGATCTGATAGGCCTGATGACCGAGAACGGCATGGATGCCACGGCGGCCAAACGCTTTGCGGAGGCAGCAGCACTTCTGCTGCCCGAATTTGCCAGCTTGGGGCCGGGGAAAATTCTCGCGATGCGGGCGGCGAACCGTTCTGGCATGATGGTGCCGGTGCAGGCCTCGCTTTACACCAAGACCGATTATTTCGGCTCGGTGGCACTGAATGATGCGGGCAATGTGGTGACTTCGGCGGACCCATGGGTCGAGGAGGATCTGTTCAGCTTCGCGGGCGATCAGGTCGCCGCAGACGTGGACACCAGCCGCAAATACCGCATGCTGGATGCGTTCTATTCGGCGGCTATCCGCAATGGCGTGCCTTCGGCCGTGGTGGCCGAAACCATCGTGATGATGAGCCAAGCCTTTGATATGGATAGCTTCGCCGCCCCCGGCGATAAGATGACTTTGCTTTACTCCCGTGACCCGGGTACGGGGGGTTCCGGCCCCGGTCAGGTGCTGTATGCCGCGATCAAGGGTGAGGGCAAGGTGCTGGAATGCCATGTCTACAAGCCCGCAGGCAGAGAAGATTACACTTGCTTCGGCCCCGGCACCAGCGGCGGCGGCGGGGCTGCGGGCGGTGGCGTTTCCCTGCGCGCGGGCTTCGTCACCCCGGCCAAAGGTGTTTTGACCTCACGCTTCGGCCCCCGGATGCACCCGATCCTCAAGGTGCTAAAGCTGCACAAGGGCACGGATTGGGCAGCCCCGGTCGGCACCCCGGTGGTCGCGGCTTTCGGCGGCACCATTTTGGCGGCGGGCGACGGCGGCACTTATGGCAACCTGATCAAGATCAGCCATCCCGGCAATCTGGAAACCCGCTACGCGCATCTGAGCGCCTTCGCCGATGGCATCAAGGCGGGCATGGCCGTCACCGCAGGCCAGCTGATCGGCTATATCGGCACCACCGGGCAATCCACCGGGCCGCATCTGCATTTCGAGTTGTATGAGAACGGCGTGGCCGTTGATCCGCTGGTGGGTGGGGTGACTGTGGTGGCGGATGGCGGCGGCTCGGCGGTGGAAATTCTTGTCGATCAGATCATCCGCGTCGAATCAGGCGGCAAGGCCGATGCCGCCAATCCGCTGTCCAGCGCCGTGGGTCTAGGCCAGTTTATTGAGAGCACATGGCTGAGGATGATGCAGCAATACCGCCCCGATCTGGCTTCGACGATGGGCCGCGCCAGCCTTCTGGCCCTGCGCACCGATCCCACCATCAGCCGCGATATGGTCACCGCCTTGGCGCGCGAAGGCGAAAGCTATCTGCGCGCGCGCGGCCATGACATCACCGCCGGGCGGCTTTATCTCTGCCATTTCTTGGGGGCCGAGGGCGCGAATATGGTGCTGAGCGCGCAGGATGATCAACTGGTCGCCGATGTGATGGGCGGCGGTGTGGTTAAGGCCAACCCGTTCCTTGCAGGCCGCACGATTGCCTATGTCAAGGAATGGGCTGAATTGAAGATGAGCCGCAAGGGTGGCGGTTCATTGCCTACTGTTGCTGCGACCCCGCCCGAAGTGCTGGCCTATCAGAAGATCATCGCAGGGATATTGGGCACGCCGATATAAAAGGGGTGCGTGCAAGCACGCACCCAACATTGCCACCACATGTCAGCCGAAATCGTAACCGATCTTGCCGTCTTTCATCACGATCTCCACCGTTTTCATCTCGGTCTGCGACACCATGCGCGACAGCACCTCGCGGCTGAGGTCAGGCAGAATGGTGTTGGTGATGATGTTATCGACCATGCGGCCACCCGAATCCGGATCTTTGCATTGATCGACAATATAATCCATCACCTCGGGCGACACCGTCATAGTCGCGCCGTGGTTTTCCTTCATCCGGCGCACGATGGCCTTCAGTTTCAGCTTCACAATCCCCGCCAAAACATCGGCCGAGAGCGGGAAATACGGAATCGTCACAATGCGGCCCAGCAGGGCAGGCGGGAACACGCGGGTCAGGTGGGGCTTCATCGCCTCGGTCAGATCCTCGACCGCGGGTTTGGTTTCGCCCTTCTCCGCCATATCCATGATCACTTCGGTGCCGACATTTGAGGTCAGCAGAATCAGGGTATTCTTGAAGTTGATCGACCGCCCCGAGCCATCCTCCATGATGCCCTTGTCGAACACCTGAAAGAACAACTCATGCACGTCGGAATGCGCCTTTTCGATTTCGTCCAGCAGCACCACCGAATGTGGTTTGCGCCGCACCGCCTCGGTCAGCCGCCCGCCTTCGCCATAGCCAACATAGCCGGGAGGGGCACCTTTCAGCAGCGACACCGTATGCGCCTCTTGGAACTCGCTCATATTGATGGTGATGATATTTTGCTCACCGCCATAGACCGCCTCGGCCAAAGCCAGTGCCGTCTCGGTCTTGCCAACGCCCGAAGGCCCGCACAGCATAAACACCCCAATCGGCTTGTTCGGATTCGCCAGTTTGGCACTGGACGTCTCGATCCGCTTTGCGATCATTTCCAAGCCGTGATCCTGCCCGATCACCCGTTCTTTCAGCCGATCCCCCAGCGTCAGGATCATCTGTAATTCGTCCGATACCATCCGCCCCGCTGGAATCCCGGTCCAGTCGGAAATGATCGAGGCAACCGATTGCTCATCAACATGGGAATAAACCATCCGATCATCCGGCTTGGTTTCCTCCAGCCCCGTCATCTTGCCCGCAAGCTGGTCGCGCAGCGTCACGGTATCCGCACCTTCTTCAGTCAGCGACGCGCGCAGGGTCAAAATTTCATCGACCATCGCCTTTTCGCCGCTATACATCGCCTCGGTCACGGCCAATTCAGCCTCGGCCACTGCCTGTTCAGCCTGCGCTTCTTTGATACGGTCCTCGTTCACCTCCCCCAGATCGCGCTGCGATTCCTTGGCAGCGATTTCGCTTGCCAAGGCCTGAATTTTCACCCGCAAATCCTGCACTTTTGCCGGAGTGGTCGATTGGCTGATCGCCACCCGTGCGCAAGCGGTATCCAGCAGCGACACCGCCTTGTCGGGAAGCTGCCGCGACGGGATATAGCGCGCCGAAAGGTTCACTGCAGCCACCACGGCCTCATCCGAGATTCGCACGCCGTGGTGCTTTTCCATCGGGGCCAGAATCCCGCGCAACATGTAGCACGCGCGGTCAATCGAAGGTTCATCAATGGTGATCGGCTGGAAGCGCCGGGTCATTGCCGGGTCTTTCTCGAAGTATTTCGCATACTCCATCCAAGTCGTCGCCCCCACGGTGCGCAAGGTACCGCGCGCCAAAGCAGGCTTCAAAAGGTTCGCTGCGTCGCCGGTGCCAGCCGCCCCACCCGCGCCCATAAGCGTATGAATTTCATCAATAAACAGGATGATCGGCACCGGGCTGCCCTGCACCTCGTCAATCACCGAACGCAGGCGCTGCTCAAATTCGCCCTTCATGCTGGCCCCGGCCTGCATCAGCCCTAAATCCAGCATAAACAGCTTGTTGCCCTGCAATTTCGGCGGCACATCACCTGCCGCCAAGCGTTGCGCAAAGCCTTCGACCACGGCGGTTTTACCCACCCCAGCCTCGCCCGTCAGGATCGGGTTATTCTGCCGCCGCCTTAACAGAATGTCGATGATTTGACGGATTTCCTCATCCCGCCCCACAATCGGGTCCATCTTGCCCGATGCCGCAACCGCCGTCATATCCACCGCGAACCGATCCAATGCCGTGGTCCCGGTGGGCCCACCCGCCGCCGCAGCCCCTGCCGCCGCCCGACCCACCCCGGTGCCGTCCATCGGGCGCATGTCTTCCTCATCCGAGTCTTTCCACGCCGCCCGCGCCTCATTCACCAAAGTATCGACGTTGATTTCGCCGAACACCTTCGACATCTGCACCAGCTTGGTCCTCGCCTCTTTATCCTTCAGCGCCGCGACCAGAATATGCCCAGTCCTGATCTGCGCCTCACCGAACAGCAGGGTGGCATAGCGCCAGCCGTGGTCCATCACCGTGGTCATCGATTCCGAAACCGACGGCATTTCAGTGGCGTTTTTCCGAAAGCTGTCGATCACCAAAGCCAGATCCTTCTCCAGCTTGGCGCGGTCGAGTTTGAAATGGTTCAGCGTCGCGGAAATATCCGATTTTGGGTTCTGCACGATATGGAACAGCCAATGCGACAGTTCCACATTGCGGTTGCCCTCATTTTTTGCGTGGCGCAAAGACTGCAGAAACGCGTCATAGCCGACTCGGTTCAGCTTTCCGGCGACGGTTTCAAGGCTAATATCGGCCATAGTGTTTCCCTTCAAATCAGTTTTCAAATGTCAGGCGGTGCGGCGGTCCGAGGCGAAAACGGCGTCGGATCGGTAGGTTCCGGGCGGGGCTTGTGGTGGTGCGATCCACCCCGTCCACCCCAAAGCGCCGCTTTTGCCCAAGGCAACGCCCTTGATCTGATCGGCGGGCAAAGACGGCGCGATTTCCACTTCCGTCTCATGTCCGAGATATGTGAACAACAGTTCGGTCAGGCGCTGAAAGCTGGAACCACCCGGCAGAAAGCTTTGATATTGCGGCAGGCTTTCGGTCTTCACCGCCACACGGATTTTTTCGTTCACCGATTGCACGCGTGATCCTAGCCGACAATCGTGGCCCAGCCCTGAATTCGCAGCCCCAAGACGGGTTAAATCCGAAGCTTCAAACCCCAGCCAGACCGGCACGTTTTCTTCAATCTCAACCGTCACGCCGCAGAGGCTTTCCAAAATCTGCCGCAGCCGCACCGGGCTTTTCACCCGCGCCATCGCGATGCCCACCAGCGGCAGCCGCGCCATATCCGGCACGGTGCCCCGCGCTTGCAAGGACGGTGAAGCCAAGCCTACCGCAGCGCCAACGTAGCCCTGAAACCGATCATCGCCCGGGTGATCATATTGCGTGATGCCGCGTGCATCCGACCAAGCCCGGAAAAACAACTGCTGGAAACGGTTGGTGAACAAATCAGCAAGGCGTACAAACGCCTCGTCCTTGAACATATACCACTGCTGCACTTCCGCCGTGGTGTTCATCGGCAAGGCACCTTGCGGGCCGAAATAGCCAAGGAAGTTTGAGCGCACCCGCAGCTTTCCTTCGGCGCCTTCCGTCACTTGGCTGACGTTGCGGTCGGGGAAGGCCTGAAACGGTTCCTGCCCCAGCCGCACGACTTCCTCGCGCAGATTGCTATTCCGCCCGATCCGAGGCCGCTCTGGCTGACCGCGTTCCACCTCCCGCATCAGCGCCAAAAAGCCAAAGGCGGCGGGGTCGGCTTTCAGATCATCCCGACGCGCGCTCATAGCAGCGGTCCTTGCCCGGTGCGCGGCGGGAAGGTTTTGATCATGCCGCGTTGGTCAGAGGTCAGCACCAGTTGGGTAAAGCTGTTGATGCTGGCGTATTCGGCAAAAAACCGATCCAGCACCGCGCCCAGCAAAAACACGCCCGAGCCCTCAAACGCCCGTTCATCAAACCGCAACGTCACCTGCGTGCCGCGCGCCGCGTGATAGCCGCCCGCGCGCTGAATGGTTCGGGTGACGGGGCGGCTTGTCACCGCCTTCAGCCCTTGCAACTGCCGCTCGGTGATCTGCGAGGATACATCGGCAAACAGGGTCAACAACTCGCGCAACGCCGCCGCTTCATCGCGGCTGCCCCGGTTGTCCAACCCCAGAAAGTTCAACGACACGAACGAAATCAGCCGCCAATGCACCGGCCCCGCTTTGGCACGATGCGGCGCACTTTCATCGAGTTCCAACACCGACTCGCGCGGATTGGTCGGCCCAGCGATGCAGCGCAACGGGATCGCGGTGTCGTCGTTCAGCCGGAAATCCGCACCACCTTGGGCGATGGGCAAGTATTGCGGCAAGTGGCGGTTTGAACAGAGCAGTTTGATCTGCAACCGCTTCACCCGCTCGGCACTGTCCAGATGGCCGGGCTCATAAATTGAGATGAAACTTTCGGTGCCAGTATAGCCCTGCACCTGCCCAAAGCGTTTTTCCTTTGCGGTCAACCGGCGGGGCCGCTGCTTGGCGGTGTAATAAAGCGCCTCGCGCGGGGCCATCACATCGGCTGGCATGCCATACAAAGGATGCACCGGAATCTTGGTTTTCACCCCGGCGTAATAGGCGAACACCTCGGTAATCCGATGCACTTCGTAATGCGAGGCGGGGCTGGAATCGGCACTCACCAGATAGTCGTGGCGCAGAGTGTCCAGCTTCACCTGCGCGCAGTTTTCCTCAAATAGATTGATTGCGGGCGCAGCGAACAGGCGGAAATTCTCGGCGGTGATCCGCGCGGGCAGGCTGGGCCGCACCGCGTTCATCTCAAGCATCAGATCAAAGCTCGCCGCCGGGATGCGCGGCAGTACCTTGCGCAGACCTTGCAGGCGAAAGCCCAGAAACTTCTGCGGAAACAGAAAAAACTCGCGCAGCAGGGTAAAGCCGCGGAACACACGGGTATCTTCAGGGAAGATCGCTTCGGTCTCGTCAAAGCCAATCTGCTCCAACCAACCCGCTTCCAGCCGCATAAAAACCGGATCGCCGCGCGCGTCCAGATAGCGGATGGTGGCGCGGGTGGTGTTGGTGAACATATGTTCATAAACCGCAATCTGTTCGCCCAGATCGCCTGTCAGATAGATCGGCAGCGTATCGGCCTGAATAGCGCTTACTGGTTTGCCCGGTTTGTCTTTTTGCGCGGTAGATGCGGGCCGCAGAAACGACAAGATCAGCCCGCCCGCCGTATCCGCGCCAACGTCCAACCCCAAAGCCTGAAACCCGGTCGGGCCAGAGACAAACCGCGCCGTGGTCAGCCGCAGCGGCCACAAAGTCAGCGGGGCAGACAGTCGAAAACGGCAGGAAATCCGCTGATCCCGATCCACATAACGTGCATCGAGATAGGCCCCGGCCGGGAAATTCTTACCCTTCTCCAGCTCATCCTCGGCATAATTCGGATCGGCTTGCGCGAGGATGGCCGAGGGCGTCGGCGCCATGAAGTTCGGCAAAAGCTGATCCAGCAATTCGCTGGTAAAGGTGTCAAACTCAGTGTCCAGCTTCAACTGCACGCGGGCGGCCATGAACGCCGCACCCTCCAGCAAGCCCGCCACAGCAGGGTCAAGATTGTCTTGCGTCAAGCCACCCAAGCGCTCGGCAATACCCGGAAAATCCTCGGCAAACTCCTTGGCGCCTTCATAAAGCAGAGCCAATTCGCGGTTATATGCCTCAAGAAATGCCCGGTTCATCCGCGCACCACAAGGTTCGACAGCGCGACTTTGCCCGCCCCGGTGTCGATCTCGGCGACAAATTCCAACGGCACATCGACCGGGCGCGCGGCCATCTCGGCGGTGATGTCAAAGGCGATGCGCTGGGCGGCATCCGCCTCGGGCCGACGCATTTTCACCACCAAGGTTTCGGCGATCAAACGCGGCTCATGCGCAAGCAGGGCATCGCGCAGATCGCGGGCGACTTGGCTGTGGCGGTGATCATCCACCGTCAGCCGCGACATATCAGGGATACCGTAGTTCAAAATCGACTTCTTCACATAATCCAAACCGTTCAATGGGATAGAGGCCTCCAGATGAACCGTGGCCATCAGGTTGCCCAGATCAATCGCCAGATGATCGCGCAAGGTGGCCTGCCCCGCGCCCTCGCGGCGTTCAATGCTGCGCGCCGACAGCACCCGGCCATCGCCATCGGTCAGCACATCATCACGCGCCGAAGCATCCCGCTCGCGCGCGGCTTGGCGGAACACGTTCATCAAAGAGACTTGGAAAATACCGTCACGCTCTGCCATAGGCCGACTTTCTTAGGATCAGGTCGCCTGAGAGCGGTGATAGGTCAAGCGGTGATCGAAGGGGAAGGCCGGGCAAGCGCGCTCGCCCGGCCTTTGCACTCAGGAGCCTTTGTTGGTGGCGAGGTCGTATTTCTTCTGCACTTTCGCGCCTTGGCCACCGGCTGCGGTCTGCTGCCAGTAGGTCAGGGTCAATTCGCGGAAGTTAAACGAGAATTGCTCGTTGATCAGAGCACCTTGGCCGCCGCCCGAGCCGGTCTGATACGACGACACCAGCACGTCTTTCATCTCAAACTGGAAATAAACCATCGCCTTGTCGCCAGTGGCTTTGCGCACATACAGCGTCGCATCCGGGATGTGCTTGCCGGTGGCGCAAGCGATCATCAGTTCGGGCGAGGCTTTGCAGATCAGCTTGGTGAAGTGCATGTCCTGCACCATCGAACGGCCTGCGCCGCCGCCAGCACCCGAACCCGCGCTGAATGTGCCTTGTTGGGTGACGCCCCAACCGTAGCTTTCGATATTCAGGTGGTCTTTGAATTGGTCATCGGTGGATTCACCGTTGATATTCCCGCCAACCTTCAGAAAAAT
Source organism: Cypionkella psychrotolerans (assembly GCF_001294535.1). GTDB lineage: Bacteria > Pseudomonadota > Alphaproteobacteria > Rhodobacterales > Rhodobacteraceae > Cypionkella > Cypionkella psychrotolerans. Next base: position 413,586 of record NZ_LGIC01000086.1, on the reverse strand, counting down.
GTCTGTTCCGGCCATCTGTACTCTCCTTTGAATGTAACTTTAGCTGTCCGGGGCGACCGTATGAGTGTCTGCGCCCCAGACCGCGACTTATTTGCCGGAAGGCAGCTTGGAGACCAGGCTCATCCCGATGTCCATGCCTTCCAACTGGTAGTGCGGTCGAAGGAAAAATCTGCCGACATAGTAGCCGGGGTTTTCTTCATCCGCGATCACTTCGACCTTGGCCGCAGCCAAAGGCATCAGAGCCTTTTCCCGCTCGGATGCGGTGCCAGGGTTGCCGTGAACATACTGGTTGATCCAGTTTTGCAGCTCTTTTTCAAGCTGCGCCTGTTCGCGGTTTGAACCGACCATGTCGCGCACCATGCACTTCAGATAATGGCTGAAGCGCGAAATCGCAAAAATGTAAGGGATGCGCGCAGACAGATTGTCCGAGGCCGTGGCCTCCTCATTTTGGTATTTCTTCGGTCGGTACAACGATTGCGCGCCCAAGAATGCGGCGCGGTCGGTGTTCTTGCGGTGGATCAGTGGCATGATCCCCGATTTGGAAAGCTCGCCTTCCCGGCGGTCGCTAATGGCAAATTCGGTCGGGCATTTCATATCGGTGGAGCCATCGCCGGTATCGAAATTATGTACCGGCAGGGCGGTGATTTCCCCGCCCGACGTGACACCGCGAATTTGCACCGTCCAGCCATATTCCTTATGGGCGCGGTTGATGTTCACCGCCATCGCATGGGCGGCGTTCATCCAAGCGTATTGCTTGCCTTCATGGCCGTCGGTGGTTTCTTCAAAGTTGAACTCCTCCACCGGCTCGCCGTTCTGACCGTAGGGCGAGCGTGCCAGCACCCTCGGCATCGCCAGCGCAATGTAGCGCGAGTTTTCAGAGTCGCGCAGCGAGTTCCAGCCGGCGTAATCCGGCGTGTCAAACACCGTCGACAGATCGCGTGGGTTGCCGAGTTCGTTCCAGCTGTCCATCCCCATCAGGGTCGGCGCGGGCGAGGTGATGAAGGGCGCGTGGGCGGCGGCAGCAATCTTGCCCAGATCACGCAGCAGACGTACGTCAGACGACGAATGGTCGAAGGCAAAGTCCCCGACCAGCGCGCCGAACGGCTGACCACCAAGCTGGCCAAATTCAGCCTCGTAGATCTTCTTGAACAGTGGGCTTTGGTCCCACTTCGCGCCCGGATAGCCGCGCAGTTCTTTGTCCAACTCGGTTTTCGAGATGTTCATCACTTGCAGCTTCAGCGTCGCATCCGACTCGGTGTTGTTCACCGTGTAGGCCAGACCGCGCCAAGCGCTTTCCAGCTTTTGATACTCGGCGTTGTGGATGATCTCATTGACCTGCTGCGACAGCTTTTCGTCGATCTTGGCCAGCATCTTGTCGATGGTGTCCAGAATGTCATCGGTGATCACCGTCTCATCGGCCAAAGCCTCACGCACCAGCGTTCCCACGGCGTTTTCAACCTCGCGCGCGGCGACATCGCTGCGCGGTTTGAAGTTTTGCTTCAGGATCGCCGAGAATTCATCCAGCTCGTGAAGGGCGCCACCGGCTCCGCCGTCTTGTTGCAGTTCAGTTGCCATGTCGATGTCCTAAAAAATGTCTTGTGTAATCAGCAGCCTGCAACGGCGGCCATTCAGGATTATTCTTCGCCCTCGGGCTTGGCGGCAGCACGGCGTTCATCCAAAGCCGCCATCAGCGCCGGGTCAGCCAGCAACTGCTTCAACTGCTCTTGCGCGCCGGACTTGCCGTTCATATAGCGGGCAAGGTTCGCCAGCTGCTGACGGGCTTCCAGCAGTTTGTTCAACGCAGGCACTTGCCGCGCAATCTCGCCGGGGCTGAGATCAGCCATTTTCTTGAAGTTCAGGTTGACCGAAAGCTTGCCGCCCTGTTCCGCGTCAAGCTTGTTGTCGACGTTGATCGCCAAACCGGGCGAGACGCTTTCCATATAGTCATCCAGCGTATCCGAGGTCACGGCGGTAAACTCACGATCAGCGACCGGGGGCTTTTCGACCTTGCTGGCATTGCCTGACAAGTCGGACATGATGCCCATCACGAAGGGCAGTTCGACCTGTTTGTTTGCTTCAATCGGGTCAGCGTAGGAAATCTGCACACGCGGCGGTCGATTGCGTTTGATAAAGCCGGTGGCTGAATCGGAAGAGGCCATAACAATTCTCCTGTCTAATACGAAAAGGAAAGCCGCACCGGCGCTACAAGTCAACAGATTTCAACTCTGCGCCAGAAACGGGCATTTGGTCAAAGGAAACGGTGGTCAGTCAGGCAAAATTTAGCCGAAATCAGGAAGGCGGAATCAATTCGCGCACCAGCGCGTGGAAGTCTTTAGACAGCATATTTCGGGCTTTGAATAGTAGGATTGGAATCGGGCTGGCCGGTTCGCGCATCCGGTAGAAATCTTCGATCTGCTTCAGGATTTGCCCCGCATGATCGCGGCTGACCACTTCGGGCGCGGGCGGATCATTTTCATCGGGCGTCGAGAAATCATCTGATGTGATATTCGCCTGCCCCGACAAATCGCGCATCCGCGCCATGGAAATCGCAAAGCCAGTCTCGGTGCCAAAGCTGATCGAGGCGTAACCAGCTGAATTTTCAAGCAAAGCGTCCAGTGCCTCCACCAGAGGCCGCCCGATCAACAACCGCGATTGAGTCACCAGAACCAATGCCAAAGACGCGGGTTCGGTGGTGGCAAAATACCGCTCCACCGCTTGCAACAGCTGATAGGCCACGCGATGGTTTGGCACCTCAGCCGTGCCTGTTTGCACCGTGATCGTGGTGGTGCCACCCGCTGCAACCGCCGCGCCTGCTTCGCCTTCGGCCCGCTCAATCACCGGGACCGCTTCAGCCCCCAGATCGCCGCGGGCGGAAACCACCATCGCCAGAATATCGGCCAGCTTATCGTCCAATCGATCCAGCTTGGGCGAGAACGGCGGCGTGCTAGATTGGCACAGCTGAATCATGGTCTTGATCGCCGCCCGCAGCCCCGTCAGCTGCTCATACAGAGCATCGACAGCCTTGGCGTTTTCTGAAGAACTCAGCGCCCCGGTGATGCTGCCAACGTCGCCCGGCTGCTCACCCTCACGCGTCGGAATTTTGCCCGAAGCAGTGCCGTAGCCGCGATAGATAATGTCGCCAACCCGCTTGTCGGTCAGCAAAATCGCATAGTCCAGCGGCGCGGCGATCGTGGCGAGGGCGTTCAGTTCCTCAATCGCGTTCTGCCGATCAACCCGATCCACCGGATGCACATCGCCCGGATAAGCTTCAATCAGCCCGGCGAACCCCATCACCGCATCGGCAAAGCCCTTGAAACGCCCGGCAAGAATCTGAAACTTGGCCTCCAGCCCCAACAGACGCAAATCTCGGCTGCGCTTTAGCAAGCCGTCAAGCTGCGCCGACTCGGCCTTTTGATCAACGGACTTGGGATCAAACAGCGTGCCGCGCACCATGTTGAAATAACTGGTGGGCAGACGGTCTTCGACGTTGAAGTAATAGTCGCAGTAATCCGGATCATCCAGCGCAAGCAGGTCTTCACCGCATGGCGCGTCCGGCGAGATCGGCTTGATCAGATCATCCAGCCGCATGGGGCAAGGTTACTTGCGGTTCGCAGCAACACGCGCAGGCTGCGGTTTCGGCAAAGCGGCCAGCAGGCCGGTGCCAAGGAGAAGGGTGATCAATGCGGCAGTCATTGTCGGTCCTTTGCAAAACTTATGTGAAGGCTAGCGCCGCAGCGCGGCATGGTCAACCGGCGTTTTTCGGAGTGGCGGACTTCACCGCTTCGTCATAGGCGTCGGAAAAATAGGCCAAAAACACATCCAACATACCGTTTTCATAGGGATGGGTCTTGGCATCCCATCGTTCCACGAACAATTCCCAAGCCCGCGCCTTTTTGGAGGACATGATTCCACCGGTGGAGCGTTCTTCAATCGACTCAGGCGAAAGGTCTTCCAGCAACCGCGCCAGCGCAGGCTGCATCGCCGCATAAACCGCCGTTTGGTGGCGTTTCACGTCATCAAAGCCTTGGGAAAACGCCGCCACCGCCCCCAAATAACTCTCGGTTTTCTGCGCAAACATCGTGGTCAGCGCTTCGGTGGCGTTGGGCTTGAACTTCAACGGCGAATTGTTGATTCCGCCGATCATTGTCCGACTAGAGCTTTTCACAAACTGCTTCGCAGCCGCCCGCGCACCCAACAGCGCCATCATTTGCTCGGTGGCGATGCGCAAAGATTTGCCAATGTCTTCGCCCAGTTGCGCCACATCCACCTTCGACAAACTGCCCGCAGGCAAGCCAGCGCCTTTGCAGATCGCGTCTAACAGCGGCAAAGCCTCGGCCGGGGCCTCGATCTGTGCGGGAACGGGCCGCAGCGGAAACGGTTCAGAGGCAGGCGGGGCGGGCGGAAGCGCATTCACCACCGGAGGCGGCGTTGTCACCGCTTGCGGCAACGGGCTGATAAGTGGGGCAATCGGCACATTCTGCGGCGGCGTGGTCGGCACAAAGGCCGCAGACCGCGGGTTTTCCACGAAACTATCGCCAAACTGCCCGGCCAGTGCCTGCGATGGCCGCGTTGGCGGCGGCAGCGGCGTGGTTGAAAACTGCGGCATCGGCGACGGGCTGGGCGCAAGGCTCCACGGATCGGACACTGGTGCGGTCAGCGGCGGCGCTGCAAAGGCCGAGACTGCCGGGTCCACCACCAACACCCGGATGATATACTGTCCGACCTGCAAGCGCTCATTATGGCTCAGCGCCAAGGGCGACGACACCCGCATCGACGCGCCATAGATAAACGTGCCGTTGGTGGAAATGTCGTTCAGCCAGAACTGACCATCGCGAAACGTCACCTCAAAATGCCGACTGGAAATATGGCGGTTCGGATCAGGTAGCGTCCAATCCATCGCGGAATCGCGACCCACTTCAAAGCCGCGCGCCACAGCCGAAAACTCCAGCGGCCCGCCATCCGGCAGGCTATCCAAATTCTCAATCCGCAGGGTCAGTTTCATTTCGGGGGTATTCCAACAGGGGCAAGACCTAAGATAGGCGGCTTAAACAGTTTTTGCCAGCATCTCGGCCATGCCAACGTAATGGTCCAGCATCCGCCGCCGCTTGTCTTGCGGCACCCGCGCCAGTGCCGTCAACACCCCCGCATTCAACGCCCGCCCAATCGCAAACATCGGAACCAGTGCGGGCGGCAGGCCTTCCGGTGCCATCGAGCCCGAAGCCCAGCCCACCGCCAGTGCCAGCCACGCCCCCGGCCCGCGCACCGCCACATGCAGCCCCGCATCCAGCGCCAGATAGCGGTTGGGCTCGGTCGGTTCCGCCACCCAAGCCTCGCAAAGCGCCAACATCTCACGGTCCTGATCGGTCAACAGCTCTGGTGCTGCCTTCAAACATTCATGCCCCCACCACACCGCAGGGCGTGGCTGCAAAGCAAAGGCCATCAGCGAGATCGCTTCCTCCGGCGTCTCCCCCAACCGCAAGCGACGGCAAAAGTCGAACACATGCTCGCCTTCCCCCGGCCTTGCCACAATGTCATCCGCCATTTCCGGCATGGTGCCGAACAACTGACGCCCCAGTTGCACCCGCAGCCCCGGTGCAGGCGCAATGGTGACGGGCGGAGTGGTGTCAGATGCGCTGCCCATCAGTTAATCGTCACCAGAACGCCTTTGATCACCATCATCGCCCCCCCGTCATGCGTGGCCATCGCCCCCGCTTTGGTTTTCAACTCGGCGGTGGCTTCAACCTCCACCGTCAAAGCTTTGATCTTGATCGAGGTTTGATCAATGGTGATGCTGGAACTCCCCACTTTCAACTCGATCTTCTCTTTTGATTCGATCGACAGGCTGCCCTTCACCCTATGGGTTTCAGCGCCACTGACCGAGGTAGACATATCGCCGCCGACCGAGGATGAAGAACTGCCGCCCACGCTTTCGCTTTTGCTGGCGTCAATCTTCAGCACCTGTTTGCCGTGGGTGGTGGATTTGTCATCATGCATCACCACCCGTGTCATATCCCGCTGCGCCCGGATGTAGATTTCTTCCTTGCCCTCGGTGTCATAGAAGAAAAGCTGGTTGTTGCGCACAGTCTTAAAGCCGCTGGTCAGGTGGTTGTCCGGCATCTGCGGGCGATTTTTCTCGTTCCACACACAGCCCGTCACCAAGGGCTGATCCGGGTCGCCGTCTAGGAATTCAACGATCACTTCCATGTCGACATGCGGGATAAAGATCGTTCCCCATTCATCCTGTCCCCAGATCTGTGACACCCGACAATACATTGACACCTCGTCAGGTGCCCAAAAAAACTTGACCTTGATGCGGCCAAATTCGTCAATGTCGCCCTCGGCTCCGGTGACCACCACCGCCGTCTGTGGCCCCAGCACGCGCGGTGGCCGGGTTAAGCGTTGTGGCGCAATCGGATTGGCACTGCGCGTCAGAACGTAAGCCCCTTGATAGGCGGTGTCCGCAGCCACACCCCCGCCCGAACGGAACGTGCCGTTTGAGACAAAGTGCTGCGCCGCCAGCACGGCATATTCGTCCAACTGCCCAGCATCGGAATGCGCCGAAAGCTGAAACTTCATCCCTGCGCCAAGGCTGGCTGCATTGCCGTTCGCCCGCACCGTCGCATCGCCCATCCGGTAGGCATCCAGACGCCGCTGCGCAATCGGATTGCCTTCTCCGGGGGTTAAATAGACGCCGGGATAGCCAAAGCTTTCCATATTTCCGCCGACAAAACCGCGCAAATTCTCGCGCGTCACCTCCATCTGCGCCGAGACGGTCTTGAAGTTGTAATCGGTCAGCCGCACCGATCCCGTGGTCAACTGCCGCTGCGGCGACCAGGCATCGAAATGCTCTGCGGTGGCATCGCCCCGGCTGCCCAAAGGGCTGAACGCGCGCGCAGAGGCCGGGGCATCGCTGAACGCATCCGCGCCGGTGGTCAGCACCAAGGTGTGCCGCGTCGGCTCCATCTGGAAATGGTAGTTGATCCCGAAACGCTCCATCAGGCGGCACAGGAAATCCATGTCGGATTCGTTGTACTGCACGACATATTCCATTTCAGGAAAACTGCCGACAGTTAGGTCAATAAAGCCCGCCACATCAGAATTACCGTATTCATCAACGATTTTTCGGATCACATCGACGACGTTCACCTCGTGGAAAATCCGGTAATTGATCCGCCGTGACAATTGCCAGAACCACGGCCGCAGTTCGAACTCATAGATGTGGTGATCGCCCTCTGGCCCCAGATAGCGGATCGCATCCACCATCTGATGAAAATCCCGCACGTCGCCCAGCGGGGTGACAATCTGAACTGCAATCGCTTCGCCCAGCAAGGGCTCGATCTCTGAAATCGGTTTGGCGGACAGCGCCTTGACGCGAAACTGACTGATCGCGTTCACCGCTTCGCTGCCGGAAAATTCAATCAGCACCAAGTCGTTCGCCTTCAATGGCGTGAACATCCGACCGATGCGATTGTCTTGGGAAAAGGTCGTGGGCATCTGGATATCGCTTTCAAAAATAGGCGTAAAACGGGCAGGCTGGGGAAAATAACCCCGGATACCTGCAACGTTACATCAAGCCGCAGCAATCTGGCAAGAAAAGCTGGCAGCCGCCCCCCGTTCAGTTCTCCAGCCGGAAATAGGCGAAGCTGAGCGTCGGTTTCACCCCGGCTTTCTCCAACTGTTTTTCCAGGAACGGCATCAGCGATTGCGCCGTCACCCCCGCAGGCACCTTGTCCAGCGCAGGCAACGGCTTATCCGTCACCATCGCCACCAGGATCTGCGGTGCGGGCGGCGCATTTGCCTCCAGCGTCAGGTTAAACTCAAAACTGGCGGTGCCATCGCTGCCCATCGTGGTCCAAGGTTTCAGATTGGTCGCCCCGCCGCCCTCCGAGAAGATGAACAGCGCAAAATTTCGACCCTCCAGCCCTTCGACCTTGCCGCTGACATTGGCGCCGCTTTTCACCACCTCCCCCGTCGCTTGCATCACCACCGCCAGCGGATCGACATCCGGCGCGGGGTAGTGGGTGGCAAATTCAATCAGCGGGCATTGCGCGGTGTTGATCGGGTGGACCGCAAGGTCCGGCGTGGTCCGCGTCGCCGCCTGCCAGTCCTTCACAAACCCTGCCAAAGCCGCCGGGTCCGCCGTATAGCCCTCCAGCCCAAAGCCCGAGGCCTTGGCATCCTTCAGCGTCACCAAAGCACATAGCGGCGGCTGCACGCCCGCCAGATACGCCAACTGCGTCGCCACCGGATCGGCCTTGGCCGCAGCTTCCTCTGCGGCTTTCTTCGCAGCCGCCTCATCCGCCAATTTCTGCGCCGCAGCGGCTTCCTCGGCAGCTTTTTGTGCAGCAGCCTCCGCTGCGGCAACTTCAGCCTCCGCTGCCTGCTTTGCCGCAGCCTCATCGGCGGCTTTCTTGGCTGCCGCTTCGTCCGCAGCCTGTTTAGCTGCAGCCTCCTCCGCCAGCCTTTGTGCCTCTGCCTCTGCCTCGGCAGCCAGCCTTTGCGCCTCTGCCGCTTGCTTAGCCGCAGCCTCATCCGCCGCTTTTTGCGCCGCAGCTTCCTCGGCAAGCTTCTGCGCCGCTGCCGCATCTGCCGCCTGTTTCGCCGCAAGCGCCTCCGCAGCCTTCTTGGCCGCCGCATCCGCCTCAGCCTTCTGCGCCGCCGTTTGCTGAGCTGCGGCGTCCTCGGCGGCTTTTTGCGCCGCTGCCTCGTCAGCCGCTTTCTGCGCCGCCACCTCATCAGCGGCTTTTTGTGCGGCAAGCTCCTCGGCCGCCTTCTGCGCTGCAGCCTCCGCCTGCTTGGCCGCATCCTCTGCGGCTTTGGCATCTGCCGCAGCCTTAACAGCCGCCGCGTCCTCGACCGCCTTCGCCGCTGCGGCATCCGCTGTCGCTTTCGCCTCGGCTGTGGCCTGTTCAGCGGCGGCTTTATCTTCCGCTTCAGCCTTCACCCGCGCATCGGCTTCTGCCTGAGTCTCCCCCGCCACAGGCACCACTTTGCTGTCAAACACCCCGCCGAAATACGCCCCCGCAGCCCCGCCGCCCAAAGCCAACAGCGCCAACACCGCGATCAGGCCGCTTTTGCTGTTCTTCACCACCAGCGGCTCGACCTGCACGTGCCGTGCAACCGCCGCCACCCCCGGCGCCCCAAACGGACTGACATCTTCGCTTTCCGGGGCCTGCGTCACAGCCGCAATCATCGTCGCCCCAACCGGAGCCGAGGTTTTCACTACAGGCGCCACAGATACCGGAGCCACCGAAACCGCAGCCTCAACGGGCGCGACTGGAACCAGCTTAGGCACTTGGATCGGCAAAGCCCCGCCAATCACCGTGCGGTTCGGATCAGGTGCTTTCGGCGCAGGCGCAGCAATCTGCGGCACCAGAGACGGGTTGTCCACCGCCGCCATCACCTTCGCCATGCTCTCAGGCCGCAAAGCCGGATCAGGCTGCAACATCCATGACAGCAGCGGCACCAGCCCTTCATCCACCCCGGTTAAATCCGGCACGCCCGAGCGTTTGCCCACAGCATCGACAATCGACGCACCCATCGGCAGTACTTCACCCTTGCTCGCCGCCGCCGTCACCAAAGCCAGCGAGTATATATCCGACCGCCCATCGACCGTGCCGCCAAACGCGCCTAACTGTTCCGGCGACACCCAGTTGAATTTACCTGCAAACTGGCCCTGCAACAGCGTCCCCGCCCCCAAAGCAGTGCTTTTCGCAATGCCAAAGTCGATCAGCTTGGCGTGTTCAACATGGCCGTCTTCCAAAATCACATTGTCCGGCGACAAATCGCGATGCACCACCCCGGCCCGATGCGCCTTGTCCAAGCCAGAGGCCACCCGCCGCAGCATCACCCGCACATCGTCGACTGGCATCGGCCCTTGCTCAATCCGGTCCGACATCGAAGTACCCGAGACGAACTCCATCACCATACAAGGCCGCCCGATGGTCGGATCGACGGTAAACACATGATAGCGCACAATCGCCTCGTGGCTCAGCCGCGACAGCGTGGTGCTTTCCTTCTGGAACAAAGCCACGATCTTCGGATCATGCGCCAACGATGGCAGCACAATCTTAATCGCCACAGGCTCGTCATTGTGGATATTGCGGCCGCGATACACCTCACCCATGCCGCCCGAATTGATCAGTCGCTCAATCTCATAGGTGCCCATGATCAAAGTGCCGGAAGACACCGTGGTTGCATGGTTCGGGCCTTTGTCCGAGGCGTCACTCATGACCAGGCCCTCGCAGCAGCGACCCGCACCACCACCACCGTCACATTATCCTTTGCGCCGCGCTGCAAGGTCAGCTGCACCAAAGCATCGCAGGCGGCTTGGGGCGCAAACTGCGCCAAAGCCTCGGCCATCTCGCGATCTTCGATATGCTCCGTTAGCCCATCCGAGCACAACAAAAACACATCGCCATCCACCAGCCCACCCGAACGCTCATCCGTCTGAGGTTTCTCATGCACCCCAATCGCCCGTGTGATCACATTGCGCCGTGGCCACGTCAGCGCCTGCTCCGCCGTGATCGCCCCGGTGCGCAGCAATTCATTGACCTCGGTATGATCCACAGTGACCTGCGTATATTGCCCCGCCCGCAGCAGATAAATCCGGCTGTCCCCGGACCATACGCAGGCAAAATGCTGATCAAACGCCAGCAGTGCCACCAAGGTCGCCCCCACGGTCGCGCCATTCAACAGCGCCGACTGATCCTGAATCAACTGATGCGCCCGCAGCAACCGATCCATAAACCGCGCCTGCAAATCCGGCGCGGAAACCGGGCGGCCCAAAGACCCCACACTTTCCACAATCGTCTTGCTGGCAAAATCCCCGGCGTGATGCCCGCCCATACCATCGGCCACCACCCAAACCCCAGCCTCGGGCAGCGTCAAAAAACTATCCTCATTGTGATCGCGCACGCGGCCCGTATCGGTCGCGGCCCCGGTCTCGAATTGAAATGGAGCCTCGATCATCGACCCACCCATTTGAAACAACCTTGCCCCCAAGGCTGAAAATCCGGGGGCTGAAAACATTTGGTCAGCTTAGGCGGAAACCTATGCAACTGCCTAGCCCCAACCTGCCTAAGCATTTTCGGCATACCCGCGCAAAAACCACGCAAGTACATGGCCCGAGGGCAAACCCTCACCCGCCCAAACCTGAGAATGGCCAAAGTCATCCCCCGCGATCCACCAATAACTGCGATTGTGGCTGGCGCGGTGGTGATCTGTGGTCGCGATATCCTCCAGCAGCCCCACCACATCCGCACCGGGCCGAGCCGCCCAAAACTCCGGCGGGCCAGCAGGCATCGCGGTAGGGCAGGGGGCTGCAAACCCGTTCAGATCGGCAGTCTCACCCGCAAGCATTTCGACCAGCTTCGCCTCAACTGCACCGTGCCAGTCTTGTGCCGGGTCAATCACCGGGCAGGGTGGGCACTCTGCGCCAAACCCCGCGATCAGCAACGGATACCGTCGTCCGACCTTATCGGCACTCGCCCCCAGCACCCCGGCCAAAGCCTCACCCCAAACACTCGGCCCAATCCAGAACCGCAAGGGGCGCGCCGATCCCCAAACGCCTTCCCATTCAGCATCCAAGCCATGCCGCGCCTCGGCCAAAGCCGAATCCAGCCAGCCCTCCAACCACGCTTGAACCGGCAAACCGCCGCCGATGAAATCTCCCTTCGACGGATGTTTGCCATACAGCGCCAGCATCACAGGCCTGTCGGGCAGCGGAACTCACGCAGTTCCGCCATGTTGAACGGGTTGACCAACGCATTCACCCGGATTTCATAGGTGATATTGCGCCCGCCAATCACATAATCCACCTGCATCACGTCACCAATCTGCCGCGGATTGCCATCGCGGATGAACTGCAACAACGCCCACGGCCCTTGATACATGATCTGGCTTTCGCGGTTGTTCATTTCGGGCAACAACTGCACCGAAGTATTTCCCGCCCCACCCGGCCACGTCACGGTAACCGGCGTATTTCCCGCCTGCCGCATCTGGATCGGCTGATCGTCAATCACCAGAATCGATTGCTTGATCCGGTCATGCGCAGTGATCTGGTTCACCGTTATGTCCAACTTGACGACCGGAGATCGCCCCGGAAAAAACGCATCCCGGATCGCTGCCGCCTTCTGAAACTGCCGCAAACTCTGCAACGACAGCTTCTTCGCCAGCGGGCTGTCATCGCGCCACGTCCAATCCCCCGCGCCCATATTGGCGTGGATCGCCAAATTGGCGTTGAAGAACCGGTCCAGCACGCCATCCGGCGCGAACAGTTGCGCAAACTCCGACAAAGGCACCTGCCGTGCCGGGCTTTTGCTGAACGGATAGCGCCCGTCGACAATCCCCTCGCACACCGCCGTCACCTGCGAGGTCAAATCCGCGTTGATCTGCGCCACCGCCGTTGAGGCTGCATCGCCCTCAAAATTATCCACCGCCTCGCCCACCATCCGCGACAATTCCGGCGGCAGCCGTGAAGCCGCCGTCTTCAACTGCCCAATCAGCGCCGGAATTTGCGCATTCGCCTCCGCCTGATTGAACCCCGCCGCAATCACCAAACCCTGTTGAATAGCCCCCAACGAGTTCAGCAAAGCATCAATCGGCCGCGTCCCCGGCGAGCCCTCCAACAAGGCGTGATATTCCGCAAACTGCGCCTCAATATCCGCGCCCGGAATCGTCGGCCCAGCCCCCGCAGCCGCCCCCGCCCGCTTCTGCGATTTTCCTGCCGCCAGAGCTATATCAAGGCCAATCCGCTGCAATCCAGAGGTCCGGCTCGCGATCATCTGCGTCACATCGCTGCCCGCCTGAGAAATAGCCCCCGCCACCGCATCGGCCTCTCCGGCTGCCTTATCCACGGCACCTTCCGGCACCAACGGCTGCGTCAGTTTCGTCTCCGCTGAGATCCCCTCAACCAGCTTCAAAATCGGCGAAGTGGTCGGCGAGGATGCCGCTGACAAAGCCATATAAGCCGGTTTATCCGCCGCCATCGGCGCGAGTTTGATGTTCGACAACACCGCATCCCAAGCCGCCAGATAATCCTCACGATACCGCGCCAGCAACTGCGGCCCCAACCGCGACAACTGCTCATCCACCTTAGCCGCCGCTGCCTGTTCGCCCATAACCCATTGCTCAGTCTCAAGCTTATGCGCAACCGCCGCCAACTGCTCTAGGAAGAAATCGTTGAACCCGGCATAGGTATACAAAGCCGGCACCGTCAGCGTGCCAAGGTCCGAGCCGTCCACCGTCTCAAACACCAGCCGCGCATCCGGCCCTGCGCGTTCGACCACGTTGAAATCCGGCAGACCAGATACAGGCGCGGTAGCCACGATCAAAGAATAGGCCTGATCCGCTACCGACATCCGGGCCAAAATCACCTCGGCTTTTGCGACCAGATCGGCGTTCAATTCCACCGTCGGCGCAGTCGTATCATCCAGCTCCAACATCGCCGCCAGATGTTTGTTTAGCATATCGCGCGCGGGTTCCTCGTTGATGCCGGGGAACAAGACCTGCTCCCAATCATCATGGAACCACGTCTTCACCAGATCATCCTGCGGCGCAGGTGCAGCGCCGCCGAGCAGCTTATACACCTTCAACGTTTCATAAATCGGGATCGGCTCATTGGCCAAAACGAACTGTTGCAACTGGCCTTCCACCCGCAACACCAGCCGCGGCCGCAACAGCCGCTCCAACGCCTGCGCGTAAGAATCTCGCGCCGCCTGCCGGATCGCGCCCTGCTGCGATAGCCCAAAGCCGCGCGTCCAATCGCCTTCCGGCTCCTCGGGCGACTCGAACCCCGAGGGCATTGTGCGCAGCAGCTTCAACTCATTGCTCACACGCAGAAAATCGGTGTCCTTCACCTCAATCGCCTGCAAATCTTCGGTCGCCGCCAACTCGTAATCCGCCATCGCCGCCTGCGCCGAGGCCACCAGCGTGCGATTGTTCAGATAGCTATACCCCCAAGCCCCCAAGATGCCAGCCGAGGCTAAAAACATCGCCGTGGTCAGCCCGATTCGCAGCACAGACGCCCGCCGCACCGCCTTGCGATCATAAGAAACCCAGCCCTGTTCGCCAAAAATCACCTTGGTCAACAAATCGTGCAGGAAGAAACTTTTGCCCTTGCCCGAAAGCTGCGCCTGCACGCCAAGGCTACGGCTCATCGCGCCCAATACCTGATCAATCGGCGTGCCTTCTTGCGTGCCGGATGTGAAATAGAACCCGCGCAAGATCGCGCTCGTCTTATACCGCGTCGGCTCAAACACCTGCCGCAGGAACGATTCCACCTCGTCCTTCAACATCGCCATCTGGCCGGGAAGTCCGAAAATCGCGATCCGGTTCACGCCATCGGGTTCTTCCGACAGACGGTCAATAACCTCATCCGACAACCGCGCCACCAACGCATCAAACTCGCCCGCAACCCGGTCAAAAGTCTGCTCCTTCCGGCTTTCGGTCTGGAACGTCGCCCCCCAAACCTTCTTCCGCCGCCCTGCCGCAAAGCTGCTGAAATACTCGCGGAACCCCGCGATCAGATCGGCCTTGGTGAACATCACATAAACCGGGAAATCCACCTTCAACGTTTCGTGAATTTCCCCCAACCGCGCCCGGATCGTCTCGGCGTGGGCAGTGATCTTGTCCGGCCCCGCGTTCATCAGATCGGCCACCGAAATCGCCAAGATCACCCCGTTGATCGGCTGCTTCGGTCGGTTTTTCTTCAGTAAATTCAGAAAGCTGGTCCAAGACGCCTTATCCGTCCCCCCATCACTATCCTGAGTCGTATACCGCCCCGCCGTGTCGATCATCACCGCGTCTTCGGCAAACCACCAATCGCAGTATCGAGTCCCACCAAAGCCCTGTAAGCCGCCCTGCTGGCCTGACAGTGGAAACTTAATCTCAGAGTTCACCAGGGCCGTGGTCTTGCCCGAACCCGGCGGCCCGATGATCACATACCAAGGCATATCATAGAGATAAGTCTTTGAATTACCAGACTTCTTTAAAGTGCTCAAAGCCGCCGTCATCCGACTGGCCAACTCGCGGCCATCGCCCGTAGGCACATCGACGACAATCGCCTTTTCCAGCGCAGCACTGCCCTTGCGTCGCCGCAAAAACGCAATCAGCCCCCAGACCAGCAGCACCAGCGCCAGCAAACCAATGATCAGTGCGCGCACCCAAACCGGATCAAACGGATGCGACTCGCCGAATCCAATCAGCGGGCCCGCGAACCAGACCACGGCGGAAAACGCCAAAAACCCGATCAGAACCAGCGCAAGCTTTACCCACTTCATTGCAAAGTCTCTTCCCGCTTGATCATGATTTCCACCCGACGATTCGCGCCGCGCCCATCATCGGTGGTATTGTCGCCAATCGGCTCGGCCTCGCCCTTGCCTTCAACCTCAAAGCGAGTGGGGTCGGTCATGCCAACCGCCAGCACCTTTTGCACCGCTTCGGCGCGCGCCTGCGACAGATCGTGATTGTTCTTGAACCGCCCGCGCCCCGACATTGGCACGTTATCGGTATAGCCCCAGACAAAAACAGGCCCCGGTTCCTTATCCAAAGCCGCTGTGATTCGTGCCGCCAACTCATTGAATTCAGGCTTGGTTTCTGCCTTGCCACTGGCAAACAGCGCCGCATTGCTGACGCGGATAAAGATGAAATCACCCTTGATATCGACCTTCACCAAGCCGCTGGCGATATCGTCCTTCATCTTCTGTTGCAGGCGGTCCAACTGGCTGCTTTCGGTCACCGGAACCACTTCCAACGGCGTAAACGCCACCGCCCGCACCAGCGAAATCTTCGAGGTCGGCGTCAGCGACAACAGCCGTTGCGACACCACCGAGCCCTCCTGTGCGATCAGCGTCGAGAGGCCAAAGTAAGCCCCCATCAGCACCACCCCCAGTACCGATCCGATCACCCACAGCGGCGTGCCGCCAAACCGTCGCCGCCCGCCCACCATAACAGGCTGCCAACGCGGCGAGATATCGTCGTCCGGACGGTTCTGCACCCGGCGCAGCGAGTCATAAATCATCCCCCGCACCCGCGCCAATTCCACCGCGCCATTGGGGGCAGAGCGATACTGCCCCTCAAACCCAAGGCTAAGACAGGTCATCGCCAATTCCAGCAGTTGGAAATTCTGCGCCGGGGCCTGCAACGCCTTCTCAACTTCCTGAAAGAACCCAACGCCGCTTGTGCGCCGATTGAAAAACCGCGCCACCATCGAATATTGAATCCACAAATGCCGATCCGTGCCGGGGATATTCTGCACGATATCATCCGCCGTGCCGCACAGCAGATACTTCGCCACCTGAGTCTGATGCGCGTCCACCCCACCTTTCAGACAGTTCTCCTCAAACCCCTCAATCTCGCGGGTGACGTATTCCATCAATGGAACCGCCTCCATCTCGACCATCTGAGTCCGCAAGCGTCCAAACAAAATCAACAGATTAGCCGCCGCCGCCAGCATCGGGCTTTTCGGCCCCCCCGCGCCCAAACCCTTGGCCACCAACGCCTTACGCAGATCAATCTTCGGCCCGGTATTCGCGTAATTCGTCGGTTGAGCGGTGGAAGCATCCGGAAAAAACTGATCCGGCTGCGCAAACGCCCCCGCCACTGGCCGTGGTGCAGGCTGTTGCCCAAACGGCTGCCCACCAAAGCCTGGGCTATTCACCCCCGGATGCGTCGAGGCCGGCGGGATCGGTGCAAACCCACCCTGACCCCCACCAGCAGGCGCTGGCGCCGGCACGCCCCAAGCATCGGTATCGCCGCCAAACCCCGGCGAACTGGCCGGAGGCATCCCACCCTGCGGCCCAAACCCGCCCGGCCCAAACGCACCACCCGCCCTCGGCAGCGCGCCACCAATCACCGTGCGTTCATTCGGGCTGACCTGCCGCTTCCCACCCGGCATCGGGTTCACCCCCCCCGGCAACGGCGACGGCATCCCCATCCCGCCAATGACGGTCTTGTCTTTGCCATCGCCGCTGCCGCTCATACCTTCGTCTCCACGATGGCCCACAACTCCATCTTCAGATCAGGCCAATCCCCCGCAAAATGCATCCCAATCGCGGGGGCCGTCGAAAACTCCCGCCAAAGCGGCGAGTTCTTCTCCAGAATGAAATACACATTGCGCGATACCGCCCGGATCTGCCGGGGAGGCGTCGGAATATGGATCAACTCGATCCCCGGCAGGTTGTTGTTCACAATCTCCGACATCCGGGTGTTCGGCCCGACTTTGCACAACAAAGGAAACTGCTGCTGCACCAGCGTCAAAGCCCGCGAACTCTCCACCTCGACCACAAACGTCGCATCGCGGAACAGGTTGCGATCCGGCACCTGCGCGAGATAGGAATTCTGCCGCACCTGCACCAAATCCAACCGCGTCGCCCGGCCCACATCACGGCTCAACAACCGCTGAATATCTCGCACGACAGGCTCTACCGATCCCTTCAGATCGGCATGGTCATAGGCGTCATAGGGCGGAGCCAAGCGCTTATCTTGATCAAACGTCCACAACTCACCCGAGAACCGCAGCAATTCCTCATACAGCCGCTCAGGATGCACATATCGGCTCTGCCGCAAATGCCTGAGCACGTTGATCTGACGGTTCAAACACAGCAACATGAAATAATCCGTCGCCTGCAACCCGCCCGCCGCCGAAGGGTCAGCCGCATAGCGCGCCAAACTGTCCAGCTTGGTCTCCACCCAGCCGATCACCCGATCCAGCCAGCCCAAAGCCACGCCATGCGCCGAAATCGTCAGCAAAGGCGGCGGAAACGCATCATCCAAAATCACCACATTGTCGCGCACTTCCACGATCCGCGCGATCTTGATGCACTGATAGCCGGGCTTCGCCGTCGCCCGAATGTCCAACTCCAACCGAGGCGAAGCCACCTCAATCTGCTGCTCTAACCGCAAAGCCGAAGCGCTATCCGCCACCGTTTCGGCCCCCAGAACATAGCGCGAGCCCGCCTCGGCCTCCATCGCCACTTCGCGCCCGTTCATCACCTGATCGGGCAAAGTCAGCCACACGCCAAGTCCATCCGACCCCGCAGGCACCTCAACCGCCCTAGGCAAAGGCGAAATCCCCGGCGCTTCAAACGGCGTGCCATCGGGGAAAATCCCCGCCACGCTCGCCAATTCAATCCGCCCCTGTTGCAGACGGTCGCGGTTGACCTTCATCTCCTCGATACCCCAAGGATAGGGCGAGACATGCCGCACCCGCGCCTCGATCAGCTTTTCCACATAGCGATCACTTTGCTGCAAGTGGTGCGGCTGCAAGAACAGCCCTTCCTTCCACGCAACCTTGCTATACCAAGACATGCAAACCTCAATCCAACGGGCGTTTCGGCCCACAATAGCGCTTCTAAATCTGCCACCTAGAAAAAACAGCGGCGGCCTAAAGGAAAAACCTGAGGTCAGTTTGCAGCGCCAACAGCGCCGGATCAAGCCCGAGATTGCCATCCCGGCTGCCGTATCTAAACTGGCCCAGACTTCCCTCCACCCGGAGGCGCTGGTATGCAACGGTATGCGAATGACCCTGACCGAGATTTATGAGGCCGAAGTGGCCGCAGGCCGCCTGCGCCCCGACCCCGCGCAACTGGCGCTGCTGCCGCTGATGGAAGACTTGCGGGTCTGGCTAGAGGCAAATGCCACCCGAAAAGTCGGCCTGTTCGCGGGCCTGTTCGCCAAACCCGTGACCCCGCCGAAAGGGCTTTATCTGTGGGGCGGTGTCGGGCGTGGCAAGTCAATGCTGATGGATTTGTTCTGTATCCATCTGAACATCACGCAGAAACGCCGGGTGCATTTTCATGCCTTCATGCAGGAAATCCACCACGCCATACACGAGGCGCGCAAGGGCGGTGTTGACGACGCCATCGCCCCCGTGGCCGAGGCGATCAGCCGCGATATCCGCCTGCTGGCGTTTGACGAAATGCAGATCACCGATATCACTGATGCGATGATCGTTGGCCGCCTGTTCGAAAAGCTGCTGGCTGCAGGCGTGGTGATCGTCACCACCTCGAACCGCCCACCCGAGGATTTGTATAAAGACGGGTTAAGCCGGGCCTTGTTCCTGCCGTTCATCGCCATGCTGCGCGAACGGCTGGAGGTCGCGGAAATCGCCTCGCTCAACGACTACCGCCAACACCGCCTGACAGGCGCGCAGGTCTATTTCCACCCCGCAGGTAAAGCCCATGGCGAAATCAACGCCATCTGGCGCGACCTGACAGGGGGGGCACCCGGCGAACCCCTCCGCCTGCCCGTCAATGGCCGTGAAACCATCCTGCCCCGTTTCGCCAATGGCATCGGTCGCGCCAGCTTCTGGGAGCTATGCGCCAAACCCCTCGGCCCCGCCGATTTCCTCGCCATCGCATGCGCCGTCCGCGTGCTGATCCTCGAAGACATCCCGCAGCTTTCCGCCAGCAACTACAACGAGGCCAAACGCTTCGTCATCTTGATCGACGCTTTATACGAGGCGAAAACCAAACTGATCTGCTCGGCGGCGGATGAACCCGAACGCCTGTATATCGAAGGCTCCGGTAGCTTTGAGTTCGAGCGCACCGCCAGCCGTCTGCGTGAAATGCAAGCCGCCGATTGGGGGCAGTAAATATCAGCCGCTACGCGCTGCACCACCCATGCCGGGGGTTTCACACCCCCGTGGAGTATTTGAGCCAATGTGAAGGCAAACTCTACTAAAATTGTCATCCTCTGCGCTTAAATATCCCGCAGGGGTCTGGGGGTGTGAAACCCCCAGTTCTACCTCTGCACAAAGCGAGAGCGTTAAAAATCCCTTAACGGGCCTATGTCAACTCACTGACATAAAACAATAAAATTTGGTCCCGAGTTGGGACCTCAGCCAAAAGCCTGCCACAACAACCGCAACGCCATCGCCGTCGACGTCACCACCAGCAAAGGCTTGATCAACCGTGCTCCGATCCGCATTGCAAGCTTAGCCCCCAAAGCCGCCCCCGCGACCTGACCCACGGCCATCGCCAGCCCAACCCCCCACCACGTCGCCCCACTCCAAACAAACACCGCGAGCGAGCCGATATTCGAGGCAAAGTTCAGCATCTTAGTATGCGCCGTCGCCTTCAACACCCCAAACCCCGCCAGCATCACAAAGGCTAGCATCAGAAAGCTACCCGTCCCCGGCCCGAAGAAACCATCATAAGCGGCAATCATCGGCACCGCAGTGAAAGTGAACACTGCAGGCTTGATGCGCTCCACCCGGTCCGCATCGGTCAACCCCGGCTTGAACGCGAAAAACAAAGCCACCGCGACCAGCACCACCGGCATGATCAACCGCAACACCTCGGCAGGCATCAGATGCGCCACTAGGGCGCCCAAACCGCCACCACAGGCTGAAACCGCCGCCATTCCCAACTGCTCCATCGGCTTCACATGGCCAGCCCGCGCATAGGCCAGCGCCGCCGTGCCTGCGCCGAAACTGCCCTGAAGTTTGTTGGTCGCCAAAGCCTCAATCGGCGACGCCCCGGCCAGCAGCAGGGCAGGGACCGAGATCAATCCGCCACCCCCCGCAATCGCATCGACAAACCCCGCAACGAAAGCGGCGCAGACCAGCAGCAGGGTCAGATGCATCGCGATTTCAAACATCAATCATTCTGCCTCACAAATCAAACCGGCGGCTCACCCGTCCGACCTTGCGGCCATCCGCCAGCACCCAATCCGGCTGCGACTCGTATTCAACAAAGCCGCACTTACCGTAATAGGCCAGCCCGGGAACATTGTCAGCGCGTATGGTGGCGTTCAGAACCTGCAATCCTGCCGCTCGTGCCGACGCGAGGCTGGCGGCGAAAAGTGCGCCGCCAATGCCTTTCGCTTGCAGCCCTGGCTGCACAAACGTGCCGATGTCACCCCAGTCCTCGGGCAAAGGCGTTGATCGCGAAATGGACTGAAATCCCAAAATCAACCCATCTTCATCAGCCAGATGGCAAGAAACCACGCTTGCGCCAGCAATATAGCGCAACATATCCACGGCCGCGCGCGGGGTCTGATAGGCCGTCGTGCCGCCAATCCTGATGATCTCATTCTGCAGAGTGACCATCGCTTCGGCGTCTTGCGGGCTAGCAGGCCGGATAATCATTGCGCAAACTCCTCACGGGCGTAGCCCTGCATATACAACAGCGCCGTCAGATCGCCGTGGTTCACCCGCAAATCGCACTGCGCCGCAACGCTCGGCTTGGCGTGCAAGGCCACCCCGGCCCCCGCCAGCCCCAGCATCCCCAGATCATTCGCGCCATCCCCCACCGCCATCGCATCCGCGACCGAAATCCCCAATCGCGCCGAAATCTCCTCCAGCGCTGTCACCTTCGCGGCACGACCCAAGATCGGCTCCGCCACTTGGCCCGTCAGCTTGTTATCCTCGATCAGCAGGATATTGGCGCGGTTCTCGTCAAACCCCAGCATCCCGGCAATCGCCGAGGTGAAGGCGGTAAAGCCGCCCGACACCAGCGCTGCATGCGCGCCATTCGCCTTCATCGTCGCCAGCAACTGCGGCCCACCCGGCATCAGCGTAATGCGGTCGCGCACCACCTCCGCGATCACCGTGACGGGCAGGCCTTTCAACAAGCCAACCCGTTCGCGCAGAGCACCTTCGAAATCCAGCTCACCATTCATCGCCCGCGCGGTGATCCCGGCGACATAGGCCCCGACGCCCGCTTCATCGGCCAATTCGTCAATACATTCCTGCTGGATCATCGTGCTGTCCATATCGGCGATCAGCAGTTTCTTGCGCCGACCCGCCGCAGGTTGCACCACCAGATCAACGCCCATGCCTTGCAGACCCTGCCACACATCCCAACGATTGGCGGGCATCGTTTCAACCGCGAACTCTGCCGCCACGCCCGGATCAAGCCAGACCGCATCCCCCCCCCCCCAAGCATTGCGCAAAGACTCAACCGTCACACGGTCAAGCACGGGGCGATTGGGGTTGGTCAGCAAAGTGGCTACGAACATGCGTGTTTCCGATAGTGGAGATTTGTGTCGGTTTTTGCAGATGATGCGCCGGAATAGCGCGATTATTTGGCTTGCGCCACCCCGGCGGGGCCAATATGCACGGCGGCGGGACACCCTTCCCCAACGAAGGGCATTTATCTGTGAGGATACCATGGCTGACTTCACCGCCCCGGCGACGCGTCCGGAAAACCCGCGTTTTTCTTCTGGCCCCTGCGCCAAAATCCCCGGTTATACCCTTGATATGCTTGGTGATGCGCCCTTGGGTCGCTCGCACCGTGCGGCTGTTGGCAAGGCCAAGTTGAAACAGGCGATTGACCTGACCCGCGAAATTCTGAGCGTCCCCGCCGACTATCGCATCGGCATCGTCCCCGGTTCGGATACCGGCGCGGTTGAGATGGCAATGTGGTCGCTGCTGGGTGCACGTCCGGTTGAGATGCTGGCGTGGGAGTCGTTCGGTGAAGGCTGGGTTACCGATGTGGTCAAGCAGTTGAAGCTGGATGCCAAGGTTAAAATCGCCCCCTACGGCCAGATCGTTGATCTTGCGACGGTCGATTTCAACAGCGACGTGGTGTTCACTTGGAACGGCACCACATCTGGCTGCCGCCTGCCGAATGCAGATGCGATCCCGGCTGACCGCCAAGGCCTGACCATCTGCGACGCCACTTCTGCCGCCTTTGCGATGGACCTTGATTGGGCCAAGCTGGATGTAACCACCTTCTCTTGGCAGAAAGTGCTGGGTGGCGAAGGCGCGCATGGCATGATCATCCTGTCGCCCCGCGCGGTGGAGCGGTTGGAAAGCTACACCCCCGCATGGCCGCTGCCGAAGATTTTCCGCATGACCAGCAAGGGCAAAGTCATCGAAGGCATCTTTGTGGGTGAGACGATCAACACCCCCTCGATGCTGGCGGTGGAAGATTATCTCGTGTCGTTGAAATGGGCGCAATCGGTCGGCGGTCTGGCCGGTCTGGTCGGTCGCGCCACGGCCAACGCGAAAGTGGTCTGGAACTTTTGCGCTGCAAATCCGTGGCTGCAGAACCTTGCCGAAACCCCGGCGATTGCCTCAACGACCTCGGTTTGCCTGAAATTTAACGATCCCCGCATCAAAGATGGCGAGGCTTTCGCCAAAGCTGTCGCCAAGCGGTTGGAGCAGGCAAAGGTTGCCTATGATATCGGCGCGTATCGTGACGCGCCTGCGGGCCTGCGCATCTGGTGCGGCAGCACAGTGGAAACCGCCGATGTTGCGGCGCTGATGCCGTGGATCGCCCATGCCTTTGACGCGGAAATCGCCGCGCAAGTTTGAACGGGATGGCGGGGTAAACCCCGCCCTACCCAATCCGTAGGGCGGGGTTTACCCCGCCATCCCCCTCGCAAATCATAGGAGTCCCTCATGGCCCCCCGCGTTCTCGTATCCGACGAACTTTCCGAAACCGCCGTGCAAATCTTCCGCGACCGGGGTGTCGAGGTTGATTACATGCCCAAGCTGGGCAAAGATAAAGACGCGCTGGCCGCGATCATTGATCAGTATGATGGTTTGGCGATCCGGTCTGCCACCAAAGTGACCGACAAGCTGCTGGCCGCTGCCACCAACCTGAAAGTGGTGGGCCGCGCGGGTATCGGCGTGGATAACGTCGACATCCCAGCCGCGTCCAAAAAAGGCGTGATCGTGATGAACACGCCGTTCGGTAACTCGATCACCACCGCCGAACACGCCATCGCAATGATGTTCGCCGTGGCGCGGCAGTTGCCCGAGGCCAACGCCTCTACCCAAGCTGGCAAATGGGAGAAATCCCGGTTTATGGGGGTGGAGCTGTTCAACAAAACCCTTGGCGTGATCGGCGCTGGCAACATCGGCGGCATCGTCTGCAACCGTGCGGTGGGCCTGCATATGAAAGTCGTCGCCTACGATCCCTTCCTGTCGGACGAGCGCGCCAAGACGCTGGGCGTCACCAAGGTGGAACTTGACGAACTGCTGCACCGCGCGGATTTTATCACTTTGCATGTGCCGTTGACCGACAAAACCCGCAACATTCTGTCGGCGGAAAATCTGGCGAAAACCAAGAAGGGCGTGCGCATCATCAACTGCGCACGTGGCGGTCTGGTGGATGAAGCCGCCTTGGCCGTGGCGCTGAAATCCGGCCATGTTGCCGGGGCAGCACTGGATGTGTTTGAGGTTGAACCCGCCACCGAATCGCCGCTGTTCAACCTGCCCAACGTGGTCTGCACCCCGCATTTGGGCGCATCGACCACCGAAGCGCAGGAAAACGTCGCCCTGCAAGTGGCTGAGCAGATGTCGGATTACCTGCTGACGGGTGCTGTCTCTAACGCCCTGAATATGCCCAACGTCACCGCCGAAGAGGCCGCCGTGATGGGGCCGTGGATCAAACTCGCCAGCCATTTGGGTGCGTTCATCGGCCAGATGACCGAGGAGCCGATCAAGGCAATCAACATCCTCTATGATGGCACCGTAGCTGGGATGAACCTTGCCGCCCTAAACTCGGCTGTCATCGCGGGCGTGCTGAAAACCCAGAACCCCGATGTGAACCTCGTCTCGGCCCCGATTGTGGCGAAAGACAAAGGCATCCAAGTCTCGACCACCCGCCAAGACAAAACCGGCACCTTTGACGCCTATATTAAAGTCACCATGGTCACGGAAAAACGCGAACGCTCGGTCGCAGGCACATGCTTCAGCGATGGCAAACCGCGCTTCATCCAGATCAAAGGCATCAACATTGACGCCGAAATCGGCGAGCATATGCTGTACACCACCAACGATGACGTGCCAGGCATCATCGGCCTTCTCGGCATGACGATGTCGAAAAACAACGTCAACATCGCAAACTTTACCTTGGGCCGCGAGGGCATTGGCAAACAGGCTATCGCGATCTTGTATCTTGACCAAGTCATCGACCCCAAGGTGCTGGAAACCCTCGAATCCACTGGCATGTTCCAATCGGTGAAAGCGCTGCAATTCGACGTGGCGTGATCGGCTTGCGCTTTTGGTTTGGCGCAAATATCCAACACGGGTCCGGGGGCGTGAAGCCCCCAGCCTTTGCACTGAGAGGCGCGCATGAGAACCTATGCCATCGGCGACATTCACGGCCATATTGAACTTCTGCGAGAGGTTCATTCTTGGATTGCCGCTGATCAAGCAAAACATGGCGCAGCCCCGATTGTGCATGTCGGTGATCTGGTGGATCGCGGTCCGGATTGCCGGGGCGTGGTTGAATACTTGCGCACAGGGGTCGAGGCCGGGCAAGATTGGGTGGTACTCAAAGGCAATCATGACCGCATGTTCACAAACTACATCCGCGACATCAATTACCACGACCCGTGCCTGCGCACCGACCTATCCTATCTACACCCCAAGATCGGCGGAGCGGCAACTTTGGAATCCTACGGCGTGAAAAACGCCGCCGATCGCCCGCTGGCCCCGGTGCATGCCGAGGCTGTGGCCGCCGTGCCCGAGGCTCATCTGCAATTCCTCGAATCCCGCTCGACGTACTACCAGCGCGGCGGGGTAATTTATGTCCACGCCGGCATCCGTCCCGGCATCCCGATTGAGCAACAGACCGAGGATGACTTGGTCTGGATCCGCAAAGGGTTCCTTGAAGACACCCGCGATTTTGGCGCGCTCATCGTGCATGGCCATACCGCGCTGGATGCCCCAATGCATTACGGCAATCGGGTCAATATCGACTCGAGCGCTGCTTACGGTGGGCCCTTGACGGCGGTGGTTCTGGAGGGTCGTGAGGTGTTTAAACTGACCATAGCCGGACGCGTGGCGTTACTGCCGGAATAGGGTTTAGCTCCCCGCCTTTGCCAGGGCCAAAGCCTGAGTTAATACCTCAGCGTCGCCGATGTGATTGGCCAAAATCAACACAAGCCGCGCGTTCATGGCATGACTTTCTGCCTCAGGCAGACCCCGATGCGCAGCTAGAAGGTCGGCGTAAAAGCCGTCTGAATCTGCAATATTTGTTTTGGTATTCAATATCATCTCAGCCTTCCCAACTTTGCTCCAAGGCTGCTTCTATCTCAGCTGCCGAGGCCGAAAGCCAGCGCGCCGCAACCACCTGATCGGGCCTGATCAAGTAAACCGCCTGTGGCTGATCGCCCAGATAGCGCCTACGGATCATATCCGTCAGCACAGGCTTTACCACTCGTATGCCGAGCTCTGGGGCATCGCAGCCCAACACCAACAGCACGAAATCGCGCCCTAAAGCCTCGGTCATCCAACCGTTTTTCAGTGGCGCATCTGGTGCCACAGCCCCCGGTCGCGCGCCTACCGGAAGATCGGCATCGGGCGCATCCAGCGGATAAATACAGGGCTTCGACAATCGCCCAGAATTCACCATTGGCCGCGCAAAATCTGCCCGTGCCGCAAGGTGCAAAACCGCATCGCGAAACAAGCGCTCTATGCCCGCTTCCGGCGACATAAAGCGCGTTGAGCGGCTGGAATTCAGCAAATTTTCATCCGCGCCGTAGCACCGTTCGCGATCATACCCCTGTAGGGTTTCAGGTGCAGCCGCACCGTTTATCACCGCCGCCAGCCGCCAACCGAGAGCGTCGACATCGCCCAAGCCGCCATTTCCGCCTCGCGCGCCGAAGGGCGAAACGACATGCGCGCTGTCGCCTACGAACAAAATCTGATTATGAACAAAGTTTCGTAAACGTCGGCATTGGAAGGTGTAGACGCTGACCCAATCCAGCTTGAAATCGGCGTGACCCACCACTTTCTCAATACGCGGGATGACATTCTCGGGCCGCTTCTCGACTTCGGGGTCAGTGTCCCAGCCAAGCTGAAGATCTATTCGGTAAATATTATCCGGCTGCTTGTGCAACAGCGCTGATTGACCGGGATGGAAGTTCGGTTCAAACCAAAACCAACGCTCGCTGGCGAAATCGCCCTGCATTTCAATGTCGGCGATCAGAAAGCGTTCTTCGAACAATTCGCCGTCAAACTCCAACCCCATCATTTCCCGGATCGGACTACGCGCGCCGTCGCAGGCTATCACCCAGTCGGCCTCCAACATGTAGGATCCGTCCGGGGTTTCCACCGTAATCGAGACGAAATCCGCATTCTGATCCACAGAAATCACCCGATTTTTCCAGCGCAGGTCAATGTTCAATTCCTGTGCCCGCTGCACCAGATATTCCTCGACGAAATACTGCTGCAGATTCACAAACGCGGGCATCTTATGCCCGTCCTCGGGCAGCAGATCAAAGTTGAACACCTCTTTATCGCGGTGAAATGTGCGCCCCACTTTCCATGTCACTCCTTTTGTGACGGATCGTTCACCTACACCAAGCCTATCCAGAATCTCAAGCGAACGCTTGCTCCAGCAGATCGCCCGAGACCCGACTGAGACCACATTGTTGTCATCCAGTACCGTCGCCAGCACGCCATGATTTGCCAGTTCAATCGCCATCGCCAACCCAATCGGACCAGCGCCAACAATGATCACTTTGTGACGCGGCTCGGGCGCCATCAATCCAGAAGGTGCAACATAATCAAAGGGTTGATGCGCATAAGCCATCACATTACCCCTGCAAGTCTGCCCACATCTGGCGGTCACGTTCAGCCGTCCAGACGCGAGGTGTCGCTATCCCGCGTGCCTCGTCAAAAGCGCGCGCGACGTTGAACGGCAAGCAGTGTTCATAGATTGCAAAATTTGCGAACTTAGAGTCACATTCAGCCCGCACCGCGTTCCAAGCCTCTTTCAAGCTGCCCCCGCGCGCCGCCACTTTTGCCGCCGGTCGGTAGGTGCTTTGCACAAAATCAGCGGTCGAGGCGATGGCTTTGCCCACCATTTCGCGCCCTATCAGCGCATCTCCACGCCCCGGCGCAATCGCCACCGGATCGAAGGCCGCAATGTTCTCCAAAGTGTCGATCCAATCGGCAAAATGCCCGTCGCCGCAGTAGCAGGCCGAGTGATACTCGACGATATCGCCGGTAAACATCACCTCGGAATCTGGCACCCAAACCACCGCATCCCCTGCGGTATGCGCACGGCCCAGATGCATGATGTCGACGCGGCGTTTGCCCAAGTAGACCGTCATCTGATCGCTAAATGTGGTGGTCGGCAGGGTCAGTCCGGGGATCTCCTCATGCCCTTGGAACAGTCGGGGAAAGCGGCCAAATTCGCTTTGCCAATCCTCTTGTCCGCGTTCCATCACCATGCCGCGCGCAGCACCAGACATGATGATTTCCCTTGCGTTATAAGCACTTGCACCCAGAACGCGTACAGCGTGATAATGCGTCAGTACCAAGTGGCTGATCGGTTTGTCGGTGACGGACCGGATACATTCCACTACTTTGCGTGCCAGTCGTGGCGTCGCTTGCGCCTCAATCACCATCACCGACTCATCGCCGATGATCACACCGGAATTCGGATCACCTTCGGCAGTGAAGGCGTATATTCCGTCACCGATTTCGACGAATGAGGTCTTTTTTTCGGTCAGATCGCCCTGCGATGCAAACGCCTTAGTCATTCAATTCTTCCTTGCATAGAGGTCCGCGAAGGCCGGGATCACCTTGCCCGAACACGCGCCAAACCCGATCCGATATCCGTCTCCCAGCGCAACTCCGCGTAGGGTCAACGTGTCATTGTCCTCGATGAAGCTCCGAGTCCCGCCGGCAATCGCGAAGGGCTCTTTGCCACCCCAAGACAGTTCCAGAAGGCTGCCCCGGCTGTCCTTGGTGGTGCCTGAAATCGTGCCTGATCCCAGAAGATCTCCGACATTCATTGGGCAGCCAGAGGTCGTGTGATGCGCCAGTTGCTGCGGTGCAGAGTAGTACATTTCCGCATAGTTGGTGCGGCTGATGATGGCTTCAGAACCACCTTCAGGCGTAAGTCCAACCTCTAGCGCGACGTTGTACAGCATCGGTCCCGGCTCTTGCAGATGCGGCAGAAGTGGGACTTCACGCGGCGGGGTCGTGGTGCGGAACGGCTCTAGCGCCGCTTTCATCACGATCCACGGGCTTAAGCTGGTGGCGGTGGCTTTGGCCTGGAATGGGCCGAGCGGTTGATATTCCCAAGCTTGAATATCTCTGGCAGACCAATCATTTAGCAAAACATAACCGAAGATCATCGCGTCGGCTTCAGCCACCGTCACTGGCAGGCCATGCTCGGAAGCTTGCCCAACAATCGCGCCGATTTCCAATTCGATATCGAAGCGGCGTGAAGGCGCAAAGATCGGCAGGTCAAACTCTGGGCCTTTCAACTGGCCCCAAGGGCGGCGGACTTCGGTGCCGGAAACCACGACCGACGAGGCGCGGCCATTATACCCGATCGGCATATGCAGCCAGTTCGGGGGCAGTGCATTTTCTGCGCCGCGGAACATGGTGCCGACATTGGTGGCGTGGTGACGGCCAGCGTAGAAATCGGTGTATTCGGCGACAATGAAGGGCAAGTGCAGCGCGGCGGCCCCCATCGCCACCAGATGATCTTCGACCACCCAACGCTTGCTGGCCCCTTCGATGAGCATTGCGGTGACGTGGGCGCGAAACTCGGCCCAGATGCTGGGGCCAGCCTCCATAAATTCATTCCAAAATGGCACGTCGAACAGCGGGTGATCGGTTAGCTTTAGCAGGCCTTCGGCTTCCAAAGCGCTCACATCGAGAATGAAGTCACCGATGGCCACACCGCAGCGCGCCGGTTCATCGGCAAGGGAAAACACACCGCAAGGCAGGTTGTTCAGCGGGAAGTCGGTTGTCGCGGAATTCGCGCTTTCCACCCAAGATTTCAGCAGTTTCATTGCGCGCTCTCCCATGCTTGCGGCCCAAAGCCTAGGGATGCGGGCAAGCCGATGTGGCTGTCAAGTCGGCAGAGTTTTCCTACCAGTGAAACCACAGCTCTCATTTCACCCCCGGCGTGCCATCGAATTTCTTCGCCAGACTCTCCCAACAGTCGATGTAATCATCCTGTAGCGGAGCTTCTTTGGCGGCGAAGGCAGTCAGATGTTGCGGGAAGCGGGTCTCAAACATGAAGGACATGGTTTCCTCTAGCTTTTCGGCCTTCAATACCGCGTTTGATGCGCCCTCGAATGCCTGTTTGTCTGGGCCATGCGGTAACATCATGTTGTGCAGGCTCATCCCGCCAGGCACAAAGCCTTTGGGTTTCGCGTCGTAGATGCCGTAGATATTGCCCATCAATTCCGACATAATATTCTTGTGATACCACGGCGGGCGGAAGGTATCTTCAGCGACCATCCAACGTTCGCGGAACAGCACAAAATCAATGTTTGCGGTGCCCTCAACGCCCGAAGGCGCGGTCAGAACCGTGAAAATCGAAGGATCTGGATGATCGAACAGAATAGCGCCGACCGGGCAATAGGTGCGCAGATCGTATTTCACCGGAGCATAATTGCCATGCCACGCCACCACGTCCAGCGGACTGTGGCCGATGCGGGTGCGGTGGAACTGGCCGCACCATTTCACAACCACCGAGGACGGCACTTCGCGGTCTTCAAACGCTGCTACCGGGGTCTTGAAATCGCGCGGATTGGCCATGCAATTTGCGCCAATCGGTCCGCGTCCGGGCAATGTGAACTTTTGTCCGTAATTCTCGCAGACAAAGCCGCGACAGGGGCCTTCCAGCACCTCAACCCGATACACCAGCCCGCGCGGGATCACGGCGATCTCCTGCGGCTCTAGGTCAATCACGCCCAATTCCGTGCAAAACCGCAGGCGACCCTGCTGCGGGACGATCAAAAGCTCGCTATCGGCGCTGAAGAAATACTCATCCTGCATCGACTGGGTGACGAGGTAAACGTGGCTCGCCATGCCGACTTGGGTGTTCACATCGCCCGCCGTGGTCATTGTGTGTATACCGGTAATCCACGTCAGCGCAGCGTCGGAGTGCGGCACTGGGTCCCAGCGGTATTGTCCGAGTGAGATCACATCCGGGTCGATATGCGGAGCGGATTTCCAATAAGGAATATCAATTTTTTCAAAGCGATGCGTGTGTTTCACCGAGGGACGGATGCGGTAGCACCATGTCCGCTCGTTCTGGTGGCTCGGCGCGGTGAAGGCAGTGCCGGACAGCTGCTCGCCATAAAGCCCATAGTTGCATTTCTGCGGAGAGTTCATGCCCTGCGGCAACGCGCCCGGCAAAGCCTCGGTTTCAAAGTCATTGCCGAAGCCGGGCATGTAGTGGGCGTGCGTGCCTACCGGTGTCACAGCGCGGGTCAATCCCGAGGGCAGGCTTTGGGTATTCATGGCGGCCTCGCGGTGCAGAATCGGGTTTAACCTATGGCAGGAAAATATTGTTGCAAGTGCAACGATGTCAAGAGGGATATCCGCCATCAGAAAAATTCACTAATGGAGGTTAGCTGTTCATAGAACGCAGATTGGCCAAAGCGCCAAGCGACAGCAGGCCAGTGGTGCAGGCGACCACCCAGAAAAACCCGCGCTGGCCCATGGTTTCCAGAAACGGCGACATCAGCAGCGGCGCAAAGACCCCGCCCACGAGGCCAGCGCCGATGATGGTGGGGGCGACGCGGGCATTGTTGCCCATCTTGCGGGTGGCAGTGACGTATTCTGTGGGGAAGAACATGCCCGCGCAGAAGCCCAAGCCGACAAAACCCACGCCGGGCAGCCATAAGGCGGCGATCAGGGCCGAGATACAGGCCCCGGCCAGCGATAGGGTGAACAGCGTGAAGGCGGGCAGCAGTCCTGCCATGAACATCAGGCAAAGACGGGCGGCTAGGAAAGCAAGGAAGAACGCCGACAGCAGTTGGGCTGCCAAGGTCTCGGATAGGCCCGCGTTGATCAGGGCAGTGGGGCCAAGCCCGGTCAGGCAGGCCTCAACGCTGATCGCCACCGCACCGAAGAGCAGGATTGGCAGGTTCAGCCGGAATGGTGTGGCTGAGTCGCTGGCCACCACCGTCGCATCGCGCCCTGCAGGCCCGGCACAGGCGGTGATCACCACGCCGATCACGGCGCAAATGGTAAAGCTGAGTACCGCATCATTGCCCAAAGCCACGAAGACCAGTGGCGCGCCAATGGCTCCGATGCCGAAAGTCGCGTTCAATAGGCTGAGCATCGCTGGCCCGCGTGCGCCAAACGCCCGCAGCATCCGCGGGTTAAACACCACCGTGGCCGCCCCATAACCCGCGCCGAACAGCACTGCCCCCAGCACCGTCAGCGCCCAACTGGCCCCCAGCGCCATCAGTGCCGCACCCAGTGTCATCGCCATCACCACATGCCGGGGCGTCGCGCGCGCGCCAACAAAGAACATCGTCCCCACACCGATCGAACACCCGATCCAATGCGCCGAAATCAGCAGCCCTGCCGTGCCGATATGGATATCAAATCCGCGCGCAAATACTGGCAGCGCCGGGCCATATAGCGCTGTGCCCGCGCCCATCAGAATGAAGCTGGCAATGCTGATCGCCAGCAGCGCCGCATTGGTTTTGATCAGGTCGCGCAAGGGGATCTCCGGTTTGCCGCGCATGGTGTCCCCCGCCCGCACTGCACTGTCAACCGTACGCGCTTGCGAAATTCCCCACCAGCAGGCAGGCTTAGGTAAAACATGAGGCTTGATGATGAGTTTCGATCTTTCCGCGTTCTTACCCTACCAGTTGGCCGTCGTCGCCAGCCGGATTTCCAAGGGCTTTGCCGAGCTATACCGCACCGAGTTTGGCCTGACGATCCCCGAATGGCGGGTGTTGGCGCACCTGGCGCAGGTGGATCAGGTGTCAGTGCGTGAGATCCAAGCGCGCGTCGATATGGACAAATCCAAGGTCAGCCGGGCTGCGGCGCGATTAGAGGCCTCGGGTCTGATCGAAAAGCGGGAAAACCTTGAGGACCGTCGCCTGCTGGATATGCGGCTGACCCCGAAAGGCCAAGATCTGATCGCCCGCATCGTGCCGATTGCCGACGCGTATCAAACACAAATCTTGGACCAGATTGGGGCGGATGCCCCGCTGTTTCGTGCTGCCTTGCTGCGTCTGTTGGAGGAAAAATGATCAAGCTCTACGACTACTGGCGCTCGTCCGCCGCTTACCGCGTGCGGATGGCACTGAACCTGCTGAACCTGCGCTATGAAAGCAACCCGGTCGATCTGGTGAAAGGTGAACAACGTGGGGCTGACAATGTTGCGCGCAATCCACAGGGGTTGGTGCCAACGCTCGACATTGACGGCCTGCGGCTGACGCAATCGCTTGCGATCATCGAATATTTGGATGAAACGCGCGGCGGCTTGCTGCCGAAAGATCCCGCGGCCCGCGCCCACGTCCGCGCTTTATCTTACGCTATTGCGATGGAAATCGCCCCGGTCTGCAACCTGACCGTTCGTGATCACGTAGGATCAATGGGCGTGATGACCAGTGAGGCATGGACCCGCCATTACATCACCAAGGGTCTGACCGCTTTTGAGGCGATGCTGACCACGGCAGGCCGCTACTGCCACGGCGATAGCGTGACGATGGCCGATCTTTGCCTTGTGCCGCAGATCTATAATGCCGAGCGTGTTGGCATTGACGTGACGTCCTTCCCCCAAACCGCAAAGATCGTGGCAAACCTGCGCGAAATCCCCGCCATCGCCGCCGCGCATCCGGATCGCGTCAAACCCTAGAGGCCCGCCCCATGACTGCCATGACTGACATTTTCATCCTCTCCACCGCGCGCACCGCCATCGGCAGTTTCGGCGGCTCTCTCGCCGCCATGTCCACGATCGACATCGCGACCCATGCCGCGAAAGCCGCCATCGCGCGGGCGGGGATCGAAGCGGGGCAGGTCGGTACAGTGGTCTTCGGCCATGTCATCAACACCGAGCCGCGCGATATGTATCTGGCCCGCATCGCCGCGATGCAGGCCGGGGTGCCGGAAACCACGCCCGCGATGAACGTCAATCGTCTATGTGGTTCCGGTGCGCAGGCCATCGTTTCGGCCATGCAAATGCTGTTGCTGGGCGACGCGGAAATTGCCTTGGCAGGTGGTGCGGAGTGCATGAGCCGCGCGCCCTATGCCGTGCAGTCTGCGCGCTTTGGCCAGAAGATGGGTGATACCAAGATGCTCGACATGATGACGGGTGCTTTGACTTGCCCGTTCGGCACCGGGCACATGGGCGTCACCGCCGAGAATGTCGCCGCACGTTACGGCCTGACGCGCGAGGCGCAGGACGCCTTCGCTTTGGAATCGCAAACCCGCGCCGCCCGCGCGATTGCGGAAGGCCGCTTTGTCGATCAGATTGACCCGATTGAACTGACGGGCCGCAAGGGACACACCCTCTTCGCGCAAGATGAACACCCCAAAGCCACCACGCTTGACGCCCTCGCAAACCTCCGCCCCGCGTTTGCCAAGGATGGCACTGTCACGGCGGGCAATGCCTCGGATATCAACGACGGCGCGGCAGCCGTGATCCTGTCGCGCGGCAATCCGGGCCACGCCCGCGCCCGCATCATGGGCTACGCGGTGGCGGGGGTTGATCCCAAAGTGATGGGCCTTGGTCCGATCCCAGCCGTTCAGGCGCTTTGTGCCAAACTAGGGGTCAAACCAGACAGTTTCGACGTGGTGGAATCGAACGAGGCTTTCGCCGCCCAAGCCATTGCCGTGACCCAAGCGCTCGGCCTCGATCCGGCTCGCGTCAACCCCAACGGTGGCGCGATTGCCTTGGGCCATCCTGTTGGTGCTACGGGTGCGATACTGGTTGCCAAAGCGCTGGCAGAACTGGAACGTGCGGGGGGCAAAACCGCACTGATAACCATGTGCATCGGCGGCGGTCAGGGCATCGCTTTGGCGATCGAGCGGGCGTAAGTTATATGGCCGCTTTCCATACTGGAAAGGTTTCGTTAGCTTTTAACGCAATCGCACCTTGGTGCGGGCCGATCTACCCATCGCATCAATCACCGAAAGCGTGACAAATCCGCGCCCCAACTGGCCCAACATCACCTCTTTTGACCCCAGCGAGATCGCCACAGGCACCCCATTTGCCAGCCAAGTGTAGGGCGCTTTGCCCCCCGAAACCCGCACCAGAAGCCCCGCTGGCAGCATCTCTACTTCTGCACCATCGGGCGGAAAAGCCACCGCTGGCGCGTCTTTGTCCGGCTGAAACGCCGCATTGCGGTTGCGAAATTTCTGCAACGGTTGCGGCAATTCCGCGTTTGAAACCAATAGCGTAGCAGGCGGTGCCTCTGGCTGCGGGTCCAAATTCCGCTTCAGCCTGGCAAAGGCTTGAAACAAGACCGGGGCCGCCAAATCTGCGCCAAACGCGCCCGGCACAGGTGTGCCATCCGGGCGGCCCATCCAGATGCCAATCACGTTGCGGCCATCAAACCCAATCGCCCAAGCATCGCGGTGGCCATAGCTGGTCCCGGTCTTGTAAGCCAGACGATTTTCCGGCGCACCGGGCGGCGGCGCTAGGCCCGCCAAAATATCCTCCACCTGCCAAGCGCTAGAGGCCGACAAAACCCGCTGCCCTTCCTCGCGTTGGCCGTTCATCTGGTGGGTCAGCGGCAACGACACCCCACCCCTAGCGATAGCTGCGTAAAGTTGCACCATATCTTCAAGACTGACCCCGATGCCGCCCAACGCAATCGCCAACCCCGGCTGCCCTCCCGGCAGCTCGTATTTGACGCCAGCTTTGTCCAAAGATGCTAGTAACTTAGCAGGTCCCAACGCATCCGTCAGCGCCACGACGGGAATATTCAAAGACTCCTGCAGCGCCTCCCTGATCCGAATAGTGCCGCGAAATTGCCGATCGAAATTCTGCGGCTTGTAGCCGTTGAAATCGGTTGGCTTATCGTCAATCAAAGTCTCAGGGTGGGCCAAGCCTTCATCAAAAGATAGGCCATATATCAAAGGCTTAAGCGTAGATCCGGGGCTGCGGATCGCGCGCGTCATATCGACAAACCCCGCGCGCCGATCCGCCACAAATGCCGCTGATCCGACCGAAGCCAGCACCTCACCCGAGGCATGATCTGCCACCACAATCGCCACTTGCAACCTGTCGCCCCGGCTGGACACCACGTCCGCTGCCAACCGCTCCAGTTTGCCCTGCAAGGCCTTGTCCAGCGTCAACTGGTGTCGCTTAAGCCCCGGTTCCTCCGCAATAATCCGGTCCGACATATGCGGTGCCAGCGCTGGGAAGGGGCGTCTGACCGACGGCACCACCTCTGTCCGCGCCGCCGCCATCTGCTCGGTGTCAATCAACCCATCCCGCAAGGCCCGCGCCAACACCCGATCCCTTGCGTCCGTCGCCCGCTCCACCGAGCGATCTGGCCTGCGCGTCTCTGGGCTTTGCGGGATCGCCACCAGCAGCGCCGCCTCAGCCGGAGTCAGCCGCAACGGTTCCTTACCAAAATAGGATAGCGTCGCGGCTCGGATACCTTCCAGATTGCCGCCATAGGGCGCAAGATGCAGATATAGTGACAGAATTTCCTGCTTGGTCAGCCGCCGCTCCAGCGCCATTGCCACCCGCATTTGCCGTAGCTTGCCGTCAATCTGCCCGGTAGTGCCTTCCTCCAACAGCCGCGCCACCTGCATCGTCAGCGTCGAACCGCCCGACACCACATGCCCATTCCAAACCGCCTGCAAAGCCGCCCGGAGCAGCGCTTGCGGATCAACCCCGCCGTGCTGGAAAAACCGCTTGTCCTCATAGGCCAGCAGCGCCGCGATATAATCGGGGTCCACATCCGACAGCGCCACATCCAGCCGCCAACGACCGTCAGCCACCGTATAGGCACGCAGCAATGCGCCGCTACGATCCAACACCTCGACGGAAGTTTCTGCCTGCAGTTGTGGCAAAACCGTCGCATCAACCCATTGATCAAGCTTGTCATTTGAAAAGGCGGCGAGCCCTAGGCCCGCCGCCAAAACAAACAGAAACCGCGCGCCCATCACTCGGAAATGGAGATGGTGCCCGCATCGGTCCGACCCGTCAGGTCGGGCCGATACATGTCTTCTACCGACGCCGCTGGCTGATGGAACGTGCCTGGCGAGATCGCGCGCACCACATAGGCCAACCGGAAGGTCTCATTGCTGTAACGGTCGATTGCGGTCAGGAACCGATCCTGCCGGAACTCGCTGTGCGCGACTTCGGTTTCCAAGCCCAGTTCCGACAGCGCTTCCGACCCCGAGGACATCAGGTTCGGGTTGTCGATTTCAAAGCCAGCAGGCAGCGGATCACTGACCATCAACCGCGCTTCACCTCGCCCAAACGGCGTGACTTCCAGCACGGTGATCAGCCGAGTGCCGACCGTCAGACCATCCAAAGTCGTCGCCTCACCTTCCATCGTGTAGTAGTTCCGCGTGATAGCATAGCCGTTGCCGCCTGCGGGTTCCGGTTCAGACGGCACGCCATAGGTGGTGACGGTCAGCGTAGTGTCGCTATCGCCGGTGTTTTTTACCACCACCGGTGCGGTATTTGCCGCATCCAACACCTTGACCAATGGCCCCGAAGCCGGTGCGCCGTCGATCAAAATACCATCCGCGCCCTTGCGATCAATCAGCGCATTGGCGGCCAGCAGCGCCCATGTCGCTTCCTGCGTTGACAAGGCCGAGGTGGTTGCGATGCGCGACGTCAGCGCCTCTTGATCCACAGCCTTTGAGCCTGACTCCGCCGCCAAAGCCAGCACCGCCGCCGCATCGCGGTAGTTGGTGCCGTAGTCGGCGCGGAAAACCTGCTCCTTCTCCGGGCCTTTCAACGCCTCTAACGCCACGCCCGCACGCCGGAACATTGCATCGGCGCGGGGTTGATCGCCGTAGCTTGCCAAAGCCGCACCCAACTGCGCCATCGCCGCAGGTGTACTGAACGCATCGCCCTTCACGTCGGCATAATAGCGCAAATCGCCCACAGCAGCGGCACCTTCGCGGGCCAGAACCATCAGCGCATAGGCTAATGCTTCGCCGCCTTTGTCAAAGTCAGCTTGGTAGTTCACTTGGTTGCGCAGGTTATCCAGCGCGCTGCGGAACGCCTGATCCGGCACCGCATAGCCGCGCGCTTTCGCCCGGCTGAGGAAGTCTGTGACAAACGCATCCAGCCAGAAATCGCCGCCATTTTCCACCGGACCCCACAGGCCGAAAGAGCCGTTGGAGGATTGGTTGGTCAGCACTTCCTCAACCGCTTGCTCCACCCGCAGCTTGATGTTGTCAGACCCCGGAAGGTCCATCGCGACTGCGACTTGATCGAAATACAGCAGCGGCAGCGCCTTGGAGGTAATCTGCTCGGTGCAGCCATAGGGGTAGGCATCCAGCGCCGCCAAAACACCGGGGGCGTTCAGGCGGGCGATCGGGCCGACAGCCATCGTGGCTTTACCCGAACCGGGGATCAGGCCTGTAAAAGCGTTGGAATCAAAGGTGAATTCCTGACCTTTCTTCAGATCAAGACGGCTGACCCGCACCACGGTAGGATCGTTGATTTCCACCGGAACCGTCAGGGTTTTCTTCAAAACCTTACCGTCTGGCGTGGTCAAAGCGATCTCAATCGTTTGGTTGCCGATGGCATCCGCCGTCACCGGAATGGCAAAGGTGGCCTTGGCCTTGTCACCGAGATCAAAGCCCGAAGGCACATCGCCCAGCTTCAACCCCGCCGAAGATACATCCAGCGACATCCGGCCTGATGGCCCAGCCGCATGGACGATTTCCAACAGCAGACGCGATTGGTCCCGCGGCTGCATGAAGCGCGGTAAGGATGCCGTCACCACAACCGGATCGCGCACCAGCACATCGGCGCTGGCTTGGCCGACACCCTTCTTCGACCACGCCACGGCCATTACCTTCACCGTGCCATTGAACGAGGGCAGGGTGAACGAGGTGCGCGCATAGCCATCGGCGCCAACCTGAACCGGGCCTGCGAAATAGGCGACCAGTTCTTCTGTCGGGGGCGGTGCTTGCAGACGCGCTTGCGCTCCCGCATCGCCACCCGAGCGGACCGAGCCTTCTGCGCCATTTATGCCGTCAATCAGGCGGCCATAGATGTCGCGGATACCGACTCCCAGTTTGCGCTGGCCAAAGTAGTGGTCTTGCGGGTGTGGTGGCTGGAAGCCGGTCAAGTTCAGAATGCCCTGATCGACGGCGGCAATGGTGACGTAAGCGGTATCGCCCGCCTCGACGCCATCCACCTTCACCGCCACATCCAATGGCCCACGCGGGGCGGCCTCGGGGGCGGTTTCGATCGAAGCTGTGAGCGCACGCGCACCGGGGGCGATGGTGGCATGGGTCAGACCCAACGCCCGGGCCGGGTTGCGACCAGCGGCCACGTCCATCGGGCGCAGCACGGATGCGGTGACGTAAACGCCAGCACCCCATTCATCGGTGACACTCAGCGGGATCACATTCTCGCCTTCCTTCACCTCAACCGCCTGCATCGACACCAGACGGTTGGACAGCACCGTGATCAAAGCCGTGCCAGCAGCACGCGGCACGATGCGCAGATTGGCGGTGTCGCCGGATTTATACTTTGGCTTGTCCAGCGACAATTCCAGCGTATCGGGCGAATCCGTGGCATCAGCGGGCGCATACCATCCCGCATAGAAGTTGGTCGAGGTGGCCGCAGGCGCGCCATCGGTGCGCTCTACCAGAACCTCGTACTCGCCCCATTGCACCGGGGCCGAAATTTTGGTGGGCTCAGAGCCAAGATCAGCTGTGCCTTCGGCCACCTTGCTGCGGGTGGTGACGGGCTCCCAGTTCCACGAGCTATTGCTCTGATACCATTGGTAATCTGTCTCAATCCGGGTGATCGTCCACTTTACCTTCATCGCAGCAGGCTTGGCATCGGCGTCAATACCGATCAGGCTGAACGCCGCTTCCGAACCTTCCGGCACCACATCGTTGAACATCGGCTTGATACCGATCAGATCAGACGACGGGGCCAGCAATTTGGTGATCTTGCGTTCCACCGGGCGGCCCGAGCCTTCGGCCACACGCACTGTCGCGCGCATTTCCAGCGGGCGGCCGGGGTCTTCAACCTCGGGCAAGGTTAGATCGACCGTGGCCTTGCCATCTGCATCGGTGCGAATGTCACCGAACGACGAAAGCTGTGCGTCAAAAGGCGCGTCATAGCGGCCAAAGACATAGCCCGGCCAAGCCTCTAGCTCTTTCGCCGCGCGCAGCAGAACTTCGCCCTCGATGGCCAGATCAGCCCCCGGCGCGCCAAACAGATATTTCGCATCCACCGTCATCTGCGCCACATCGCCCAAGCGGATCGGTTGATCGGCCAGTGCCAACTTGAAGTCGATCCGTTCCGGCAGGAAATCTTCCACCAGCACGGTTTGCGATGTCAAAGCCGCTGCTTCCAGATCGGCGTAAACCTCAAGCGTCCACAGCCCGCGCGGCGCAGAACCGCCAACAGGCAGCGCGAACACATGGCCGCCAGCCCCAGTATCGGCGACTTGCGCGCGCGCGTATTCGACCCCATCCGGGCGTTTCAAGATCGCTGTCAGCGGCAGGCCTTCAATCGCGGCGGTTTCAGCATCACGCGCCAAAGCGGTGGCATAGATCGTCTCACCCGCGCGGTAGGCGCCGCGATCAGTTGTCAGGAACACATCGACCGGAGGCGATGCCTCACGTCCCGCCACGCCACGATCCGAAAGATCAAACTCGGGATCTGTCAGCGACAGAAACGCCAGATCGGCATCACCATCCCGCGCCACAATCATCGCCGGAGCCTGCCCCCCCGTGCCCAAAGCCAAAGCGGCGTCAAACTGGGTGTAGCCTTGCGCGTCGGTCTTGGTGGTCGCCAACACTTCGTTTGTGGTGGACAGCAGATCGACCGAAACGCCATCCTTCGCCGCCGCTGTGCCAAGGCTGCGCACAAACACATGCAGGCCATCAACGCCTGACATTGTGGTCAGGCCCAGATCCGACACCACAAACCACTGCCAGCCCGCAGGCACCACATAGGGATCCACGCCGGGAACCGCCGCTTTCAGGGCATAGATGCCAGCAGGTTGGTCCTTCAACGCCTCATCCAAAGGCAAGCGGGTGGTGACATCAACGTTCACATCCTGCTTGACGGAACCGACACCCTTCCAGATTTCCGAACCGATCTGGCTCGAGAAATCATATTCCTGATAATCCGCCATCGGCGTGCCGAAATAGCCATTCTGCAAAGATCGCAACAGGTTACGGTCTGTCACACGGTACAGCGACAATTCCAGCTTTTCGGTGTTCACCGTCTCAACCGGGATCAAAGCAGCCCCAGTGCGCGGCAAAACATAGCCCCGGCCCGGAAAACGTACGCCGGGATTGCGGTCACGCACATAGGCAGTAACGTCGATGGATTTTGCGAGGGTTTGGCCATCGGCAGACGGCAGGCCCTCGCGGAAGGTGATGGTGTTGCGTGAGCCAAAGGTGACGCCTTCGACACACAGCTGCTGCCAGCCGTCAGTGGTCACGGTCAGGCCGGCGCTGGGAAGTTGCACATAAGTGGCATAATCGACGCCCGATTTCGCCAAAGCCTCCGAGAAATTCACGCAGATGCGCGGGCGGGCGGTGTCGGTGACAACCACATTATCAACAATCCGAAAGCCATATTTGCCAATCGCATCGTCCAGCGCCAAAGCGGTGTCGTCGCGTGGTTGCAACGCCTGCGCCAGCCGCAACGCCTGCACCTTGTCGCGACCCCGGTCGGTCGCCTCTAGCGCATCGCCCATCGTCAACAGAATCGTGTGTTCCTGGGCCTTGTTGTCCGAGCGCAGAAAAGCATTGACCGAGGCATAATACGCCCGATCCAAATAGCTGCGATCATTGGCCTTTTGCCCTGCCGCCAGCAACAGCCGAGCATATTCAGCCCAGCCATCAGCAGAATCG
Organism: Cypionkella psychrotolerans; assembly: GCF_001294535.1. GTDB lineage: Bacteria > Pseudomonadota > Alphaproteobacteria > Rhodobacterales > Rhodobacteraceae > Cypionkella > Cypionkella psychrotolerans. Next base: position 371,873 of record NZ_LGIC01000086.1, on the reverse strand, counting down.
GTCAAGTTCAGCGCAGCCCCTGCGTAATTGCTGGCCAGCGCGAAATCGCCATTCGCTTCTGCATCGGCAGCAGCCCCCAGATGATCTTCGGCCGAATAACCGTTGGTGGTGTGGGTGTTGGCCAGTTGCACGGCTTGATCGGTGATGCCCGCAAGCTCCCAATCCTGCACGAAATTCAGATCAATGCGGCGGGCCTTGGCGCGATCTTCGGCACCCTTTTCGGCTTCCAGTACAGTTCCAGAATAGGCACCGTCAAACGCCGCAGCTTCGCCCACTTTGGATTTCGGGAAACATGATCCGTTGCGGGTGTTGAAGGTGAAAGCCTTGCAGAGCTTATTGGTTAGGCAGGCGCGCTGGCAAGCGTCCAGCGTGGTGTCGAAAATCGACGCGATATCGCCACCCGGCATGTCAGTGTTTTCGCTGAGAACCAAACGCTTGACGGGAATCAGATCCTGCGCCGCCGCAGGCATCGCCGACAGAATGAACAAACTTACAAAAGCGCCCATAAGGGCACGACCGAGCCTAACGTGCATCGCCAAAATCCTTCCTGAAATCAGTGGATCGACTGTCGCATGTGGGCCGCCGCGTTGGCAAGACATCTGATCCGCACAACAAAACTTGTCATCTTAATCCATGATTCATTTTGTTGCGCCAAATTGCCCAAGACTTATGTGCGGCTTGCCGCGCGGATGCACAGAATGTGACGGGGCGGCATGGATTTCGCAGAACGGCTTGCAAAAGAAAGGCGCGCGCGGTTGGCGGCAGAACGGCTGCTTGAACAAAAAAGCCGAGAGCTATTTGCGGCCAACGCTAAGCTTGGCCTGCACGCCCGGGCTTTATCTGACCAGATCGTCGAGCAACGCCAGATGGTGAAATCTGCGCTGACCGAGGCTGAGCAGTTGAAGGGTCAGCAATCCCGCTTTGTCGAAGACCTTGACCGCGCGCATACAATGGCCGTGATGGCAGAGCGGCGGCTGTGGGACAGCATCAACACCATCAAAGATGGCTTTGCGGTGTTCGATTCCAACCAGCAACTCATCACCGCCAACGCCGCCTACCTTGCCGCCTTCAATGACCCCGAAATCGTGCCGGGCCTGCCCTATGCCGATCTTTTGTGCATCGTGGCAGAGGGGGGGCTGGTGGAACTGGGCGCGCTTACCCCAGACGTCTGGGTTGCCGATATGCTGGCCCGTTGGGAAGCCGAAGCCATCGAGCCAATCACGGTACAGTTCAAGACCGGCACTTGGGTGCGCATGGTCGATCAGCGCGCCCGCGACGGCGACATGGTCAGCCTTGCGCTGGATATCACCGAACAAATGCGAATCTGGGCCGCTATCGAGGCTATTCCCGATGGCTTTGTGCTGTTTGACAGAGAGGAACGTCTTTTGACCTGCAATCAACGCTACCGCGACATCTATTCGGCTTCGGCCCCCGCCATCGTGCCGGGCGCGAAGTTTGAAGATATTCTGCTTTATGGTCTGGATCATGGCCAGCATTTGGATGCCATGGGGCGTGAAGCTGAGTGGCTGCCCGAACGCTTGGCGCAACACCGCCACCCCGGAGCGCCGGTCGAACAACAACTTGCCGATGGTCGCTGGATCAGAGCGCAGGATCACGCCACACCGGATGGGGGGCGGGTTGGTCTGCGGGTGGATATCACCCACCTGAAAGCGCAGCAGGTGGCGCTGGAGGCCGCCCGGTTGGCCGCTGAAGCTGCCAGCCGCGCCAAATCAGCCTTTCTGGCGAATATGAGCCACGAAATTCGTACCCCGATGAATGGCGTGGTTGGCATGGCGGAACTGCTCTGCGACACCACCTTGTCCGAAGAACAGCGCCTGTTCGCCGAAACCATCCGCTCGTCGGGCGAAGCTTTGTTGGTGATCATCAACGATATCCTCGATTTCTCGAAAATCGAGGCAGAGCGGCTGACGCTGCATCCCGAACCCTTTGATATGGAGCGTACAATCCACGAAATCGCCATGCTGCTGCAGCCGCGTGCGCGGGAAAAGGGACTCGATCTGATGATTGATTTCGACATGTTTTTGCCCACCCGCTACATCGGCGATCCGGGACGGTTGCGGCAGATTCTCACCAATCTGATCGGCAATGCGGTGAAATTCACCGACAAAGGCCATGTGCTGATCCGCGTTGTCGGGCTAGAGGGTGAGACGGGTGAACAAGATTTGCACGTCACTGTTGAAGACACAGGCATCGGCATCGCGCCAGAAAACCTCGCGCATATCTTCGGCGAATTTAACCAAGTGGAAAGCCAGTCAAACCGCAAGTTTGAGGGCACGGGTCTGGGTCTGGCGATCACCAAACGGCTGGTTGAACGGATGCGGGGTGAGGTCTGGGTTGACAGCGATCTGGGCAAGGGCGCTTGCTTTGGCTTCCGTATCCCGCTGCCGATTGCCGAAGACGCCGAGGAGCCGCGTCTGCCGATCACGGTGAACCGCGTGTTGGTTGTCGATGATCAGTTCATCAATCGCACCATTCTCGAGCGTCAACTGGTGCCCTGTGGCATCGCCGTGACTTTGTGTCGTTCGGGCGCTGAGGCCCTGTTAGCGCTGGAAAGCGGCAGCTTTGACGCCATCATCACCGACCACGAGATGCCCGAGATGGATGGTCTGACGCTGGCCGCCCGCATCCGTGCTAAGGGGATCGAAACCCCTATCCTGCTGCTATCGTCCAGCCCCGCCAGAGTGCGTGAGGGCGAGGGCTCGCAACATCTGGCGGCGACATTGCAAAAGCCAATTCTGCGCGCCGATCTGTATCGTCGGCTGCAATCGCTGGCGGCCCCCGTGCCCGAAGCCCCGCCGATTGTCGAAGCCGTGCCACAGGCCGAGCGTCGGCAGATGCGGGTGTTGACAGCCGAAGACAACCGCACCAACCAACTGGTGTTTCAGAAAATGGTCCGCGAGATCGACCTCGAACTGGTCTTTGCCAACAACGGGGTGGAGGCGGTGGCCCTGTTCCAAAGCTTCAAGCCGGATTTGATTTTCATGGATATTTCCATGCCCGAAATGGATGGTCGCGACGCTGCCCGCGCCATCCGCGCGCTAGAGGCGGGCAAAACTCATGTGCCGATTGTCGCCCTGACAGCTCATGCGATGGATGGCGATGCCGAAGGAATTTTGGCCGCTGGCATCGACCGCTACATGACCAAACCCTTGCGCAAGGGCGCGATTGCCGAAACGCTGACAGATTTCTGCCCCAGCTTCGTGCGCCCGATTAGCGCCGCAGAACAGGCCGCCTAAGCAGGGGCTGCGACTTGGCGCGAGAAAACCAACCGTGTCGCGTCCGATTGGGCTGGGTGATAGGTGTAGCCGCCCAGATCATAGCCGCGCAGATCGGCGGGGTCGGTCAGATGGTGCTGGCTGACGAACCGCGCCATCGCACCCCGCGCCTTCTTCGCCCAAAAGCTGACGACTTTTGCCTCACCATTGCGCTCCTCCAGAAATACCGGAGTCACCACCGACAGCTTCAATGCTTTCAGATCAACGGCGCCGAAATACTCCGCCGAGGCACAGTTGATCAGTACCTTCGCCCCCTGCTCGGCAGCCAACGTGTTCAAAGCTTTGGCGATTTTGCTGCCCCAATAGGCGTAAAGATCCGCGCCCTTCGGATTTGCCAACTTGCTGCCCATCTCCAGTCGATACGGTTGGATCGCATCCAATGGCCGCAACAGTCCATAAAGCCCCGACAAAATCCGTAAATGCCCCTGCGCCCAGAGCAGGCTATCCGGCTCCATTCGCCGTGCCTCAAGGCCCGCATAGGTATCACCATCAAAGGTAAACGCGGCGGGTTGACCGGGCGCATCGCCGCGAAATGCCTTGAACCGCGCGTGGTTCAACCGCCCCAACGCAGGCGAAATATCCATCAGCGCGCAGAGTTGCTCCACGCTCAAGCCCCCCGCAACCCTCGCCAAACGCAGCGCATCGGCGGCGAAATCCGGCTTGGTTGCGGCGACATCGGTCGGATGCGGCGTTTCATTCAGGCGTTTGGCGGGGGAAATCACGGTCAGCATGGGCGCGCTCCTTCGCGGCAAGACATAGCGGGCATTAGGCCTCGCGCAAAACATCAAGGAAAGCGGTGCCGAAGCGGTCGATTTTCTGATCGCCCATGCCCTGAATATCCGCCAATTCCGCCAAGGTGGAAGGCCGCCGCTCGGCAATATGGCGCAGGGTGGATTGGGTGCACGACAGATGCTTGCCGATACCATTCTCGCCACGCGCGAGTTCCAGTTGCACCTCGTTCAGCCGATCATACACAGCACTCGCATCCCGCCCAGCCAAAGCCCGCCGCGCCGGGTGCATAGGTACAGCTGCCGTTCCAGTGATGATATGCAAAAACGCCGAGCCATAGCTTTCCAGTTTTTTCGCGCCCACCCCAGTGATGCCCATCATTGCATCCAGAGTGGCAGGTCGGACTTCTGCCATCTCGATCAGAGTCTTATCAGCGAAGATCACATAGGCAGGCACGCCCGCCGCCTCGGCCAAAGCCCGCCGCTTGGCTTTCAGCGCCGAAAGCAGGCTGGCGTCTTCTTCAGACACCTGCGTTTTAATCGCCAAGCGCGGCAGGGCTTTGTCGATGGTATCTTTGCGCAACGTGATCGAGGCTTCACCGCGCAGGATCGGACGGGCCGCGTCGGTCATGCGCAGCGCGCCGAAACGATCCGGGTCCGGCCGCACAAGATCGCGCCCCATCATCTGGCGGAACACCGCCCCCCAAGCCGGTTTCGATAGGTCACGGCCCACGGCAAAGGTTGGCAGTTGGTCATGGCCCTTTTCGCGTACCTTTGGGGTGGAGTTTCCAGTGAGAATATCAATCAGGTGGCCTGCGCCAAACCACTCACCCGTGCGCAGCATCGCGGACAGTGCCTTGCGTACCGCATCGGTGGCGTCGAACAGTTGTGCGGGGCGCTGGCAGAGATCGCAGTTGCCGCAAGGCTCAGAGACTTCGCCAAAATAGCCCAGCAACACCTGGCGCCGACAGGCCATCGCCTCGGCCAGACCGAGCAGCGCATTCAGCCGCCCGTGGTCAGCCGCCTTACGGTCGGGCGGGGCGGCACCTTCGTCAATCTGGGTGCGGCGCAGGCGGATATCATCCGGGCCATACAGCGTCATGGTTTCCGCCGGAGCACTATCGCGCCCAGCCCGGCCGATTTCCTGATAATAGCCTTCGATAGACTTCGGCAGATCGGCATGCGCAACCCAGCGGATATCTGGCTTGTCGATGCCCATGCCAAAGGCCACCGTCGCCACCACAATCAGCCCGTCTTCCTGTTGAAAGCGGATTTCAACCCGGCGGCGATCCTCGGCATCCATGCCGCCGTGATAGAAACAGGCGGAATGCGCCTCGGCTTTCAAAGCCTGCGCCAGCGTTTCGGTTTTCGCCCGCGTCGCACAATAGACGATGCCGGATTGCCCCCGCCGCGCCCCAGCAAAGCGCAAAATCTGGTCGCGGGGGCTGTCTTTCACCGCGAAAGCAAGATGGATATTCGGGCGATCAAAGCCACGCAGGAAGCTTTCCGGCGCTTTGCCATCAAACAACCGCGTGACAATTTCGGCGCGGGTTTCTTCGTCTGCTGTCGCGGTAAACGCGGCCAAAGGCACGTTCAGGGCGCGGCGCAATTCGCCGATCCGCAGGTAATCCGGGCGGAAATCATGGCCCCATTGGCTGACGCAATGCGCCTCATCCACCGCAATCATCGTGCAGTTGATCCGGCGCAGCAGCGGCAGAGTGGCAGAAGAAGCCAACCGCTCTGGCGCCATATACAAAAGCTTCAGCCGCCCGGCATCCAAAGCCGCAAAGACTTCCTCGGTCTGCTCCTCGGTATTGCCCGAGGTCAGCGCCCCCGCCTCAACCCCCGCTTCCTTCAAACTCCGCACCTGATCCCGCATCAGGGCAATCAGCGGTGAGATCACCACAGTGACCCCATCGCGACACAAAGCAGGCAGTTGAAAACACAAGGACTTCCCGCCACCCGTTGGCATGATCGCCAGCGTGTTACGCCCCGCCATCACCGCATCGACAATTTCTTCCTGACCGGGGCGAAAGCCGGAGAAGCCGAAGATCGAATGCAGAAGGTCTTGCGGTGCGGGCATGGGCTTTCTTCGCGCGACATGGGCGCTGATGCGATCAGATCAGGAAAAGCTGAACATATTGTTATAAACCACGATCCGCAGCGCATAAATCGCCAGCAACACGATCAGCGGCGCAAGATCCAGCCCTGGTGTGTTCGGCAAAATCGACCTGACCCGGCTGTAAATCGGGTCGAGCAGGCGGTTCAGACCATACCAGATCTGCGCGACCAAAGACTGCCGCAGGTTCAGCACCTGAAAATTGATCAACCAGCTCATGATGATGTGGATCAGAATGATCCATTTGGCGATATCAAGCACCATCAGCAAAATCTGCAACACAGAGGTCATCATTGGCTCCAACCACAAGGGATTGTGGCAGAGGTAACGCTCCACCCCCAAAAGGGCAATGCTTTCCGCAGCGTTTTGGTTGACGATTGCCGCGACAAAAGGCAGTTCAGGCGGTGGAGGTGCCCGATGTATCCCTATATTCGCATGGCCAAAGAGCTTTGGAAGTTTCGCAACGCGCCACCCCTTGGCCTGTTTGACGCGCATATCAGCAGCCATCGCATCTGGCCGTGGGATTTGGACCCGTGGCGCGAGTTGAACAATGGTCGCACCCTGACCCTGTTCGATCTGGGGCGGATTCCGATGTCGGTGCGGATGGGGTTTGAAAAGGTCGCCAAGGCCAACGGCTGGGGCATCACGGTCGCAGGCAACACCACGCGCTATCGCAAGCGGGTGACAGTGTTTCAGAAGATCACGCAAGTTAGCCGCGTGGTCGGCTGGGACGATCGTTTCGGCTATATTGAGCAGAGTTTCTGGCGCGGCGATGAATGCACAAGCCATATGCTGCTGCGCTACGCGTTCATCTCGAAGGCGGGGATGGTGAAGCCATATGAGGTGATCGCGGCGCTGGGCTATCCAACCGAAAGCCCGGTTATGCCGGATTGGATCACCGCTTGGATCGCCGCCGATGCGATGCGGCCTTGGCCACCACAACGCAGCTAAAGCGCGGCGCTTGCGCGGGGGCGGTTTTTCAGGCTTGAATGGCGAAAACCGCACAAAGGGGCAGGGCATGGCAACGGCACGGCAGCGCATCTGGGGCTGGTGGTTTTACGATTGGGCCAGCCAACCCTACAACACCTTGTTGCTGACCTTCATCTTCGGCCCATATTTTGCCGAAGTCGCCCGTGGCTACTTCATGGGCACCGGGATGGAGGAAGAAGCCGCCAAAGCTGCAGCGCAAAGCTATTGGGGCTTTTGGTATGCGATATTCTCCCTGATCATCGCCCTGATGGCCCCGGTTTTGGGCGCCGTTGCCCAGGGCACCGGGCGCAGGTTGGTCTGGGTCTGGGCGTTCTCTGTGCTGTATGTTTTCGGCGCATGGAGCCTGTGGGGTCTCGCCCCCGGCGCGGAACTGAGCGGCTTGCGCTGGGCGGCGATTCTGTTCGGCATCGGCCTGATCGGCATGGAGTTTACCGCGATTTTCACCAACGCGCTGATGCCGACGCTGTCGGATGGCGACAATATGGGCAAAATCTCGGGCAGCGGTTTTGCCTTTGGCTATCTCGGCGGGTTGCTTGCGCTGGCAATCATGTTGTCGTTTTTCGTGCTGAATGGCGATTCCGAAGTCACCCGCGCTGGCATTGATCCGACCATGTTTGGTTTGGACACCGAAGCCCGCGAGGAAACCCGCATCGTTGGACCCCTAAGCGCGGTCTGGTTTGTGCTGTTCATGATCCCCTTCGCCTTGTGGGTCAAAGAACCGAAAGGCGGTGCGGGTTCGCTGCATATCGGCGCAGCGATGGCGAGCCTGCTGGACAATCTGAAAAGCCTGCGCTTCCGGCGCAGTTTGGCCGCCTATTTGGGATCAACCCTTGCCTATAGCGATGCTTTGACAGGGATTTATGCCTTTGGCGGGGTTTATGCGTCAAATGTTCTTGGCTGGGATATCGGCAAGATCGGCGTGTTCGGCATCCTCGGCGGCGTCACCGCGATGATTGCAAGCTGGCTCGGCGGCAAACTCGACAGCCGCTTTGGACCGAAACCCGTGATTGTCGGTGCGATCATCGTGCTGATCGTGGTCTGCCTTGTCATCGTCGGGATGGAGCGGGACAGCCTTTGGGGCATCGCGATGGACCCGGCCTCCAGCACGCCAGACATCATCTTCTATATCTGCGGCGGCCTGATCGGTGCGGCTGGCGGCCCCCTGCAAGCCGCAAGCCGCACAATGGTTTTGCGCCACACCACGCCAGATCGCGCCACCGAGGCGTTTGGATTGTTCGCCCTATCCGGCAAAGTCACCAGTTTCATCGCACCGCTGCTGATCACAATTGCGACAGCCGTGACCCAAAACGCGCGTTTGGGGATTTCTCCGATTGTCGCGCTATTTATCATCGGGCTAATTCTGCTGATCTGGGTCAATCCGAAAGGCGAACAGGCATGATCCGTTACCTTATTCTGTGTGCTGCCCTGTTGGCCCCGCTTCCGGCGAGTGCTGAAAAACTGGCGAACAAACTGTTTGGCGCGGTGGACCAACCCAGCCAACAAGACGCCATGCCGATTGGGTCTTACGCACGCGGTTGTGCCGCCGGATTGATGGAACTGCCTGAAACCGGGCCAACATGGCAGGCGATGCGGCTGTCGCGGCATCGCAATTTTGGCCATCCTGTGCTCGTGCAATATCTGGAAGATCTGTCGCATACCGCAACCCAAATCGGTTGGCGCGGGCTATATATCGGCGATATGGGCCAGCCGCGTGGCGGGCCGATGACCTCGGGCCATGCCAGCCATCAGATCGGCCTGGATGCTGATATCTGGATGCTGCCACCGAAATCCCTAAATCTTTCCCGGAAAGACCGCGAGAATATCAGCTCGATCCCAGTGCGCTCGGCTGATCAGAAATCGGTGACTGCGAACTGGACTCCGCGCCATGCAGCACTTCTGAAAGCGGCCGCGTCTGATCCGCGGATAGACCGGATTTTTGTCGCCGCCGCCGTGAAGATTGAGATGTGCAAAACCGCGAAGAAATCCGACAAGAAATGGCTGCAAAAAATCCGACCCATCGCGGGCCATGACACGCATTTCCACGTCCGTCTGAAATGCCCGAAAGGCGCTCGGCGGTGCGAGACGCAATCTCCAACGGTGTCAGAGCTTTCCAACGGGGGTGATGGCTGCGATGAAACCCTTGCGTGGTGGGTGTCGGACGCCTACCTGAACCCCAAGCCGTCGAAAAAACCGACCAAACCCGCCCCGCACAAGAAAGGCCCGCGTGAGTTCACCATGGCCGATTTGCCCCGCCAATGCACAGACGTGCTTTCCTCGCCGTAGCGGCGGGGATGGTGCTGATCGCGGGCCTTGAGGGCAGCGCCAGCCCGACCCCGCCGCCCGGCTTTCTCGGTGCATTCCATTGGACGATGGACGATCCGCGTTTCGGCGGGTTTTCTGGTATTGAGGTTTCCGAAAATGGCCGCAATATCATCGTGTTGTCGGACCGGGGGGCTTACACAACTGGCCAGATCACCCGCGATGAGGCTGGCCGGATCGCGTCGATTTCAGCAAAGCCCGTGCGGCCCTTGCAAGGCGCAGATGGCACGCCGTTGAAACCTGGCCTTTCGGACAGCGAAGGCATTGCTTGGGCCGCCGATGGCTCGGTCTATGTCTCGTTTGAGGGGCCCGCCCGTGTGCTGCACTATCCGAAACTCGGTGGCCCGCCGAAAGACCTGCCCTCACCCCGCGATTTCAAGGCCATGCAAAAGAACTCAGCGCTTGAGGCCTTGGCGATTGACGCCGCAGGCACCCTTTACACCCTGCCTGAACGTTCGGGTGCCGAGGATAAACCATTTCCTGTTTATCTTTTCAAAGGCGGCAAGTGGGACAAACGCCTGCAAATCCCGCGCGACGGCGGCTATCTTCCGGTTGGCGCAGATTTTGACCCTGACGGCAGGTTCTACCTGCTGGAGCGGAATTTTCGCGGCCTCGCCGGGTTTTCAAGCCGCCTGCGCCGCTTTAGCCTAGGTCCCAAAGGCTTCGACAAAGGTGAAACCCTCCTAGAGACCCCGGTCGGGCTTTATGACAATCTGGAAGGCGTCTCAATCTGGCGCGACGCGGCGAGGCATCTGACAGCGACAATGGTTTCGGACGATAATTTCAATTTCTTTCTGCGCACCCAGATCGTCGAATACCAACTGCCGGATTGACAGGCCTCTGCACCCGCGCTAGGCCACCGCGTCCCATAGTGGGCCAAGCCTATTGCTGAACCAAGTCTCCGCGACCTTGTAAAAAACGGAACATAAAATGAACAAACTGCTGCTTGGCGTCATCGCCATGGCCATTATCGTGGTGGCCTCCAACATTCTGGTGCAATATCCGATCGGCCAATGGCTGACCTGGGGCGCCTTCACCTATCCCTTCGCCTTTCTGGTATCCGAATTGGTCAACCGCTTTGAGGGCGCCAAAGCCGCCCGCCGAGTGGTTTATGCAGGCTTCGCCGTGGGTCTGCTCTGCTCGGTGATCGGCACGCAAATCGTCGGCGAATTCGGCCCACTGGTTACATTGCGCGTCGCCATCGCCTCGGGTTTGGCGTTTTTGGTAGGGCAACTTCTGGACGTGACCGTGTTTGACAAACTGCGTCGTGCCGAGTGGTGGCGCGCGCCTTTCCTCGGCTCATTTCTGGGCTCGTCCGTTGATACGTTGCTGTTTTTCAGTCTGGCATTCTCCGCCGATTTCATCTGGATAGAGCCCGCAAATGATGTGTCTTGGGCCAGCGGTCTGGTGCCGCTGTTGGGCTTTGGCCCCGAGGTGCCGCTGTGGCAATCGCTGGCTTTGGCCGACTTTTGTGTAAAAGTTGCCGTTGATTTAATCGCCCTGATGCCTTTCAGACTCGCAATTGCAAAATACGCGAACAAGACCGCGTAAAACCTTTTGACAAACCGAAAATCTATGTCAGGCTTGCCTTATCGGCAACATTTTGAAAGGAGGTGACCCAGTGTCTAGAGTGATATTGGAGAGCGGTGTCGGGACAGTCATGGGGGGTGTTTTCTAGGGGCAGCCCTCTAGCGAAACAAACCACTGATTGGGCTTTTGATACCTAACTGGCCCATCTCCTTAGATCTCGGAAAGGGTTGCCACGTACAGGCTGGCAGCCCTTTCTCTTTTCCACACACCCCGTTAGTTTGACCGAATGTTGTGGATCACTGACGCCATTTTGATTGCTGACTGGGAGCTGAGCGAAAGCTTTGTGCGCGCCTCGGGTCCGGGTGGACAAAACGTCAACAAAGTCTCCACAGCGGTTGAACTGCGTTTTGAGGCGGAACGATCCCCAAATCTGACGGCTGGCGTGAAGGCGCGGTTGAAAAAACTTGCCGGACGGCGCTGGACTTTGGAAGGCGCATTGGTGCTTCAGGTTGAAGATACACGCAGCCAAGCCCGCAACCGTGAAATCGCCCGCGAACGGCTGGCCGATCTGATCCGGGCCGCTCTGGTCGCCCCGAAACGGCGCATTGCCACCAAACCCAGCTATGGCAGCCAGTTGCGCAGGGTTGCAGCAAAGGTGCAGCGCGGTGAGGTTAAGGCGCTTCGCGGCAAGCCGGGTGAGGAAGAATGACGATTGAAGCCTTGGCTGTCGAGGCCGCAAGCCATTGGAATGGCAGCGTAACGCGGCTGTTGGGCAATCGCGAAAACGCAGTGTTCGAGGTGCTGTTGCCCTCAGGTCGCGCTGCATTGCGCCTGCATCGCCAAGGCTACCAAGACGATGCCGCAATCCGGTCTGAGCTGTGGTGGTGCGCGGCTATGGCCCGAAAAGGGGTTGCGGTGCCAGCCGCTTTGCCCAGTTGTTCGGGCGACTATCTTGTGAAGCTTTCCAACGGTCGCAATGCCTCAATCATCAACTGGATGCAGGGTGAGGGCTTCGGCGAGGCCGCCAAACCCTTGCCCTGCGCGCCGGAGGATCGCCTAACGCGGCATTTTGCCTTGGGCGAACTGCTTGCCAATGTCCATGCCGCGACGGATCGCTTGATCCTGCCCGCAGATTTCACCCGCCCGCGTTGGGATATTGACGGGCTGGTTGGCAAGGCTCCGTTATGGGGTCGGTTCTGGGACCATCCTGCCGCGAGCCCCAACCAAGCCGAAATCCTGTGGGCGGCGCGGGGTTTTCTGCGGGATCAGATCAGCAGCCACCAGAAAGACGGGGGCGATTTTGGCCTGATCCATGCTGACGTGCTGCGCGAGAATATCCTTGTGAACAACGGTTCGCTTTCGCTGATCGACTTTGACGACTCGGGCTTTGGCTTTCGGCTTTACGATCTTGGCACAGCACTCAGCCAGAACCTCTATGAACCGGATTACCCATTGATCCGCGATGCGCTGGTGGCAGGCTATGGCCAGACCCGCAGCGTCAACACCAAGATGGTTGAGGTTTTTACCCTGGCGCGTACCTGTGCTTCGGTCGGTTGGGCGGCCCCGCGCTTGGCCCCCAATGATCCCATCCATACATCCCATATAGCCCGCGCAGTGATGTGCGCGCAAACCGTGATGGCCTAAACCACCACCGCCTGCGCGACCTGCTCGCCAACCCCAAACACCCGCTTATAGCGAGCAATCTCGTCCTCTGGCCCCATCGCCTTGTTGGGATTGTCAGAAAGCTTCACGGTTGCTCGCCCATTCGCCGCGATCGCCTTGCAGACCACGCTAAAGGGCGCCAATCCGTCGTCCGGTGCCAAGCCACGGAAATCATTGGTTAACATCGTCCCCCAGCCGAACGAAACCTTCACCCGGCCGCGAAACTGTTTTTGCAGCTCCATGATCTTGTCGACATCAAGACCATCCGAGAAAATTACCAGCTTTTGCTTGGGATCTTCGCCTCGGTCCTTCCACCATTGAATGGCGATTTCTGCGCCGGTTGCCGGATCACCGCTGTCAATCCGAATGCCTGTCCACGACGCCAGCCAATCCGGCGCACGTTTCAGGAAGCCTTCGGTGCCAAAGGTGTCTGGCAGGATGATCCGCAGATTGCCGTCATGTTCCTCCTGCCAATCGGCCAGAACCTGATAGGGCGACTGTGCCAGTTCCGCGTCAGAATTGGCAAGCGCTGCATAGACCATAGGCAATTCATGCGCGTTGGTGCCGATCGCCTCCACCTCGCGCCGCATCGCGATCAGGCAGTTTGAGGTGCCGGTGAACTTGCCTTCCAACCCCTCTTGCATGGCTTGCACGGCCCAATCCTGCCACAGAAAGGAATGCCTGCGTCGCGTGCCGAAATCTGCGATCCGCAGGCCCTCAATCTCGCGCAGCTGGGTGATTTTCTCCCACAGCTTGGTCATCGCTCGGGCATAAAGCACCTGCAATTCAAACCGCCCCTGCTTTTCCAACACCGCGCGGCTGCGCAATTCCATCAGCACCGAAAGCGCCGGAATTTCCCACAGCATCACCTCGGGCCAGCTGCCCTCAAAGGTCAGCTCATACTGCCCATCGCGCTTTTCCAGATGGTAGGCGGGCAGCCGCATGCCCTCGAACCACTCCATGAAATCCGGGCGAAACATCTGACGCTTGCCGTAAAAGGTATTGCCGCGCAGCCAAGTGCTTTCGCCCCGCGTCAGGCTCAGCGAGCGGACATGGTCCAGTTGCTCGCGCAACTCGCCTTCGTCAACCAATTCAGCCAATCGCACGGACTTTGAGCGGTTGATCAGGCTGAAGGTAACGACAGTATCCGGCTTGTTCCTGAAAATAGATTGACACATCAACAGCTTGTAAAAGTCTGTGTCAATCAGCGAGCGGACGATCGGGTCGATCTTCCACTTGTGGTTCCAGACGCGTGCGGCGATGTCGACCATGACGGCCCTCCCTTTGCGTTACTGTCTAAGGCATGAACGGGGGGAAGGTCAAAACGATCCCGCGCGGCGGCAGTGCGTTCCAGCAAAGCGTAAAGTTCAGCGCGGATCAAAGGCTTGGTCAAAACCGCATCCATGCCAGCCGCAAGGCACAAAGCGGCCTCCTCAGCCGAGGCATAGGCGGTCAGCGCCACAATCGGACAGCGCGGCAAATCCGCTTCGGCCTCATCAATCGACGCGACAGAGCGTTCCAACAACTTGCGCGTCACCAGCATGTTGGTGCGATTATCTTCGGCCACCAGCAGGCGCAAATTTGTCAGCGGCGCCACAGTGAGGACGGACCGCACCACAGGATTTTGCGCCGCGCGGGGCAAACGCAGAACCAGCGTAAAGACCGACCCGACGCCCGGTTCAGACGTCACCTCAATATCGCCACCCATCTGCTGCGTCAGCAACGCGAGATCGTCAAGCCAAGACCCGTGCCGCCAAATTGCCGCGAGATCGTGGTGTCGGCTTGGGGAAAGCTGTCAAACACATGCCCGATGCGGTCGGCCGCAATGCCAATGCCGCTGTCTGTGATAGCGATACGGATTTGGTCGAGTTTGCCGTCAGGAATATTCTGCACCGATACAGTTACGCTGCCCGTCGCGGTAAACTTCACGGCATTTCCCAGCAGATTCAGCAGAATCTGACGCAGCTTTCCAGAATCTCCCAAATGCAAATGTTCTGCTGATGGCAGATCTGCTCGCAGTAGAATCGCCTTTTTCATTGCGGTCGGACGCAGAAGATCCAAAGTGCGCGCCACCGCCTCATTGATGGAAAATGGCTCGACCAACAGATCAAACTTCCCAGCCTGAAGCTTGGACAGATCAAGTACGTCGTTGATGATGGTCAGGAGCGCCCGGCTGGAATCGACGATGGTGCTGACATATTGTCGCTGCACTGGGTCAAGCGGGGTTTCCTTCAACAGTTCTGCGACACCAATCACGCCATTCATCGGGGTGCGAATCTCATGGTTCATCGTGGCAAGGAATTGGGATTTGACCTGCGCTGCCGCTTCGGCTGCGGTGCGGGCCTGGGCAAGCTCTGCGGCATGGGCTTTGGCTTGGGTGATATCCCGTTCGAACGCGATGTAAACGCTGGGCTTGCCGTCGGGACCAAGCGCGGGAGACATTGCGACTTCGACCCAAATCACCCGCCCGGATTTGGTACGGTTTTGAATGTCACGCCGCACCGGCCTGACATTTTCGCGCGCCTCTAACAGATCTTCCAAGGCGGCAGGGCCGGTCTCCTCGGTGTTCAGCAGATCGCCCGGTTGCTGACCGACGGCCTCACCAAAGCTATAGCCGGTGACCCGGGTAAAGCCTTCATTCACCCATTCGATGCGGCCATCAGGTGCAGTAAACACAATAGAATCAGTGGCATGTTCGGCCGCAAGCGCAAGACGCTTGGCCTTGTGGGCAGCATCGGCGGCGGCGATTCGCGCGCTGTCCAGGGCCACACTTTCTTGCAACAACGCCTGTTCAAACCGCAAACGCTCGGTTTGGCCGCGCTCGACTGCGCGGATGAACAAGGTGGCGGTATAGGCCATGATCAGCACGGAAATGAACAAAAACCATGATTCTGCGCGCAGTTGGTCAGTGTCCGAGCGCATGTCTGACAGCAGCATGCCCAGACAGGTTGCCGCGTAAACCACCAAGCGCAGAGACGCGCCGAGGGCAAAATGGCGTCGCACCAGCCCGGCATTGATCGCTGCAGACATCAGGAAAGCTGCGGCGAAAAATCGAGCCCCCTGCAACGGAATAAGCCGCCAGCAGATCATCACACAAGCGGCAATGGTCAGCGCTTGCACCGTGCCGGAAAGTGCCGCGCCGATACGGGCAGCCTTCGGCACGGCTGCCCCGTCAAGGCGGCGCGAAATATAGAAAAGCGCAGTGCAATCAATTGCTTCATCGATCAAAGCAAGGCAACCCGCCAAGACCCCAAGCCAAAATGATGACAGCGCCGCAATGCTAACGGAGCCGATCAGCGTCATCGTCTGCCGTATGAGAAAGCCGCGGGCACGACCCCGCGCATAGCGCAGAAACAGCCCGTCCCTACTGTTGCGGGCCAGAAACAGGCCGATTTCACTGTTGATCGCTGCGTTCATTCCCTGCGGCCTTTTGCCTCTCGCAGCGCAAGGCTAACCCGCAAAAG
Organism: Cypionkella psychrotolerans; assembly: GCF_001294535.1. GTDB lineage: Bacteria > Pseudomonadota > Alphaproteobacteria > Rhodobacterales > Rhodobacteraceae > Cypionkella > Cypionkella psychrotolerans. The sequence continues at coordinate 355,765 of NZ_LGIC01000086.1, read as the reverse complement.
TTAACGTCAGATGAGCGTCAGACCACCCAATGCACGCCAGCCGCCAAACATTTCGCCTTCGCCTCGGCCATCGTGCCGTTCAGGTCAATCGCGCGGCAGGCAGTTTCCAGCAAGGTCACCGAAAACCCAAGCTTTGCCGCATCCAATGCCGAATAGGCCACGCAGAAATCCGTGGCCAACCCGACCAGAGTCAGCACATTAATCCCACGCGCGCGCAAGTAACCCTCCAACCCGGTCGGGGTGCAGTGATCATTCTCAAAAAACGCCGAATAGCTGTCGATGCCAGAGCGAAAGCCTTTGCGCACAATCAGTTGCGCGGGTTCCGTCTGCAAATCTGCATGAAATTCCGCCCCTGCAGAGCCTTGCACGCAATGCACCGGCCACAAAACTTGCGGGCCATAGGGCATCTGGATTTGCGAAAAAGCTCCCGCCCCCGGATGGTTGGCGGCGAAGGAGGAATGATCCGCCGGGTGCCAATCCTGCGTCAGCACCACGCAGTCAAACTCGGCCATCAAAGCGTTGACCTTCGGGATAATTGCATCGCCCCCCGCCACGGCCAAAGCGCCGCCGGGGCAGAAATCGTTCTGGATGTCGATCACGATCAGGGCTTCATCGGCGGGGCGCATCGGGGTCTCCTGTTCCGGCTGCTCAAGGGGTAAGCGGCAGCTTTCGCCCGGTCAACCCAAAGGCGTCCAGCTAAAGATATTGCTCTGCGCCGCACTAAGGCGTAAATCGCGGCCATGCTGACCGTCGCCGCTCTCTATCACTTCACCCGTTTCCCCGACCCCGCCGCTTTGCAGGGGCCGCTGTTGGATGTTTGCATCGCAAAAGGGGTGAAGGGGTCACTCCTGCTAGCCCACGAAGGCATCAATGGGACCATCGCTGGGCCTGCTTCCGGGATCGCTGCCGTTCTCGTGCATCTGCGTAACCTGCCGGGCTGTGCGGCGCTGGAACACAAGGAAAGCTACACCACCGAGATGCCATTTGGCCGCATGAAGGTGAAGCTTAAGCGTGAGATTGTGACGATGGGCCAGCCTGATGTCGATCCGATCACACGGGTCGGGTCTTATGTGGCGCCTCAGGATTGGAACGCGCTGATTGCCTCTCCCGATGTGGCGCTGATTGATACCCGCAATGATTACGAGGTCGGCATCGGCACCTTCCAAGGCGCGGTTGACCCCGACATTCGCAGCTTCCGCGATTTCCCGAAATGGTGGGAAGACCACAAAGACGAATACCGTGGCAAGCGGATTGCGATGTTCTGCACGGGTGGGATTCGCTGCGAGAAATCAACGAATTATCTGCTGGGGCAGGGGGTGAATGAGGTGTTTCACCTCAAGGGTGGCATCCTGAAATACCTCGAAGACGTACCCGCCGAGGCCTCGATGTGGGATGGCGAGTGTTATGTGTTTGACGGCCGCGTCTCAGTTGGCCACGGGCTAGTTCCGGGCGATTATGACAGTTGCCACGCCTGCCGTCGTCCGATCAGCGCCGAAGACAAGCATCGCCTTGAATATGAGCGCGGCGCCTGCTGCCACCATTGTGTAGCCGAGTATTCCGAGACGGATCGCACCCGCTTCCGCGAGCGGCAGCGTCAGTTGGATCTGGCCGCAGCACGGGGCGAGAAACACTTCTCGGACTGAGGTCACAGCGCAGGATCGCACTTCAGCTAAACGTGCTCGGGAAACCGCCAGCTTTCCGCCTCGGCTGCAATCTCTGCCGCCGCCAGCTTTAGCCGCCCAACATGCGCCTCCAAGGCCCGCAGACTGCTGCGTGTCGTGGTCGAGGTGACTGAAACCGCGCCGATCATCCGACCCGAACGTGCCAGAATGGGGGCGGCCACACAAATGATGCCAGCCTCATGCTCCTCATTGTCATAAGCATAGCCCCGCGCCCGGATTGCGGCCAGTTCAGCCAACAGCGCAGGGCTGTCCAACGTTTGCGCGGTGAAACGGTGAAAACTCTGCCGCGCCAAGGCTTCGGCCATTGTCGCATCGGGCATAAACGCCAGCATCGCCTTGCCGACCCCGGTGCAATAGGTTGGCCCCACCTTGCCCGCCTGCGAAAACATCTCGACAGGCCGCGCAGCGTTGCGTTTGTCAACATACAGCACTTGACCCTGATCCATCTGCGCCAGATGCACCGTCTCACCCGTCAGCGCCGCCAAATCATCCAACGCCCGCCGCGCCAATGGGGCCAGCGAGCTTTGCGCCCAAGCCCCATGCGCCAACCTGACCAACCGCAGACCCAAACTATAGCTGCCGCGATCCTCGTCATAAGCCAGCATGCCCTGATGCGTCAGGGTTTGCAGCAGACGGTACAGCGTCGCCTTTGGATAACCGCCGCGTGCCAGCAGTTCGCTGAACCGCACCGGCGCGAGGGTGGCCACCGTCTCCAGCACGTCCAGCGCCTTGCCGACGGTGCCATCTTGCTGATTATCGCGCATCGGTGCCTCGCAGGAATTGACAGGGCCTAAGGTAAATAGCATAATTCCCATTATGCAAGACTTTATTTCAAATACTGGAACTACAATGACACCCGACTGGATCGCCGTTGATTGGGGCACCTCAAACCTGCGGGCTTGGGCGATGGGACCAGAGGGTGTGCTGGCCTCGGCAGGTTCTGACGAGGGCATGGGGAAACTGGCTAGGGCCGAGTTTGAACCCGCCTTGCTGCGGCTGATCGCGCCTTGGTTGAGCCCAGAGGTGACGCCGGTGATCGCCTGTGGCATGGTCGGCGCGCGGCAAGGTTGGATGGAAGCGCCCTATCGCCACGTCCCCTGCTCCCCGGTTGCGTCGGGTGAGTTGATGGCGGTGCCAACGGCCGATCCGCGCATACAGATGATGATTGCGCCGGGGTTGTCTCAGGCCAAGCCCGCCGATGTGATGCGCGGCGAAGAAACCCAAATCGCCGGAGCCTTGGCGCTGCTGCGGGGCTTTGACGGCGTGTTCTGCCTGCCCGGCACTCATTCAAAATGGGTGCATGTCTCGGCGGGTGAGGTGGTATCATTTCAGACCTTCATGACCGGAGAAATGTTCGCGCTGCTGTCGCAACAGTCGGTGTTGCGGCATGGTATGGGCAGTGAGGGCAGCGATGAAGATGCCTTTGCGCAAGGCCTGGCCGAGGCGATGGAGCGACCCGAGAAGATTTCCGCACGTCTATTCACATTGCGCGCCGAAGGGCTGTTGAGCGGTCTTTCGCCCACCGCTGCCCACTCGCGATTATCGGGTTTGCTGATCGGATTGGAACTCGCCGCAGCCAAACCCTACTGGCTGGGTCAGCGCATTGCCCTAATCGGGGCCGAAGCGCTATCTACTCGCTATGCCTATGCACTGACCGCGCAAGGGGCCGCTTCCGAATCTCTAGACGCCACCGCCTGCACCCTCGCAGGCCTTGCCGCCGCGCGCGGTGTTTTGCAGAAAGCCAAGCCATGACTCGCCCCCTGATCGCCATTCTGCGTGGTATCACCCCTGCCGAGGCCGTGCCTGTGGCCGAGGCGCTGATTGCCGCAGGCATCACCCGCATAGAGGTGCCGCTGAACTCGCCCAATCCGCTGGACTCGATTGCGGCGATGGTTAAGGCCTTCGGATCGCAGGCAGAAATCGGCGCGGGTACTGTGCTGAGCGTGGAGGATGTGGCCGCCGTCGCGGCTGCCGGGGGTCGTCTGATCGTCTCGCCCAACTGCAATCCAGATGTGATCCGCGCCAGCAAAGCCGCTGGTATGGCGAGTTGGCCGGGGGTGATGACGCCCACCGAATGTTTCGCGGCTTTGGCGGCGGGGGCGGATGGGCTAAAGATTTTTCCCGCCAATCTGATCGGCCCCGAGGGCTTGAAAGCAATTCGCGCCGTATTGCCAAAAACCTGCGAGGTCTATGCCGTGGGTGGCGCGGGCGCCTCGAACTTCGGCGAATGGATCAAAGCGGGGGCAAGCGGTTTTGGCATTGGCACGGCGCTCTACACGCCGGGTCTGTCGGTTGTTGAAGTCAGCGCAAAAGCCCGCGCCATTGTCAAAGCATATGATGAGGCCAGCGCATGATTTTCGATCCACGCCTGTGTGAGTTGGGCGAAGGTCCACTTTGGCATCCAATTCGTGAACAAATGTTCTGGTTCGATATCAACAACCAAAAACTGCTGTCGCAAGACCGCGATGGTCCGCGCGAATGGCGCTTCCCTGAGATCGTCTCGGCGGCAGGCTGGGTCTCAGACGATGTTCTGCTGATCGCTGGAGAGCGCGATCTGTTCCTGTTTGATCTGGAAACCGAGGAAGTTGAAACCCTCTGCTTGCTCGAACAAGATAAGCCGAAAAACCGCCCCAACGATGGCCGCGCCGATCCACAAGGCGGCTTCTGGATTGGCACAATGGCGAAGGATGAGGCGGCGGGTGCGGGCGCGATTTACCGTTATTATCGCGGCGAATTGCGCAAACTTTACAGCGATATAACCGTTCCGAATGCCATCTGTTTCCCGCCCAGCGGAGCTTTCGCCCACTTTACCGATACCATTACCCACAAGGTGATGAAGGTCGCTCTGGATGCAGATGGCTGGCCAAATGCCGCGCCTGAGGTGTTTCTCGACCTGACAGCCGAGGGCCTCTACCCTGACGGCGCAGTGATTGACGCGGGGGGGGTGATGTGGCTGGCACAATGGGGCGCATCGCGCGTCGCTGCCTATGATGCTGACGGCACGTTCCTGCGATCCATTCCGATCGATGCCCCCCAGATCACCTGCCCAGCCTTCGCTGGCCCGCAGCTGAGCGCTCTGATCGTCACCTCGGCGCGCAAGAATTTGGATGCGGAAGCCCTGCGCATAGCCCCCAATTCCGGCGCGACCTTCGTGATCGAAGGCACCACCAAAGGTCAACATGAACATCAGGTCATAATTTAGTGAATTAAAAGTCATAAATATGAAACGTACCTTGGTGTTTGTGACGACCCCGAGCCTTAACCCGAATTGCGATGGGTCGAGTACGCTGCGCGGATGGCGAAGCTGGGCCTGACTTGGGTCCGGATCGGTGTATTTGCTTGGGCGCGGATGGAACCTACGCCCGGCAGCTATGATTGCGGCTGGGCTGGACCGTGCCATCGAAACCTTGGGTAATGCGGACCTGCAAGTCGTGCTCGGCACCCCACCGCTATCCCACCGCGTTGGATGCAGACCAAACATCCTGACATGCTGGCTATGGATAAGGACGGCAGGCAACGCGGCTTCGGACCGTCCCGTCACTATGATTTGAGCCATCGCCCTACCGCACCGAAAGGGCCAAGACCGTCACTGCACTGGCGAACTCGGCACATTTGATGGTGTTCTACCGCTGCGCCTCTGTCGAAGTCGCCTCCTTAAGCCGACAACAAGCTGAAATCATTCCTCGCCACTCTGCGGCACCCATCATGCATAATTATATGGGCCAAGTCACGGATTCCGATCACTTCGCAACCGGAGTCGACCTCGACCTCGCGTCACGGTATCCCTTCGCGCATGGTGCCGAAGCGATCTGCTATTTCCGTTGGCGTCAGGCGGCGTATGTACAAGAACAGATGCATGCAGGCCTGCTGCGGCCCGATCCCCTGGCCGCCCCGGCGCACAACGAAGCGGCACGGGCCACCCTCGAACTGACACTGGTTCCCGATGTTTCTAATGTCCGCGCCGAAGCTACGCTGGTGGCCGATTGTGCTTCGGCTTGGGCGTGGCGACACAGCCGCAGGGGCGTGATTTCAGCTATTTCCGCCTTGCGTTTGAGACCAATCGCGCCTTGTGCCGGTTGGGCCTGAACATCGACATCATCCCGCCGGATTGCGCCGATCTTTCGACCGACAAACTTGTGCTCGCCCCCGGTGTCGCCACCCTGTCGCAGCCTTTCCTAAAGGCACTCGCCGCGCACAAAGGCATCTCGCTGATCAGCCCGCGCAGCGACACCTAGACGTTTGAATTCGCCACCCCCGTCCCCTCACCGCCCAATCTACCCGGCTTGAATGCCCACGTCGAAAGTCTGCCGCCTGCGCTGAAGGTTCGGCTGGCCAACAGCGCTCAGTTCCTGCACTGGCGTGAGAAGATTGAGACGGCGGATGAGGTGATTGAAACCACTGCCGACGGTTGACCCGGGCTGAACTGTGCTGGGGGTATCTGCTATCTTGCCGGACGGCTCGACGATACCGGCTCGGCGCACTTCTTGACGGCACTGTGCCATAAGGCTGGGATTGAGACCAACCCACTGCCGGAAGGCCTGCGGCGCAGGGATGCCGAGGTCCACCGCTTCTTGTTCAATAACAATGGTTTAGACATCGAATAGGATGGCAAGACCATTCCCGCCGCTGGCGTGTCTTGGCAGAAATTATGAAATAAATGGGGCGATACCCTTGTGGTCGTGGTCCCCAAAACTCCTGACAACTTGACTAAAACTATCATCCTCTGTGCTCAAATATCCCACGGGGATCCGGGGGGTGAAACCCCCGGCGACCTTAATGTAGTAAGCCCGCTCAGACCCGCACCGATGCCGCCCCATCCAAAGTTAAAAACGCAAAGCCATTCGGCCCCAGTGCTAACCGCGTTCCATCCAGAACTGCACCCTGCGATGGCCCCTCTAGCCCGCTCGCACCTTCAACAGCCACCGAAACCGCTTCGGGCGACAGGTTGAAGACGCAGAGCACCGCATCGCCACGGGTGAAGGCCAAAATCGGCTCGGGCAGCTGGAAGAACTGCGTCGCACCGGCCACCAAGTCGTCCGACGCTTTCCGATAGGCCAGCATCGCGCGATAGGTTTCCAGCACCGACCCCGCCACGCCCACCTGAGACGCCACATTGCGCGCCAGTTGCGGCGCTTTCACCGGAAGCCACGGCTTGCCCGTGCTAAACCCGCCGTTCGGCGAGGCATCCCACACCATCGGTGTGCGGGTATTATCGCGCCCCACAGGCTCCGGCCAAAAGTTGATGCCCTGCGGGTCGGTCAGTTCCTCAAGCACCAGTTCAGTATCAGTCTGCCCAATCTCCTCGCCTTCCCAGAGGCAAATCGAGCCTTGGAACGACAGCAGCAACGCCCCAGCCTGTCGCGCCAAAGCGTCCTGCGACATGCCATGCTTGGCCCAACGCGACGCCTGCCGCACCACGTCGTGATTGGAAAACGCCCACATCGGCCAACCATTCGGTGCACCGGTGAAGAATTCCTCAATCTTGCCTCGGAAGAACGCAGCCGAGTAATCGTAGCCCATCATTTCAAACGAATAGCACTGATGCAGCCGGCCGGGGGCGGTGTATTCGCCCATCATCCGAATGGCATGATGCGCCTCACCCATCTCGCCCACCGTGGCGCGATCAACATATTCGTCCATCACCCGGCGGATGCGTTCCATCCAGCCCAGATTTTCCGGCTGACCCTTTGAGAACAAATGATATTGCATCTCATAGGGGTTGCCATCCGCCTTGGTTTTCACCCGGTAATCGGCGGCATCATTGCGGAACAAAGCGTCCTTGAAGAAGTAGTTCACCGTATCAAAGCGGAAACCATCCACCCCACGATCCAGCCAGAACCGCAGCACAGATTCCATATACTCCACCACCGCCGGATTGCGGTAGTTGAAGTCGGGCTGCTGCGGCAAAAACGAGTGCATGTAATACTGCTTGCGCCGCGCGTCCCAAGTGAACGCGGGGCCACCAAACACCGAAAGCCAGTTGCAGGGCGGCGTGCCATCGGGGCGCGGATCGACCCAGATATACCAATCCGACTTGTCGTTTTCGCGGTTCTTGCGGCTTTCCCCAAAGAACGGGTGCTTGTCGGACGAATGGTTCAACACCTGATCAATGATCACCTTCAGACCCAGATCATGCGCCCGCGCCACCAAAGCATCGAAATCCGCCAAAGTGCCAAACACCGGGTCAACGTCGGTGTAATCGGCCACATCATAACCCATATCCAGCATTGGCGAGGTGAAAAACGGTGACAGCCAGACCGCATCACAGCCCAGATCGGCGATATGATCCAGACGCCGTGTGATGCCGTTCAGATCGCCGATCCCGTCGCCATTGTCATCCTGAAACGACCGGGGATAGACCTGATAGGTCACCGAACCACGCCACCATTCCGCCATTCCCGCCTCCGATAACTGCTGCTTCCCAAAGCCTAAACCGCTTTGGAAGCCTTGCACAGACCGCCCGGCTTGTGTCCCACACAATTCTGCCGTTGACCCCGCCAAACCATCGGCTAACCGTGACGCCAAGCAGGAGCCGTTCCATGATCCAGACCTCCCCCAAATCCAGCATCTTCACCCCGGTCCTGATCGCAGGCTGCGTGATCCTTATGCTGGGCTTTGCCATTCGCGCCAGCTTCGGCGTGTTTCAGATCCCGATCGCCGCCGAATTTAACTGGCCGCGCGCCGAGTTTTCTATGGCCATCGCGATCCAAAATCTGGCTTGGGGTGTCGGCCAGCCAATCTTCGGAGCTCTCGCCGAACGCTTCGGCGACCGCCGCGCCATCATCGCGGGCGCAATATTATACGCATTGGGCCTTGTGCTATCGAGCTACGCCGTCACCCCCGGCCAGATGCAACTGCTCGAAATCTTGGTGGGTTTCGGCATCGCAGGTACCGGCTTTGGCGTGATCCTTGCTATTGTGGGCCGTGCTGCCAAACCGGAAAACCGCTCGCTGGCTTTGGGCATCGCCACCGCCGCAGGTTCAGCGGGCCAAGTCTTCGGTGCACCAGCCGCGCAAATCCTGCTGCAACATTACCATTGGCAAACCGTTTTCGTGATCTTCGCCGTGGTGATCCTGTGCGCCCTGTTCGCGCTGCCCTTCCTGCGCTCGCCCAGCATTGCCACCAAACATGAACTTGATGAATCCCTCGGCACCGTGCTGAAACGCGCCTTCAAAGACCCGTCCTTCACCATGATCTTCGTCGGCTTCTTTTCCTGCGGCTATCAGTTGGGCTTTATCACCGCCCATTTCCCTGCCTTCATCACCGAAAAATGCGGCGCCATCGACCCGTCGGGGTTGCTGGCGGATATCGGGATAACCTCAACCTCGATCTTAGGCGCGATTGCGATTTCAGTGATCGGGCTGGCGAACATCGCAGGCAGCATCATGTCGGGCTGGCTGGGCAAACGCTACACCAAGAAATACCTGCTCTCAGGCATTTACCTCGCCCGCACCGTGGCCTCGGCTTTGTTCATCATGCTGCCGATGACCCCGGCGAGCGTACTGATATTCTCCTTGGTGATGGGCAGCTTGTGGTTGGCCACCGTGCCGCTCACCTCTGGCCTTGTCGCGCATATCTATGGGCTGCGCTATATGGGCACGCTGTACGGAGTGGTGTTCTTCTCGCACCAAGTCGGCAGCTTCCTCGGCGTCTGGCTGGGTGGCAAACTGTATGACATCACCGGAGATTACAGCACAGTCTGGTGGATCGGCGTCGGCGTTGGCGCGTTCTCGGCCATCGTGCATCTGCCGATCCGCGAGAAACCTCTGATGGCGCAGCCTGCCTGATCAATGCCTTAAGGAGTTTTCATGCGCCCCGGAATTGCCGCCCTTGTGCTGGCCTATGTGCTCAGCCAGTTCTACCGCGCCTTTCTGGCGGTGCTGTCGCCCATCTTGGCGGTGGATATTGGGGCCACGGCGGAGAACCTCGCTTCGGCTTCGGGGTTTTGGTTTTTGGCCTTCGCGCTGATGCAGATTCCGGTGGGGGTGGCGCTGGATCGGGTCGGGCCACGGCTGACCACCGCCGGGTTGCTTGCGGTGGGCGGGATCGGGGCTGCGGTGTTTGCGATGGCAACCGGGCCGGGGGCGATCAACGTGGCGATGGTGCTGATCGGCATGGGCTGCGCCCCGGTGCTGATGGCGGCCTATTACATCTTCGCCCGCAGTTTTTCGCCCGTGGTATTTGGCACCTTGGCGGGGGTGGTGATTGGGATCGGATCACTCGGCAATATCGCGGCCTCGCTGCCCTTGTCGCTGGCGGTGGAGGCGATTGGCTGGCGTGGCGCGATGTGGGGACTAAGCGGGCTGACCTTGCTGACCGCCGCTGCGGTTTGGCTGCTGGTGCGCGACCCCGAGCGGGTCATCCACACCAGCAAAGGCTCGCTGCTCGATCTGTTGCGGATGCCTGCATTATGGCCGATCTTGATCATGATGGCGACATGTTACGCCCCCGCCGCCGGGTTGCGCGGACTTTGGGCGGGGCCCTATCTGACCGACGTATTCCAAGCCGATGCCGCCCGGATCGGCGTGGTGACCTTGATCATGGGTCTGGCGATGGTGGCGGGCAATTTCGCTTATGGCCCGTTGGATCGCCTGCTGGGCAGTCGGAAGTGGCTGATATTTGGCGGCAATGCTTTGGCTGTGGCTTGCCTGCTGGGGCTATACGCCTTCCCCGCAGCCTCCGGTTTCCTACCCGTCGCGCTATTGGCAGGCGTTGGCTTCTTCGGATCATCCTTCCCAATGGTGATGGCGCATGGCCGCGCCTTCCTGCCGCCGCATCTGGTCGGGCGGGGCGTTACCCTGATCAACTTGTTCGGCATCGGCACTACGGGCCTGATGCAGATCGCTACGGGTCATTTGCAAGCCGCCCTGCCGCAAAGCCCGCCCGAGGCCGCCTATGCCGGGCTTTTCCTGTTCTACGCCGGGTTTACCGCGCTTGGCCTGCTGATCTACCTGCGTGCCCAAGATCGCACCGACTGACCGGCTGCGGATTTCCCGCAACAAACCCTTTCCCCCCACGTCCCCATGCGCTAAGGGGGCACGTCTTTGATGGTCACTGACAGAATTCTAGGAGACCCCGATGGGCTATAAGGTCGTCGTCGCGGGTGCCACGGGTAACGTGGGCCGCGAAATGCTGAACATCCTCGCCGAGCGCGAGTTCCCGATTGACGAGATTGCCGCTTTGGCATCGCGTAAATCGCTGGGCACTGAAATCAGCTTTGGCGACAAGACCCTGAAGACTAAGGATCTCGACACTTTCGACTTCACCGGCTGGGACATTGCTTTGTTCGCCGTGGGCTCGGATGCGACCAAAATCTACGCGCCCAAGGCTGCGGCGGCGGGCTGCGTCGTGATCGACAACTCGTCGCTCTACCGCTATGACCCCGCCGTGCCGCTGATCGTGCCGGAAGTGAACGCGGATGCGATTGCGGGCTACACCAACAAAATGATCATCGCCAACCCGAACTGCTCGACAGCGCAGATGGTTGTGGCGTTGAAGCCTCTGCATGACCGCGCTCGGATCAAGCGGGTGGTGGTGTCGACCTACCAATCGGTGTCGGGCGCGGGCAAAGAGGGTATTGACGAGCTTTGGGATCAGACCAAGGGCCTCTACGTTCCCGGTCAGGAAGTGCGGCCGTCAAAGTTCACCAAGCAGATCGCGTTCAACGTGATCCCGCATATCGACGTGTTCTTGGATGATGGCTCCACCAAAGAAGAGTGGAAGATGGTGGCTGAGACCAAAAAGATCCTCGACAAGAACATCAAAATCACCGCGACCTGCGTGCGGGTTCCGGTGTTTGTCGGCCATTCGGAATCGATCAACATCGAGTTTGAAGACTTCCTGGATGAGCATGAAGCCCGCGATATTCTGCGCGAGTCTCCCGGCATCATGGTGATCGATAAGCGCGAAGATGGCGGCTACATCACCCCGATTGAATGTGTCGGCGATTACGCGACTTATATCAGCCGCATCCGGCAGGACAGCACGATTGATAACGGCATCAATCTGTGGTGCGTCTCGGATAACCTGCGCAAAGGGGCGGCTTTGAATGCGGTTCAGATCGCGGAAGTGCTGGGCAATCGGTATCTGAAAAAGGGCTGATCTGGCCGTTTTTGAATTTGAAAAGCCCTGCCGGTTGGCGGGGCTTTTTTTATGGTCCCAACTCGGGACCATTGTTTTTATTGCCAAAATCCGAGCCGTTGCCGTTTTGGTTAACGACACCTTAACAGCTTTACGCCGCGACGCCTGCTTTCAGCCCATCATAAACCGCTTCTTCGGCGGTGCGCGGTGCAAGGCAATCGCCGATTTGCGTCACCTGAATCCCCAAATCCTGCAACTCCGCAGCCAGCCCATCCACCGGGATATGGCCAAGGCTCAGCACCAGAGTATCCACCCCAGACACCTCCATCGCTTCGCCGCTTGGGGTGTGTTGCAGATAGACCGTGTCCTCGGCGGTGCCGAACAACCGTGCGTAGGGCCGCACGTCGATTTGCAAACGGTGCAGATCGGCGGCCATCGTGTCGCGGACATACAGCGGCAGGCTTTCGCCGGGGTGCAGGCCATTCACGGCCAGAGTTACACTTGCACCGTCGCGGGCGGCCATTTCGGCGATGCCGGGGGCGATCCAGTCGCAGCGCCAATCAGCCACCACGACCCGAGCGCCCAGTTTCACCTCACGCCGCAGCACCTGCCATGCGGTGACGATCTGGATTTGGCCATCGGTGGGCAGATCGGGGATGTGCGGGCGCGCCCCGGTGGCAAGGATCACCGCATCGGGGGCCTCGGCTTGCACGAAAGCCGTTGTCACCGTCACGCCGCGCCGAACCTTCACCTGCGCGCGTTCCATTTCGCGGGCAAGGTTGGTGATGATGCCGCCAAACTCCGCCCGTTTCGGTAAAAGCTGCGCCAGCAACGCCTGCCCGCCAAGCTGATTTGCCGCCTCATACACCGTCACATTATGACCGCGCTTGGCGGCGGTAATCGCGGCTTTCATGCCTGCTGGGCCACCGCCCACCACCATGATTTTCTTGCGCTTTGCCGCAGGCTTCAGGCTGCCATAAGTCAGTTCGCGCCCGGTTTCGGGGTGCTGAATACAAGAGATCGGCAGGCCGCGATGGAAATGCCCGATGCAAGCCTGATTGCAGGCGATGCAAGCGCGGATGTCGTCAATCGCTCCGGTTTCGGCTTTGGCGGGCAACTCTGGATCGCAGATCAGCGCACGGGTCATGCCGCAAACATCGGCCTTGCCGGAGGCGATAATCGCCTCAGCCTCTTGCGGCTGGTTGATGCGGCCCGCGACAAAAACCGGGATTTTCAGCGCCTTACGGAAGGCCCCGGCATCGGCGGCGAAGTAGCCCGCTGCAAAGGCCATCGGGGCTGCGATATGCACCGCGCCGCCGATGGAAGCGGACGTTCCGGTGGTGATGTTGACGAAATCCAAACCGGATTCGAGGGCTTGGCAGGCCGCCAAGGCCTCGGGGATCGTCAGGCCTTCGTCATCGCGCTCACCCGCAGAAATGCGCAGGCCGATGATGAAATCATCATCGGTGGCGGCGCGGACGGCGGCGAGCACGCGGGTCAGGAAGTGCTGACGCTTGGTATCGCTGCCGCCGAAATCGTCGTCGCGCAGGTTGACGCGGGGGTTCAGAAACTGCGCGGGCAGATAGCCGTGTGAGGCGACAACCTCGACGCCGTCAAAGCCCGCTTGGTGCAGGCGACTGGCAGCCGAAGCATAGCCCACGATGATTTCTTCAATCATTGCAAGGCTGAGCGGGCGCGGCATCACATGGAAACGCTCGTTTGGCACGGCCGAGGGCGCATAGGCGACGGCCAGCAAGCCATCGGCGCTTTCCATGATCTCGCGCCCCGGATGGAACAATTGCGACAGGATCACCGCGCCCTCGGCATGGACGGCTTTCGCGAGGTCGGTATAGCCGGGGATGCAGGCGTCGGTGGTCGCCATCAGCAAATGCGAGGTATAGCGCGCGGTTTCATGCACGCCCGCGACTTGGGTGATGATCAGGCCTACACCGCCCTTAGCGCGGGCGCGGTGGTAGGCGATCAGCGCCGGGTTGACCGTGCCATCGGTGGGCATCGTGGTATCATGACCGGTCGACATGATGCGGTTTTTCAGGGTGGTGCGGCGCAGGGTCAGCGGGGCGAACAGGTGCGGGAACATGGATGTGGCGGCCTTTGGGTTGCTGGCCTTGGATAGCAGGTCAGTAAAAAAATGGAAGATATTTTTACTATAGGCAAAACTTGTTGCGATTATTGTGCAGGCGCGGCATGGTTTCGGGATGGACGAACTGACTGATCCCGCAGGTTTCTTAGGCGAGCGGATGCGCGGATTGCGCAAGCGCCGTGGCCTGACTTTGGCGCAACTGGCCGAGGCGGCGGGGCTGTCGATTGGCTATATCAGCCAGTTGGAGCGCAATTTGGCCTCGCCCTCGATCCCAGCTTTGGTGAATATTGCCAAAGGCTTGGGCGTGACGGTGCAATGGTTTTTCGCCGGGGAAGCTCCGGTGCCCGACGATGAGCGCGGCTATGTGATTAGGCGCGGCAATCGGTTGAGCCTGCGCTATGCGGGCGGCATCGTCGATGAACTCTTGACGCCGAAGCTGAGTTTGCAGGTGGAAATGATCTATTCGCGGATGCCCGCGGGCACCGAAAGCGAGCAGTCTTACACGCATGAGGGGGACGAGGTGGGATTCGTGCTGCAAGGCCAGTTGGAATTCTGGATTGGCGCGCGGCATTTCCTGCTGCACGCCGGCGATACCTGTAGCTATTCCTCACGCGAGCCGCACCGCTATCGCAACCCCGGCCCCGAGGAGGCGGTGGTGTTATGGGCGATCAGCCCACCCAGTTTTTAGCGGCTGGCGGCTGCCCCTCAGCCGCGTGTCGGGCTGTGATCAGCCCTTCATGCCGATGGATTCCGCCAGATCCGTGGCTTCTTCGCAATCGCCACACAGACCCTGCAATGTCTTCAAATTCGCCATCGCGGCATCGGTCTGGCCAAGTTCGAGATACATCTCGCCCTGATACTCCAACGCGCCAAGATGGCCGGGATTGATCTTCAGCGCCGCCGTGTAGGACACTGCCGCCACATCCATATTGCCCAGCTTGCGATTGGCAAAGCCGCGCAGGTTCCAGGCATCGGCGTTCTGCGGTTCTTCGCGGGTGATTTTATCCAGCAACGGCAGGGCGGCGGCATAATCTTCGGCGTCGATCTTGGCTTTGGCCTCGGCATAGGTCGGGGCGGAGTCGGTCTCGCTGCTGTCGTCCGAGCTGCCTGCGGCCATCGCCGGATCCAGCGCCATCGACAACAGACCGAACAGGCCGATCAGAACATAAGCAAGGATATGGGGCATTTTGGCTTCTCCCTTTGGTCGCGTTGCTTGAGTGCTGGCACGCTACCCGATTCGGTAAATTTGCTGCATCAAGCCTACGTGAGATGGCAAAATTATGCCAAATCTTCAGAAATCAGCACCTGACGGATGGACTTTGCGGTTTTATCGACGATCTCGGTCAGTTCGGCATCGCTGCAGTTATAGGGCGGCGCGAGGATGACGATATCGCCACTCACGCCATCGACATTGCCGCTGACCGGATAGCAGATCAGGCCATTGTTCATCGCAGCCGCACGGATTTTTAGGGCCAGTTTGCGGTCGGCCTCGAACGGGCGCTTGCTGGCACGATCGGCGACCAGCTCGGCACAGATGAAATGACCGCGACCGCGAATATCCCCGATGGCATCAACACCATTCAGCGCATCGGCGAGCCAGCTTTTCAGGCGGGCCTCGTTGGCGGTGACTTTTGCCAGCAAGCCTTCGCGCGCGATGATGTTTTGCACCGCAACCCCGGCAGCGCAGGCGGCGGTGTGGCCGGTGAAGGTGTGGCCGGTGCCAAAAGCGCCGTCTTTGGCGCGGATCGCCTCCCAGATTTGTGTGGTGCAGATCGCAGCTCCGAGCGGCATGTAGCCGCCTGCCAGACCCTTGGCGATCGACATGATGTCAGGCTCTACTCCGTCACGCGCCAATGCCCGCCAAGGTCCGGTACGGCCTGCGCCACACATCACCTCATCCGCGATCAACACGACACCGTATTCGGTGCAAATCTCGCGCACGCGCTGGGCGTAGCCGTCAGGGGCGGGCACGCAGCCGCCTGCGGCCCCGACGACGGGCTCAAAGATGAAGGCGGCGATGGTTTCGGGGCCATTGGCAAGAATGGCGGCTTCCAACTCGGCCGCGCAAGCCTCGCCTGCGGACTCAGCCGTGGCCCCGGCGACGGGGCGGTAGGCGTTGGCGGGCGAGAGTTTGATTGAGGGAATGAACGCGCCTTCATAGGCGGCGGTGCGTTCGGCAAAGCCCGAGACGCCCAAAGCGCCCAAAGTGTTGCCATGCCACGAGCGTTCGCGGCTGATGAAGCGGCGGCGGGATTTCTGGCCGATGGCGGTTTGATATTGCAGCGCGATCTTCAGGCAGCTCTCAACGGCCTCTGATCCGCCGGTGACAAACACCATCTCGCGCAGAGTGCCACCGCAATGGCCCCGGATGATCTCGGTCAATTCCTCTAGCGCGTCGGTGCTGAAGTTATAGCGGTAGCCATGCGCGATCTGGCCGAGTTGTGCTGTGATGGCGGCGTTGACCTCGGCATTGGCATGGCCAAGGCAATAGACGGCGGGACCGCCCGAGCCGTCGATATATTGCTTGCCGCTGGCGTCCCACAGATAGCTGCCGCGCCCGTGCGTGACTTTCGGCAAAGCGGTGGTGGCGGTCAGGGCATCGGGTTTTGCGGTCATGGCAAGCCTTTTGATTTTGGCCAACATGGCAGGGCAGCGATGGGCCGACAAGGGGCGGCAGAGGGTTGCTTGCGGGGGGCTGCGCGCAGTAACCTTGTGGAAATTCGGGAGGAATTCATGCGTCATTTTGGTGTGTTTGCTGTTTTGTTGTCCAGCGTGTCGATCAGCACTTTAGCTGGCCTAGGTTTTGCCGGGCCCGCTTCGGCAGATCAGATCCTCGCCACCAGTCATGTGACAGCGGTGACGGTTTATCCCGAAGGCGCACAGGTGACACGGCAGGTGGATTTCACCGCACCCGTCGGGGCCAGCGAATTGCTGATTGCCGATCTGCCAGCGGAAACCCAAGCCGATCTGATGCGCGTGTCTGCTGATGGGATTGGGCTGGGGGCTTATGCCTTGCGCACAGATCGTTTGCCGCCGCGCGCGGATGCGGCTGATGATAAGCTGGTGGTGGCGAAGGCGGCGGTTGAGACGGCCGAGGCAGGGGTGCGGGCGGCACAGGCCGGGGTGGATGCGATCAACGCCAAGGTTGAGGCTGCCGAGGCGCAAGCAGATTTCTTGCGCAAGGTGAAGCCGGAAGGCGCGGCTGTGACGGTCGATGGCGTCAAGGCGCTGTCGGTGATGATCGGGGCCGAAGTGCTGGCGGCGCGGCAAACGGCGCTGGCGGCGCAAGCCGAGCTGCCGGTGGCGGTGAAGGCGCTGGAGGAGGCACAGAAGGTTCTGGGGGATGCGGTGGCCGCGCAAGACGCCGCGTTGCAGCGCGATCAGAACTACGCGGCTTTGTCGGTGACGGTTGAGACTACGACAGCGGGGATGCAGCATCTGACGGTGACGACGTTTGTGGGCGAAGCGTCTTGGGCGCCGGTCTATGACATCAGTCTTGACCGCAAGGCGGGCAAACTGGATGTCGCGCGCGGGGTGCTGGTCAGCCAAGCCTCGGGGGAGGATTGGCAGGGGGTGGATCTGACATTGTCGACGGCTCAGCCTTCGAGCAAGTCGGAACCCTATCCGCTTTACCCGAATTTGCGGCGGGCGGTGGTGCCCGAGCCCGCAGAAAGTTATGGGGCCCCGGCCGACAAATACTCTGAGGCTGGGGTAACTGAACCCGTGATGGAACCCGAAGTCGTCCAATCCAGCACCACTGCGGCGCGGATGTATTACGTCGGCGATACGGTGGTCTATCACTACCCGACGGCGGTGGATGTAGCGACGGGGGTGGAGAATCTGCGGCTGGAGCTGGACAAGTTGGCGCTCAGCGCGACGGTGGTGGCTTTGGCGGTGCCACGGCAAGACAGCGAGGCCTATATGCTGGCCAAGTTCACCAATGACAGCCCCGAGACTCTACTGCCCGGCACGGCGTTCCTGCATCGCGATGGTATGTTGGTCGGGTCCACCACGTTGGAGGCTGTGGTGCCGCAGGCCGAGGCGGAGATGGGTTTCGGTGCGATTGAGGGGATTCGGTTGAAGCGGGAGATGCCGCTGCGGGCCGAGGGGGATCGCGGGATTTTGTCCAGCTCTACGCAGGTCGAGGAGAAGGCGGTGTTGGAGGTAGAGAACCTGACCGATGAAAGCTGGCCGGTGCGGTTGCTGGATCAGGTGCCCTATTCGGAACAGGAGGAATTGGAGATCAGCTATACCGCCGATCCGGCCCCGACCGAGGTGGATGTGAACGGACAGCGCGGGATTTTGGCTTGGGAGTTTGAGTTGGCGGCGGGCGAGAAAAAGGCGGTGCGGCTGGATCATGTGATCAGTTGGCCGGAGGGCAAAGAGTTGCAGTAAGGCGGTGGTCCACGGGCGGCTAGAACAGCTTTGCGGCCCGCGCCTTCAGGTCTTCTTGCGCCACACGGTAGGGGCCGGGGCCGAAGCTGGCGCGGGCGGCCCCTGCGCGGGCGGCGGTGGACAGCGAGGTCAAGCTGCCGAGCATCATTACGTTGACCGGCAGGCTGGAGGCTTGGCAGATTTCGGCGATCAGCGCCTCATCGCCAAGGCCGGGGATGAAGAAACCGTCGGCTCCGGCCTCGGCATAGGCGGTTTGGCGGGCGAGGGCCTCGGCCACAAGGGCGGCTTGGTTGGTTTGGGTTTTCAGGAACAGATCGGTGCGGGCGTTTATGAACAGCGGCACACCTGCGGCATCGGCGGCTTGGCGGATGGCTTTGAGGCGCTGCACTTGGTCGGTGATCGGGTGCAGGCCTGTGCCGCCGACGATCTGATCTTCAAAATTGATTCCAATGGCCCCTGCGGCGATGACTCGGGTAACGTTGGCGGCAAGTTCGGCAGGATCGGTGGCATAGCCGCCCTCGAAATCGACGCTGACGGGCAGCTCGGTGCTTTGGGTGATGCGGGCGATGATTTGCAGCGCGAAATCAAGCGGGATGGCTTGGCCGTCGCCGTAGCCTTGCGCGGCTGCAACCGACCAGCTTCCGGTGGCGAGGGCTGCAGCACCTGCGCTGGCGACGGTCTTGGCGCTGCCTGCGTCCCAGATATTATACAGCACCACAGGGTTGCCGGGGATGTGCAGGGCTTTGAAGCGGCGGGCTTTATCAGCTTGGGACATGGCGGGCTCCGGCTGGGTGGGGAGTCTTGAGGGTGCAGGATAGCGGTTGGGAATGCCAGCAGGCAAGGGGGGCGATGCCCTTGCGTCGTGTGTGTCTGGGGCCGAGGAACGGTGCGTGAATCACGCACCCTACGGGCGTTTCGGTGCGATCAGCGCAACGTTTCGCGCAGCCAGCCGTCTTGGAATTCCACCCGGTCGCAATCGGTGAAGGCGGCCCAGCGGCTGAGTTCGGATTCAAGTTTGGCTGCGCGGCCTGCGCCCAGTTTCACCCCGGCTTCGGGCCAGAAGGCTTTGACGCGCAAGGTGCGTTCATCCCGGAAGGCTTTGCAATCTATCCGGCCAATCAGGCGGCTGCCTTCCAGCACCGGGAAGACGTAATAGCCGTATTGGCGTTTGGGCTCTGGCACGAAGACCTCAATGCGGTAGTAAAAGCCGAACAGGAATTCGGCGCGGTTGCGGTCGCGCAGGGCGGGGTCGAACGGCGAGAGGATGCGCAGGCGGTTGGTGGGTTCGGGGGCATTGGCGGCATGGCTCAGCACATCGGGGCGAGCATAGCTGCGTTGGCGTTGGCCGGTGGCACCTTCGATCTCAATCTCGATGATCTCGCCACGGGCGAGGGCGGTTTTAGTCCACGCCTTCACCTCATCGGGTTTCAGGGCGTGCCAGTAGGCGCGCAGTTCGGTGGCATTGGCGAAGCCGAGATTGTCGAGGGCGGAGGTGCAGGCCCAGTGGGTTGTGGTTTCCAAGTCAGGGGCGCTACGGTGCGGGGCGGGGATGACACGCGCGGTCAGGTCATAGATTTTCTGAAAGCCATTGCGGCCCGCGATAGAAAGTTGCCCGGTGCGCCATAGCCATTCGAGGGCGGTTTTCGACGGGTGCCAATCCCACCAACCGCCTTTGCCGCGCACCTCATCTTGGCCGACATCGGAGGTGGTGACGGGGCCATCGGATTCAATCCGGCGCAGGATGGTGTCGAACTGCGCCTCGTAGCCGTCGCGGAACCACGATTTCCAGTTGCTGTGCAGGCGTTCGGTGTCGCGGGCAAAGCGGTGGTGCCAGTGGCTGTGCAGATGCACCGGCAGGATCGAGGCGTCATGGGTCCAATGTTCAAAGAGGGCGCGGTCGGTTTCCAGCAGGGATTTCAGCGCGGCGGGTTTGTAGGATTGGCGGCGGCTGAACAGGATCATGTGATGCGCGCGCGCCACGGTGTTGATGCTGTCGACCTGCACGAAGCCTATGCGGTGGATGAGGTGAGCGAGGGCTTGGCCAGAGGCTGCACCTGTGGGGGCCTCGGCCAAAGCATGGCGGTGCAGGAACAAGCGGCGGGCGGCGGGGTTTGTCAAAAGCGGCAGCATGTCGCAGGGGTAGCAGGCCAAGCGCAGAGGTCAACAGCGACGTTTTTTGCCACCCCAGCGGCATGTCGTAACATAGTGACATATTGGTGTGAAAATTGTGACTAAAACGCTCGATTTAATAGGTTGATCACGGGGCGGGCAGGCCCCAATTTAAAACATATCCCCAAGGAGTTCTGGATGACGCATGACACGCCGCTGATCGCGATTATTGCCATAGGCCTTTCGATGGCCTTCGTGCTGGGCCTTGTGGCGCATCGGTTTCGATTGCCGTTGATTGCGGGTTATCTGATGGCGGGTGTCATCATCGGGCCGTTCACGCCGGGGTTTGTCGCCAATCAGGATTTGGCCAATGAACTGGCCGAGATCGGGGTGATCTTGCTGATGTTCGGGGTGGGTCTGCATTTTTCGCTGAAGGATTTGCTGGCGGTGAAGGCGGCGGCTATTCCGGGGGCTTTGGGCCAGATCGCGGTGGCGACTTTGGCCGGGATGGGCTTGGCTTGGGGTTTGGGCTGGGGGCTTGGCGCGGGGGTGATCTTTGGGTTGTCGTTGTCGGTGGCCTCGACCGTGGTGCTGCTGCGGGCGCTGCAAAGCCGTGGGATTTTGAAGGACGAGACGGGCAAGCTGGCGGTGGGCTGGCTGATCGTCGAAGATCTGGTGATGGTGGTGGTGCTGGTACTGATCCCGCCTTTGGCCGGACTGATGGGCGGGGTGGAGGTTCCGGTTGAGGGTGAGGCGGCGGCGGTGGCCAGTTGGGGCTTTGGCCCGTTGGGGGCCACGCTTTTGCTGACCGGGGTGAAGGTTGCGGGCTTTATCGGGCTGATGCTGATTGTGGGCGCGCGGGTGATCCCGATGGTGCTGCATTACTCGATGCACACCGGGCAGCGCGAGTTGTTCCGGCTGGCCGTGCTGGCGATTGCCTTGGGCGTGGCTTACGGATCAGCGGTGTTCTTTGGCGTCAGTTTCGCGCTGGGGGCGTTCTTTGCGGGTATGGTGATGGCGTCGTCCACGCTGTCCAATCAGGCGATGAAGGACACGCTGCCGTTGCGCGATGCGTTTGCGGTGCTGTTCTTCGTGTCGGTGGGGATGTTGTTCAACCCGTCGGTGATCTGGACGCAACCTTTGGCGCTGGCGGGCACGCTGGTGATTGTGTTGGGGATCAAATCGGTGGCGGCCTATGGGCTGATGCGCCGGTTTGGCTATGATCGCAGTGCGGGTCTGGTGCTGGCGGCGAGTTTGGCGCAGGTGGGCGAGTTTTCATTTATTCTGATCGGTATGGGCGTCAAGCTGGAGATCGTGCCAGTGGGCGCGCGCGATCTGGTGGTGGCGGTGGCGCTGGGCTCTATTCTGCTGAACCCGCTGCTGTTCCATTTGGCGGATCGCTATGACGGGAAAGCGACACCTGAGACGGTCTGAGCGTCGGGAACGCCGCTTGTCCGACTCTGCCACTGAGTCTAGGCTTTGCCCTGAGGCCCGGGAGGAGGGTCGATTCAGGGAGAAATTTCATGGCATCTGTTTCCATTCATCCATCGGTTGATGGTGGGGTGAAGCCCGGTAAGCCTGGGTTTGCTGGTGGCACTTTGACCTGCCATTGCAAGAGCGATCCGGTGGTGGTCGAGATCGGCTCGGATTGTCTGCACAACCATGTCTGCGGCTGCACCAAATGCTGGAAACCTGCGGGGGCGACGTTCTCGATGGTGTCGGTGGTGACGTCTGACAACGTCAAGGTCACCAAGAACGCCGATAAGCTGGCGGTGGTGGATGGCAACGCGCTGATCCAGCGCCATGCCTGCAAGGGCTGCGGTGTGCATATGCATGGGCCTGTGACGCGGCCGAACCATCCGTTCACCGGGCTGTCGTTCATCCATACCGAGTTGTCGGGGACCGAGGGCTTTGCCGCCCCAACCTTCGCGGCGTTTGTGTCTTCGGTGATCGAGGGCGGCACTGATCCGTCGAAGATGGACGCTATCCGGGCGCGGCTGAACGAGTTGGGCCTGCCGCCCTATGATGCGCTGTCGCCGGGGCTGATGGACTATATTGCCACGTTTACCGCCAAGGCGAATGGCGTGTTGAAGTAAGCGCAACGGTTGTGCTTGCCAGATTTGGCCGCAGACAAATCTGGCCGCGCCTGCCTTTCCCTGGCAGGCGCGGCCAGATTGCTAAGCGAGGGCTTGCTGTACCACACCCCTTGCTCGACGGCGTGCCGCCTTACGAGCAACGAACCGGAAAACGCTCCACTGGAGCGTTTTCTTTCGGTTCACAGTCAAACAGACTTTGCCTTCCGCATCGTCAGCTTGCGCACCACGACATAGAACGACGGCACCATGAAGATGCCCAGCACAGTGGCGGAAAGCATCCCGCCCAGCACACCGATGCCGATGGCGTTCTGCGCGCCGGCACCCGCCCCGGTGGCGATGGCGAGGGGCAGCACACCAAGGATAAACGCCAGCGAGGTCATCAGGATCGGCCTCAGCCTTGTGCGCGCGGCCTCAAGCGCGGCTTGCACCGGGGTGCGGCCATGGGTCTCCAATTCTCGGGCGAATTCGATAATTAGAATGGCGTTTTTCGCAGCCAGACCGATTGTCGTCAGCAAACCCACTTTGAAATACACATCGTTCGACTGGCCAAACAGCCACGCCGCTAGCAATGCGCCCAAGATGCCCACCGGAACCGCCAGCATCACCGAGAACGGGATTGCCCAGCTTTCATAAAGCGCTGCCAGACACAGGAACACCACCAGCGCTGACAAGGCGTAAAGGTAGGGCGCTTGGTTGCCGGATTGGCGTTCTTGATAGGACAGATCCGTCCACGCCACGCCATAGCCGCCCGGCATCGCGGAAACCAGTTCCTCCATCGTGTCCATCGCCTCACCCGACGAGGTGCCGTCGGCTTGCGAGCCGTTGATCTGCACCGCAGGCAGCGCGTCAATCCGGGCAAGGCTGGGCGCGACAGGCGCCCATTCGGTTTTCGAGAACGCCGAGAACGGCACCATCTCGCCTGCATTGTTGCGCGCGAACCATGCCAGCACATCCTCGGGCTGCATCCGCGAGGCGGCGGCACCTTGCACGATCACCGGGCGCAAAGCGGTGCCGAGTTGGAAGTCGTTGACCTCATCGCCCGCGAACACGATGGACAGCATCGCGTTCACTTCGGTCAAAGACACGCCCAAAGCGGCGGCTTTTTCCTGGTCAATCACCAGTTTCAGCGCCGCTTCATCCTCGGAGGCCCCACTGCGCAGGTTGGTGACACGGCCGCTGGCTTGGGCTTGTTTGATCAGATCGGCGGCGGCGACGAACAGGGCATCATTGCCCGCACCCGATTGATCGACCAGATACATCGAGAAACCTGCCGAGTTGCCAAGGCCCTGAATGGCAGGCGGTTGGTTGAACTGCACGGTGCCTGCGCGCAGGGATTTAAACTTGGCATTGGCACGGGCGGCAACCGCCGAGGCCGATAGATCGGCGCTGCCGCGTTCGTCAAAGCTGCGCAGTTTCACAAACACCATGGCCTGATTTTGCCCGGTGCCGCTAAAGCCAAAGCCCATGGCGACGAAGGTTGATTCCACCGCCGCTTTCTCATCCGTGTTCAGATAGTCTTCGACCTGACGCACCACATCCAGCGTGGCGGCGGTGGTAGAGCCTTGCGACAGCGAAATCCGCGTCATCAGCACGCCCTGATCTTCCGATGGCAGGAAGGATCCGTTGATCTGGCTGTAGATCACACCAACGCCACCGCTGACGAGGGCCAGCACGATCAGCATGGCGAACGGCCATTTCAGGATACGGCCCAGCAGATTGGCATAGCCACGCGTGGCCGCGCCAAAACCGGTGTTGAACCAGCGGGCGGGGGTGCTGAACCAGCCCGCCTCATTCGGTTTGTGCGGCTTAAGCATGGTGGCGCACATCGCGGGGGTCAGGATCAAAGCGACGGCGGCGGAGAGCAGCATCGCCGAGATGATGGTGACCGAGAATTGTCGGTAGATCACCCCGGTGGAGCCCGACGAGAACGCCATCGGCAGGAACACCGCCGACAGCACCAGCGCAATGCCGATCAAGGCCCCGGTGATCTGGGTCATGCTTTTCTCGGTGGCTTCAACCGGGGGCAGGCCTTCTTCGGCGATCACCCTCTCGACATTTTCGACGACGACGATGGCGTCATCGACCAGAAGGCCGATGGCGAGCACCATGGCGAACATGGTCAGGGTGTTGATCGAATAGCCCAAGACCCCGAGGATGGCGAAGGTGCCCAGCAGCACGATCGGCACCGCGATGATCGGGATCAGCGTGGCGCGCCAGTTTTGCAGGAATACGAGGATGACGAGGAACACCAGGCCGATGGCTTCCAGCAGGGTGTGTTCGACCTTTTCAATCGACAGCTCAACGAAGGGCGAGGTGTCATAGGCATAAGCGATTTCAACACCTTCGGGCAGCGCGGCTTGCAGCCCGCTGAGGGTGGCGCGTACGGCGGCGGCGGTATCGACCGCATTGGCCCCGCTGGCGAGGTTCACCCCAAAGCCCGAGGCATTGGCACCGTTAAACCGCGAATCGCCGCCGTAGGTTGCTTTGCCGATCTCCACCGTGGCCACATCGCCCAAGCGCACGGTGTTGCCTGCGGCGGTGGTGGTCAGGCGGATTTGCTCAAACTGTTCCACGGTGGACAACTGGCTTTGCGCGGTGATGGTGGCGGTGAAT
Source organism: Cypionkella psychrotolerans (assembly GCF_001294535.1). Classification (GTDB taxonomy): domain Bacteria; phylum Pseudomonadota; class Alphaproteobacteria; order Rhodobacterales; family Rhodobacteraceae; genus Cypionkella; species Cypionkella psychrotolerans. Next base: position 330,689 of record NZ_LGIC01000086.1, on the reverse strand, counting down.
TGCTGGCCGGGGGTGACGGGTTGCGCGCCGAGCGAGCCGATGGACACCGTGGTGTTCTGCGCCTGCACGGCGTTCACCACATCGGCGGGGGTCATGGCAAACTCGGCCAGTTTCATCGGGTCCAGCCAGATCCGCATCGCATAGCCCGAGCCGAACGAGTTGATCGAGCCCACACCATCGGTGCGCAGAACCGCACCTTCGACGGTCGAGGACATGATGTCGCCCAGTTGCACCGTGCTGTAGCGGCCATCCTTTGAGACCAGCGAGCCCACCAGCAGGATTGACGACGACGAGCGGCTGACGTTGACGCCAGAATTCTGCACCGCGTCGGGCAGACGCCGGGTGATTTGATCGACCTTGGCCTGCACATTGGTTTGCGCATCATCGGGATTGACGCTGTCATCAAAGGTCAGCGTCAGGGTGGCGCGGCCGGTCGAGGACGATCCGACGGTATACAGCAGCCCTTCCAGCCCGGTCAGGCCGTCTTCGATGGTTTCGGTGACTGAGGTTTGCACCGCCTCTGCCGTGGCCCCAGCATAGCTGGCGGACACCCGGATCGTGGTGGGGGCGATGTCGGGGTATTGCGAGACCGGCAGTTGCAGCAGCGAATAGGCCCCGGCCAGCATCACAACAATTGCCAGAACCCAGGCGAACACCGGGCGGTGGATGAAAAAACGCGCCATGTCTTAGTTATTCCCGGTGGTGGGGGCAGGTTTGCTGGCGTCGGCAGCGGTTTCCGGGGCGGCATCATGCACCACGCCATCGGCATCAATGGTGACGGGCACGGGTTTGATCGCGGCGCCGTCACGCAGGTTGGTCAGGCCATCGACGATCACCAGATCGCCGTCCTCAATGCCGCCAGTGATGATCCACGCATTGTCTTGGCTGCCGGAACTGGTCAGCGCCACCTTTTTCGCCACACCATCCTTGGCGACAAACACCGTCAAAGTGCCATCCGAGGTGCGGCCCGTCGCGCGTTGCGGCACCAGTTTGGCGCTGGTGGTGCCAAGCGTCAGCTTCACCCGCAGGAATTGGCCGGGCAAGATCAGCCGTTTGGGATTGTCGAACTGCACCCGCAGATCAAACGTGCCAGTGGTGGCGGAGACCACATTGCCCAGCACGACCACGGTGCCTTCGCCGTCATAGGTGGTGCCATCTTCCAGCACCAGCGCGACGCCGACCTTGGTGCCCAGCTTCAGGCTGCCATCGTCGATCTGCGCCCGGATGCGCAACATTCCGGCACTGGAATCGCTGACATCAATGTAGATCGGGTCCAGCCTTGTGACGGTGGCCAAAGCATCGGCTTGGTTTGCGGTGACCAATGCGCCGATAGAGACGTTGGAGATGCCCGCGATGCCTGCAATCGGGCTGCGCACGGTGGTGCGATCCAGATCAAGCTGCGCCACATCGACGGCGGCTTGCGCTGCGGCGTAGCTTGCGACAGCGGCGGCGGCACTGGCTTGGGCGGTTTGCAGATCGGCCTTGCTGACCGCACTGCCTTGCAGCGTCATGTAGCGATCCACCGTGGCTTGGGCTGTGTCGCGTTGCACCATCGCACCCGCCAAGGCGGCTTTGGCCGAAGCGAAGGCCGCAACATAGGTGGTATCCTCGATCTTGAACATCGGGTCGCCGGGGTTCAGCTTGTCGCCTGCGGCGTAGAGGATTTCTTCGACAACGCCACTGACACGGGCCCTGATCTCGCCGGTTTCGAAGGCAACGGCGCGGCCCGGCAGGGTGCGGATATAGGGCACGTCTACGGTTTGCACGGTGACGGTGCCCACACTGGTCGGTCCCTGTGGCGCACCGCCCGGTGGGGTTTGCGCGGTGGCCTGCGTTGTCAGCAAAAGCAGAGCGATCAAAGAGATGAGACTAAACTGCCGAAAAGCGATGCGCGGGCTTTGGGCGGGCGAGGGATGCGGCATAGGGGGTCCGTTTTTTGATTATTCTGGAAGCAATACTGGGTGAAACTGATTGGGTGCGGGACTGATGGGGGCCGCAAGCAGACGCAGAGTTGCGCCGAAGATAAACCTTTTACGCGGCGCGGAAAGGTTTCCGTCGCGATTGCTTCAAAATGAATCGGGCTTTGCGCAAAGCTGCCCTTATTGCAGACGTGTCGTATCCGCGCTGGACCAGTCCGACAGCGGCAGGCGCGCCAGTTTGTCGGGGTTGCGGATGCGGTAAATCGCGGTGATCTGGCCGTTGTCGATCTCAAACGTGGTGGTTTGCAGCACACCGTTGTAAACGCTGACATAGCCGGGCAAGCCGTCGTTCCACATCAGGCGGATCATCTGCTCGTTTGGGCCATACTTGCGGGTCAGGCTGGCAAACAGCCGGAGCAGCTTGGCCAGCCCGATGATGACTTTCGGGAACGTCGAGACTTTGCCGCCGCCATCCGGGTGCACTGTCACGCCTTGCGCTAAAAGGGTTTGTAGCGCGGCGATATCTCCGTTGCGGGTGGCTTGGAAGAAAGCATGGGTGATGTTTTCGCCTTCTTCACGGTCAACGCGGTAACGCGGGTGCTCGGTTTGCACATGGCGGCGGGCGCGCGAGGCGAGTTGCCGCACCGCCTCGGGGTCGCGGTTGAGGGTGTGGGCGATCTCGGCGATGGGAGTTTCAAACACATCGCACAAGAGGAAAGCGGCGCGCTCCAACGGAGACAGCCGTTCCAATGCCAGCATCGGGGTCAGCGTCAGATTGTCGGCGCGCAGAGCATCGTCTTCGGGTTCGGTCAGCGGCTCTGGCAAACCAACTGCCGACACAAGCCTCGCGGCGGTGGCAGGCGGATTTGATCGCATCAAGGCACAACCGGGTGAGGTAAGCAGCGGGGCTGTCGATCTGGGACGGGTCGAGTTTGTGCCAGCGCAGATAGGCGTTTTGCACGATGTCTTCCGCCTCGGTGCGCGATCCCAGCATCCGGTAAGCGAGACGCAGCAGCTGGGGCCGCTGCGTCTCAAAGAGGCTGGTTGCCTCAGGCTGTATCGGGGTGCGCGCCAAGCGCGGGGCTGGCGCGAAAGCCGCCTTGAATACGGTTCCACACATTGATCGCGCCGATAGCGAGGGTCAGGTTCAACCGTTCGACCTCGTCAAAATTGGCTTCAATCAGAGCGTAGCCCTCATCCGGCGCCCCGGTTTGGGCAAGGTAGGTCAGCGCCTCGGTCCAAGCCAAAGCGGCACGTTCGCGGGCGGAATAGAGCGGAGCCTCGCGCCAAGCGAGCAGCAGATGCAGGCGCATCGGGTCTTGGCCATCCTTTAATGCCTCGGTCGCATGCAGGTGCAGGCAGAAGGCGCAGTGGTTGATCTGCGAGGCACGCATTTTCATCAGATGCAGCAGCTTGGCCTCCAAACCGCTGGCTTTGATCGCAGCTTCCAGCGCGAACATCGCTTTGACGCCGGGGTGGGCGGGTTTGAAATAGTCGGTCATGCGGGGGGCAATTCAGGTTCGATACATAGATTATATCAGGTTTTTGAATGCAGCGCGCGCGGTGAGTGTCAAAGGTGGTCGGGGCGATGTGGGCCGGTGATCGCTGATGTGTCAACCAACATGCCGCCGAAATCGGGCGCGCGGGCGCAGCGCTTTGAGGCCTATTGCGGTGTTTAAGCCGATCAGCCCGGTGCCGCCAAGAACCACGATTGTCATGATCTTTCCTTTGTTTTGATCTTACCAGGATGTGACGCGGTACGCCGCCCGGTTGTGACATTGGCACCAGATTTATTTGAAAATCTGAGAAAGCCGCGGCGGGGCGAGTTCTTGAAACTGACGGCCAGCGTGAAGGAATATTGCGCGTCGGTCAGCCCTTTCGGGACGGGCGGGAAGCTGCCCGCGCGGCTGACCGCTTGCACCGCTGCGGCGTCTAACGTGGCATTGCCGGAGGACCGGGCCACCGACACACCCGCAAGCGCGCCGCCGTGTGTAACGGTCAGGCGCAGGCCGACGCTGCCCTCCGCCCCGGCGGCCGCGCGGGGATCGATCTTGCGGCGTTCAACCCGTTTGCGAATTTGCCCGCCCCATTGCGATGTCAGGGATTTGACTTGGCCTTTTGAGCTGGCCGTGGCGGCCTTCCGCTCGGCCATGGGTTGCTGCGGGGCTTTGGCGGTGGGTTTTTCGACTTTGGGTTTCTGGCGGGCGAGCTCTTTTCCGGCACAGGTTGGGACTTCAGCTGTTCCGGCGGGGTTTCGGCATCGGGGGGCAGGTCGGCGCGCTGCGGCTCGGCGGTAGTCACGGCATCGGGAAGATCAGGCAGCGGTTCATCCTGCGCCACGGGGTGCAGCGTGTCGGGCAGCGCGGACATCGGCACTTTCGGCGCGGGTTCCAGCGTGGCGATGGCCGGGGGGGCTTAGGGCAGCGGGTCCATGTCGATCAGCACGGCATTGTCGCGGGGGTTTGCGCTGCCAAGGCCTCGGTCAAGCCACAGCACCAGCGCCGCCACTGTGCCTGCTACGGAAGTCGCCGCCGCCGCCCATTTCGCGGCATAAGCCACAGGGTGAGGCCCGCCGCGCGCAATAGGTTCGTCACCGCCATCAGCTTGCCATAGGGCACGGCCTCATCCGCGCCCAGGTAAATTCGCTGTTTGCGGTCGGCTTGAGTCAGGCTGTCCAGCTTGCGCCAAGGCTGTCGCGGTCGATGGGTTCGAAGGCCAGCGACAGGCTCAGGTCTTTTTGCACGGTGATATAGATCGGCTCGGGCTGACGGTCTGCCGGGGCGGCGTTTGAGCCGGGCAGATCGACCGGGACATCCACAGTAGATAGCGGCGCGGTTGCCGAGGCTGTGCGCGCGCTGGTGGGGATGCAAGCGCCGTTGGCGGGGATGGCGGAACCTGCTGTTTGGCTCGATGGCAGCCACCGGGAAGCTGCTGGCGAACCCCTATACCGAGCATCTGTTCCTCTGGGGCGCGGGCGATCTGACGCAGACCAGTTGGGGTCCTGCGCTGTGGCTATTGCCGCGTTTGGTGCCCGGCGCGGTGATTGCGGTGTTGCTGGTGCGGCCCTTGAGCCTGCTGCGTTTGGGCGCGCAGGCGGCAGGCGGGCGCGGCCTGGTACTGTGGCCGGTGGCCTTGGTGGCTGCCCTTGCGGCGCTGCATCTGGCGGCGGTTTCGGTGACAGCGGTGGGGATGACCGGCTTCATTGGGCTGGTCGCCCCGAACATGGCGCGTCTGCTGGGCGCGCGGCGGGCGGGGGCCGAGTTGTGGGTCTCGGCGAGTTTGGGGGCGGTCTGCCTGATTGCGGCGGATGTGTTGGCTTTGGCGTTGCAGGGCTTGGTGCCAAACATCGTGCCGACGGGGCGACGGCGGCTTTCACCGGGGCGGTGGCGCTGATCTGGCTGCTGCGGCGCAAGCTGGGGGCGGAAGATCACGCGGTGCATGCTTTGCCAGCGGGGGCTGCGCGGGTGAGTGGGGCACGGGCGGTTTTGCTGGGGCTGAGGTTTGCCGCGCTGATGGTTGCCGCGTTGTGCGTCGGGCGGATGCAAAGCGGCTGGGCTTTGTCGATTGATCCGCTGATCCTGTCGCTGCGCTGCGGGTCTCGGCTTCGGCGAGTGCCGGGGCGAGCATGGCTTTGGCGGGGTGTATTTTGCAGCGTCTGATCCGTAACCCGCTGGCCAGAGCGGATTTCTTGGGCATGTCGGCGGGGGCGGTGGCGGCCTTAGTGGGCGTGGCGTTGCTGACGGGTGGTTCGATCCCTGCAGCACGGCTGCCTGTAGCACTGGCAGGCTGTGGGGCGGCGCGGCCGCTTTTGTTGTGGTTCGGGCGCAGACATTCTCATGCCCCGACAGCGCTGGCACTGATCGGCATTGCGCTGGGCGCGAGCCTCGATGCGCTGGTGCCGCTGTCGATGACGGGCGGCACCGCCGAGACCTTTGCGATCATGGGCTGGATGAGTGGATCGACCTATCGGATTGATGCAGAGGCTGCGTTGGGGCTGGCGGGCTGCGCGGTGGTGGGGCTGATCTTTGCCGCGCTGGCCCTGCGCCCGTTGACCCGCTCGGCGCGGGCAACGGCATTGCGATGGGGCGCGGGCTGGCTTTGGCCCCGGCACGGCGGGGGTTGATGGTTCTGGCGGCGGGGCTGACGGCGGCGGTGACGGCCTTCATGGGGCCGGTCAGCTTTATCGGCCTCATCGGCCCGCATCTGGCGGTGCTGCTGGGGGCGCGGCGGATGCAGGATCAACTGATCGTGGCCCTATTAGTCGGGGCGGCGCTGATGGTGCTGTATCCGACGCAACTGCCTGCCGGATCGGTGGCAGCGATCTTGGGCGGCAGTTATTTCCTGCTGCTGCTCGCACGCAGACGGGTGCTGGCCTGAGGGCAAAGCAAAAGGCCGGGAGTGACCCCGGCCTCTGCAATTTGTTTTCAGAGATCAGCGCGCGAGGATCGCATCCACGATGCGGCTGGCGGCTTCTTCTGCGGTCAGATCAGTCGTGTTGACCACGATTTCGGCAGCTTCCGGGGCCTCATAAGGGCTGTCGATGCCAGTGAAGTTCTTCAACTGACCGGAGCGGGCTTTCTTATACAGCCCCTTCACATCGCGGCTTTCGGCCACGGCCAAGGGGGTATCGACATAGACCTCGATGAACTCGCCGCCCGCCATCAGATCGCGCACCATGCGACGTTCGGACCGGAACGGCGAGATGAAGGCGGTCAGCACGATCAGGCCGGCATCTGTCATCAGCTTGGCCACTTCGCCGACCCGGCGGATATTCTCCACCCGGTCGGCATCGGTGAAGCCCAGATCGCGGTTCAGCCCGTGGCGGACGTTGTCGCCATCCAGCAGGAAGGTGTGCTTGCCCATGGCGTGCAGCTTTTTCTCGACCAGATTGGCGATGGTCGATTTGCCAGACCCCGAAAGCCCGGTGAACCAGACCACAGCGGGCTTTTGATTCTTCAGTGCGGCATGGGCGTCACGATCCACATCCACGGCTTGCCAATGGATGTTCTGGCTGCGGCGCAAAGCGAAATGGATCATCCCGGCGGCGACGGTGGCATTGGTCATCCGGTCGATCAGGATGAAACCGCCCAAGTCGGGGTTGGTCGCATAAGCCTCAAACGGGATGGCGCGGTCAATCGACAGGTTGCAGACACCAATCGCATTCAGTCCCAAGGTGCGGGATGCCAAATGCTCCAACGTATTGATATTGACCTCATATTTCGGCTCTGTCACCGTGGCGGTCACGGTTTGGGTGCCGATCTTCAGCAGATACGGCCGCCCCGGCAGCATTTCGTGTTCGTCCATCCAGACGAGTGTGGCCTCAAACTGATCCGCCACTTCACACGGCTCATCCGCCTTGACGATCACATCACCGCGCGAGCAGTCGACCTCATCGTTGAAGGTGATCGTCACCGACTGGCCTGCAATCGCCTGACCCAATTCGCCATCATAGGTGACGATGGATTTGACCGTGGTGGTCTTACCCGAAGGCAGCACCCGGATCGCATCGCCGGGCTTGACCACGCCCGCGCCGATTTGGCCCGCGAAGCCGCGGAAATCGAGGTTGGGGCGGTTGACCCATTGCACCGGCATACGGAACGGCACGTCCAGCATCCGCGCGTCATTGACGGGGGCAGTTTCCAGATGCTCCATCAGCGTTTGGCCGGTGTACCACGGCATCTGGGTCGACCGGGTGATCATGTTCTCACCCTTCAGTCCGGAAATCGGGATCGGCAAGAAAGCCTCCATCCCGATCTGCTTCGCGAAGTGGCTGTAATCCTTGACGATTTCGTAGAGCCGTTCCTGGCTATAGCCGACCAGATCCATCTTGTTGACGGCCAGCACCACGTTCTTGATGCCCAGCAGTTTCACCAGATAGCTGTGGCGCCGCGTCTGGGTCAGCACGCCTTGCCGCGCGTCAATCAGGATCACCGCAAGGTCGGCGGTCGAGGCCCCCGTCACCATGTTGCGGGTGTATTGCTCGTGGCCGGGGGTGTCGGCGACGATGAACTTGCGCTTGTCGGTGGCGAAGAAACGGTAGGCCACGTCGATGGTGATGCCCTGCTCGCGCTCGGCGGCCAAGCCATCCACCAGCAAAGCAAAGTCAATCTCTTGGCCTTGAGTGCCAGAGGCTTTGCTGTCGCGCTCCAGCGTCGCAAGCTGGTCTTCAAAGATCATTTTGCTGTCGTACAGCAGCCGCCCGATCAGCGTCGATTTGCCATCATCGACCGAACCGCAGGTGATAAACCGCAGCATGGTTTTGTGCTGATGCTTCAACAGGTAAGCGTCGATGTCCTCGGCGATCAGCGTGTCGGTGACGTAGATGGGGTCAATAGCAGCGGTCATTTAGAAATACCCCTCTTGTTTTTTCTTCTCCATCGAGGCGGATTGATCATGGTCAATCGCACGGCCCTGACGTTCGGATGTGGTGGTCAGCAGCATTTCTTGGATGACTTCCGGCAAGGTTTTCGCCTCAGACTCCACCGCACCCGTCAACGGATAGCAGCCGAGCGTGCGGAAGCGCACCGATTTCAGTTCCGGCACTTCGCCGGGGGCAAGCGGCATCCGCTCATCATCGACCATGATCAGCAGGCCGTTACGCTCCACCACCGGGCGCTTTTCGCTGAAATACAGCGGCACGATCTCGATGCCTTCGAGATGGATGTATTGCCAGATATCCAGCTCGGTCCAGTTCGAAATCGGGAAAGCTCGGATGCTTTCGCCCTTGGATTTGCGGGTGTTATAGAGCTTCCACAATTCGGGCCGCTGGTTCTTCGGGTCCCAGCGATGGTTGGCCGAGCGGAACGAGAACACGCGCTCTTTCGCCCGCGACTTTTCCTCATCCCGGCGCGCGCCCCCGAAGGCGACGTCGAAGTTATATTTGGTCAGTGCCTGTTTCAGGCCTTCGGTCTTCCACATATCGGTGTGCAAGGAACCATGATCGAACGGGTTGATGCCTTTTTCCACCGCTTCCGGGTTGTGATAAACGATCAGGTCCATCCCGGCATCTTTGGCGGCTTTCTCGCGCAGATCATACATGGCGCGGAATTTCCACGTGGTGTCGACATGCAGCAGCGGGAACGGCGGCGGGGCAGGGTAGAACGCCTTCTTCGCCAGATGCAGCATGGTGGCCGAGTCTTTGCCCACCGAATACAGCATCACCGGGTTTTCGGCATTGGCCACCACTTCGCGCATGATGTGGATGCTTTCGGCCTCAAGCCGCTGCAAATGCGTCAGCGTGCTGGCGCTCAGGCCCTTTGCGGCGGGGGTGCTGGTGGTCATTGTCGGCTTCCTTCAAGATGGGCTGGTGCTATGTGGCAATTTTCGCCCGCGCGTACCAGCGGGGGCAGTGCCAAACGGTCAAAATATCCAAGAATGTTGGCCCAGATTGCGCTAGGGCGGGCGCGTAGGGGTGCAACGCGCTGGCGAACGGCTTGATTTGGTTCCAGCAATGCGGCGAAAGCTGGAATTCCCTTCTTTTCTGCAATGGGCCGCGCAGAAAGGCCCGCAAACTTGTGCGGGGGACACGCAGGCCTACTCATCTGCCGTCACCAAAACTCATCGTCCTCGCCGGGCTGGTCGGAAATGCGCAAAAAACCCTACCCCAAGGGCCAAGCTTCGTCGCCGTGGTATCTATCGGCCCTGCGCGGGGCGTCAAGATATCTTTGACCCTGCAAGGAAACTTGAGGTTTCGCTGTGGCACAGCGCCGCCGATTACAGCCCTGCCAGCACCTCCAGCAGCGCCTCGGCCCCGCCCGCGCCCAGCTTTGCGGCAATCGCGTCTTGCGTGGCGGCCCAGTCTGCATAAGCCCGCAGCAGCAGCTCCGCGCCGTTTTCGGTCAAGGCAATCGCCGCTTCGCGCTGATCAAGGCTGTCGGCAGGCCGCACCCAGCCAGCCTTTTCCACCACCCGCACATTGCGGCCAATGGTGGAGCGGTCGAGTTCCATCACCGCCGCCAACTCGGTCAGCGAAATCGGCCCGCGCCGCCGGATCGTGCGCAGCAGCGAGTATTGCGCCAAGCTGATGCCATGCTTGTCCAGTGCCCTGTCATAGATCGCGGTCACCCGCCGTGTGGCTTTGCGCAGGGCGGCGCAGTAGCAAACCGAAGCGAGCGCGGCGGGGGTCATTGGGGGCTCCAGTCAGATGCAAGGCGGTGCCACTTCAGATAGCAAATCAAACATCCGTTGACAACGGGTATATGCCCGCATTATGAGGGCATATACCCGCAACCTAGTTTTGATCGACGAAGGATATGAAATGTTCGCGCAGAATTTGGCGGATCGGCTGGCGGCAAAGGGGGTGCATTACGCTTGGGTGGTGGCTGGCGTCACCTTTCTGACCATGCTGGCCACCGCAGGCGCGATGGGGTCGGCAGGTGTGCTGATCGGCCCGTTGCAAGCAGAGTTCGGTTGGACCAAGGCCGAGATTTCTTCCGCCCTCGCGGTGCGGATGATGCTGTTTGGTCTGCTCGGGCCGTTTGCGGCGGCGATGATGAACAGCTTTGGGCTGCGCAGTATCGTGGCTTTGGCTTTGGGGTTGATCGTCACCGGGATCGCGGGATCGTTTTTTATGACCAGCCTCTGGCAGTTGGTGCTGCTCTGGGGTGTGATCATTGGCACCGGCACGGGGATGACCGCGTTGGTGCTTGGGGCGACGGTGGCAACGCGCTGGTTCAGCACGCGGCGGGGATTGGTGATGGGAATGATGACCGCGAGCAATGCCACCGGGCAGTTGGTGTTCCTGCCGATGTTCGCGCTGGTGACGGGGCCTATGGATGGCGGATGGCGATGTCGGTCATTCTGGGGGTGCTGGCGCTGGCCTTTGGCATGGTCGCCCTGCTGCTGCGCGATCACCCGTCTGATCTGGGCCTACCTGCCTATGGCGATAGCGAAATCTCCCGCCCCGCCAAGCCCGATCGCCGCCTGCTGTCGCTGCTGACCACACCCTTGCGGGTGCTGGCCGAGATGTCACGCAGTGCGACGTTCTGGGTGCTGTTCGGCACGTTTTTCGTCTGCGGCTTGTCAACCAACGGCTTGATCCAGACCCATTGGGTCTCCATCTGCGGCGATTTCGGCATCTTACCGGTCGCTGCGGCGGGTCTGTTGGCGCTGATCGGGGTGTTCGACTTGGTCGGCACAATTAGTTCGGGCTGGCTGTCTGACCGCTATGACAACCGCTGGCTGTTGTTCTGGTTCTACGCCCTGCGCGGGCTATCCTTGGTGTTCCTGTCGCTCAGCGGCTTTGGCATCTATGCGATTTCAATTTTCGCGGTGTTCTACGGCGTGGACTGGGTCGCCACCGTGCCGCCCACGGTCAAACTGACCGCCGAGCTCTTTGGCCGCGACAAAGCCAACCTCGCCTTCGGTTGGATCTTCGCGGGCCATCAGATCGGCGCGGCGACAGCGGCTTACGGCGCGGGGGCGATCCGCGACGATCTGCTGACCTATATGCCCGCCTTGCAGGTCGCCGGAATGATGTGCGTGATTGCGGCGCTAGCGGTGCTGTCGCTACGCAAGCCGGGGGTAGCGGTGGGACTTGGCGGTAAACCAAGCCCCGCCCCTAAGTTACGCCAGATACTTGGCAAAATGCGCTGACGTCCGCTCTTGTGCCAGTTTAGCGGCCTCTGCGTTATAAGACGCGCGGGCGTCGCAGTTAAAGCCATGGTCGGCGTCGTAGATGTAGACCGGCACATCTGGGCGGGCCGCCGCAAACTCCCGCACCTTATCGACCGGAATATGCCCATCCTGCGCGCCAAAATGCAGCATCGTCGGGCACTTGGGTTGCAAATCGGTCAGCCCCAGCACGCCGCCGCCGTAATAGCCGACCGCTGCCGATAGCCCCGGCAGTTGCGCTGCCGCCGACCACGCCAATGTGCCACCCCAGCAGAAACCCACCACGCCAACCTTACCGGCCTCTGCCGCAAATTCCACCGCAGCGGCGATGTCCGACAGCGCGGGACCACTGGCGACCTTTGCGATCATCGCATAGGCGCGCGGCATATCCTCTGGGCTATAGCCGGATTGAAACCCCGGTTCGGCGCGGTCAAACAGTGCAGGCGCAACGGCCAAATAGCCCTCGGCTGCATAGCGATCCGCCAAGCTGCGGATATGGGCGTTGACGCCGAAAATCTCTTGCACCACCACGATGCCGCCCTTCGGCACACCCGCAGGGCGCGCCACATAGGCGTCACAGACAAAACCATCCGAAGCCGTCAGCCGAATATCTTCACCCATAGCCTCAGGCCCTTCCGTACAGTCGTTTCGCCTCTCGGAACGACATCAGCTTTTGTAGTTTTTCATCCCACAAATGCAACTTCACGGACTGGAAACTTTCCCAAATCGTTAAACGCTGGGCTTGGGCGAGATCGGTATTATCGCGCAACACCTCAGGCAGGCGGTAGAACGGGATGCGGCTGTAGAGGTGATGCACATGATGGATGCCGATATTGGCGGTAAACCAGCGCAACGGCTGCGGCAGAACGTAATGCGAAGACCCCTCTAATGCGGCCTCATGCAACTGCCAGTCTTCGGTTTTCGACCAATGGGTTTCTTCAAACTGGTGCTGGACGTAGAACAGCCAGACCCCAATCGTCGCCGCAATCACCGAGGTCGGCAGGTAGATCAGCAGCAGCGGCATCCAGCCACCCAGCCAGATCATCAGCCCCACCCCGATGGCGATCACCGCATTGGTGCCCATCGCCGAGGTCCAATAACGCCAGCCTTTGTTCATCAGCCCAAACGGCAAACGGTTTTGCAGGATGAACAGATAGCTTGGTCCCAACACGAACAAAACCAACGGGTTGCGATACAGCCTATACAGAAACCGCCCCATCGGGCTGCGGGCGCGGTATTCTTCCACCGTCAGGGTCAGCACATCGCCAATGCCGCGCTGATCAAGGTTGCCGTGATGCGAGTGGTGGATCGAATGGGTGCGCCGCCAGACATCATAGGGCGTCAGCGTCAGCACGCCCAAACACCGCCCCACCCAATCCTGTGCGCGGCGGCTGGAGAAATATGAGGCATGGCCGCAGTCATGCTGGATCACGAAGATCCGCACCAGAAATACCCCGTTCAGCAGGGCAATCGCGAAGGCGAGCCAATAGCTGATCTCGAGTGACACCCAAGCCAGCCCCCACAGCATCACGAACGGCACCAGCGTCGCCGCCAGCTCAAACACCGAACGGAAGGTGGAAGGCTCGCGATATTTCGCCAAAACCAGCACCCACTCTTTAGCCGAGCGGTGCGACACCGGGGCCTGTTCGGCCAGATCAGTCTCTGTCATCAAAAGCGCCCCAACGCTCGCCCGGTTCGCCACCGGAAGGCCGCAGCGCCTGAAAAGCGCCTTGTGTTGATTGGGTCCGGCGATGATGCCAGACCGTCGTTGTCGTTTCGTTAACGGATGTCGCATCATGACGCCAGCGCGGCCTGCTGTGAAGCGTTAACTTGTGGCAAGGTTCCATTGTGTTGACACAATCGGCGGAATTTGGCGGGCTGCGACGATTTCACTCAGCCGCCGTTGCTTTCGGCGCGGCCTTCAGCGCCGATTTACGCTGCTTTTCGGTGGCCGATTTCAGCTGCCCACAGGCCGCCATGATATCCTCGCCGCGCGGGGTGCGGATCGGCGTGGAGAAACCAGCGTTGTGCAAAATATCGGCAAAGGCATGAATTCGGTTGCCGGACGACCGTTTATAAGGCGCACCCGGCCATTCGTTGAACGGGATCAGGTTGACCTTGGCCGGGATGCCGCGCAGCAGTTCGATCAGGCGGTAAGCGTCTTCTTTGCTGTCATTCACATGGTCGAGCATGACATATTCAAAGGTGATCCGCTCGGAATTGGTCAGGTTGGGATAGTCGCGCAGCGCATCCAGCAGCGTCGCGATGTTCCATTTCTTGTTGATCGGCACCAGCACGTCGCGCACCTCATCGGTGGTCGCGTGGAAGCTCACGGCCAGCAGACAGCCGATCTCATTGGCGGTGCGGGCGATTTCCGGCACCACGCCACTGGTGGAAAGCGTGATGCGGCGACGGCCCAAGGCGATGCCTTCGCCGTCCATCACCACTTTCATGCCATCGCGGACGTTCTCAAAGTTATACAACGGCTCGCCCATGCCCATCAGCACGATATTGCTGACCAGCCGCGTCTCAACATTGCGATCGCCCGGATTGGGCCATTCGCCCAGATCATCCCGCGCCAGCATCACTTGCCCGACGATTTCCGCCGCCGTCAGGTTGCGCACCAGCTTTTGCGTACCGGTGTGGCAGAAGGTGCAGGTCAGGGTGCAGCCGACTTGGGACGAGATGCACAAAGTTCCACGATCGGTTTCGGGGATATAGACCACCTCAACCTCGTGCCCGCCGGCGATGCGCACCAGATATTTGCGGGTGCCATCGGTGGAGACCTGCTTGGTGACGACCTCTGGCACCTCGACCACAAAATTCTCGGCCAAAAGCGCGCGATAGTCTTTCGCCAGATTGGTCATGCGGTCAAAGTCGCGCACGCCCCAAAAGTAGATCCACTGCCAAACCTGCCCCAACCGCATCTTCGCGGTCTTCTCGGGCGTGCCCGCCGCAATCAGTGCTGCGCGCATCTGATCGCGGGTCATGCCCACCAGATTGGGCTTGCCGCCCTCGGGTGTTTTGCGCGGAATCGTCAGCACGTCTTGGGTGATCGGGGCGGTCGTCATGGCAGAGTCCTTGGGCTTTGAAGCGATCGATATAGGGGATTCGCTGGCAAAACGAAACCACGCAATGCAAATCCTTCGCCGCCCCGCCCGAAGCCTTAGGCTTTGACCATCACCAACTGCGCATCCAATGCCAAAATCTGCTGCACTGCATGCGCTGCCTCGGCACCCTTCTTGACGAAATGCGCGGTGTAATAGGCGATCAGCGTGTCGACCGGCTGAAAGTTATGCGGGGTGAGGGAAACCGAAAAGCACGGCACGCCCGTCTCAAGGCCCACGTTCATCAGCCCGGTCACCACCGCACCTGCGACGAAATCATGCCGATAAATCCCACCATCGACCACCAAGGCCGCCGCGACAATCGCATCATAGCGCCCGGACTGCGCCAGCTTTTTCGCAACCATCGGCATCTCAAACGCGCCGGGCACCTCAAAAGCATCAATCTTGGCACCCGGCAGCAGGGTTTCCGCCTCTGCGACAAAGCCTTTGTGGGCTTGGTCGACGATCTCGGCATGCCAACGGGCTTTGATAAAGGCGATGCGGGCGGGCTTCAGGGCTTGGGTCATTGCGGCAGATTCCATGCAAAAGAGTTGCTCCCTGCATATCTTTGGCGCAAGTGCGGGGCAATGGATGCATATTCTGAAAAATCGCACTCAGAGAGAGGAAATGGCACGGTTTCCATGCCGTTTCCGACCTGATTGCGCTAACCGCAGCCGCTTATCGATTGCTGTCGATCCAACGCGACAACAACTGACGATCCCGAAAACACTCATCCGGCACCGCGCGGCGCTTAATGCGCGCGATTTTCTCGGCAAAGGCCACTTGTTTGGAGGTCGGACGGCCATCGGCCTCCATCGGCCGCATCTTGGCCTGCGCGTCGATCCAAGCGCTGAGACTGCGGCGATCTAGTTGCATCTCCCACGGCAAATTGACGCCATTGCGCTGCGCCAATGACCGCGCGTAAGACAACTGCCGCTCTGTCGCAGCGATGGCAAATGTGGTGTCTTCCATAACGTCACCTCGGGCTGGTTCTGTTAAGGCAATATAGAACATAAAGAGAACAAATTCAAGCAAACTCACGAAAATGCGAACAGCGACCCCAAATGCAAACAACCGAGGCTGGACAGCCCCGGTTGCGAAAACATCGATTGACCTGACGGTCGGTCGGATCAGGCGCTTATTTGCACTGCTTGGCAGCTTCGTCCATAGCCGCGGTAAAGCCGCGCAGGCTGAAGCTGTCTTTGGTCTGGGTGCCTTTGCCGGAATGTGCCGTCAACACCGCCGTGGTGCCCTTTTTCAGCGCGGCCAGAATCGCCGCATCATCCTCAGAGGTTCCCGGCCAAGCCCATTCGCCATCCGAGAACAGATCAAACGAGGTGCCATCGACATCCAGTTTCACCGTTGACCCCGGTGCAAACGGATAGCCGCCCGAGAACGAGGTCTCACCATTCACACCGGGGCGAAAGGTGACGAACAGCAAAATATCGCCGCGCCGCACCGAGACGGGCTTGCCGTCTTTGGTGTTCACGGTTTCCTTCGGACTGGACACGCCCCAACATTCGGTGGGGTTCTTGTCGGCAAAAACACTCCAATCCGTCATGGTGGCGACGCGATTGGTGGATTCCTGCGCCATTGCCGCAGGGGTCAGTGCCGCAAACCCTGTCATGGAAATCATCGCCACGCCTAGCGCACGCGTCATCCAGCTTGTCATTTTTAGTCAGCCTCCAAGCCGCTTTGCCTCTGCCCGCCCAACTCCGCTTCAGGCGCGGTTTTTCGGTAGCGCGGGGCACATTCACTCGATATGCCATGCATAACCGAAAAACACAGGTCCATGAAAGCCCTGCCGGGGCGATACGGGCAGAAAATCGCGCATATGTGACGGGGGATGACATGGCAGCGGCAGAAATGGTCGAACTTTGGCGCGGTGGGCTGCTGGAAAGCACCCATCGCGGCCATGCGGTGATCTGCGACGAGAAGGGTGAAGTGGTGCAGGCTTGGGGCGATCCGGGCCGGGTGATCTTTCCACGCTCGTCGTGCAAGATGCTGCAAGCGCTGCCTTTGCTGGAATCTGGCGCGGCAGAGGCGGCGGGTCTGACCGACGCCCATATCGCGTTGTCTTGCGCCAGCCATCAGGGATCGGCCTTGCATGTCAACATGGCCAGCCGCTGGTTGGCCGATCTGGGTCTGGGCGAGCCTGACCTGCGTTGCGGCGCGCACGAACCCTATGACCGGGCGGAGCGGGATCGCTTGATCATCGGCCATGAAGCCCCCTGCCAGCTGCACAACAACTGTTCTGGCAAACATTCAGGGTTTCTCACCACCACCCGGCATCTGAAAGCCGGGCCGGAATATGTCGAACTCGACCACCCGCTGCAAAAGGCGATCAAGGCGGCGACCGAGGAGGTCACCGGGGAGGCCAGCGCAGGCTACGGCATCGACGGCTGCTCGGCGCCGAATTTCGCGATGTCCGTCGCGGGCTTGGCCAGAGGTATGGCGAAATTCGCCTCTGCCGCTGAGGCCGGATCGACACGGGATCGGGCGATGCATCGCTTGACGCGGTCTATGGCGGCGCATCCAGAGCTGGTCGCAGGTGAGGGCCGGGCTTGCACCGAGTTGATGCGGGCGATGGGCGGGCGTGTGGCGATCAAGACCGGGGCGGAAGCGGTATTCGTGGCGATCATCCCCGAGAAGAAACTCGGCATCGCGCTGAAGATCGAGGACGGCAATTCCCGCGCCTCGGAGGCCGCTTTGGTGGCGATCTTGGCGCAGCTTGGCGTGCTCGATGCTTCCCATCCGATGGCGCAAAAGCGGCTGCCTGCGCCGCAGACCAACTGTCGCGGTCTGACGGTGGGCGAGTTGCGGCTGGCGTCCGGGTTTCTGTAACCCCATCTTGCTTTAACCCAACGCGGAAAAGGCCCCCACCTTGCGGTAGAGGCCTTCATTGCGACAGCGCCGGTGAAGCAAGCTGGGCGGGGGCAAAGACCTGCTCCACCGGTTTCGTTGCACTGTAGCCCGTTCTTTATGCCGCTCGAACGCGGCGGCATTGCGCAGCGGGCGGGGCCATTTACGGGCATTCCCGCGGCAAAATCGGGGCGCGAGTTCCCAAGATGTATGGGTCTTTTCTCGCTAGGGTTGAGTGAGGCTTGATTTGCAGGGGTTGATTTGAGGCGGGCCTCGGGTAAACTTTCACCATGACGGTGCAAACGCCGACCCCTTTTCCTACGCCAGAGCCCCTGCCGGATCAGGTTACTTTTGATCGCCACGAGCTTGGCGCGATACTGCGGCTCTATGGCCAGATGGTCGCGGCGGGCGAATGGCGCGACTACGGCTTGTCGTTTCTGCGCGAGGCGGCGGTGTTCTCGGTGTTCCGCCGCACGGCTGAGTTTCCGCTCTATCGGATTGAGAAGCGCCCCAAGCTGCGCGCCAAGCAAGGCATGTATGCGGTAGTCGGCATGGACGGCTTCATCCTGCGCCGGGGTCATGATCTGGCAGGGGTTTTGCGGGTGTTGGAGCAAAAGCTGATCCGGCCGGTGGAGTAAGCGACGGCGGGGGGATTGGTCTTACAGTCTGCGTCTGTGGCTGACCGGAGCGCCTTCTGCCGCCAAAACCCGCGCGATGCAGGCGTCGATGCCCTCATAAGCCACTGACATCGTATTGCCATTGGCGTGGATCAATCGCGTGGAGTCGACAACCAGCGCGACATGACCCTTCCAGAAAAGCAGATCGCCGCGTTGCAGGGGGGCGTCTTTAGGCACTTCATGGCCAAGGCTTTGCTGCAGATCGGAATCTCCCGGCGCTTTGATGCCGCAAGCCAGCAGGGCGATTTGCGCCAGCCCCGAGCAATCAATCCCGGCACGGGAGTTGCCGCCCCAAAGGTACGGCACCCCAAGGAAGCCTTCGGCGACACTGATCGGGTCTTTGTGGTACTGGCCGAGCGGCAGCAGATGCGGCGTCGGGATGAAGCCTTGGCTGGTTTCGGTGAACTTCGCGCCCTGTGCGATCACCGCAACCTGCGCCCCCATGCTCAGCGCTGCAATCTCGGGCGCTTGCACGCGGGGTTCGGGGTATAGATGCGTGCCGGGGGTGGCGATCCAATGCGTGGGCTTCGGGCTTTCGCCCAAGGCCTGCTCGGCCAGCCAGCCACAATAGCCGTCTTTGGCAGCAAAGCCAAAGGCATAGCCATCTTGGTGGTCGATCACCGTGAAGGCTTCGCCCAGCAGCACCTGACGATCCCGCGCGCCACCGGGGCTTCGCAGCAGATCCGCCAGTGGCATCGCGATACGGCGTTTCTCGCCTTCGGTGAAGTGCGGCGCGTCCACCAGCCCCTTTAGCGAGATATGGGCAACGCGCGCGGTGGCGGGGGTTAAACGACGATCCATCTTACAATCCCAACATGGCGGGCAGCCCCGCAAGAATGGCCCGCGCACCCTGACCGACGCCGCCCTTGGGCCGCGCAGGCGCATCGGCAGGCGTATGGCCGTAGATGTCGAAATGCATATAGCGCGGATGATCGGCAAAGCGCCGCAGGAATAGCGCTGCCGTGACCGACCCCGCAAACCCCCAGCCTGGCGCGTTATCGAGATCAGCGATGCCAGGCTCGATGATATGCTCATAGGGCGTGTGGAATGGCAGTCGCCAGACCGGGTCGAAGGTGTCTTTAGCGCCCTGTTCCAAGGCCTCCGCCATTCCCACGTCATCGGTGTAATAGGGTGCCAGATCGGGGCCAAGCGCGGTGCGCGCCGCCCCGGTCAGCGTTGCCATTGAGATCAGCACATCGGTCGGGGTTTCCACAGCCAGCGCCAAAGCATCGCCCAGCACCAGACGGCCCTCGGCATCGGTGTCATTCACCTCAACCGTCAGCCCCTTCCGCGAGGTCAGAATATCCTTCGGCTTCAAAGCATTGCCCGCGATCACATTCTCCACCGCCGCCACGATCACCCGCAACCTTATGGCCAATCCCAGCTGCATGATCATCTGCGCCAGCCCCATCACCGTCGCCGCCCCGCCCATATCCTTCTTCATCAGCAGCATGCCCGCCGTCTTGATATTCAGACCCCCGGTGTCAAAGCACACGCCCTTGCCGACCAAAGTCAGGCTTGGTCCCGCAGACCCCCAATGCATCTCCAACAACCGAGGCTCCCGCGGCGAGGCCCGCCCCACCGCATGGATCATCGGGAAATTCTGCTCCAGCAGCGCCGCGCCCTTCACCACCTTGGCCCGTGCGCCGAACCGCTCCGCCAGCGCCACAAACGCCGCCTCCAACTCATCCGGCCCCATATCCTGCGCCGGCGTGTTGATCAGATCGCGAGTCAGATATTCGCCCGCCGCCATCGCCAGCAGACGCGCACCATCGCAACCCTCGGGCAGCACCAACCGAGCAGGTTCCACCACCTTCGCCTTGCGATAGCGATCAAAGCGATACTGCGCCAGAAGCCAGCCCAAAGCCGCCTCATCGCGCTGGCTTTGCGTCAAATCGCCCACCAGATGCCAAGCGCCGCCGGGCAACCCTACAGCCTTCGCCAAAGCAAACCGTTGCCGCGCGTGGGTCTTCGCAGTGCCAAACCCAATCACCGCCGCAGCCACGCCATGCGCACCGGGGACCAGCCGCAGATCGCCCAAGGCTGCCTCAAACCCTGCATCCGTCAGCCACCCACGCACCGCCGCATCCTGCCCCGCCAGAAACCCAGCCAGCCCCTCGGCCCCCACCACATAGAGCGGCCGCGACGCAGCAGCATTATCAGCAAAAGCGGGACCCATCGGCGCATCCTTCATAACCTGCCCGAGGCCATAGCCTCAAACCTGCCCGAACCCTAGCGCTTCCATCCGCCGCCGCAAGCCCCGGCCTAAACCCGCGCCCAACCTCAGAACGGCGTCTGATCCAACTGCTCCAGCAGCGCCTTGTCCGAGGCCAATGACCGCTCGGCGATCCGCAACAGCCGCGCCCAAACAGCAGCAAACGCCGTGGTATCGGCGCGCTCCATACAGGCGCGCAAATCCCCCGCCACCACCCCCAAAGACACCATCCCGAGAGTCTCCGCCATCCGCTGCAACCGCCGCAGTTGCCGCGTCAGATCGCCCATCTCATGCGCCCGCACCTGTGACGCCAAGCCCGCCATGGTCAGCGCCAATTCGCCCAAAGCGCGCGCCACCACCTGCTCCGCGCCAGTGGTGCCCAAATTCCGATAAATCGTCGCAATCGGTTCGGCATCCTGCCGCACCCGTTCCTTTGGCTGCAAAGCCACCACGTTTTCCATCATACCCTCCGACACACCCACGCCCACCTTGCGCCGTTGTGCTGAAGAAATCGTTGCTGCCCGTCAAAGAAATCCCTCGAATTTTCTGCGATTGCAGCATAATGACGGGCAAGAGCCAAGCCGAGAAGGATCACCATGAACCACATTCGCGCGCTGCCAAACTATCTGGTGCAACGGTTTCAGGGCTGGAAAGCCACGACATATCAAGACAATAAGGCTTGGTATCGTAGGCTTGCCGCTAGCGGCCAACACCCGCGCGCTATGGTAATTTCCTGCTGTGACAGCCGCGTGCATGTCACCTCAATCTTCGGCGCGGACGAAGGCGAATTCTTCATCCACCGCAATATCGCGGGCCTCGTCCCCCCGCATAACCCCGATGGTGAGTATCACGGCACCTCGGCCACCGTCGAATATGCGGTGATGAGTCTTGGCGTTGCTCATATCGTGGTGCTCGGCCATTCCAACTGTGGCGGCGTCAAGGGCTGCCTTGATATGTGCTCCGGCCATGCCCCAGAACTCCTAGAGAAAACCAGCTTCGTCGGCCGCTGGATGGACATCCTGCGCCCCGGCTATCAGCGCATTGCGGGCCTGCCCCCCGAGTTGCAACAACCCGCTTTGGAGCGTGAGGCGGTGCTGGTGTCGCTGGAAAACCTGATGACCTTCCCCTTCATCAAAGCCGCCGTCGAGGATGACCGCCTGACCCTGCACGGGTTGTGGACCGATACCGGCGAGGGTGAGTTGCAGCAGTTTGATCCGGCAAAGGGCGGGTTTGTTCCGGTTTGAGGGGTGTGGCTAAAGTAAGATGCAAATCGCATCTATGGCTGGATTCTATAAAATAGAAACATCACCCGCTGTTTGTAAACTTTGGGGATTTAATCTGTGCCACGCTTCCTTGAATTGAGGTTGATCATATTTGGTTGGTTGCAGCCAATATGATTGTGCCCCGGTTTTGCTTTTGGCTGGGTCGCTGTGAAAGCAAAGGTTTTTCACCTCTGCCAGCGACAGTATGAAGCATACCGGGTTATCTTGTTTGGCATTTATAGTTATAATCCACCATTCAGAGCGCAAATTTTTCAGGTCAACGCCAAGGCCAACTGGATCGCGTTTCGACAGACCTTTGCTTTGAACGCCAAACTTTATTGATTCATCGTCATTCACACAGAACAGATCGCTGCCTTTTGCATTGCGCGCGGTAGCCATGACGTTCCAGCCTTTGCGTGAAAGCTGCCAAGCAGCATAGTGCAGTGCTGCATTTCCAGTTGACTGCGCAGATTTCACATCCATTTCGCCCTCATTTCGTATGTTTTCAATTGCGTTCCAAACTCACAGAAGCCCTCGTCGTTTACGAGCTATTCCTCGATTGGAATTAGGGAAAAATTTTTCTGTCTGCTGTACTACAAACTTCCAACCTCCCAAGCAAAGCCCCCAGCCCGGAATCAAGGCGCTTCAGCGCCGCCGGGCAGCGCCTGACCGCCCCCTCGGGCGGGCGCTTCTGCGCTGTCCTGCTTAGAATATCTGGGGGATTTGCTGAGGCATAAAGCACCTAGAGCCACTGTTGCAGCGCTCACCCGGCGGTCAGGCGCTGCCCTGTGTTGTGCGATTTGAAGCCTCAGTCAGCATCCTAAGGCAAATATTCTGCGTGTGGCGTAAATGGCAGAAGTGTTAAAAATCCATGAACGGAGGCAGAGTAACCCATTGAAATGTATAGGTCGGAATTTTGTCCACGCGTGGACACCGCCAAACCCAGGCTATTCCTTGCCCCAGCCATCCATCGCCGCCACCGCCTCCTCTGCCGTCTCAACAAACTGAAACAGCTTCAAATCCGCAGCCGAGATCACCCCAGCCTCGGCCAGCATATTCCAGTCAATCAACCGCTCCCAAAAGCTGCGGCCAAACAACAGAAACGGGATCGGTTTCATCCGGCCGGTTTGAATCAAGGTCAGGCTTTCAAACATCTCATCCAGCGTACCAAAGCCGCCTGGAAACACACAAATCGCCCGCGCCCGCATCAGGAAATGCATCTTTCGGATCGCGAAATAGTGGAAGTTGAAGGACAATTCCGGCGTCACATATTGGTTCGGGGCCTGCTCGTGCGGTAGCACGATGTTCAGGCCAATCGACTGCCCGCCTGCATCATCGGCGCCCCGGTTCCCCGCCTCCATCACCCCCGGCCCGCCCCCGGTGCAGATCACGTTTTCATGGCCGTAGGTTTGCAGGCTTCTTTCCGTGATGATGCGGGCGAAGCTGCGGGCTTCGGTGTAGTATTTCGTGAGATCCGCCAGCATCGGGGTTTTCGCGATGGATTTGTGCGCGGGATCAGGGATGCGGGCGCCGCCGAACAGGACGACGGTGGATGTGATGCCCATCTCGTCCAGGATCAGTTGGGGTTTCAGCAGTTCCAACTGGAGGCGGACTGGACGGAGGTCTTCCCGGGTCAGGAAGTCGGGGTCGTTGAAAGCGAGGCGGTAGGCGGGGGAGCGGGTTTGCGGGGTGTCGGGCAGGCGGTTGGTGGCGGCCACGTCTTGGACGGAGTCTCGGAATGGGTGGGGGCGGGTTTCTTCGGTCATCGGGTGGCCTTGATTGGGGCGTGTTGAGGCTAGGGGTAGCGGGTTTTGGGAGGGTTTGGAAGGGTGGGGTGGGGGTGGTCCCGAGTTGGGACCGTTTGAAAGTATAGAATATTCAGATGGTTGCGATTTTTTTAACAGAAAATTAAGGATTTCGGGCGAAGGGCTTGGCTGGATGGGGATCGCTTTGAGCGATCGTCGGCCGGGTTTGCGGCCAACGATCAAGGGGTTTGCGCGGGAAATTACAGCAAGCGCACGGCCATACCGCCGTCTACGGCAAGGGCTGCGCCTGTCACGAAGCTGGCGCGGTCTGACAGCAGGAACAGGGCGGCTTGCGCGATCTCGGTCGGGGTGGCCATGCGCTTCATCGGGTGCAGGTTGGCGATAAAATCATGGGTGCCAGGGTCGTCGCCTGCCAAAGCAGTTTTGGTGCCGCCGGGGAGGATGGCGTTGATGCGGATGGCTTCGGCGGCATGATCAGCGGCCAAGGATTGCACCAGGCCGATCAGCCCGGCTTTCGACGCTGCATAGGCGGCCATGCCGGGCAATCCGCTGTTGCTAAAGCCGACGAAGGATCCGGTGAACACCAGCGATCCGCCGCCGCGTTTGGCGAGCGCGGGGAGTTGGGCTTTGGCGCAGAAGAAGGCGCTGCTGAGATTGGTGGCGAGGACGTTGTGCCAGTTCTCGGTGGCCATGGCGGGCAGGGGAACCATATCGCCGATGATGCCCGCGTTGTTGAACGCGCCGTCGAGGCCGCCGAAATGGCTTTCGGCGAGGTCTACCAGCGCT
The DNA here is from genome assembly GCF_001294535.1 of Cypionkella psychrotolerans. Taxonomy (GTDB): domain Bacteria; phylum Pseudomonadota; class Alphaproteobacteria; order Rhodobacterales; family Rhodobacteraceae; genus Cypionkella; species Cypionkella psychrotolerans. The sequence continues at coordinate 306,483 of NZ_LGIC01000086.1, read as the reverse complement.
GTGGCGTAGGTCTCATCCGTGACATCGCCTGCGAGGCAGATGGCTTTGCCGCCGCTTTCGGTGATCTGGTCGACAAGCCGCTGCAACTCGGGTTGGCGGCGTGCGCCGAGCACCAGTTGCGCGCCCTCCGCTGCGAATAGCAGGGCGGCGGCGGCACCGATGCCGCTGCTTGCGCCGGTGATCAGGATGGTTTTGTTGTTGAGGTCCATGGTCATGCCTTTCCGTTTTGTATGACGGGGACTTAGGCGGTGAGGGTTTCGTGCAGCGACCCGTATCTTGCGGTTGTGGCGCAGGGGATGGAGAATGCGCAGGAAACGGGCCGGGCATTGGCTAGAGGTCGAGAGCAGGCGTCTGGCTTAGCGCCGACGATCACTCCGCAAGGCTGCGATAGCCGCCGTTCCAGTAGATCAAAGCGCCCGCGCCGGGGTTGGTGCGGATGGCTTGGACGCGGCCGATCAGGATGGAATGGGTGCCACGGTCGATCATTTCTTCGATGCTACAATCGAAGGCGGTGGGCGCACCTTTCAGCAGGCGGACGCCCGTTACGGCGGTTTCCCATTCGGCACCGTCATAGCGCGCGAGGCCCTTGGTGCCGTTGAAGCCGGAGAAGCGTTCGGCGACGCCCTGATGGGCGGCCCCAAGGCTGGACCAGCCGAAGCTGCCGGTTTCTTTCAGCACGGGCCAACTGGACGAGTTGCGGTTGACGCAGGCCAGCAGCAGCGGCGGTTCGGCGGAAAGGGAAATGGCGGAGGTGACGATCAGACCGGTGGCGGCCTCGGCTTGCCCGGTGGTGATCAGGCTACAGTTGCCAACGAAAGCGCGCATGGCGTCGCGGAAGTGCTTGGGCGTTGGTTCGGACATAGAGCACTCGCGGTTTGGGCGGCACCGCGTTGGGGCGGTGCCGCAAGGAATCAGCGGCCCAAGCCGTCAGCGGATGCCCGCCTCTTGCAGTTTTGGCAGCACAGTATCGCGGAAATAGGGGAATTCCTTGACATAATCCACAAAGGAAAGCGTGGTGCCTGCAAATCCGGTGGCGTGGAGTTTCAGGATGCCTTCGGCCACATCATCCGGGGTGCCGACGAGGGGGAAGCCGCCGTGACCCATCGCAAACAGGTGCTTGATCTGGGCCAGCAGATCATGCGGGAAGCTTTGGGCGTGGGCGAATTGCAGGTTGACCAGATTGTCCACCGCTGCGGTGTCTGTATTGGCGACGGCGGTGTGGTGCAGGAAGGCTTCGGCCTCATCCCGCGAGGGGCGGCAGATCACATGGCTGAAGGTCAGCACGTCGATCTTGCGGCCTTTGGCCTTGGCTTGCGCCTTCAGGTCAGCGATTTCCCCGACCGAGCGCGAGAGATCAATCGCCGGGGTGAACAGGAAATCGGCGTTGTCGGTGGCAAAGTTGCGGCCCTGCGGTGAGCCTGCGGCGTTGATGATCGGCACCGAGCCGCGGGTCGGGGCGGGATCGCCCTTGATTTGCTTGGCTTTGAAATATTTGCCGTTCCAGTCGAAATGCTCCTTTGACCCCCAGAGTTTGCGCACCAGATCGAACCATTCCTGTGCATAGGCATAGCGGGTTTCGTGATCATCGGGCAGGGTCAGGCCGAGGGCTTCGTATTCGGGCTTGTTCCAGCCCGCGACGATGTTCAGTCCGGCGCGACCATGGCCGATCTGATCAATGGTGGCGATTTGCTTGGCGACCACCGCCGGGTGATTGGCGACGGTGTGGATGGTGGCGAACACCGCGATATTCTTGGTGGCGGCGAGCAGACCTGCGGCCCAAGTCATGGTTTCCAGCACGTTGCCGTGAAAATCGGTCTCGCCGCCGTAGCCGATCCAGCGGGCGATGGGCAGCATGAAGTCGATGCCCGCCTCGTCCAGCATTTTGGCGAGGGTGAGGTTGTTGTCCCAGGAATTGTCCCAACGTTCGGCGATTTTGGTGGGGGTCATGCCGGAGGAACAGTTGGAGGAAAACGTGCCCAAGCGAAAGCGATCGCCCGAGAGCATCGGGTTGTTGGTCATGGTAGGCTCCCTGTCAGGATGATTTTAGGTTATATTTTATGATTGAAAGTCTATCGTAAATTCGCATTGCGTCAATGGGTTTGGCGGATGAGGATGCAGGCAGGCAAGGGGCTGGGGTGATGGCGGAAAAAAAGGTTCAAACTCAAAATGATACCGGCGGGCAGGGCGCTGGGCAGGCGTTGGATTACCGCTGGCATCTGGCGGAAACGGCAGTTGAGGTTGAGGTTACCGAGTTGGAATTCGCGCTGATGCGGGCGTTTGAGGGATTCGGGCGCTGGCAGTCGGAATGTCTGGCGGGGGTGTGCGAGATGCCTGCTTCGGGGCCGGAGAATGCGCTTCTACACATCATTCGGATGCATGACCGCCCGAAAAGCATCAAGGAACTAGCACGGCTGGCCAACCGCGATGATGTGCCGAACATCCAGTATTCGTTGCGCAAGCTGATCGGGGGCGGGCTGGTGGTGCGCAAGGGCGCGGGGCGGTCGGGGGTGACTTACGAGGTGACCGACGAGGGGCGGCGGGTGACGGATGATTACGGTGCGTTGCGGCGGCGGTTGTTGTTGGCGGAGTTGGGGAATTTGCCGGGGTTCTCAACCCGGTTAGCTGAAGCCGCGCGGGTGTTGAACGTGTTGACCGGGATTTATGAGGAGGTGGCGCGGGTCGCTGCCACGCATCGGCGGGCTTAGAGCGGTTGTAGGCGGTGGAAGCCGCTTTGGGCGTAGATCAGGGCTGGGCCTGCGCCGTGGGTGAGGCTGGTGATTTGGCCGATGAAGATGCTGTGCGATCCGGCTTGCAGGGTTTCGCTGACGGTGCAGCAGAAGGTGAGGGCCGCGTCTTGCAGGATGGGGGTGCCGTGGGGGTCGTCGCACCAAGCGCCGGTGGTGAATTTGTCGGCTCCGGTTACGCCGCCCGCGCCTGCGAAATGCAGGGCGAGCGGACCGCCGTCTCCGGGCAGCAGGTTGACGTTGAAGCGCCCACTGGCAGCAACCGCGGCGCAGGTGCCGGTCTGGCGGTTGAGGCAGACCAACAGGCTGGGCGGATCGGCGGTGACGGAACAGACGGCGGTGGCGGTGATGCCGCGTCGGGCGTCGGAGCCTGCACCTGCGCGGGCGGTGACGATGGTGACGGCACCCGGAAAACGGGCCATTGCGGCGCGGAAGGATTGGGTGTCGATCACGCTCATCTCAGGCGGCTTTCAATTCGGCCAGATAGCTGGCGGCGGCGTCGGGATCGGCGAACCACGGGAAGAAATCGCGCGGATCGTCAAAGCCGTTGGCCATGCGCGAGGCCAGCGTGGGCAGGCCTTGGGCGTTGCCCATGATGTCGAGGATGAAGGGCGGCGGCGGTTGCAGCAGCATGTTGGTCCAGCCAACCACCCATTGCGCGTAATCCCAGAACTGATCGAACGTGGCCTGCATCCAAGCGGCGTCAAACCGGCGGTCACCGTGTTGGATGATGCGGTTGAGGTAGATCGCGGCGGCTTTGGCGGCGTTGTTCGAGCCCTGCCCGGTGATCGGATCGTTCAGGCAGACCGCATCGCCAAGGCCGAGAACTTTGCGGCCCGAGGGCAGGGTGGCGACCGGGTGGCGCACGGTGGGGGCGAAGCGGCCTGACAGGATGCCGTTGTCGTCGGTGAGTTGGCAGGTTTTGGAGCGTTCATATTCCCATGGCAAGAAGGTTTTCAGGATGTTCAGTGCGGTGTCCAGATGCTGCGCGGGGGTCTTTACATCGGCCCAGCAATCCATCGGGCCGCCGGGGATGCCTTCCATCACCATGATCTCGCACGGGCCGGTGGTGGTCAGCGCCGGGAACACGAAATATTCGCCGACGCCGGGGATCAGGTTGAATTCGACCGCTGAATAGGGCTGCCGGGGCGTCATGCCTGTCACATAGGTCAGGGCCAAAGCGCGCATTGGTTTGTCGAAGGGGGATTTTTCAACGTCACGGGTGAACAGCCGCCCGACATCGCCCTTGCCTGAGGCGATGATCACCAGATCGTCCTGGCGGGCGTAGGTTTCAATCTCGGCAATGCCTGCGTCGGCGATCACCATTTGACCCCCGAGGCGGCTGAATTCAGCCATCCAGCGCGGGATTTTCACCCGTTGATCGACGGAATAGGCGTTCTGATCCAGCCGGGCGGCCCAGTCGATCAGCTTGGTGCCAGAGCCATCGGGGTTTGGCACGATGAAGTTGATGCCCTGAACCGGGGGGCAATCGGTGGACCAGAAATCAATGCCAAGGTCGCGTTCATGCTGCACGGCGTTGGAGAACATGCACTGGCTGGACAGGACTTTGCCTTGGGCCACGTCTTCCGCGGTGCGGTTTTGCACGACGCGCACCTGATGGCCCGCTTGCAGCAAGCCGATGCCAAGCTGAAGACCGGATTGGCCGCCGCCGATGATGGTGAATTTACGCATGTCTAGCCCCTTTGAATTGGTTTTCGGTTCGCGCCCGTGGGGCGTTCATTCCATCAGCTTCGGGATCGCTGGCACGGCTTGTTCCGGCCCCATCGCGGTATAGCCGCCATCAACGCAGATATCAGTGCCAGTGATGAAGCTAGCCTCGTCCGAGCAGAGAAACAGCACGGCGGCGGCGACTTCTTCGGGATCGGCGACGCGGCCCAGCATGTGGAAGGGGGCGGCAACGGCATCGGTTTTGGCGCGGTTGCCGTGGGTCAGCTGATCCATTATATTGCTCCACGTCCAACCGGGCGACACCGCGTTGACGCGGATGCCCTGCGGGGCCAGATCCATTGCCTGACTGCGGGTCAGTTGCAGAATGGCGGCTTTCGACACCGGATAAACCCAGCGCCCCGTCTGCGCCACGCGCGAGGAAATCGAGCTGAAATTGACGATGGCCCCCTTGTTCGCGGCGAGGTCCGCCTGCGCGGCCTGCATCAGCATCACCGAGCCGACGAGGTTGATATCCAGGGCGGTCAGCCAATCGGCGCGGGTGGTGGCAAGCCCGTTGTCGAGGTAGGAACAGGCGACATTGACCAGAAAATCAATCCGGCCAAACTTGGTTTTGGTGGCGGCAACGAGGGCCGCGATCTGGGTATCGTCGCGCAGATCGCAGGGCTGGAAGCCGACGCCTTCGGATTCGGCGGCGGGGGCGATGTCGGCCACCATCACCCGCACGTCGGCGGCGCGGAAGGCTGCCACTATGGCTTGGCCGATCTTGGTGCTGCCGCCCGGCACAATCGCCACTTTGCCTGCTAGTCCGCGCATTGGATTTCCTCCCGTTGATGGGGTCAGCTTTGATCTGCGCGGGGCGGGGCGCTATCCGGGGAACGGGGCGACTATCCGCAAAACGAAAAAATCGTCATCAAACTGCAGGAATCTGCTGGCGAGGCGGCAAAGCATGGTAGGCTTTGGCCTTGATTTGCAGAGAATGAGGCTGATGCCGCAGCTTGCCGCCCCGCTGGAACGTCATGCGCTGTTTCGCACGCATGACCTTGACGAAGCCCGCGCGCGGGTGGCGGCGGTGTTTTGTCCGCATCGGTTGGACCGCATCGGCACGGGCGTGCTGGATGCCCGCCAGCACCATTTGCCGGGCGAGCGGTTGAGCCTGAACTACATTCAATACGGCGCCAAGACGCTGATCGCACCGGGAGAGCTGGAGCGGTTTTATCTGGTGCAGATCCCGCTTTCGGGGGGCGCGATGATTTCGCATGGGGCGGATCGGTATTATTCCTCGCCGGAGGTGGCGGCGGTTTTGAACCCGCACCAGCCCACCACGATGATCTGGGCGGAAGGTACGCGGCAGGTGCTGATCCAGATCGACCGTCAGGCGATGCAGGATCATCTTTCCGCACAGTTGGGGGCGCCAGCTTTGCGGCCTTTGACGTTTTCAGGCGGGTTTGATCTGCGCAGTGGGGCGGGAGCGGCACTGCGGCGGCTGGTGTTGTTTCTGGTGGCAGAGGCGGATGCGGGGCGATCACCCATCGGGGCGGGGTTGATGGGGCGGGCGGTGGAGGCGTCTCTGCTGTCGGGTCTGCTGGAGGCGCATCGCCATGATCATGCGGCGCATCTGGGGCGGCGGCGGGCGGCACCGCGGCCCCGGCATTTGCGGCTGGCAGAGGGCTATATCGCGGCCCATCTGGATCAGCCGCTAACGGTTGAGGCGATTGCCGCCGAGGCCGGGATCAGCCCGCGCGCGTTGCAACTGGCGTTTCGGCAGCACCGGGGGACGACTCCGCTGGGGTTCTGGCGTGACATGCGGCTGGCGCATGCGCATGCCGATCTGGTTGCGGGGGCGGGATCGGTGACAGAGGTGGCGTTGCGCTGGGGATTTGCGCATTTCGGGCGGTTTGCAGAGATGTATCGGGCGCGGTTTGGGCTTTGTCCGCGCGATACGTTGCGGGCGGCGCGGGGCGAGGGGTATCAGGATTAGCGGTGGGGGCGGTTGTAAAACTGTCATGTGTGCGTCGTCTTGGTTTCATCCGGGCAGGGCATGGCTGGGTCTGATTTAATCTGACCAAGGATGCTCTCGATGCGTTTTCCGATCTCTGGCCTGACCTCTGCTCTGGCGATTTGCGCGGCTTTGCCTGCTTTGGCCGAACCTAGCTTCAACCGTATTGCCAGCTTTGCCACGCCGTTGAACATGGCGGCGGGCGAGGATTTGGCGCGGGCGACCAGTGCTGAGATCATTTCGGCCTCGGAAGATGGCATGACTTTGGTTTATACCGACAGCCCGTTGGGGGTGATCGGGTTGATTGATATCACCGATGCGGCCGCGCCGAAGCCGTTGGGCAATATCGTAGTGGGCGGCGAGCCGACCACGGCGAAGATCATCGGCGGGACGGCTTTTGCGGCGGTGAATACGTCGAAGGATTATGTCAACACCTCGGGCAAGCTGGTCAGCGTCGATCTGGCGACCAAGGCTGTGGTGGCGGAATGCGAATTGGGCGGTCAGCCGGATTCGGTGGCGGCGGCGAAGGATGGCTCGTTTCTGGCGATTGCGATCGAGAATGAGCGCGATGAGGATGTGAACGACGGTGAGCTGCCGCAGATGCCGACGGGCTTTGTGGTGAAGCTGCCGGTGAAGGCGGACGTGGTCGATTGCGCCGGGTTGCAGAAGATCGAGATGACCGGGCTGGCGGGTGTTGGCGGCGATGACCCCGAGCCGGAGTTTCTGGATATCAATGCGGCGGGTGAAATTGTTCTGACCATGCAGGAGAACAACGAGATCGTTTTGATCGGCGCGGATGGCAAGGTTTCGGGGCATTTCAGCGCCGGGGCGGTTGATCTGGACGGCATTGATACCAAGCGCGATGGTCGGTTGGATTTCACCGGCAAGCGTGAGGGTGCCTTGCGTGAGCCGGATGGGGTGAAATGGGTGGATGCCGATCACTTCGCGGTGGCGAATGAGGGCGACTACAAGGGCGGCTCGCGCAGTTGGACAATTTTCAACCGCGATGGCTCGGTTGTCTATGAAAGCGGTGCCAGCTTGGAGCGGGCGATTGCTGAGATCGGGCATTACCCGGAGCATCGCAGCAAGACCAAAGGTGTCGAGTTGGAATCGGTTGAGGTGGCGACGTTTGGCGAGACGCCGATGGCGTTTGTGGCGTCGGAACGGGCTTCGGTGATTGGGGTTTATGATCTGACCGACCCGAAGGCTCCGGTGCTGAAGCAACTGTTGCCGTCGGGGATTTCGCCCGAGGGGATGGTGGCTATTCCGCAGCGCAATCTGCTGATTTCGGCGAATGAGGTTGATCTGCGCGAAGATGGCGGCGCGCCTGCGCATGTGATGATTTACCAACTGGCGGAAGGGCCTGCGGCCTATCCGATGATCACTTCGGCAGGCAGTGAAAATCTGATCGGTTGGGGCGCGCTTTCGGGTCTGGCGGCTGATCCGAAGGAAGCGGGCAAACTTTATGCGGTGTCGGACAGCGTTTACGCGGCGGCACCGACGATTTTCAGCATTGATGCCACGAAGACCCCGGCGAAGATCACCAGCGCGATGGTGGTGACGCGCGGCGGCGATGCGGCGCAGAAGCTGGATCTGGAGGGCATTGCGGCGGATGGCGAGGGTGGCTTCTGGCTGGCTTCGGAAGGCCGCAGCGACAAGCTGGTGCCACATGCGATCTATCATGTCGATGCCGAGGGCGCGATTGATCAGGAGATTGCGCTGCCAGAGGAACTGCTGGCGCAAGAGACGCGCTATGGGTTTGAGGGTATCACGGTGGTGGGTGACACCCTGTGGATGGCGGTGCAGCGCGAGTGGAAGGACGATCCGAAAGGCATGGTCAAGTTGCTGGCCTATAACACCAAAGAGGAAACTTGGGGTGCGGTGCATTATCCGTTGGATGCGCCCGCTGAAGGCGCTTGGATGGGGTTGTCGGAAATCACGGTGAAGGGTGATTGGGCTTATATCATCGAGCGGGACAACCAGATTGCCGACAAAGCCGTGACCAAGAAGCTGTACCGGGTGGCGGTGAGCCAGTTGGCTCCGGTTGAGTTGGGCGGCACGCTTCCGGTGGTGAAGAAAGAACTGGTGCGGGATTTGGTGCCCGATCTGGGCGTGCTGAAGGGCTATATTGTCGATAAGGTCGAAGGCTTTACGATTGACGCCGCAGGCAATGGCTGGGTGGTGACGGACAATGACGGCGTCGATGACAGCTCGGGTGAGACGCTGTTCTGGTCGATTGGGGAAGTGAAGTAAGCAGGGCGCTTGCGTCGGGGGCTTTGGGCGTCGGACGCGAGTGGGTCTGTTTGCAGGTTAGGATCATCGTCGTACCTTAATATTTGAGGGGCGGCGATTGGTTTTGAACGTTGCGCCAAATCTGAACCAGCGGTGGGTTGCACCCACCCTACCGTGCCTGATGCGATTGCATGGCAAGGTCTGCGTCGTTATAGGGCTGCAAAGCTTTGAGGAGATTGCCATGAGCTATGCCGCGTTGGAGACTGCGATTGAGGCTGCTTGGGAGGCGCGGGACACGATCTCGACCACCACCAAGGGCGAAGCGCGCGATGCGATTGAAGCCACGTTGACGGCGCTGGACAGTGGTGCGTTGCGGGTGGCGGAAAAGCGCGGCAATGGCGATTGGCATGTCAACCAATGGGCGAAAAAGGCGGTGCTGCTGTCGTTCCGGCTGACCGATATGTCCGAGATTTCTGGCGGCAATGGCGGCTCGAACTGGTGGGACAAGGTGCCGTCGAAGTTTCAGGGCTGGACCGAGGCGGATTGGCGCAAAGCGGGGTTCCGGGCGGTTCCGGGCAGTATCGTGCGCCGTTCCGCCTATATCGCGAAGGGCGTGGTGCTGATGCCGTCGTTCGTGAACATTGGCGCTTATGTTGATGAGGGCGCGATGGTGGACGGCTGGGCCACGGTCGGGTCTTGCGCGCAGATCGGCAAGAATGTGCATTTGTCGGGCGGTGTCGGCATTGGCGGCGTGTTGGAGCCGATGCAGGCGGGGCCGACGATCATCGAGGACAACTGCTTTATTGGGGCTCGGTCTGAGGTGGTTGAGGGCTGCATCATCCGCGAAGGCTCGGTTCTGGGCATGGGCGTGTTTATCGGCCAATCGACCAAGATCGTCGATCGCGAAACCGGGGCGGTGATGTATGGCGAAGTGCCTGCCGGTTCGGTCGTGGTGGCGGGGTCGATGCCGTCGAAGAATGGGATCAACCTCTATTGCGCGGTGATCGTGAAAAAGGTCGATGCGAAGACCCGCAGCAAGACCTCGATCAACGAATTGCTGAGGGACTGAAGGCCGATGTCAGAGGGCAGCAAACAGCAGGTTTATACCTTGACGGTGGAAGTGGGGCGCAAGCCGGGCGATGGCTTGCCGGATAAGGCGACCGGGGCGGCTTTGCTGATCTATGCCTCGGGCGTCGACGAGGCCGAGGCGGTGCGCGAAACCGTGGCGATCTTGAAGCAGGCGGATCTGGCACCGCTGGATGTGTCCGGTTACGGCACGCTGGAGGAGCGTCTGGCGGCTGGCGATGAGATTGATGCTGAGGAACGCGATCTGATGGCGCGGGCTTTGGCGGAGAATTCGGTGGTTGTGGCGCAGATGACGCCGTTCTTTGACTGATACATAAAATCAATGGCTTAAGTGGTTTTTCGGTGCGGTTGCGGGGGCGGCACTGGTAGATTTTGGGCCGACATTCCAATGCTCGCCATATTGCAGCCGCATTTTTGTGGCTTTTTTAGGTACTGCCACGAAATTTGGGGAGGTCGTGATGCCGTATCGGATTCTTTTGAAAAGAACCCCCCGGATTTTATCCTGCAAGCGCAGGGACAAACAGCACGGAGTCAGCCAAAGCATCGCGGACAACACGGACAGTGTCGAAGTTCGAAACGAAAAAGGTCTGCTGCTTTTCTATCGTCCCCAGCTGTCAGCTGTTAAAATATAGCGCGCGGCTACCGGGTGCCGGATGATGTTTGGCTGAAGTTGCGCGATGGGCTGGCCGCTGGGGGTTTCACACCCCCAGACCCCAGTGAGATATTTGCGCGCAGAGGATGATAATTTTAGATAAGCTTTAGGGAGTTTACGCGGCGCGGCGCGGGGTGCGACCGAGCAGCGTCATCAGAGTGAGCACCTCGTAGGTTTGCAGGCAGCGCAGCGGCAGGTCGCAGGTTTGGTCTTGGCCGATGGCCAAGAGGCAGCCGTTGGACTCGATGAGCGCAGGGCTGCCGAGGTCTAATGCGACCGATCCGGTGATGGCGCGGCGTTGATCCGACAGGGCGGTGCGGCCGTCGACCAAGGCTCCGGCGGGCATGAGGACGGCGTCGGTGCCGAAGATATATTCGACCTCGGGGCCAGAGATTGCCAGCAGTTGATCGGCGGAGACCAGCAGGTCTTGGGTTTGGCCGAAAAACGGCGCGCGCAGCAGCACGGGGGCGAAGCTGCCGCGGGCGGGCAGCGCGAGGCGCTGGGCGGCGCGCAGGGGCATCGGGCCGTCTTCGGTGATCAGGATGTCGCCGGGTTTCAGATGGCCCGCGAGGACCGGGCCTAGGCTGGTTTCGACCGGGTTGCGCAGGCCGATCCAGGGTGCGGCTCCGGGCGGGGCTGCGCCTTCGGTCAGGCCGAACCACAGCACCGGGCCAGAGGGGCGGGCACGGGTGCAGAGGGTTTGCAGATCGGACAGCGGAATTGGCAGCGGGTTTTGGCCCTCGGCGGTGATGGCCACCGGCGGGTCGGTGCCGAGGAGTTCAAAGGATAGGCTCCAGTACCGGGCCGGGGCGTTGAAATGAAACGACAGCCGGGCGGTGCCTTTGCCTTGTGGCAAGGGGCCGGGCAGGACATGGCGGGCGACATCTTTGCCTTGGCGGTGTAGGATGACGATGCCGGTGGCCGGATCGTGAAAGATCGCAAAGGTGCGCGGCCAGCCGGTGTTGGATTGATGATCGAGCAGCAGGCTGGCGTTCTGCAGCGGCAGGGCGAGTTCCATCACGAACAGGCCTTGGTGCAGCATGGCGTCGGGCGTCGCGGGAGTAAGCAGACCGCGATCCGACAGCGCGACCCAGCCTTGGTGGAAGCTGTAGGACATCAGCGCATCCCCAATCGGCCCGAGGCTATCGGGGGGGGTGACGGATTGGTCGGGGTGCGCAAGTCGCCCGCTGTCATCTTTGCCTCGGTTGCCATGGCGCTGTTACTTCGGGGGCTCGTTGGCCCCAGCGCATGGTATTGCCGTTAAGGTAGGGCAGGATGCGGCGCGGGACTACGGCAATGTGCAGTTGTGGCTGAGGGCGGGCGCGATGGTGGCGCGAGAGTCACAGATTGGGCGGGCGTTGCATTGGTTTGGCCAAGGCGGTATCCCAGAGGCACATGTTTTATCAGCAAAAAGGCTATCGTCATGGCTGCACATCTTGCACTCGACCCGGAAAAACTGACCGCTGATCTGATCCGTTGTGCCTCGGTCACGCCGGATGAGGGCGGCGCGTTGGTGCTGCTGGCGGGAGTTCTGGAAGCGGCGGGGTTTGCCTGCACGCGGGTGGATCGCGGCGGGATTTGCAATTTGTACGCGCGCTGGGGCGTGGCGGGAGCGAACAAGTCGTTTGGGTTTAATGGCCATACCGATGTGGTGCCGGTGGGCGATCTGGCGGCTTGGACGCAAGACCCGTTTGGCGCGGCGGTGGTGGACGGCTGGATGTATGGCCGGGGGGCGACCGATATGAAATCTGGGGTCGCGGCCTTTGCGGCGGCGGCGGTGGATTTCGTGCGGCAGACGCCGCCGGATGGGGCGGTGATTTTGGCGATCACTGGGGATGAGGAGGCTGATGCGCTGGATGGCACGGTGGCTTTGCTGGACTGGATGGCGTTGAACGGCGAGCGGATGACGCATTGTCTGGTGGGCGAGCCGACCTGCCCGAATGAGATGGGCGAGATGATGAAGATCGGGCGGCGCGGTTCGATGACCTGTTACTTTACCGCCGTGGGGGTGCAGGGCCATTCCGCCTATCCGCATCGGGCGAAGAACCCGATGAGTGCTTTGGTGGCGTTGATGGCGCGGTTGGAGGCGGAGCCTTTGGATCAGGGCACGGCGCATTTTGACGCCTCGACCTTGGCGATCACCACGATGGATTGCGGCAATAAGGCGACGAATGTGATCCCTGCGCGGGGAACGGCTACGGTGAATATCCGGTTTAATGACAGCCATTCGGGGGCGTCTTTGACGGCGTGGCTGCAGGGCCATGCGGATGCCGTTCAGGTTGCGACCGGGGTGGAGATTGCTATGCGGGTGACAGTGTCGGGCGAAAGCTTTCTGACGCCACCGGGGGAGTTTTCGGCACTGGTTGCGAAGGCGGTGCAGGCGGAAACCGGGCGGGTGCCGGAATATTCGACTTCGGGGGGGACTTCCGACGCGCGGTTTGTGAAGGATCACTGCCCGGTGGTGGAGTTTGGGCTGGTCGGCAAGACCATGCATCAGGTCGATGAGCGGGTCGAAGTGGCGCAGATCCATGCATTGAAGGCGATTTATACGCGGGTGCTGCGGGACTATTTCGCGTGACTTTGGAGATTGTTGAGACTCGGGATATTGCGCTGTGCCGGAAGCTGCGGCGGGTGGTGTTCATCGAGGAGCAGGGTGTTTCAGAGGCTGATGAGGTGGATGATCTCGATGAGGTCGCGCTGCATCTGTTGGCTTTGGTCGGGGGTGAGGCGGTGGGCTCGGCCCGGTTGTTGGTGCAGAGCGAGGTCGGCAAGATTGGCCGGGTTTGTGTTTTGCAACAGGCGCGCGGCAGCGGGATTGGTGCGGCTTTGATTAAGGCGGCGGTGGCGCGGTTTCGCGAAGTACCGGGGGTGATGCAAGCCAAACTCGGCGCGCAGATGCATGCGCTTGGGTTTTATGAAGGCTTGGGGTTTCAGGCGTTTGGCCCGGTTTATGACGATGCCGGGATTGATCATCGCGATATGGTGATGGCGCTTTGAAGCGCGCTGATGCGGCGGGCCTTTTGGGCTACCGCATCAGTGCTATGGCCGCGCCGCAGAGGTCGGCAGGACCACATTTTCCCCATATCTTAACTTTTCGACCGAATTGCGGCGGGGTTATTTGCCCGCGCCCGCGGTCTCGGAGCCGTTGCGGGTCAGGTAATAGGCCAGCAGGATCGGGAAGAACGTCGCCGCGAAGACCACCATGGCGACGACGTTGGTGACCGGGCGTTGGCGGGGGCGGATCAATTCTTCCAGCATCCAGATCGGCAGGGTCGCTTGCTGGCCTGCGGTGAAGGTGGTGACGATGACTTCATCGAACGACAGCGCGAAGGCGAGCATGCCTCCGGCTAGGAGTGCGGTGCCGAGGTTGGGCAGTAGGATGTAGCGGAAGGTCTGAAAAGCGTTGGCACCGAGGTCGGCTGACGCCTCTAGCACGCCACCGGACAGGCGGCGAAAGCGGGCAACGGCGTTGTTGTAGACGATGACGATGCAGAAGGTGGCGTGGCCGAGGATGATGGTGAGGGTTGAGAACGGGATGTCCATCAGGCCGAAGGCGGAGCGCAAGGACATGCCGGTGATCACGCCGGGCAAAGCGATGGGCAGGATGATCAAGAGTGAGATTTGCTCACGCCCGAAGAACCGCGCTTGCGCCATGGCGGCGGAGATCAGGGTGCCGAGGATGAGGGCGAGCAGGGTGGCGGCGGTGGCGACTTGCAGTGACAGGGTCAGGGCTTGCCAGATATCCGGGCGCTCCCAAGCGGCGGCGAACCATTTCAGGGTCACGCCGGGGGGCGGGAAAGCGTAGGTGCGTTCCTCGGTGGTGAAGGCGTAGAGGAAGATCAGCAGGATCGGCAGGTGCAGGAACAGCAGGCCGCCGATGGCTGCGATTTTGAGCGAGAGTGGGGCGGCATTGGGGTCAGAGCGCATCGAAAGCTCCGGCACGTTTGGCGAGGCTGAGGTAGATCAGCATGATCACGATCGGAATCACTGCGAAAGCGGCGGCAAGCGGGGTATTTCCGGCGGTGCCTTGCAGTTGGTAGACCGCCATGCCGATGAAATTGGCGGAATTTCCGACGATCTGCGGGATGATGTAATCGCCCATGGTGAGGGAAAAGGTGAAGATCGATCCGGCGATGATTCCCGGTAGCGCGAGGGGGACGATCACGGTGCGGAAGGTCTGCGCACGGGTTGCGCCGAGGTCTTGGGAGGCCTCCAGCATTGAGGTTGGGACTCGTTCTAAGGAGGCCTGCATCGGCAGGATCATGAACGGCAGCCAGACATAGGTGAACACCAGAAACATGCCGATATAGCTGGTCGACAGCGAGTTGCCGCCGATGCCGGGCAGCGCAAGCGCGGCGTCGAGCAGGAAGTTGGTGTGGGTTTTTGTGGCGGCCCAGGTGATGATGCCCTCTTTCGCGAGGATCAGTTTCCAAGCGTAGACTTTGACGAGGTAGGACGACCACAAGGGCAGCATGATGCCGAGGTAGAACACGGCTTTCCAGCGGCCTCGGGCATAGCGCGCGGCGTAGTAGGCGATGGGGAAGGCGAGGATGACTGAACCGATTGTGACGGCGGCGGACATCGTGAGCGTGCGCAGGATGATGTCGTAGTTTTGCGGGCGCAGCAGTTCGCCATAGGTTTTCAGGGTGAACTCACGGACCACCATGCCGGAGAATTCGTCGATGGAATAGAAGGATTGCAGCAGCAGGGCAGCGAGGGAGCCGAGGTAGATCACTCCAAGCCAAAGCAGCGGTGGGGTGATCAGCAGCGCCAGCAGCAGCTTCGGTTTGCGCCAGAACAGGGTGGTGAGGCGGTCGGCGAGGGATTTGGCGGGGAGGATGGCGGTCATGGTGCGACCCCCTTGGATTTGCTCTTTTTGAAATACTCCCGCCGGAGGCTTCCACATTGGCGGGGGGTGCCTCCGGCGGGAGTATTTGCTGCCAATATGAAATTGCGGCGCATCAGGCTTCATCCATGATGTGCAGGGCGTCGGGGGTGAAGCCGAGGCGGATTTCTTGGCCGGGTTCGGGGAGGGGAGTGCCGGTGGGCAGGATGGCAGCGATGTCTTGGCCTTGGGCGGTGAGGGCGATGCGGTGGCCGGAGCCGAGGTAGCGCAGGGAGGTGACGATGCCTTGCAGGGCTCCCGTGGGGTCGAGATGCAGGGTTTCGGGGCGCAAAGAGGACCATTTGGCGGGGCCGCCGAGGGACTGAGTTAGCATGGGGGGCAGGACGTTGGAGGAGCCGACGAAATCGGCGACGAAGCGAGTTTTCGGTTGGGCGTAGATTTCGGCGGGGGTGCCTATTTGGGCGATTTTGCCGTCATTGAACACCGCAAGGCTATCGGCCATTGAGAGGGCTTCGTGTTGGTCGTGGGTGACGAAGACGAAGGTGATGCCGAGGCGTTGTTGCAGGGATTTGAGTTCATCCTGCATGGCTTCGCGCAGTTTCAGGTCTAAAGCGCCGAGGGGTTCGTCGAGCAGCAGGACTTTCGGTTCATTGACCAGAGCGCGGGCGAGGGCGACGCGTTGGCGCTGACCGCCCGACAGTTGGCCGGGTTTGCGGTTACCGTAGGCGTCGAGGTGGACAAGGGCGAGCATTTCCTCGGCCTTGGCATAGCGCTGGGCCTTTGCCATGCCTTTGACCATCAACCCGTAGGCGACGTTATCGCGGACGTTCATATGCGGAAACAGGGCGTAGTCTTGGAACACCGTGTTGACGTTGCGCAGATGCGGCGGGGTGTTCGAGACATTTTCGCCAAAGATGCAAATTTCACCCGCCGTGGGGGATTCAAAGCCAGAGATCAGCCGCAGGCAGGTGGTTTTGCCGGAACCAGAGGGCCCGAGCATGGCGAAGAACGCGCCCTCGGCGATGGTCAGATCAACGCCATCGACGGCTTTGATCGGGGCGGAGGCGGGGCCGAAATGGCGGGAAACGCTGCGGAATTCTACGGCTGCGGGCATGAATATGGGCCTTTATCCGCCGGAGCGGGAGGGACGGCAGGGGCATTTACCCCTGCCAAACGTGTAGGGTGGGTGGTTCTGCGCTTTTGCGCAGTTTCACCCACCGCTGGTTTTTCTTACCGACCGCCGATCACGCCGATGTAATCCGACACCCAGCGATAGTAGGGCACGCAAGCGCCTTCGCCTTGGGCGCAATTGGCGGTGGGAGTGGTCCAGAAGCGGATTTTGTCGAAGTTATCCAGACCGTTGGCGGTGCAGCCCTCGGCTGTCTGCATCCCCGATTTGTCGGTGCAGGCGGCGGGCACCACCGGGTTGCCACCGAACCAGACCGAAAGATCCGATTGCAGGTTAGAGTTCAGCGTATGCTCCATCCATTTATAGGCGCAATTCGGGTTGGCGGCATCGGCGGCGAGCATGGTGGTGTCGGCCCAGCCGGTGGCCCCTTCTTCGGGGATGGTCGAGGCGATCGGGAGTTTCTCAGATTGCAGCAGGCCGACCTGGAACGGCCAAGAGCCGGAGGCCACCACGCCTTCGTTCTTGAAATCGTCCATCTGGATATAGGCGTCGTGCCAATAGCGGCTGACCAGTTTGCGTTGCTCACGCAAAAGGTCGAGCGCTGCCTTGTACTGATCTTCGTTCAACTCATAGGGCGAGGTAATTTTCAGTTCCGGCTTGTGGAACATCAGATATTGCGCAGCATCGGCGATATGGATCGGGCCATCATAGGCCTGCACCCGGCCTTCGTTGGATTTGCCATCGGGCAGGTCCATTTTCTCAAACACGATGTTCCACGACTTCGGCGCTTCTTTGAAGACATCGGTGTTATACATCAATACGTTCGGCCCCCAGAGATAGGGGGTGCCGTAGTGGACGCCATCGACGGTGAACCATTTGGCATCTTGCAGGCGGGGGTCGATTTTTGACCAAGACGGGATCAAGGCGGTATTGACCGCCTGCACGCGCTTACCCGCGACAAGGCGCAGAGAGGCGTCGCCGGAAGCGGTGACCAGATCGAAGCCGCCTTCGTTCATCAAGGCGACCATTTCATCCGAGGTGTTGGCGGTCTTGACGTTGACCTTACAGCCCGACTCGGCCTCGAATTTCGTGACCCAGTCATAGGCCTTGTCGGTTTCGCCGCGCTCGATATAGCCCGGCCAAGCGACGATATTGACTTGGCCTTCCGAGGCGCCAACCTCGGTCATCTCGGCGAAGGCGGGGGTGATGGCTGTGGCGAGACTGGCGAGAAGTGCTGCGGTTGTGGCCGCTTTATGGGTTTTGGTCATGGAAAGCTCCCTGTGATTGAGCGAAGCCGGGTTCCCGGTCATGGCATCAGGGTAGCGGGGTGGGGCTGTTTCGCAACAGAAAATCGCGGGGCGGCGGCAGTTTTTTGATCAAACGATAGATCGAGGCGATGGAAATGTGCAGGCATCAAGTCGGGTAGGGCGGGCTGTCACCCGCCCCGTGTGCAGTAAGGGTCGGCTTAGCCTTTGGCCATTTCAGTGGCAAGGGCGGCGTGGTGTTGGGCAACGAGGGCCTCGTAAGCGGCCAGTTTCGCTGGGGTGAAGTGGTGTTCTTCAGCCAGCAGATTGACGGTGCCGAGGACATGGCCGGCTTCCACCAGCGGGATGTTGATGCAGGAGCCGAGGCCGAGGGAGGAGATCAGTTCGTGGTCGAAAAAGTACTTGGCGAATTCGGGCGTGGTGTTGGCGACGAAGGTGTGCTGGCCGGTGATGCAGTGGTCATACCAGCCGTCGCGGGTTAGCGGTTTGGTGCCGGATACCGGGTATTCGACCGGATGCGAGGTATAGGCGCGGCGGGCCACGTCCAGCTTCAGGTCTTGCACGGTGACGGTGAACAGCCGGGTGCCGAGGGCGGCACAGGCGGTGTGCAGGGTGTCGTAGACTTGGGGCATTTGCAGTCTCCGTGGGGTGTTAAGTGGGCATGTGGCCGGACAGCAGGGCGATCATATCTGAACGGGTGATCAGGCCGACAAGGCGGTTGGCCTCCAGCACCGGCACGGCTTGTTGGCCGCCGTCGGCAAGCAGGGCGATCAGTTCGGCGAGCGGCGTTTGCGGGCTGGCGCTGCGCAGGTCGCTCTCGATCAGCTGGTGGGCGGTCAGGTTGGGCTCGGCGCGGCCCACCAAAGCCGATTGCGAAACGAGGCCGCCGAAGCTGCCATCGGGATTGCGCACGGGCAGGGTTTTGAAGCGGTGGCCGCGGAAGCTTTCCGCAAGCACGGGCAGCGGGGTGTCGGGGGCGACTTGGATCAGGTCGCGCGACATCATTTGATCGGCGGTGGTCGGACCGAGGTGGCTGGCGTTGGCCTCAGTCTCGGCTGTCTCGATCAGGCGGGCGAGGTCTTCGACGCCCAAGTTGGCGCTGAGCCGCAGGCGGGTGAGGGTGGCGGCGAGCACTTGTTCCGACGGGATGAAGCGGCGGTCCGGGGCGGGGTCTTTGGTGCCGTGCTGGGTCGGCTCGGGCGCGATGCGGAACGGGTAGCGCCGACCTGTGGCGTGTGCCCAAGCGATACCGAGGCCGACAAGCGCAAGGCTGCCGCTGGCGACCGGAAGCAGCAGATACTGCAGGCCCGGCAAGGCGTCGGGATGGGCGGAAAGCACGGTGGCAAGCGCCACGGCACCGCCGGGCGGGTGCATGGCGCGCAAGGCGGCCATGGCGAGGACCGCCAGCATCACCGCAAGCGCGGCGGCGGGCAGCACCGGCAGGCCCGCGTGCAGGATAAGGATTGCGGCGAGGGCTGAGACGCTGTTGCCCAACACCGCCGACCACGGTTGCGCCATCGGGCTGTTCGGCACGGCGAAGATCAGGAAAGCCGAAGCACCAAACGGGGCGATCAGCAGTGGATGATCTATCATGTTCGCGGTTGGATCGAGCAGCCATAAGAGAGCCGCTGCAAGGCCGAGGCCAATGGCGGCACCTGTGCCGGCCCGCAACGCCTCAACGGCTTTTGGCGCAGGCATCGCGGGGCCGAGGCTGTGCAAAAAGTGCTTTAGGTAGTCCATGTTGCCTCGGCGATCAGAGCAAGACCCAGTTCGGGGGTGGGCAAGCTGGGGACTTCGGTTTGCCAGAAGAACAGCCGGACATGCGCGGGATCTTTCGGGGCATCGGTATCGGCGAGGATTTGGTAGTGCATCTGGAAGCCTTCCAGCAGCAGGCCCTCGGCGTAGAACGGGATTTCCTCGGCCTCTAGCAGCGCATCGGTGCCTTGTTGCGGTTCCCATTCGGGACCATTGGCCCAGATCACTTCGGCCTCAACCTCGGGGTATTTAAGGGCGAGTTTGGTGAGGGGGACGAGGAAGGTCTCAATCGGGGAGAGCTGTTTGGCCATGGCTGCCTGCATTGGTTTGGTTGGGTTGAAGCAGGTGGGGCGGGGGAGGTCAAGGTTTGGCTTGGGGTGGGCGTTGCAGCTGGGGGTTTCACACCCCCAGACCCCCGTGGGATATTTGAGCGCAGAGGATGACAATTTTAGATAGATTTAGGGGTTAACCGCGTTTCATCATCGCCAATCGGATCAACGCGCGCTCCATAACGGCCATTGCAGGGGCGCGGGAGGTGGAGCGTAGGGTGAGGTCGGTTTCGACCAGCAGGCTGAGGGCATCTTCCAGGCGCAGCATGCCCCAGTTGGAGGCTTGGCGCTGCATGGAGTCGCGGCGGGGGCCGAAGATGCGGGCTTTCATGATGCCCGATGAAATACCGCCGGGGTCGGAAGCGGCGATATGCAGGCTGCGGAAATGGCGGAGTGCGCCGATACAAAGGGTGACGGGCAGGATGCCTTGGCCCTCAAGGCGGCGCAGCAGCGGGCCGATCAGATTGGCGTTTTGGTCGGCGGCGGCGGCGATCAGATCGTCGACCTCGGCCTCGATGGTGGCGGGGGCGAGGGCGTGGATTTCCTCGGGCGTCAGCGGGGTCGGGTCGTTGTATTTGTAAAGCGCGATTTTCTCTAGGGTTTGCCGGAAATCACCGGGATCGAGGGCGCGGGCGAGGGTGGCGAGGTCGGCCATCGCGGAGGGGGCGAAGTTTTTCAGGCCAGCTTTGGCGAGTTCGGCTTCGATTTCTTCGCGAGTGGGCGGGTCGTCATAGAGGCCGATGCTGACGGCATTCAGGTGTTTTTCGAACAGGGTTTTCAGGGTGGATTTGCCCGTCAGGTTCCCCCCAGTCACTACGATCTGCGCATCGCCCGCGCGCCAGTCTTGCAGGGTGGCGGCGATAGAGGCGGTGAGGCCGTCGGTGGCGTCTTCCAGGAAAGCCACGCGGGGGCCGGGGAAGAAGCCTGCTTCGCGGGTGGCATCGGTCAAAAGGCTGGGGGATTTGCGCAGATCGCCCGCTTGGATGCGGGTCAGGCGCATTTCGGCTTCGCCCTGAGGGCCAATCAATGCGGCGATGGCCTCTTGCCGTTTCAGGGCCACGCGCATGGTGTCGGCACCGAAAATCAGCAGGCCCGCGCGGTTGGGGTCGGGTTTGGCGCAGTAGCGGGAGGCCTCGATCCCGGCGAGTTTCATGCTGCCCACTCGAGTGGTGCGGGCAGGGCGGCTTTGGCGAAGTCTATACGGAGAGTGCGGCGGGCGCTCGGCAGCTGCGCTGGGCGAGAGCGGTGCAGGGTTAGCATGTGCAGGATCAGGATATCGCCGCGCTGAGCTGTGCTAAGCTCGGTTTCATGCGTGGCGGAGGTGGCGTCGGACGCTGCGCTGGGGATCAGTCCGGCGCGATGGCTGCCAAGGGCGATTTCCATCGGACCGGAGTCGGCATCAGTGGGATCAAGGTGCAGGCGCACAAACAGCATTTGGTTGAGGAAGGCCAAGGGCGGCTCGCAATGCCAGACGCCAGCTTTTTGCGACCAGTTGTGAAAGCCCTCAATCTCGTGCCGTGCAGCGACAGGGATCAGGCGGTCTTGATGCCAAGGGACACCCCAGTTGTTGGCCTCGGTCTTGTTGAAAACAACGGCACGGACAGCTTGGAAATCGGGAAATATTGCGGTTACGGCGCGGGTGAGGGCAGATTGCACGCCAAAGCCGCCGCCCAGATCCAACCGCGCGCCGGGGCCGTGGTTACAGTTCGCGATGGCGTCATAGGGGGTGAGATCGGCTTCGCTTAGGGCTTTGCGCAGCCACAGCCTGCCCGTCTTTGCAAAATCTGCGGGCGCGGTCATTGGTTCCAGCTGCCGGAGGTTGCCAGCAGTCTTGCGGTGATCTGGTCGGCGAGGATGCGCATCAGGCGGCGGGCGGCATCTTCTTGGGCCGCCAAGCCTGCAACTGTCGATCCTGTGGCGGAGTAGGAGGTGAAGCTTTTGACTTGGCCACCGGTGACGCGGGTGCCTGTCGCGCGGTTGGTCAGAGCCCAGTCGATTGTGCCGTTCAGGTTATAGCGGGTGATGGCGTTGTCGGGGGTGATGCCGACTCCGGTGGCGGTGGTTTTGATCGTGTAGGTCAGATCGAAGTGGTCGGCTTTCGGGCGGCCGAGGCGTTCTTCGAGGCGCTCCACGAGGTCGAAGGCGTTTTTGTCGGTTGGGTCGGCGACGCGGATGCTGGATTGGATGCCTTGCGCCGGGCCGCCGGGGCCATAGGCGGGTTGGAAGCCGCAGGCCGCGAGGACCAGCGGCGTCAGCAAAAACGAGCGGCGGTTAAATGACGACATTGATGATGCGCCCCGGCACAACGATGATCTTCTTCACAGGCGCGCCTGCGAGGAACTTCACCACAGCTTCATCCGCCAGCGCGATCTTTTCAACCTCGGAAGCGGGCATGCCTTTCGGCACGCTGATTTCCGCGCGGCGTTTGCCGTTGATCTGGATCGGCAGGGTGACGGTATCGTCGATCAGCAGCGCCGGATCGGCTTTCGGCCATGGGGCGGTGGCGCAGAGGCCTGCGCCGCCTTGGAACGTCCAGATCGATTCGGCGATATGCGGGGTCATCGGGCACATCAGTTGCGCAAGGGTACGGATGGCTTGTTTCATCGCATCAGTGGAGCCGTTGGCTTTGGCGAGGGTGTTGGTCAGGCCATAGAGCGCAGCGATGGCCTTGTTGAAGGCGAAGGTTTCGATGCTGCGGGTGACTTCCTCGACGGCTTTGGCGGTGGCGCGGGCGATGTCTTGGTCACCGATGCCCTGATGGTCGGCGGGCATGTCGCCGATGCGCGAACATAGCGCCCAGACGCGGGACAGGTGTTTGAAGGTGGCCTCGGCGCCGGAGGCTGTCCATTCCACATCGCGTTCTGGGGGTGAGTCGGACATGACGAACCAGCGGGCGGTGTCGGCCCCGAAGGCTTCGATGATATTCATCGGATCGACGACGTTTTTCTTCGATTTCGACATCTTGGCGGAGGGGATGACTTCGACCAATGAGCCTTCGTCGTTCAGACCCTGCAACCACGCGTCGATGTCGGCGATCATATCGGGATCGGGCGGAGGCACATCGCCCAGCACGGTGACGCGGCGGTCGGCCAAGCTGAAACTCGTCACATCTTCCGGCAGGTGATAGATCGGGCGGCCATTGGCGTCGGTGGTTTTGTAGATCTCATGCGTCACCATGCCTTGCGTGAACAGGGCGTTGAACGGCTCGATGGCTTTCGCGGGCAAATGACCCGTGGCATGCATGGCGCGGGCGAAGAAGCGGGAATAGAGCAGGTGCAGAATCGCGTGTTCGATGCCGCCGATGTATTGATCGACGTTCATCCAGTACTCGGCGTCTTCCGCGATGGTGGGGGTGGTGGCATGGGGTGCTGTGAAGCGGGCGTAATACCAGCTTGAATCCACGAACGTGTCCATCGTGTCGGTTTCGCGCCGGGCGTCGGCTCCACAATTCGGGCAGGTGCAGTTGCGCCAGGTTGGGTGACGATCCAGCGGGTTGCCGGGGATGTCGAAGGTGACATCATCGGGCAGACGGACGGGCAGGTTTTCTTTCTTCTCGGCCACCACGCCGCAGGTCGCGCAGTGGATCACCGGAATCGGGCAGCCCCAATAGCGTTGGCGGCTGATGCCCCAATCGCGCAGGCGGTAGTTGGTGACGCCGCGGCCAATGCCACGGGCTTCACATTCAGCGATGGCAGCGGCGATGGCTTCTTCTCCGGTTTGCAGATCGTTGCCTGCAAAGCCGCGGATATACTGCACGCGCTCGGATTTCATCGGGACGTAGGGTTCATCCAGCGCGGCTTCTTCTTCGCCTTCGGGGATAAAGACCGCAGGGATCGGCAGGCCGTATTTCGACGCAAATTCAAAGTCGCGCACGTCATGCGCGGGGCAGCCGAAGATCGCGCCAGTGCCGTAATCCATCAGGATGAAGTTGGCGATATAGACCGGGAGTTCTATAGTGTTATCAAACGGATGCAGCACGCGGATGCCGGTATCCATGCCGATCTTCTCGGCGGTTTCCATCGCCTCGGCGGTGGTGCCACCCTTGCGGCATTCGGCGGTGAAAGCGGCCACGGCAGAGTCGTGACGCTCAAGATGTTTCGCCAGCGGATGGTCGGGGCTGATTGCGGCAAAGGAGGCACCGAGCAGGGTATCGGGGCGGGTGGTGTAAACCTCTAGCCGGTCAAAGCCATCCGGCGCGCCTGTCGTGGTGAAGGCAAATTGCAGGCCGCGCGATTGGCCGATCCAGTTGGCTTGCATCAGCCGGACCTTTTCCGGCCAGTCTTTCAAGCCGTCCAAAGCCGACAGCAATTCCGCCGAATAATCGCTGATTTTGAAGAACCACTGTGTCAACTCACGGCGCTCAACGGGAGCGTTGGAGCGCCAGCCTTTGCCGTCAATCACCTGTTCATTGGCGAGCACGGTCATATCGACCGGATCCCAGTTCACCACGGCGTTCTTGCGATACACCAAGCCCTTGGCCATCATGTCGATGAACATCGCCTGCTGTTGGCCGTAATATTCCGGGTCACATGTGGCGAATTCGCGGGACCAGTCGATGGACAGGCCCAAGGGTTTCATTTGCGCGCGCATGTCGGCGATGTTGCCGTAGGTCCATTCCTTGGGATGGCCGCCGCGTTCCATCGCGGCGTTCTCGGCGGGCATGCCGAAGGCATCCCAGCCCATCGGATGCAGCACGGAAAACCCTTGCGCTGCCTTATAGCGCGCCACCACATCGCCCATGGTATAGTTGCGGACGTGGCCCATGTGGATGCGGCCCGACGGATAGGGAAACATCTCCAAAACATAATACTTCGGCTTGGATGGATCGCGCCGCGCCTTGAACGTCTCGGCGCTCTCCCAAGCCGCTTGCCATTTAGCTTCGATGGTTTTGGGTTCGTAGCGCGACATCTTAGGCCCCTCGGTCAGTTCCTAGGCGCGAATACACTGGCTTGGGGGGCAAGGTCCAGTGGCGGTTAGAGATTAGCGCCTTACAAGCCGCTGTCTTGAATACGCAACTGACGCGCCCGGGTCAGGATGGCGTCTTCCACCGCGCGGATGGTTTCGGGTGAGACAGAACCGCCACCACTGCCCTGCATCGCCACCTTCAGACTGCGCGCATCCAAGGCCGGGTCCTGCACATAAATCGTCGCACGCACCGAGCGGCCCCCACCCGGAGGTGTGCCGTAGCCGGTGACGATCACGCCGGTGAACGGGTCCACCGATTCGATGGGCAGGAAGTTCAGAATGTCGAGGCTGGCCTTCCAGAGATATTTGTTCACCTCAACCGTTGTGTTGGGGTTGTCGGATTTGCGGAACAGCTGGCCAATGCCGGTTTGGCGACCGCGCGCCGCATCGCGGTTTTCGCGCGACAGTTCGGCCTGCACTTTCGGGTCATATGACCCGCCGCCAGCTTTACCAAGCATGCCGCAGGCGGAAATCCCGGTCAAAAGCGCGGCCATTAGGCCAAAATTCAGCGCTTTATCCATGATACGACGCAAGATCATCCGGTTTCCCCATGCCAACCTGTCGCTGTTTATACTGACAGCTTCGGGCGTGCCAAGGCTTTTCCCATCTAAAACGGGTTTCCGGGCCGCGACAGCCTTCAACGCGCGCATATAACTGTCGAAACGGCGGGGAACTGCACTGTGGCAAGGGTGCATCACCGAGTGCGCGATTGGCCCTATTGGTGCGCTTCCCGTTGCATTCATGGGCGTGGAGGTGGAAAACAACGGCATACCTGCTTCTGCATTGCTTGAGTATGGTCACGTCTTTGAGAAAAAACGAGGAAACACCATGAAAAAAATTCTTCTCTCCACCACCATGCTGGCTCTGTTCGCTGGCGCTGCTTCGGCTGAAGTGACCCTGAGCGGTTCGGGCCGTTTTGGTCTGGACTATGCTGAAAACCGTAGCAACGGCGCAGACATTCCGGGAACGCTCGTAGAATTCAGCGAAACCCAATTGGCTTACCGTTTGCGCATCAACGTTGACGCAAAGTTCGAAGCTGACAACGGCGTGACCTACGGCGGTCGTATCCGTTTCCAAAACAGCAACGGCAGCACCGCTGCATCTTTCAGCCCCGCAATGCTGTACATTGAAGCAAGCGGCGTTCGTGTTGAAGTTGGTAACTCCAACACCGCCTATGACTCGGTTGCGCTGATGTACAATCCGGAAATCGGCTTCCAAGAGCGTTCGTTCGGTGATCCGCAAGGCAATTACTACTCCTTCAACAGCGGCGCTTACAGCGCTGATGAAGCAAACCGGGTTGGTATCTACGCAGCTTATTCTTATTCGGGCGTCAATCTGAAAGCATCGTATGTTCAGTCTGACCAGAATGCTACTGGTGGCACGTCCGGCGTGAAAGGGACCGATGGCGCTGATGAAAGCTCGATCGCTGCTGACTTCACCACTGGCCAATTCACCGTGGCTGCGGCTTACGTTGACAATGGCGCTGGCATCGAAGGCAACTACCTTACGTTCGTCGGTGCTGCGTACAAATTCAGCGACGCTGGTTCGGTGGGCTTGAACTACAACGACAATGGTATCAGCGAAGCTAGCGCTGCTACCTCGATCAACGTGGCCGCTCCTAGTGTGAGCCTTGGCAAGACGATCACTTTGTATGGTAACTATACCATCAATGGTATCACCCTTGGTGGTTATGTTTCTGACTCCGACGTCGACAACGCTGATACCGCTTACGGTCTCGGCGCTGCCTACGACCTCGGTGGCGCAACCTTGGCTGGCGCGGTTGAGTCGGGCTTCGGTGGCGACCTGCGTGCTGATCTCGGCGTGCGTATGTCGTTCTGATCTAACCGATCAAAACACTTCGGAAAGAGCGGGCCTTGTGCCCGCTCTTTTCTTTTGTGCGGGGCAGTGATCAAGTGCGGTCAAAGCAGGGGCCCAATAAACGTGGAGATAGTATGGCGTTGCAGGTGATTTTAGCGCGGGTGCGGGCGGCAGAGGCAGCGGCGGGACGGGTTCCGCGTTCGGTGCAGCTGATCGCGGTCAGCAAGGTGCAACCTGACGCGCGGGTGCGTGATGTGCTGGCCGAGGGCCATCGGCTGTTTGGTGAGAACTATGTGCAGGAAGCGCAGGCGAAATGGCCGGCGTTCCGGGCGGCATTTGACGCCGTCCAGGTGCATATGATCGGGCCGCTGCAAACCAACAAAGCAAAACTGGCGGTCGAGTTGTTTGACGCGATCCATACCGTGGATCGGGCGTCCTTGGCCGAGAAACTGGCAAAGCTGGCGCAGGCGCGCGGGGTCTGCCCGCAGTTGTTCGTGCAGGTGAATACCGGGGCCGAACCGCAGAAGGCCGGGATTCTGCCCGAGGCGCTGGATGGATTTATCGCTGATTGCCGTAAGATGGATCTCAGCTTGGCGGGCCTGATGTGCATCCCGCCCGAGGGCGAGGATTCGATGCCGCATTTCACCGCCTTGGCCGATATGGCCGCGCGCCATGGGCTCAGCGGGTTGTCGATGGGGATGAGCGGCGATTTTGAAGCCGCGATTGCCGCCGGGGCGACGCATGTGCGGGTCGGATCCGCGATTTTCGGCGCGCGCACTTACGCTTAAGTCAGCCAAACCCGCGCGTAGGGTGGCAGCGCGAGGTAATCGCCATGCAGCGTCACGATCTGATCCGACAAAGCATCGTGCCAATGTGTGATGCCGTGCCCTTGCAGCCATCCGCCCGCGACATGCTGCCAGTGGTGCGAAAAGTTGAACAGGCATAGAATCGGCCCGGTTGGTGCTGCACGTTGCACCGCGAACAGCGCCGGATTCCCGGTTTGCACGATCTGCGTCGGATGCGCGCCATGCAGTCCTGGCGTGGCGCGGCGTCTGGCAAGGATGTGTTGCGTGCCAAGGAAGCATTGTGAGGACAGAGAATTGCCGGAATGCCGCGCATCCGCCAGCGCCCAATCCATCCGCGGGCGGTGAATCCAACGGCTGTCATGGGCGTGGGCGGGATCATTCAGATAGCTGTGGTCATTCAACAGGGCCAATTCATCGCCCATGTAAATCAACGGAATACCTCCGAACGCCGCGATCAGCGCATGGCCCATCAGCATGCGCTGCACGGCCATTTCACGGTCATGCTCATCTGTCGCCTCTAGCCCCGCAAGCGAGGCAAAGCTGCCGGAAATCCGTTTGTCTCCGGTAGCCTCGTTGACCTGAAACGGCGCACCTCGGGCGAAACTGCCGGGAAACGTGCCCTCGTAGAAATCCGACAGAAAGCGGCGATGCGCGGGGCCGGAAATGCCCACGGCACTCGCATCTTCGTCAGTGACGGCCCAGCCAATGTCATCATGGCAGCGGATATAGGTGGCGTAGGTGGCGTTGGTGAGGCGATCCGGGAAGTGGCTGGCCAGCACATGCGTCATCAGGCTGGTGTCGCGGGTGGCAAGCGCGCTCCAAAATTGCACCATAAGGGAGTTGTGATAGGCCAGATTGCCCTCGCGACCGTCATGTTTGCCGCGTCCAAAATAGGGCAGCATTTCTTGCGGGCTTACGATGGCCTCTTCCAGATGGATCACCGCTGGGGCGGTGATGCGGCAACAGGCGCGCAGGGCTTGCAGCAGCATATGCACCTCGGGTTCCGACTGGCAACGGGTGCCGAGGCGTTTCCACATGAAGGCGACGGCATCCAAGCGCAGCACATCAACGCCGGTGTTGGCGAGGTGCAGCATGATGCGGGTTATTTCAAGGAAAACCTGCGGGTTAGACCAGTTCAGATCCCATTGGTGTTCGTTGAAAGTGGTCCAGACCCATTTGCCGAAGTCGGGGTAATGGGTGAAATTGCCGGGGGCATTGTCCGGGAAAACCTCGACCAGCGTTTTGGAATAGGCTTGGGGCAGGTCGGGGGTGTCGAACATCCAGTAGAGGTCTTGCGCGGCTTTGTCGCCTTGCGCGGCAGCCTGCGCCCAATCGTGTTCTTTGGCGGTGTGGTTCAGCACCAAGTCGATACACAGCGAAATGCCGCGCTTGCGCAGTTCGGTTGAAACCGCTTTGAAATCATCCAGCGTGCCGTAAGCTGGGTTGATGCTGCGGTAATCCATCACCGCATAACCGCCATCGGAATCGCCGGGACGAGGCTTCAGGCAGGGCATGAAATGGACGTAGGTGATGCCGAGGTCTTCGAGGTAATCAAGGTGATCAAGCACGCCGCGCAGGTTGCCCGCAAAGCGGTCGATGTAGAACACATAGCCCGCCATATCGGCGCACTGGAACCAGTCGGGCTCTAAATCGCGCTTTAGGTCCAGCAGTTTAAGGTCGGTGGGGCGGGCTTTCCAGCCGTCGGCGAGAGCGGCTCTCAGATCGGTGCAGAAGTGGTTGTAGTTGGGGTGTTGGCCGTAAAGCTGTTCCAGCATCGGCCACAGATCGGGGGCAGAGCGCGCCATGCGCAGGGCGAAAATCTGGTCGTCCGGTTTTGCAGCTTTGGCCATCTTATCCCCCCGATTTGGAGTTAGGATAAGAAATCCGAACCGCTTTGGGAAGCCTTAGCGCACAATCAACCGGCTTTCGGGGCGCAGGCGGTTGGCGATCCACAAAAGACTTTGGCGGGATAGTCCGATGCAGCCTGCGGTGGGGTGGCTGGGGCTGCGCCATGTGTGGATGAAGATGGCGGAACCTTGGCCGGGCGTGGGATCGTCCCAGTTCCAATCGGTGATCAGGATGAGATCATATTGCGGGTCGGCGCGGGTCAGACGTTCGTGGCTGTAGGGGTAGGGCCCGCGGACCAGTTGGTTGTAGTCGAAATCGTTGGGGTCGTCGGACCACAGATCGCCGGGGCGGATTGGGACGGCCCAATCGGGGAGGGTGTGGCGCGCGATACGATCAGGGCGGTAGAGCATACCGACGATGCGGTGGGTTCCCGTTGGAGTGCCGCCGTCGCCTTCGTGTTTGTCGGAAGTTACGCCGCCGCGCCCGATGGTGCAGGGGAAACGGCGGTTTTGGAACAGCAGACCCATCGGGGTCAGGATCAGGTCGCGGGATTTCATAGCAGGTGCCCGGATTTGGCGGCCTTGGTGGCGAGATAGGCGCTGTTTGTGGGGTTTTTCCCGACGTGGAGAGGGACGCGCTCGGTCACGGTCAGACCGCAGGCTTGCAGCATGGCAAGCTTTTTCGGGTTGTTGGTGAGCAGGCGGACTTGCGCGAAACCCATCTTTTGCAGGATCTCGGCACCGATGCGGAAGTCGCGCTCGTCATCCTCAAAGCCGAGGCGGTGGTTGGCTTCCACCGTGTCAAAGCCTTGATCTTGCAGAGAATAGGCGCGCATTTTGTTGGCCAGACCGATGCCGCGGCCTTCTTGGTTGAGATACAGCAGAACGCCTGCGCCTTCTTGCCCCATCTGGGCGAGGGCGGCGTGCAGTTGCGGGCCGCAGTCGCATTTCAGGCTGCCCAGAACGTCTCCGGTGAAGCAGGCGGAATGTAGGCGTGCCAGCACGGGTTTGTCGCGGTCGGGGCGGCCAATCTCAACGGCGTAGTGTTCGGCGCTGCCATCATCAGGGCGGAAGATGTGCAAACGGCCAGCTGCCGCGGCGGCCATCGGCAGGCGGGCCGAGATCACCGGGGCTAAAGGCGCGAGGCGGTCCAGGTCGGCGCAATCGGTATTCGCCAGTAGCGTTAGGTTGTTGCGGACGGCGAGAGCGAGGCCATCCCTGACGGGAACCAGCAGCATCGCGGGCAGCAGTTGCGCGGATTTTGCAAGGGCTATGGCGGTGCGATGCAGGGTGGCGGGGCCGTCGCGCAACGCGACAAGCGGGCCTTTCATTGGCACGTTGAGATCGTCGGCGGGATCAGCGACGGCGCGGAGCCAGCGCAGATCGGCGTCGGAAGGCACGCGGAGGCGGGCGAGATCGCCGTCATAGGGGATGGCTTTCAGCGTCTCAGCCCGGCGGGCCGTTAGCGCCAGTTCGGGGGGGCCTTCGGCTCGTAAGGCGCTCAGGCGGTCGGCGGTGAGTTCCTCGACAGCCGCGCAGAGCATGGCTTGGCCGCCGCCTGTCAGCACAATGGGCAACCCCAGCCGCAGGTCAGCGCGGGCACGGGCGAGGATTTCGGGGGTGGAGGGGCGGAGGCTCATGCGGGTTACATAGGTGAAACTGGAACGAATTGAAACATTTCCCAAGCCAGCGACACGACCGCGTGAGACGATTGTAGCAAATCTTGTCGGAACCGTGAGGCGGGCGCATGTGTTTACGCAAGAGCAAACGGCTCGGCTGATGGAGGCCCACATGGCAACGTTACGCAAAATTCTGCTGGTCGATGACGATGACGATCTGCGCGAGGCGCTGAGCGAGCAGTTGGTGATGACCGAAGATTTCGACGTGTTTGAGGGCCGTACAGGCGCGGAAGGCATGGAGAAGGTGAAGGCGGGTCTGTTTGATCTGGTGATTTTGGACGTGGGTCTGCCGGATACGGATGGCCGTGAGTTGTGCCGTCGGATGCGCAAGGCCGGGGTGAAATGCCCGATCATGATGCTGACCGGCCATGACACCGACAGCGACACCATTCTGGGGCTTGATTCGGGTGCCAATGATTATGTGACCAAGCCGTTCAAGTTTCCGGTGTTGTTGGCGCGGATCCGCGCACAGTTGCGCACGCATGAGCAATCGGA
The DNA here is from genome assembly GCF_001294535.1 of Cypionkella psychrotolerans. Lineage (GTDB taxonomy): Bacteria > Pseudomonadota > Alphaproteobacteria > Rhodobacterales > Rhodobacteraceae > Cypionkella > Cypionkella psychrotolerans. Next base: position 275,150 of record NZ_LGIC01000086.1, on the reverse strand, counting down.
AGATGCGGTGTTCCAGATGGGGCCGTATACGTTCAAACCGGCACAGAAAATGCTGGTCGATGCCAAGGACAAGAAGGTGCGGTTGACCGAAAAGGAAACCAATATCCTGAAGTATCTCTACCGCGCGCAACAAGGCGTGGTGGCGCGGGATGTGCTGCTGCATGAGGTTTGGGGCTATAACGCGGGGGTGACGACCCATACGTTGGAGACCCACATCTATCGTCTGCGGCAGAAGATTGAGTCTGATCCAAGCAATGCAAGGCTGCTGGTGACGGAGAATGGCGGCTATAAGCTGGTCGCCTAAGGTTAAGATTGGTCGCTTTGGGTAAGGTTTTCGTCACTTACGGGTCTTATTGTTGCCTGATTGAATGATTATCTATCGGATCAGGCCAGATGGCGTCCTCCCCGCCCGGCGGCCAAAAGTTCCCCTTGCTGTGTCGGGGTTATGACACAGCACCCTCCCTGTTGGACCTGGCCGGGCCTTGTGCCCGGCCTTTTTTTATTCCGCGCCTTCTATCGCAGTTGCAGGCGGGCGGCGGCATAGAGTGTGAGTGCCCCTGCGATGGCGAAGGCCACCCAATAGGGCAGCAAGACGGCTTCAGCCGTGCCCCAAGGCTCGGCCCCCGAACCCGCCCATGAGATCAGCCAGCCGAAGGTGAACGCGCCAAACGCCGCAGGACCCGTGCCGATGAAGCGGAAGGCGGAGTTGACGCGGCCCAAGAGGGGCGCGGGAATGTGGCGTTGGCGGTAGCTGACTTGGGCGATGTTCCAGAGCATACCGGAAAAGCCATCGAGCACCAAGAAAATGGCGATCAGCCAGAGCGGGGCTTGTAGCGCCAAGACGAGGGCGGCGGCGGTGAATCCGGCCATGCCGAGCAGGATGGCCGATCTTGGGGTGATGTGGCGCAAGATGCGCGGGCCGATCAGGGTGGCGGCGAGGCCGCCGATGGCCGGAAGGGTCAGGAAAATGCCGAAGCCGAAGGCGTCAAGGCCGAGAACGCGCTGGCTGTACAGCACCAGTATGGCGGCAAAGCCGTAGCCGATGAAGTTGAAGCCGCCCAAGATGAAGGCCAAACGTCGCAAGGGGATGTCGCGCCAGAGCCAGAGCATGCCTTCTTTCAAGGCCGCGACCATGGGCAGATGTGGGGTGGTTTGCACGCGTTTTGGCATTTTCATGCTCAGGGTTAGCACAACGGCGACCGCCAGCAGTCCTGCTTGGATGCCGAACGGCAATGCCACTGATATGCCGATCAGCAGGCCGGCGAGTGGTGGGCCGATGAACTGGCCTGCGAGCTGTTCGGCGCTCCACATTGCGCCATTGGCTTGTTCCAGTTGGGATTTCTCAATCACCGAGGGGGTAAAGGTTTGTGCTGTGTTGTCGCGCAACACCTCGGCGCTGCCTAAGGCGAAGGAGAGGGCGGCCATCAGCAGCACGGGCACGGTGCCGGGGCTGGCTGTGAGCGCGAGGCTCAGCAGGGCGAGGGAAATCACGATCCGCACGCAATCGGCTCCGATGATCAGGCGGCGATGCTCGATGCGGTCGGTGATCACGCCTGCGGGCAAAGCAAACAGAAACCACGGCAGGCTGCGGGCGGTGGCGACGAGGCCGATCAGGAAAGGGTCATGCGTCAGCAAGGTGGCGAGCCACGCTACCGCCACCGTGATCAGGCCGTCGCCAAGGTTGGTGGCGGCAGATGAGGCGAACATCAGGCGGAAGTTGCGGTTTTGCCAGAGCGCGTTTTGGGTCATGGCGGCATGACTGCATGGCACGCGCGGTGGGGTCAAGATGGGCAGGGTTTGGCGGGCTTCATCTGCGATTAGCCGACAGAAAGAATCGGATTTACATTTCCGAGGGAATCCATCAGTTAATACCCAAGGCCCAACCTGTCGGCAGGGCGTTGGTTGCAACGTGCAGTCTCGAAAGGCAGTTGGAAGTCATGAGCTATTCTTGGTTCAAATCGTCGAAGCCCACCCCTGCCAGCCCGGTGCGTGGCGGTGCTGCGGTGGGGATGCTGGCCGATATGCCGCCGCTGGAGCGCGGTGTGGTGCAACTTCTGCGGCAATGGTGCGATGGCGAGGCGGGTCGTATTGCAGTCGCCGAAGATTTCACCGCGGTTTTCGGGGCCGAGCGAGCGGCGCTTGAGGTGAATAACCTCGCGCATCTGATCACGCTGATGGTGCAAATGGGCCGCCGCCCGTTGATGCGGCATCACACGCAATGCGCTTGCCTTGGCGGTGATGAAAGTGCCGTCGCGCAGATGGTGGCCGCGGCCACGGCGGGCGATCGCGAAGATGCGATGGCGTTCGCGCTGACCATGCTGCCGCCCGACATCGCTTTTGAAGCCGTGCAGATTGCAGAATATGTCGGCCGGGCGACGCTTGATATGATCCACCGTCTCTCCGCCAACGGCAGCCATTCCGCCACCACCGCCACGCGTCACTAGGAAAGATCCCATATGCGCCCCACGTTCTTCATGCTTCTTGCCACCACCGCCTTTGGGTCGGCAGTCCAACCCGTGTTTGCCGCCGATCCGGCAGCGATTGCAAAGAATTACGCCGATATCGCCGCAGCAGGCTATGAAGACAGCCTGATCACCGCCAAGGCGCTGCAAGGGGCGGTCGATGCGCTGATCGCCGCACCTTCGGAAGACAGCCTGAAGGCAGCGCGTGCGGCATGGATCGCTGCGCGTCCGTCTTACATGCAGACCGAGGCGTTCCGGTTTGGCAATGCGGCGGTGGATGATTGGGAGGGCAAGGTCAACGCCTGGCCGCTGGATGAGGGGCTGATCGACTATGTCGACCCGTCTTACGGCAAGTCGGAGGAAAACGATCTTGCGACGCTGAACGTGATTGCCAACCCGAAGTTCAAGATTTCGGGCGTCGAGGTCGATGCGACGACGATCACGCCGGAATTGATTTCGGGCACGCTGCAAGAGGCGGGCGGGATTGAGGCGAATGTGGCTTCGGGCTATCACGCGGTCGAATTTCTGCTGTGGGGCCAGGATCTGAACGGCACCGGGCCGGGGGCGGGCAATCGGCCGTTTACTGATTATGTGCAGGGGGATGGTTGCACCGGCGGCAACTGTGACCGCCGTGCGGCGTATTTGAAGGCGGCGACCGATTTGTTGGTCAGCGATCTGGAGGATATGGCCGGGCAATGGGCCACCGGGGGCGCTGCGCGCGCCACGATTGAAGACGATCCGAAGGCGGCTTTGTCGGCGATTCTGACCGGCATGGGAAGCCTGTCCTATGGCGAGGTTGCAGGCCAGCGGATGCGTCTGGGCCTGATGCTGAACGACCCAGAGGAGGAGCATGATTGCTTCTCGGACAACACTGCCAACAGCCATTACTATGATGGCATCGGCATCCAGAACGTCTATCTCGGCAAATACACTCGCGTCGATGGCAGCGTTGTGTCGGGGCCGTCGGTGTCGGAACTTGTGGCGGCGGCTGACCCGGCTGTCGATACGCAGTTGAAGGCGGAACTGACGGCGACAGTGACGGCTTTGGGTGCGATCAAAGCAGCGTCGGATGGCGGCATGGCCTATGATCAGATGCTGGCGGCGGGCAATAAGGAAGGCGAGGCTTTGGTGATGGGCGGCGTCAACGCTTTGGTCACCCAGACCGCCTCGATTGAGCGCGCGATCACCACTTTGGGGCTGACCGGCACCAGCATTGAAGGCTCGGACAGCCTTGATAATCCGGGTGCGGTGTTCCAGTAACGCTTGCGTTAACGGGGCTTTGTCGGTCGTGAGCCACGATTGACAAAACCCGCTGAAACCCACTCTGAGTAGGCAGGTGGCGCGGGGTAAACGGACCACTGCGCTGCCAACTGATATAGGGAAGACCCGGATGCTGCGCGTCCTTTTGATATTACCGCTGCTAGCCGGACCTGCTTTTGCGCAAGGGGCAGATGATCAACCGCTGAACGTGATCCCTCGCACCAAGGCAGAGGTTACCCGGATTGCAGGGGTGTTGGCGGCCCCCAAAGATTTCAGTGCGTCTGAGAAGTTTGAGGCGAAACCGGGCGGCGCGGCGACGGTGCGGGTGCGGCCCACGGCGGATGCGTTCTCGCAATTCTCGGGCAATATGCCGTTTGACCGGCAGATGAATTTCAACCTTGGCAATGCGTTGTTCACCAAGACGTGGGTGCCGTCGCCTGCCTCGACCTTGGCCTCGGACGGCTTGGGGCCGTTGTTCAACGCGCGCGGTTGTCAGGATTGCCATCTGAAAGACGGGCGCGGGCATGTCCCTGCGGGGCTCGAAGAAAGTGCTGTGTCGATGTTCCTGCGGCTGTCTGTGCCGGGGGGGAGCAACCCGGCAGAGATCAAGGATTGGTTGGCGACGCAGGACGAGCCGACTTATGGCGGGCAGTTTCAGGATTTCGCCGCGACCGGCATCGCCGCTGAGGGCCGGATGGTGATCGACTATACCGAGGTTCCGGTGATCTTGGGCGATGGCACGATGGTCAGTTTGCGTGCGCCTGCCTATGCGGTGGCGGATCTGGCTTATGGGCCGATGGCCAAGGATGTGATGCTATCGCCGCGTGTGGCGCCGCAGATGATCGGCTTGGGGTTGCTAGAGGCGATTCCCGAGGCAGATATTCTGGCCAAGGTTGATGAGACTGACGCGGATGGCGATGGCATTTCGGGCCGCGCCAGCATTGTGCCGGGCGGTTCTGATGGCAAACCAATGCTGGGCCGCTTTGGCTTCAAGGGCGGCAAGGCCAGTATCCGCGACCAATCAGCGGGGGCTTTCGCGGGCGATATGGGGCTCGCGACCTCGCTGCATCCCGATCCGTGGGGCGATTGCACCAAGGTGGAAGACGCCTGCCGCTTGGCAATCAGCGGGCAAGAACCGGGCGTGCGCGATGGGCTAGAGGTGGATCACCAAAGCCTTGATCTAGTGACGTTTTACGCCCGCAATTTGGGCGTGCCAGAGCGGCGCGGGGTGGATGATCCGAAAGTGTTGCGCGGCAAGCAGGTGTTTTACGACATCGGTTGTACGTCCTGTCATACGCCGAAATACGTCACGGACCGGTTGAAAGACCAGCCCGAGCAAAGTTTCCAGCTGATCTGGCCCTATACCGATCTGCTGCTGCATGACATGGGGCCGGGATTAGCCGACAACCGCCCCGAGGGTCGGGCCAGCGGGTCGGAATGGAAAACCCCGCCGCTGTGGGGAATTGGCATGACAAGCCAAGTATCGGGCCACACCGAATTTCTGCACGACGGACGGGCGCGCAACCTGCTGGAGGCGGTGCTGTGGCATGGCGGTGAGGCGCAAGCGCAACGTGACGCCGTAGTGGCTTTGCCGAAAGGCGACCGCGACGCTATTCTCGCATTTCTGGAAAGTTTGTAGTCATGCTGCTTCGTTCTTTGCTGCTTTCGCTTTGCCTCGCCACCCCAGCGCTGGCGGATTTTGAACAGACGTTATCCGATCATATCCTGCCCAGTTATGCGGCTTTCGCAGCCAGCACGCAGGCGTTGTCTGATGCCGCCGCAAAGGATTGCAAGGCTGATGGTCTGAAACCCGCCTTCAACACCGCCTATGATGCCTGGGTTGCGGTCCAACACCTGCGTTTTGGTCCGGCCGAGGCGGATGGGCTTTCGGTGGCGATTGCGTTTTGGCCTGATCCGAAAGGCTCGGGCGCGAAATCGCAGCGGGCGCTGTTGTTGGGCGATCCGGCGCAATTGACCCCTGAGCATTTCCCTGATCAATCGGTAGCGGCACGCGGTCTGACGGGGTTAGAGCGGTTGCTCTATCCGGCGGAACCTTTGCCCGCTGACCCTTGCGCGCTGATCCAAGCCACCACGTTGGACCTTGCCCGCATGGCGAAGATCATCAACGACACTTGGATCAACACTTATTCCAAAACCGTGCTGACGGCGGGCGATCTCGGCAACACCACCTTCCAGACCCGGCCCGAAGTGCGGCAAACGCTGTTCACGCAAGTGGTGGCGGCGCTGGAGTTTGATAAAGATCAACGGCTTGGTCGCCCCTTGGGCACGTTTGACAAACCGCGCCCGGAACGGGCCGAGGCGATTGCCTCGGGCCGCAGTCAGCGCAACGTGCTGTTGTCGCTGCAAACTCTGCGCGCGATGGTGGTGACGATGACACCGGATGCGCCGCTGACTTTGGCGGGGTTTGACCGTGCGATCAAGCTGGCAGAGACGTTGGACGATCCGACCTTCGCTGGGGTTGCGACGCCACAGGGCCATCTGAAGGTTGAGATTTTGCAGCAGGCCGTCAGTGCCTTGATTGATACTGTGATGGCTGAGCTTGGCCCCGAACTGGATGTCGGCGTCGGCTTTAACGCGGCGGATGGAGACTGAGATGGCAACGCGGCGGGCGTTTTTGGCGGGTTTGGTGGCGGCCAGCTTGCCGCGAGTGTCTTGGGCCGAGGTCGGCTCGCCTGCTTGCCTTGCTGCGGGGAAGCTGGGCGATGAATTTGTGCTGCATGGCTTGAGTGCGGTGGGGGAAAGCCTGTTTGAGATTGGCTTGCCCGCGCGTGGCCATGCGGCGGCGGCACATCCGTCGCAGGCTTTGGCGGTGGCGTTTGCGCGCCGCCCCGGCACGTTTGCGCTGGTGCTGGATTGTTTGACCGGGGCTGTCCGGCACCGTCTAACCCCACCTGAAGGGCGACAATTTAACGGCCATGGCGCGTTCTCGGCGGATGGGGCGCTGCTGATGACCTCGGAAGTGGTTGCCGAAGGCTCGGCGGGGCGGATTGGGTTGTGGGAGACGGCGGGCTTTGTCCGCATTGCCGAGTGGGACAGTCACGGCATTGGCCCGCATGACATCCGGCGGTTGGCGGATGGCCGGATTGTGGTGGCGAATGGCGGGATTGAAACCGATCCCGGCGACCGCACCAAGCTGAACATCAACACGATGCGGCCCAATCTGACGCTGCTGTCTGCCGATGGTGCGCTGTTGGATCAGGTGGAATTGGCGGATGAGTTGCACCAAAACTCAATCCGCCATCTGGCTTTGCATGGCGAGGGCGTGGCTTTTGCGATGCAGTGGGAGGGTGATACGTCTGAGCCTGTCGCACAACTGGGGCTTTGGGTGCCGGGGTCCGCGCCGCAACTGTGCCCGCCGCCGGATGAACAGGCGTTTGCGATGAAGGGCTATGCCGGGTCGATTGCGGTTGCCCGAGCGGGTGATCTGATCGCGCTGACCTCGGCCCCTGCCGGCGTGGTGATGCTGTTTGACGGCGCGGGTGGCTGGCTTGCGACCGACCAACGTGCCGATGTCTCGGGTGCTGCGGCTTTGGGCGATGGCTTGCGGCTCACCGATGGGCAGGGCGGAGTTTGGAGCTATGGCCATGATGGTCTGGCATCCCTTAGCCGCAATGCGACCGCTTGGGATAACCATTTGATCGCGCTCAGCTAATTACTTCCCAACAAACTCAAATGAAAACCGGGTTGATACCCCTGCGGGCGGTGGCCCGAATGGAGCGGAGCGTTGGATATGGTCCACCGCCGCCGCATCCAAGGCGGGCGAGCCGGAACTTTTGACGATCTTCACCAGTGATAGACCACCGCCTGCCGAGATCGCAAAGCCCACCACGGCGCTGCCCTTGCCGGGGTTAGATCCCTTTTTGGTACCACGGATTTTCTTCATCACCGCCTTTTGGTAGGTCGCAGGCGATTGCCTTTGTGCTGTGGCCTTGGCCGCTTTTGAAGCGGCCATAGCGCCGCCCGCATTAGGGGGCGCCGAACTGGCTTTGGCGGTTTTCTTCGGTGCGGGCTCGTCGGTCTTTTTGGTTTTGGTTGGCTTCTTCTCGGCTTTTTTCGGTTTCGCTTCGGCCTTTTCTACCTTTGGTTTGGTTGCTTCTGGTGGTTTTGGTGCGGGCGAAGGTGGCTTCGCCGCGGCGGGCGGCGCGTCAGGCGCCGGCTGCGGATCGGGTGGCTGCGGGGGGGCGTCCATCGCGGGCTTGGCATCGGCCAGTTGCTCGGGCTTTGCCATTTCGGGTGGGATGGGCTTGGCTGCGGGCTGGGGTTCGGAAATATCGGGGGGAGTATCGACTTCGGGCGCTGCGGCGGCGGTTTGGCTGGGTGCTTCGGCACTGGCCAGCGGAGCAGGGTCGGATATGGCGGCGACGCTTTCGGCGGCAGCCGGGGCGGGCGGCAGCGTGAGGAAGATCGGTTGATCCAAAATGGGGGCAAGGGTTGAGGTCAGCGCCAAGGCACTTGCGGCGCTAAGAATAAGCGCGGTGATGGTGGCCGACAGGGTCCAGCTGAGCCATGTGCGCGGCTGCTGCGCGGAGGCGGCGATCGGGCAGGATACCGGACAGTTGCGGAAGGGGTGGCTCATGGCGTGGCCTGCGTTTCGGTCGTGCTTTGCAGCCCAACGAGGGCGACTTTCAGATAGCCCGCCACCTGCAACTGATCGAGGACGGTCATCAGATCGCCATAAGGCACCACGCGGTCGGCGCGCAGGAACACCTGCACATCGCGCTGGGCTTTGGTTTGGGCGTCAAGCGCCGCTTGCAGATCGGCCCCGCTCAAAGGCTGGTTGCCCAAGGTCAGCGTCAGATCGGGCGCGAGGCTCAGCCAAATTGGGTCTTCCGGGCGCTGGGTGGCCTTGGCGGAGGAGGTTGGCAGGTTCAGCGGCACATCCACCGTTGAGAGAGGCGCTGCAATCATAAACACGATCAACAGCACCAGCATCACGTCGATGAACGGTGTCACGTTGATGTCGGCCATCGCATCATCGTCGTCATCGCTGCGGCTGCTGGGGATGATTGCCACAGTTCAACTCGCGGCTTTGAAATGGGCGGCGCTGCGGCGGTCGAGATCACGGCTGAGCAACCGTTCAATCTGCGCTGAAGCATCGGCCAGCTTGCGGCGATAGGCGGTGATCGCGCGCAACAGTCCGTTGTAGATCAACACCGCCGGGATCGCAGCCAGCAGGCCGATGGCGGTGGCAAACAGCGCCTCGGCAATACCAGGGGCGACGACGGCGAGGCTGGTGGTTTTGGTTTCAGCAATGGCGAGAAAGGCGTTCATAATGCCGAACACCGTGCCGAACAGGCCGATGAAGGGCGAGGTCGCCCCGATGGATGCCAGCAACCCCGAACCTGCGCGCAGACGGGCAAGCGCGCTGGCCTCTATCCGGTCCATCGCCAAACGGGTGCGCTGTTGTGCGGCATGGGCATAGACGGGATCGACCGGGAAATCGGCGAGGCTGACAAATTCCTCATGCGCCACACGGATCATCTGGGTGGCGGGGTCGCGTTGTGCGGCCATCGCACGGATCGCCGAAGGAAGATCGGTGGCGGCGGTCAGTTTCAAGGCGCTGCGGCGCAGGGCACGCAGGGCCAGCGTCAGTTCGGCGATTTTCTGCACCATGATGGTGAGGGCGGCAAAGGCGGCCACCGCAAGGATCACCATCACCGCCTGCACAACCCAATGCGCCGACAGGATAATGCTGAACAGATCGGTGCTGGCATGGGGTGCTGCAAGGCCAGCGGCAATGTCTTGGGCAAAGGCAGGATGGGCCAAAAGGCCCACCCCGATGATAAAGGCGCAAACGTGGCGCATCACCAGCTCACCGATTTGGCGACTGACAGTTTGTAGTTGCGGCCAACACCATTATCGAGGGCGAGGTTGTTTTTATACTTCTCGTCGAACATGTTCTCGACGGCAAAGTTCACGTCCAAGCCTTTGAGAACGCCCTCTTGTGGCGACCATTTCACGAACAGATCGTGGGTCTGGTAGGAATCGCCCGTCGTGGTGGCCGACGAAGTTTTGATGTTGTCGTAGTAATAGCCAGTCCAGCCAATGTTCAGGTTCTGCACCGGCAGTTTACCCCCGATGGTTAGCGCAATCGCTTCTGCCGGGGTGTCGGGCAGGGTGGTCGAGGTCGCGCCAACGGCGGGGTTTTTGTTCTTGGAGCGCACTTTGCTCCACGACAGATTGCTGAACCAGCGTTCGGTGTCATAGCTGGCTTCCAGTTCCGCGCCCCACAGCTCTGCCGCCGCAATGTTGGAGTAATAGGGCACCGCCGGCCCCCCCGCGACGCGCGGCGTGGTGGCGATCATGTTTTCCACGTCATTGTGGAAAGCCGTCATCTTCAGTTGCAGGCTATCCCCGTCGGACAGCAGGTCTTCATGGCGCAGGGTGAAGCCCAACTCGACCGAATCCGCTTCTTCTTTGGCCAGATCCACACTCGCCAGCCGTTCTGGCAAGGTGCTAGCCGCCTCGGTCGAATAGCGTTCGTCCAGCGTCGGCATCCGTTCGGTGTGCGCCAGAGAGCCGAACACCGAGAGGTTGTCGTTGATCTTATACATCATCGCCAGTTTCGGCGAGATCGCGGTATCGTCGGTGTCCAGACCGCCCGCAATATCGCCCGCGCTGAACTGGCCGAAGTCAATCCGCACGCCGGAGATCAGGGTCAGGCGTTCGCTGTAGACAAACTCGCCTTGCGCATAGACGCCGACTTTGGTGTCGGTGCCCTGCGGATGGAAGCTGTACGGGCCGAGGCTGGAATGCGCGCTGCGCTCTTGCTGCGACAGTTGCACACCGGTGATCACCCGGTTATCCCAGCCGCTGCCGCCGAATTCTGCGGTGTTTTCAACCTTGAGCGTGGTGGTGGCATAGCCGAAATCACCTGCGCACAGCACTTGGCTGGACCCGAGGCGACAGCCAGCGCCGAGCGAGAAGTTGCTCTTATCGACGGTGGTGTTGGTGTGGGAAAGTTGCACCGACAGGTCGAGCAGCGGGTTCTCGGCAAAGCTGTTGTTCCATTTCAACGACACCGTGTCGTCCACCGAATGGATATCTGCGGTGCCGAAGAACACCGCCGCAGCCCCTCCGGTTTGTGCCAGCAGCGTATCGTCCAGATCGGTATCGGTGCGCGACAGCGACAGGGTCAGGCTTTGGTCGTCATCCTGCCCCAGCGTCCATTTGCCTTTCAGCAGGCCCGACAGGCTTTCATGCGCGGTGCCCGCCAGCACAGTGCCGCCGCCGTCTTTGATCTCGCCACCGCTGGAATAGTTCAGCGAGCCCAAGTATTCGGCATTGCCCTGCTTGGTGGCAAAGATAATGCCCAGCTTTTTGCTATCGCCGTTGCTGTTATAGCCAGTCTTAAACCGCAAAGTGGTGGTCTTGCCCTCTTCGAGGAAATCGCTGGCATCCTTGGTGGTGAAGGCAATCGCGCCGCCAATCGCACCCGCACCATACAGCGTGGACGAGGCCGGGCCGCGCAGCACTTCGATGCGCTTGAACAGCTCAAAATCACCGAAGAACGAGCCGAGGCGGTATTGCTCGAAAAACTTGGGTGCGCCATCGACGCTGACCGCGATGCGGGCTTCGGATGCCGTTTGCTCGGTATTGCCGATGCCGCGAATGTTGAACGCCTGACCCATGGGCCGCGCAGACGATCCCGTGGCCTGCACGCCGGGGATGCCCTTCAGCACATCGCCCATGGTGTTGGGCTGGGCGCGGTCGAGATCGGCTTGCTCGCGCGCGGTGACGGCCTGCGGCGTGTCGATGGCAACCTTGGCCGTACCTGCGCCGAAGATGATCCGGCCCAGCATCTGAAACACGCCTTCATCCGTCTCTTGCGCGGCAACGGGCGCGGCGATCAGCGCAATCGCAAAGGTGGATAACAGCAGTTGACCGCGCAGGGCGGGGAGGCGGCGAGGCAGCATTGGCTTTCCTTGTTTAAGGTCTGCAAATGGCTGGCCTTGCCGTCATGGCGGCAAGCTGGCGGGCAGAGTTATATTCCGACTTGATCTGTCAGGAATAAGCTCATAGAAATCCAGACTATAACTGTCAAGTATATCTCTGCAGATATGTTTTGACCCTTGCGCTCCAGCCACGGCCCGATGGCCTGCCAGATCCGCACCCCCTCGTAAAACTTAGGATTCTGGCATGACCCATACGCATATACCCGCACAGATTCGCGCTTTGCGCGCTGAAAACCCGAAGGCGCGCGCCCGCGATTTTGTGGCGATGCAGGGAATCACCGAGGCTGAACTGGTTGCAGCCTATGTCGGACACAGCACCACGGCGATTGACGCGACCCCCGACGCCTTGTTTCCGTTGATTGGGGAACTGGGCGAAGTGATGGCGCTGACCCGCAACGAAAGCTGTGTGCATGAGCGGCGGGGGATCTACAAAGATTACCACTCCGGTCCCCATGCCGCGATGGTGCTGGGGGCCGAGATTGATATGCGGATGTTCCCCAGCCATTGGAAATTCGGCTTTGCGGTGGTGGAGGCGGGCGAAGATGGCCCGAAGCGCAGCATTCAGGTGTTCGATGCGGCGGGCGACGCGGTGCATAAGGTGCATCTGAAACCTGAGTCGAACGTGGTGGCGTTTGATGCCTTGGTTTCTGCGCTGCGCTTGGCCGAGCAGTCCGATCAGCTGACTCTGGTTCCGCGCGAACCCGTCGAGGGGCCAAAGGGTGATCCGGCGCGGGTCGCTGATCTGCGGGCCGAGTGGAAGGCGATGACCGACACGCATCAGTTCCTGAAACTGACGCGACGGTTGAAGTTCAACCGTTTGGGCGCGAACCGGATGGTCGGCGCACCCTATGCGGTCCCGGTTGCGCGCGATGCGATCACCCAAGTGCTGCACGCCGCTGCCGATCAGAAAATCCCGTTGATGATCTTTGTTGGCAATGCAGGTTGCATCCAGATTCACGGCGGGCCGATTGAAAAGGTGGTGCCGATGGGGCCATGGATCAACGTGATGGACCCGCGCTTTAACCTGCATCTGCGCGGGGATCACATCAGCGAAGTCTGGCGCGTGACCAAGCCGACCCAGCGCGGCGATGCGATCTCGGTTGAGGCATTTGATGCCGAGGGTGGTTTGATCCTGCAAATCTTCGGCTATCGCAAGGATGCCCCGCCGCTGGCTTGGGATGCCTTTGTGATGGCGCTTCCGGTGCTGGAAGCGGAGATGGCATGATGCGGGGGGTGAATGCTTTGCGGGCAGGTCTGGCACTGGCTTTGTCAGTCGCCCTGACCGCCCCGGCGGGGGCCGAGGACGCCAAGCGCGTCGTGACGCTGGGCGGCTCGGTCACCGAAATCGCTGTGGCGTTGGGGGCTGGCGATCTGCTGGTGGCGCGGGATTCGACCTCGAATTACCCTGCCGCGATCGCCGCTTTGCCGGATGTCGGCTATATCCGCGCGTTGTCGCCGGAAGGGGTTTTGTCGGTTGCCCCGGATTTGATCTTGGCCGAAGCCGACGCCGGCCCGCCCGCAGCGGTGGATGTGTTGACCGCCGCTGGCGTGCCGTTCCTGCGGATGCCGGGCGATCCGACCCCTGCGGGGGTGGTTGATAAGATTAAAGCGGTGGCTGAAGCCTTGGGGCGTGATGCGGAAGGCGAGGCTTTGGCAACTAACGTTCAAGCCGGGCTGACCGAGGCCGAAGCCCGCGCCGCTGCGGTGACGGACAAAAAACGCGTGCTGTTCGTGCTGTCGCTGCAAGGTGGGCGGGTGATGGCGGGGGGCGAGGGGTCTTCGGCGGAAGGCATCATCGCCTTGGCCGGGGGTATCAATGCCGCGACCGGGTTTCAGGGTTACAAGCAGATGACGGATGAAGCAGTTCTCGCCGCCGCTCCCGATCTGATCCTGATAATGGACCGCGAAGGCGATCTGGCGATCGGCAATGCGGATGTGATGGCGCATCCGACCCTGTCGCAAACTCCTGCGGCGCAGGCGGGGGCGATTGTGCGGATGGATGGGATGATGTTGCTGGGCTTTGGCCCGCGCACACCGGATGCGGCGCGCGCGCTGTATGACGCGCTCTATCCGCAGGCTGGCTGAGATGCTGTCACTCGCCTTGGGACGCAGCCGTAGCACGGGTGGCGAACGTGAGGCCCGCGCGGCTTTGATGCTGCGCGCGCTGATCGGACTTTTGCTTGTGGTATCGGTGCTGTCCTTGGGCACCGGAGCGGCGGGGTTGAACCTTGCTGACTTGGCGCATGCGGCGATCAAGGGCGAGCTTTCGACACGAGATCAGGTGATCCTGTGGAACATCCGCCTGCCGCGTCTGGCGATGGGCCTGCTGATCGGGGCTGCCTTGGCGGTGTCGGGCGCGCTGATGCAGGGTCTGTTCCGCAACCCTTTAGCCGATCCCGGTATCGTCGGGGTCGGTGCTGGCGCGGGGCTTGGTGCGGTGTTGGCGATTGTGGTGGGCGGGCTGCTGCCCGCCGGGATTGCGGTGCATTTCGGCGGCCAACTGGTGCCTTTGGCGGCATTTCTGGGCGGTTGGGGCGCGACCCTGCTGCTTTACCGTCTGGCGACACGCGGCGGTCACACCTCGGTCGCCAATATGCTGCTGGCGGGTATCGCGCTGGGGGCTTTGGCGGGGGCATTTACCGGCATCCTCGTCTATCTCGCCGATGACAAACAACTGCGCGATTTGACGTTTTGGAGCATGGGGTCACTGGCCGGCGCGGGCTGGGGCAAGCTGGCAACCGCTTTGCCGCTGATTCTGCCGGTGCTGCTGTTCTCCCCCCTGATGGCGCGCGGCCTGAACGCGCTGGCCTTGGGTGAGGCGCAAGCGGCGCATCTGGGCATCGAAGTCGAACGGCTGAAACAACTGATTATCCTCGGCGTGGCGGCGGCTACTGGCGCTGCGGTGGCGGTGGCGGGGGGTATCGGCTTTATCGGCATCGTCGTGCCGCATCTTTTGCGCATCTCTACCGGGCCAAACCACCGCTACCTTTTGCCCAATGCCGCTCTGCTAGGGGCAAGCCTGCTGGTCGGAGCCGATATGATCGCCCGCACCATCGTCGCCCCGGCCGAACTGCCGATTGGCATCGTGACTGCCGTGCTGGGTGCGCCGGTATTCCTATGGATTTTGATGCGCCGTCAGGGCCTTGTGGGGATTTAGACGATGCTTCAGGTCGAAAATATCTGTGTGGCCCTGAACCGCCGCCCGGTGCTGTGCGGTGTCAGCCTGACCGCCCGGCCCGGCACGCTGACCGCGATTGTCGGGCCGAACGGATCAGGCAAAACCACGCTGTTGCGCGCACTCATAGGTGAGGTCGCCTATCAGGGCAAGGTCACGCTGAACGGGCTTGATGTGGCGCGCGCGAAAGCATGGCAGTTGGCGGCGATCCGCGCGGTGATGGCCCAAGAAACCCAACTGGCGTTCCCGTTCACCGTGCTGGAGGTGATCCGGCTGGGCCTGAGCATGGGCGAGAACGCAGATGCCCGCGATCTGCCGCAGCGCGCCTTGGCCGAGGTGGGCCTGCTGCACCACGCCGCACGCAATTACCAAGACCTCTCGGGGGGCGAACGGCAGCGCGTGCAACTCGCCCGTGCTTTGGTACAGGTCTGGAACCCGGTCGGTGCAGGCGGCGCGCGCTGGTTGTTCTTGGATGAACCCGTGGCCAGCCTCGATTTGGGCCATCAGTTGCAAGTGATGCGGCTGGCCCGCCGATTTGCCGATGCAGGCGGCGGCGTGGTGGCGGTAATGCATGATCTGAACCTGTCCGCGATGTTCGCCGACAAGTTGGCGCTGCTGGCTGAAGGCGCTTTGGTCGCCGCAGGCAGGCCAGATACCGTGCTGACGGATGCATTGCTGTCGAACGCCTACGGCTGCCCGATTCGCATCAATGCGCTGCCCAGCCACGGCACTTGGCTTCTGCCACAGGCGGTGGCCAGCTGACGGGCGTTGCAGCCCTGCCGCAGCGCAGGGGTCTGCTAAAGATAAGTAAAAGAATCAGGTTTTATATTCCTGACAAATTTGCTAGGTATAGGCCATCGCCATGCCACCCGCCTCTGGGAAGCCGGTCTTTCAGTGCCAACCCTAATCTCTTGCGGAGCGCAACATGTACGAAACTCAAATCCTGACCCCTCAGTTTCTGGCGTCGCAAGCCGCTGCCGAACCCGTATCCGCAGACCGCACCCTCCGCTACGACGCGCGGGCGCTGACGGGGGGGGCGGGCACCGCGCTGATCGAGTTGGACGGGCAGATTTACACCCTGCGCATCACCAAATCGGCAAAGCTGATCCTGACCAAATAGGCGCAAAGCCTGCCTTGCGCATGACGCAATCTTGGGTTGTGGCCAAAAAGCCATGGCTTGGGTAATTTGCACCAGCGGACGGAAATGCGCAGTATTCTATGGTATATGTACGACATTACCTCCCTGTTGGACCTCCCGCCCGGCCACATTGGCTGGGCGACTTTTTGTGTAGTTGCTGCTCAGCCTATCGTCGGGGGCTTTGCCCTCTTGAGAACGCGGGCGGCGCAGCTTAGGCTGATTGCTCTTGATCAGGAGCAGCCAATGACCTTCACCCTCGCCACTTGGAACATCAACTCGGTCCGTCTGCGCGAAGGTCTGGTGGCCAAGCTGATGGCCGAGGAGGCCCCCGATGTGCTGTGCCTGCAGGAATGCAAAAGCCCGGTCGAGATGATCCCGGTGGAGCAGTTCCGCGCGTTTGGCTATCGCTACATGGTGGCACGCGGGCAGAAGGGTTATAACGGCGTGGCGATCGTCTCCAAGCTGCCGCTGGAGGATGCCGGGGGGCGTGATTTCGTCACCATGGGTCATGCGCGGCATGTGGCTGCCCGGCTGGAGAACGGCGTGGTGATCCACAACTGCTATGTGCCTGCAGGTGGCGATATTCCCGACCGGGCGCAGAATGTGAAATTCGGCCAGAAGCTGGATTTCCTGACCGAGATGCGCGATTGGTTTCATGGTGAGAAGCCCACAAAAGCCATTCTGGTCGGCGATCTGAACATCGCCCCGCGTGAGGATGACGTGTGGAACCACAAGGCGTTGTTGAAGATCGTCAGCCATACGCCGATTGAGGTGGAGCATTTTGGCGCGGCGATGGAGTCGGGCGCTTGGGTCGACGTCACCCGCGCTGACATTCCGACGGGCAATCTTTACAGCTGGTGGAGCTATCGCTCGCCCGACTGGGACGCCGCCGATAAGGGGCGTCGGCTGGATCACATCTGGGCAACACCTGATATTGCCAAATCCGCGCATGGCAGCCGCATCCTGCGCCCGGTGCGCGGATGGGAACAACCCTCCGACCACGCCCCAGTTTTCGCGACGTTTGATCTGTAAGACGATTTCCGCGCGGAAATCGTGCACGGAATTCGCGCGAATTCCGCTTTACCGGCCACGGCTCCAGCCTTTGCCACGCTTGAGGCGCACCGCTACGGAAACGGCGGCATAGGTGGTGAAGCCGATGGGATCACGCAGCGCGAGGTCTAGCAGGCGAGCTTTGGTCAGCGGCGCTTTCGCTTCCCGCGCCAAAAGTCCGGGATAAAGCCGATTAATCTCAGCCACCCCGGCATCCTGTCTCCGTCGCACTTTGGTCAGGGCCGCGAAGCCCTCGATCATCGGCCATTCGTAGGTCGCGGGGAACTGCACCCGCTCGTCAGACTCAAATTGCAGCCGCACGAAGGTGTCGTCCGAGATGATGCCGGGAAACTCCGCCCAGCGCGCGCGACCAGCGGCATTGGTGGCGAACAGGCCATGGCCGGGGGCCGGGCTTTGCGCGAAGGGCAGGCGTTGCCAGAACCTTGCATAGGCGCGGGTGACGGCGCTTTTGGCGCGGGGGATATGGGCGGTTCCTGTTGCATAGAGCGGGGTATCGCCGTCAAGTGCTGCGAGCAGTTGCGCCATCAGATCGGGCGAGACGACCACATCCGCATCCAGATAGGCCCGCATCGCAGCCTTGGCGATCCGGTCCCCTGCGTTCAGCGCATTGGGTTTGCCGCCTTGCGGTAAGTCCAGCACCGTCAGCGCCCAACCCGCCGCCTCCGCCTGCGCCGTAAATCCCCGCGCCACCGCTGCGGTGGCATCGCGGCAGCCGTTGGCAACGACGATACATTCCGCATTGATCGGACCGGACGCAAACAGCGCCGTCAAACACGCGCCGATATACGCCGCCTCATTGCTGGCCGGAATGATCACGCTCAGCCGTGGGGTCAGCATGTGATGCAGCCCTTCGCCAAAGCGTCCCAGCGTGGGTTGCTATCGCCCAAATGCCGCAACGCGCCCCAGCTCCCCCATTTTCCGGGCCGATACACATCGACAAAGGCGTTGAACGGCTGATCCGAGATCATCTGCCACCCCGCCAGCAATTCGGCATAAAGCGCACCCATTTCTGGCGTGAAGTTGAGATGGGTGAAAAACGCGGTCAATTCCTCATCATCGACCTCTGCGCCATAGCCCACCACATGACTGCCGCCCTCGTACATCATCAGCTTCAGCCCCCGGTCTGCAGCGATGGCGGCATGGTAGGGCAGGGTTTCGGCCAACATTTGCGTCAGGCTATTGGCCGGATTGCCTGTGACCGAGCCGTCGCGCAGCTCTTGGCCCGCCAGTTTATCGGCCAGATCATAGCGGTGTTGGGCGACATAGGTGTCGGCCGCTGCCCCCGTCAGCCCCTGTGCAGCGGCATCTTTGCGCGCCGCGTCTGCTGATTGCTTCAGCCAACCCTTCACGGTGGTGAATTTCTGATCCCCACCCAACTCCGCGCTGAAATACCCCGTGACGGCATAGGCGTCAAAGCTGACCACGGGCGGCGGCAGTCCCTCGGCCACCACCAAGGGTGCGTCCAAAATCTGTTCCTCCAGCCCCAGCCAGCCGGTCTGCACCGCGACGATGCGGGTCAGGCGGGTGGGGGCGTCTTTGAACACATCCGACCAGATCGCCATCACTTGTGCGGCGCGCAACCCGTAGAATTGCACCCAGGTTTTATCCTGCCCCCAACGTGCAATGCCCTGTTCTTCGGCCCAGCGGGCTTGGGCGAATTGCCAGTTCCAGACCTCGTTGGAGTATTCGACTTGTGCATGAAGGCTGGGGTCGAGTTGGTCGTGGGTGATCTGGGCGTAGGTGCGGATCAGATCATCGGTGGCCAGATGCGGCAGGGTGAACCACGGGTCGGCTTTCAACTCATTTGCCAGCGCCACCATCGCCTCAATAGGCACCCCATTGCGGGCATAGGAGTAGTCTGTGGGCTGCGGGCGGTCTTTGACCTCTGACAGGGTGGAGTCGTTGGTCATCATCCAATCCATAAAGCGGATGCCTTTCACGCCACGAATCCGGGCCAGCCAATCGGGGTTGAAGATCGCGCCATCGGCCAGCATTTGCGCGCGCGATGCCCGCACCACCACGATGTCATGGATCGGATCGGCAGCGTCCAAGGCCAGCAGGGTGATCGACACCAAGCCTTCGCCGGGTGTGTAATCGAACTGCACTTGGCCCGGAGCCTCGGTCACAATCTTCACGCGGCCTTCGACTTTCAGCGTGCCTTTGCCTTGGTAGGTCAAAATGTAGCGGCCCGCGACGCCTGCGGCATCTTCCGGAAGATCCGTCAGGATCAGGGTGGAGATTTTCGCGAGTTCGGGCGGGATTTTCACCGGCCAACCATGCGGCCCCAATGCCCCCGCTTTGGCCAGATCAGCCTCGGTCCAGCCGCCGAACTGGTCGGGCAGATGGCCGATCCAAGGCCGCGCGGTTTTCATCAGGTTCAGGAACGGCTGTTGTACCGACCAATCGTTGACGCCTGCCAGACCCAAGGCGAGATGGGTGTTGGTGATCTGTTTGATGGCGGGGAACGGCGGGTCTTGCGCGTCTGGAATGGTCCCCAAAGCAGGCTCCGGCGCAACAGGCACCACAACAGGTGCAATCTGTGCCGCGATTTGGCCGGGAACATAAGCCTCCAACGCCTCCCAAGCGATGCGCTGAAACACTTGCGCCTGTTCCTGCGTGATCACCGCATCGCGCGACGTCCAAGCCCGCGTCACCTTGGCAGGCACGCCCTCGGGGCTTTTGCCGACAATTGACGCCGCCTGCACCATGGCGACGAAATACAAACCTTTGCCGTTGGGGTGAATGTCGTCGACGAACATCTCTTTGATATCGCTGACCCCTGGCACCCGGCCCGCCTTGATCTCATCCGCCAGATGCCCCATCGCCTGACCGACGGGCAGCAGCTTGACCTCATGGCCCGCCTTGGCTGAGGCATCGGCCACAACACTCTCCCACAATGGCAAATCCAGCGCGATGCGTTCGCGCCACGGGATGCCCGCGTCAGGGTCGTCTTTGGTGATATTGCCGGGGCCGGAGTTCAGGCTGGGCCAAGTCTCATAGACATAAAGCCTTGTGTGCGGATTGGCCTCTAGCGCCAGACCTGAGAACTTCGCCACATAACCCGAGGTAGCGTTATACTGGATCTGACCCTTGAGCGGCTGCGCTTCGGTCATGACCAGCACATCGGTGGGTTGCCGCTTCAACCGCGCCTTGGCGTCGACGCCTTCGGCATTGGCGGAGTTGTCCCAGTTGTAGGCGAGCGATGAGCCGTTGATGATCTGCGCCTGCACCACAGACGGCTGACGCATCTCGCGCAGTGTCGCATCCAGCACGGTGGGCAACGTCGGGCCAACCAGCGAATGACCAATGAACAGCACATCGGTCAGTAGGGACAACAGGGACATGACGCGCCTCTTTGAAACAGATTGCGGTGACGATAGCCGGAACGCCGCGGCCTTGCCACTTTGACTACGCCGCAGTTTGGGCGAAATTCGGGCCATGCGGTCACGCCCCCCCTGTTCCTTGCCCCCTGATCTGGTATTCAGCCGGGAAAATGGCACAGCGCGAGGGATTGGCATGACGCATCTTTGGGTCCGGGCAGAGCAGCGCCCGAATGAGGAGCGCGTCGGCCTGACGCCGGACGGGGCTGCGGCGCTGATCAAGGCAGGCATCCGGGTGACTGTCGAGGAAAGCTCGGTCCGCGCGATTGGGATCGAGGGCTACAAGGCGGCTGGGTGTGAGATTGCGGCGGAGAATCTTTGGCCGCAGGCCCCGGCGGATGCGATTATCTTTGGGCTGAAAGAATTGCCCGAAGATGGCACGGCCCTGACCCATCGCCACATCATGTTCGGCCATGCTTATAAGGGTCAGCCTGCGGGGCAGGTGTTGCTCAAGCGCTTCAAGGCGGGCGGCGGTACGCTGTTCGATCTGGAATATCTGGTGGGTGCGGATGGTCGCCGGGTGGCGGCGTTCGGCTATTGGGCGGGTTATGCCGGGGCTGCCGTGTCGCTGAAATGCTGGGCCGCGCAGCAGCGCGGTGGCATTGCGGGACCCGTGGCGAAATATCCCGGTAAGGCGGCTTTGCTGGCGGATTTAGAGGCTGAACTGGCTGGTTTTGCCCGCCCGAAAGCTATTGTGATTGGGGCTTTGGGCCGGGTTGGCACTGGGGCGTCCGACCTTTGTGCGGCTATGGGGGTTGCGGTGACGCAATGGGATCAGGCCGAAACCGCCAGCGGAGGCCCGTTCCCGGAAGTCTTGCAGCACGAGATTTTCCTGAACTGCATCCTCGCCCGCCCCGGCTGTCCGGTTTTTGTGGCGGCTTCGGCCAAGGAAGATACTGCGCGGAAACTCACGGTGATTGGTGACATTGCCTGCGACCCGACCTCGGATTTCTCACCGATCAAGGTGTATGATCGGGTGACCGAATGGGACGCCCCGGCGCTGCGTGTCGCGGAAAATCCGGTGCTGGATGTGACGGCGATTGACAACTTGCCGTCCCTGCTGCCGGTGGAAAGCAGCGAAGATTATGCGGCGCAACTGTTGGCCTCTTTGGCGACGTTGGGCGATCTGAATTCTGGGGTTTGGGGACGTGCTGCGGCAGAATATGCCCGCCACACGGCCAGCCTGTAAGGGGAGAGAAACTATGACGATTCATTGGTGCGGCACGGGGTTGTCCTCGGCCCCGGGTTTGCGGCGGCTGATTGAGAACGGCCATCAGGTGGTGGTGTGGAACCGCACGGTCGAGAAGGCGCAGGAAGCGGTGGGCGATCTTGGCGCGGATATTCGCGCCTACTCACTAGAGGCTTTGGCCGACGCCTTGCAGCCCGATGACATCGCGATCTCGATGCTGCCCGCCGATCAGCATGTGGCGATTGCCAAGACCTGTCTGGATAAGGGCGCGCATTTTGTGTCGTCGTCCTACATTGCACCCGAGATGAAGGCGTTGGACGAAGCCTTCCGTGCGGCGGGTTTGGTCTCGGTCAATGAGGTGGGCTTAGACCCGGGCATTGACCATCTGATGGCGCATGATCTGGTGGCGCGCTATCGTGCATCGAAGGCCTATCACATTGATAACGTGATATCTTTCACCAGCTATTGCGGCGGCGTGCCTAAAATCCCGAACCCGTTCCGCTATAAATTCTCTTGGGCGCCGCTGGGGGTGTTGAAGGCGTTGCGCTCGCCATCGCGGTCTTTGCGGAATTTTTCCGAATTGCGGGTCAATCGGCCTTGGGACGCGATCACCAAATATGACGCGCCGCTGCCGGTGCCGGAAAGCTTTGAGGTTTACCCCAACCGCGACAGCTATCCGTTCATGGAAGATTACCGATTTGATCCTGACTGGAAGGTCAAGGATTTCGTGCGCGGCACCATCCGGCTGAACGGCTGGCAAGACGCTTGGACTCCAGTGTTCCGCGAGATCGAAACGCTGGAAGGCCCTGCGGGCGATGCGCGATTGGCGGAAATGGCGGCGCAGTTTGTGGCGGAAAATTCCTATGCGCCGGGAGAGCCGGATCGGGTGATCCTGTTCGTGTCGCTGAAAGCCGAACGCGATGGCCGCCCGGTGTTCCATGAGACCTGGGCGATGGATGCTTGGGGCGATGCGCGTGGATCGGCGATGGCGCGGCTGGTGTCGACGCCGGTGTCTTTCGCGGTGGAATCGGTGATGAAGCGCGAGATTGCGGTGGGTGTGCATGGCGCACCGCATGATCCGAAGCTACTGGAAAGCTGGCTGGGTCAGGTGCGCGGATTGGCGCAATATATGGAACGGGTGCAGCACTGACCCAAACCGGGGTGCCGCCTTGGCCCCCATCGAGGGGGCACGCGGCGGCTTTGGCGCGGGCGGATAGGCCGGGTGTGATGCCCGGCCTTTGGCTTTGCATCGGCGGTTGAACGCTCCGCGGGGAGTATTTCAGAAAGAGCAATCGCCGGGGCGGGTGACAGGGCGGGGCCTTGGCGCTATGCTGTGCGCCAACGATCCGCGCACAAGCGGGCTGGCAGGTTACAGGAACAGGATGAAACGCAAACCCGGCAAGGCAAGCCTTGGCAATCGGCTGGCAATGTGGCGCGCTTTGCGCAGCCCCGCTGCGACCGGGTTTGTCTCGCAGCCAGAGCCGCGTTCGGTCGGGCTTTATGCGCGCGGGCGGCAGTTGGTGGCGGGGAACTTTCAGTTCGCCGGGCAGTTGGTTGAGGCACCGGGGGCCTCGATCTGGGATGTGGCGCTGGATGATCCGGGCGCGCCTGCCGAGACGCAGGGGTTTTTGTGGCTGGATGATCTGGCGGCTTTGGGTGATTTCGCCGCCCGCACCCGCGCGCAGGAGTGGACTTGGGGTTGGATCACCCGGTTTGGTCGCGGCCAAGGGCCGGGCTGGACGCCGGATCTGACCGGGCGGCGGCTGATCCGCTGGATCAACCATGCTTTGCTGCTGTTGCAGGGCCGTGACCGGGTGCAATCGGATGCCTATTACCGCAGCCTGTCAGCGCAGGTGGTGTTTTTGTCGCGGCGCTGGCCACATGCCGCCCCTGGACTGCCGCGGTTTGAGGCACTGACAGGCTTGATCTACGCGGGCCTTGCGCTGACCGGGATGCAGGCGCGCGTCGCCCCTGCTGTAGCTGCCCTTGCGGTGGAATGTAGCCGTGAGATCGACGCGATGGGGGGGATACCCACCCGCAACCCTGAGGAATTGCTGGAGGTTTTCACACTGCTGACTTGGGCCGAGCAGGCTTTGTCCGAGGCGGGGCATACGCCTCCGCCCGCGTTGGTTGCGGCGTTGGAGCGGATTGCGCCCAGCTTACGCGCTTTGCGTCATGCCGATGGCGGGCTGGCGCGGTTTCATGGCGGTGGGCGCGGCATGGAGGGGCGGTTGGATCTGGCGCTGGCGGCGACGGGGGTGAAGCCGGGGTCAAGCGTGGGGCTAGGTTTGGCGATGGGGTTTGCGCGGCTGGCAGAGGCCCGCACCACGGTGATCGTTGATGCGGCCCGCCCGCCGGGGGGGGCTGCGGGGATCTGGGCGCATGCCTCGACCTCGGCGTTTGAGCTGACCTCGGGGCGGCGTCCGGTGATCGTCAACTGCGGCTCGGGCGCGCCGTTTGGGGCGGAGTGGCGGCAGGCCGGGCGGGCGACGGCCTCGCATTCGACCTTGGCGGTAGAGGGGTATTCGTCCAGCCGTTTGAAATCGGGGTCAAGGCTTGCCCTCGCGCAAGATGCCTTGGTTGATCGCGCACAGGTGACCTCGCTGCGACAGGGCCACTTGCCCGATGGGCTGCACCTTTACATGGCGCATTCCGGCTGGTCGGCGACGCATGGGCTGACGCATTCGCGCGAACTTCTGCTGTCCAAGGATGGCCGCAAATTGGTGGGCTTGGATGCGCTGACCGCCCGCAGCCAAGCTGAGCGCGCCCGGTTTGAGCGGCTGATGAATGAGTTGCATTTGCAGGGCGCAGGCTTTGCCGTGCGATTCCATCTGCACCCGGATGTCGATGCGGCGCTGGATATGGGCGGGGCGGCGGTGTCGCTTGCCTTAAAAAGCGGCGAAATCTGGGTGTTCCGTCATGATGGTTTCGCGACTTTGACGCTGGAGCCTTCGGTTTTTCTGGAAAAGGGTCGTCTGAAACCGCGTCTGACGCGGCAGATCGTCCTTTCGGCCCGCGCGACGGAGTTAGAGACGCAGATCGGCTGGACCTTGGCGAAAGCACAGGATACTCCGCTGGCCATCCGGGATCTGGACCGCGACGAGATGCCGGTTCCGATCTGACTTGAAAGGGCTGACATGACCAATCTTGTTCCTATTGGCCGCGCGCTGATTTCCGTATCCGATAAATCTGGCCTTTTGGACCTTGCCCGCGCTTTGGCCGCGCAGGGGGTGGAGTTGATTTCCACAGGTGGCACCTCTGGCATGTTGCGCACCGCAGGGCTGAAGGTGCGGGATGTTTCTGATGTCACGGGGTTTCCCGAGATGATGGATGGCCGTGTCAAAACCCTGCACCCGAATGTGCATGGCGCGCTGTTGGCGCTGCGCGATGATGACGAGCATCTGCTGGCGATGGCGGCGCATGGGATCGAGCCGATTGATCTGCTGATCGTGAACCTCTACCCGTTTGAGGAAACCGTCGCCAAAGGTGCCGACCATGACACCTGCATCGAGAATATCGACATTGGCGGGCCTGCGATGATTCGCGCGGCCTCAAAGAACCACCGCTTTGTGACGGTTGTGACCGATCCTGCCGATTATGCCGGCCTGATTGATCAGATGAAGGCACATGATGGCGCGACGACTTTGGCGTTCCGGCAGAAGCTGGCGCTGACCGCATATTCCCGCACGGCGGCTTACGATACTGCCGTTTCGGGCTGGCTCTCGGGGCAGTTGGGGCAACCGTTTACGCGCTCGAAATCCTTCGGCGGGGTGCTGGCGCAGGGCTTGCGCTATGGCGAGAACCCGCATCAGGCGGCGGCGTTTTACACTGATGGCTCGAAGCGCGAAGGCGTGGCGACAGCGAAGCAATGGCAGGGCAAAGAGCTGTCCTACAACAACATCAATGACACCGATGCGGCGTTTGAACTGGTGGCCGAGTTTGCGGGCGCGGGTCCGGCCTGTGCGATCATCAAGCACGCCAATCCGTGTGGGGTGGGCAAGGCGGCATCGCTGAAAGAGGCTTATTTGCGCGCTTATGCCTGCGATCAGACCTCGGCCTTTGGCGGTATCGTGGCGCTGAACCAGCCTTTGGATGCTGAAACCGCTGAGGAGATCGTCAAGATTTTCACCGAGGTGGTGATTGCGCCGGGAGCGTCTGATGAGGCGAAAGCGATCTTCGCCAGCAAGAAAAACCTGCGCCTGCTGACCACCAAGGGCCTGCCGGACCCCACCGAGAAATCGTTGGCGTTCAAGCAAGTCGCGGGGGGCTTCCTTGTGCAAGACCGCGACACCGACAACATCACCGCCGCTGATCTGAAAGTGGTGACAAAGCGCGCACCAACTGAGGCCGAGCTTGCCGATCTGATGTTTGCATGGAAAGTTGCCAAGCATGTGAAGTCGAACGCCATCGTCTATGTGAAAGATGGCGCGACCGTGGGTGTGGGGGCAGGGCAGATGAGCCGGATTGATTCGACCCGCATCGCCGCGCGCAAGGCGGGCGATATGGCCGATGTTTTGAGCCTGCCACAAAGCCCCACCGTGGGGTCGGTTGTGGCCTCGGATGCGTTCTTTCCGTTTGCCGATGGCCTGCTGGCTGCGGCAGAGGCGGGGGCGACGGCAATCATCCAACCCGGCGGCTCCATGCGCGACGATGAGGTGATTGCGGCGGCCGATGCGGCGGGTCTTGCGATGGTCTTCACCGATCAGCGGCACTTCCGGCACTAAGATGCGCGCGCTTTCCCTCACCGCGATCATCGTCTTTCTGCTGGACCAGCTGAGCAAAATCGGCGTGATCCGCCTGCTTTCCCTGCGCGAGCGTGGGGAGATCGAGGTGCTCGATCCGCTGCTGAATTTCCGCTGGGCCGAGAATCGTGGCGTAAATTTCGGTTTGTTCGCCAATAGTGCCGAGTTCATGCGCTGGGTGCTGATTGCGGTGGCGGTTGCGATTTCAGCTTGGGTGCTGATCTGGCTGCGGCGCGAACGTCCGGGGCGGTGGTCGATGATCGCCGGAGGCTTGCTGATCGGCGGCGCTTTGGGCAATGTGGTGGACCGGATTGCCTATGGCTATGTCGCCGATTTCCTGACCATGTCCTGCTGCGGCTTTGAAAACCCCTATTCGTTCAACATCGCCGACATCGCAATCTTCGCAGGCGCCTTGGGTTTGGTGGTGTTTGGTGGCAAATCCGCCAAGCCAACCCGCGCGAAGCGGCGAAAGACCCCGTGACGCGGGCGGGATCATAGGCTAAGACGACGATGGTAAGACTTGGTGGAGGCAGCAATATGCGATCAGCAAAGGTGGTTCTCGCGTTCGCGGGCGCAGCGTTGTTGACGCTTGCGGCCTGCAGCGACAAAGCGCCTGATCTGATGAACCTGCGGTCTGACAGCAACGGCCCGGATGAATTTGCAATCCTGCCGCCGAAAGCCTTGGAACTGCCGACCTCGCTCGCCGATCTGCCCGCGCCCACGCCGGGCGGTGCCAACCTGACTGATCCACATCCGCAAGATGATGCGATCACAGCTTTGGGTGGCAAACCCCCGGCCACCAGCGGCGTCAGCGATGCGGGGCTGTACAACTATGCCACCCGGCAGGGCGTGACCCCCGGTATCCGCCAGGTTTTGGCCTCCGAAGATCTGGAGTTCCGCAAAAAGAACAATGGTCGCCCGCTGGAGCGCCTGTTCAACCTGAACGTCTATTACAAGGCCTATGCCAAGCAGTCGCTGGATCAGCACGCCGAACTGGCACGCTGGCGGGCCGCAGGCGCGCGCACCCCCTCCGCGCCACCGCCGAAAAAAGGCGAGTGATCACAACCCCGTTGCCCCGGCTTTCAGCGGGCGGGCATTGCGGTTAGCGTGCGCCCTGTAATCCACGGAGGACCGCGATGTTTCGCTCCCTTGGCCGCACCATGTTCGGCCTTCTTTGCCTGTCACTGCCCGTTCTGCCTTTCGCCGCAAGCGCCGACACGGTCAGCAGTTTCACCCTGAATAACGGACTGCAAGTGGTGGTGATTGAAGATCACCGCGCCCCGGTTGTCACCCAGATGGTCTGGTATAAAATTGGCCGCGCTGATGAGGTCG
The DNA here is from genome assembly GCF_001294535.1 of Cypionkella psychrotolerans. GTDB lineage: Bacteria > Pseudomonadota > Alphaproteobacteria > Rhodobacterales > Rhodobacteraceae > Cypionkella > Cypionkella psychrotolerans. Next base: position 247,425 of record NZ_LGIC01000086.1, on the reverse strand, counting down.
CAGGTCATTCCGGCATCGCGCATTTCTTTGAACATCTGATGTTCAAAGGCACCGCGAAGGTTCCCACGGGTGAGTTTTCGGCCACGGTCGAAAAGCAAGGCGGCGATGACAATGCCTTCACCACAGAAGATTATACCGCCTTCTTCCAGAGGGTTGCCGCTGATCGGCTTGATCTGATGATGCAGATGGAATCCGATCGCATGGTCAATCTGAACATGTCGGAAGAAGACGTGACCACCGAGCGTCAGGTCATTTTAGAAGAGCGCGGCCAGCGCACCGACTCTGATCCCGGCATCCTGCTGCAAGAACAAATGTCCGCAGCACAATATCTGAATCATCCCTATGGCATCCCGGTGATCGGCTGGCGCGCTGAAATCGCCGGCCTGACCCGCGACGACGCCATCAACTTCTATCGCGCTTACTATGCCCCCAACAACGCCATCCTGATCGTCGCGGGCGATGTGAAGCCAGCTGACGTGTTGGCTTTGGCCAAGAAATACTACGGTCCGCTGCCGCCTTCGGATAAAATAAAGCCGCGCCACCGGCCCGAAGAACCGCCGCAACTGGCCGAGCGTCGTTTGGTGCTGGCGGATGAGCGTGTCGCCCAACCTTATGTCGCGCGCAGCTATCTTGCCCCCGAGCGTAATCCCGGCGATCAGAAACAAGCCGCTGCCTTGGCCGTGCTGGCCGATCTTCTCGGCGGCTCTGGCACCACCTCGGTGCTGACCAAGGCCTTGCAGTTTGACACCCAAACTGCCGTCTATTCCTCGGCCTATTACGATGGTGTTTCGGTTGATCCGCAAACCTTCGGCCTCGTCGTGGTGCCTGCCGAGGGTGTCAGCCTCGCCGATGCCGAAGCCGCGATGGACAGAGTGATCGCGAAATTCATGAAAGACGGCGTCAACTCCGACGATTTCGCCCGCATCAAAACCCAAATCCGCGCCGGTCAGATCTATGCCCGTGACGACGCAGGCGGCTTGGCCCGCACCTATGGCGAGGCCCTCGCCGTCGGGCTTTCGGTCAAAGATGTGCAGGACTGGCCGGATGTGCTGCAAGCTGTGACGCCCGAAGATGTGATGGCCGCAGCCAAGCTGGTCTTCAACCGCGACCAAGCCGTGACCGGCTGGTTGACCGCCAAGGAGGCTGCACAATGAACCCGCGTATGATCTGGCGTGCCGCGGCCGTGTTGCTCGCTTTGGCCTCGCCCTTGCACGCTGAAATCAACATCCAGCCCGTCACCTCTCCGGGTGGCATCAAGGCCTGGTTGGTGGAAGATCACGGCATCCCGTTTACCGCGCTGGAGATTCGCTTCAAAGGTGGCACCTCCCTGGATGCACCAGGCAAGCGTGGCGCGGTCAATCTGATGACCGCGCTGATCGAAGAAGGTGCGGGTGATCTCGACAGCCAAGGTTTCGCCGCCGCCCGCGATGGTCTTGCCGCCAGCTTTCATTTCAGCAGCGATCAAGATGGCGTTTCCGTCTCCAGCCATTTCCTGACCGAGAACCGAGATCAGGCGACGGCCCTGCTGCATGACGCCCTGACCAAGCCGCGCTTTGACCAAGACGCGGTGGACCGGGTGCGTGAACAGGTGCTGTCCGGCCTGCGCTCGGACGCAAAAGACCCCGGCACCATTGCCAGCAATCTTGAACGCGCCCGCAGCTTTGGCACCCATCCCTATGGCTCCGACGGGTCCGGCACCATCGCAACCGTCACCGCCCTGACCCGGGATGATATCCTGCAAGCCTTCAAAGACGCCATCGCCCGCGACCGTATCACCGTCGCCGCAGCGGGCGATATTTCTGCCGCCGATCTGGGTGTTCTGTTGGATAAACTCCTTGCCGACCTACCCGCCACAGGTGCGCCGCAACCCGGCCCGGCGACGTTGCAGACCAAGGGCGGCATCACCGTGCAAGACTTCCCCGGCCCACAGTCGATGGTGATCTTCGGCCAAGGCGGTTTGAAGTTCTCCGACCCCGATTATTTCGCCGCCAGCCTGCTGAACGAAATCCTCGGCGGCGGTCGGTTTTCTGCCCGCCTGATGACCGAGGTGCGTGAAAAACGTGGCCTCACCTATGGCATCGGCACCAGTTTGGCGGCCTATGACCATGCCGAAGTGTTGATGGGCCAGTTCCAAGCCAGCAACGAAAAGGTGGCCGAGGCGATCAAGGTGATCCGTGCAGAATGGGCGAAAGTCGCCAAGGATGGCGTCACCGCAGACGAATTGGCCAACGCCAAAACCTATATGACCGGGGCCTATCCTTTGCGGTTTGACGGCAACGACACGATTGCCTCCATCCTCGTCGGGATGCAGGATCTCGGCCTGCCGCCCGATTATCCGAAAACCCGCAACACCCGCGTTGAAGCCGTCACGCTGGAAGATGTCAAACGCGTCGCTGCCCGCCTGATCAAACCCGATGATCTGCATTTCATCGTGGTCGGCCAACCGACAGGTGTTGCGAACGAATAGCGAATCTGTGGAGGTTTGCGCCGCAGGATGCTAGAACTGGGGGCATGACGCTGCATGCCCCCAACATACGCCCCATCATTCGCGCTTTGGACGAAGCCGCCATCAACCGCATTGCCGCGGGAGAAGTGGTGGAACGCCCGGCCTCTGCCGTCAAAGAACTGGTCGAAAACGCTTTAGACGCAGGCGCTAAGCGCATCGCGGTCGAATATTCCGCAGGTGGCAAAGTCCTGATCCGCGTCACCGATGACGGTTGCGGCATGACGCCCGACGACCTTCCCCTTGCCATAGCCCGCCATGCCACCTCGAAAATCGACGGCTCTGACCTGCTGAACATCCGCTCCTTCGGTTTCCGGGGCGAGGCGCTGGCCTCCCTCGGCTCCGTCGGCCGCCTCACCCTCACCTCGCGCGCCGAGGGATACGACGGCGCCAGTCTCACCGTCGCAGGCGGTCGCCAAGCGGAAGTCCGCCCCGCCGCCGCCTCCCGTGGCACCACGGTTGAACTCCGCGACCTGTTCTACGCCACCCCCGCCCGGCTGAAATTCCTGCGCACCGACCGCGCCGAGGCGCAAGCCATCGCTGAAGTGATCAAACGGCTTGCGATGGCAGAACCGCAAGTCGGCTTCACCCTGACGGAAATCGCCGAAGGCGATGCCCCCCGCACGATCTTCCGCGCCGACCCCCTCTCAGGCGATTTCTTCGACGCCCTGCACAGCCGCCTCGCCCATGTATTGGGCCGAGATTTCATCGACAACGCCCTGAAAATCGATGTCGAGCGCGACGGCCTGCGCCTGACCGGTTACGCCGCGCTGCCCACCTATTCACGCGGGTCTTCGGTGCAGCAGTTCGTCTGCGTCAATGGCCGCCCGGTGCTGGACCGCAACCTGCTCGGTGCCCTCCGCGTCGCCTATTACGATTTTCTCAGCCGGGATCGCCATCCCGCCGCCGTGCTCAACCTGATCTGCGACCCCGAGCGGGTGGACGTCAACGTCCACCCCGCCAAATCCGAAGTGCGTTTCCGCGAACCCGAAGCCGCCCGCGGTCTGATCATCACCGGGTTGCGCACCGCCCTGTCCACCGCAGGCCACCGCGCCAGCTCCACCGTCGCCGACGCCACCTTGGCCGCAATGCGCCCCGAAACCCAGTCGCAATACCCGCGCATCTACCAAATGGACCGCCCCAGCGCCGCCAGCCTAGGCCGTGCTTACGCCTATCAAGCCCCAGAACCGCAAAGCTTTGATCCGCAAGGCTTCGCCGAAACCCCCTCCGCCCGCATCGAACCCGTTCTGCAAGACCCCATCAACACTCCGCTGGGTGCCGCCCGCGCGCAGGTGCATGAGAACTACATCATCGCCCAAACCGCCACGGGGATGGTGATCGTAGACCAACACGCCGCCCATGAACGCCTCGTTTATGAACGCCTGAAACGCCAGATGGTCGAGACTGGCATAAAGGCGCAAGCCCTGCTGATCCCTGAAATTGTTGAACTTTCCCCCTCCGATGCCACCCGCTTGCTCGACATAGCTCAAGACCTGACCGCCCTCGGCCTCACCATCGAACCCTTTGGCGGCTCTGCCATCGCGGTGCGGGAAACCCCCGCCATCCTCGGCAATACCTCCGCCGCCGCCCTGCTCCGCGACGTGCTCGATGAACTCGCCGACCTCGGCCAAAGCCAGAGCCTGCAAACCAAGATGGAGGCGATCCTGTCCCGCATGGCCTGCCACGGCTCGATCCGATCTGGCCGCCAAATGCGCGCCGAAGAGATGAACGCCCTGCTGCGCGAGATGGAGGCGACGCCGCATTCCGGCCAGTGCAACCACGGTCGCCCCACCTATGTGGAGTTGAAACTCCACGATATCGAAAGGCTTTTCGGGCGCAGATGATCACCCTTTTCGGCCAAACCTACGCATGGAACGCCCCCGAAGTCCTGCTGATCGGCGGGGCTGTTCTTGTGCTTGCGCTTCTTCTGATCCTGATCCTGCGCGCTGCTGGCCGATCTGCCACGATGGCCGCCCCGTTGATGCGGGAAATGGGCTGGCTCGGCCAACGTGTGCAGGCCTTGGGGGACGGCCAGGAACGCCTTGCAGGCGGGTTGCACCATGTCAGTGAAAACCAAGCCGTCAGCCAAACTGCCATGCTGCAACTGATGGAAAAGCGCCTCGCCGAAGTGCAGCGCGCGATGGGCGAAAGCCTGAACGGCACCGCCACCCGCACCGCACACAGCTTGGGCGAGTTGCAACAACGCCTGCTGACCATCGACAAAGCCCAAGCCAATATCGAGAAACTGTCAGGCAACGTGCTGAACCTGCAAGACATTCTTGCCAACAAGCAAGCGCGCGGCGCGTTCGGTGAAATCCAGCTGAATGACATCGTGCAAAAGGCGCTGCCCTCGGACGCCTTTACGATGCAGGCGACGCTTTCGAACGGCAAGCGCGCCGATTGCCTGATCCACTTGCCCAATCCGCCCGGTCCCATCGTGATCGACGCCAAGTTTCCCTTGGAGGCCTACGAGGCTCTGCGCCGCGCCGACAACCCTCGCGCGGTCGTGGAAGCCCAAGCGCAACTGCGCAGCGCCGTGCGTGTCCATATTAAGGCGATCTCGGAAAAATACATCCTCGACGGCGAAACCGCCGACGGCGCGCTGATGTTCCTGCCCTCGGAAGCTGTTTATGCCGAGTTGCATGCCAACTTCCCCGAAGTCGTGCGCGATGGCTTCACCGCAAGGGTCTGGATCGTCTCGCCCACCACCTGCATGGCCACGCTGAACACCATGCGCGCTGTGCTGAAAGATGCCCGGATGCGCGAACAGGCAGGCGCGATCCGCACCACGCTGCGCCAGTTGCACCGAGATGTGGAGATCGTGGTCGAGCGCGTTGACAAGCTTTCCACGCATTTTCACCAAGCCCGCGCCGATCTGGATGGCATCACCACCGCCGCAGAACGTGCGGGCAAACGTGCGGCGCGGTTGGATAATTTCGATTTCGAAGAATTAGAGCGTAACGAGCCGACCCCGATCCTGGCAGCCCCCACAACACCGACGCGAGCCGCAGAATGATCCGCCACCTGACCCCCGCCGATTACCGCAAGATGCCTTGGGCCAACGGCAAAGGTGTGACGGTTGAAATGCTGAAGCTTGAGGATAACGGCCATCTGCTCTGGCGGTTGTCGCGCGCCTCGGTGGTGGAGAACGGTGATTTTTCAATCTTCCCCGGCATCGAACGCAACCTGACCGTGATCACCGGCCCCGGTTTCGACCTCATCGGCGACGGCCTGCACCTGAACGCCAAACCGCTTGCGCCCGTGGCCTTCGCAGGCGACACTCCAATTCGGGCCGAAGCCGTCAGCGCCGCTAGCGACGATTTCAACGTGATGACCGCTCGCTGCCTGCCACGCCCCGACGTGGCCGTGATCACAGGTGCTGTGCAGTTGCGCGGCGGTGATATGTTGGCGATTTTTGCCCTCGTGCCCAGTAAGGTGAATGGCATCGCTCTGAACTGTGATGATTTGATCCTGACAGACGAACCTGTAACGCTCAGCGGCCAGATGATCACGGTCAGGCTGTATCGGTAGGGTGGGTGCAGCCCACCGCTGGCTGCGCTTAAATCCGAAACAACGGCTGCAACAACCTTGGGATCAACGCGCTGAACCGCAGCGGCGCATCGGTTGCAGCCAGACATATGCAGGCCTCCCCGGCCTCAGCCACCGGGGTATGCTCCAACTCTTCGGTCGCAATCTCAACATCCCCCGGCCCGAAGCGATCTGTGGCATCGCGAAACGCGCCGCGCAAAACCAACGTTAACTCGGTGCCGCGATGGCCGTGATCCGGCACCGCTTGCCCTGCCGGGATGTACAAAAGTCGCGCCGTCGCGCCCTTGGCGGTCGGCAAAATCGCCTGACGCACCCCCATCCCCAAGCTGCGCCACTTCACCGCGGCAAGACCGCCGCCGACGTAGTCCTGCAACGGAGCCGGAAGATCGTTCTGTTTTAACTTGGGCCGCGCCAATGGCTTAGCAGCCTCGGGCGCACCCAGCCGCGCCATCGCAGCCTCTAGCGCCCCATCCGCCATCGCCACCGCTTCACCATACATCACCGCCCCGCCCACAGCCTCAAACACCGCCAACTGTGCGCGGCAGGCGTCACACATCGAGACATGCGTGGCCACAACCAGCCCAAACGCTTCGGGCAAATTCCCAGCCGCATAGGCGATCAATAACGGGTCAGACAGATGATGCCGGATACTCATGTCAATGCCTCAACTCATGCTCTGGCGCAGACGGTCCAGCGCCAGCCGGATCCGGGATTTGATCGTGCCCAACGGCAGACCGGTCTCGGCTGCGATTTCCGAATGGGATAACTCACCGAAATACGCCCGCTGGACCAGTGCGCGCTGCTTTTCCGGCAGATCGGCCATCGCCGCCACCAGTCGCGCGGTTTCTTGCCCGGCTTCATAGATATCTGCCTGATCGGGCTCCGTCTCTGGCCCCCAATCCAACGCCCCAGGCTCCGGCCCGCGCGCCTTGCGGGCGACATCAATGCGGCGGTTGCGTGCGATGGTGAACACCCACGTCGCCACGCTTGCCCGCGCCGGATCATATTGCACAGCCTTCTGCCACAGCACCGCCATCACATCCTGCGCGCAATCTTCCGCCAAAGCCGCATCGGTGCCGGATTTCATCAAGAACCCCTTCACCCTTGGCGCGAAATGCTGAAACAGCGCCGCAAAGGCCGCCCGGTCCTGACGATCCCGCACGGCCAGCATCAGCGCCGTAAAGTCGACCTCGCCCTTCGCTTCCGTCACGCTTTTGCCCACTCCACGCCGCCCCACCCGCATCGGCGGCAGTATAGGCCCATAGATGGGCGCGTGGAGGGCAAGGTCAAGCAACATGAAACGTTTACGCAAGCCCCGTGCATCTGGATCACAATAAAAGATGATCCACCCCCCGCTCATCTGCGTATCAGATCAGACACCACGACAGGACTGCACATGCCCTTCGAGACCTTTGCCCAAGCCCCTCGCCGGATTGCCATTGTCGGCGGCGGCATCTCTGGCATGGCCGCGGCGTATCAGCTTGCCCCTGACAATGCCGTGGTGCTGTTTGAGGCCGAGCCGCGTTTGGGCGGCCATGCCCGCACCGTTCTCGCCGGAAAGCGCGGCGATCAGCCCGTCGATACCGGCTTTATCGTGTTCAACAAGGTGAACTATCCGTATCTTGTAAAGCTGTTCGACAGCCTGAACGTCCCCATCGCGCCCAGCAGCATGAGCTTTGGCGCCTCGATCAACGGCGGTCGGCTACAATACGCGTTGCGCGATCTCGACTGCCTGTTTGCGCAGCGCCGCAACCTGTTCAGCCCCGCCTTCCTACGGATGTGCCGTGACATCACCCATTTCAACAAACACGCAGGCGCTCTTGCCCAAAACCCCGATCTGACCATCGCCGAGCTGCTGCAAACCCTGCGCACCGGCCCCTATTTCCGCGATTACTACATCCTGCCGCTGTCAGGTGCGATTTGGTCCACCCCGCCGCAAGACATCCTCGACTTCCCAGCCCAAGCCCTAATCTCGTTCTTCCAAAACCACGCACTGATGCAAATCTCTAATCAACACCAATGGTTTACCGTGCAGGGTGGCTCTGTCCAATACGTCAGCCGCCTTTCGGACCATCTGCAACGCCATGGCGTCGAACTCCGCCTGTCCACCCCGATTGCGGGGATCAAACGCCTGCCCGACGGCGTGCTGGTCCGCGCGCAGGGTGGTGAGTGGGAGCTGTTTGACGATTTGATCCTCGCCACCCATTCCGACGATTCGCTGCGCCTGCTCTCCGATCCAACCCCAACCGAAACCGCAGCGCTTTCCGCCGTGCGCTACCAGCCCAATCAAGCCACTTTGCACGCCGATGCCAGCCTGATGCCAGCTTTGCGCAAATGCTGGTCCAGTTGGGTCTATACCGAACCCAAAGGCCCCCGTTCGGACAAGATCGACCTGACCTATTGGATGAACTCACTGCAACCGATCCCGCAGGACGATCCGCTGTTTGTGACGCTGAATGCCAACCAACCGATACGGCAGGAATTGATCTATGATCAGGTCACTTTCCGCCATCCGGTCTATGATCACGCTGCCCTAAACGCGCAAAAGCAGATCAAAGCGATGAATGGCCAACTAAATACATGGTATTGTGGCGCGTGGATGCGCCACGGCTTCCACGAAGACGGCTTTGCCAGCGCCGTCGATGTGGTCGAGGCGATGCGCGTACGGGTGCGGACCGAATGAACGATGTCGATTACATCGCAGGCACCACTTTTCACGGGCGGCGCGGCGGCGTTGGAAACCGCTTCAATTACCGCGTCGATTATCTGCTGCTGAACCCGGAAACTGCGTGCGGGCCTGCCTTGTTCTCGCGCAATCGCGGCAATTTGACCGCGTTACATGATACCGATCACGGCGGGCCGCCCAAACAAGGGCGGGGCGTGGCGTGGGTGCGGCAAGTGCTGGCCGAGCAAGGCCTGCCAATGGCGTCTGAGATTCTGCTGTTCGCCCAGCCGCGTGTGTTGGGTCATGTTTTCAACCCGGTCTCCTTTTGGTTATGCCGCGATGCGAAAGGCTTGCGGGTGGTGATTGCCGAGGTCTCCAACACCTTCGGTCAGCGCCATTGTTATCTGTGCCACCGCGAAGATCTCGCCCCCTTGACCCGCGATGATACCGTCACGGCGCAGAAAATCTTCCACGTCTCGCCGTTTCAGCCGGTGGAGGGCAGCTATCGTTTTCGCTTTGATATCAGCGCTGACAAGATCGGTATCTGGATTGACTACAGCGTCGGGGAGGCTGGTCTGATCGCTACCCTGACCGGCCCGCGCGTGCCGCTGACCAATGCCGCGATTCTGCGAGCCTGTCTGCGCCGCCCGTTTGGATCGCGCCGGGTGCTCGCCTTGATCCATTGGCAAGCGTTGAAGCTGTGGTGGAAAGGCGCGCTATACCGCAGCCCGCCTGTGCCGCCGCACGACGAAATTTCACGCTAGGGGATGGCGGTGCATTTCGCGGGCAAACGCTATTGGCTGGTCGGGGCGAGTGAGGGTCTCGGCCTAGCGCTGGCGCAGGCTTTGGCGGCGGAAGGCGCGAAGGTGATCTTGTCGGCGCGCGATCCTGCACGGCTGGCCGAGGCTTGCGGCAAGGTGCCCCGGGCTTCTGCTGTGGTGGTGGATGTTGCGGATGCGGTTTCTATATCGGCGGCGGTGGCGCAGGTTGGCGTGCTGGATGGCGTGGTGTTTCTCGCCGGGGTGTATTGGCCGATGACTGCACATGGAGTGGATGCGGCGCAGTTGGAGGCGATGTGTGATGTGAATTTCACCGGCTGCGCGCGGGTTGTCGGCGCGGTTCTGCCCGCCATGGTGGCGCGCGGAGCCGGGCATCTGGTGATCACGGGGTCTTTGTCGGGGTTTCGGGGGCTGCCGGGGGCGCTCGGATATGCAGCCAGCAAGGCCGGGGTGATGGCTTTGGCCGAGAGTTTGTACGCGGATTTGCGGGGGAGTGGGGTTAAGGTTCAGTTGGGCAATCCCGGCTTTATCCGCACAAGGTTGACCGCGAAGAATGAGTTTTCGATGCCGTTTTTGATGGAGCCGGAACAGGCAGCGGCAGAGATGCTGGCGTTGATGAAATCGCGGTGGTTCAAAGCCAGTTTTCCGACTGTGTTTTCATTGCTGTTCCGGGGCAGTCAGTTTTTGCCGGATTGGCTGTATTACCGCGTCTTTGCCTCGATAAAATCACGCAAGCCGCCGGAGGCAAGGGTTAAGGAAAGATGAATGTGGTTACCTTAACCCATTGAAATATATATAGTACACTCCTTGTCCACGCGTGGACACGTGCTAGCTGCGCGTCAAAACAGCCATGAAAAACCCATCCATGCCGCCGATTTCGGCCCAATAGTCGGGGCGCAGCCGCAGGCCACCTTCCGGGGTGATCCAAGCTGGATCAAGGCCGGACAGCGCTGGGATTTGCACAGTGAGGCCGGGATGGCGGGAAAGGGCGGCGGTCAGTTGCACCTCACCCTCGTCGGGCAAAAGCGAGCAGGTGCAAAACACCAGCCGCCCGCCCGGTTTGAGAAACATCAAAGCGCGGTCGATCAACGCCGCTTGCAGGGTGGTGAGTTCTGCGAGTTCTGAGCCGTCTTTCAGGAACGGCAGTTCGGGGTGGCGGCGAATGGTGCCGGTGGCCGAGCAGGGGGCATCCAAGAGCACCGCATCAAACAGATGCTCAGGCTGCCAATGCAGGGCATCTGCGACCACCAGTTTGGCTTGCAGGCGGGTGCGCGTGAGGTTCTCGCGCAGCTTTTCCATCCGAGGCGCGGAAATATCCAACGCGGTGACATGCGCACCAGCGGCAGCAAGTTGCAGGGTTTTGCCGCCGGGCGCTGCGCAGAGATCAAGCACTTTCTCGCCGGATTTTGCGGCCAGCAGGGGCGCGGCCAAGGCTGCAGCGGCGTCTTGCACCCACCAATCGCCAGTAGCGAAACCGGGGAGGGTGGAGACTTGGCCGGGCTCAGTCAGGCGGATTGACCCGGTGGGCAGGGCGTTGCCTTCCGGGAGGGTTTGGCCGCGCGGGGTGATGTCCAGCGGCGGGGCTTTGGCTTGCACGGCCTCAATCGCGGTGACGACCTCGCGCCCGTAGGCATGAACGAGGGGTTGTCGCAGCCAGCGCGGCATCATCTGCGCGGGGCCAGTTAGGGGGGCGCCTTCGGGGATTTTGCGCAAAACCGCATTGATCAGCCCTGCCATATGGGTGGTTTTCTGGCCTTTGCGGGCGAGTTCAACAGCGGCGTTGACCACGCCATGCGCGGCGGTGCCCTCGTGCAACTCGGTCACGGCCAGCCGCAGGATGTTCATCACCGCCAAGGGTGGGGCCTTGCGCAGGTGCGGTTCCAGCAGGCGGTCAATCGGTTCCAGCAGCCGGATGACTTGCAGGGCAAGGCGTTGGGCGCGGGCGCGGTCTTGCGGGCCAACGCCTTTCAGCGCCCCCGCCTTGTTGGCCAGCACGACGGCCATGGTCTGGCCTTCTTCCATAATCGCCGACAGAATTGCCAAGGTGGCGGCCCGTGCTGCCAAGCCTGCGTTTGCCTCTGCCATGTGCTGCCTCTTGAGAATGTGTCGATTGGCCGTATATCAACAAAGATGAAGCCGCAAGGAAACCGCGATGAATGATCACCCCGAACTGCCCGCCGCCACTCTTCCGGCTGCTGCGCTGCGCGCCTTGGCCGAGGCTGAGGAGCGTCGTCTGTTGGCCGATGCTGTCGAGCGTCCGGTGGAGTTAGGCGGGCGCAAGGGGCCGGAGCCTGTGCGCTATGGCGATTGGGAGAAGAAGGGGCTGGCGGTCGATTTCTAAGCGGATTGAGGTGAGCTCGGCGCTTCCTTGCATTCGCTTCTGGCGCGCGAAGAGGCAGCGTCAGGGACCGATGAGCAGCAGGTCAGATCCCCAGGACGTCCATCATGTCATAGCGGCCCGGTTTTTGGGATTGCCCCCAAAGGGCAGCTTTCAGCGCGCCGCGCACGAAGATCGAGCGATCGGTGGCGAGGTGGCGCAGGATAATGCGCTCGCCGTCGGCGGCGAACAGCACGTCATGCTCGCCGACGATATCGCCGCCTCTGATCGCGGAGAAGCCGATATTGCCACGTTTGCGCGCGCCAGTGATGCCATCGCGGCCTGAGACTTTTGCAGTGTCGAAATCGATGCCACGGCCCGTCGCAGCGGCATGGCCGAGCATCAAAGCGGTGCCCGATGGGGCATCGACCTTCATGCGGTGATGGGATTCGATGATCTCGATATCCCAATCTTCATCGAGGGCGGCGGCGACTTTTTGCGTCAGGCGGGTGAGAAGGTTGACGCCAAGGCTCATGTTGCCGGCTTGGATGATCACCGCGTGATGGGCGGCCAGATCGAGTTTGGCATGGTGCTGCAGTTCCAGCCCGGTGGTGCCGACGACATGAACGGCGCGGGCTTGGGCGGCGAGGCCGGCGAATGCGACTGATGCGCTTGGGGCGGTGAAGTCGATCACGGCTTGCGAGATCGCGAAGGCTTCCAGCGGGTCGTCGGTGACTTTGACGCCCAAGGCGGGGCCGCCCATGCAGAGGCCGATGTCTTGGCCGATCCACGCATGACCGGGGCGCTCAATGCATCCGACGAGCCGGGCGTTAGGATGGGCGGTGATGCCTTTGACCAGCATTTGACCCATGCGGCCTGAGGCGCCGGTGACGGTGATGCCGGGGGTGTTGGTCATGGGATGCTCCGAAGTTTCGTGGGGTTTAGCGGTTTTGTAAGGGGCGTGAAAGCCCGCCGTTGCGGGCCGGGGCGGATTGGCGTAAACGGCGGCATGGCAAACACACGTTCCTATTCGGCCAAGGGGCCTTCGCAGCGTCAACTTCGGGTTGGCGAATTGATCCGGCGCACGCTGTCGGAGATTTTGGCACGCGGCGAGGTGCATGATCCGAGCTTAAACGACATGTCGATCACGGTGGGCGAGGTTTCGGTCTCGGTCGATCTGAAGGTGGCGACGGTGTATGTGATGCCGCTGATGGGCGGGGCCACGGTGGAGCAGGCGATTGCGGCGCTGGCGAAGAACGCTTGGGAGCTGCGCAAGCGGGTGTCGGCGGAAATGACCCTGCGGCATTCGCCGGAGTTGCGGTTCCGACCGGATGATACGTTTGATCGGCTGGAAGAGGCACGGCGGCTGTTTGCCGACCCGAAGGTGCAGGCGGATATTGCCAAGCCGGATGATGCGGCTGCGGACGACAAGGCGCAGGAATAATCATGTGGCGGCTGGCATTTATGCTGGCTGTTTGGGGCATGGGGGCCTTTGCGGGCTGCCGGGACATGGCGTTCGAGGGCGCGTCTTATTCCATTTGCGAGGTGAGCGCGGGGGCTGATCTGCGGCTGTTTCATTCGGGGCCGGATGGGGCGTTGGGCAGTTTTTCGGCACTGGACAAAATGCTGGAACCGCGGGGCTTGCGGCTTGATTTCGCGATGAACGCCGGGATGTACCACCGCGATCTAAGCCCGGTTGGGCTTTACATCGAGGACGGCGCGCAGGCGACGCCGTTGATCACACGGGCGGGGCCGGGGAATTTTGGGCTGGTGCCGAATGGGGTGTTTTGTATCGGCGCGACTCTGCGGGTGATCGAGACTTTGGCGTTTGCAGCTGAAAAGCCGAGCTGTCGTTATGCGACGCAATCGGGGCCGATGCTGGTGATTGGCGGTAAGCTGCATCCGAAGTTTTTGGCCGATTCGGATTCGTTGAATATCCGCAATGGCGTGGGGGTTTCGGCGGATGGCAGCCGGGCCGTGTTCGCGATTTCGAATGATCAGGTCAATTTCTATACCTTCGCGCGGTTGTTCCGCGATGGGCTTGGGCTGCCGGATGCGCTGTATTTTGATGGCTCGATCTCGCGGCTCTATGACCATGACAGCGGGCGGCATGATGCCGGGTTTCCGATGGGGCCGATGGTGGGCGTGGTGGTTCCACGTTGACGCGCGCTGGGGCGGGGGCTATCGGGCGGTTTGCAAGAGGAGATCACGATGGCGCGCGGCAAAAAGGGTAGGGCGGTTTCGGGCTGGCTGGTGGTGGACAAGCCTGCCGGGATCACCTCGACCGCCGTGGTCAATAAGGTGAAATGGGCGATGGACGCGCAGAAGGCGGGCCACGCGGGCACGCTGGACCCTGCGGCGACGGGCGTGCTGGCGATAGCTTTGGGCGAGGCCACCAAGACGGTGCCTTATGTGACCGATGCGCTGAAATGCTATCGGTTTATGGTGAATTTTGGTGCTGCGACGACGACGGACGATGCCGAGGGAGCGGTGATCGCGGAATCTGCGTTGCGGCCTTCGGATGCTGAGATTGAAGCGGCCTTGGCGGCGTTTCGCGGCGATATTCAGCAGGTGCCGCCGCAGTTTTCCGCTGTGAAGGTCGATGGCGAGCGCGCCTATGATCTGGCACGGCAGGGCGAGGCGATGGATTTGGCGGCGCGGCCGTTGTGGGTGGAGCGGCTGGAGGTTCTCTCGCGGCCCTCGGCGGATCAGGTTGAGTTGGAGATGGTGTGTGGGAAGGGCGGCTATGTCCGCTCGATTGCCCGCGATCTGGGGGAAGCTTTGGGCTGTCTGGGGCATGTGGCTTGGTTGCGGCGGGAATGGTCGGGGCCGTTCACGGCGGTTGAGGGGATTTCGCTGGAGCAGATTGATGCTTTGGCGAAGACGGCGGAGTTGGATGCGTTTTTGAAGCCGTTGGAACTGGGGCTGGCCGATTTGCCGGAATTGCCCTGCACGCCGGAAGGGGCGGCGCGGTTGAAGAATGGCAATCCGGGGATGGTTCTGGCCTCGTCGGTTGGCTACGGCGATGAGGCTTGGGCGAGTTATCAGGGCCGCGCGGTTGCGGTGGGGATATACAAATCGGGCGAGTTGCATCCGAGCCGGGTGTTTAACTGATCTGCTCTGTCCACGCGTGGACAGACATGATTGTACAGCAATATCAATATGTTGATTTTTCGCGTTCAGAAAGTGTTAAGCTTTGGAACGGCGCGCTGGCTTGCGAGTTGAAGTCTCTGGCGGGAGTATTTTGAAAAGAACAATGCGGGGGCGTGTTGTGTTTCGGGCGGTTTGGCGCAAGGTTAGCAGCGTTGGGTTTAGGGGCGGGTTATGATCACGCGGCGGTTTCTGAAGGGCGATGCGGAAAGCGTGGCGGTGTATTCGCCCTGTGAGGCCTATCGCTATGCTTTGACGCGGGAATGGCAACCCGGGGGGCGGAAGGCGTTTTTTGTGATGCTGAACCCGTCTACCGCAACCGAGGTGCAGAATGATCCGACGGTGGAGCGTTGTGAGCGCCGCGCGCGGGCCCTGGGGTTTGGCGCGTTTCGCGTGGCAAATATCTTTGCTTACCGCGCCACCGATCCGAAGGTGATGCGGGCGCAGGTTGATCCGGTTGGGCCGCTCAACGATCAGGCGATTGCCGAAGGGGCGGCTTGGGCGGATCAGGTGATTTGCGGCTGGGGCAGCCATGGCGCGCATTTGGGGCGGGGTTCGGCGGTGGCAGAATTGCTGCGTGGCACGGGGGTGCCGCTGTATCATTTGGGGCTGACCTTGGCGGGTGCACCGAAACATCCGCTGTATATTGGCTATCAGGTGCAGCCGGAGTTGTGGCGTTAGGCAGCTTGTAGGGTGATGCTGCTGAGATCGAGGTTTGCGACGGATTGCAGAGTTGCGAGTGGGACGCCATCCAGCAGCAGGGTGGTGGTGCCAGAGTCAGAAGTTTCCAGCGTAAGCTGCGGATCTGGGTGTATCGCGACGTCATAGATTACCACCAGTGAATCTTCATGTGGGTTGAAATCGGTGATCTGCATTGGCGGGTCACCCGCGCCAATATCGAGCAGATGGAAGCGATCTTCACCCTCACCGCCATTGCCAGAATCGCCCGCGCCAAGCATCAGCGTGTCATCGCCCGCTTGGCCATTGAGGAAATCGGGCGTGTGATCAGGGTCGTCTTCGGTCTGGCCCCAGATCGTGTCATTGCCTGCGCCGCCGTCAAGGGTGTCGCTGCCAGTGCCGCCTGTTAAAATATCATTGCCCGCGCCGCCGTCGAGTGCGTCATCGTCCGCGTCGCCGTGCAGGCTGTCTTCGCCTTCGCCGCCGATGAGGTTATCAGCGCCACCGCCGCCCGACAGACTATCATCGCCGTCGCAACCGTGCAGGGTGTCGGTGTCAGTGCCGCCATCCAAGGTATCATTGCCGGCGTCGGCGTGGAGCAGATCGGCCCCCGCACCGCCCGTCAGGCTGTCATCGCCGCTACCACCGCTGAGTGCATCGTCGCCGTCATCGCCATTCAGGCTGTCATTTCCGTCATATCCGGCCAAGGCGTCGTTGCCGTTTTGGCCCGCCATGTGATCATCCCCCGCATCACCGCGCAGCATATTGGCAAGGTCATCGCCGTTCAGCCAAAGGTCTTCGGAGGTTGGCACCATCACGTCATTGGAAGAGATTACGCCGTCTTGTTCGGGGTTATCGCCTTCAATCGGGCCTTCGTCTGAAGCCGCTACGCTGGCATCGCGCGACGACAGCAGGTGGAAGATGTTGCTTGCATCGCCACTGTCGTCTTGGGTTGCGTCTGGGTGATCATCCGCCACCTCTGGGCCATCATCCGGCGTACTGAATGAATCGGCCATGACGCCAGCGAATACCGCCCCGAGCAGACCAAGCAAACCAAGCATGACAAAGACCTCCGGGCACGGGGAATAGGTGATGTTAACATTTTGTTAACCATATTTCCCGTTAACCATTTGGTTCTATGGGATATTTATTGTATGAAGCTATCACAGAATCGGTTTGGCTTCAAAAGCTGTTTGGGGGGCGGAGCAGCTAATTCAGGCATTGGTAAATAAAAGTTGCCGACGTGTTGGGTGGTGTTACAGACCACGAATCAGCTTCCCTTTGCGCCAGAACCCACCTATACGCGCGCATCCGTCAGCGATGGCGGTGTCATTGGCCCTGCTGGACGACATCCCGGCTTGCGCCGCAACCCTCTTAACAGGAGATCCCGATGTCGATCACCGTCGAAGAAAAAGCCCGCCTTATCAAAGAATACGCAACCAAAGAACATGACACCGGCTCGCCGGAAGTTCAGGTTGCGATTCTGTCGTCGCGTATCGCTACGTTGACCGAGCACTTCAAAACCCACAAGAAAGACAACCACTCGCGCCGCGGTCTGCTGATGCAGGTTGCCCAGCGTCGTAAGCTGTTGGACTATCTGAAGGCCAAAGACGAAGCCCGCTACGCTTCGCTGATCGCACGCCTCGGCCTGCGTCGCTAAGCTTATCGCTTAGGTTTTGTTGGAACGCCCGTGGTGCAAGCTGCGGGTGTTTTGCGTTGGGCGGCGACGAAATTTGTCTTTTCATTTGGAACGCGAGTGCTGCGAAGGGGTTGTCCTTGTAGAAGCGCAATGAATGAAAGGCGATTTTCATGACCGACCTGAAGCAAGAATTCTGGATCCGGATGGGCGATGTGAGAGCGGCGATGCTTGGCGTCAAAGGCCAGGGCAAGCTGGTGGCGATGTCGCCGCAACTGGATGATAAATTCCCGCAGACGATCTGGTTCATCACGGCCAAGGGCACCGATTTGGCCAAGTCGGTGCAGAGCGGCACGCAAGATGCGCAAATGGTTGTCTCGGATGGCGGCGCCGGGCTTTACGGCGATATTGACGGCAGTCTGGCGCAATCGACCGATCAGCAAGTGTTGGACGACGTGTGGAGCTTTGCGGCGGACGCTTGGTTTGAGGGCGGCAAGAACGACCCTGACGTGTGCTTGCTGCGGTTTACGCCAAAGGGGGGCGAGATTTCGGTCACGCCAACCAGCGGCGTGAAGTTTTTGTATGAGATTGCAAAAGCCAAATTCACCGGTGACAAGCCAGATGCAGGTGAGCAGGGCGTGGTTACGTTTTAAGATCTACAGTTCGGCTGTACGGCGCGCGTCTGCAAGGACGCGCGCTTTGTCGTTCGGTGATGGATGGTGGGAGTTGCAAGACTATACTTCCCAAACCCCTGCTTTTCCTGTAGACGCGCGCAATCTGCGATATGAGGCCTGCCCCCGGCCGCATGCATCAGGATAGGGGGCGGCGGCAATGGGGCCGCTATGCAAACGGGAGACACGACAGGGGTCGTGGGTGCTCTCATACAGGGAACGATAGATGTTCAACGTGACTAAAAAATCAATCCAGTGGGGCGAAGAAACGCTGACGCTGGAATCGGGCAAGGTTGCCCGTCAGGCTGACGGCTCGGTCATCGCCACTCTGGGCGAAACCAGCGTTATGGCCAACGTGACTTATGCGCGCGCGCCGAAACCGGGGCAGGATTTCTTCCCGCTGACCGTGCATTATCAAGAGAAATACTACGCCGCTGGGAAAATTCCGGGCGGCTTTTTCAAACGCGAGGCCCGTCCGAGCGAGAAAGAGACGCTGACCTCGCGTCTGATCGACCGTCCGTGCCGCCCGCTGTTTGTCGAAGGCTTCAAGAACGAAGTTCTGGTGATGGCGACCGTGCTGAGCCATGACCTTGAGAATGACCCGGATATCGTCGCAATGATCGCCGTTTCGGCAGCTTTGACGATTTCCGGCGTGCCGTTCATGGGGCCGATTGGCGCCGCGCGGGTTGGTTTCTCGGGTGGCGAATACAAGCTGAACCCAAGCGTGGATGACATGCATCAGCTGCGCAACAACCCGGATCAGCGGTTGGATCTGGTTATCGCGGGCACCAAAGACGCCGTGATGATGGTGGAATCGGAAGCTTATGAGCTGACCGAAGACGAGATGCTGGGTGCCGTGAAGTTCGGCCACGCGGCGATGCAGCCGGTGATTGATCTGATCATCGACTTTGCCGAAGATTGCGCCAAAGAGCCGTTCGACTTCCATGCGCCGGATTATTCCGAGCTTTATGGTCGCGTGAAAGCGGCTGGCGAAGTGCAGATGCGCGCGGCTTTTGCGATCCGTGACAAGCAAGAACGCACCTCGGCGATTTCGGCGGCGGTTATGGCGATCAAAGGCGTGTTGTCTGACGAGGACAAGGCCGATGCGAACCTTGGTTCGGCGATCAAAAAGCTGGAAGCCTCGATCCTGCGTGGCGACATCATCAACGGTGGAGCGCGTATTGACGGACGTGACAACAAAACCGTGCGTCCGATCGTGTCGGAAACCGGGATTCTGCCGCGCACCCATGGTTCGGCCTTGTTCACCCGTGGCGAAACCCAAGGTCTGGTTGTGACCACTTTGGGCACTGGCGAAGATGAGCAGATCATCGACGCTTTGCACGGCAACAGCCGCTCGAACTTCCTGCTGCACTATAACTTCCCTCCCTATTCGGTGGGTGAAGTGGGTCGTGTGGGCTCGCCGGGCCGTCGTGAGATTGGTCACGGCAAACTGGCATGGCGCGCGCTGCAAGCCGTGCTGCCGGCTTCGACCGATTTCCCCTACACTATCCGTTTGGTGTCGGAGATCACGGAATCGAACGGCTCGTCCTCGATGGCTTCGGTCTGCGGTGGCTCCTTGTCGATGATGGATGCGGGTGTTCCGCTGAAATCGCCGGTTGCTGGCGTCGCGATGGGTCTGATCCTGGAAGACGATGGCCGCTTTGCGGTGTTGACCGATATCCTGGGTGATGAAGATCACTTGGGCGATATGGACTTCAAGGTTGCAGGCACCGCCAACGGCATCACCACGATGCAGATGGATATCAAGGTGGCTGGCATCACGCCGGAAATCATGGCGCAGGCTTTGGCTCAGGCTAAAGACGGTCGTCTGCATATCCTTGGTGAGATGAACAAGGCGCTGTCGGCTCCGCAAGGTTTCTCGGAATACGCTCCGAAAATCGAAACCCTGCAGATCCCGACCGACAAAATCCGCGAAGTCATTGGGTCTGGCGGCAAAGTGATCCGTGAGATCGTCGAGCTTTCGGGTGCCAAGGTTGACATCAACGACGACGGCATCATCAAGATCGCCTCCTCGGATGCGGCCTCGATCAAGAAGGCCTATGACATGATCTGGTCGATCGTGGCAGAGCCGGAAGAAGGCCAAGTTTACACCGGCAAAGTGGTGAAGCTGGTCGATTTCGGCGCATTCGTGAACTTCTTCGGCAAGCGTGACGGTCTGGTGCATGTGTCCCAGATTGCCAACAAACGCCTGAACCACCCGAATGAAATCCTGAAAGAAGGCCAAGAAGTGAAGGTCAAGCTTTTGGGCTTTGATGATCGCGGCAAGGTCCGTCTGGGCATGAAGATGGTGGATCAGGAAACTGGTCTGGAAATCACCGAGACCAAAGACGAAGCTGCAGAAGCGTAAGCTTTTCTAAAATCTGCGAACGGCGCCAGCAATTCTGGCGCCGTTTTGCATTGGCAACACTTGGCTTGATTTGTTGTCCTGCCCTTGGCCTACGTGCTGCGCTGGGATATGAGGTGGCGAACTGCAATGTGGGTATGAGTGGGTTTTGCAATGCTGCCGATGTGGAAAGTTAAACGTGAAGTTCTGCGTGCCAAAGACCATGTGCGATTTCCTTTTATCGCATTGTCTGGGCCGATGCGCCGTGATTGGCATGATCTGCACAAAAGTCAGACTTCACGATACACAACTGGGCAGTTGGCGGTGGGGCCAAATGTAGTGCTTTACCTACTGTATCAACCCAAGGGGCTTTTAGCATCTTCGGTTGAGACCTGCCGTTATTTCGCGACAAAGGGTTTTTCGGTATTTATCGTCTCAAACGCGCCGCTTTCCGACGCTGATCGCAAGACGCTCTGCGGGCTTAGCTTTGGCGTGCTAGAGCGCGAGAATTTCGGCTATGATTTCGGTGGCTACAGGGATGGCATTTTGCATCTGCTCGATACAGGCGCGCAGATCAATAAGCTATTGATCATGAATGATTCGGTATGGTTCCCGACCTTTGCGGGGGAGGACTTTCTTGATCATGTTCTGACGGCAAAGACCGATCTATATGGTGCGGTGCTGTCGCAACGAAAGCAGCATTTGGAGCAGCGTCATTTGCAATCCTATGCGGTGTCATTTGGAAAGAGGCTGTTGGCAAGCCCAGACTTTGCACAGTTTTGGCGCAAGTTACTACTGAGCAGCAACCGTGAATGGACCATTCGCAACTGTGAAGTGCAACTGACCGTGCATTTCCGCAAACTGGGGTATTCGCTTGGCGCACGCTGGGGATTCGAGAGTTTGGGCGCGGTGCTCGATCAGCTTTCTGATGCGGAGTTGAAAGATTTGCTGCGGCTGGAGGCTGAGTTGGAACGCAAGCGCGCACCTACGATCAACGCGCTGATCGCAACTTATGGCAGTGAAACTTGGCGATCTAAAGTGACCGAGTTTGTCGACTCGCGCAAGTTTCGTAAGCAAATCATGCTGCTGCATCCAGCCGCTTTGTCTCAGATGAACTTCCCCTTCATGAAGAAATCGCGAGAGCCTTTTTACAGTGTACTCAGGCCACTTTATGCTAAGTGGCTGGCTGATAAATGCCAGCCGACGACTTTGAAAGAGTTGTCAGATTGGGATTGAGGGCATAGGGCGGCACCCGAGAGACGCCGCCGTACTGATCTTACTTCGGCTGCTTCGCGAACCGCAGATAGGGCAGTTTGATATCCAGCGCGCCGAACTTCTCGGTGGCCTGTTCGTTGTTCAGGCTCAGCGCGACAATCACGTCCTGACCGGGCTGCCAGTTAGCCGGAGTGGCAATTGGCACGCCATCGGTGGCCTGCACGGCATCCAAGGCGCGCAGGATTTCGGCGAAGTTGCGGCCCACCGACATCGGATAGGTCATCGACAAGCGGACCTTTTTATCCGGCCCGATGATATAAACCGTGCGCACGGTGGCGGTGTTGGCGGGGGTGCGGCCTTCGGTCGGCAGGTAGTAATCGGCGGGCAGCATGTCGAAGGCCTTGGCGACGGTCAGGCTGGTGTCGTCGATGATCGGGAAATCGGCGGGGGCACCCCCAAACGCCTCAATATCGCGTTTCCATTTGCCATGATCGGCCACCGAATCGACCGAAACGCCGATCACCTTGGTGTTGCGCTTTGCCCATTCGGGGGTAAGTTGCGCGACTGCGCCGAATTCGGTGGTGCAGACCGGGGTGAAATCGCGCGGATGGCTGAAGATGATCGCATAACCGCCCGCCAGCCAATCGTGGAAATGGATGGTGCCAGCGGTGGATTCGGCGGTGAAATCGGGGGCTACGTCGTTGATGCGGATAGACATGAGTTCTCCTGCGGCTGCCTGATGCGGTTTATGTAAGCGATTTGGAACGGAATTTCACTATCCTGTGTGACTTTGCCGTCAGAAGGGAAGGAAATTCTGTCTAGGTCCGCAGGGAAGGAAAGCGGCCCTGCTTTGGGAGACAAGTTTCGCGACATTTCCTGTCGGGCTTATGGTTGTGCAAACGGGTTTCCGCTGCCATATTATGATCAAATTCAGGAGGCTGGCATGATCATCAAGCGCGATTTCTATATCAACGGCACATGGGTCGCCCCCGTCACCCCACGCGATTGCGAGGTTATTGATCCTTCCACCGAAGAACCCTGTGCGGTGATTTCGCTGGGATCCGAGGCGGATACCAATGCAGCAGTGGCGGCGGCGAAGGCGGCGTTTCCGGCTTGGGCGGCGACCGATCCGGCGGTGCGGCGCGAGGTTGTGGTGAAGATTCTGCAGCAATATGAGCTGCGTCTGGAAGAGCTCGCCCATGCCATCGCGATTGAAATGGGCGCGCCGATTGACATGGCGCGCAGCAGCCAAGCGCCCTGCTTGCCGTGGCACGCGACCAATTTTTTGACGGCGTTTGACGCGCTGAAATGGGTGCGCCCGCTGGGGCCGCATGCACCGAACGACCGCATTGCGCTGGAGCCGATTGGCGTGGTGGGCCTGATCACGCCGTGGAACTGGCCGATGAACCAGATTGCTTTGAAAGTGATCCCGGCGATACTGGCGGGCTGCACCTGCGTGCTGAAACCGTCGGAGGAAAGCCCGCTGAACGCGCTGTTGTTCGCCGAGTTCTGCCATGATGCGGGCGTGCCTGCTGGCGTGTTCAACTTAGTGAATGGGGATGGTCCGGGGGTTGGGGCCGTTTTGTCGTCGCATCCAGATGTTGAAATGATTTCGTTCACCGGATCAACCCGTGCCGGGCGGGCGATTTCTGCCGCTGCGGCGCAAACCCTTAAACGGGTGACGCTGGAACTGGGCGGCAAAGGCGCCAACCTGATTTTCGCTGATGCCGATGACAAAGCGGTGGAGCGTGGCGTGCGGCATTTGATGAACAACTCGGGACAAAGCTGCAACGCACCGAGCCGGATGCTGGTGGAACGTCCCGCCTATGACCGCGCGGTGGAGATTGCGGCGCAGGTAGCGAATTCGATCAAGGTCGGCTCGGCGCATGACGCGGGAAAGCACATTGGCCCGGTGGTGAATAAGCGTCAATGGGATCAGATTCAGGGCTTTATCCAGAAGGGCATCGACGAGGGCGCGCGTCTGGTGGCGGGCGGTCCAGGTCTGCCCGAAGGCTTCAACCGTGGCTATTACGTCAAGCCGACGGTGTTCGCCGACGTGGTGCCGGGGATGACGATTGAGCGGGAGGAGATTTTTGGGCCTGTACTGTCAATCATTTCTTTCGATAGCGAAGAAGACGCAGTGCGCATCGCCAATGACACGCCCTATGGCCTCACCAATTATGTCCAATCCAGCGATGGCGCGCGGCGCAATCGGCTGTCGCGGCGGCTGCGGTCGGGGATGGTTGAGATGAATGGCAATTCGCGTGGCGCGGGATCGCCTTTTGGCGGGGTGAAAGCCTCGGGCCGGGCGCGTGAGGGCGGCCATTGGGGGCTGGAGGAATTCCTGGAGGTCAAGGCGATCTCGGGTTGGGATTCTGATCTGGGCTAGGTTTGGTTAAGCGCTGAAACGCCGCCGCTTGTTGGCGGTGTTTTGCGTTTCTGCGGTTAAAACGAAAACTTGACACATATGTCGATTCGAGTTTTGCTACGGGCAGCCACTGCAGGAGCCAATATGACCTCGCATCTCCGCCTTCTTTCGCCGTTGCAGATACGCGGCCAGACCCTGCGCAATCGCATCGTGTTCGGCGCGCATACCAACAATATGGCGGATCAGGGCCTGCCGGGCGCGCGGATGGAGGGCTATTTTCTGGAGCGCGCTTTAGGCGGCGCGGGCATGATCGTGACAGAGCCGGTGCCTGCACATCGCACCGGCGTGCTGACCCGGGGCAATATGCTGCATGAGTCAGACAAGATTATTCCGCATTTTCAGCGGATTACTGAGAAGGTGAAAGACGCAGGCGCGGTGATCTGCCAGCAGATTTACCATGTCGGGGCGCATGGCGATTCGGACCTCAGCTTTGCACCGCATTGGTCGCCCTCGGGTGGGCCGTCGTATCACGACAGCGACGGTTCGCATAAAATGACCGAAGCTGAGATTGAGGAACTGCTGGCGGCGCATCTGGCGGCGGCGGTGCGGGCGCAGAAATCGGGCTTTCAAGGGGTCGAGGTTTGGGCGGCCTACCACTCGCTGCTGGATCAATTCTGGACGCCGTGGTCGAACCAGAGGGATGACAAATGGGGCGGCTCGCTGGAGAACCGCACGCGGTTTTCGCGAACGTTGGTCGAAAATATCCGTCGCTTCTGTGGAGAGGATTTTATCGTCGGGATGGCGGTCAGCTATTCCACCGCCTATTCCGCGACGCTCTCGGCTGAGAGTATGTGTGAAATCATCGCGTTGCATGATGCGACCGGGCATCTGGATTATGTGACGGTGGGCGCGGGCAGCTATCTGGAATTTGACGCGATCATCCCCCCGTTCACCCATGGCGAAAAGCTGACAACGCCCCTGACAGCGCAGCTTAAAGCTTTGGCGAAGAACATTAAAATTACCTCCGAGGCCGGGGTGCGGACGCCAGAGAATGGCGAGCAGATCATTGCCTCGGGTGAGGCTGATCTGGTGTCCATCGTGCGCGGGCAGATTGCCGACCCACAGCTAGCGCGCAAAGCTACGGAAGGTCGGGCGGAAGATATTCGCGGCTGTATCTCGTGCAATCAAATGTGCTGGGGGCGGCGCAGCCGGGATTATTGGATTTCCTGCTTGGTGAACCCCTCGGTGGGGCGCGAGTTTGAATGGGGCGGTGATCGGTTTCAAGCCACGGCTGTGCCGAAATCGGTGCTGGTGGTGGGCGCTGGCCCGGCTGGTCTGGAGGCAGCGCGTGGGGCGGCAGAGCGCGGTTATCGCGTGGAGATCGTGGAGGCTTTGCCGGTGATTGGAGGGCAATTCCGCCTTGCGGGCATGCAGCCGCGGCGGGCGCAGATTTTGGAGTTGATGGATTGGTATGAGCGGCAGTTTGTAAAGCTGGGCGTGACGTTGCGGTTGAACACCTATTTGGACACCGATGAAATCGCCGCACATCCGACGGATATAGTAGTGTTGGCGACGGGATCATTGCCAGATGAAAAATCATTTCAACGTTGGTTGCCGCACCTAGAAAGCCTGCCGGGGCTGGAGTTGGGCGGCGTTTGGTCGCCCGAAGACGTGATGCGGCGCGAGGCGCGGTTGGGCGATGCGGTGATCGTTTATGATGAAGGTTCAAACTGGCGCGGGGTTGGCACGGCCTGGGCTTTGGCGGAGGCGGGCAAGCGGGTGACGATTGTGACGCCCGAGGCTTTTGTCGGCAAAGAGATCGCGCGGACTGCGGCGGATGGTGCGGCACGGCGACGGATGGCAAAGCTGGGGGTGGTGTTCAAAACCGAAGCCTGTATCGGCCGCTGGCATGGCAATGGAGCGACAGTGGTTAACTTGCTGACGGGCGAGGAGGAGGTTATTGCCGCCTCGGGTCTGGTGATGGCCACGACGAACCGGGCGTTTGATCCGTTCCCCGAGGCGTTTGAAGGCAAAAAGGTGCTGCGGATCGGCGATTGCGTGGCACCTCGATTGGCAGCTTATGCGTTTCACGAGGGCCGCAAGCTGGCGCTTGACCTCTAACCCACCCGCGCGAAACTGCTGGCAGAGGACAGCGCCCACGCGTCGCGGAAATGCGGTGAGGACGCGGGGTCGGCGAGCAGTTGACCGGGCTTAAGTTGCTCATATTGCTCGGCAAAGGAGATCACCTTATCGGACGAGGCCCGGCGCTGGAAATGATGCGGGCGCAGCTCTTGCGGATGCGACAGTCCTGCGGCGGCGACCAGTTCGGCCAAAGCGTGCAGTGTGTTGTGATGGAAGTTGGCCACCCTTTCGGCCTTGTCGGGCACCACGATGGCGCGCTGGCGGGCGGGGTCTTGCGAGGTGACGCCAGTGGGGCATAGCCCAGTATGGCAGGATTGCGCCTGAATACAGCCGACCGCGAACATGAAGCCGCGCGCGGCGTTGCACCAATCGGCCCCCAAAGCCATCACCTTGGCCATATCGAAGGCCGAGGTGATCTTGCCCGACGCGCCGATCTTGATTTTGTCGCGCAGGCCGACGCCGATCAAGGCATTGTGCGCAAAGGACAATCCATCGCGCAGGGGCATCCCGACATGATCCATAAACTCCAGCGGAGCAGCCCCGGTGCCGCCTTCTTTGCCGTCAATGACGATGAAATCCGGGGTGATGCCGGTTTCCAGCATCGCCTTGCAGATCGCCATAAACTCCCATGGATGGCCGATACAAAGCTTGAATCCTGCGGGCTTCCCACCCGACAATTCCCGCATCCGGGTGACAAATTCCAACAGGCCCGCGGGCGTTGAAAACTCGGAATGGCTGGCGGGCGAGACGCAATCCTGCCCCATCGGCACACCGCGAATTTGCGATATTTCTGCGCTAACTTTCGCCGCTGGCAACACGCCACCGTGGCCGGGTTTGGCCCCCTGCGACAGCTTCAACTCCACCATTTTGATCTGCGGATCGGCGGCAGCCTCGGCAAACAGCGTGGCATCAAATCCACCCGCCAGATTGCGCGCGCCGAAATAGCCAGAGCCCAATTCCCAAACCAGATCGCCGCCAAATTCGCGGTGATAGGGCGAAACCCCGCCTTCGCCGGTATCATGAAAGAAGCCGCCAGATTGCGCGCCTTTGTTCAGCGAGCGGATCGCATTGGCGGAAAGCGCGCCATAACTCATCGCGGAAATGTTCAGAAGCGAGGCGGAATAGGCGCGCGGGCCAAGGCCGATGTCGACCCGCATCGCCTCAATCGAGGCGGCAGGCCGCGGCGCAATCGAGTGGTGCAACCATTCGTATTGTTCCTGATACACGTCATACATCGTGCCGAACGGGCGCTTATCCAACTCGCGCTTGGCGCGTTGATAGACGATGGCGCGCTTGTCGCGCGGGAAGGGCGCACCATCCTTCTCGCCTTCAAAGAAATACTGCCGCAGTTCGGGGCGAATATCTTCCAGAATGAAGCGCATATGCGCCACGATCGGGTAGTTGCGCAGGATGGCGTGGCGGGTTTGCCGCAGATCATACACCCCCAAAGCCACCAGCCCTAGCATCACCACGGTCAGCAGTTCCAGTACATCGGCATAGGCCAGCCAGCGTTGGCTGAGGGCGGCAAAAACTACGGCAAGCACGACACACAGCGTCATTGCAGAATAGCGAGGCTCGAACGGATAGCGCAGAAATTGCATTATGATCCCTTGGGCAGCACATTGACTGCCATCTAACGCCCCATAAATTTCTGTCAGGTTAACGCTGGAATGTCACAAAGTCTTGTCACATTAAAACGGGATCGGGGCGCTGAAGGTGATCCAGTCTTTCGTTTCGGGATGATGCAACGACAGGCTTTCGGCATGGAGCATCAGGCGCGGAAAATCGCGCGCCTTTCCCGTGGCATAGATCGGATCGCCGAGGATCGGGCAGTCCTGCGCCAGCATATGCACGCGCAACTGATGACTGCGCCCGGTCAAGGGGAACAGGCGGACGCGCGTGGACTCGGGGGTACGGCTGATCACTTGCCAATCGGTCTGCGCGGGGCGACCGTGGACGTAATCGACCATCTGGCGCGGACGGTTTGGCCAATCGGCGCAGAGGGGCAGGTCGATATGGCCGTGATCGGGCGTTAACGTGCCGTAAACTTCTGCGATGTAGGTTTTCTTGGCGCGCCGTTTTTCGAATTCCTGTCCCAGAAAGCCCTGTGCTTGTTTGGTGCGGGCAAAAATCATCACGCCAGAGGTGTCACAATCCAGACGATGCACCAGCAGAGTATCCCAATGCGCCGCTTGCAGGCGGCTGACGAGGCAATCCTCGCGCCCTTCCAGCTTGCCCGGTACTGACAGCAGGCCCGCAGGCTTGTTCACCACGATGATTTGCGCATCTTGGTGCAGGATATCCAGCGGGACATGTGGGGGAGTGTAGATAAAATCCGGGATCATACGATGCTGTGGCCTGCGGCTTTCAGACTGGCGGCAAGGTGGCGGATATGGGCGGGGCCAACCTCGCAGCAGCCGCCGACGATGGTGGCACCAAGGGCGATCCATTCCATCACGAAAGCGGTGTATTTCTCGGGCGAGAGATCATGGCGGTGGGTATAATCGGGGGCAGCGACGGCATCGGGCAGCGGCAGGCTGGAGATTTCGCTGAAGCCATTGGCATAGGCCCCGAAGGGCAAGCCCATGGTAGAGAGTTCGCGCAGCGCGGCCAGCATTGCTTCGGGCATAGAGCAGTTCGCCAGCACGGCGGCGGTGGGGTGTTCGGCGATCAGATCGCGCAGGCCCGCGATGGGTTCGCCCGAACGCAGGCGGCTGCCGTCACGGTCATGCACCGAGACCGAAAGCCAGACCGGCAGGCCAGCGGCTTGCGCGCCTTGCAACGCGCCGCGCGCAAGGTCCAGTGAGGACATGGTTTCCAGCAGGATCACATCGACATGCGGAGCGAGGATGCGGGCTTTTTCGGCGTACAGCGGGGCGGAGACGGAGACGGGCGGCGTCAGATCGGGGCGATAGGATTCGCCCAAAGGCCCCATCGAACCGGCGATCATCCCGCGTCCGGCTTGGGCTTTCGCCTCATGTGCTTCCATCAGGGCGCGTAGGTGCAGCGCGTGATACAGTGCTTCAAGACCCACACCCTGAAGCCGATCATGCAGGATGTTATAGGTGTTGGTGGTGGCCACCGAAGCGCCCGCAGCGAAGTAATCGTCGTGGATGGCTTTCACCAAACCGGGATGGTCGATCATCACGCGGGTGGCCCACAGCGGGGTGGGTTCGTCGCCCGAGCGCGCTACCAATTCCTGGCCCATGCCACCGTCGAGAAGGGTAATCTGCATCATTCACTCCGTGATCAACCGGGCCGCCAGACCCGCGAAAAGTACCGCTGCGAGCTTGTTCAACAGGCCCATGCGTGCGCCAATAGCACGACCCGCGCGCCCTGCCAAATAGCCATAGCCGACGGTGATAATCGTGCCGGTGATGCCAAAGATCGCGCCGAGCAGCAGAATCTGCACCCAGACTGGGCCGAGGCCGGGGTTCACGAATTGCGGCAGGAAGGCCAGCATGAACAGGATCGGCTTAGGGTTCAGAATGTTGGTTAAGGCACCTTTGCGGAAGGCGGCCCAGCCCGTGCGTTGGCCCTTGCCGGGGGCGATTTCGCCGCTGTCACGCCAAGATTTCCAAGCGATATAAAGCAGATAGGCGGCGCCGGCGTATTTGATGGCGCTTAATGCCTCGGGGTTGGCGGCGATCAGGGCCGAGAGGCCGAGCGCGGATAGTGCCACATGCCACAAAGCCCCAAGGCCGACGCCAAGCCCCGCCATAACCCCTGCACGCGGGCCACCTTGAATGCCCGAAGCGGTGGCAAAGAAAACATCCTGCCCCGGTGTCAGATTCACCACCAAGCCTCCACCGATAAAGGCGAGCAGATTATGCAGGCCGATGCCATTGATGATATCCCACATGGTGTCTCCGGGTTAAGGCGTTGGAATGTCGTAATAATCGCCCTTGTCTTCGACGCACCAATGCTGGGTGATTTGCAGCCCCGTCGCCCCCTCCAGCGCGCCTGCGGCGATGCTGATGCGGGCCTCCCCCACCGGCTCCCAAAATAGGCTGGAGCCACAAGTTCCGCAAAACCCGCGCCGCGCTTGGGGCGAGGATTGGAACCAGCGCAGGCCAGTGGTTTCGGTCAGGCGGAAACGGTCCAGTGGCACGGAAGTGGCCGCCCAGAAATGCCCCGAGGTTTTGCGACATTGCGAGCAGTGGCAGGCAAATACGTCACGCAACGGCGCGTCGGCCTCAAACCGGACTTGGCCGCAGAGACAACCGCCTTTCATTACGCGCTCCTGAACACTTCGGCCAAGAGCGGTACCAGCCAATCCTCATCGGCCTTCGTGAAGGCGGCGGGGGTGTTGCTGTCGATGTCCAAGACGCCGAGCAGCTTGCCCGCGCCATTCCAGACCGGAAGCACCAGTTCGGATTTGGTCGAGGTGGCACAGGCGATATGGCCGGGGAAGGCATCCACATCCGGCACGTTCTGCACTTGGCCGGTGCGGGCGCAGGCACCACAGACGCCGCGCGAAAACGGGATCACAAGGCAGCCGTGACCGCCCTGATAGGGACCTATTTTCAAAAGGTTAGGTTCAGTCACGCGGTAGAATCCCGTCCAATCGGCGAAGGGGTGGGCGTGGTGCAACTCGCACGCCACGGTGGCCATCAGCGCCACGGTGTCGGTTTCGCCATGGGTTAGCGCGCGGATGGATTCGGTGATGTGCTGCATATCAATGTCCCAAAGCGCAGCCGTCTTTGCGCGGGTCAGACGCGCCAATCAGAATGCCAGAATCATCAATCAGGATGCTTTGCGCGCCGCCAATCGGCTCGGGCGACAGCGACACCTGATGCCCCATCTGCGCCAGTTCGGCGCGCACTTGCGGCGCGTAGCCGCTTTCCGCCAACATACCCTCTGCCCCCGAGAAACAGCGCGGCGCGTCGATGGCGGCTTGGGCCTGCAAACCGTAATCAACCATGTTGGTGACAAAGCGGGCATGGCCGCAGGGCTGATAGGCGCCGCCCATCACGCCGAAGGGCATGATAACCTTGCTATTTTTGCGCAACATGCCGGGAATGATCGTGTGCATCGGGCGCTTGCCGCCGCCAGCCTCGTTCGGATGGCCCGGCTGCAGGCTGAAACCCGCGCCGCGATTCTGGAAGTTGATACCGAATTTCTGCGAGGCGATGCCCGCGCCAAAGCCCCAGAAAATCGAGTAAATCAGCGACACCGCCATGCGGTCGCGATCGACAACCGTGATGTAGATGGTGTCTTTGTGGACGGCCTCGGTCAGGGGGGGCGCCGCTGCCATTGCGCGCTTAGGGTCGATCAGGGCGGCAAGTTTCGCTGCGGTTTCCAATGAGAGCATGTGATCAAGGCGCGGCGTGGCTTCGGCAATAAAGCGGTTGCGGGCGTCATAGGCGAGTTTGGCGGCCTCGGCCTCGATATGCGCGCGCTGGGTGCCGAACGGGTCCATCGCGGCAAGGTCGAAGTGTTTGAGGATGTTCAGCATCAGGATTGCCGTGGCCCCTTGGCCGTTTGGCGGATGCTCAACCAGTTCGACGCCCTTATAATCGCCCGCGATAGGGTCGGTGTAAGTGCAAGCGGTGGCTGCGAAATCTTCCAGCGTGTGCAGACCACCCATGGCTTGCAGTGAGGTGACCATGTCTTCGGCCACCTCGCCCTCATAAAATCCGGCGCGGCCTTCGCGGGCAACGCGGCGCAGCACTTCGGCTTGGCCGGGGGCGCGGAAAACTTGGCCGATTTTTGGAGCCTGACCATCCAGCAGGTAAAATTTGCGGGCATCGCCGCTGAGTTCCGGGCCGTCCACTGCCCAGTCGAGGGCGACACGCGGCGCAACCGGGACGCCCTCATCCGCATAGCGGATCGCGGGGGCCAATACGCGGTCTAGACCCAACTTGCCCCAATCGGTGGACAGGCGGCAGAAGGCATCCATTGCGCCCGGCACTGTCACCGGATCGACGCCGCGGAGGGGCACGGCGTCCAACCCACGATCCCGCATCGCCTGCGCCGCATAGGTTTTCGGCGCGCGGCCCGAGCCGTTCAACGCGACAATGCGCTCTTCGCCAGCGGGCTTGATCAGCGCAAAACAGTCGCCGCCGATTCCGGTCATCTGCGGCTCGCAAATCCCGAGCAAAACCGCACCTGCGATGGCGGCATCCACCGCATTGCCGCCCGCCTCCAGCACCTCAACCGCGACTTTGGCGGCCAAGGGGTGCGAGGTGGCGCAGATGCCATTGCTGGCATAGATCGCCGAGCGGCCTGGAGCCTGAAAATCGCGCATTAAAAACCCTCCTGTTGGCGGCAAGCCTAGGGAGTTGTTGCAGGACTTCCAAGAGAGAGATGAACCTCGACGTCACGAACTGGGGGGGGCAATATCCGCAGCGCCGAGGGAAGCTTTATGCAGCTACAGATTCAATATCTGCATTATCGGCGGCTGTATTAGGGGGGAATTTCGGCAAATAGGTGGCGGTTCTCACGAAGTTAGAACAATCGCAGATCAAGCGGGCGATTGTTGCGTGTCTAACCGGAAGCTGAGCAGGTTGCGCCCGCATTCCCGACGATAGGCGAGGTCTTTCGACAGGCTTCGAATCAAATGCCAGCCGAATCCACCTTCGGGCAGATCGGCAAAATCCGCCAGCGGGGCGAGTACGCCTGCGGGCAACTGACCGCCGGGCATCGGCTCGCCGGTGTCCGAGATCATGCACAGCAATCCGTTCCGCCGTAGTTGCAGCGAGATTTCGATCTCGCCATCATGATGGGCATAAGCATGTTCAACAATGTTGTTCAAAGCCTCTGCCAGCACGATTTCTGCGGTGCCGCGCCCGTCTTCAGGCAGGCTGCGCAGTAAAAGCGTGTCCAGCAGCGCGCGCAGGCCATCGCGCACGGCAGTCTGTCGCCCCGGAATTGTCAGCCGGGTGCTGGAGGAGAAGTCGACAGCTTCGGCATTCATCGGCCTACCCCACCTGCCGCAAATCGTCGGGGAGGTGATCATGGATGGTGAAAATACTGTCCATGCGCGTCAGCCGAAACACCTTTTGCACCGTGGTAGTCAGGCCGGAAAGTTCCAGTTTCCGATCGGGCCCCAAAGCCTTCATCACCGCAACCACCGCGCCCAGACCGCTGCTGTCCAGAAATGCCACCCGCGACATATCCAAAACCACCCGCAGTGACGGTGTTTGGGTAAGTTCGCGCATCCGGTCTTTGAACTGAATCGCGCCTGCGGCGTCGATACGGTCGCCCAAGGCGCTGACCACAATCATTTCGCCACGGTGTTCTGCCACAAGCTCCATCTGCTTGGCCCCTTTGTTGGAAAACTGGGGTTAGATTAGGCGCAAGAGGTTACTGATCCGTAAGCGGCGGCGGATATGTGGGGAATTAATTCAGCTGGAATTGCAGCGGATAGCGGCCATTCTCAAAATCGCCGAACAGATCGGGCAGATCGGGATGGGTTATCGGCTCGCCTGTTTCATCGGGCACAAGGTTCTGCTCGGAGACATAGGCGACATAGTAGCTTTGGTCATTCTCGGCCAGCAGGTGATAAAACGGCTGATTGCGCGAGGGGCGGGCGTCTTCCGGGATAGCATGATACCATTCCTCGGTGTTGGAAAACATCGCGTCCACATCGAACACCACACCGCGAAACGGGTGCTTGCGATGACGAAGCACCTGACCGATGTGATATTTGGCCGCAGTCTTCAGCATCGTGTGTTGCTCCCCATAAAGGTTTAGTAATCCCTTGCGCAGGCGGTGTCTATTCCACAGGCGCGCCGCGAGGGAAACAGTCTGTGTTGGGCTGCGGCCTAGTCACGCTGCGTCTTGCCGGTCCGAAAATCCGCCGAAACTGGGTTTCGCACGGGATTGTCATGTGAAAACGCAGACATGCCCATTTCATCTGCAGTGATTTTCTCGTATCCTTGCGACAAAATAAAAACGCGAGGGGCAAATGAGCAGAACTCTCCGTGCGTCGATCCTGTTGTTGGCCCTTGCATCTTGCGGGGGTGGAAACTCATCGGCGCCGAAAAATATGGATGATGCCTGCGCGATCGTGCGGCAGCGTCCGGCGTATTTCAGCGCCATGCGGGCGACCGAGCGGAAATGGGGCGTGCCGGTGCATGTGCAAATGGCGGCGATTTATCAGGAATCGAAATTTATCGGCAATGCGCGCACCCCACACCAGTTTGCGCTGGGGGTGATCCCGATGGGGCGGCAATCCTCGGCCTATGGCTACAGTCAGGCGCTGGACGGCACTTGGGAAGAGTACCAAAAAGAACAGCGCCGCCATGGCGCCAAGCGCGACCGGATCAATGATGCGACGGACTTCATGGGCTGGTACATGAGCGAAAGCAGCGACAAGCTGGGGATTTCACGCGGCGATGCCGAGGCGCAGTATCTGGCCTATCATGAGGGTCGGACGGGTTACGCCAACCAATCCTATCTTAACAAGCCTTGGCTGGTGGATGTCGCCGCCGCGATTGGGCGGCGCTCGACCATGTATGCTGAACAGCTGAGCTACTGCCGCCGTTAACGGTGGCGGCGCTCAATCTCATCGGTGATGTTGAACAAGCTGGCGCTGTAGTTGCCGCCGGTCTTCAAATCGCCCAGGATCACCGTGGTTTGCTGGCCGAGATCATCGGTGATCACCCATTGCCGCAGGGTGATTGGGTTGGCGGTGAACACCAGCGCGATCTGGCCGTATTCGGGGTGCTGCGGATCTTGCGCGACGACTTGGGTGGCGTTCTTGTCCTCGGTATGGGCGACCACGGTTTTGGCGCTGCCGAGATTGACGTTGGCGGCGAGGATCAGGTTCAGCGGCGTGCGCTTCAGCGGGTATTGTTCCGGAGCTTGGTTTGATTTCGCATCAAAGATCGCGACATTGCCGCTGGAGGCCAGCACTAAGGATTTGTCTGGCGGGGCGTATTCAAAGCGCACCCGGCCGGGGCGTTTGATGATCAGCTTGCCGGTGGCAATCGAGCCGTCGGCGTTGACTTGGGTGAACGGGGTTTCCACCGAGGTCAGGCTGTTCAGGTAGGCCGAGAGATCCTTCAACGGGATTTTATCGGCCCAAGCAGGGACAGCCAGAAGGATCAGGGCGAGCGGGGCGAGGAGGGTGCGAAGCGGTTTCATGGGGTATATATAGGGCATCCGAGCCGCACCTGCACCCCCCTCGCGTTCACTTGGCGGAGAGGTGCCGAAGCGGGTTTCGTGATGGGTCCCAACTCGGGACCATTGTTTTATATGGATTAAATTGTGGCAAAAGCCCTGATCATCATGCTTTGTTAACGCGCGTGTGCTGCGCTGATGAAGCCTCCGGCGGGGATATTTAAGCCAAGATGAAATCTGTGCAGTTTCATCTTGGCTTAAATATCCCCCGCGGAGCGTTCCGCGTTTTCAGCCGCAGCGCCCCTTGCCCGTGGGGCGATAGCGGATACAATGCGGGCAACCCCAGCCAAGGACGCATCCATGTCGATCAACGCCCCGGAAACCCAGATTGTCACCCATTGGAAAATCGCTTGCGATGGCGGTGAGGCGGCTTTGGGCCATCCGCGCGTTTGGCTGACCATCCCGGAAGATACCGGCTTTGTCGAATGCGGCTATTGCGACAAGCGTTTTGAGATCGACCGCGCCCATGCGCATGATGATCACTAAGGCCTGAGGGCTTGCGCGCGCGGTTTTTGATCCGGGCGGCGACGGGGCTCATTTGTTTGCCATTGCTGTATTTTGGCGCGGGGTTAGTCGGAGCGGTGATCCCCGGCAAACATGCTGATCTGGCCCCCGGTACCGATGTGCTGATTGGCCTTGCCCGTGCGCCAATTCATTATGATTTTCTGCTGCCGCTGTCGCCCGAGTTGCGCGCCCGCTATGGCTTTGCCAAAGGCGCGGGGGTGCCTGTAGATGCGCCGCAAGCCGAATGGTTGCTGGTCGGTTGGGGGTCAGAGGCATTTTACACCAGTGCTGGCAGTTACGCCGATATGCAGCCAGGGGCGGTGTTTACCGCGATCACTGGCGATAAAGCGGTGTTGCATTTGGATGTGGCGGGGGATGTCGCCTCGGTTGAGGGGATTGATTATTTCACCCTGTCGGACGCGCAATATCAGGCGCTGCTGGCCAGTCTGGACGCGAATTTTCAAAGGGATCAGACCGGGGCGCCGTTGGCTTTGACCGCGCATTTCAATGATCACGATGGGTTTTTTGCCGCCAAGGGTGATTTCAGCATTCTGCATCCCTGCAATGCTTGGTTGGGTGAGACTTTGCGCGCGGCAGGGGTGCCGTTTGGAATTTGGACGCCGACGCCGCAAGCGGTGGAACTGTCTTTGCGCTGGCATCAAGGCTAGAACGCCACGCCGCTTCGTGGCAATACTGCGCCCTGAAGCGGGAAAAAGGGCGGGCAGATCATGGCATTCGGCAAAGGCAATCACCTGCATCTGATCGATGGCTCTGCGTTTATTTTCCGGGCGTATCATGCGCTGCCGCCGCTGACTCGGAAGTCGGATGGAATGCCTGTGGGCGCGGTGGCAGGGTTTTGCAACTTGCTGTGGGGTGAGTTGACTTCGACCCGGAAAGAGACCGCGCCGACGCACCTGGCGGTGATTTTTGATGCCGGATCGAAGACCTTCCGCAATGAGATTTACAGCGCCTACAAGGCGAACCGCCCGGAGTTGCCCGAGGATTTGCGGCCTCAGTTTGCCTATACCCGCAAGGCAACGCAGGCGTTCAACGTGCCTTGCATCGAGGTTGAGGGCTATGAGGCCGACGATATTATCGCGACGTTGGCGCGGCGGGCGCGGGAAGCTGGCGGGACGGTGACGATCATCTCGTCCGACAAAGACCTGATGCAGTTGATTGGCGATGGCGTCGATATGCTGGATCCGATGAAGAACAAGCGGCTTGGGCTGGATGAGGTGTTTGAGAAGTTTGGCGTGGCCCCCAATCGCGTGGTCGATGTGCAGGCTTTGGCCGGGGATTCGGTCGATAACGTGCCGGGCGCGCCGGGAATAGGCATCAAGACGGCGGCTTTGCTTATTCAGGAATATGGCGATCTGGAAGCGCTTTTGGCGCGGGCGGGCGAGATCAAGCAACCGAAGCGGCGCGAGGCTTTGGTGGATAACGCCGATCTGATCCGCATCTCCAAACGTCTGGTGCAGTTGGATGGGGATATGCCGTTGGACTGGCCGTTGGAGGGGTTGGAACTGCGGGCGGTTGAAGCCGATGTGGTGATGGGCTTTCTGCAAGAGATGGAATTCTCAACCCTGACCAAGCGGGTGTCTGAACGGTTGAAGATTGCGGCTCCGGTGGCTGATCCGGCGCGCGGGATGCATGTTGAGGGCGCGCATGATGATGCCGTTGAGACGGTGCAGGTGCCGTTCGATGTGGCGGGCTATGAGAAGATCGACACGATGGCGGCGCTTGACGCGTGGATCGCGCGGATTGTTGAGGTTGGGCATGTGGCGGTGGATACCGAGACGACCTCGCTCGATGAAATGCAGGCGGAACTGGTGGGGATTTCTTTGTGCGTCGATGCCGGGAAGGCTGCCTATATTCCGCTGGGGCATAAGCAGGGCGGCGGTGATCTGTTTGGGTCGTCGGAATTGGTGGCGGGGCAGCTTGGGCTTGATGAGGTTTTGGCGGCGTTGAAGCCGGTGCTGGAGGATGCTTCGGTGCTGAAAATCGGCCAGAACATGAAATATGACTGGAAGATTTTCAAACGCTATGGCGTCGAGGTTGGCCCGTTTGACGACACCATGTTGATGTCTTCGGCAATGCAGGCGGGGCTGAATGGGCATGGCATGGATGCGTTGTCCGAGAAGTATCTCGGGCATACCTGTATTCCGATCAAGCAGTTGATCGGCTCGGGCAAGTCTGCGGTGACGTTTGATCGGGTTGGGGTCGATGATGCGGTGAAGTATGCGGCCGAGGACGCCGATGTGACGTTGCGGCTGTGGGCGTTGTTCAAGCCGCAACTGCATCGGGCGCGGGTGACCACGGTGTATGAGACCTTGGAGCGGCCTTTGGTGCCGGTGCTGGCGCGGATGGAGATGGCGGGGGTTCAGGTGGACCGCGATACTCTGTCGCGGATGTCGAACGCCTTTGCGCAGAAAATGGCCGGGTTGGAGGCCGAGATTCAAGAGATGGCGGGGCAGCCGTTTAACGTGGGCAGCCCGAAGCAGTTGGGCGAGATTCTGTTCGATAAGCTTGGCTTGCCGGGGGGCGAGAAGGGCAAGACCGGGGCCTATGCCACCGGGGCGGATGTGCTGGAGGATCTGGCGACCGAGCATAAGCTGCCGGGGCTGGTGTTGGATTGGCGGCAGTTGGCCAAGCTGAAATCGACCTATACCGATGCGTTGCAGGACCATATCAATGCCGAGACGGGCCGGGTGCATACCTCGTATTCGATCACCGGGGCTGTGACGGGGCGCTTGGCCTCGACCGATCCGAATTTGCAGAACATTCCGATCCGGTCCGAGGAGGGGCGGCGTATCCGTGAGGCGTTTGTGGCACCGAAGGGTAAGATTCTGGTGTCCTTGGACTACTCGCAGATTGAGCTGCGGATTTTGGCACATGTGGCGGATATCGCCTCGCTGCAGCAGGCGTTCAAGGACGGCATTGATATTCACGCGCTGACGGCGAGTGAGATGTTCAACGTGCCGCTTGCGGAGATGACTTCGGATATTCGGCGGCGGGCGAAGGCGATCAACTTTGGGGTGATCTACGGG
This sequence comes from Cypionkella psychrotolerans, assembly GCF_001294535.1. Taxonomy (GTDB): domain Bacteria; phylum Pseudomonadota; class Alphaproteobacteria; order Rhodobacterales; family Rhodobacteraceae; genus Cypionkella; species Cypionkella psychrotolerans. The sequence goes on along the minus strand of NZ_LGIC01000086.1, from coordinate 208,728 downwards.
ATTTCCGGCTTTGGTCTGGCGCGGAACTTGCGGATACCGCGGGCGGAGGCGCAGGGCTTCATTGATCGGTATTTTGAGCGGTTTCCGGGGATCAAGGAATATATGTCCGATACCGTGGCCTTTGCGCAGAAGAACGGCTTTGTGCAGACTTTGTTCGGGCGGAAAATCCACACGCCAGAGATCAACGCCAAGGGGCCGGGGGCGGGCTTTGCCAAACGGGCGGCGATCAATGCGCCTATTCAGGGCACCGCCGCCGATGTGATCCGGCGGGCGATGATCCGGATGCCTGCGGCGATTGCGGATATTCCGGCGACCATGCTGTTGCAGGTGCATGACGAATTGCTGTTCGAGGTTGAGGAAGGCTCGGCGCAGGCGCTGATCAAGGTGGCGAAGGATGTGATGGAGGGGGCCTCGCATCCGGCCGTGCAGTTGAAGGTCCCGTTGACGGTAGAGGCGGGCGTGGGCGCGACTTGGGCGGCGGCGCATTGAGGGTGAAGGCTGGGGGTTTTCCACCCCCAGACCCCCGAGGATATTTGAGCACAGAGGATGACCTAAGTGATCCAGAACTGGGCGGAGTTGAAGGCTTTTGCTTTGGGCATGGATCTGCCCGAGATCACCTTGGCCACGCCTTGGGGGCATGAGGCGCTGAAGGCTTTTGGCAAGATGTGGTGCTATTGGTCGTATTATGAGGATGCGGCGGTGTTCAAGGCCAGCCGCGATGAGCGCGAGATGTTGATGGCCGCGGAGCCTGCGACATTCTTTCTGCATCCGCATTATGCGCCACATAATCTGGTTCTGGTTCTGGTTCTGGTGCGGGCTGGGCGGATTGATCCGGGCTGGGCAAGGGCTCGGCTTTTGCAGCAGTGGCGGGATGCGGCACCGAAGCGGTTTTTGAAGGGCCGGGACGCGCGATGACGCTGCTGGCTTTTGCCACGCCCGCCGAGTGGCATGACTGGTTGGCGGCGAACCATGATCGCGCCAGCGAGGTTTGGGTGCTGTATCACAAGAAGGGCTCGGGGGTGGCCTCGGTCGATTGGCAACAGGCGGTGGTGGAGGCGCTGGTTTGGGGCTGGATTGACGGGGTGCGTAAGACGCAATCTGAAACGCAATGGATACAGCGCTTTACGCCGCGCAAGGCTGGTTCTGCATGGAGCCAGATCAACCGTGCCCATGCCGAGCGCTTGATTGCCGAAGGCCGGATGCAGGCGGCGGGGTTGGCGGCGGTGGAGGTTGCGCGCGCCAATGGGCGGTGGGCGGCGACCTATTCGGGCGGCAAGGGGGCAGATTTGCCTGCGGATTTTCTGGAGGCGCTGGCGGCGGCTCCGCCGGTGGCGCGGGATCACTTTGCCAGTTTGGATGCGAAGAACCGCTATGCGATTTACTATCGGCTGACCACAGCGAAGCGCCCGGAAACCCGCGCCAAGCGACTGGCGGAGTTCATCGCAAAACTGACGCAGGGCGAGGGGCCGCTTATCGCGTCCTGACGGGCGCTCTGCGCTGGTGGCAGCGCAGAGGCCTGTGAGGGCCGAGAAGCGATCAGGCGCGCTCAACCCGGAGTTGGTAGCAGTTGTTGCGGGCGGATCTGATGTGGACATAGGCGATGCGCGGGTCGGTCAGACGGGTTTCCGCCTCGGCGGGGATCGTCGCGGTGGGGACGACGGCCCCGGTGCCGTAGACGATGCGGTTCTCGGCGGAATAGCCCCGGATGATGTACTCGGGGGAGGCGAGGATTTCGGGGATTTCTGCGCTGCCGCCTGCTGCGCAAGCGTTGGCGCAAAGAAAGATCGGACCGAGTTCGGCATAGGGTTGCGCCGAGGGGAACGGGCGGTGGGCGAGGATCAACATGCCTGCGCCCTTAGGAATCATTTGCAGGCAGTGGCGGCAGGGGTTGCCTGCGCCGTCGGAGATGTGGCGCTCAGGGATTTGACCGTTGGCGTCTGGGCCGCCGGCTTGGTAGGCGCGGACGGTTTCGGTGGGGATGGGCGTGAAGCGGATCATCGGAGCCTCTGGGTTAGGATTGGCCCAGATAGCGCCGCGAGGAGGAGTCAAGCGACCCGAAACCTGCTGTTAACGCATTGGCTTTATGCTTGATCGGAGTTCGCCCCAGAGAGGGCGTATTTTGAGGGTCGCTCTGAAACGCAAACCGCCTTAACGCTGGATCAGCGGCCCCATGACTTTGCCGCCCAAGATATGCAGGTGGTAATGCGGCACCTCTTGCATGCCATGCGGGCCTGCGTTGGTGATGGCGCGGTAGCCCATGCCGGGGGCAACGCCGACAATCTCACAGACCTTGGCACAGGCGCGGTGGAAATCGAGGATTTCCTCGGCCGATGCCTTGGCGGCGAAGTGATCGAAGGTGGCGTAGGGGCCTTTCGGGATCACCAGCACATGCACCGGGGCATGCGGGGCGATGTCGTGGAAGGCGAGCGAATGCTCGGTGTCCAGCACGGTTTTGTTGGGGATTTCCCCGCGCAGGATGCGGGCGAAGATGTTTTGCGGGTCATAGGTGTAGGGCATCGGTCAATCCACAAACAGATAAGCGGTGGCGGCGATTTCGCGCGCCTTCTCGGAGCTTATGTCAAGAAATTCGGCCAGAGGCACGGTGTTTTCATCGATACTGGCGCTTTGCCGCACGCGCAGCAGATTGGGGAAACCTGCGTCGCGGATGCGGTCGCCTTCAAACTTCACATCATAGCGGATGGTGGGCAGCAGACGGCCGATGGTGTCTTTGGGGGTGGAATCGCTGGCCAGACCGACGCGCTTGGCGTGGCCGATCAGATATTCATCGGTGAAATCACATTCGATTTCTAACAGCCGGACTTTGGCCTTGTCGTTGTAGAAATCCTGCATCAGATCGACGTTGGCGGGGTCGATGCAGATCACCAACTGATCGGTTTGCCAGTAATCGAACAACACCCGCATCAGGGCGCGGCGGTGGCGGGTGCGTTTTTCCAAGGTCGATTGGATGCCGCCAAGATCGGGCAGCGGGGTGGAAGCCTCATTAAACAGATAGTCCAGCGCGGGTAGGTTGGTGACTTGGCGCACGCGTTCCACCAAGCGCTTGGCGACGTGCCATTTCTTGCAGGTGACCATCATCAGGGTGCGGTGGCGGCCAAGCGAGCTTTCGGTTTCCCAGAATCGGGGGGCGAAACGGCGGCCGACGCGGCCACGGCCCGAGATGAATTTGAACAGGCTGCGGCCTTCGTTTGAGATCGCAAAGCGTACGCCTTTGGCGGCGTAAAGCTTGCCGAGGCGGTCTTTCAGATCGGTGGCGTCGGGACTGATTTTGCGGGCGAACAGGTAGTCTTGACTGATCAACAGATCGTAATTGTCGTTATAGAAGGTCACCGGCATGCCGTAATCGGTGAACATCAGAAAGGTCAGGGTGCGGGTGCGTAGTTCCGCCTCGGGGATCAAATGGCGGACGATGGTTTGAAAAAACGTCTCGTCGGGAATCCAGGTGGTGCGGAAGAACCGCATCACGTCGCGGCGTTTCTTGGTGAAATCGAGCACGGATTCGACGGTGCGGCGGCGCAGGCACCACCATTGGCTGCCGATCTGCATGGCGATGTCGGCGGGGACGTTGCGGGTCAGGCCGAGTTTGTCTTGCCATTTCATCGAGGCGTAAAACAGCGCCTTGTGGGTGCGCTCGTTGAAATAATGGCGGTAGATCAGGCGTTCTTCCTTGATGCCAGTTTTGATCCAGTCGGAACTGAAGAAATCGAAGCTTTCGATGTAATCGACTTCCTCGCGGTCGAGGAACCTATGGGCGAATTCGGCGGATTTGATCGGCATGCAATCGCCGGACAGCATGTAAAAATGGGTGGCGCGCGGGAAGGCTTCTACGGCAGCCTCGACGGCCATCAGGGTGGCTTCGACCAGCGACCATTCGCCCCAGCCACATTTGGCGCGGCGTTTGGTGAAGGTGACGTTGGGGTTGGCGGTGAGCACAGAGCGAATTTTGTCGAAATCGGATGGCTTGGCGCGGCCGTCGAAATGGATGGCGACATAATCCCCCACCGCTGTCAGGCGTTGGGCCTGAGCGATGATCCCCTCGGGATCCTTGTGGCAAAGCAGGATGTAGGCGATTCTGGCCATTTGGTGAACATTAAACCCTTGAACGCGTCATTGTTTCCCTAAATACCTTGAAGACACATTGAAAAGACAGAGTTTGTTTGCTTTTTTGTGCTGGATTGAGTTTGTGCGGCTTTGGGTCGGACGTTTAGGAGTGCTTGGATGGGTTTCCCCGGAACTTGGATGACAGAGTCGGAATCGGTGGTCTACCGGGTGGTGCCGAAATGTGCCTGCTCGACCATCGGGCAGATCATGTTTTACTCGGATCATGGCAAGTTTTTCGATGGCGATATCCATGATGCGACCGGGGGCATGCACAAATGGGCGATTGAGGCGAGCCAGCCGCTGATTGAGCGCAATGTGAAGACGCATAAGTCTTACGCCTTTACCTGCGTGCGCAACCCCTACACGCGAATTCTATCGTCATTTTTCGATAAGATTTGCGGCATTCAGCGCAACGGCAAGCGCTATCGCGGCAATCTGGTGCCGCTGCTGGTGCAGAAATACGGTGTGCAGGTGGGCGGCGATGATGGGCAGGGTGAGTTCGATCAGATCGAAAGCTTTCGCCGGTTTCTGCTGTTTGCGCGCGACACCATCCGGTTCAAGAAACCGATGGAGCCGGACATTCACTGGTCGGCGATGGCGGGGCATGTCTCGACCTATATCGTCAACGGCGGACGCTATGACAAGATTTTCTTCACCGAGAAATTCGACGAAGGTATGGGTGCGGTGCTGAAGAAAATCAAGGTAAAGCATAAGGTTGATCTGAAGAAGATCCCGAAGTTCAACGAGAGCGAAGGCCACGGGCCAAAGCGACTGCACCCGGTTGAAGACTACTTTGACGATTTGTCGCGGCATCTGGTTTGGGAAATCTACAAGCGGGATTTCCAGTTGTTCAAGTATGATTTCGACAATCCGGGCAACAAGATGCCATTGGCCGAGGTGGATCTGGACGAGGTGCATGCCAAGCTGGGCGATTGAGGCTGGCGTTGGAACTGGGGGTTTCACACCCCCAGACCCCTGTGGGATATTTGCACGCAGAGGATGACAATTTTAGATAAATTGTTTGGATTTTCTGCGGTTTAATCCGGTATTTTCATCACGATTTTGCCGATGTGACCCGAGCTTTCCATCCGCCAGTGTGCTGCGGGCGCTTCTGTCAGGGCGTATTCGCTGTCGATCACCACACGGAATTTACCCTGCGCGATCAGCGGCCAGATGTGGGTTTCGACTTGCTGCGCGATCATGGCTTTGGCGGCATCGGATTGCGGGCGCAGGGTCGATCCGGTCAGGGTCAGGCGGCGCATCATCATCTCGGCGAAATTCAACTCGACCTTGGCGCCTTGCAAGAAAGCAATCTGCACAAGACGGCCATCATCGGCCAAAGCGCGGACATTGCGCGGCAGGTAGGGACCGCCGACCATATCGAGGATGAGGTCGAATCCGCCGAGTTTTTTGGCTTCTTCGGAAAAGTCGGTCGTTTTGTAGTTGAAGCAGGTCTCTGCGCCCAAAGCCTTGACTGCAACGCATTTCTCATCACTGCCTGCGGTGGCAAACACCCGCGCACCCAAGGCGGCGGCGATTTGAACTGCCGTGGTGCCGATGCCGGAGGAGCCGCCGTGGACGAGGAAGTGCTCGCCTGCTTTGAGTTTGCCGCGCATCACCATGTTCGACCAGACGGTGAAGCAGGTTTCGGGCAGGCAGGCGGCTTCGCGCAGGGTCAGGCCATGGGGGATCGGCAAGGCATGGGACTCGGCGCAGGCGACGTATTCGGCATAGCCGCCACCGGGCAACAGGGCGCAAACCTTGTCGCCGATTTGCCAGCGGCTGACGCCGGGGCCCATGGCAACGACGGTGCCCGCGCCTTCTAGGCCGGGTAGGGGCGAGGCAGAGGCGGGCGGTGCATAAGCGCCTGCGCGTTGTAGCGCGTCGGGGCGGTTTACGCCTGCATAGGCGAGGTGGATGATGATCTGGCCGTGACCGGGGACCGGGACCGGAAGCGATACCGGGGTCAGCACATCCGGGCCGCCGGGGGCAGAGATTTCCATCGCCAGCATCGAGGAGGCCAAAATTGAGGGGAGCGTCATTCAGAGAGCCTCTTATGGTTTGTGATGGCCGGGCAGGTCATGCGGTTGCGGCGCGCAGATTCTCTCCAGCAGTTTCAGCGGGCCTGCCAGCAAGGCTTTGGCGATTGGGTTATTGCTGATCGCGGTCTTGGTGTTCTCAAACGCTGTGACATTGGCAAGGCGGCGGTCAAGGAAGGCCCAAGTGTCTGCATTGTTTTCGGAGTGATCGCCCAGCCAGAACAGCACTGTGGCGGTGTAGACGGCGGAGAGCGTGGCGCGTTTGGAATACCAGTTCAGGTCGTTCGAGGTATCGCCAAGCGCGCGCCAGATCGCGTCGGCGGTGGACCAGATCAGCTTGGCCCCTTCGGGGGCGTGGTGTGGCAGGCTGAACAGGGTGGTGCCCCGGCGGACGAGTTCTTTGTCGGCATGGCTGAGGCGCAGCTTGATCGCAAGGGCGACGCGGTTGGTATAGCGCAGAGCGGTAAGGTCTGTGGCGGCGAGGGCTGCGGTCATCGCAGCATCGCCCTGCTGGTGGTAAGCCACCGCAAGGTCGATGCCGCCGCGCGGGAACAAAGCGCGGGCCAAGCCGGGGGCTATGCCCGAATCGGTCAGGGCGGCTTGCAGGGTGGTTTCAGACCAGCCGTCGAAGGCGGCGTGGGGCAGGGCGGCTTGCAGAATAAGGCTTTTGGCGGCTTCCATGCTGGTATCCGAGGTGTTTTTATCGTCCATTTCGATCCCCTTCTTCGTGTAAGGTAGACAAAGCCACGGGGCTTTGCTATGCGCGCCAAGCCTGCACATTCAGTGCAACTCTAACTTAGGAAGGTGGTGACAACCACATGCAGGTCAGCGTCCGCGATAATAACGTTGAGCAAGCGCTTCGCGCCCTCAAGAAAAAGCTCCAGCGCGAAGGCGTGTTCCGCGAAATGAAGCTCAAGCAACATTTCGAGAAACCCTCCGTCAAAAAAGCTCGCGAATCCGCCGAAGCCGTGCGCCGTGCGCGCAAGCTCGCCCGGAAGAAGCTTCAGCGCGAAGGCGGGATGTAATTTTCGGCTTGCCGAAGATTGCCAAACGTTAGCGACACTGGAGGAGCGATCCTCACCCCGATTGACCCCCGCCCGTAAGGACGGGGGTTTTTCATTTTGATTATATTTAGAGCATATCGTCTATTTTGCGGGCATCTTCGGCCTATTCACCCAGAGGCCCGGCCATTCGCAGCAATCTGGCAACCGAAAGCGGGCAGCGGCGTTTAGCTGGAAACGATCACAGCGAAAGGGCTGTCTATGCTTTTGAGGTTTGGCTACGACATCTCCGTGTCTTGTGGGCAAGAAACGCCGATGATCTGCATGATGTCGGTGCGCGATGAGTTGCGCGAGGCTTTGCGCGTGCAATCGGCGATGGTGACGACGCCAGCGGTGCCGACGACCGTGTATCGCGATTTGTTCGGCAATACCTGTCGGCGGATGGTGGCGCAGCCGGGCCTGTTCAGCCTGCGCAGCGATTGCACGATTGAGCTTAGCGGGTTGCCCGATCCGGTGATGCCATGGTTGCAGCCGACGCCGCTGGCGGAATTGCCGGATGAGGTTTTGATCTATCTGGTCGGTAGTCGGTATTGTGAGACCGATAAGCTGAGCCAGATCGCGTGGGATATGTTTGGTCATATCGCCCCCGGTTATACGCAGGTGCAGGCGATTTGTGATTATGTGCATCGCCACATCCGATTTGATTATATGAACGCGCGGGTGACGCGGACGGCCTATGAGGGCTGGCAAGAGGGCACCGGGGTGTGCCGCGATTTCGCGCATCTGGCGATTACTTTGTGCCGCTGCATGAACATTCCGACGCGTTATGTGAACGGCTATATCCCGGATATTGGTGTGCCCGTCACCGGACCGATGGATTTCGCGGCCTGGATGCAGGTTTACTTGGATGGCGGCTGGCACACCTTTGATCCGCGCAACAACGTGCCGCGGATTGGCCGGGTTGAGGTGGCTTACGGGCGGGATGCGGCGGATGTTCCGCTGATCCACTCGTTCGGGCCGCATGTGTTGCAGAAGTTTACGGTTTGGGCGGAAGAAGTGAAAGCTTAGGCGTTGAAGGAGAGTCCCCGCCCACCCGCATTGCAGGTGGGCGGGAAGCGTTGTCAGCTGGCGACTTCGGCACCGTCGTTGCGCTGGATCGCAACAACAGCTGGACGCGGCAAACCGCCTTCCTTGAAGTCGGGCCAGAGCGTTTCGGCCTTGTCGAGCGTCTCTGCATTTTCCGCCGGGTGCTGGACCGAGATGAACAAGGTGGTGCCATCAGGCGTAAAGCACGGGCCGGAGGCCTCTGCGCCAATCGGGCAGGCGAACAGCAGCTTGGGCAGACCGCGCGCCGGGCCCTCGGTATCGACACCATACACCCCGTCGGCGATGTCAAAGTCATTGGCGCCATCGGTGGAGACGAACATGCGGCCTTTGGGATCAAACGTCAGGTTGTCGGGGTTCACGAACCAGCCGTTCTCAGAGGTATCCGGGCTAAAGGTGGAACTGGTCGCCGGGTCTTTCGGGTTGCCCGCCAGAACGAAGAGATCCCAGCCATATTTCTCGGCGGTATGGTCGGCATCAACGCCAACACCACCCGGTGGGATCATCTCGACGATATGGCCCCACAGGTTTTCCGGGCGGGTGTTGGCGGGGTTCAGCTTGTCTTGGGTGATTTTCTTGTTCTTGGTCATCACAGCGTAAACACGGCCCGTCACCGGGTTGGTTTCGATATCTTCCGGGCGGTCCATCGGCGTGGCCCCCAGAACGTCCGCCGCCAGCCGCGCCTTGCGCACCACATCGGCTTGATCGGCAAAACCTGCCTCTGCGGTCAGCCCTGCGGTGCCGTGGGTCAGCGGCAACCATGTCATGCTGCCATCGGCATCATAGCGCGCGACCGAAAGCGTGCCCGCATCCAGCAAATCCTTGCCCGAGGCCGGGTTGGCCGGATCATATTTCGCTTCCGTGACAAAGCGGTAGACGTATTCAAAGTAATCGTCATCGCCCATGTAAACCACCACACGACCGTCTTTGTTCAGCACAACGGTGGAGGCCTCATGCGACATCCGGCCCAAAGCGGTGCGCTTGACGGGGGTGGAGTTGGGGTCGTAGGGGTCGATTTCAACAACCCAGTCAAAGCGGTTCGGCTCGTTCGGTTCTTTGCCCATATCGAAGCGGGCATCGAAGCGCGCGCGGCCATAATAATCCGAGCCATCATAGCCGTAGCGTTCCAGCGCAGCCGCCTCGGGGTTGCCCTCGATCGAGCCGCCAAAGGTATCCGACGCGCCTTCTTCACAGGTCAGCACGGTGCCCCACGGCGTCACGCCGCCCGAGCAGTTGTATGTGGTGCCCTTGGCCATCGTGCCGGTCGGGTCATAAGAGGTTTTCAGATGCGCGTTGCCAGCGGCAGGGCCGGAAATCGTCATCGGCGTGTCCAGCGTGATGCGACGGTTCAGCGGGCTGTCTTGCACAACCGACCACACACCGTCCTTGCGGATGATTTCCACGATGGAATGGCCAATCGCCATGTTGCACAGCGCAACCTGCGCTTCGGTCATCTTCGCGCTAGCGTCATCTTCGGTCATGTCGGCGAACATCACGTTCGGCGAGACATATTCGTTGTTCACACACAGCAGTCCGTGATCTGAGGTCTGCGAGCCGCGCGGCAGCGGCATGAAGGCGATGTAATCGCAGTTATAGCCGAATCGGTCGGCCTGCGCTGCGGCGTCGATTTTGGCGGGGTCAAAAGCCTCTTGCCCGGCCTTCATCGCATCGCCCCAAGCGACCACGACATCTGCCTTATAACCCTCGGCGACATGGTGCATCTTGTCATAGATGCGGGTCAGTTCGGTGAATTGCAGGCTGGATTGCGCGGCCTGCGCATAGGCTTGGGTGGAAAACAGCGAGCCGACAAAACCTTGCGCGGCCACAGCGCCAAGCGTCGCCCCGGCACTTTTCAGAAAGCTGCGGCGCGAGCGGTCGGCAATGATATCGCGCATCGGTTTGTTGGTGGTGCGGCTGTGCAGATTTTCAGGGGTTTTGTTCATGACTGGAGTCTCCTCTGGCTGTGTGGCGAGAGGCTAGCGAAGCCGTGTAACGCTTGCATGATTGGACATCAGCCAAGGGGGCTACGGCACAGTCCGGTTGGATCAGACCGTCAACGCGCATGCCTTGCAGAAGATCATGGTCTGGGCGCATGATATGGACACTTGGGCGGGCGAGGATGCGATGAAGGCACTGATGGGAAGCTGGCAGTTCTGGGCCTTGGCCTCAGCGGGTTTTGCGGCGCTGACGGCGATTTTTGGCAAGATCGGCGTGTCGCAGATCAATTCGGATTTCGCGACGCTGATCCGCACTGCGATTATTCTGGTGGTGATTGCGGTGATCGTCTGGGCGACGGGGCAGGCGCAGCCTTTGGATTCTGTTCCCGGCAAAACCTATGTGTTTCTGGCGCTGTCGGGGCTGGCGACGGGCGGCTCGTGGATTTGCTATTACCGGGCGCTGAAGATGGGCGATGCGGCGCGGGTGGCGACCATCGACAAGCTCAGCGTGGTGCTGGTGGCGATCTTCGCGGCGATTTTCCTGAAAGAGCAGTTGTCCTGGCTGAACTGGTTGGGGGTTTGCCTGATTGGGGCGGGGGCGGTGCTGGTGGCTTACAAAGTATAGCTGCTAGACCGCCAGAGCGGTGGTTTTGACCACGGTGCGTAGGGCGAAGCTGGATTGCATCTGGCGCACACCGGGCAGGCGCGACAGGTGTTGGCGGTGGATGCGGGCGAAATCCTCGGTATCTTCGGCCATGATCTTGATCAGGTAATCGGCGGTGCCTGCCATCAGGTGACACTCCAAGATGTCTGGCACCTTGGCGACTTCGCGCTCAAAGGCGTCGAGCAGGTCTTCGGCTTGGCTCTGCAGGGTGATCTCGACAAATACCGTGGTCGGCTTGCCCATGCGGCGGGTGTTCAGCAAAGCGACATAGCCGTCGATATAGCCGGCTTCCTCCAGCAGTTGCACGCGGCGGTGACAGGCCGAGGGCGACAGGTTTACCCGTTCCGACAGATCGGCATTGGTGATGCGGCCGTCTTTTTGCAAGACCCCGAGGATGCGGCGGTCGGTGGCGTCTAAATCGGCGGCCATGGTGAAAATCTTTCTCAGATCGGCATTTATTCGCAGAATCTACCACGGACCGCGCAGAGTGTCAGTAAAATTTCAAAACATTTGCAACGGTTCGGGTTCAAGCTGAGGCGCAGGGACGCAGAGTCCATCAGGGAGAGAGCTTATGAAAATCGGATGTCCGAAGGAAATCAAACCGCAAGAATTTCGTGTCGGCATGACCCCGAACGCCGCGCGCGAAGCGGTGCTCGCGGGTCATGCCGTGATGATCGAAACCGGGGCCGGCAATGGCGCGGGCTTCACCGATGCGGATTACATCGTGGCGGGGGCTGCGATTGTGGGCACGGCAGAGGAGGTCTTTTCCGCCGCCGATATGATCGTGAAGGTCAAAGAGCCGCAGCCCATCGAGCGGGCGCGGTTGCGGGCGGGGCAGGTGTTGTTCACCTATCTGCATCTGGCCCCCGACCCGGATCAGACGCGAGATTTGCTGGCCTCAGGCGTCACCGCAATTGCTTATGAGACGGTGACGGATGATCGCGGTGGGTTGCCGCTGTTGGCGCCGATGTCGGAGGTGGCGGGACGGTTGGCGCCTCAGGTCGGGGCGTGGACCTTGCAGAAGGCCAATGGCGGGCGCGGCGTGTTGATGGGCGGCGTGCCGGGGGTTCTGCCTGCGAAGGTTCTGGTGATTGGCGGCGGGGTGGTGGGCACTCATGCGGCGAAGATTTCTGCTGGCATGGGCGCGGATGTAACGGTGCTGGACCGGTCCGTGAACCGCCTGCGCTATCTGGATGATGTGTTCGGCGGTCAATTCAAGTGCGGCTATGCCGATGCGGCGACGACGATTGAACTGGCCCGGCAGGCTGATCTGATCATCGGGGCTGTGCTTATTCCGGGGGCGGCGGCTCCGAAACTGATTTCGCGCGCGCAACTGGCCGAGTTAAAGCCGGGCGCGGCTTTGGTCGATGTGGCGATTGATCAGGGCGGTTGTTTTGAAACCTCGCGCGCGACGACACATCAAGACCCGATCTATGAGGTTGATGGCATCATGCATTATTGTGTGGCGAACATGCCGGGGGCGGTGGCGCGGACCTCAACGCTGGCGTTGGGCAATGCGACGATGCCGTTCATGCTGGCTTTGTCCAACAAGGGCTGGAAGCGGGCCTGTGCCGAGGACAAACATTTGCTGGCCGGGCTGAATGTTCACGCGGGCAAGCTGACCTATGCGGCGGTGGGCGTGGCTTTGGGGTTGCCGACGATCTCTGGGCTGGACGCGTTGTCGATCTGAGTTCTGGGTTGAATACAGGTGGGTTTGCGGCGGGCATCGAGCCTGCCGCAAAGGCGCTGCCGCGTTCGCTTGGGCTATGGTGCGATGAAAAAGGCCCCCGCTGCGCGCGAGGACCTTTTGCATGGGCGTTTGCCGAGCGCGTTACTTTTTCACAGCAACGAGGATTTCTTTCAGAACGTCCAACTCGGTCGGACCAGCTGGAGCAGCGGGGGCTTCGGCCTTTTTCGGCATGATCTTGTTCATGGATTTCACCAGCATGAACACCACGAAAGCGATGATCAGGAAGTTGATGATGGCGGTGATGAACGCGCCATAAGCAAACACGGCCGCGCCGGATTCTTTCGCGGCCGCCATGGTGGCCGGGTTGGTGCCGGAAAGGTCAATGAACATGTCCGAGAAGTTCACGCCGCCCAGGATCAGGCCGATGATCGGGTTGATCAGGTCGCCAACAAGGCTGTTGACGATGGCGGTGAAGGCGGCGCCGATGATGATACCCACGGCGAGGTCCATCACATTGCCCTTCATGATGAAGGCTTTGAACTCGTTGATCATTCTAATGTCCCTTATTTGGTTCCGCCATTTTGGCGTGCTTGGATGCCTGCGTGCCTACGCATGACACCGGGAGTATGCCACAGGTTTTAGCACCTGATCAGGGGGAATTTTTTGCGAAGCGTGAACAATTTGGGGGAAATCCGGGGGGTTAGGCCCGGATTCTGCTGTAATCACTCGCCGTAGGGCACCCAAATGGTTTTCACCTCGGTCGCAGCGCGCAGGAAGGTGCGGCCTTCGCCCTCGGTGATCCAGTCACGCGACTGGCCGTTGTTGACCCATGTGCGCTTGATGTTTCCGGCGGATTCTTTCTCGATCAGCGCGGAGAGCGGGGTGGAGGAAAAGCTCCACACTGCGTCAATATCGCGGTGGCCTGCGAGGGGTTTGGCGAGTTCGGCATGTGGCCCGGTGACGATGTTGACGACGCCTGCGGGCAAATCTGAGGTGTCGAGCACTTGGTAGAAATCGGTCGCGGCGAGGGGGAACGGCTCGGACGGGACGAGGATGCAGGTGTTGCCCATCGCGATGGCGGGGGCCATCAGGGAAATCAGACCGAGCAGCGGGGCATCGTCGGGGCAGAGCGCGCCGATCACGCCACAGGGTTCATTCATCGCCAGCGCCACGCCGCGCAGGGGGACGGATTTCACCGCGCCGTCGAATTTATCGGCCCAAGCCGCATAGGTGAACAGGCGGGCGATGGAGGCTTCGACCTCGACCTCGCCGGAGCGACCGGTGAGATCGCGCAAGCGGCCCGCGAACTCAGTGGCGCGGGCGGAGAGGTTTTCGGCGATGTAATATAGAATTTGCGCGCGGGTGTGGGCGGTGGTTTTGGCCCACGCTTTGGCGGCATGGGCGGCTTCCACTGCGTTGCGGATGTCTTTGCGGTTGCCAAGGCCCGCGTGGCCGAGCAGCTTGCCTTTCGGCGACCAGATCGGTTGCGAATAGCCGCCATCGGGGCGGGCTTGCTTGCCTGCGATGTAGAGTTTGGCGGTGCGGTCGATGCTGGAGGCCTCGATGATGGCGGGGGCGTCGATGGCCTTGATCGGGCTCAGCGGTTTGGTTGCGCGGCTGGGTTTGACATAGGCCATCAGCCCCTCCCAACCGCCTTCGCGGCCAAAACCGCTTTCGCGCACGCCGCCGAAACCAGCGGCGGCGTCGAACAGGTTGGTGGCGTTGACCCAGACGACTCCGGCTTTGACTTTCGGGGCCACGTCGAGGGCGAGGTTGATGTTTTCGCTCCAGATCGTCGCGGCGAGGCCGTATTTGGTGTTGTTGGCGAGATCGGCGGCCTCAGAGGGGGTGCGGAAGGTCATGGCGACCAGCACCGGGCCGAAGATTTCTTCCTGCATCAGGGTGGAGGCGGCGGAGAGCCCGGTGATCAGGGTCGGCGGGTAAAAGCAGCCTTCGGGCACCGCGCAAGCGGCATGGTAGGTTTCGCCGTCTTTGTTGGTTTCCACGAGGCCTTTGATCGTGGCGAGTTGCACCGGGTCGACGATGGCGCCAACGTCGATGCATTTGTCCAAGGGGTCACCAAGACGGAGGCCGTCCATCCGGCGTTTTAGTTTTTCGTAGAACCGCTCGGCGATGCCTTCTTGGATCAGCAGTCGCGATCCGGCGCAGCAGACCTGGCCTTGGTTGAACCAGATCGCATCGACAAGGCCCTCGATGGCAGAGTCGATATCTGCGTCGTCGAACACGATGTAGGGGGATTTGCCGCCCAATTCGAGCGTCAGCGCTTTGCCGGAACCTGCGGTGGCTTCGCGGATTTTGCGGCCCACGGCGGTTGATCCGGTGAAGGCGATTTTGTTGACATCGGGGTGGTTGACCAGCGCCGCGCCGGTATCGCCGTCGCCGGTGACGATGTTCAAAACGCCTTTCGGCAGGCCCGCTTCTCGGCTCAGTTCGGCGAACAGCAAAGCGGTGAGCGGGGTGTATTCGGCGGGTTTCAGCACCACAGTGTTGCCTGCGGCGAGGGCAGGAGCAACTTTCCATGCCAGCATCAGCAGCGGGAAGTTCCACGGGATCACCGCGCCACAGACGCCCAAGGCTTGTTGACCGGGGAGTTCGCTGTCGATCAGTTGCGCAAGGCCCGCGTGGTAGTAGAAATGGCGGGCGACAAGCGGGATGTCGATGTCGCGCGATTCGCGGATTGGTTTGCCGTTGTCCATGGTTTCCAGCACGGCCAGCAGGCGGGAATGTTTCTGCACGAGGCGCGCGAGGGCGTATAGATATTTGGCGCGGGCATAGCCGGGCAGTTTCGCCCATTTCGGTTGGGCGCGGCGGGCGGCTTTGACGGCGGCATCCACATCAGACGCGGTGCCCTGGGTGATATGCGCGAGCGGTTTAGCCGTTGCTGGGTTGCGGGTTTCAAACGTCTCGCCGGGTTTGGTGAAGGCGCCGTCGATCCAGTGGCCGAAGCTTTGGTGTTTATGCAGCCAAGCCATGACCTCGGCATTGCTTTCAGGGGCGGGGCCATATGCCATGCTGTCGAAAATCTCGCGGACGGTGGGTTGGGTCATGGCTTTGTCCTTTGGCGGGGCGGCAGGCTTTGGGCGGGAGCGGTTGGGGCGGGCGTGCGCCACCGGCGGGGATATATTTGCCAAGATGAAATCGGCATGGGCTTACCCCATCGCGTGGCGGTTGGACGCCGAGTATTGGCCTGTCAGGTGGTGTTCCAACTGGCGTTCGATGTCGCCCAGCAGCGAGGAGGCCCCGAAGCGGAACAGGTCGGGCTGCAGCCAAGGGTGGCCGAGTTCGTCTTTCATCAGCGCCAGATACAGCAGCGCGTCTTTGGCCTTGGCGATGCCGCCTGCGGGTTTGTAGCCGACTTTGATGCCGGTGCGTTCCTGATAATCGCGGATGCAGCGGATCATCGTCAAGGTGACAGGCAGGGTGGCGTTGACGGGTTCTTTCCCGGTCGAGGTTTTGATGAAATCGGCCCCGGCCATCATGCAGACGAGGCTCGCGCGGGCGACGTTGCGCAGGGTGGCGAGTTCTCCGGTGGCGAGGATGGCTTTGACATGGGCTTCGCCACATTCGGCGCGCATCTCGCGCATTTCGTCATACAGCGCCTGCCAGTTTCCGGTGAGGACATGGCGGCGCGAGATCACGATGTCGATTTCTTTCGCCCCGGCGCGGACGGACTCTCCAATTTCGGCGATGCGCAGGCGGTAGGGCGAGAGGCCAGCCGGGAAGCCAGTCGAGACAGCGGCGACGGGAATGTTGGTGCCTTCCAGCGCGCGGACGGCGGTTTCCACCATCTCGTGATAGACGCAGACCGCCCCGGTGGTCAGGCCTTGCAGCCCGAGTTTGTCGAGCATCCAGGGGGCGACGGGCTGGCGCGCCTTAGCGCAGAGGCGTTTGACGCGGCCTTCGGTGTCGTCGCCGGACAGGGTGGTGAGGTCGATCAGGCTGATGGCTTTAAGCAGCCACGCCGCTTGAAACTCTTTTTTAACCGAACGTCTGCCGCCCAAGGTATTGGCGCGCCGCTCAATGGCCGAGGTGTTGGCTTGCACCGATGCCACCCAATCCAGATCCAGCGCCATGCCGGGGTTGCGGGTGTGGGTCAGCGTCGGCAGTTGGCTTTTATTCTCGGTCAGGGTTTGCATCGGGGCCTCACCTAAAGGGTTGACGGCAGAGTGCGCGGGGAAGGCCGGGGTGGCAAGGGGGCTGTTGCACGGTTTCGGCGGGATTTGACCGAGGGGTTAAATTCGTGGCGGTTCAGGGCTTGGGCGGGGTCTCGCCCGCCCATGGGGCTTTGGTGCCTGTGGGCGGCAGGTCGGGGCGGCTGAGGTGGCGGTGGGCTTTCGCCAGCATCAGGCCGGAAAGGGGGGCTGTGAGGAACAGGAAGACCGCGACCATCACGCCTTGCCAGCTGGCGGCTCCGGTTTGCCACAACAGGGTGAGGGCGGCGGCGATCAGCGAAGCGCCGACGCCGACGGTGGTGGCCTTGGTGGGGGCGTGCAGGCGTTGCATCGGCTCGCGTAGTTTCAACAGGCCAAAGCTACCGATCAGGCCGAAGCTGCCGCCGATGATCAGCAGGGCGGAGATGAGCAGTTCGATGGTAAGGTTCATTCGATGATGCCCCCGCGCAGCAGGAATTTGCAGAAGGCGATGGTGGAGATAAAGCCGGTCATTGCCAGCAGCAGGGCGGCATCGAAGACAACGGTGGAGTGGGTTTGCACGCCGTAAAGCACGATCAGCGCGATGACGTTGATCACCATGGTGTCGACCGTCAGAATGCGGTCTGGCATGGTGGGCGCGGTGGCGAGCCGGATCAGATTCAGGATCAGCGCCAGTGCGAAGCAGGCGATGGCGAAGGTGAGCGCGTAGGTCAGCATCAGCGGAAAATCCTTTGCAACCGGGATTCGTAGCGGGATTTTATCTCGGCGCGGGTGGCGTCGGGGTCAGGCGCGTGCAGGGCATGGATCAGCAGTGCCTTGTTATCGGCGGAGAATTCAGCGGTCAGCGTGCCGGGGGTCAGGGTGATGGTGCCTGCCAGAAGGGCGATGGCCTCGGGGCAGGGCAGATCGACCGGGACGGTGATCCATGCCGATTTGATCTGGTCGGCGGGCATGAACAGGATGATGCGGGCGACTTGAATATTGGCGATGATCACGTCGTAGAGGACGAGGGCGATGTAGCTGATCAGCCGCAACGGGTGGCGGATTTTCGGGCGGCTGGGCCAGTAGGCTTGGGTGGCAAGCGGGATGAGTGTGGCAAGGAGGGCGGCCATCAGCAGGGAGTTTATTGCGGTGCTGCCGGCAAGGAGAAGCCATGCGAGGAACAGGGTGGCGGAGAGCATCGGGTGGGGGAACAGGCGGCTCATTTGGTCCCCCCGAGGTGGTTGGCGGCGATATAAGCGGTGGGGGCATGGAGGGCTTCGGCGGTCAGGGTCAGCCAACTGGTGATCGGGCCCGCGGCGATTGTCAGGGTGGCGAGCGCTGCGAGGCAAAGCAGTATGGCGGTTTTGCTTTCGGCGGGGGCTTCGGTGCTGGGGGATTTCCAGAATAGGTCGGAGCCGGTGCGGGCGAGGCCGATCATGGTCAGGAGGGAGGCGATGAGGATGGCGGCCCATGCGATTGCGTCGCCGCGCAGGGCGTCGAGGATCAGCAGTTTCCCGACAAAGCCGGACAGCGGCGGCATCCCGGCCATGGCGATGGCGGCGGCCATGTAGAGTGCTGCGGTCATCCCGTCGCGGCGGCAGCGGGTGAGGTCGGCGATCAGGAACAGCGCGGCAGTCGCGAGGGTGGAGTGGAGTGTGTAGTAAAGCGCGGCGGCGGTGGCTTGCGGGGTGAAGGCTGACACTGCCAACAGGAGGGTGCCCATGGAACCAATGGCGGCGAAGGCGATCTGACGCGGTAGGCTGCGGGTGCCGAAGGTGCCCAAGGCTCCGACGGCGATGGTGGCGAGAGCTGCGGGGTAAAGCAGGCTCGCCAGCAGGGTGTTGGTGGCGGGCAGGTCGGTGGGGAACACCAAGGTGCCAAAGCGGATCAGCGCATAGGCCCCGACTTTGGTCATCACCGCGAACAGGGCGGCGATGGGGCCAGGGGCGTTGGCATAGGTGCCGGGCAGCCAGAATTGCAGCGGGACCAATGCGGCTTTGACCGCGAAGACCAGCATCAGCAACACGGCGGCCACGCGGATCAGGGCGGTATCATTGGCGGGGATTTGCGGCAGTTTCTGCGCGAGATCGGCCATGTTGAGCGTGCCTGTCGTGCTGTAGATCGTCGCCAGCGCGAACAAAAACAGCGTCGAGCCGAGCAGGTTGAACGCGACATATTGCACGCCCGCCCGGATGCGGGCCTCACCGCCGCCATGCACCATCAGCCCGTAGGAGGCGATCAGCAGCACCTCGAAGAACACGAACAGGTTGAAGGCGTCGCCGGTCAGGAAAGCGCCGTTCAGGCCCATCAGTTGGAACAGATAAAGCGCATGGAAGTGGCGGCCCTTTGTGTCCCATCCGGTTCTGATCGTGTGGATCAGGACGATCAGCGCAAGCGTTGCGGTCAACAGCAGCATCAGGGCCGAAAGCCGGTCCAGCACCAGAGCGATACCGAAAGGGGCGGGCCAGTTGCCGAGGAAGTAGCTTTGGGTTGGGGCTTGGATGAGCGTGATGGCCAGCGCCAACAGGGCGATTGTGCCAAGGATCGAGATTGCGCGTTGGGCGTTCAGGGTGTTGCGGGCAATTAGGATGATCGCACCGGCCAAGATGGCGGGCAGAATCACGGGCAGGATCAGCAGCTGGCTCATGCCTGATCCTCTGGGTCTGCATCGGTATCAACGCGGTCGTGGCCTGCGGTCAGGTAAGCCCCCAGTGCCATGATCACCAGCACCGCGGTCATGCCGAAGGAAATCACGATGGCGGTCAGCACTAAGGCTTGCGGGAGGGGGTCGGTGTATTGGCTGCCCTCGCCGATGATCGGAGGGGCGTTCAGTTTGATCCGGCCTGAGATGAAGATGAACAGGTTGACGGCATAGGACAGCAGCGACAGGCCAAGGATCACCGGGAAAGTACGGGCGCGCAGCATCAGGTAGAGGCCGCAGGCGGTCAGAGTGCCGATGGCGATGGCGATCAGGATCTCCATCAGCATGCATCCTTTGCCGTTTGGGGCTTTGCCAGACGGGCGAGCGCATCCAGCGCCAGCATCACGGCTCCGAGAACGCAGAGGAAGACGCCAAGGTCGAACAGGGCGGCGGTGGCGAGTTCGAAATCCTGCAAGGGTGGCAGGTGGATGTGGGTGTAGTTTGAGGTCAGGAACGGGCGACCGGCAAGGAACGAGCCGACTCCGGTGAAGCTGGCCACCAGCACGCCTGCGCCGATCATCGCGTGATAGGGGATGCGGCGGCGGGCGGCGGCCCAGTCTTGGCCGCTCGCGATATATTGCAGGACAAAGCCGATGGCAAAGACCAGCCCTGCGACAAAGCCGCCACCGGGTTGGTTATGGCCGCGCAGGAACAGATAGCAACCGACCAGCATCGCCATCGGCAAGATCAGCCTTGTGGCGGTTTGCAGCATGATCGGGTGTGGGTCGCCCGCATCGCCAGCGCTTTGATCGGGGCGGGTGGCCCATTTCGTGCCAAGCAAGCTTTCTGTCAACGCGAAGATCAACAAGGCGGCGATGCCGAGGACGATGATCTCGCCATAGGTGTCGTAGCCGCGGAAGTCGACGATGATGGTGTTGACGGCGTTGTGGCCTCCGGCCCCCGGCAGCGATTGCGCGAGGTGGAAGGCTGATATGGGCGGGAAGATCGCTTCGCGCATCATCAGGGCATAGGCGAGGGCGGCGGTGGCTATGCCTGTCCCGATGGCGAGGGATGCGTCGCGCAATTTGCGCAGGCGCGGCGTCTCGTGTGGGGTGATTTTGGGCAGGAAGTTCAGCGCCAGCAGCATCAGGGCTACGGTGACAACCTCGACCGTGATCTGCGTCAGGGCAAGGTCAGGGGCGGAAAGATAAGCGAAGCTCGCCGACAGGATCAGCCCCACGATGCCAACCAGCAACAGCGCCAGCAAGCGTTTGCGGTGCAGGGCGGTGGCGGCGAGGGCGGCGGTGATCATCAGGGCAAAGCCCACGGCGGGGGTTGCGGCGATGGCGGCGAGCGCGCGGCTGCCGGGCAGGCTTTCGGCGGATTGGTAGGCATAGAGGCCGAGGGTGAGGATGGTCAGCACGGCTGCGGCGAAGGCGCGCGACAGGCTGCCGTTGTGCAATTTCGCGGTGAAGGTGTGGGCGGTGTGGGTCAGGGCGGTGAGGCTCGCGTCGAAGATCACTTTGGCTTGCGGCTTGGGGGTGGCATCCCAGACACGACGTAGGGCGGGGTAGAGGCCGAGGGTGACGAGCGCTCCGCCGATCGCCGCAAGCGACATCCAGAGAGCTGGGGTTTCAAGCCCATGCCAGAGCGCGATATGGGCATGGATCGGCTCGCCCGTGGTGGCAGAGGTGGCCGCATCAACCAGCCATCCGGCAAGTGGCATCGGGGCCGCGCCGATGGCTACGACAAGGGCAGCAAGAATCGCGGGGGGGAGCCAGAGGCCTGGGGTGGGATCGTGCGGGCTGTGGCTGTAGGCGGGGATGGGACCGAGGAAGGTGTAGGTGAGAAAGCGTAGGGAATACGCCACCGAGAGCAGAGCGGCGAGGGTGGCCAGCACCGGGATGACCCATGGGGCGGTGTGAGCGGCTTCCTCCAGCATCATCTCCTTCGACAGGAAGCCGTTCAGTGGCGGGATACCTGCCATTGAGAGCGTCGCGATGGTCGCAAGGCCGAAAGTGATCGGCATGGCACGGCGCAGGCCGCCCAAAGCGCGAATGTCGCGGGTGTGGGTGGCGTGATCGACGATGCCCGCCAGCATGAACAAAGCGGCTTTGAAGGTGGCGTGGCAGAGGATGTGAAAGATCGCGGCCGTTGCGGCGGCTTTGGTGCCAAGGCCAAGTAGGAAGGTGATCAGGCCGAGATGGCTGACGGTGGAATAGGCGAGGATGGCCTTCAGATCATCCTTGAACAGCGCCACTTTGGCGGCAAAGGCCATGGTGATCAGGCCCGCAGAGGTGACGATCCAAAACCATTCCGGCGTGCCCGACAGCACCGGCCACAGGCGGGCGAGCAGAAACAGCCCGGCTTTCACCATGGTCGCCGAGTGGAGGTAGGCTGACACTGGGGTGGGGGCTGCCATCGCATGCGGCAGCCAGAAATGGAACGGGAATTGCGCGGATTTGGTGAAGGCTCCGAGCAGGATCAGGATCAGCGCGGGCAGGTAAAGTGGGCTGGTTTGGATCGCGGTTTTCTGGGTTAGGATCGTCGAAAGGTCATAGCTGCCGACGATATGCCCCAAGATCATCAGGCCTGCGATCATTGCTAACCCGCCTGCGCCTGTGGTGGCAAGCGCCATGCGGGCACCTTGGCGGGCTTGCGGCAGGTGGCTCCAGAACCCGATCAGCAGGAACGAGGACAGCGAGGTGAGTTCCCAGAACACCAGCAAAAGCAGGATGTTGTCGGACAGAACAATACCCAGCATCGCGCCTTGGAACAGCATCAGATAGGTCAGGAAGCGGGCGTAGGGCTCGGTTTTGTCGAGGTAGAAACAGGCATAGGCCTGGATCAACAATCCGATGCCGAGGATCAGCAGGGCGAACAGCAGGGCAAGGCCATCCAGTCGGAAATTGGCGTTCAGACCAAGCGCGGGCAGCCAGTTGATCTGGGTCGTGACCGTATCGCCCACGATGATCGCGGGCAGGTGGTTCAGGATCAGCGCCAGCGCCGCGGCGGTGAATAGCGCGACGGTGAGGGTGGCGATACTGCGGCCGAACCGTTGGGTGAGGGCTGGGGTGAGGGCTCCGAGGAAGGGCAGGGCGGCAATCAAGGCAAGAGACATCGGTTTGCCCTTCTGGCGCTGGATGGCAAACCGAGGTTTGCTGGACTGCGGGCGATGGGGGTTCACACCCCCACGGCCTGATGTGCTCAGGGCACATCCGACCTTCCCCCCGTGGGATATTTGAGCAGAGAGGATGACCTTTGAGCCCGCCTATCTGGTTCAAAGATAAGGACTTTGGCCAAGGGATCAAGATGAAAGCAGTAGGCTTTGCCGACGGATCGCCGCAGATTGGCGGCGCAATGGGGGTTTCACACCCCCACGGCCTGATTTGCAAAGTGGCAAATCAGGCCTTCCCCCGTGGGATATTTGTGCGCAGAGGATGACAATTTTAGAAAAGTTTTAGATAATGGCGTGGGTTCAGCGGATCGAACGCAACACGCTCTAGCCCTCACGCCCTGCCGCGTTTTGGTCGATCAGATAGCGCTGCGACAGCGGGATCGCGGCGGCCCCCAAGGCACGCGCCTGTGCGCCGAGGCTGCCTTCGCGGATCACTGGCGGGTCGATGCCGTCAAGGTCCAGCGCGTGGAGGGCTGCATGGGTGCGGCGGGTGATTTCGGCGCGAATCTCGGTCGGCATCCAGCCGTCGATCATCACCGCCTCGATCTCCAGCAGCGAGGCAGCGGTCAGCGCTGCCCAAGCCAGACCATAGGCGGCTTGGTCCATCCAATCGGACAGAATCTGCGGCGAGACATTCCAATGCTCGTGCTGTTCAAACAGATGATCCGAGGGCTCCCCGGCGGCTTCCATCGCGGCGGCGAGAGTTGACATTGAGGCGGCGGAAATCAAACGGTCCATCTTGCCATCGCGCCCCGGCACCGGCATCGGCCCGACGCCTGCGGCATTCCCAGAGCGGCCTAAGAACAGCTGGCCGTTCAGCACCAGACCGCCGCCAACGAAATAGCCGAAGTAGAAATACAGGAAATCCTTTGGCCGCTCGCCCGTGCCGAACACCAATTCCGCACCACATGCCGAAGTCGCATCATTTTGCACATAAACCGGCAACTGCGTCACGGCGGCGAGTTCGGCCTGAATGTCAGCGTGGCGCCATGCTTCCATATCCGCTTTCGGGGCGCCGATCAGTTCGACCCATGACCACAGTTGAAACGGCATTGCCACGCCCATGCCGCTGACCCGCGCACGCTCAGGTGCTGTCAGGGTGGCGACCACCTCGGGCAAGCTGCGGGCGACAAAGGCCACCACGGCGCTGGGCGAAGGGTAGCGGTAAATCTGCCGTTTGGTGGCGCGCACCCGGCCCATGAAATCCACCAGCGTCAGATCGACCGAGCGCCGCCCGATCTTCAGCCCCAGAAAGAACGCGCCCTCGGGGTTGAGGAACATTGGCACCGAAGGTTGGCCGATCCGCCCCCGCACCGGCGCCCCGCGCAAGAGCAGCCCGTCTTGCTCTAGGGCCCGCATGATCACTGAAACGGTCTGCGCCGAAAGCCCGGTTTTGCGTGCGATATCGGATTTCGCAAGCCCGCCCTGCTGGCGCACCAAGGACAGCACCAGCCGCTCGTTATGGTCGCG
The DNA here is from genome assembly GCF_001294535.1 of Cypionkella psychrotolerans. GTDB lineage: Bacteria > Pseudomonadota > Alphaproteobacteria > Rhodobacterales > Rhodobacteraceae > Cypionkella > Cypionkella psychrotolerans. The sequence continues at coordinate 184,731 of NZ_LGIC01000086.1, read as the reverse complement.
CATCCCCGATTGGTTCGAGCCGCGCAACCCGAGGTCGTCGCTTGGTCGATCTGGAAGGATATCAGCGCCCGAGGGCATATTTGGACCTATACTGTGGCAGAGGCAGGCAGGGCTGCCTTGCGCAAGATGACATTGGCGAAAAGTTCGGATTCAGACGTGGCAACAATGGCATAAGCCGCTTTGATGCGCGGGTAAAGCTGATCGCCGCTGAGTGGGGTTAGGGTGAAGTGCTGACCGCAGGTGTGGCAGAGATCATCTAAACCATGATGGATCACCCCGCGCTGGGCGGGATCATTGTGCAGGCTGGAGCGAAACGCGGCTTCTACCGGCAGGATTTTCAGCACCGCGCGCAGCATTGGCATCAGCAAGATGCCGTCGGCGCGGATCAGGCGGCGGGCGTGTTCTGCGGCGGGATAATTCCCATCGACCAAGGCGATTTCATCGCCATGGCCCATTGCCCGTAGCGTGTGCAGCAACTCTGGCCCCAGCAAAGGAGAGATTCCGATCAGCATGAATGACAGCCTCCCCCCGAGGAAAATCGACGATTCCACGGGCATTTTCGCCCGCATTTGATCGCAGACTGCGGCTTGGCGGCGGTACTGTCAATAATAAATCACTCTGATTTATTTATCTTGACGTAAGGGGGGAATCAGGCGATGTAACGCCATCGCCGGGCAGGAGAGGCTGTGGCGAAACGCTTTCGACAGGGGAATAAACCCCGAAATCCTTGGGAGGACGACCAATGAAATTCACCACCAAAGCCCTGCTGGGTGCTGCTGCTATTGCGCTGATGGCAGGCTCTGCTTCTGCGGCCGATCTGGCTTGCCTGATCACCAAGAACAACACCAACCCCTTCTTCGTGATGATGAAAAAGGGCGCTGAGAAAGCGGCCGCCGATGCGGGCATGGATTTCCAAGCCTATGCTGGTGAGAAAGACGGCGACGCTGCCCCGCAGATCACCGCGATTGAAAACTGTGTCGCCGCAGGCGCCAAGGGTATCTTGATCACGCCGTCGAACGACTCGGTTGGTCCGGCCCTGAAAGATGCCCGCGCCGCTGGCATTCTGGTGATCGCGCTCGACACGCCCTTGGCAGACAAAGACGCGCAGGACATGACCTTCGCCACCGACAACTTCCAAGCCGGTCTGCTGATCGGTCAATGGGCAAAAGCCACGATGGGCGACGGTGCTGCCACCGCCAAGATCGCGATGCTGGACATCAACAAAGACAACATCTCGGTTGACGTGCAGCGCGACACCGGTTTCCTGAAAGGCTTCGGTATTGAAGTGCCGGATCTGGCCGTGATGGGTTCGGAAACCGATCCGCGCGTCATCGGCCATGAAAACTCGGACGCGAACCCAGAAGGCGGTCTGCGCGCGATGGAAACCTTGCTGGCCAAAGACCCGGATATCAACGTGGTCTACACCATCAACGAGCCTGCCGCTGAAGGCGCTTACCAAGCTCTGAAAAACGCAGGCAAAGAAGCCCAAGCGATCATTGTTTCGGTTGACGGCGGTTGCCCCGGCATCGCAAGCGTCAAAGGCGGCACCATCGGTGCAACCTCGCAGCAATACCCGCTGCTGATGGCGGCCAAGGGTGTGGAAGCCATCGCGGCTTTCTCCAAAGACGGCACCAAGCCGACGGCAACCGAGGGGCTGACCTTCTTCAACACCGGGGTGAACCTTGTCACTGACAAGCCCGCCGCTGGTGTCGAGTCGATCGACAGCACCAAAGGCACCGAGCTCTGCTGGGGCTAAGCCCAAGGCCGCTTGATCAAGTGGCTTGATTAACAGAAGGGCGGCTTTACAGTCGCCCTTCTTCATAAGCGAAACCTGACGCTATGGGTTTCGAGGATCATCACCGGAGGGGAAGCCGAAGCGATGAGCACAGATGCAGCACCAACCAAAACCATTTCCGACTTTGAGGCGACGCTGACCAAAGCCGATACGGCGGTCGCGGCCTTTGAGCGCGACGATAAATCTTTCATTCCAGTGTTGCGCGGATATCTGCGCAACTACCCGACGATGATCCCGGCGCTTGTGCTGCTGATCTCGGTGATCTGCTTTGGCATCATCGCGCCGCGCTTCTTGGGCATCGGGGCTTTGTCGACCGTGTTGAAACAGGTCACGGTCACGGGCTTTGTCGCATTGGCGCAGACGCTGGTGATCCTGACGGCGGGAATTGATCTGTCGGTCGGCGCGATTCTTGTGGTTTGCTCGCTGATCATGGGCAACCTCGCGGTGGTCACCGGCTTGCCAGTCGGACTGGCGATCCTGATCGGGTTGTTCTTTGGTGGGCTGATGGGCTTTATCAATGGCGTGCTGGTGGCCAAAATCAAACTACCGCCGTTCATCGTCACTTTGGGCACGCTATCAATCTTCAACGCGCTGAAGCTGTGGTATTCGCAGTCTGAATCAATCCGTAACGTGGATATTGAGGCTAAAGCCGCGCCGCTACTGTGGTTCGGCAAGGGCTTTAACATGGGCGGGGCCTCGATCTCTTACGGTGGTATCACCTTGATTTTGCTGGCGGCAGTGCTGTGGTATGTGCTGAACCAGACATCTTGGGGCCGTCACGTTCATGCGATTGGCGATGATCCGGATGCGGCGATGTTGTCTGGGATCAAGGTCAGCAACACGCTGATTTCGGTCTATGCCGTGGCGGGCCTGATCTGCGGCTTCGCGGCCTGGATCGCGATTGGTCGCGTGGGGTCGGTTTCGCCGATCGCATTTGACACGGTGAACCTTGGGTCAATTACCGCTGTGGTGATTGGTGGAACGTCGTTGTTCGGCGGGCGCGGCTCGATCATCGGCTCGGTGCTCGGGGCGTTCATTGTGGGCGTGTTCAACACTGGCCTGTCGCTGGCAGGGGTGGACGACTACTGGCAGATGTTCGCGGCGGGTTGCCTTGTGATCATCGCCGTTGCTTTGGATCAATGGCTGCGGAGGGCTTCGCAATGACCACGGGTACTCCTATCCTGCGCGCACGCGGGTTGATGAAACGCTATGGCACGGTTGTGGCGATGAACGGTGCCGATTTCGACCTGAACGCAGGCGAGATCGTCGCAGTGATCGGCGACAACGGCGCGGGCAAATCGACCTTGATCAAGGCGTTGTCGGGGGCTGTGACGCCTGACCACGGCACGATCGAGCTTGATGGCCGCCCGGTGCATTTCCGGGGGCCAGAGGATGCCCGCGCTGAGGGCATCGAGACGGTGTATCAGAACCTTGCGATGTCGCCCGCCTTGTCGATTGCTGATAACATGTTTCTGGGCCGCGAATGGCGCAAGCCCGGCTTCATGGGCTCGGTTTTGCGTCAGATGGACCGTCCCCGGATGGAGCAATTCGCCCGAGACAAGCTGTCTGAACTTGGCCTGATGACCATTCAGAACATCCATCAAGCGGTGGAGACTCTGTCCGGTGGTCAGCGTCAGGGCGTGGCGGTGGCGCGGGCTGCGGCGTTTGGCTCGAAAGTGGTGATCTTGGACGAACCCACGGCAGCCTTGGGCGTCAAGGAAAGCCGCCGGGTGTTGGAACTGATCCGCGACGTGCGTGCGCGCGGCATTCCGATCATCCTGATCAGCCACAACATGCCGCATGTGTTCGAGGTCGCCGACCGCATCCACATCCATCGCCTTGGGCGTCGGCTGTGCGAGATCAACCCGAAGGATTATTCGATGTCCGACGCGGTGGCTTTCATGACCGGCGCGAAATTGCCCGAAGGCGTGACGGAACAGGCATGACTCCGGTTGAGCTTGCCGAAATCATCCGGGCTAAGGCCCAAGGCAAAGGGCGGTTTCTGACCGCCCTTGCTGGCCCGCCGGGCGCGGGCAAATCCACCTTGGCGGCGGAATTGGTGGCCGCCTTGGGGCAGGGTGCAAAAGCCGTACCGATGGATGGCTTTCACTACGATGACGCTGTGTTGCTGGCCCGAGGCGCGCGAGATCGCAAAGGCGCGCCCGATACATTCGACGCGCAGGGCTTCTTCCATCTGCTGAAACGCCTGCGGGTCGAGGAGGAAGTGGCGATCCCGCTCTTTGACCGTGACCTCGAAATCTCCCGCGCTGGGGCCGACATTGTCACCGCCACAGATCGCCTGCTGGTGGTCGAAGGCAACTACCTTTTGCTGAACGAGACCCCTTGGCCCGAGGCCGCCCCGCTGTTCGATCTGACGGTGTGGATCGACGTGCCCGAGGCTGAACTCGACCGCCGCCTGCAAACCCGCTGGGCGCATTATGGCAAAACTCCTGCGGAAGCCCGCGCATGGATCGACAGCAACGACTTGCCCAATATCCGCCGCGTGACGCAGAACAGCCGGGCTGCGGATTTGGTGATCAACGGAGTTTAAGGCCAGATTACCAAGCGACGGTTTGCTGGATCAATTCCCTTGCGCGACGGCTTTCAGCCTTACATGCGACGAACCGGAAAACTCTGCCCCGCAGAGTTTTCTTTCGGTTCGAAGCGAGGGCCTCACCCCTGCGGCGTCATCGCTTTACGGCCCTTGGCGCGTTCCAGCCCCAATTTCCGCTCGCGCCAGATGATCAGGATTCCGGCGGTGATCACCAGCCCCGCCCCGATCAGCATGGTCCGCGTCGGCACCTCGTCAAAGGCAAAATAGCCGATCAGCAGCGCGAACAGCATTGAGGCATAATCGAAGGGTGCGACCAAAGACGCATCGGCCTCGCGGTAGCTTGAGGTCAGCAAAATCTGCCCGACCCCGCCCAGCAGCCCACAAGACACCAGTAGCGCGGTCTCCAACGGCGTCGGCACCACCCAGCCAAACGGCAGCGTGGTCAGCGACAGCAAGGTTGACGTCAGCGAAAAGTAAAACACAATCGCGGCGGTCTTTTCATTATGCACCAGCTTGCGCACAAACACCTGCGCCAAAGCCGCGCAAAACGCGCCGCACAGCACCAGCATCGCCCCAAACGCCTCGCGCGTGGACGCCGCATCACCCGACACGATCGTCAAGCGCGGCGACAAAACCACCATCACCCCGGCCAGCCCCAAGGCGACCGAGGCAATGCGGAACAACCGCACATCCTCGCCCAGAAACATCGCGGCGAACACCACCACCAGCAACGGCGAGGCATAGCCAATCGCCGTCACTTCTGGCAGTGGCAGATAGGCAAGGCCCGCAAACCCCAACCCCATCGCCATCGTCCCCATCAACCCGCGCCAGAAATGGCCAAACAGATTATGCGCGCGAAACCCGGTCGCCAACTCGCCGCGCATCGCCAGCCAGCCCACGATCACCGGAATCGCAAAGAACGACCGGAAGAACACCGTCTGCCCCGGCGGCACATGCTGCGCTGTCACCTTGATCAGCGACGACATCAGGATGAACACCACCACCGAGGCCAGCTTCAGGGAAATACCGCGCAGAGGGCGGGCAGGCGGATGACCTGTGGCATGGGTGGGCTCTTGCATGACAACCTCGGCATGAAGGACTTTCCAGCAATTCCGCACTGGACGAAGCCTGTGGCATAAGCTTCCCTATTCAAAAGGAGATTACCATGCCGAAAGCACCTCTATCTGCGCGAATTGATCAGGGCCGCGGGATTGTGCCCGCCGACATCGTGCTGAAAGGCGGCCTCGTCTATGATCTGATCAGTGGCGAGTTGGTGCCATCCGACGTGGCGATCTGCGGCGATTGCATCGTCGGGGTGTTTGGCGACTACACAGGCAAGGTCGAGATTGACGTGTCGGGCAAGGTATTGGTGCCGGGGTTCATCGACACCCATCTGCACATCGAATCCTCATTGGTGACGCCGTTTGAATTCGACCGTTGCGTATCGCCGCATGGCGTCACCACTGCCATCTGTGACCCGCACGAAATCGCCAATGTCTGCGGTCTGACCGGGATCAACTATTTCCTCGAAGCCTCGTCCTGCACCCTGATGGACATCCGCGTCAACCTGTCCTCCTGCGTGCCCTCGACCCATATGGAGACGACAGGCGCGCGGCTGGAGGCGGCCGATCTGGTGCCGCTGATGCACCATCCCCGGGTGATCGGGTTGGCGGAATTTATGAACTATCCAGGTGTGCTGTTCAAAGACCCCGGCTGTATGGCGAAGCTGGAGGCGTTCAAAGGGCGGCATATCGACGGCCACGCCCCCCTGCTGCAGGGAAACGATCTGAACGGCTATATCGCGGCGGGGATCAGGACAGAGCACGAGGCAACTTCGTATGGCGAGGGTTTGGAGAAACTGCGCAAGGGGATGCGGGTGCTGATCCGCGAAGGTTCGGTGTCGAAGGATTTGCACGCGCTGGTGGGCCTTTTGACCGAGCGCCACGCGTCGTATTTGTGTTTCTGCACCGATGATCGCAACCCCCTCGACATTGGTGAGTACGGCCATCTCGATTACCTGATCCGCACTGCGATTGCTTTGGGTGCGCCACCTTTGGCGGTCTATCGCGCGGCTTCGTTGTCGGCGGCAGAGGCGTTCGGCTTGAAAGATCGTGGTCTGATCGCACCGGGCAAGCGGGCGGATATTGCGGTGATCGACAGTCTGGAAAGGTGTCAGGTGGCGCGGGTGTTTACCGGCGGGGTTGAGATTACCGACGCGGCTTTTGCGGCGCGGCAGTTGATCCCCGAGGTTGCACGCCATTCCGTCAAAGCCCCCAAGATCGAGGCGCATCACTTCCGCACTGGCGGCAACCGGGTCGAAACGCCGGTGATTGGCATCCTGCCGGGTAAAATCATCACCGAGCATCTGACCTTTGATATCGCCCCCGAGGATGGCGACAAGCGGCCCGACATTGCCCGCGATCTGGTGAAGATCGCGGTGATTGAGCGGCATGGGGTGAATGGGAATAAGGCCACCGGGTTCGTGAGGGGATTCGGCTTGCAGCGCGGGGCGATTGGCTCGACGGTCTGCCACGACCACCACAATATCGCGGTGGTGGGGGCGGATTATGAGGACATGGCGCTGGCGGTGAGGCGGCTGGGAGAGATTGAGGGCGGGTTTGTGGTGGTCGAGGCGGGTCGCGTGCTGGCCGAACTGGCGCTGCCTGTGGCGGGGTTGATGAGTTTGAATTCGTTTGAAGAGGTGCGGGCGGATCTGGTGGCCCTCAGGGCGGCGGCGGCCTCGTTGGGGGTGACGCTGGAGGAGCCATTCTTGCAGCTGGCTTTCCTGTGCCTGCCGGTGATCCCGCACCTGAAGATCACCGATCATGGCATGGTCGATGTGGATCGGTTTGAGGTGATGCCGTGAGAGGTCCCAACTCGGGACCTTTTATTGTTGTTTGATAACAGTGGTTTGGGGTGGACACTTTAACGGATTTTTAACGTTTGCGCCAGTTGAAGCCCCCGGGGCGCTGCCCCGGACCCCGGAGTATTTGGGCCGATGTGAAAGTTGAGATGACGCGATTCGACTCTCATAACCCATGCTGTGCGTGCCGAGTGGTGGTGAAAAATGAGGTAACGGCTGAGGATGCTACGCATTGCCCACCACTATATTAGAGCATCGGGATGAAGTGTTTTTCTACCGTTGAATTTGCTGCCGAGTGAGCAGCCGGGATGTGCAATTCGATGTTCAAAATGCGCGCGCATCCCGTTGTTGGCTTCATTGTGAGCGCGCACCCTACCTTTACATTCAATACATCTGAAATTTGGTCGATGGTTCAAAGCAAGAGCATCGCTGACTGTCAGTACGTTCCACTTACCATCGAAGAATGCTTCACAAACATCTGGGTTGTTGGCCATCTTCTGAGCGCATCCATAACAGTTGCAGATGCCGCTACTGTGCTGCGCACCAAATCGCTTTGCAAGGCTTTCTCATCTATCCTGCAGTGGCCAGAATGGACCGATCTGTGTCGGTGGCGGTGTTGCTTTGCGCGGGCTTCGCGCGCGATAGTTTGGCAACTTGGGAGGGATTTCAGATGACCAATACATCGCAAACACTGTTTGAGCGCGGCATGAAGGTGCTGGTCGAGGGGGTGTCTTCGGCCTCACGCGGGCCTGCGACCTTCGGCGGGGCGCCGCGCTATATGAGCCATGGCGCGGGCGCGCGGCTTTATGACGTGGACGGGCGGGAATATATTGACTGGATGATGGCGTTTGGCGCTTTGCCTTTGGGCCATGCGCATCCGGCGATTGTAGAGGTTGTCACGCGCGAGATTATGCGGGGCAGTCATTTTGCCACCGCTTTGGAGGTCGAGGTTGAGGTGGCCGAGATCCTTGTGGGGATGTTGCCGCATGTCGATAAGGTGCGCTTTGCCAATACCGGGACGGAAGCCTGTATGGCGGCGTTTCGGTTGGCGCGCGGCCATACCGGGCGGCGCAAGATCATCAAGTTTGAAGGGCATTATCACGGCTGGGCGGATAATATTCTGCTGAACACCAACCCGATGCCACTGGCGGCTTTGGGACATCCGAATGATCCTATTCGGATTTGTGACAGCTCGGGGATTCCGCCCGAGGCGCAGGCGGATACCATCGTGGTGCGCTGGAATGATGTCGAGGCGTTAGAGCGGGCGATGGCTTTGCATGGGCCGCAGACGGCTTGTGTTGTCACCGAAGGCGTCATGTCGAACATGGGGGTGATCCCACCGAAACCCGGCTATCTGATGCGGATGCAAGAGCTGTGCCAGCGGCATGGCGCGCTGTTTTATCTCGATGAGACGGTGACGGGGTTTCGTCTGGCGGCGGGCGGCTGTGCGGAGTTGTATGGCCTGACGCCCGATATTGTCACCTATGGCAAGGCCTTGGGCGGTGGTTTGCCGATGGCGATGATCGGCGGGCGGGCCGATGTGATGGCGGGCCTCGAATGGGGCAAGGTTTTGCATTTTGGCACCCATAATGCCGGGCGTTTGGCGCTGCATGTCACCAAGGTGATGTTGCAGACCATGCTGGCCGATGATCAATCGGGCTTTCGCCGCATCAAGAACCTTGGCAAAGCGATGGCGGATGAGGTGCGCAAGGTCGCCAAACACTCGAACCGGCACAAGATCGTGGTGCAGGGAGTGAATTCGATGTTCCAGATCTTCTTCACAGATCTGGACGAGGTGACCGATTACCGCGATTTCTGCGGGCATGTTGACCGCGCCAAGTTCCGCGATTTCGCGCTGCGGCTGATGGATAAGGGCATCTATATGAACCCCTCGGCCACTTTGCACTCGCTGTCTTCGGTGGTGCACACCGAGGCCGATATTTCCGCGACCAGTGCGGCGATCGCGCAGGTCTTGGAAGAAATGCCATGAAGATCGGCCTTTTAGGCGTCGGGCATCTGGCGGAGTATTTGGTGCGCGGGGCGAGCAGGGCGGAGTCTGGGGGAGTGGAGTTTGTGCTCAGCCCCCGATCCGGAGACAAGGCGGCGCGGCTGGCGGAAACCTATCGCTGTGGCGTGGCGGAAAGTAATCAGGCTGTGGTCGATCAGTGCGATATGGTACTGGTCTGCCTGCCTGCGGCGACGGGGCTGTCGGTGCTGGAGGGCTTACAGTTTCGTGACGGGCAGTCGGTATGCTCGGCGATGGCGGGGGCGTCGATTTCGGCTTTGCAGGCAGCGGTGGCCCCGGCGAGTGCGTTTTGTGCGATGATGCCGGGGTTTGCCAATGCGTTTTCGGCCGGGCCATCGTTGATCCATCCGGGTGATGATGACTGGGAGGCATTTCTGGCGCTGCTTGGTCCGGTGCACCGCTTTGCCGACCCGCAAGCATTTGAAACAGCGGCAGTGTTTGGCGCGATGTCGGGCGCGTCGATCTTCTTGCTGCGCCATCTGGTGCGTTGGTATGAACGGCAGGGGTTGGACGCCGTGACCGCGCGGCGGCTGGTGGCCGAGACGTTCCGCGGCAATGCCGAGGTGTTGTTGCAGGCCGACGCGGGCTTGGATGAGATCGCGGTGGGGGTGACGACTCCGGGGGGAATTACTGAGCAGTTGGTGGGCGTGCTAGAGGCGCGCGGGGCTTTGGCGGCATGGGATGAAGCGATGGACGGTGTGCTTTCGCGGATGGTGCCGGGTCGGGGTTAGGGTGAAGCGCTGAAAGATGCGTATTTGAAAAAGAGCAACGCGGGGCAAGTTAGGTTAGGATGAGGCCACCTTCGCGTTCTAAAAAGGCCACCACGTCTGTGATGCCTTTGCCGTTGCGCAGTTGTGCGAGGACATAGGGGCGATGGGCGCGGACGGTTTTTGTGTCGGATTCCAGCAGGGCAAGGTCTACGCCGACATAGGGGGCGAGGTCGGTTTTGTTGACCACCAGCAGATCGGACCTTGTCACGCCGGGGCCACGTTTGCGGGGAATATCCTGCCCAGCGGCGGTGTCGATGACGTAAATGGTGATATCGGCGAGTTCTGGGCTGAAGGTGGCGGCGAGGTTATCACCGCCCGATTCGATCAGGATCAGATCGAGGTCGGGGAAATTCTGGCGCAAGTCGGCAATGGCGGCAAGGTTAATGCTGGCATCCTCGCGGATCGCGGTGTGCGGGCAGCCGCCGGTTTCGACGCCCCTTATGCGGCTGGCGGGGAGGACTTGGGCGCGGGTCAGGTAATCGGCATCCTCGCGGGTGTAGATGTCATTGGTGATCGCGGCCATTGAGCAGCGTTTCGCCAAAGCGCGGCAGAGATGTTCGGTGAGGGTGGTCTTGCCCGCACCGACGGGGCCGCCGATGCCGACGCGCAGGGGACCGTTGGGGTTGCTCATCTGCGAAAAATCCTGAGATATTAGGGTCATGTGCGGAAAATTCGCACGGGCAAGGTTTCGTGACGCATCGCGGCGATATCGGCGCGGATTGCGCTGGAGTGCAGCGCCGAGAGCGGCGCTTCGGCGTATTCGGCGGCCAGCGCCGTGATGCGGGGGGCGAGTTTTGCCAGCACCTTTTGCCCATCGGTCTGGCCCAGAGGCACGAAGCGCACGGCGGCAGAGGTCAGTTGGGCGGCCAAGCCCTGCAGCCAGAGGGTGAGGGTTTCTGTGGTGGTGACGTTTAGGTCGGCGGTGGCGGCCCCCACGGCAATCGGATAGGGGCGGGCGGGGTGATCGGCTCCGGTGATGGCGCTGATGGCAAGGGCAAAGGCTTTGCCTTGCTCGCGCAATTCGGTGACGCGTTCCGCACTGGGGGCGAGGGCGAGGATCAGATCGGTGAGGCCCGCCAGATCGGCACCCGGTTTGCGGGCATGGGCCAATAAGATCGCGTCAATGCGACCGGATCCGTGGCGCAGGATGGCGGCGATCCATGATTCCAGATCGGCGGCGGTTGTGATGTCGCCGTCGCTGATCGCCACCTCAAGCCCTTGCGAATAGGCGAAAGCACCGATCGGGAAGGCGGGCGAGAGCCATTGCACAAGGCGGAGGCGGTCGGTTGCGTCAGCCATGTGCACCACCAAAGTTCAGTGCGAAATGGCCTGCGGGGCCGTGATCATGGCCCATGGTGCGGCCATGGCCATAAGCGCCGCCTTCGGGGCGGAAGGCGGCGATGTGCAGGGTGAGCGTCGCGCCAAGCCCCTTCAGCATCGATTCGATCACCGGATCGCGGCGGATCACCAGATGGTCGCCCATCACCTGACAGGGCGTGTGGCGGTTGCCGATATGCCACGCCAGCCGCGCCAGATTGCCCGTCACCTGCACCACGGGTTCCTCTGCCGCCACCACCGCGACCTTGCGGCCATCGTCGAGCAGGAAGGCATCGCCATCTTCTACCGAAATCGTCTCGGCCAGATCTACCATGAAACTGGCACCACTTTCGCAAGTCAGCCGTTTGCGGCGCAGGAAGCGTTCGTCATAGGACAGGACCACCCGATCTATCGCGCCCGCAGAGGCATTTCGCAGGAGGGATCGGGCGGGCAGCATGGGTTAGCCTTTCGGGGCGAGGGAGGTCAGACCAAGGTCGCGGCTGGCGTCGCCCTTGCGGTCAACCACTTGAGTTTCCAGACCGAAGCCGAGATCGGGAAAGAAGACCCAACGGCGGGTCAGGTCGGTGGTTTTGTTGCGAAACACCGCCTCGACGGTTTGCACGCGGTAGGTGCAACCCGACAGCTTGGCGGTGGTTTCCGCCATGAAGCGATAGTTGACGGTGTAGCTGGTGCGGTCGCGCTGCGAAATCGCGACGGGGCCAAGTTTGAAGCGCACTGCCTGCGCGCCACGCTCGGTCACGGTGGTGTCCCATGTGGTTCCGGCGGCAGGCATCGGTGGTTGGGTGGCGAATCTATAGCTGTACGTCCCACCGGGGCCACCCTCGGCCTGATAGGTGTCGGTCGGCACCCATGTCCATTCGGCATCGTAAATCCCCAGCCACGACTCGCGCTTATCCTGCCAAGCGGTGTTGGAATTTACAGCGTAATCAATGGTAAAGCGCTTGCCTTCGGTGCGGATAAGGCCTTGGCGGCCATCCTGACGCGTGAAGCTTACACCATTGGCAAGGCTTGCGGGCGTCACACATTCGGCCAGCGCGGGGCTGGACAGGCAAAGGCAAAGCGCAAGCGCGCGGGTCAGGGTCAGCATGCCAACCTCACTATTGATCTGAGGCTGTTATACTGCGTTGGGCGAAGATGCCTCATCCCAAAACCGTTAAAACAGGAAATAGCGCTGCGCCAGCGGCAGTTCGCTGGCGGGCTCGCAGGTCAGCAACTCGCCATCGGCGCGGACTTCGTAGGTTTCCGGGTTGACGGTGATCTCGGGGCGGGCGTGGTTCAGGATCATATCTGCCTTGCCGATGGTGCGGGTGTTTTTCACCGCCAGAATGGTCTTGCCGAGGCCCAATTTGCCGCCGACGTCATCGGCCAAGGCGGCTTGGCTGACGAATGTCGCGGTGCTGGCCTGCATCGCACGGCCCAAAGCGCCGAACATCGGGCGGGAATACATCGGCTGCACCGGGATCGAGCCGTTGGGGTCGCCCATCTGCGCCACGGCGATCATGCCGCCCATCAGCACCATCTCGGGTTTTGCGCCGAAAAACGCCGGGTTCCACAGCACCAGATCGGCGCGTTTGCCCTCGGAAATGCTGCCGATATGGGCGGAAATCCCGTGCGCAATAGCCGGGTTGATGGTGTATTTCGCGACATAGCGGCGGGCGCGAATGTTATCGTTCTGCCCGGTTTCGTCCGAGAGCCGACCGCGCTGCAGCTTCATCTTGTGTGCAGTTTGCCAAGTACGGATGATCACCTCACCAATCCGGCCCATGGCTTGGCTGTCCGACGACAGGATCGACAGCGCGCCCATGTCGTGCAGGATGTCTTCGGCTGCAATCGTCTCGCGCCGGATGCGGGATTCGGCGAAGGCGACATCTTCGGGGATGGATTTATCCAGATGATGGCAGACCATCAGCATATCCAGATGTTCCTCCACCGTGTTGCGGGTGTAGGGCATCGTCGGGTTGGTCGAGGACGGGATGATGTTGGCGTGACCAACCACCCGCAGGATATCCGGGGCATGGCCGCCGCCCGCGCCTTCGGTGTGAAAGGCGTGAATGGTGCGGCCCTTGATCGCCGCCAAGGTGTTCTCGACAAAGCCGGATTCGTTCAGCGTGTCGGTGTGGATCATCACCTGCACGTCCATATCGTCTGCGACCGAAAGGCAGCAGTCGATGGCGGCAGGGGTGGTGCCCCAGTCTTCGTGCAGCTTCAGGGCGCTTGCCCCTGCCTTGACCATTTCGATCAGGCCAGCGGGTTGCGAGGCATTGCCCTTGCCGGAAATCCCGAAGTTCATCGGGATATAGTCCAGCGCCATCAGCATCCGCCCGATATGCCACGGGCCGGGGGTGCAGGTGGTGGCCGAAGTGCCATGCGCAGGGCCAGTGCCGCCACCGAACAGGGTGGTGACGCCGGAATGTAGCGCATCCTCGGCCTGCTGCGGGCAGATGAAATGGATATGCGCATCCATGCCGCCGGGTGTCAGGATACGGCCCTCTCCGGCGATGATCTCGGTCGACGGGCCGATGATGATATCGACGCCCGATTGGGTATCCGGGTTGCCTGCCTTGCCGATCTTGTGGATCAGGCCATCGCGCAGGCCGACGTCGGCTTTGTAGATGCCGGAGTGATCAAGGATCAGCGCATTGGTGATCACGGTATCGACCGCCCCGCCTGCGCGTGGGATCTGGCTTTGCCCCATGCCATCGCGGATCACCTTACCGCCGCCGAATTTGACCTCCTCACCATAGGTGGTCAGATCACGCTCTACCTCGATGATCAGATCAGTATCACCCAGCCGGATGCGATCCCCGGTGGTCGGCCCATACATGGCAGCATAATCGGCGTGGGCGATGCGTGTGGCCATTATAGGTCTCCCATCACGGCAGCGTTGAAGCCGAACACCCGGCGCAGGCCGCCATAGGGGGTGAGGCGGACTTCGCGGCTTTGCCCCGGCTCAAACCGAACGGCGGTGCCTGCGGCGATGTCGAGGCGCATGCCGCGTGCGGCGGTGCGGTCGAAACTCAGGCCGGGGTTGGTTTCGGCGAAGTGGTAGTGGGAGCCTACCTGCACCGGACGATCCCCGGTGTTGGCGACCATCAGGGTGATGCTGGGCTGGCCTGCGTTGAGTTCAATCGTGCCTGCGGCGGGGAAGACTTCTCCGGGGATCATCGCGGCTCCCTTATGCGAAGGCGAGCGCGAGGCCCGCCAGTGCAGTTGCGCCACCCAAGGCGCGGGCAATCCGCCCGTTCAGCGCCAGACCCAAGGCCAAACCCGCGCCATGCAACATCGCCGTTGCGGTCAACATCGCTGCACCGAAGGCCAGCCCATTGCCGACCATTTCCGCCCCATGCGCAGCCCCATGGGCGAGGCCGAACAGGGCGACCAACGGCAGGGCGATTGCCAACGAAGCGCGCAGGGTCAACGCCACCACAGCGCCCAGCAGGATCACCGAGGCGATGATCGCAGGTTCCACCGCTTGTGCCGCGGCACCTAGACCAAGGTTCATTGCAAAGGCACCGCCCAAAGCCATCGCGCCAAGAAACCCCGCAGGCAGCGCCCAACGCGCCCGCCCGCCCAAGATCGCTGCCCAAAGGCCAACGCCCGCCATCACCAGCAGGTGATCGGTTCCGGTGAACGGGTGCAGGAATCCGGCGTGAAGCCCAAAGCCATGCCCCGGATGCGCGAGGGCGACAGAGGGGGCAAGCAACAGCGGCAGCGCAGTCAGAATGCGTTTCATATCAGCCTCTTATCGAATGGGGTGGTGGACGGTCACCAGCTTGGTGCCATCGGGAAAGGTCGCCTCGACCTGCACGGAATGGATCATCGTCGGGATACCATCCATGCACTGATCGGCGGTGATCACATGCGCCCCGGCCTGCATCAGATCGGCCACCGTGCGGCCATCCCGCGCGCCTTCGACGACGAAATCGGTGATCAGCGCCACCGCTTCGGGGTGGTTCAGCTTCACACCGCGCGCCAGACGGCCCCTAGCCACCATAGCGGCGACCGAGATCAGCAGTTTCTCACGCTCTCGCGGGGTCAGGTTCATCGCATACTCCTAGATCTGCCAAACACGCGGCAGCGGACCCATCCGCAAAGCCGCCAGCGCTTGGGCTATTTGTTGTCTCAGAGGCCAGCCATCGCGGGCCACAATTCGGGCGATACATTTGCCATCCCAAGCCGAAGCCGCAGCCTCACAGCCCGGATGGGTCAAGGCGGCGCGCAGACGCGGCAACGCATCCTCGGCCCCCTGCGCGATCAGCGCGATCACCGCAAAACCGCGCGCTTGGCCCAATAGGGCCGCACTGGCGTCAGCCAAAACCGCAGGTTCAATCCGCACCGTCTCGGCCCAAACCGGACGGCCCATCCGCCGCACCATCCGCGCATCGGTCAGCCGCGCATCTGCCAAGGTTTCCCCCATCGCATGACGCCCGAGGATCACGGTTTCGCTCAGCAAACAACTGGCGTCCGCCGCCAGATCGACCTGCGTATCCCGCGCCAAGTGACTGGCCTCAAACAAGATCGTCTCTTGCGGCAGCCAGTCGAGATGCCCGCCCGCGCCCACCGTCGCACTCACCACTGCCCGCGCCGCAGCGCCCCGGCTGGCATAGACCCGCTCGGCGGTCTGCGTCGTGCCTGTCACCCGACAGCCCGCCGCCAAATCCAGCCGATACGACAACACATCGCCATCGGTCAGCCCGCCCGAAGTGTTCAGAAACACCACTTCCGGCACGCCCGACACCCGCGGCAGCATCGCCTTGGCCGAGCCGCTTTGCGCCAGATCCAGCAGCCGCGCGCGGCCATCCAGACAGCGAAAGCTGGCGAAAGCCGAGCCATGGCTGCGCTGCATTGGGGTGGCCGGGGTCGCGAGCATCGGAGTCTCCTCGATCCCGACTACAGCACTGCGTCAGGGCCGCGAAAATGTGCTGGCCGTAGATGTGCGGCAACGCCGCGCATCTACATCCCGGATTGCCTAAAATATAACCATGAAGCGCAAATACTGGGCGGTTTGCCAAGGCCTTCTGCCCCATGCAAGGCCGCCCTACCGCGGCGGTGCCGTCGTGTCGCGCACCACCAACCGCAGCGGCAAAGCCGCCAGCTCGACCACATCCCCCGCGATCCGCGCCGCCAACTGCGCCACCGCCTGCACGCCAATCTGCCGAAACGGTTGCGCCACCGTGGTCAAAGCCGGCAGGACATAGCGCGCTTCTGGCAGGTCATCGAACCCGATTACCGAGACATCATCCGGCACCACCAGCCCCAAGCCAATCGCCGCATGAATCGCGCCAATCGCCGCAATATCGGTGGTGCCAATCACTGCTGTCGGCCGATGATCCACGCTGCTGCCCAAGATTCCCAGCGCCAATTCCCGGCAGGCATCGAAATCATGCGCGGACCCCAACACCACCTGCGCCGCCAAGCCAGCCTCGGCCAGCCGCTCTGTCGCGCCCTGCACCCGCGCTTGCACCGGCGGGCTGTGCTGCGGCGCGCCGATCACCGCAAAGCGGCGATGCCCCAGACCGAGCAAATGCTCGGCCATCATCCGGCCCCCGGTGAGATGATCTGCGGCCACACTGACCGCAGCCAGCCCCGGCAAAGCCCGGTCAATTGCCACAATCGGAATCCCGGCATCGACCAAGCGCTGATACTGCGTGCTGTCTTCCAGCACACTGGCGGCCAGCACGCCATCGACCTGCTGCGACAGCAGCATCGAGATGTAGCGCGCTTCTTGATCCGGGCTTTCATTGGTGCAGCAGATTAGCGCTTGCAGCCCGCGCCGGAACAATTCCTGCTCGATCACATGCGCCAGGATGCCAAAGAACGGCACATCCAGCGCGGGCAAAACCACCCCCACCATCAGGCTGTTGCCGCTGCGCATCCGCCGGGCGTTGGCGTTGGGGGTGAAGGCCAAAGCCGCAATCGCCTGCTCGACCCGCGCCCGCGTTGCTGCACTGACATAGCCGCTGTTGTTGATCACCCGCGACACCGTGGTCACCGAGGCCCCGGCCAGTTTGGCGATGTCGCGAATACTGGTCATAGGCCGTGGGTGCCCCGCTGTCGAATATGTCGATCTGTGCTAGCCACATATCCGGCTTGTGTCAAAGCTATCGCGGCTCTATCGCTTTGCGCAACGCCCTCTCATTCCTGCCAGAATCCCCCTGCTACCAGACCGGAGCCTGACCCGATGCAGACCCTGACCCGTCTTTCCGCTCTGCTGGCCATCGCCTTGACGCTGGCGAGCTGTCAGGTCGGCTCTGGCTTTACCTCATCGCGCGCCGCCCCGGTGCTGGGAGGCGCGCTGCAAATCGGTGTGCCGCCCGGCTATTGCATCGATGGTAAAGCCAGCCGGGAAAGCCGCGATACCGCCGTTATTCTGATGGGGCGCTGCTCGGATGCGATGAAGGCTATCCCGGCGCTGATCACCGTCTCCATTGGGCAGGGCGGCTCAGCGGGGGTGATGACGGCGGGTGGTCCGGCGCTGGCTTCGTTCTTCGCCTCAAAACAGGGCCGCGCCACCTTGTCGCGGTCGGGCCGCGCGGGGGATGTCAAAGTTATTGCGGCTTTGGGCTCGGGCGATGCGTTTCTGTTGCATCTGCAAGATCGCAATGTCGGCGAATATTGGCGCGCGGTGATCGGGGTGAAGGCGCGTCTTGTCACGCTGTCAGCGACGGGCACCGATGAAGTGCGGCTGGACCCGGCTGAGGGCCGCAAAATCCTGGAAAAAGCCCTAGACGCTCTGCGCGCCGCCAACAAAGCGCCCGTGTAAAGCTGCGACCGCCGCAGATCGTGACAGTTCTTGGCAGCGCACCGTGCTTTAGGGTGGAGTATTAAGATTTTTGCAGCGATAACAGCATAGTTTCCATATATTCAACAATGCACCCTCAAGGGAAAATGCGGGAAGGTTTCATGGCGGGGCGGATGTCAGGGTTTGTCGATCGGCTGTTGCACAAGCGGGCGTTGCGCCGCTGGGGCGATGCCGCGGATGGTGCGCCCGCCACCGATCTTGACGGCTTGCGGTCGTTGCGCAGCCGCGCCCGCGCTTTGCGCCGCAATCTGGATCGGGTGATCCACGAGGCTGATCATCGCCTTGCTTTGCCGGTGATCGGCTCTAACATCATCCGCAAGCCGCTGGGCACCGATTGGGCATGGCGGCCGCAGTTGTGGAAAGGCTCGATCCCGGTGCCGGGGTTTGCGAGCGTGCCCGGCAAAGCCCCGATCTACGATGGTGCTACGATTTTCCACGATTGCCGTCGCTCGGAACTGACCGTGCGCCAGATCCGCAACACGCGTGAGGCCGACATTGCGCCGTTTGGCTTTCGCATGGATGTGTTCCGCTTTGATGGCTCTTTCCTGTCGCTGGTGGTTGATCTGCCGGAAGACGCCGCGCGCGGCCTGAAGCAAAACCACGTCATCCGCATGGATGTGATCGTTGAGATGGAAAAGCCGCTGGAAATCTTCGCCCGGCTGAACATCAAACATGGTCCCAACATCGAACAGATCGTCCGCGAATTGCCGCTGAATGAGGAGGAGGTGATGGTCGAATTTGACCTCGCGTATTCCAAGATCAACGAAAAGCGGGTGGAAAAACTCTGGGTCGATCTGATCTTTGAAGGTCCGGAAATGAACCAGATCATCCTGCGCGATGTGACCTTCTCGCGCCGCCCGCGCGCCGAACTCTGAGGTTTTGATGCCCGACACCACACTCACCAAAACCCGCATCCGCGCTGGCATCTGGGAAGGCGTGCTGACCGGCACTTCTGGCACCCCGGCTTTGGACGTGTTGCACCTTGAGCAACCCATCGCGGGTGTCACCGTTGCCGCAATCCCCGACCGTCCCGGCGAATTCGCCGTGCAGGTGCCGATCCCGGCGGAACTGCTCAGCGAAGGCGTGCAAACCTTCCTGATCCGCAATCGCGGCACCGGGCAAACCCTCGCGCATTTCACCATCATCACCGGGGTGGCGATGGAAGACGATGTGCGCGCCGAGTTAGACCTGCTGCGCGCTGAGCTGGACATGTTGAAGCGGGCGTTTCGCCGTCACTGCCTTGAAACCACGATGTAAGCTAACCATCTGATTGTGAAAGATTGCTGCGCAGCAAAACCGCAGCATTGTCACCGCTTTGCTGCGCAGCAAATCACACCGCCAGCACCGCCGCCGCAACCGTCACAACCCCCTTCAACGGCAAATCCAGCGCCGATTGTCCAACCTCGACGCCATAGCGCCCGGCCTCGACCACCCAAGCCCGCCGCTCGACGCAGAACCACGCAAAGTCGCGCGCCGTCAATCCCAGCACCAGCCGCCGCTCTGCGCCAGCTGCCAGTGCAACCTTTGCAAACGCCTTCAACTCCCGCGCGGGCCGCGCCACCGCACTGGCGACCGGAGTCACATAAAGCTGCACCACGGTGCTGCCCGACCGATCCCCGACATTGCGCAGGGTCACAGAAACCTCTGTCCCGTCCACCGTCAAATCCGCCAGTTCAAACCGCGTGTAGGACAGCCCAAACCCGAACGGGAACAGCGGCGGCACCCCGATCAAGTCGGCATGACGATAGCCAATAAACACGCCCTCCTCATAGCGCACGCGGCCATCCAGCCCCGGGTAGATCTCGGGGTCCTGCGTCTGCGTCACGCCATCCGACCAACGGGCGGGGAATGTCTGCGGCAACCGCCCGCCGGGTTCCGTGCCCAGCAGCACATCGGCAATCGCATTGCCCGCTTCCTGCCCGGGATACCACGCCTGCAAAACGGCAGCGACTTCGCCCAGCCAAGGCATCTCGACCGGCCCGCCGGTCTGCAGCACCACCACGATGTTCGGGTTCACCGCCGCCACCGCCGCGATCAACTCCGCCTGCCGCCCCGGCAGGGTTATCCCTGGCAAATCAGCGCCCTCGGTATCCCAAGACGCATCGCGCCCGACGAACAGCACGGCCACGTCGGCGCGCGCCGCCACCGCAACCGCCTCGGCAATCTCGGCATCGCCAGAGGGCAGACCCAGACCCACCGCCAAGGCCGAAAATGCCAGAGTGTCCGAGGCTTTCGAGGCAAATTCGATCACGATGTCATAGCTTTGCCCCGCCAGCATCGGCAGATCGGCCAAAACCTCGTCGCAGCCTTCCTCGAAAAACGTCGTGCCACGGCTCCAGCTTTGCCAAGCCTCAACCACATCAACCCCATCGACAAACACCCGCGCCAGCCCCGCCGCGCGCAGGCCCAACCGCCACACCCCTGTCGCCGTCGCCTCAAACCGCGTCGAAATCCGCGCCGAGAAATGCGCCGCGTCGACGCCGCCCTTCAACGGGCCAAACCAGAATCCAGTCGCCTCGGGCAGTTCATCGACCGCCGCAGGCTGGCCCGCAAGCTCACGATTGAAAAACATTTCCATTTTCAATGGACCCGGCAAGACCGGTTGGAATTTGCCAATGTCGCAGCCATAGGCATACTCCACCGCGACTCCTGCCGCGACCAAGCCATCATAGGGCGTGACCCGGTAATGCGCGTTCAACTGCGCCGAGCCACCGCCCATAATCTGCGCCACCTTGGCATTCGGCCCAATCACTGCCAGTTTGCCGCCGACAAGCGGCAACACTCCGTCATTCTTCAACAAAACCGCCGCTTCCGCCCCAGCACGCCGGATCAAAGCCCGGTGTTCGGGGCGATCATCGGCGCGCTCCGCCCATTCTGAATGATCCTCTAGCGCCCCTGTCCGTGCCATCAAACGCAGCACATTCAAAGCACGTTCGCGCACCAACTCTGCCGAAACCTCGCCCGCCTCAACCGCTGCAATCAGCTTTGCCCCCCGGTCGCGCGTCGGCCCCGGCATCTCTAAATCCAAACCCGCATTGACCGTTTCAACTGTAGAATGGCTGCCAAACCAATCCGACATCACCACCCCGTCAAAGCCCCAATCGCCGCGCAGCACGGTGTTGAGCAGCCATGCATGTTCGCTGGTGAAAATCCCGCCCAAGCGGTTGTAGCTGCTCATCACCGCCCAAGTGTTCGCCCGCTTCACCGCCGCCTCAAACGGCACCAGATAGACCTCGCGTAAGCTGCGTTCGTCAATTTCAGATGAGATCGAGGTGCGCTCAATCTCAGATTCATTGCCGACAAAATGCTTGATCGTTGCCGCCACGCCCTGCGCTTGCAGCCCGGTGATATAGCTGATCGCAAGCTCTGCCGTCAGGATCGGGTCTTCCGAATAACACTCAAAATTCCGACCATTGGTCTGGCTGCGCTGAATGTTCACCGTCGGCGCCAGCAGCACATGCGCACCTTTCGACTTTACCTCCTCGGCCAAAGCACCGCCGATTTCACGCAGCAAATCCGGGTTCCACGTCGCCCCCAGCGCGATCCCAACCGGAAACGCCGCCGATTTCACCCCGCCAATCAGGCTGCCGCCCCCCCGCGCGCCATTCGGCCCATCAGTGACGCGCAGTTTTGGGACGTTCAGCCGCTCGATGGCGGGAAGGCTCCAGAAATCCGCGCCCGACAGCAGGCTGACCTGCTCGGCCAGCGTCATGGCATCGACAAGATTGGTGATGCGCGCGATCTGGGTCATCATATCCTCCGGGTTGCATGCCTAAGGATTGCAGCCGAGGATGCGAGGTTGCAATGTGATTGTGCGGCGTAGTGGCCAGACGTGAAGAAAGTGTAAATGCGCCCTCGCTAACGTATTGATTTTGCTTAGCGGAAAATCTGTCCACGCGTGGACAGTGCCAAGCGTGACGCCGCGTTTTCAATGACAAACCGCCAAATCACCGCCATCCTGCGCCGAACTCGGAGGACCAAGATGCCCTATCCCCACCTGCTCGCCCCGCTTGATCTGGGCCATATCACCCTAAAAAATCGGGTGCTGATGGGCTCGATGCACACCGGGCTGGAAGAGACCGGCGACTGGAACCGCGTCGCGGAATTTTATGCGACGCGGGCGCGGGGCGGGGTCGGATTGATGGTGACGGGCGGCATGGCCCCCAACCGCGAAGGCGGCGTTTTCCCTGGGGCGGCGGGCCTGTTCACCCCGCAAGATATTCAGAACCACCGCATCGTGACGGACCGAGTTCACCAATCCGGCGGACTGATCGCCATGCAAATCCTGCACGCGGGAAGGTATGCCTATTCGAAAGACTGCGTCTCCGCCTCGTCCATCAAATCCCCGATCTCTCCCTTCCCGCCGCGAGAGCTTGATGAAGCAGGCATCGAAAAACAAATCGTCGACATCGTTACCGCCGCCAACCGCGCCCGTGAGGCGGGCTATGACGGGGTCGAGGTGATGGGGTCGGAAGGCTATTTCCTCAATCAGTTCCTCGTCACCCATACCAACCACCGCGAGGATCGCTGGGGCGGCAGCTTTGAGAATCGGATGCGGCTGCCTGTCGAGGTGGTCCGCAGGGTCCGCGAAGCTGTGGGGCCAGATTTCATCCTGATCTACCGCATCAGCCTGATCGACCTGATTCCCAATGGTTCCACTTGGGACGAGATTGTCACCCTCGCCCGTGCCGTCCAAGCAGCTGGGGCCAGTATCCTGAACACCGGCATTGGCTGGCATGAGGCTCGCGTGCCGACCATCGCCACCTCGGTCCCCCGCGCCGCTTTCGCGCCCCTGACCGCCCGGTTACGACCAGAGGTGTCGATCCCAGTGATCACCTCAAACCGGATCAACACGCCGGAAGTGGCCGAAGCTTTACTGGCCGAGGGGGCTGCCGATATGGTCTCGATGGCGCGGCCGTTTCTGGCCGACCCGGATTTCGTTGCCAAAGCGGCGGCGGGGCGGGCGGATCAGATCGCCCCCTGTATTGCCTGCAATCAGGCATGTTTGGACCATACCTTTTCCGGCAAGCTGACCTCTTGTCTGGTCAACCCGCGTGCCTGCCATGAAACCGTGCTGAGCTATGATCTCGCCGATATTTCGAAGCGGGTCGCGGTGGTCGGGGCGGGGCCTGCGGGGCTGATGACGGCACTGGTCGCGGCCAAGCGGGGGCATCGGGTAACGTTGTTTGACCGGGCTGATCGGTTGGGCGGGCAGTTGAACCTCGCGCGCTTGGTGCCGGGGAAAGAGGAGTTCAACGGATTGGTGGACTGGTTCGCGGCGAGCGTGGCTGAGGCCGGGATTGAGGTGAGGTTGGGGCAGGCTGTTGGGGTCGATGATCTGCGCGGCTTTGATGAGGTGGTGGTGGCCACGGGGGTTAGCCCGCGTGATCCGGGGATTGCGGGGCAAGAGCGGGGGTTGAGTTATAGTGAGGTGCTGCGGGGTGCCCCGGTTGGGCGCCGGGTTGCGGTGATCGGGGCGGGGGGGATTGGCTTTGATGTCGCGGAATTTCTGGTGGCGGGGGGCCATTCGGTGACCGAGCATCCCGAGGAATGGCGGCGCGAGTGGGGGGTGGGGGACCCGGGGGTGACTGCGGGCGGGCTGGCGGAGCCTGCGCCTGACGAGCCCGCGCGGGAGGTTTGGTTGTTGCAGAGAAAGGCCGAGAAACCGGGGCGGGGGCTGGGGAAGACGACGGGGTGGATTCATCGCGCGGCCTTGCAGATGAAGGGGGTGAAGATGTGGGGCGGGGTGAGTTATTTGGGGATCGAGGCCGGGGGCCTGCGGATTTCGAGGGATGGCGTGGAGGAAATCTTGGCGGTGGATCAGGTGGTTCTTTGTGCCGGGCAGGTGCCGGAGCGGGGGCTGGCGGATCGGCTCGCAGAGGTCGGCATTGCCGCCCATGTGATCGGGGGGGCGGATGTGGCGGCTGAATTGGATGCCAAGCGGGCGATTGATCAGGGCGCGCGGTTGGCGGCGCGGCTGTAGGTGTCCACGCGTGGACACCTACAGGTGTCGTATGATTTCAATGGCTTAGCTGGAGGCTGTCAACGGCTTGTTAAGCCTTTCCCGCCGGCAGAATAGCGTCGATTGCGTCTTTCATAGCCTCCATCGGCTGCGCGTTGGACCCCCAAGCCTGCACGAAATTGCCATCCGGGCCGATCAGCACTTTGTTGAAATTCCAGCCGGGAACAAAGCCGGTTGTGTCGCTGATCCATGCGTAGAACGGATGCACGTCGCCCGCTGCGACATGGGCGATGGTGGTCATCGGCAGGGTCAGATTGTAGTTCAGTTCGCAGAAGTCTTTCACCTCGGCTTCGGAGGCGAGTTCTTGGTTGAAATCATCCGAGGGCACCGCCAGCACCACGGCTTTATCGCCGTAAAAGTCGGATAAGGCTTGCAGATCGGCATACTGCGGGGTGTAGCCGCAGAGCGAGGCGGTGTTGACCACCAGCACCGGCTTGCCGCGCCATTTGGCGGTGTCGTATTTTCCGCCATCAATCGAGGTGAACTGGAAGCTGGGGGCGGGATCGGCGGCTTGGTCCATGCGGGCTGCTCCGGGTTGGATCGTCAGCAAGGATGCTGCCAAGAGGGTACTGAATGCAAGTGGGCGTTGCGGTGTCATGCGGGCCTCCGGCGCGGTCATAATTGAAATACGTTTGGATGCAGCGATTGGATCAATCTTTGGCAGGCCGGAGTCGAGACGTTGGGGGCAAGGGAACTGGCAAACATTGCCCTTGTCCAGAGGATTGGAGAAACGTTGCTTTGAGCTCGTCTTGTCATTTGCTTTACGGCAGATCAATGTCCGCTAAGCCGTTGCTGAGCTGCCGTTGGCGAATATAGGAAGCATTATGACTGTTGTTGTCTCTGCCTTGGTCATGGTGTTGTTCGCCAATGCCGTCATCGCTTTTTTCATTGCTTTCTTTTGGCAAGTGAAGGTTATTTTGACTATTTTCGGATCGTCCGATTGGAAAAACGCAAACATTCCTTGGAAAGCGTTAGGTGATCAGAACAGCCCGCAAAAAAAATTCGGACGCTTTTTCGCAGGTGAAATTTTTCCTGAGTTGCGACGGCCGTGGCTAAGAGCAATTACTTATGTTGCTATTAGCTTTGTGGCCTTGTTTTTGGTCGCGGGCTTGGTGAAGCTTCTCGCGCCGGAATATCTTATTTGAAGCCCCGAATTCGTCATATTAGCATGGTGACCGGACACTTGTGTCGTCGCCGGAATCGGCTGCATTATCCCGCATAGCTGACCGCCGCCGCCAAGTGTCATCCTATCGGTCCGCGTCGTGGCAGTACCGACACCGCTTTGCGTCGAGTAGGGGTCGCTGTCCAACAAACTTACATCGCAAAATTCGGCCAGAAGACGCCTTAGCCGCGAATCGTGTCGCCTTTTTGCAAGGTTGGGAACAGTTCGATTACTTCGCCGCCGATGGTGCCGGAGGGGTGTTTGCCCGCGATGATTTCGGCGGCAACGCGGCCGATTTCCAGACGGCAGGCGTCCATTGTTGCCAGTTTGCGCGGCAGACCATCGAGCAGTTCGACGCCGTTGAAACCCGCAAGGCCGATCTGTCCCGGTACATCGAGGCCTTTGTGCAGGCAATAGAGCAAGCCGCCCGCGCCGATCATGTCATTGGAATAATACAGGAAATCGACCTGTGGGCTGCGGGTCAGCACGGCCTCGGTCATCTCGCGGCCTTTCAGCAGGGCCGAGCCGCCGGAGTAAAACTCACGGTCCACGAGGCTTAGGCCTGCTTTCGCGAGCGCTTCTTCAAAGCCTTCCAGCCGTTTGCGGGCGCGGTGATCATGCGGCATCATCGTGCCAAGGAAAGCGATATTGCGATAGCCTGCGGCGATGATCGCCTCGGCCATCTGACGCCCGGCGCGGCGGTGCGAGATGCCGACGGCAGAATCGACTGGAGTGCCGTCGATATCCATGATCTCGACGATCGGAATCCCGGCTTGCGCCAGCATGGCTCGGGCGGCATCGGTATGTTCCAGCCCGGCGATAATCACGCCTGAGGGCCGCCATGACAGCATCTCATACAGCACGGATTCTTCGCGGTCTGGCGAATAATTGGTAACGCCAACAACGGGTTGCAGGCCAGTGTCTTCCAGCGTGTCGGAGATACCCGTCATCACTTCGGGGAACACCATATTCGACAGCGACGGGATGATCACCGCCACCAGATTGACGCGCTGGCTGGCCAAAGCCCCGGCGATTTTGTTCGGCACATAGCCCAAGCGGCGGGCGGCTTCCTGTACCCGCTCACGGGTGCTGTCGGACACATCCCCACGATTGCGCAGCACGCGACTGACGGTCATTTCGCTGACGCCTGACGCCTCGGACACATCGCGAAGGGTCAGAGTGCGGCGTGGCTCGGGGATTGGGGGTTTGCTCAAGGGAATGGCCTGTGAAAGGGTTTCTTCCTTGTTATCGTCTATTCCGCATATGTCCAAGCCCCCGTCCAAATCATTGGCAGAACTCTCCGCCGATGGGCGGGACTGCGCGGCAGATCTCCCAAGATAATGCTTGTTCTGGGGGCGGGGCTGCGATATGTTAGCGGTAACAGCATTCGTGCTGGCGATATTCGGCGCGTCCTGCAAGCTCTCAACCCAGACGCGACGGACCCGAGGGGGAGTGGTGGGCCAAAAGTCACTCCCCCTTAATTTCCCCTTCCTGTGCTGCGCCAAGCCTGTTGCATCTGCGCAGGATTTTTCGCATGTAGGGTCGCGTGACTCCGTAGCTCAGCCGGATAGAGCGACGGTTTCCTAAACCGTAGGCCGCGTGTTCGAATCACGCCGGGGTCACCAAATTGGATAAGCAGCACGGCGGGGCAATGGCGGAGATACGGGCAAGAGCACGACTGAGAGAGCTTTACTTTGGGCGTTCAGTGGTGGCGGTACGATTTCGCTACATGTTGCTTGCGTTCGATCTGACCACGATTGTGTTTCTGATTGCCTCGTCGTTTTCCGGCTATGGGCCTTACGTCAAACTGGTGGACGCACTGTTTGGCGTGATTATATTGGCAGACCTTGTCGCGCGGCTGTGGCTAAGCAAGCGTCCACTGCGCGAGATGTTGCGCTTTTTCAACGTGATCGACGTGCTTGTGGTGATTTCGCTGATCATGCCGTTAACCGGTGAGGGGCTGGCCTTCATGCGGGTGGTACGGATGCTGCGGCTGTTGCAGTCGCATCAGATTTTGAAGCAGTTGCGCCGCGATTTCCAGTTTTTCCGCGACCGTGAGGGCACCATCAAGGCTGCGATCAATCTGACCTGCTTTATCTTTTTCACCACGGCGTTGGTGTTTGAAACCCAGTACGGCATAAATTCGGGGATCCGCAACTATGTGGATGCGGCCTATTTCACCATTGCGACGCTGACCACGACCGGGTTTGGCGATGTGACGCTGGTGGGGCCATTCGGCAAGGTGTTGTCGATTGCCATTATGATCTTCGGGGTGCCGCTGTTCTTGCGGTTGGTGCAGGTGGTGTTGCGGCCCGCCAAGGTGGATTACACCTGCACGCATTGCGGGTTTAGTCGCCATGACCGGGACGCGGTGCATTGCAAGGCTTGCGGCAATCTACTGGCGATCAAGGATGAAGGCAGCGACTGAGCGGTGTAATTGCGTTGGCGGCACGGGACGGCTGCCGCGTAATTACTACACGGCAGCATATCTTGGTTACGCGTCGAGGTGTTCCACGTTCAGCGCGTTGGCTTGGATGAATTCGCGCCGAGGCTCAACAACATCGCCCATCAGTTTGGTGAAAATGTCGTCGGCTTCGGCGAGATCGTCAATCTTGACTTGCAGCAGGGTGCGGGCTTCCGGGTCGAGCGTGGTTTCCCAGAGTTGTTCCGGGTTCATCTCTCCCAAGCCCTTATAGCGTTGCAGGGTCAGGCCTTTTTCGCCTTCGGCGAGGATCGACTTCAGCAGATCAATCGGGCCGTGGACGAGTTGTTCGCGGTCTTTGCGGCTCAGGCGGGCCGGGTCGCGGTAGTGATCGCGGGTTTCGCGCGAGATTGCGGCGAGGCGGCGGGCTTCGCCAGAGCGCAGCACGGCACCATCCAGAGTGCGCAGTTCTTCGACGCCGCGCAGCACACGGGACAGGCGGATGCCGTGGTCTTGGGTGATCCGGCCGCTCCAGCCCTTTTCGTATTCCGGCGCGATCAGGTTCAGACGGTTGGCGACGGTGGTGGCAACGGCTTGCAGATCGGCGTCGGCCTGACCTTGGTCGAAAGCCCCTGCGAGGGCGGCCTGTTCCAGAATACCGCGCGGGTAGTTGGTGGGGAAGCTATCAAGCACGCGGCGGAACTGGCGCGCGCCGTCGATAATGCGGCGCAGATCGGCGCCGGCGATTTCCTCGCCCGTCGGCAGGGCCAAGACGGCGCCTTCAACGCCCATGTCGATCAGGTAATCTTCAAGGGCGGCTTGGTCTTTGATGTAAACTTCGGACTTGCCACGCGCGACTTTATAGAGCGGCGGCTGGGCGATATAGAGGAAGCCGCCCTCGATCAGCTGCGGCATTTGCCGGAAGAAGAAGGTCAGGATCAGGGTGCGGATATGCGCGCCATCGACATCGGCGTCGGTCATGATGACGACCTTGTGGTAGCGCAACTTCTTGATATCAAACTCATCCCGGCCAATGCCGGTGCCGAGCGCTGTGATCAGCGTGCCGATTTCTTGGCTTGCCAGCATCCGGTCAAACCGGGCGCGCTCGACGTTGAGGATCTTGCCTTTCAGCGGCAGGACGGCCTGATTGGCGCGGCTACGCCCCTGCTTGGCGGAACCACCAGCCGAATCCCCCTCGACGAGGAAAATCTCGGCCTTGGAGGCGTCTTTTTCCTGACAGTCGGCAAGTTTGCCGGGCAAGTTCGACACATCCAAGGCGGTCTTGCGGCGGGTCAGTTCGCGGGCCTTGCGGGCGGCTTCGCGGGCCATTGCGGCCTCGATGATCTTGCCGACGATGATCTTGGCGTTCTGCGGGTTTTCTTCAAACCATTCAGACAGCTTTTCGTTGACCATGTTTTCGACTGCCGGGCGGACCTCGGAGGACACCAGTTTGTCTTTGGTTTGGCTGGAGAATTTCGGATCGGGCACTTTCACCGACAACACGCAGGTCAGGCCTTCGCGGGCGTCATCACCGGTGAAATCGATCTTCTCGCGCTTGGCGATGCCCGAAGACTGCGCATAGGCGTTGATGGTGCGGGTCAGAGCGCCGCGGAAGCCCGCCATATGGGTGCCGCCGTCGCGCTGCGGGATGTTGTTGGTGAACGGCAGCACCATTTCGTTATAGCTGTCGTTCCACCACATCGCGACTTCGATCACGATGCCATTGCGTTCGCCAATCATATAGATCGGCTCTGCCATGATCGAGGTCTTGGAGCGGTCGATGTATTTCACGAATTCCTTCACGCCGCCGTCATAGTAAAGCTCGGTGTGCAAAGCCTCGGCGGGGCGTTCATCTTCGATGATGATCCGCACACCTGAGTTCAGGAAGGCCAGTTCGCGCAGGCGATGCTCCAGCGTTTTGAAGCTGTATTCCAGATTGGAAAACGTGCCGTCCGGGATGTTGGTTTTGGCAGCGGCCAGAAAGCGGACCTCGGTGCCGCGCATCCCCGGCGCGGGGCCAACCTCGTAGACATGCACCACACATTCGCCGTGTTCAAAGCGAGCGCGGTATTCGATATCGTTGCGCCAAACCGTCAGTTCCAGCCATTCCGACAGGGCGTTGACGACCGAGACGCCGACGCCATGCAGACCGCCGGAGACTTTGTAGGCGTTGCCGGAATCGTCGGTGTTGTTGAATTTACCGCCTGCGTGCAGCTGAGTCATGATGACTTCGGCGGCGGAAACGCCTTCTTCTTTGTGGATGTCCACCGGGATGCCACGGCCATTGTCGCGCACCGAAACCGAGCTGTCGGCGTGTATTTTTACCGTCACCGCCGTGGCATGTCCGGCCAAGGCTTCGTCAATGCCGTTATCGACGACTTCATAGACCATATGGTGCAGGCCCGAGCCATCGTCGGTGTCGCCAATATACATGCCCGGACGCTTGCGAACAGCCTCTAAGCCTTTGAGAACTTTGATAGAATCTGCGCCATAGGATTCAGGCTTCTTGGGCTCTTCGGCCATGTGGTTTTCACCCCTTGAATTACCTGCGCAATATAGCGGTTCAGGGGGGGGATGTCACGCCTTGGGCACAAGATTTAGCGGTTTGACGCCGCAATCACGACGCCGACGCCGATCAGCAAAATGCCCGAGATCAGGTTGAGTTTGCGGATGCTTTCCGGGCTGGACAGCAGGCGGCGGGCGCGGTCGAGAAACAGCGCGAGGCCGAGGTTGCCCAGCATTGGGACGGCTGCGGAAATCAGCAGAATGGCGGCGATGTCGGGGGCTTTGACGCGCGAGAGATCGAAGAACCCCGGCAGCACGCCCATGTAGAACAGGATGGCTTTCGGGTTGCCGATCACCGCCGCCACCCCCACCGCAAAGCCCGCCCACATGCCGGGTTTGGTCATGCGCCCGTCAGTTGTGGGGGCTACGGCGGGTTTGCGGATCAGCAGGATGCCCATGACGATGAACACCACAGCGGCGACCCAGCGCAGGGCGTGCAGGAAATCGGCATAGACTGAGACGATCCATGTCAGGCCGAAGATCGCCGCCATCGGCCAGATCAGATCGCCCAAGGCGACGCCGATGGCGAGCGGCCAGGCGCTGGCAAAGCCGCCCGACAACGCGCGGGCGGTCAGCGCCACCCATACCGGGCCTGGGATCACCCAAAGCAGCGCCATGCCGCCCGCGTAAAGGAGGAGTTCGTAGAATGTCACGGTCATGGCGCTGGCTTTCTGGTGGTTAATGCGGGGCGGCGGGTGGCGCGCTTAGGACCTGCGATATGCCACCCGTCTCGGTCACGGTAAAGCACTGCGCGCGGGGGCCGAGGCTGTCGAACAGCGCGGCTTCGGTGCCGGTCATCAAGGCTTGCGCGCCCAAGGCGCAGAGTTCGTCATAGAGGGCGGCGCGGCGGGCGGTGTCGAGATGCGCGGCGACTTCGTCCAGTAGCAGGATGGGGGCTGCGCCAAGGTCGGCCGCCAGCGCGCGGGCGTTGGCGAGGATCAGGCTGATCAGCAGCGCCTTTTGCTCTCCGGTCGAGCATTGTTCGGCGGGCACAGATTTGGCGGCGAAGATCGCCGACATATCGGCGCGGTGGGGGCCGATCAGGCTGCGGCCAGCCGCCATATCGCGGCGGCGGTTGTCGGATAGGGCTGTGGCCAGATCGTCGGCATCCTCGCCCGTCAGGGTCAGATCGGCGCGGGGGAAAGCGGTTTCGGCGTTTCGTTGGGCTTGCCTCAGGCGGGTCAGGGCGGCTTGGCGGTTGGCGGTGATCTGCGCGCCTGCGGTTGCCATCTGGGATTCCAGCGCGCCGTACCAATGCGGGTCGGTTATCTGGTCTTTCAACAGACGGTTGCGGTCGCGCATGGCTTTTTCATAACCCAGCACCGCCTCGGCATGATCGGGGGCGAAGGAGAGGGTCATACGGTCGAGGAAGCGGCGGCGGCCTTCGGCAGCCTCAATCCACAAGCGATCCATCGCGGGGACCAGCCACAGCACGCGGGCGATGCGGCCTAGTGCGGTTTGGGTGGTGGCCTTGCCGTCAATGCGGACAGATCGCGTGTCGCCACCTTCGGCCCAAGTTTCGACCTGATGATCGGCGCCAAAACCATGCAGATCGGCGGTGACTTTCCAGCCCAAGGCTTCGGGCTTACGGGCGATTTCATCGGCCGTTGCCCGCCGCAAGCCGCGACCGGGCGACAGCAGTGACACCGCCTCTAGGATATTGGTTTTGCCCGCGCCATTGGGGCCGACAATCGCCACCGGACGGCCATCAAACACCAGCCGCACGGTTTTGTGGCTGCGAAAATGCGAGAGGCTCAGCGCGGTAATAGCCAGACCACTCACGCTTTGGTCATCCTCTGTGCTCAAATATCCTAGGGGTTTGGGGGCTAGCCCCCAAGACGTATTTTACACGCGCATCGGCATGACGACATAGACCGCCGACATATCATTGCCTTCGCGCATCAGGGTCGGATCACCGGAGGAGTTGAACAGGAACACGGCGTTTTCGCGATCCACTTGGCTGGCGATTTCCAGCAGGTATTTGGCGTTGAAGCCGATTTCCAGCCGTTCATCGGAATAAGCTACCGCGAGTTCTTCTTCGGCGGCCCCGGAATCGGGCGCGTTCACCGAGAGGATCAGGCGGTCTTCATCAAGCGACAGTTTCACCGCGCGCGAACGTTCCGACGACACCGTAGCGACACGGTCGACGGCTTTGGCGAATTCGCTGGCGTCGACTTCCAAGCGGCGGGTGTTGCCGGTGGGGATGACGCGGGTGTAGTCGGGGAAGGTGCCGTCGATGACTTTCGAGGTCAGGGTGATCAAGGGTGTCGCAAAGCGGACTTTGGTTTCCGACACCGAAACGGCGATGATTGCGGAATCATCATCGAGCAGTTTCTTCAATTCATTCACTGTCTTGCGCGGCACGATCACGCCGGGCATGCCCTGCGCGCCTTCCGGCAGCGGGGCGTCGATGCGGGCCAAACGGTGGCCGTCGGTGGCCACGCAGCGCAGCACGGCACCGACATCGCCGGTTGAGACGTGCATGTAGACGCCGTTCAGGTAGTAGCGGGTTTCCTCGGTGGAAATTGCAAATTTCGCCTTGTCGAACAGGCGGCGCAGCACCGGGGCGGGGGCTGCAAAATTCGAGGAATACTCGGAGGTCGCCATCACTGGGAAATCCTCGCGCGGCAGGGTGGCGAGGCTGAAAGTGGAGCGGCCTGCGGCAATGGTCAGACGGCCTGTAGCGGCATCTTCGGTCAAAGCCACCAGCGCGCCATCGGGCAGTTTGCGGATGATTTCGTGCAGCATCACCGCCGATACCGTGGTGGCCCCGGCGCGTTCTACCATGGCAGGGGCGCGGTCGACCACTTCGATATCCAGATCGGTGGCGCGGAACGACACCGTATCACCCTCGGCCTCGATCAGCACATTGGCGAGGATCGGAATGGTGTTGCGGCGTTCCACCACCGATTGCGCCTGCGCCAGCGCCTTAAGCAGAGTTGCGCGTTCGATGCTGATCTTCATGTCGTTCCCCTTGGTGGCGCCCCCATGCAGGGACGTCGAAACTATCCGGTTTTGGCCGGTTCACAAGCATTTTCGGGACTTTGAGGGCGATTCTGGAGCAGGTCAAGCCCGCCGGGACCGCCTTAAGCCTGCAACTGGCGCCGCAACAGTTGCAGATCGTCGGAAAGCTGCGAATCGGTGCTCATCAACTCTTCGATTTTGCGCACGCCGTGCATGATCGTGGTGTGATCACGCCCGCCAAAGCGACGGCCAATCTCGGGCAGGCTGCGCGAGGTCAACTGCTTGGCGAAATACATCGCCACCTGACGCGGCCGCGCGATGTTGCGCAGGCGTTTCGGGCCGATCATATCCGACAGGCGGATGTTGTAATGCTCGGCGACTTTGCGCTGAATCTCTTCGATGGTCAGCTTGCGATCGGATGCGCGCAGGATGTCGGCCAGGCAATCTTGCACCAGTTCCAGCGTGATTTCGCGGCCAACCAGCGAGGCAAAAGCGAACAGGCGGGTCAAGGCGCCTTCCAGCACGCGGACATTGGTGGTTATGCGATGCGCGAGGAATTCCAGAACCCCGGTCGAGATCGCCAAGCCTTTGTATTGCTGGCGGTAATACTCGGCCTTTTGTTGCAGGATGCCGAGGCGGAGTTCGTAGTCGGTGGGGTGAAGATCGACGACCAAGCCGCATTGCAGGCGGGATTTGATGCGGTCTTCCAGATCTTTGATCTCACCCGGCGCGCGGTCGGCAGAAATCACGATCTGTTTGTTTTGATCAATCAGGGCGTTGAAGGTGTGGAAGAATTCTTCTTGGGTGGAGTCTTTGCCCGCGATGAATTGCACATCATCGACCATCAGCACATCAACCGAGCGGAACAGCTCTTTGAAATCCATGATCTGTTTGTCGCGCAGGGCTTGCACGAAGCGGTACATGAATTGCTCAGCCGAGAGATACAGCACGCGCAGCTGCGGCTGGCGGGCCTGAAGTTCGTGGGCAATGGCGTGCATCAGGTGGGTTTTGCCCAAGCCGACGCCACCATAGAGGAACAACGGGTTGAAGGTGACCGGGCCACCTTCGGCAACGCGGCGGGCAGCGGCGTGGGCGAGTTCGTTGGGTTTGCCGACAACGAAGCTGTCGAAGGTAAAGCGGGAGTCCAAGGTGGCCCCCGGAAGGTCATCATCCGAGCGGTTACGGCTGGGCTTGGCTGCGCGGGCGGGCTTGTCGGCGGCGAGCGGGGCCACCGGCGCGTTGGCGGCCTGCGTCATCGGCACGAAAAACTCGGTGCGGCCCGCCGCATGGCCTTCGGCGTTCAACAGGCCAAGGATATGGTCGGAATAGTTGCGCGACACCCAGTCGCCGAAAAACGTTGTCGGCACTTCGAAACGTGCGACGCCATTGGTCAGACCAGCCCAGCGCAAGGGCTCGATCCAACTGGTGAAATTGTTCTTGCCGATCCGCTTTGCCAGCGTCTCGCGTACCTTGCCCCAGGCCTCTTGCGTCATTGTCTCGTCTTCCCCAAGCGCCTTTCGGAGACCGATGGCGCTTTCTAGTTGTCCCACGTTCCCACGCGGTTCAGCACGACTGTTTCCACCGGAAAAACACTCAGGTTCGGCAGGTGAAACCACCACGCCTGCTTGAGCGTCCCGGCCCGGTGGCGGGGACAAAATTATGACAACCGCAACCGGGTGACCCGGTGGCTGTGTTTGATGCCTCTGTTGGCCGAATCTCGGCGCAAGCAGTGTAACATTCGGACGGCAAAGGATAATATCAGGTTGTTTTACGCTTGGCTTGGCAGCTGCGCCCCTGATTTTTCTACTTTGACGGCGTCATGTCCCCCAGACGAAGTGAATCGCTTGGGCAAGTTAGCAAGCCGCCGCGGGGCCCTGCAACCGATCTTGTCGCTTGACAGGAGTTTGCTTTCGCGAATCCCCCGGACCGTGCAATTCGGCAACGCTGCGGGCGGAAAGCCACGAAAATCAGAAGTTGGAATCGGCAAGCTGCTTGCGTTTTCGGAAATCAGCACAGCGGTGGCGACCGATTCTGCGGCGGGGTTTCTGTGCGGAAATGCGATAGGGCGCGGCCTTTCGGCGCGCGCCCTATCGTGACGTAAGGTCAACTTGGCTGGTCAGCCGAGCGTCTTAGGCCGCCGGGGTTGCCAGCGCTTTGACGCGCGAGGCCAGACGCGAGATTTTGCGCGATACGGTGTTTTTGTGCATGACACCTTTGGAAACGCCACGGGCCAGTTCAGGCTGTGCGTTTTTCAGCGCCAGAGCGGCGGCGTCTTGGTTGCCGGAAGCCAGAGCCTCTTCAACTTTGCGCAGGAAGGTGCGGATGCGCGAGCGGCGGGCTTTGTTGATGTCTTGACGAGCATCAGCTTGGCGTGCGCGTTTTTTGGACTGGGCAGTGTTTGCCATCGGTATGGTATCCTTGGGGTCAACTCAATTATGTCGCGCAAAAGCCCCAAGGCCCCCTCAGGGATGAAGGGATGATTCTGCCTAGAGCGGGCTCACACGCATGTATCGCAGGCCTATAGGGTAAAGGGCTGCGAAAGGGAACAGCAAATCTACTGCGGCGTCGCGGGCCGTTGACCCTAGCACGCCAGCGGGCGATGTTGACCGCAACGATTGCCCGCTTTGACCGAATGGACCCTTGCCGATGGATATGACCCGCCCGCCCGCTCATCTGTCTGCGACGGCTTTGGCGATGATCGCAAGCCCGGATATCTTCACCAATCCGCGCCGCACGCAGGTCACGCGCTCGGTCTATGACGGCGTGCCGATATTCTTCACGGTGGCCGATCGCAAAGACCGGATTCAGGCGCGCCACGTCAAGGGGCGGTTTTATGAGCCGGAGGAGTTGAAGCTGATCGCGCAGTATTTCCCACGCGGTGGGGTGTTTTGCGATGCCGGGGCGAATATTGGCAATCATTCGATCTATGCGCTGAAGCTGCTGGGGGCCTCGGTGAGCATTCCGTTTGAACCGAATCCGGCGGCTTATGAATTGTTCTTGTCGAATATGATCCTGAATGGGGTGCTGGACCGGGTGAACCTGTCGACGCTGGGCTATGGGCTGTCGGACCGCAGCGATGCGCCGTCGATGAGTCTTGAGGCGCGCGAGAAAAATCTGGGGGCGACGCGGCTGGTGGCCTCGGACGAGGGGCAGATCAGCATGGCCTCGGGCGATGCGCTGCTGGATGGCGCGCGGATTGATTTTCTGAAGGTGGATGTCGAGGGGATGGAGTTGGAGGTGTTGCGCGGCTTTGAGCAGAGCATCGCGGCGTCACGGCCACCGATCTTCCTTGAGGTCGATCACAAGAACAGTGACGCGCTGATGGCCTGGGCCGCGGGGCAGGGTTACGGCGTGCTGGTCGAGGGGCGGTCCTTCAAGATGAACCGCAATGTGTTGCTGGGACCATTGGCGTAGCCATAAGGCCGCCACGACGATGCGCGGCGGCCATTAAGTTGTTGAGGATCAGGCGTTTTCTTTGGTCATCAGGGTTTCGGTCGAGGCGAAGAACATCGCCTGACTGACCGACGAGCGCACCTGTTCTTCGGTGTAGGGCTTGTTGATCAGGAAGGCAGGCTCGGGACGGTGCCCGGTCAGCAGGCGTTCGGGGAAAGCGGTGATGAAGATCACTGGGATCTGCTCAAAGCCACCAAGGATTTCGTTCACCGCGTCGATGCCAGAGGAGGCATCGGCCAGATGAATATCGGCCAAAATCAGATCGGGCATATCCGCCTTGGCCAGCGCCACCGCTTCTTTGCGCGTGCGGGCGACGCCGGTGATCTGGTGACCCATGGCCTCAACGATGGCGATGATGTCCATCGCGATGATGGCTTCATCCTCGATCACCATGACCCGACCGCTGACGGTGCCGGTCATCTCATGTAGGGCGCGCGTGATCAGGCCTTGGGCTTCTTCGGTGTCGATCTGCATGATCGCGCTGATTTGGTCCAAGCTGAAGCCTTCAATGAAATGCAGCAACAACGCCTCGCGGCTGTTCGGGGTCAATTCGGCCATATGTGCTTGGGCCGCGGCAGACAGGCGGCTGTCGGCTTGCGCTACAGGGGCGCCAGAACTGGCCCAAACCATGTGGAACACGTTGAACAGCGCCACTTTCGCATCGCTTGCATCCGCAATCAACGCAGGATCCGCCAAAACCGTTTCCAAAGCGGCCAGCGCATACTGATCGCCGCTGGTTTGATTGCCTGTTAAAGCGCGCGCATAGCGGCGCAAGCTGGGCAAATGCAGGGCGACCAGATCGGAAAGATTTGCGGTAGCGTCATTGCTCATTTTTTTACTCCCTCATAGATTTTCTTGGGAACCAAACGCATGGGCGCGCGTTTGGTTCCCTGAGTAGGACGGGAAATTGTGAAAATGCATAATCAGGGATCGAAACCGGAGCAGGATGGTCAGATTGATCAGATCAAGGCTCAAATCGAAGAAAACCTCAAGCGGGTGTACCAATCGGCGCTGGTCGAGGAGGTGCCGGACCGCTTTAAGCTGTTGTTGCAGCAGTTGAAAGATAAAGAGGCGCAGCAGAACGGGGTGCAGAAATGAACCTCGCTGCGGCTTCGGATATTGATCCGCGCGACCAGTTGGTCGAGCATCTGCGCCCGCTGCGCGCTTTTGCGATCAGCCTGACGCGCAATGTCACGGCGGCGGATGATTTGGTGCAGGAAACCATTCTGAAGGCTTGGGCCGGTATCGACAAATTCCAGCGCGGCAGCAATTTGCAGGCCTGGTTGTTCACCATTCTGCGCAACACCTATTATTCGTCCTTGCGCAAATCCCGTCGCGAAGTTGCCGACCCGGATGGTGCCCATGCCGCCACCCTGAGTGTAAAGCCCGATCACGACGGGCGTATGGCCTTCACCGATTTTCTGCGCGCTTTTGATACCTTGTCGGATGAACACCGCGAGGTGTTGATTCTTGTCGGGGCCTCGGGGTTTACCACCGAAGAAGCCGCCGCGATGATGGGTGTGGCGGCGGGCACGGTGAAAAGCCGGGCGTCGCGGGCGCGCAAGCGGTTGGCGCATCTGCTGGGTCTGGCAGAGGGCGAGGGCATGTTCTCGGGCGTCGATGCCGTCACCGATGCGGTGATCGGGCGGGCTGCGGCCGCGATGGGATGACAGAAGCGGCCCCACCACCGCAGTTTTCTGACGCGCGCCCGCCGTTTTACCAACGGCTTGGCGCGCGCTTGGCGTTGATGGCGGCGGTGGCGATGCTGCCACTGGGGTTTTTGGGTCTGGTGCAAACGCAGGCCGCCAACAGCGAATCCGATCAACGGGCCAATCTGGCGATCATGGATGAAACCACCCGCGCGGCGGCACCGGAGATTCGGCTGATCCAATCGGCGCAGGTGATGGTGGCGACTTTGGCGCAGAGCGTGGGGCCGGTTTTGGCCGATACTGCTGCCTGTCGGCGTTTGATGGCGGCGGTGGCGGCACAAGAGCCTGCGCTGTCTTTGGTGGCCTATGTGCCGCTGTCGGGCAAAATGACCTGCGCCTCGACCGGGAAGGACTTTGATTTTTCCACCAATCCGCGGTTTCCAAGGGTGGCCACGCTGGATCACCCCGGCTTTTCGGTCAACCCGAAGGGGCCGGTTTCGGGGGTTTCGGTGTTGGGGGTGTCGCATCCGGTCTATGATGCCACTGGCGCGCGGATCGGGTTTATTTCGGCGTCGATGCCGCATAAGGCGCTTGAGGATGTTGGCATCGTTGTGGCCGATGCCAGCCCGCGCGACCCTTTGGCTTTGCTGACCTTTGATGGCGACGGCACGGTGCTGACCTCCTCCGTCGGTCTGGGGAATGCACCGTTCAGCGTTCCGATTGACAAATCGCTGCAGGATCTGGCCGCAGGCGGGGCGCAGACATTCCTAGCTCGGACTGTGGGCGGTGAGCAGCGGATTTTCTCGGTGGTGCCGATGGCTGACGGGTTATTCGTGCTGGGGTCATGGAGCCGCGCCGAAAGCGTGATCGTGCTGGGCTATAACATCAGCCCCTATCTGTTTCCGCTGTTGATGTGGCTGGCCGCGATGTGCGTGGCGCTGCTGGGGGCTGAGACATTGGTGGCGCGCCACATGCGGCATTTGGGCAGTGCAATGACCGCATTTGCCGGTGGGGATCGCAAGCGGGTGGTGCTGGATCTGAAGGGCAGCCCGGCGGAGATCATCGAACTCGGGCGGTCCTATGCGGTTTTGACAGAGACCATCCTGCACGAAGAAGCCGAGCTCGAGAACATCGTGCGACAAAAAGAAATCCTTTTGCGCGAGGTGCATCACCGCACCGGCAACAGCTTGCAGCTGATTGCGTCGATCATGCGGATTCACATCCGGCAGGAAAAAACAATCGCAGTGCGCAATATCCTAGAGGGGCTGCATGATCGGGTGATGGCCTTGGCGACGGTGCATATGGGGCTCTATGAGACCGCGGGGCAGAAAGACGTTAAGATGGACGCGCTGTTTTCCGGGGTGATCCGGCAGATCAGCGGCATGGGCAAGCCGACCAGCAAAAGAACGCCGATCGCCACGGATTTTGAGCCGATTCAACTGATCCCGGATCAGGCTGTGCCGCTTGCACTGTTGTTGACTGAATTGCTGGCGGGGATGCCTGCGAGTGAAGCACAGATGGGGCAGGTTGAGGTGTCGCTGCG
This sequence comes from Cypionkella psychrotolerans, assembly GCF_001294535.1. GTDB lineage: Bacteria > Pseudomonadota > Alphaproteobacteria > Rhodobacterales > Rhodobacteraceae > Cypionkella > Cypionkella psychrotolerans. Next base: position 144,803 of record NZ_LGIC01000086.1, on the reverse strand, counting down.
GCTGTTGGAGGGGCAGCAAAAGGCGCGGCTGCATATCAAAGGTCCGGCGAGTTTGGGCACGGCGGCTTCGGATCAACCGACGCCTACTGCGATTGGCACCCAGTTGGTGCGCGGTTTTGCCCAGCAGATCGGCGGCGCGGTCAGTGTCGCCAACACGCCCGAAGCGGTGGATGTGACGGTGGATTTCCCGATCCGCGAAGGCTTTGAGCCTTAGGCCATGTTCAGTTGATAGCAGACAAAAAGAAACGTCGCTGTCTTGCGACAGCGACGCCTTTTCGGGCCTGAAAGGCTCAGTCTGCGCTACGAGGAGTTACGCAGGCTGCGGCTTCCGGCCAGAATGTCCATCGCCTCATTGGCGCGGCGGCGTTCATGCGCGAGCAGACGCCGGGTTTCTGCCAGCAAACGATCGCGTTCTTGCGCCAATTTTCGGTCATACGCAGGGCGGCGCAGCAAAGCTGCCGAAACCGCAGCCCCCAGCGCCAAAGCCGCACCGGTGATGGCGACCGGGTGATCGTTGATCGCCTTGGCGGTCGAAGCGCGCAAGGAAAGCTGCGCCTCATAGGCCGCTTCGCGTGCCGCCAGAATACGATCCTGTGCGGCGGTGGAAAGCTGATCCAAGCCCCGGCGCATGGCTTTGCGCACATCGCGGGCCAGATCGGCCAACACGGCCGCGCGCTGTTTGGCGTATTCAAGACCGTCCAGCGCCAGCGCCTCTAGCTTGTGCAGGCTGGCATTGGCTTGCGCCCGTAGGGCTTCGGCCTCTGCGATCCAGTCGAAATCATCGTCTTCGAGCGGTTGGGTCGGGCCGCCTTCGTCTTCCCAGCGCGCCTGAGCCTCATAAGCGGTGCCACTGAGGCCGTCCGTCTCGGATGTGGCAGCGCTGCGGCGCAGCAGATACCACGCCAGACCGGCCCCTGCCACCGAGACCAGCACCGGGTTGGCGCGGGCGACGTTGCCAAGCGTTTGCGCATGGCTCAGCAGATCACCGCCAACGCCTTGCAGAGTGAAACGGTCGCCAAGGGCTGTCAGCGAGGCTTTCAGCGCCGCACGATCTTTCTGGAGCTGGCGCTCGATCAGATCGGGTTCAAGATTATCCATTCGCATCAGGCTCTCCTATTTCGTTGGGCCTATTCTGTGCAGGCTCATCCGCGACGGTTGCGATTGCGGGCCTGCGATTGGATCAAATGCGCGAACGCAAAGCCAAGCACAGCGGCACCCGCGGCGACGATGCCGGGGTGACGGCGCGCGTAAGCTTTGGTGCTGCTGACCAGATCGCTGAGTGAGTCTGCGCGCAGATGATCGGCCACGTCCGACACAGCCTCAACCACCCGGCCCGAAGCCGCCCGCGTGCCATCCGCCGCGTCGTGCAGCGCTTTGGCCAGACGATCACTGCCATCCGCAAGCTTGGATTTGGCCGAACGGAAGCCCGATTGCGCCGCATCGCTGAGGTCATCGAGACGATCTTCGGCAGCAGCGGCAGCCTCGGCGGCCTGTGCTTTCAGCTTGCGCGCGGCGGTTTGGCCAATGTCTTTCGCGTCATCCAAAGCCTCGGTCGCAGTGTCGCGCGCCTTGCGGCTCATCTGCGATACTTTATCGGTCGCATTGTCGACGGCCTCATCAGCGGCATTTTTTGCGTTTGAGACGGTGTCTTTCAGGGTGTTCGCGTTCATCATTTGTCCTTTGTCTCATAGCGCGGCCCGGCGTCTGGAGAGGCCCCAGACGATCAGGCAGCAGATCCAGTTTGAAACGACAGCAGCAAGGCTGGCCCTGCCACTGGGATACAGGTTGGCTCAGGTTTGGGCACGAAACCCATAGCTGTGCCGTCCACCGTATCTCTGCCGGAACAACGCAGGCGGCTTTGGATTGGTTCCCGAAAAAATCGGGCCAGTTGAAAATTCCACCGTTTGCCAATTTGGCGAGCCGCAAAATAGCCGGGAACCAGAGCCTGCGGCGCGGGTTGGTTCACCATCATATCCACGACAGCCCCTGCAACGCGCCGCTAAATCTTACAGCTGTCAAATCTTACAGGAGAAACACCATGCTGAGCTGGGCCCTTACGTTCCTTGTCATCGCATTGATCGCCGCCGCTTTGGGCTTTGGCGGCATCGCTGGCACCTCTGCCGGTATCGCTAAGATACTGTTCTTCATCTTCATTGCCCTGTTCGTGATTTCGCTGATCGCGCGGCTTTTGAACGGCAAATCGCGACTCTGACTGGGTTTTCGGATCTTCCCTGCCTTCTTGTCCCTGGAGGCCACCTCAGACCGCAGGCGCGCCCTGCGGTCTTTTTTTTGCGTATTTCAGAGTATTTCAGCGAAGTGTGGCCTGCAGACGGAACTCCGCCAAGAGTTGACCTGCGTTATTTCGAAAACCGACGTATGTTATTTGCAAGTGGCAGATTTTATCCCATGTATGCGACAAGACGCGCATGGGAAGCGGCTGTAGATACAAGGTAATCGGGCAATGGCCGGGATCGAAACCCCCTCACAGGTTTGGCCGACTCAAGGCGATGCGCCGCAGGGTATGTTGGCGCGGGTCACCGAGATGACATTGGCCAAACGGAGCCTGTGGTATGAGGTTGCTTTTGCGGCCAGTGGATTTGCGCTGGCTTTGTATGCGCGCTTCCTCTGTGACCCTATTCTGCCACCGGGGTTTCCATTTTTGACATTCTTTCCGGCGGTACTGCTGACCTCGGCGTTCGCTTCGGTGCGGGCCGGGGTGGTGGTGGCGGTGGCCAGCGGTTTGGCCGCGCGCTATTTCTTCATCGCGCCGATGGAAAGCCTTAGCCTGAACGGCGCGTCTGCGGTGGCGATGGGGTTTTACACCTTGGTTGTGCTGACCGAGATTTTGCTGATCAGCGCGGTGAAGCAAGCCTTGCTGCGGCTGAGGGCGGCGCAACAGCGCAGTGATGATCTGGCGACATCCAGTGCGCTGATGTTTTCAGAATTGCAGCATCGGGTGTCAAACAATCTGGCGACCGTGGCGGCGCTTTTGCGCCTTCAGGCGGGGCAGACCAAGGATGCCGAGGCCAAGCAGGTGCTAAAGGTGGCGCAGGTGCGGATTGACACAATTTCGCGGCTGCAACGTCGGTTGCACTCGCCGAATCTCCAATCAGTCGCGGTGGCGGATTTCATTCAGGATATGGCAGCGGATACCATCGACGCGGCGGGCGCTGGGGTCAATGTAACGCTGAAGTTTCAGCTGAACCCGGTGCAGGTGGCGCATGAAAAGGCGATCCCCCTCGGGCTGATCGTCAGCGAATTGCTGATGAACGCGGTGGAGCACAGCGCGGGCCCGGAAGCCGCTGCGGTGGTGATCACGATCTCATTGTCGCAGGAGCCGCGTGAGGGTGGCGGGCATCTGGTGACGCTGGATGTGCATGATTCTGGCAAAGGTGTGCCCGAGGACTTTGATGTGGAAACCTCGAAAAGCCTAGGGATCAGCATTGCGCGGCAGTTTGCCTTGCAGCTTTCGGGCAAGTTGAGCCTGTTCAATGCACCCGATGGTGGCGCGATTTCGCGGCTGCAGTTTGAGAATTAAGGCAGGTTCGCGCAGCTAATCCCTTGTTCCGGTGTTTCCGTGCCATCAACGATGCGCAGTAATACCCCGCATAGAACGCAAGCGCGCCCCGATCCTGCCCGATTTGGCGATCAATAAGGTCACATCTGCCCACTCTGCTCGCTTGGGGAAAACAATGGACCGACTTACTGAAATGGAAGCCTTTGCCACGGTCGTAGACCAAGGCGGCTTTACAGATGCTGCGAAGAAGATGGGGATTTCGAAATCTGCCGTTTCGAAACATGTCTCCGCGCTGGAGGCTCGCCTTGGTGCGAGGCTTCTGAACCGCACCACCCGCCGCGTCTCTCCAACCGAGATCGGCCTTGCTTATTACGACCGCGCCCGGCGGGTCTTGAACGATGCGGGCGAGGCGGATGCCTTGGTGACCTCGATGCAATCGGCGCCTTCGGGCCTGCTGCGGATCTCGGTTGCCACGGATTTTGGCGTTAACCTGTTGTCGCCGATTTTGGGGGATTTCCTGCTGGAATACCCCGACATCACCGTCAACATGGTGCTGAACAACCGCTATGTGGAGCTGATTTCTGAGGGCTTTGATATGGCCATTCGGGTTGGCGACCTAGAGGACAGCAGTCTGCGCGCCCGCAAGCTGACCGACACCACCAAGCGGATGATCGGCAGCCCGTCGTATTTCCAGAAATATGGCCGGCCATTGAAAATTGACGATCTGAACGATCACAAGCTGCTGCATTATTCCAACCAAGCCAACGGCAATGTGTGGAAAGTCTCGGCCCCTTCGGGCGAAAAGCGGCAAGTGCGCACGGCGGGATGGTTGACGGTGAACGACGGTCAAAGCCTGCTGAATGCGGCGATTTCCGGGCTAGGCATCGCCTATCTGCCCAGCTTCCTTTATGCTGATGCGATGAAAAGCGGTCAGGTCGAAGAGGCCATTCCCGGCCTGCCAGTCGAAACTCTTGGCATCTATGCGGTCTATCCGCCGGGGCGTTTCACTCAGCCGAAAGTGCGTGCCTTCATCGACTTCCTGGCGCGCCGCTATCTGGATAAAGGCCCGGATACCTGGTGAGATCAGACCCTTAGCGCCAACACAGGTTTGTAAATGGTGCGATGATTACTCTGGGGTCGAGGTGAGTACCACCTCGACTCTTCGGTTTTGCTGCTGGCCGTCGGGGGTCAGATTGCTGGACCGCGGTGCGAGCGGGCCGACGCCATTGGCGCTGACTTGGCCCGCCGTCACGCCATATTGCGCAATCAGGTTTTGCCGCACGCTGTCCGCGCGTTTTTTCGACAGCGCGATGTTGCTCGAAAGCCCGCCCGAGCCATCGGTATGGCCGACCAGCGTGATCGCTTTGGTCGGATTGGCCTGCAACCAGCCCGCCAGCGCGGTAAGCGACGCATAAGTGCCGTCGCTGAGCGCCGAGGAGCCCGAGCCAAACACAAGATCTTCCAGCACCAGCGACTGACCAAGATCAAGGGTTTTGTCCAGATCGGTGCTGGCTTCGGGCGTAGTCACGGGGGAGGTCGGCTTCAGCGCGAAGGTGGCAGGCTTCGGTGGTTCGGTCGATTTGGTCGAAGCCACCAGTTGCATCGCCGCCGCACCGCCAATCCGGGTCAGTTGCACAAAGCCATTTTCGGGCGATTTGCTGACCATCAGACCGAGATATTCTTTGCCGTCTGGCCCGATGCGTTCTGCCGCCAGATAGCGAAAATCGCCCAGATCGACATGCATATCGGGTTCGGCCACCACCTCGGTGCCATAGCGAAAATCATAGCCGCCGCAGGCTTCGGTCTCACATTCAAAGATCACCTTGAAGCCAGCTGCTGCAATTTGTGCCCGCAGAGTCTGGATCATCTCCAGCGTCGAAGACCCCGGCATCGCGATACGCCACGCGGTTTGATCTAAAGCCCCTTCGGTCAGTTCGGTGGCAATCTCACCACTCTTGTAGGGGCCGACGGCAAGGCGAAACGAGGCTAGGGCTTCGCTGCGTTGCAAGGTTGTCTCGGATGGGCTGGGGAATTGCAGTTTCAACTGCGGTGCCGCCTGTGCAGAAGCGGCTGACAGGAAGGCTGCGAGGTAAGTAGCCACTCGGAACGGGCAAGTTTTCAAGGGTCTGGCCTCTGCTGGGCTCATTTCTGTCGATAGTGATATTGTCCCACAGCCTGCATCCCCAAGGAAGCATAAAGCCTGCGCGCCGGATCATTGGCGACAGTCACCACCAAAGACAGCGTATCCGCCCCATTGGCTTGCGCCCAAGCCGCCGCTGCACGCAAGATATTGTGCGCGGAACCCTGCCGACGCTGGCTGGGTGTGACCTCTAACGCGTGTAGCATGGCGATGTTTTGATGGATCGCGACAAACGCTGTGCCCGCCGCACGGTCCTGCGCGCGCCCAAATATGACGGTTTTTGGCCCCTGTACCCGGTCCATCACCGCAAGTCGCGCCGGGCCGATACCGCCCTCGGCCCACAGATCGGCGGCAATCGCCATCGGCGGCCAATGCGGGAAAGTGGTCATAGGATCGGGTGCCTGCGGCAGTGTCGCAAGCGGGGCGGCATAGGCCACCACCGGATCAACAATGCGATAGCCGCGCGCCATCAGGGCCTGATCAAGTAAGCCATCACCTGCGCGGATTAAAAACAGCGCGGGCTGATTTAGCGCCACCATCGCGGCCTCGGCCTGCGGAATATCGGTGTCTTGCCAATCGCCCTCGGCAGTTGTTGCTGACACACGTTTGCCGCCGCCCAAGCCATTGCGAATGGTCCAAGGCCCCTGCCGGGTGGCAGAGGCTGGGCCCCAAGTGGCTTCCATCACCGACAAAAGCTGTTCTGGCGTCATCCAAACAACTCCGTCAGCCGCAGCATCGCCGCACTGACCTGCCCCGGATCGATGCCCCTGATCACCAGATTGGTGCCATACGCGCCGTTTTGGGTGAACGGATAAGACCCCATCGACAGATTGGGAAATTCGGCGGCCAGTGCGCCAAAATCGGCGGCAATTTCGCCCTCTCCCCGCAAGACCCTCAGGTTCTGGCTGAGCAGTGGCGGACCGCCTGTCAGGGTGGGCAAAACCGAGGCCAGCATCGCCTCGAATATCTTCGGCACCCCGGCCATCACATGCACATTCTCCAGCGTAAACCCCGGCGCAATCGACACCGGATTTTCGATCAGCACCGCGCCATCGGGTATCCGCGCCATGCGCTGCCGCGCCTCGTTGAACGGCAGGCCTTGGCGTTCGTAGTGCGCGCTCATCAACGCCATCGCATCGGCGCGGTGGGTGATCGGGGTCTGAAACGCGGCGGCTATGGCATCAGCGGTAATATCGTCATGTGTCGGGCCAATGCCGCCAGAGGTGAACAGGTGATCATACTTGGCCGACAAAGCCTGCACCGCAGCTATAATCTCGGCATGATCATCCGCCACCACCCGCGCCTCGGCCAAAGTGATGCCGTGCTTGGTCAACTCACAGGCAATGTAATGCAGGTTTGAATCGCGGGTGCGGCCCGACAGGATTTCATCGCCGATTACCAGCATCGCGGCTGTGGGGTTGGGCATTTGGACGCTCCTTCTCTTGCGGCCAAGCATAGGGCAAAGCCGGGGCAACAGGCCAGAGGGCTGTCTTCACAGATTGGGGACCTTCACAGATGAGACACTCGCGTGATCGCAGCGCACTCCACCTCTGGCAAAGCCGCTGCGCATCGCTTATTTAAGGCCAAACCGGAGGATTACCCGTGGAAGATATCCGTGGCCGCGTCACCAAGAATGGCATCCGCATCTATGAAGATGCGGATTTCGCAGGCATGCACGCGGCCGGGCGATGCGCTGCGGAAATCCTTGATATGGTTGCAGAATATATCAAGCCGGGCGTGACCACAGCAGTGATTGACGATTTCATCCGTGAGGAGATTGAGCGGCGTGGCGTGGTTTCGGCGACGATCGGCTACAAGGGCTATCAACACGCTTCGTGTATCAGCGTCAACCATGTGGTCTGCCACGGTATTCCCGGCGCTAAGATCTTGGCGGATGGCGATATTTTGAACGTCGATGTCACGGTGATCGTCGACGGCTGGTTCGGCGATACCTCGCGGATGTATGTGGCGGGCGCTGTGCCGCGCAAGGCCGAGCGGTTGATTGAAGTGACGCACGAGTCGCTGATGCGCGGGATTGCCGCGGTGAAGCCGGGCAATACCTTTGGCGATATTGGCTATGCCATTCAAAGCTATGTCGAAGCCAACCGCATGTCAGTGGTGCGCGATTTCTGCGGTCACGGGCTTGGCCGGGTATTCCACGCGCCGCCGAATGTGCTGCATTATGGACGTCCGGGCACTGGGGCGGTGCTGGAGGAAGGCATGATTTTCACCATCGAGCCGATGGTTAATCTGGGCCGTCCCGAAACCAAAGTGCTGGCCGATGACTGGACGGCGGTGACGCGCGATAAATCGCTGTCAGCGCAGTTTGAGCATTCGGTCGGGGTGACGGCGACGGGGTGCGAGATTTTCACTTTGTCCCCAGCAGGCAAGTTCCATCCGACTTGGGGTTGATCGCCGGGCTAAAGCCCCAACAGCGTTGGTAAGTCTTTCATATCGCTGAAAAGAACCGCACCCTCAGCCGCCAGTGTCGCGCTGCCCTGCGGTGCATAGCCCATACAGCGCATCCCTGCGGCTTGGGCTGCGCGCGCGCCAGTTGGGCTGTCTTCGATCACAATGCAGTCGCTGGGATCAACGCCCAAGGCCGCCGCCGCGTGCAGGTATAGGTCGGGTGCAGGCTTGGGTTTTCCCAAAGTTTGCCCTGAAAACAGCCCCTTAAAGCGCGCAATCAATCCGTGCTGCCCCAAGGTGATCTGCATCTTTTCCGCCGAACCGTTCGAGCCCATCGCATAGGGAATCCTCGCCGCGTCCAGCGCATCCAACACGGCCAAAATCCCCGGCACCAGCGGCGTGCCCAGCGTCAGTTTGGTATAAAGCCGGGCGTAGAAATCATCGCACCAATCGGCGGGCAAGCGCGCGCCCATCGTGTTGGCTTTGTCGCGTAGGCCTTGCAGGGTCATGCCAAGGAAGATGTGGTGCAGGCTCTCCACTGCCATCGGCAGGCCATGCTGCGTAAGATCGGCAGCCAGCAGATCAAACAGCATCGGTTCACTATCGACGACCACGCCATCACAGTCGAAAATCACAGCTTTGGGAGTCATGCAGGCGCTTTCAGCAGGGTGACAAGTGTGTCGCCGTATTTGCGTTGATCAAGGGGTTCAAATCCGGCGGGGGGGATTGGCTTTGTGCTTTCCTCCCAGATAACAAGAGCTTCTGGGGCCAGCCATGGGGCTAAGGCCAGCAAGGCCGCCTCTCCCATCGCTTTGCCATAGGGTGGGTCGAGGAAAATCACCTCGAAGGCTGCACCCGGATTGAGCCCCGGCTTGGTTGCATCGCGGCGCAGGATTTCCGCACGCGTTTCCGCCCGCATCAGCGCGATATTGCGCTTTAGCAGGGCGGTTGCCGCCACGCCGTTTTCGAGAAACACCGCCGAGGATGCCCCCCGCGACAAAGCCTCCAAACCCAGCGCCCCCGTGCCCGCGAACACATCGAGCACGCGGGCATCGCGCAGCGGATTGCCATAACCGCCGTTGATCAGCAGGTTGAAAATCGACTCGCGCACGCGATCCGAGGTGGGGCGCAGATGCGCTTGCGCGTCACCGATCCCCACCGGAGTCAGATGCAGGCCCCGGGCGCTACCGCCGATGATCCTCATGCTTTCAGCAGCGATTTCATCTCGGTCGCGGGGTCTTTCAAAGCGGCTTTAGATGGAGATTTTCCGTTTTCAATCAATCGCTTGCCCACCATATACGCGCGCGGATCATTCATCGCATCGACGGCGAGCAGGGTATCTCCCTGGAAATACCAGAAGCTGACACTGTCGCCATCCGGGCCGCGCGTGACGATGTTATCATAGCCCACATTCAGCCCGGCGATTTGAAGTTTGCAGTCGTATTGATCCGACCAGAACCACGGTGCTGCCTCATAGATCTTGCCCGCGCCCATGATGTTTTCGGCAACGATTTCGGCCTGATCAATCGCATTGCCGACCGATTCCAGCCGCCAACGCCCACCCTTGTGAGGAAAGCTGGCGCAATCGCCTGCCGACCAGATATGCGGGTCCGAGGTGCGGCCGTATTCGTCGGTTTTGATACCGTTCTCAATCGCCAGACCGGCAGCCTCAGCCAGCCCGGTGCCGGGCAAAATCCCAACACCCGCGATGATGAAATCGGCGGGCATCTCCGAACCATCGGTCAGACGCACGCCCGAAACGTGGCCCTCGCCCAAGATCTTCTCAAGCCCCGTCGATTCGAGGATTTTCACCCCGTGTGCTGTATGCAAGGCGCGGAAATAATCGCTGGTTTCGGGTGCCGCCACCCGTTGCAGGATTCGCGGTGCCATCTCGACCACCGTTACATCAAGGCCAAGTTTCGCGCCAACCGCTGCCGCCTCAAGCCCAATATAGCCGCCGCCAATCACCACCAAACGCCGTCCGGCTGCGAATTCGGGCTTCATCGCATCCACGTCGGCCAGACTGCGCACGGTGTAAATTCCGGCCAGATCGCCGCCGATATTGCTGGGCAAGCGCCGGGGATACGATCCAGTGGTCAGCACCAGCTCGTCATAGGGGACCACGTCATTGCCAATCATCACCTTGCGGGTGATCGGTTCAATCGCCGAGACTTTATGCCCCAGTTTCAAGGTGATGCCATGTTCGGTGTAGAAATCCGGGCCGCGCAGCCACAGCCGCTCTTCCTCCATCTCGCCCAGCAGATAGGCCTTGGACAAAGGCGGGCGCTGATAGGGCGGTGCGGTTTCCTCCCCGATCAAAGTGATGCTGCCCTGATGCCCCAATGCGCGCAATTTTGCCACCAATGCGGCCCCGGCCTGCCCGGCCCCGATTACAACCACGTCCGTCATGCGCACTCCCTCTGGTCGAATGTTTGCGCGGACCCTATATCCCGCAGGACAGGTAACGCAACGCGAGAGGGATAGATTATGACGATTTCTGTTGGGGCCAAACTGCCGGATGCATCTGTGCAGGTTATGGGCGGAAATGGGCCGGAGGCGGTGTCACTGGCGTCAAGGCTCGCCGGGCGCAACGTGGTGATCTTCGGGCTTCCCGGCGCGTATACCAGCACCTGCACCACGGCCCATGTGCCCAGTTTCATCCGCACCCGCGAAAAATTGGCAGCCAAAGGCGTGGATGAGGTGATCTGTCTTTCGGTCAACGACGCGTTTGTGATGAAAGCTTGGGGCGATTCGACCGGGGCCAATGCGGCCGGGATCACCATGGCGGCGGACGTCGATGCCAGCTTCACCAAAGCGGTGGGTATGGAGTTTTCCGCCCCGGCGGTAGGGTTCTTTGACCGCTCGAAACGCTATGCGCTTTATGCTGTGGATGGTGTGGTCAAGGTGCTGCATGTCGAACTGCCGGGTGGCGGTTGCGAGATTTCCGGTGGCGAAGCGATGCTGGCAGCGATCTGACACCAATGCGACTCTGCATTCATGCCTATGTGAATGCAGAGCCGCAAACCTTAGACGATACGGTTTGCGCGGGTTTCACACAGGCAGGAAATCGGCTCGGAATGGTTGTGGATTACCTCGGCGCTGCCTGCGATTTTGTCCATTTGTTTGGCCAAGCTGATGTCCAAGGCCGATAGGCCCTTGCAGTCATGGGTGACCAGCGTGACATCGACGATATTGAATTTGTTCGACCATTCCGGGTGATGGTTCAGCTTTTCTGCCGCCAAAGCCGCGCGGGCCATAAAGCCCCAGGCTTCGGAAAAATTCTTGAATTTCCAAACTTTGCGGATCGCATCGCGGTCTGGAACGGCCCCCCATCCGGTTTCGCCCAAAGCGGGCAAAGCGGCGCGGTCTTCGGTGCTTAACAGCTCAGCCATGGTTCTTCCTTTCAATCTTCCGAGTCTACCCGGCGGAATGGGCCGTAAGCGGTCAGCACTTCAATTTCTTCGTCCACCGTGCGGCGTTCTTCCACAAGATACCGCGCCACGGCGTTACGGAAAGACCGATCTGCAATATAGTGCAGCGAATGCACCGGCATCGGCAGATAGCCGCGCGCGAGTTTGTGTTCACCCTGCGCACCCGCTTCAACCCGCGACAGGCCGTGGCTGATCGCCCAGTCGATGGCCTGATAGTAGCAGAGTTCAAAATGCAGGCAGGGGTGATCCTCGATGCAGCCCCAATAGCGGCCATAAAGCGTGTCGCGGCCGATGAAATTCAGCGCGCCCGCCACCGGGGTCTCGCCATTGAACGCCAGCACCAGCAGCACATCGTCGCGCATCGTGGATTGGATTTCATCGAAGAAGGCGCGGGTCAGATAGGGTGTGCCCCATTTGCGGCTGCCGGTGTCTTGATAGAAAATCCAGAACGCATCCCAATGCGCGGCTTCGATCTGATCTCCGGTCAGGGTGCGGATGGTAAGGCCAGAGGCGCGGGCGGTTTCGCGTTCCTTGCGGATCATCTTGCGCTTGCGGCTGGACAGGTCAGCAAGGAAATCACCAAAGCCCGCGTAGCCGCGATTTTCCCAATGAAATTGTTGGGTGATCCGGTGCAGCAAGCCGTGTTTGCCCGCCAGTGATTCCGCCTCATCTTCGGTGCAGAAGGTGATGTGCAGGGAGGATAGGTTGTTCTGATCGGTGAGGCCAATGGCGGCCTCCAGCAGGGTCTCCCGTAGGGCGCGATCACCCAGAAACCGCCGCCCGGACGCTGGCGTGAACGGCACGGCCACTTGCAGTTTCGGGTAGTAGCTGCCGCCAGCGCGCTCCAACGCCTGCGCCCAACCGTGGTCAAAGATATACTCGCCCTGACTGTGGGATTTGACGTAAAGCGGCAGGGCGGCGACGGGGCTTTCATCGCGCAGGATCAGCGGGTGCGGCTGCCAGCCGGTGCCTTTCCCGGTGGAATGCGAGCGGTCCAGCGCGGATAAAAACCGATGCGTGGTGAAGGGGTCAAGCGGGCGGCCCGGTTCGGGGCAGGCGAGCGCATCCCACTCTGCCGCCGTCAGGTCAGACATGCCGTTGAGAAGCTCTGCTTGCATCATCCGCCTGTGTTTACGGTAAGGCTGGGGGCCGTTTGGCCCCAGACCCCCGAGAGTATTGCTGCCGCTGAGAAGATGGGTTGGCAGCGGATTTCGTCAAGCGGGCAGCGCGGCGGCGTAGGTTTCAAAGGTGATATTCTGCGCAATTTTGCGGGCTTCGGCTTCAGCCGCAGGGCTGCGGATCGTCCAGCACAAAATTGCGGCGCCTTGGCATTTCAGATCAGCCACGCGGGGGCGGCTGAGGTCGGCGGCTTCGTGGCTGATGAAGCTGGAGAGGGTGCGGTCGTAATCGGGGATGGCGCGCAGGCGGTCGCAGGTTGTGGCGGCGAGGGGGGCCCAGTCGGCGGGGTCATAGGCCGAGGTGGTGAGGCCGCGCGGGATTTGTGGCGCGAGGCGGGCCATATGGGCGATGGAATGCGGGTTGAACGACATCACGGCGACCGGGCCTTGGTAGGTTGCAAGCAGGGTGGCGGTGGCGGATTCCAAGCGGCCATCGGTGGCTGACATGGTGTCGGTCTGGTCTTTGATCTCGATCAGCAGGGGGGTGCGGCCCGCGACGAGGGCAAGGATTTCGGCCAGCGTGGGGATAGTTTCCTCGCTGTCGCGCAGTTTGATCTGGGCGAGGGCTGCGGCGGTGTTGTGTTTGATCAGGCCAGTGTGGGTGGTGAGACGATCGAGCGCCTCATCATGGAACACCATCGCAACCCCATCGCTGGACAGTTGCAGATCAATCTCGATGCCGTAGCCTGCCGTAATCGCAGCCGTAATCGCCCCCCGAGAGTTTTCGGGGCGACCCAAACTACGATCATGATAGGCGCGGTGGGCGAGGGGGGCGTTTAGGAACGCCGCAGGCAAGGGACCGCGCATCAGTTGATCTCGAAGATGCCTTCGATTTCCACCGCGACGCCGAAGGGGAGCGAGGCGGCGGAGACGGCGGAGCGGGCGTGGCGGCCTGCGTCACCCAAGGCTGCGACGAGGAAATCGGATGCGCCGTTGATCACCTTGGGTTGGTCGGTGAAATCGGCGGTGGAGTTGACGAAGCCTGTCAATTTCACCGCCCGGACCACCCGGGAAAGATCGCCGCCGCAGGCTTTCTTCAGCTGCGCCAGCAGCGAGATCGCGCAGGCTTTCGCGGCTTCGGCCCCGGCTTCGATGGTCACATCAGCGCCGAGTTTGCCTTTGATCAGGCCAGCCGAAGTTTGGCTGATCTGGCCTGAGATATGGACGAGGTTTCCGACCTGCACGAAGGGGACATAGTTCGCGGCCGGGGCGGGGGCGTCGGGGAGGGTGACGTTAAGCTCGGCGAGGCGGGATTCGATGCTGGACATTTTCGGCTCCTGACTGGATTTGCGGCAGGCTACCTGTGGGCGGGGGCGGGGGCAAGGCTTGCTTGGTCCCAACTCGGGACCTTTTTTATGTGTTTTATATCAATGCGTTGATATGGTGCCGTTAAGGGATCTTTAACGATTTACCGTATATTCAGCGCATATCCCAGTCTTTCGGTCATCCTCTGTGCGCAAATATCCCACGGGGGTCCGGGGGTGTGAAACCCCCGGCTTTGATGCAGCAGAGCGCTAGCTCGGAATAAATCAGCCCTCGCGGAACGCCAGTTTGAAGTAATCGGTGAACGGCTTCAGAAGGTAACTCATCGGCGAGCGCGCGCCGGTCTCGATAAAGGCTTCCACCGGCATACCGGGCAGCAGGGTTTGGGTTTTCAGTTTGGCCAACTCGCCATCATCCAGCAGGATCTCGGCGCGGAAATAGCTGGCTTGGGTGCGCTGATCGATCAAAGCATCGGCGGAGATCGTGGCGACATGGCCAAAGATTTCCGGCGTGGTGCGGGCCGAAAACGCCGGAAAGGCGAGGCGGACGCGTTGGCCGACATGGACTTCGTCGATATGGATCGGCTGGATTTGTGCGGTGATCACCAAGGGGCGGTCTTGCGGGATGATGTAAAGCACGGGTTCTGCCGCGCGCAGAACCGAGCGCGGCGAGGTGACTTGCAGGCCCAAAACCAGCCCCGACACCGGGGCGCGAATGTCCAACCGGGCGATGCGCTCGATCAAAGCGCGGCGGCGTTCGACCAGTTCCAGCGCTTGCGGCCCGAGATCGCGCAGCTGGGTGCTGGCTTCTTCGCGACGCACTGCGGCCAAGCGCAAAACTTCCAGATCAATCTCGGTGCCACGACCTTCGGCTTGCGCTTTGGAGGCGATCAACTCACCCATGCTGCCTTGCAGGGAGGCCTTGTTGCGCTCTAGCTCCAGCACGCGGCTGGATTGCGCGAGGCCCTTGTCGAGCAGGGTTTGCTGCGCGATCAGTTCTTGTTCGATCAGGGCAAGCTGTTGTTTCAAAGCGTCAATCTGGGCATTGATGCCTTCGATCTGCGAGGCGATTTGACCGCCGCGCTTGACCAATTGATCGCCTTGCCGCGCGAGGCTTTCTTTGCGGGCGAAAAACAGGTTGCGCTGGCCTTCGATCTGTTCGGCGACATCGGCGCGGGTTTTGGCAAGTTCGAAGATTTCACCCGTAAAGCTGGGCGCGTCTTTGTCGTCACGCTCGGCTTCCAGACGGGCTTTGCGCGCCAGCATTTCAAACAGCTGACCTTCGACGATGGCGAGTTCCGATTGCAGCAGGCTGCCGTCGAGGCGGATCAGAAGATCGTCTGCTTTCACGGCTTGCGCCTCTTTCACTGCGATTTCGGCGACAACGCCGCCATCGGGGTGGTTGACGATCTGTTTGTTCTGCTCGACCTCAAGCTGGCCATTGGCGACGATGGCACCGTCGATTTCGGTGGTCAGCGACCAGCCGCCGAAGCCGAACACCAGAAGCGCTACGGTGGTCAGGCCGATGATCACCGGACGGCGAGCCGACCAAGCCGGGGCAAGGGTGGAGGGCGGGTTTTTCGCGGCTATTTTTTGCAGTTCTGTGCCATGCGGGCGTTCAGCGGGAAGGTGGGTCATGATACGCCTCCGGGTGCTGTCGCTTGGGTGATCTGGCTGTGGTTTTTCACCATCTCACGCAGCACGGCATCGCGGGGGCCGAAGGCGCGGCGCATGCCGTCTTCCAGCACCAAGAGCAGTTCACATTCCTGAATGGCGGCGGGGCGGTGCGCCATGATCAGCACCGCACCGCCTGCCTCTTTGGTGGTGCGGATCGCGGTGTTCAGCGCAATGGTGCCGTCATTGTCGAGGTTGGAGTTCGGCTCGTCCAGCACAAGGATCACCGGGTTGTTGTAGAGGGCACGGGCGAGGCCGATGCGCTGGATTTGGCCACCAGACAGCCGACCGCCGATCTGGCTGATGCGGGTGTCGTAGCCTTCGGGCAGTTTGATGATCATCTCATGTGCTGCGGCGCGTTTGGCGGCATCGACGATCTTGGTGGCATCGGCGTGGTCTTGCAGGCGGGCGATGTTCTCGGCAATCGTGCCGTCAAACAGAGTGATGCGCTGCGGCAGGTAGCCGACATAGCTGCCGAGGATGTCGGGGTCGTATTGATCCAGCGTCGCGCCATCGAGGCGGACTTTGCCGCCTGCGGGCTTCCACACCCCGATCAAAGCCCGGGCAAGGGTGGATTTGCCAGCGCCGGACGGCCCGATCACGCCGAGGGCTTGGCCGGGCTCTAGCCGGAAGTTGATGGCGCGCAGCACGGCTTGCTGCTCGCCCGGCGGAATGACGGTGAGGTTTTGTGCTTCGAGAATGGCCTTAGGGTGCGGCAAAGCGGTGCGCGGCGGTTCTTCGGGCATTTTGGTCAGTAGGTCGGACAGGCGGCGGTTGGCTTCTTGGGCGCGGGTGATGATGGCCCATTGACCGATGACTTGCTCGATCGGCGACAAAGCGCGGCCCATCAGGATGGAGCCTGCGATCATCGCGCCCGAGGAGAGTTGGCCTTGCAGCACCAGGTAAGCGCCAAGGCCCAGCATCGCCGATTGCAGGAAGACGCGGAAGGTTTTGCTGATGCCGCCGAAACTGCCCGCAAGATCACCTGCCTTGATACTGGCGGCAAGGGCCGCGCCGCGGGCTTTTTGCCAGCGGTCAAAGGTGGCGGTGGTCATGCCGAGGGCCTGCACGGTTTCGGATTCGCCCTTGATCAGGTCGGACATCCGCTCGGCCCCGAGGGTAAGGTTATTGGTGCGGGTCAGGGGCGCGAGGGTGAGGCGTTGGTTCAGGATGGTGACGATCACCAAGATGATGCCGCCGACGAGCGAGAGCAGGAACAGATAGGGGTGAAAAATGTAAATCGCGATGAAAAACAGCGGCATGAACGGCAGGTCGAACAGAGCCAGTAGGACGGGCGAGGCCCAGAGCCGTTGGATCGCTTCAAGGTCGCGCTGGGCGGCGATGGCGGTGGGCTCGTTCGGTTGCAGGGTCAGGCGGCGCATCGCGGCGGAGAATACGCGGCGGTCAAGCCGATCCTGCATTTTGGCACCGATGCGGGCCATGACGCGGGCGCGGACGTTGTCGAGGATGCCAAGGGCGAGGAATAGGAAGGTCACCAGCACCGACAGCGCGACGAGGGTGGCCACGGAGCGCGAACCCAGCACGCGGTCGTAGACCTGCAGCATGTAGAGCGAGCCGGTGAGTTGCAAGGCGTTGGCGAAGACCGAGAACAAAGCGACGGCCCACAAGAGGCCGCGTTGATCGGCCCGTGCCGCGCGAAGCTCTGCTTCCCCGCGACGGTTGTCTGTTTGGCTCATCGCCATCTCCGTTCCTGCCCGCAGCCTGCTTCACTTTGCAGCCTGTTTTTGTCCCGCAGCCCATTTTTACAGCCAAAAGGATCGGCGGAAAACATCCAGCGTCACCCCTTGGCCACGTTTGGCCGTTGTCTTAGATCGCTGCGCCGCTTATCGCTTGTCTTTCACAGACAAAATCTATGTTAGGCGCGTAAACCTCGGCGGGAATGTAGAAGTATGGCGCAAGTGATTCCATCTCTTTCTGAAACAATAAGCCGATTTAGCATTGGTTGTGTTGGGATTGCATTAATGCTGGCGGTGGCAGGTTGTGCCAAAGCGCCGGTTTCAGATGCGGTGAACGATCCGGCGGAGGGGTTTAACCGTAAAGTGTTCGCGTTCAACGTCGCGGTCGACAAGGCGGTTTTGCAGCCGGTGTCGGGCGTGGCGGGCAGTGGGCGGGGGCCGATTTTGACGGGGGTGCATAACTTTGCGGCGAACTTGGATACCCCCGGCGATATTGTGAACAACGTGTTGCAGGGGCGGTTGATGCGCGCGGCGCGCAATACCCTACGCTTTGGCGTGAACACCACGGCGGGGATCGGTGGGTTATTTGACCCCTCGACCGCTTTGGGGTTGCCTGCGCAGGAAACCGACTTTGGCGAGACGCTGTATGTCTGGGGCGTGGGCGAGGGCAATTATCAGATGTTGCCGATCCTTGGCCCGTCGACCGAGCGTGACACGGTGGGCATCGCGGTGGATTATGCGATCAATCCGCTGCGCTTCCTGATCAAATCACCGGAAAGTGACTATGTGACCGGCGCGAAGGTGATTGATAAGATTGGATCACGCGCGCGCCATAGCGATACGGTGGATTCGATCCTATATGACAGTGCAGACCCCTATGCGCAGGCCCGCCTGCTGTATCTGCAAAACCGACACTATACGCTGGGCGAAGCCCCATCGGATGCAAGCTTTGAGGACCCCTATGCACAATAACCATTCCATGATGTCACGTCGCCGCTTTGCGGCTGGCTTTGCTTTGGGCTCGGTGGCGCTGGCTTTGCCGCTGCCTTCGCTGGCTTTGACGGTGGATGATGCCAAGGACATGATCGGCAAAGCGGTGGCCGAGATCAACACCACGATTGCCAGCGGCAAATCGCAAACCGCGATGTATGGCGATTTTGAGCGGATTTTCAGCCGTTACGCAGACGTTCCGACGATTGCACGCTCGGCCTTGGGGGTTGCTGCCAAGAAGGCGTCTTCTGCGCAGATGGCCAGCTTTACCAAGGCTTTTCAGGGCTATATCAGCCGCAAATATGGCGCGCGCTTCCGCGAGTTTATTGGCGGCTCGATTGAAGTCACCGACGCCCGTCCGATCAAAAGCTATTACGAGGTGATCTCGGTCGCCCATCTGAAAGGCCAAGCGCCGTTCGATCTGCGCTGGCATGTGTCGGATAAATCGGGCCGCAACCTGTTCTTCAACATCATCATTGAAGGCGTGAATATGCTGGCGTCTGAGCGCACCGAAATCGGCGCGATGCTGGACAAGCGCGGTGGTAATATCGACAAGCTGATCGTCGATTTGAAAACCGCCTGAGCCGGGCATTTTCTGCTAAAAATCAGGCGCATCCCGTGAGGGATGCGCCTGATTTGTTGGCGCGTCTCGCGCGGGCTTAGTCTTGCGGGAGCATCTCGGGGTTCCAAACGATCTCCCATAGATGCCCGTCTGGGTCGCGAAAATAACCAGCATAGCCGCCGTAGAACGTGTCTTGCGCGGGCTTGATGAGTTCGGCACCAGCGCGCTGCGCCGCGGCGAGGATTGCATCAACCTCCTCGCGTTGAAGGACGTTGTGGCCGAGGGTGAAGGCGGTGGGGCTGATCGGCTGCTTGGGCAACCCGGTGTCATGGGCAATGTCATCTTGCGCCCAGATCGCCAGTCTCAGCCCGCTCGACAGATCGAAGAATGCCACTGCGCCATGCTCAAATTCGCGACCGACGATGCCTTCGGTGGCAAGGCCAAGTCCATCGCGATAAAAGCGTAGCGCGCGTTCAAGATCGGCAACGCCCAGTGTGACAACGGAAATGCGTGGTTTCATGTTCATACCCTTCCTATCGGCACGCGCAGGATGCGCGCGCCTTGATAGTCTTGGGCCGTCACGTTTGTGACGGAAGGACCCGGCTGTCGCCGGGGGGCGGGCCAACCTTCCCACGCCTAACCTGTTTCAGACAGGGGCAGGATAAGCCAGCCTGGCGCTCGGGATCAAGCCCGTGCGTCCATCTCTCAGTTGCCGCTTTTCAGGATGTCTTTCAGCAAAGCCTCAACCTGATCATCGCTGGGGTTCATCAGCGGCACAGAGGGTTCTGCGGGCTGTTGCTGATAAGCAGGGTCTTGAAAGGCTGGATCTTGTGGAAATTCGGCGTTCGGATCAATCGGCTGGTTTGACGCATTGCCCGCGTTTGGCGGCGCGCGGTATTCCGGCACGATCAACGGCAGTTCGCTGACAGGCACGCCGTCTTCAACGCGGGTCATCACCTCGTGCCAAATCTCGGCGGGCAGGCCGCCGCCGGTGACACCTTTTAGCGGCGTATTGTCATCATAGCCAATCCAGACGCCGGTGACGTAATCGGCGGTGAAGCCGATGAACCAGGCATCGCGGGCCGCGCTGGTGGTGCCGGTTTTGCCTGCAGCTGGGCGGCCATCAAGGCGGGCGCGCGTGCCGGTGCCACTCTCAACAACCTTGGACATCATGAAGGTGAGCAGTTTGGCAGCGTTTTCTGAAATCACTCGCTCGCCAATACCGCCGCCCGCGCCCATCAGGCTTTCTTCTTCGCCCTTGAGTTTGAGTTCAACCAGTCCGTAGGGCGTCACGGCAGAGCCGCCGTTGAGGATGCCCGCATAGGCCCCGGTCATCTCAATCAGGGTGGATTCCGAGGCCCCGAGTGCCAGCGCCGGGCCGGGAGCGATGTCGTTCAGGATGCCGAAGCCTTTGGCGACCTTTGCAACGGCTTCACGCCCGACCGCTTCCGAGACGCGGACGGCGGGGATGTTGCGGCTTTCTTCCAAGGCTTGGGTCAGGGTGATCAAGCCTTTGAATTTTTTGTCGTAGTTGTCCGGTGTCCAAGCGCCAGAGCCGGGAATATGCAGGGTGAGCGGCACATCCTCGACATAATCCGAAGGCGACCAGCCGAGATCTAGCGCTGCGGCGTAGACGAAGGGTTTGAACGAGGATCCGGTCTGGCGCAGCGCTTGCGTCGCGCGGTTGAACGCGCCTGCGTTTTCGGTTTTGCGCCCGCCGACCATGGCACGCACGGCGCCGTCGGCGCTCATCACCACAATCGCGGCTTGGGCTTTCGAGCCTTTGGCGACCTTGTTGTCGAACACCCAAGCGAGGGCGTCTTCAGCATCCTTTTGCAGTTTCTGATCCAGCGTGGTGCGCATGATCACGTCTTCGGTTGTGGTCGAGGTCAGGAAATCCGGCGCGGTTTCCATCACCCAGTCAGCGAAGAAGCCGCCGGATTTGGTTTGTGCGGCTTCGGACAGCTGGGCCGGATGCGCATGGGCGTTGGCGGCTTCTTCGGCGGTGAGATAACCCTGTTCCAACATCAGGTCGATGATCACATCGGCGCGGTCTTGTGCGCGTTTCAGGCTGTTGGTGGGGGCGTATTTCGACGGGGCTTTCAACAGGCCTGCCAGCATCGCGGCTTGAGCCGGGGTCAGGTCATTGGCCGAGGTGCCGAAATAGCGCTGGGCTGCGGCTTCAAACCCGCGCGCGCCGGCACCCAGATAGGCGCGGTTGAAGTAGATCGTCAGGATTTCTTCTTTGGTGTATTTCGCTTCCATCGCAATGGCATAGGGGATCTCTTTCAGCTTGCGCTTGACGCCGCCTCCGCGACAGTCGGCTTCATAATCAGCCTCTGACTTCCACTGTTTCGGGTCATAGGGCACGCCGAGGCACAGCAGTTTCGCGACCTGTTGGGTGATGGTCGAGCCGCCGTTGCCTTCGAGCGGGCCGCGCCCTGCGGCCAAGTTGATGCTGATCGCCGAGGCGATGCCGCGGGGGCTGACGCCGAAGTGTTGGTAGAAGCGTTTGTCTTCGGTCGCGATGACGGCGTGCAGCAGGTAGGGCGAGACGGTGTCGGCGGTGATCTGGCCGCCGAAGGTTTCACCCCGCCAAGCGAAGACGGTGTCGTTGCGGTCTAAGAGGGTGACCGAGCCTTTGGCGCGGCCGTCGAGCAGCGCGTTCACTGGGGGTAGCTGCTGGTAGAAATAGAACACGATGCCCGCCAGCACCATGCCGCACACCGCGCCAACGCGCCAGAACGTGCCCCAGATGATCCGCCAGATGCCCGAGATGAAGCGGGTGAGCAGATTGCCTGACCGACGCGGCGCTGCCTTGCGCGGCGCGGGTGTGCGCGGCGGCGGGGTGCCGCGCCCGCCTGTGGTAGCCGCTTTTTGCGCGATATACCGCCGGTCTGCCACCAGCGATTTGCCGCCTTTGCCCGATGTCGCCATGCCTGTTTTTGCCCTTTTAAGCGGTTTTTACCACTCTACTCGGTTCACCGGGAAATGCGAAGCGGCGGTACGGGCGATTCGCGGTTCCTTGCCGCTTAAATTTGCATCGCAGGCGTGAAGCAGTGATTAAATATTGGGCAATGACCCCCTGCGCCCAATTTTTACGCCATCTGAAACTTGTGCTGCAGGTGCGAAGGCCGCCTGATCACGAGTGAGGGTCGTCAAGGGCCTTGGGAAACAAAGGGGTGCATCGTGAAAATGATCATAGCTGCCATCAAGCCCTACAAGCTGGACGAGGTCCGCGAAGCGCTGACCGCGATCGGCGTGCAGGGGATGATGGTGACAGAAATCAAGGGTTTCGGCATGCAGTCGGGCCATACTGAAATCTACCGCGGTGCAGAATATGCGGTGAATTTCGTGCCAAAAATGCGGCTGGAGATCGTCGTCACCGATGCGCTGGCCGACGCGGTGGTGGAGGCGATCACCAAGACTGCCCGCACCGGCAAGATCGGCGACGGCAAGATTTTCGTATTGAATGTGGAAAGCGCCCTGCGGGTGCGCACCGGCGATGTCGATGACGATGCGCTGTGAGAGGGGACAGAACATGCTGAAGAAATTAGGACTGAGCGCAGCGGCGATCATGGCGGCCTTGCCCGCTTTGGCGCAGACCGCGACGGATGCCACCGCTCCGGTGGTTGAGGCTGCGGCTCCGGTGATGGACAAGGGCGATGTGGCGTGGATGATGACCTCGACCGCGCTGGTGCTGTTCATGACGATCCCCGGCCTTGCGCTGTTTTACGGCGGCTTGGTGCGCAGCAAGAACATGCTGTCGATCCTGATGCAGACCACTTTGATCGCCTGCATGGTGATGGTGATCTGGGTGCTGTACGGCTATTCGGTGACCTTCGGCGGCGGCACTTCGCCCTATTGGGGCGGCTTCGGCAAGCTGTTCTTGTCGGGTGTGACGGCGGATAGCATGTCGGCGACGTTCTCGGCGGGGTATGTGATCCCGGAATACGTGTTCATCGCCTTCCAGATGACCTTTGCCGCGATCACCCCCGGCCTGATCATCGGTGCCTTTGCCGAGCGGGTGAAATTCACCGCCGTTCTGGCGTTCTGCGCTTTGTGGGTGACGTTTGTCTACTTCCCGATCGCGCATATGGTTTGGGATGCATCGGGCCTGTTGTTCGTGATGGGTGCGATTGACTTTGCAGGCGGCACGGTTGTGCATATCAACGCAGGCATTGCGGCTTTGGTTGGTTGCCTCGTGATCGGCAAGCGGGTTGGCTATGGCAAAGAAAACATGGCGCCGCATTCGATGGTGATGACGATGATCGGCGCGTCGATGCTGTGGTTCGGCTGGTTTGGCTTCAACGTGGGCTCCAATCTGGAAGCCAATGGCGGCGCGACGCTGGCGATGATCAACACCTTCGTCGCCACCGCTGCGGCAACTTTGGCTTGGTCGCTGTTGGAAGGCATCCAGCGCGGCAAAGCGTCGATGCTGGGTGCGGCTTCGGGTATGGTGGCCGGTCTGGTCGCAATCACCCCGGCTTGTGGCACGGTGGGCCCGATGGGTGCGATTGCACTGGGCGTGATTGCGGTGCTGGGCTGCTACTTCTTTGTCACCGTGGTGAAGAACAAGTTCCAGTATGACGACAGCCTTGATGTGTTCGGCATCCACGGCGTCGGCGGGATCATCGGTGCAGTGCTGACCGGGGTGTTCTCGGCGGGTTCGCTGGGTGGCGTCAAAGGCGATGATTACTCCATCGGCGCACAGGTCTGGATCCAGATCGAAGCGGTTGCGATCACCTTGGTGTGGTCGGGCGTGATCTCGTTCATCATCTACAAGCTGATCGACATGACCATCGGGCTGCGGGTTGACGCGGATACCGAGCGTCAGGGCCTTGATCTGGCTTCGCATGGTGAAGCGGCGTATCACGGCTGATAACGACAACACCCGGCGGTCCTCCCCGTCGGGTGTTGACAAGCGAACGGCCCGCAGGATCCTCCCCCTGCGGGCCGTTTCTATTTTGGAGCCGATTTTCTGAGTAGAAAATCGTGTCGGAAAATGGGATTTTCCGGTTACGCGGCGAGGCCAGCGATGGCCTTTGCAAGGATCGGCACGGTTTTGGCGTTCAGGCCTGCGATGTTGATGCGACTGTCGCCGACCATGTAGATGCCGTGCTGGTCGCGCAGGATGTTGACCTGTGTTTCGGTCAGCCCGAGGCGGCTGAACATGCCGCGATGGGAGGCGACGAAATCAAACCGATCCGAGTTGGTGGCGCGGCGCAATTCATCTGCGAGGTTTTGGCGCAGGGTCAGCATGTTGAGGCGGACTTCTTCAAGCTCTGCCTTCCAGTCGGCGCGCAGGGCGTCATCTTCGAGGATCATCGTCACAAGACGTGCGCCGTGATCGGGTGGGAAGCTGTAGTTTTGACGGTTCAGGAAGGCGAGGTTGCCTTGGGTGACGGCGCGGCGGGCTGGGTCGCCGAGGGCGATCAGGATTCCGGTACGCTCGCGGTAGATGCCGAAGTTTTTGCTGCAAGAGGCGGCGATGAGGACTTCGGGGAAGGTTTGGGCGATCATCCTTGTGGCGGCGGCGTCTTGTTCCAGCCCGTCGCCGAAGCCTTGATAGGCCAGGTCAACGAAGGGGGTCGCACCCTTGGCCAGCAGCAGTTTGGCAACCTCGGCCCATTGATCGGCGTTCAGGTTTGCGCCCGTTGGGTTGTGGCAGCAGCCGTGCAGCAGAACGGCATCGCCTGCTTTGACCCCGGCGAGGTCTTCCATCAGCCCGGCAAAGTCGATGCCACGGGTTTCAGCGTCGAAATAGCGATAGTCGGCCATGTTCATGCCGAGGTATTTGATGATCGAGGGGTGGTTCGGCCAAGTGGGATTGGAGAGCCAGACGGTCGCGTTGGGTGCGGCCAGTTTGATCAGTTCCAGCGCCTGCCGGATCGCGCCCGTGCCGCCGGGGGTGGCGACGGAAGCGGCGCGGTCGGTGTAGCCCTCGCCGAGGATCATCTTGACCATCGCGGCGTTATAGGCGGGCTCACCCGCAAGGCCGGTGTAGGTCTTGGTGGTTTCCACCTCCCACAGTTTTTTCTCGGCAGCTTTCACCGCGCGCATCACTGGGGTCAGGCCAGTGGCATCCTTGTAGACGCCGACGCCGAGGTCGATTTTATCGCTCCGGGGGTCGTCTTTATAAAGTTGGATCAGTTGCAGGATTTTGTCCTGCGGCTGCGGGTTCAGTGTCTCAAGCATTACCTTATCCCTTTTCGACCGCGAGGTCGTCATACATGCCCCATTCGGCCCAGGAGCCATCGTAGAGCGCATGGTTGCGGTGGCCGATGCGTTCCAGCGCGAGGCTGAGGATCGCTGCCGTGACGCCTGAGCCGCAAGAGGTGATCGCGGGTTTGGCGAGGTTCACGCCTGCGGCCTCGAACAGGCTGCGCAGGGCATCGGGGGATTTCATCGTGCCATCGGGGTTCAGAAGTGTGCTGTAGGGCACGTTCTTTGCCCCCGGAATATGACCAGAGCGCAGACCGGGACGGGGTTCGGGCACTTCGCCTTTGAAACGCGGTGCGCCACGGGCGTCGATAATCTCGGCCTCACCCAGTTTCGCGGCATGGGCGACTTGCGTCACGTCTTTCACCAGATGGTTCTGGCGGCTGACGGTCATGTGGCGGTCGCGCACGATCGGCGGCATGTCCTCAATCTCACGCCCCTCGGCACGCCATTTCGGCAGGCCACCGTCCAGCACGGCGACATCGGTCTTGCCCATCAGCCGGAAGGTCCACCACACCCGGGCGGCGGAAAACAAGCCGGACCCGTCATAAATCACCACCTGATGGCCGTCGCCGATGCCCATGGCGCGCAGCCGCGAGATGAATTTCTCCGGCGGCGGTGCCATATGCGGCAGGGCAGAGCGTTGGTCGGTGATCTCGTCAATGTCGAAGAACCGCGCGCCGGGGATATGGGCGGCAAGATATTCCGCTTTCGCGTTGCGGCCTGCGTCGGGCAGATACCAGCTGGCATCAATCAGCCGCAGATCAGGGTCGGCGCGGTGCGCGGCCAGCCAAGTGGTGCTGACCAAGGTTTTTGGATCATCGGCGGGAGAGGGGGTCATCTGGGGCCTCGGGATTTCGGCGGGGATACCGATGCAGTTAAACCCAAGGGCGCTGTCAGACAAGAGAGCGCGGGCGCGCAATGGCACGCCCGCGCAATAAAATTAGCTTTTCGCCATGGCGTTTTTGATCGCGCCGACAAGTGCCATCAGCACACCGCCACCCACGCCGCCCGAAAGCACCGAGGTGATGATCGATGTCATATCGGTGCCGCCGGTGGCCGCCGCAGTTGCCCCTGCGCCGCCCACCATGGCAAGGATCTGGCCGCCCAGACCGCCGCCGAGAATCCCGACGATCGAGTTGCCCAAAGTGCCGAGGTTTAGGTTTTTCAGCACCGCACCTGCCGCGTTGCCACCCAGAGCGCCTGCGATCAGCTGGATGATAAAGTTCATATCCATGATACTCATTCCTTCCCTACATGATGCCCGCCGTTGTGGCGTGACATTTCCCGGCCATTTCTGGACCCGGAGGTCTAGGACCGGATAGGGGGAATTATGCCAGAATCTAGGCATTTAGGCAATGTTTTCAGCAGAGTGCTAAAGCTTAGCCTTCATGCCTTCTTTCATAATGCGTGATTTTTGCCGATCCCAATCGCGCTTGGCCGAGGTCGCGCGCTTGTCGGCCAGTTTTTTACCTTTGGCGACGCCGAGCTTCAGTTTCACCATGCCGCGCTCGTTGAAATACATTTTCAACGGAACGATGGTCATGCCTTCACGCCCCACCGCGTTCCACAGGCGAGACAGTTCCTTCTTGTTTACCAGTAGCTTACGGCGGCGGCGCTCATCGTGCGGGAACATCACGGCTTGCAGATAGGGCGCAATATAGCCGTTGATCAACCACAGCTCGCCACCCTCAACATTCGCATAGCTTTCGGCAATGTTCGAGCCGCCCTTGCGCAAGGATTTCACTTCCGAGCCATGCAGCATGATGCCTGCTTCCAGATCCCATTCTATATGGTAATCGAAACGGGCGCGCCGGTTTTCGGCGATCAGTTTGGAATTGGGGTCGGATTTCTCTGCCATGATGCGCCCGAGATAGGCGTTGCGCGCGGCAGAGTCCAGAAGCGGGGCTGAGATGTTCGTTCAGATTGCCATCGGCACCGGCCTATTGCTGGTCAATATCACGCTGGCGGCGGTGGCCGCGATGTTGCTGGAAGGATTGTTGGTGCGGGCGCATCACTGGTTGCTGCGCCCGCCGCATCGGCCCAAGTTGGTGCTGCTGCTCGTCGGCGTCTCGCTTTGGGTGTTGGGCGTGGTCACTGTGGGCGTCTGGGTCTGGGCGCTGGCCTATCAACAGCTGGGGGCGTTCAAGACCTTGGAGGAAGCGGTTTATTTCAGCCTGGTGGCGTATTCCACACTGGGTCTGGGCGATCTGGTGCCAGCGGCGGAATGGCGTTTGCTGGCGGGCATGGAGGCGGCGAACGGGCTTTTGAACTTCGGTCTGCTGACGGCGCTGTTGATCGAAGGGCTGCGGCAGGTGCGGTTGGGTCAAATCGAGCATCGGCTGAAGCGGGGCGGCTGACGCAGAGGGCCGGGGCAGAAGGCCGATGGCGGTGTTTAGCGGCGGCGGCGGTTTTGGCTGAGGATGATCACGCCACAGGCGACGATGATCGCAGCGCCCAGCAGGGTCGCGGCGTCTGGGCGTTCGTGGAACACGGTGACGCCGAGGATCATGGCAAACAGCAGGCGGGTGTAGCGGAACGGGGTGACCACGGCGATCTCGCCGCTGCGCATCGCGGTGGTCAGCGCGGCATAGGCGGCGATGCCGAAGGTGGCGGCTCCGGCGATCAGGCCAAGGGTTTGCGGGTTGGGCGGGGCGGTTTTTCCGGTGACAGCAGTGATAATCATGCCAGACAGTGCCAGCATGATGAAGCCTGTGACGCCGAGTTGTGCGTTTGACAGCGCCGGGGGCGCGGCGCGGGTGGCAAGATCGCGGCCCGCGAAGCCGAGCATGGCGATCAAGGCAAGAAGCGACAAGGCCGAGAAGCCGTCAAGGCCGGGGCGCAGGATGATCAGCACGCCGATGAAGCCCAGCAGGATCAGCAGCCAGCGTTTCAGCCCGACGGTTTCACCAAAGATCACAGCCGCGCCCAGAACTACCACCAAGGGCGTGGCTTGCAGGATGGCCGAGGCGACGGAAATAGGGGTCAGCGCAATGGCGAGGGCGTAGAATAGCCGCCCGGTGATCTCAAAGCCCGAGCGCAGCGCCATGGTGCCGGTGAACATCGCGCGCGGAATCGGCGGATCGCCTGCGCGCATCGCAAGGGCTGCGAACACCGCGATGCCGATCAGCCCCATGATCAAAATCGCCTCGCCGACCGGGATGGCTTGGCTGGCGGCCTTCAGGAAAGCATCCTCTGCCGCAAAGCCCGCCATTGAGGCGGTCATGTAAAGGCTGCCGCGCAGGTTGGGGGTCATCGGGACTTTCTGCCGAATTGCTCTTTTCGAAATACTCCCGCCGGAGGCTCCGTTGGCTGGCAAAAAGAGCCTCCGGCGGGGATATTTAGGCCAAGATGAAAGCTTAGATCAGGCCCGCGTGCTGCATCGCGGCCTTGATGCGGGCTTTGGTGGGATCGGTCAGGCCGACCAGCGGCAGGCGGACATCCTCGGCGCAGAGGTCGAGCAGCGACAGGCCGTATTTTGCGCCGACAAGGCCGGGCTCCAGGAAGATCGCTTCGTGCAGCGGCATCAGTTTGTCTTGGTATGCGAGGGCCTTGGTGTAGTCGCCTGCGAGGGTGGCGGCTTGGAACTCGGCACACAGGCGCGGCGCTACGTTGGCCGTCACCGAGATACAGCCAACACCGCCGTGGGCGTTAAAGCCCAGAGCGGTGGCGTCTTCGCCGGACAGTTGGATGAAATCCGCGCCGCAGGTGGCGCGCTGCATCGAGACGCGCTCAATCTTGCCGGTGGCGTCTTTCACCCCGATGATGCGCGGCAGTTTCGCCAAGGTGCCCATCGTGTCGGGCGACATATCCACCACCGAGCGGCCCGGGATGTTGTAGATAATGATCGGCAGAGTGCAGCACTCATGCAGAGCGGTGAAATGCGCCACTAGCCCGGCTTGGGTCGGGCGGTTGTAATAGGGCGTCACCACAAGTGCCGCATCGGCGCCGACCTTCTCGGCAAAGCGGATCAGGCTGATGCCTTCCGACGTGTTGTTCGACCCAGCCCCGGCGATCACCGGCACCCGGCCAGCGGCGGTTTCCACCACCACTTCGATGACTTTCTGGTGTTCCTCGTGGGAAAGCGTCGGGCTTTCGCCGGTGGTGCCGACTGGGACAAGACCCGTCGAGCCTTCGGCGATGTGCCACTCGACCAGTTTCTTCAGCGTCACCAGATCGAGTTCACCGTTCTTGAACGGCGTAACCAGTGCGGGAATGGACCCTGTGATCATGGTGCGCGTCTCCTCTGTGGGGCGATCTGGAATCGCCGTGATGTCAGCGCTGCCTACCTAACCGGGGATCGGCGTTTTGCCAAGTATGGGCGGCGAATTGCCGGGTTCACGGGGTTTTGGGTTGTGGGAAACCGGGGGGTAGGGCAGAATCCGGGGATGAGCAGAATAAGCAAGATCGCAAAAGCGGTCATACTCGGCATTTCACTGGTGATGTCTCCTATGGCGCGGGCCGATCAGGCCGCGTCGTTCTCAACCGCATTGAAAGCGGCGGAGGCCCGCGATTGGCCTGCGGCGTTGACGGCGGCGCAGGGGGCGGGGGCCATCGGCGGCGATGTGATCTTGTGGCAATGGCTGCGCGACGGTCAGGGCCGCTTGGGTGATTACGAGGGCTTTATCGCGCGCCGCCCGGATTGGCCGGGGCTGGCCCTGCTGCGTGAAAAGGGTGAGGTCGCGGTGGCGCGCTCGACCGACCCAGCGCGGGTGGTGGCGTATTTTGCGGCGGGGGGGCCGAAGACCGGGGCGGGGGCGGTGGCTTTGGTCACGGCCTTGGTGGCGTTGGGACGCTCGGGCGATGCCGAGGCAGAGGCGTTTCGGGCTTGGACGACGCTGAAGTTTGAAGCTGCGGATGAGACGGCGATGCTGGGCATCATGGGTGCGCCGCTGTCGGTGGCGCATGAGGTGCGGCTGGATCGGATCCTGTGGGAGGGTGGGCGTAAAGCCGAAGCCGAGCGGATGCTGCCTCGGGTCTCCAAGGATTGGCGGACCTTGGCGATGGCGCGGATGGCTTTGCGGGCGGATAGTGCGGCGGCGGTGGATTTGGTCGACGCGGTGCCGAAATCCCTGCTGGGCGATCCGGGGCTGGCCTATGAGCGCTTCACCTACCGGATGCGGGCGGATCGCTATGATGATGCAGCGACGCTGATCCTTGAGCGCAGCAAGTCGGTGGCCAGCCTGGGCGACCCCGAGGCTTGGGGCAAGCGGCGGGCGGATTTGGCGCGGGTTTTACTGCGGCAGGGCGAGCCGAAGCTGGCGTTCCGGGTCGCGGCGAACCATCAGATGACCAAGGGCAATGACTATGTCGATCTGGAGTTTCTGGCCGGGTTTATCGCTTTGCGCAAATTGGGCGAGCCGGATGTGGCGATCAAGCATTTCAAGCATTTGAAGGAAGCGGTGGCGACTCCGATTTCCGTCGCGCGGGCCGAATATTGGATGGGTCGGGCGCTGGAGGCCAAGGGCGACAAGGCGGGGGCGGATGCGGCCTATGCGCGGGCGGCGCGCAATCAGACGGCGTATTATGGGATGCTGGCCAGCGAGAAGATCGGGCTGCCGCTTGATCCAGCCTTGGTGAATGTGGGGGAACCTACGCCCGCGTGGCGCAATGCGGGGTTTGCGGGAAGTTCGGTTCTGGCGGCGGGGATGGCGTTGGTGGAGGCTGGCGACCGGACTTTGGCGAAGCGGTTTTTCCTGCAAGTGGCGGAAGGCTTGGATGCTAAGGGATTGGAACAGCTTGCAGATTTAGGGCTGCGGATGAATGAGCCGCATATCGCTTTGCTGGTGGCCAAGCAGGCGGCAGAGCGGGGGGTGATCTTGCCGCGTGCCTATTATCCGGTGCCTGCGATGGTGCCGGATGGGCTTGCGGTCAGCCGGGCTTTGGCCCTGTCGATTTCGCGGCGGGAGAGTGAATTTGACCCCGCGGCGCAGAGTAAAGCCGGGGCGCGTGGGTTGATGCAGG
Organism: Cypionkella psychrotolerans; assembly: GCF_001294535.1. Taxonomy (GTDB): domain Bacteria; phylum Pseudomonadota; class Alphaproteobacteria; order Rhodobacterales; family Rhodobacteraceae; genus Cypionkella; species Cypionkella psychrotolerans. The sequence goes on along the minus strand of NZ_LGIC01000086.1, from coordinate 113,757 downwards.
TGATGCCAGCGACCGCCGAGCATGTGGCGAAGGGGTTGGGCGAGACTTCCAGCGCGGGGCGGTTGATTTCCGATCCGCCGTTCAATGTGCGGATGGGGTCGATCTATCTGAGCCATATGATTGAGAAATTCGGGCCCGCAATTGCGCTGATCGCCTCGGGCTATAATGCCGGGCCGGGGCGGCCAGCCAAATGGATTGAGCAGTTTGGCGACCCGCGCAAGGATAGCGTTGATGTGGTGGATTGGGTTGAGATGATCCCATTCTCGGAAACCCGCACCTATGTGATGCGGGTGGCGGAGGGGGTGGTGATCTACCGCGCCAAACTGAAAGGCGTGGCGGGGCCGGTGCGGATTTCTGCGGAATTGACGGGGCGGTGAGGGTTGCGGTTGCAAGTGGTTGAGAATGCTTTGTTCATTGGCAGATTTACGAAAGGGTAATGACCCGGAAAGCGGTCATTTTTGGTATGGGAAGGGGCCAAATGGTCGGTGACGCCAGTCGGAGTGAATTTGGTTGGAGGTCTGTTTGGAGCCGAGGCCTGCCATGGTTATGCCAAATTGATCACTTAAAGCGTGTCTTCAACTAGGGTTGGGGAACGTATGAGTGACGGATCACGCCAAATGAGCAGCCTCGCAAGGTCGTTTGGCTTAGATGGCAAACTTGTAGCGCTCTGCCTTTGCACCGTCCTCGCCGCCGCAGTTGTCTACTCGGCTTGGATGTCAGGCGCTGATCGACCGTTTGCTGAGGCGTTGAGCCGTTTCCCTGCTGGGTTAGCTGCAATGCTGGGATTTGCGGTTCTGTTTAGTCCTCTCATTGTGCCGTGTATGCTGATCGGCTGGGTTGTGGGGTGGATTGCTGGTGGAGTGGTCCGCCTTCCTTTGCCTGCACGCACCGCGATTGCAGCAGGTGTTTTGGGTGCGGCTGCTGTTCTTCCTGTCATGTTTTTCTTTGGCCGTAGCGGATACGCGGCCGAGAATGAGTGGCGGATTTTGGTTCGCCCGCTGCTATGGATAGCGCCAACCTCAGCGATCCTTGTTGCGCTGAGCATATATCGTAAGCGCTAATTTAGTTCTTAGATGATTGAGCCGAATGGCTCCTTCATCCGATTAGCCGTCGCTCCTCCATATATACATACTGGACGCATAACATGCGCACCTCTTGCCCGGAATCAAGGGCGAAGCCCGCCGGGCCGCGCCCGACCTCCCGCCGGGAGGGCGCGATTGCCAAGGGCACCAGCAGAAGTTCTGGGGGAGGGGTTGAGGCATAAAGTGCCTAGAACTGGCGTTGGTGCGCCGTCCCGAGGTCGGGCGCGGCCCTGTGTTGCGCGAGGGTTGAGGCCCCGGATCCGGGGTGGCGTTGTTGTGGGGACGCGGGGGCTTCAGACTTGCGGAGGTTCTTGGTGTTTCACGCGTTGGCGCCAGAGGGTGAACAGGCCGGCGGCGACGACGACGCAGGCTCCGATGGCGACGTTGGGGCGCAGGGTTTCCCCGAACAGGAACACGCCGAGCAAAGCGATGAACATCAGTTGCAGATAGGCGAAGGGTTGGACGGCGGAGGCCTCGGCCACCGCATAGGCTTTGATCAGCAGCCAGTGGCCGATGATCGCGGTGCAGCACAGAGCGCCCATCCAGAGCCAATCTGTGGGCAGCATCGGTTGCCAATGCCACAGGCCAATCGGGGTCATGGCGGAGGCTCCGATCACGCCTGTCCAGAAGAATGACACCGAGGCCGGATCTTTGCGGGCGACAAAGCGGGTGAGCAACCCGTAAAGCGCGAACATGAAGGCGCTGATGAAAGGGATCAGCGCCCAAGGCGAGAACACAGCAAAGCCCGGCTCTAGGATGATCAGCACGCCGACAAAGCCGATGGCGATGGCGGTCCAGCGCCGCCAGCCGACTTTCTCGCCCAGCACCGGGCCGGAAAGGGCGGCGACCAGCAAGGGATAGCAGGCGAAGACCGCGTGGCTTTGGATCAGGCCCAGATTGATGAAGGCGAAGACCATGGCGCAGACCTCGGCCACCAAGATCACGCCTCGGGTGATTTGCTGGGCGGGAAAGCGGGTGCGGGTGGCGGCGCGGATGCCGCCGAGGCTGCGGGCGGCGAGGGTGATCACGAAAGCGGCGAACACCCAGAACCGGATCATCACCACCATGTAGACATTATAATTGCCGCCCAAGTGCCGCGAGATGCCGTCTTGCAGCGCGAACACCACGGTGCTGGCGACCATCAGCCAGATGCCGAGTTTCAGGTTTTGTTCGGTTTTCATGGGGATACCTTGGGGGCAGCGCGGGTTTGCCACAGCGAATAAATTCCGGCGGCGATGATCAGGGCGGCACCGAGGATAACGGGAAGCGCAAGTTCCTCGTCAAAGAAGGTCAGCCCCAAGATCGCGATGAACACGAAATGCAGATAGGCGAAGGGCTGGACGGCAGAGGCCTCGGCCACCTCATAGGTTTTTTGCAACAGCCAGTTCGACAGAATTGAGATGGTGGCATAGGTGGCGAAGATCGGCCAGTCTTGCGGTTGGATCGGTTGCCATTGCGGCAGGCCGAGGACGGTCATCATGATGGCCCCCAAAAAGGCGGGCCAGAAAAAGCTGGGGAAAAACGCCTCGTCTCGCGCGGTGAGGCGGGTCAGCACGCTGTAGGCGGCGAAGAACAGCGCGGTGATCAGCGGCAGCAGGGCGGCCCAGCTGAACACGCCTTGGCCGGGGCGCAGGATGATCAGCACGCCGATCAGGCCAACGCCGACGGTGGCCCAGCGTTGCCAGGTGAGGCGTTCGCCCAAGATCGGGCCGGAGAGCGCGACGACGATCAGCGGGCAGACGGCGAATACCGCATGGGCGTTGATCAGGCCGATCAGGGTATAGGCATAGACCATGACGCAGATTTCCACCACCAGCAGGGTGGCGCGCAGGGCTTGGGCTATGGGGCGGCGAGAGCGCAACGCGACGCGGATGCCCTCGGGGCGGCGCAGCGCAAGGGTGATCACGAAAGCTGCAAACACCCAATAGCGGATCATCACCACCATCAGCGTGTTGTAGTTGCCAGCGAGCAGGCGGGATAAAGCGTCTTGCACCGCGAAGGCCGCGATGGCGGCGATCATCAACAGGATGCCTTTGCGGTTGTTCATGCAAGGGTTCCTGCGGACATGTGTTTTTTGCGGCCGTGGCCGGGGCGGCGGGTGACTTCAAAGCCCGCGTCTTGCAACGCGCGGCGGACATGGCCGGCGGCGGTGTAGGTGGCGAAGCTGCCATTGGGTGTGGTGTGGCGGGCGACTTCGGTCAGGATTTCGGGCGACCAGAGTTCGGGGTTTTTTGCGGGTGAAAAGCCGTCGAGGAACCATGCGTCGGCTTTGTGGGGCCATGCCGTGAGGGTGTCGCGGGCGTCACCCAGTATGATTTCGACGGCGATGGGGCCGAGCTGGAATTTGGTTTGGCCTTGGCTCCATGCCGCCAGAAATGGGTCAGCCACGGCGCGGGCTTGCGGGAAGTGATCCAGCGCGCGGGCAATGTCGGCGGCGGGCAGCGGAAAGGCCTCAAAGCTGGTGAAGCGGGTGGGGGTTTCGGTGATCAGCGACAGGGCCAGCAGGTTCAGCCCGGTGCCAAAGCCGAGTTCGGCTACGTGAAAGCCAGGGATTAGGCGTGCGGGCAGGTCGTTGCCGCTCAGAAAGACGTGGCGAGTTTCGGACAGGCCATCGTTTTTGGAGAAATACGGGTCATCGAAGCGGGTCGAGACAGGGATCACGCCGTCTTGCCAGCTTAGGGCCGATTGTGAGGAGGTGGTCATTGTCATATGCCCTTGGTCGGGCGGACCATGGGCAAGGCGGGACAGAATGGCAAGGGTTGATCTGACGGTGCGGGGGGCGGGAATCTTTGGCCTGTCGGTGGCATGGGAAGCTACGCGTCGGGGCGCGAAGGTGCGGGTGATTGAGGCGGTTGCGGTGGGGGCGGGGTCCTCGGGCGGGGTGGTTGGGGCGTTGAGCCCGCATGTGCCGGAAAGCTGGAATGTGAAGAAGGCGTTTCAGTTGGACAGTTTGCTGATGGCTGCGGGCTGGTGGGCCGGGGTGGAAGCGGCGTCGGGGTTGGTGTCGGGCTATGGAAGGGTTGGGCGGTTGCAGCCTTTGGCGGATTCGGCTGCAGTGGAATTGGCGCGGGCGCGGGGTGTGTCAGCGGAAGGGCTGTGGCGGGGCGAGGCGGTTTGGCGGGTTGTGACTGCGACCGGGGCCGCGTGGGAACCGTGGAGCCCGTCGGGGTGGCTGGTGGAGGATAACTTGAGCGCGCGGCTGCATCCTCGGATGGGCTGTGCGGCTTTGGTGGCGGCGATTGTAGGTGCGGGGGGCGAGGTTGTCGTGGGTGAGGCCGAGGAGGTGGGGCCGGTGGTTTGGGCGACGGGGGTGGCGGGGCTAGAGGCGCTGGGTTTGGATTTGGGGCGGGTGGTTGGCGGTGGGGTGAAGGGGCAGGCGATTTCGCTGCGCTATCCGGGCGAGGGGTTGCCGCAACTGTTTGTGGATGGGCTGCATGTGGTGCCGCATGTCGACGGGACGGTGGCAGTGGGGTCTACGTCTGAGACGGTCTGGACGGATTTGGGCTTGGATCATCAGGTGGAGGCGTTGCACGCGCGGGCGGTGGCGGCTTTGCCGGTGCTGGCGGGAGCGGAGGTGGTGGAGAGATGGGCCGGGGTGCGGCCTCGGGCCAAGTCTCGCGCCCCGTTGTTGGGGGCTTGGCCGGGGCGGGCGGGGCATTTTGTGGCCAATGGGGGGTTTAAGATTGGCTTCGGGATGGCGCCGAAAGTGGCCGAGGTAATGGTGGATTTGGTGTTGGAGGGGCGAGATATGATCCCGGACGGGTTTCGGGTTTGAAGGGTGTCCACACGTGGACGGAGGGTATGTTTATATGAAATCAAAGGGTTATATGGGGGTTGTTTACCTTGCGTTTACCTTTTGGCGCTGCGTTTGCGGCGGTTGGGGAAGCCTCCGGCGGGAGTACTTAGGCCAATGTGAAATCGTGAGAGGCTCCGCTCTTGGTCATCCTCTGTGCTCAAATATCCCCGCCGGAGGCATCGACCTACGTAAAGCAATGCAAGCTGTCAGGAAGGGCGTAGGGTGGGTTTTCAACCCACCGTGCGCTTAGGCCAACAAACGCTCCCCCGTCACCCCACGGATGGTGGCGGTGAGGATTTGGCCTTCGGGGTGGTCGGTGTCGAAGGCGACTTCGGTGAATTGTTCGGTGCGGCCCATGCGGGGGCCTTCGAGCAGGATGCGGTGGGATTGGCCAAGCTGGGCGGTCAGGTGGCGGGATAGGGCCAGATCGCCTGCGGCGCGCAGGCGGGCGGCGCGGGATTTGATCTCAGGGCCTTGCAGTTGCGGCATGCGGGCGGCGGGGGTGCCTTTGCGAGGGCTAAAGGGGAAGACGTGCAGGAAGGTGAGGTTGCAGTCTGTGACCAGTTTCAGCGAGTTGGTGAACATATCTTCGGTTTCGGTCGGGAAACCTGCGATGATGTCAGCGCCGAAGATCATGTCGGGGCGGAGTTTTTTGGCGTCTTCGCAGAAGCGGATGGCGTCGTCGCGCAGGTGGCGGCGTTTCATGCGTTTCAGGATCATGTCATCGCCTGCTTGAAGCGACAGGTGCAGGTGGGGCATCAGGCGGGGCTCGGTGGCGATGGCCCCCATCAGGGCATCGTCGGCCTCGATGGAGTCGATGGACGAGATCCGCAGGCGGGGCAGGTCGGGCACAAGGCGCAGGATACGCCTCACCAGATCGCCCAAGCGTGGGGTGGCGGGGAGGTCTGCGCCCCATGAGGTGAGATCAACTCCAGTCAGGACGACTTCGTTGAAGCCATTGCCCACGAGGCGTTTGATCTGTTCGATGACGACCCCGGCGGGGACGGACCGGGAATTGCCGCGCCCGTAGGGGATGATGCAGAAGGTGCAGCGGTGGTCGCAGCCGTTTTGCACCTGCACATAGGCGCGGTGGCGACCGAAGCCGTCGATCAGGTGGCCTGCTGTTTCCTTGACCGACATGATGTCGTCGACTTGGACCTTTTCGGTGATGCCGATCAGGTCGGGGGCTTTCAGGCTGGCCCAAGTGGCGGCCTGCATTTTCTCGGTGTTGCCGATGACTTTGGTGACTTCGGCCATAGCGGCGAAGGTTTCGGGCTCGGTTTGTGCGGCGCATCCGGTGACGATGATCTGTGCGCCGGGGTTTTCGCGGGCGAGTTTGCGGATTTCTTGTTTGGCCTTGCGGACGGCTTCGGCGGTGACGGCGCAGGTGTTGACCACCACTGCGCCTTCGATCCCGGCGGCAGCGGCGAGTTCTTTCATCGCCTCGGTTTCATAGGCGTTCAGGCGGCAGCCGAGGGTGGCGAAGATTGGGGCGTTCATAGTGCGGCCAGAAAGGCGGGGGTGAGCGTGCCGTTGAAGATATGCGCGGTGGGGCCGGTCAGCCAGACGCCATCCTCGCGCCAATCGACGTGCAGGGTGCCGCCGTCAGCCTCTACCGTCACCGAGCGCCCGGTGAGGCCGCGCAGATGGGCGGCAACCACGGTGGCGCAGGTGCCGGAACCGCAGGCGAGGGTGACACCAGCGCCACGCTCCCACACCCGCATCCGCAGATGGTCGGGGGCGATGACGCTGGCAAATTCGACATTGGTGCGTTGGGGAAAAAGTTCGTGATGCTCGGTGCCGGGGCCTTCGATGATCAAGTTGACCGCCTCGGCGTCGGCGACGAAGAACACGCAATGCGGGTTGCCCATGCCGACGGCGGCAGGGGTGCCGGGGAGAGGGAGGTGCAGGGTATCAACTGCGTGGGAGAGCGGGATTTCGGACCAATCCAGTTGCGGTTGCCCCATGTTGACGGACACGCGGCCATTGGAGAGGCGCAGGGCGTGAAGAAGCCCGCGCTCGGTGGTGAGGGTGAGGGCGTCGCGATCGAGTTCCTGCATCATGTAATCGGACACACAGCGGGTGGCGTTACCGCAAGCCCCGGCACGGCTGCCGTCGCTGTTCCAGAAATCCAAAGCGAAATCGGCGGTTTGCGAATCGCGAATCTCTGCCAATTGGTCAAAGCCGGTGCCGCGGTGGCGGTCGCCCAGGGCTTGCGCCAGTTTGGCCGTGACAACAGCCTCGCGGCCCCGCGAGTCGATGATGACAAAATCATTTCCGGCACCATGCATCTTCATAAAAGCAATGGCGCTTGGGGTTTTCGGGGCGTTTGCGGCGTTTTCCATCGCCTGCATATACGCCGCAGCGCAGCTTTTTGCCAGAGGCGCGCGTTTTGTCTCTTGACCCTATCCGGCCCGCACCCTAATCAGCGCCACAGTTGTGGGCCGGTAGCTCAGTTGGTAGAGCAGCTGACTTTTAATCAGCGGGTCACAGGTTCGAGTCCCGTCCGGCTCACCACCACAACTAAAGGCCCAACCGGAAACGGTTGGGCCTTTGTCATTTCCGGGTTTTGATGATGTTTTGAGCGCTTGCGAATCGGGCGCGTGGGCTTTGATTTGCAGGGAAAAGCGGCGGCGTCTTTGGCGTATCGGCATTGGTCGCAAATGATCTATCGCGACTCAGGAAGCCGTGTTTATTGAAGCGGCAAGGTGCCATTCGCAAGCATGGAGAATTGGGAAGCCGGTGCAGTGCCGGCGCTGCCCCCGCAACGGTGATGAAACTTAACGTGTGACAGGAGGCCACTGGGGTTTATACTCTGGGAAGGTGTCACACGGGGGCGGTTTGGCCCGGTTTTGCAGCCCGGAAACCAGCCTTGCACTGAGACGACCAGCCCGGCCGGAATGCTCCGGTCCGCCAATGCAACTGTCCCCGCGGGAGGCGTGGACCTACGAGGTGCCAGATGTTGAACCCCGCCGAAATCCACGCTGAATTGGGCGCGCGCCGCAAGGATTATGCGCTGAGCCATGCGCTTTATTGCGATGATGGCGTGTATAACGCCGATCTCGCGCAGATCTTTTACCGTGAGTGGTTGTTTGCAGCGCCTGCTGCTGCGATGCCGAAGGCCGGGGCGTTTCTGACCTTGCAGGTCGGCGCGTATCCGGTGGTGCTGACGCGCGGCAATGACGGGATGATCCGGGCGTTTCACAACGTGTGTCGGCATCGCGGGCAAAGGTTGTGCGCCAAGGAGACGGGTTCGGGGCCGAAGCTGGTCTGTCCGTATCACCAGTGGACCTATGATCTGGACGGTAAGCTGCAATATGCGCGCGACATGCAGGAGGGGTTTGACCCCAGCGCGCATGGTCTGAAGAAGGTGCATTGCGTCGATCTGGGCGGGATGGTGTTTATCTGCCTCGCGCAAGTGCCGCCGGCGATTGCGGAATTGGCGAAGACGGCGATGACCTATCTGGCATCTTCGGGATTGAAGGATACCAAGGTGGCGTTTTCCTCGACCATCGTGGAGAACGGCAACTGGAAGCTGGTGATTGAGAACAACCGTGAGTGCTATCATTGTGGCGGCGCGCATCCGTCTTTGTGCCGGACGTTCTCGGACAATCCGAAAATCGGGGCGATGAATGGGCCGAATGAGGCGAGCGATGAGATCCTCGCGCATTGGACGCGGTGTGAGGCTGCAGGGTTGCCGTCGCGCTTTACCCACGACAAAGCGATGCAGTGGCGGTTGGCGCGGGTGCCGTTGTTGAACAACGCCGAAAGCTACACGATGGACACCAAGGCAGCGGTGGCGAAGCGCTTGGGCACCATGCCGTTCAATGATGCGGGCAGCTTGCTGTTTTACCACTATCCGAACACTTGGAATCACTTCCTGGGCGATCATGCGATCACGTTCCGGGTGCTGCCGATCTCGGCCACTGAGACTCAGGTGACGACAACTTGGCTGGTGCATAAGGATGCGGTCGAGGGCGTGGACTATGATCTGAAAAACCTGACCGACGTGTGGATGCACACCAATGACGAGGATCGTCAGGTGGTGGAGGAAAACCAGAAAGGGATTCTCTCGCCTGCTTACGAGCCGGGACCTTATTCGACGATACAGGAAGAAGGCGTGATCCAGTTTGTCGATTGGTATTGCAAAACCATGACCGAGCGGACGGCCCCCAAGTCTGCGATGGCGGCGGAGTAGATCATGGCGAAGAAAAGCCTGAACTGGGACGTCGCCCCGTGGAATGACAGCCAGATGCTGGAATGCGCGATGGTGGTGCCGGAGAATGACGACACCGCCAGCTTCACCTTTCGCGCGCCGAACGGGGCTTGGTTTGATTACCAGCCGGGGCAATTCATCACGCTGGACCTGCCCGTGGACCCGAAGAAGGGGGCCAAGGGCAACGTGCAGCGGACCTATACGATCTCGTCTTCGCCTTCGCGCCCCCTGTCGATTTCGATCACGGTCAAGGCGCAGAGCACCTCGATTGGCACACGCTGGATGCTGGATCATCTGAAGCCGGGGATGCAGATCAAGGCGTTTGGGCCTGCGGGGATTTTCAGCTTTCACCGCCATCCGGCGCAGAAATATCTGATGATCTCGGCAGGATCGGGCATCACGCCGATGATGTCGATGACGACATGGGCGTGGGATTCGGGGCAGATGCCGGACATTGTGTTCGTCCATGCCGCCAAGCGCCCGTCTGAGATCATTTTCCGCGAGCGGTTGGAGCAGTTTTCCAATCGCGTGCCGGGGTTGCAGTTGCGCTTTACCGTGGAAGAAAGCGATCCGTTCCGGGCATGGCCGGGGTTCCGGGGGCGCTTGAGCCAGATCATGCTAGGCCTGATGGCCCCGGATTATCTGGATCGCGAGGTGTTCTGCTGTGGCCCCGAGCCGTTCATGCAGGCGGTGCGCGAGATGTTGCAGAGCCTTGGCTATGACATGGCGCACTATCATCAGGAAAGCTTTGGGCTGGCGGTGTCGACCGAGGCTGAAGCGCCAGTGCTGGATGATATCTCGCCGGTTGATGGGGCGGTGGCCGAGATCACCTTTGCGGACAGCGGCGTGGTGGCAGCTTGTGGCGAGACCGACACCGTGTTGGCGGTGGCGAAACGGTCGGGGCTGAATATTCCGTCCGGTTGCACCTTTGGGCTGTGCGGGACCTGTAAGGTCAAGAAGCTGTCGGGCGATGTGCATATGGTGCACAACGGCGGGATTTCCGATGAGGATATTGCCGACGGCTATATTCTGGCGTGTTGTTCCAACCCGATGGGCAAGATTTCGGTGGCGGTTTAAGGGGGTTCTTGCCCGATTTGTTCGAAAATAAATCGGGCCGCGCCAGCCCAGACAGGCGCGCCCCGATTTCCATAATCATGGTCTGCTGCATGAATCCGCTTGCTCAACGGCGTTCAGCCTTATGAGCAACGAACCGACAAACTCTGCCCCGCAGAGTTTGTTTTCGGTTCGGGGTCCTCTGCCAAGTCGTTTACTCTTTCGGCTTCCCGCCCAGAAACATCCCCAGCAGCGCCGCCCCCAAAGCTGGCCCGAGCAGGGTGAACAGGCTGGCCTCGGCGTTGTGGGCTTTCAACTCGGCCAGCAGGGCTTGGGCTGCGGGCGATTGCAGCGGGCTGGCGGTGCGCAGTTTGGCGCGGGCCAGCAGGCCGAAGATCAGCGCCAGCACAAGGGCTACACCACCGACCAGCAGGGCCGCGCCTATTGGGCCAAGCAGGTGGGCCAGCCAGATCCAGAGGGCTGCGGCAAAGCCAATCAGCGCGATGATCGCAAACACCCCCGCAGCGGCGAACAGGGCAGAGGCTTGCGCCATCCGCCTTGCGGCGTGGGCCAGCGCCAACCGCGCGGCAAGGCTGAGCAGGCCCAGCATTAGCGCCGCCCCCAGAGCAGGCCCAGCAGCAAGCCGATGCCGCCTGCCAGCGCCAAAGCTTGCCACGGATTGCGGCGGGCGTGGTCGGTGAGGTCTGCCAGTTTCGCCTCGGCGGACTCTCCCACATCGGCCAGCCGTGCCGCACCGTTTTGCCGCAGCGCCTCGGCGCGGGCGGCGAGGCTTGCGCGCAGGGTTTCCGCACTGGTCTGGCTGAGATCGCCCAAGGTTGTCACGATATGCGCGATGTCGTCGCGCAGCGCGGCAATTTGGGATTCGAGCCGGGCAAGGTCTTGATCGGTATCGGGGTTTGACATGGCGTCCTCCTTAGGCTGTGGTTTGGCTGCGGCGGCGGGCGACGACACGCGGCGTGGGCTTGTGGGCATCTGGCACCGGCTTGGGGGTGCCGCGCTGCCAGACGGCATCCATTGCGGCCTCAAGACTGATGACGGCGAAATCGGCACCGATGTCTTCGGCCTCGACTAGCTTTGCTGGCGATACCGCGTTCAGATGCCGCAATCCCGAGGCGCTGTCGGCCAGATCGGCGGGCATTTGCAGGATCACCACCCCGACGCGCAGATGCGGGGCGGCGCGTTTGATGCGGCGGATGTGCAGCAGCGAAGCGCGGGCCGGGCGCGGATCAAGATAGCACAGCAGTAGGCAATCGGCGTTGGCGGTGTCCAAAGCCGCCAGCCGCGAGGGCGCAAGATCAAGATGCGGCGAGAACTGCGCCGCCGCGCCTTCGGTTTGCAGCACCTGCGCCAGCACGGCGGCCGCGACATCATCCAGCGGGGACCGCCCACCGATCACCCGCAAGCGCAGGCCCAGACCGGGCAGGGCGGTGTCTGATGGGGCGTCGCGCTCGGCCTCCATCTCGGCTTGCAGGACTGCGACGACCTCTAGCGCGACGGTGGCGAGGCGATCTTGCTGTTCGGGGGTCAAAACGCCACGTTCGCTGTCGTCTTGCGCCAGCAGCAGGGCGGGGATCATCGTGGTTTGGTGGTAATCGACCACGTCCAGTTCTTCGAGGGCTTCGGTCGCGCCAAAGGTGGCCTCCATCGCATCGCCTGCCAATATGCGTTGGTAGAGTTTGGCATGGGGGGCGAGCACGGGCTCATCGCCGAACAGGATGTCAAAGAGGGCAAATTGGGGGATGTGGCGACCTAGCACGACAAGGCAGACGGTGAGCGGGGTGGAGAGGATCAGGCCGAGCGGGCCCCAGAGGAAGGTCCAGAAGATCGCCGCGACGATGATGGCCAGCGGGCTGACCCCGGTGCGCGAGCCGTAAAGCCAAGGCTCGATCACGTTGGAGGTGATCAACTCGACCGATGTGAACAGCGCACCCGTCCACAGCACGGCGGACCAGTCGGGGGATACGGCGAAGGCGAGGAATAGCGGGAAGGCGGCGGCGAGGACGGAGCCGATGTAGGGCACGAAGCGCAGGATCAGCGTCAACATGCCCCAGAGGGCGGCGTTGGGGACGCCGATGAAATACAGGCCGACACCGATGGGAATGGCGTAGATCACGTTGACCAGAAGTTGCACCAGCAGGTAGTTGGCGACACGGCCGCCTGCCTCCTCCAGCACCTGCGTGGTGCGATACAGGTCGTTGGTGCCAACAAGCCGGATGAAACGGTCGCGCAGGTCTTCGCGTTCCAGCAGCATGAAGATCACCACCACGATGACAAGGCCGATGGTGGCGATGGGGCTAATCAGCGGGATGACCAGATTTTCGAGAAACGCCAAGGCGTTGGAGGATTGAATGACCTCGACCGGCAGAGGTTTATCGACGCCCGTGGGCAGGGCTGCGCCGATTTCGGTGTTGATCGCTGTGATCATGTCGGACAGGCGCGAGGCAAGGCCATGTTCGCCGCCTGTCGCCTTCAGGCCCTCAACCTTATGGATGATGTTGGCCTGAAAGATCGGCAGGTTTTGCGCCAGTTGCGCCAGTTGGCTGGCGACGATGAACGAGAATATGGCGATGGCGCTGAAGGCTAAGGCGACGACCAGAAGCACCGTCCACAGCAGCGGCAGGCCGCGACGGCGCAGGGCGGTGACGAGGGGCGACAGCGCGAAGGTGATCAGCATCGCGATGGCGAGCGGCACGAACACATCTTGGGCGACGAACAGCACCGCAGCGACGCCCACGACGGCGGTCAACTGGCCGATGGTGATGCGCGCGGCACTGCCGGCATGGGAGGGAAGTGGCGTCAGATCAGCCCCAGACATATGTGCCCCTTTGCACAGAATTGGCCAAGCCCAGAGGGGCGGCTGGCGGGCATGTTGTCAAGCCCGTTGGGGGAACGATTGCGGGCGGGATTGGTTCCCGGTTAGACCGAAACTTCGGCGCGCAAGTCTTCGCGGCTGAAATCGGTGCGGGCGCCAGATTTGGCGACGGCCCCGCGGCGCAGGACATAGAAGTGGTCGGCGAGGGTGTAGGCGAAGTCGAAGTATTGCTCGACCAAGATGATCGCCATGTCGCCTTTGCCTTTCAGATATTCGATGACGCGGCCAATTTGCTGGATGATGTTGGGCTGGATGCCTTCGGTCGGCTCGTCCAGCAGCAGGACTTTCGGGCGCATGATCATGGCGCGGGCGATGGCGAGTTGTTGTTGCTGGCCGCCGGAGAGGTCGCCACCGCGGCGGGCGGTCATGTCTTTCAGGACCGGGAACAGGTCGTAGATTTCCTGCGGGATTTTATGCTCGGGCTTGGGCAGCAGGGCGAAGGCGGTTTCCAGGTTTTCTTTGACGGTCAGCAGGGGGAAGATCATCCGGCCTTGCGGGACGACGGCGAGGCCACGCTGGGCCATTTCTTGCGGGCGCAGTTTGCCGAGGGTTTCGCCGTCGAGTTCTACGGAGCCAGCGGAGCGCATATGGGTGCCTGCGAGGGCTTTCAGGAATGAGGTCTTACCGACGCCATTGGTGCCCATGATGCAGGTGACTTCGCCTGCTTTGGCTGCGAAATCAATGCCGTGCAGGATTTGCGATCCGCCGTAGTGCAGGGTCAGGCCTTGGGTTTTGATCATCATCCGCGCCCTAAATAAACGTCAATCACATCTTTGTTTTTGGTCACATGGTCTAAGCTGCCTTCGGCAAGAACCGAACCTTCGTGCAGCACGGTCACGCGGCAATTCAGGCGGCGGACGAATTCCATATCGTGTTCCACCACCACCACGGCGCGGGTCTTGGCGATGTCGACCAGCAGTTCGGTGGTCTTTTCACGCTCCGCCAGCGTCATGCCTGCGGCGGGTTCATCGACCAGCAAAAGGCGGGGTTCTTGCGCCAGCAGCATGGCGATTTCCAGCCATTGCTTTTGACCGTGGCTGAGTTCGCCTGCTTTGCGCGGCAGGTGGTCGGACAGGCCGACTTGCTGCGCGAGTTCTGCGATGCGGGTGTGGTCGGCGGGTTTGCTGCGCCATGCCAGCACGCGCCACGGGCTGCGGGCGGCTTTCAGGGCGAGGGTGAGGTTTTCGGTGACGGTTTGATCCTCGAACACGGTTGGGCGTTGGAATTTGCGGCCCACACCTGCGCGGGCGATTTTGGCTTCGGAAAGTTTCAGCAGCGAGGTCGATTTTTCGCCGAAGGTGACGGTGCCCGCGTTGGGTTTGGTCTTGCCCGTCACGATGTCCATGAAGGTGGATTTGCCAGCGCCATTAGGGCCTATGATGGCGCGCAACTCGGCGGGGCCGATCGAGAAGGTCAGGTTGTTGATGGCGCGGAAGCCATCGAAGCTGACGGTGACGCCGGAGACTTCGAGAAGTTGGCTCATTCGATGGCTTCTTTCTCTTGCAGCGATCCTTGGTCGGGGCCGAGGGGGGCACCTTTGCGGTCGGGGGAATGGAGGCCTGCGAAGTGGTCGAACAAGCCGCCGATGCCTTTGGGGGCGAACAGGGTGACGCAGACGAAGGCGGCCCCGAGCAGGACTTGCCACCAATCGACCCAGTTGATTGTCATGAAGCCCAGCGGGATCGAGGGGGCGCGGCCTCCGGTGAACCAGCTTGACAGCAGCGAGACGACGGCCGCCCCGATGACCGCGCCGTAAAGGCGGCCGCGTCCGCCGATGGCGACCCAGACGGCGAGGTAGATTGAGGCGATGGGGGCGAGTTCGGCGGGGTTGATGATGCCGGCTTGTGGGTAATAGAGCGCGCCTGCGAGGGCGACGATGACGGCGGTGAGGGTGAAGACGAACAGTTTGTAGCCTTCGACCGAGTAGCCAAGGAAGCGCACGCGGGCCTCGTCGTCACGGATGGCGCGGATCACCGAGCCGAATTTGCCGGAGACGATCCAGCTTAGGGTCAGGTAGGCAAGCCCTAGGGCGGCGGCGGAGGCCCAGAAGAACCACAGGCTGATGCTGTCTTGGCTGACGGCATCGAGGCCGGGTAGGTTTTGCAGGCCGGAAAGGCCGTTGTTCCCGCGTAGGCCAGAGTCGTTTTGGAACAGGTAAAGGGCGAGGGCGAGGGTCATCGCTTGGGTCAGGATCGAGAGGTAAACCCCGGTGACGCGAGAGCGGAAGGCGAGCCAGCCGAAGATCAGCGCCAGAAGGCCCGGAAGGGCTACGACGAGGATCAGTTGCAGCGGCAGGCTGTGGGCAAAGCTCCAGATGGTTGGCAGGTCAGAGGCGCCTACGACGCCGAAGATTTGGGAGGCGATGCCTTGCTGGATTTCCTCGGGTGTGGCCGGGAGGCCGGAGTTCATCAGGGAAGCGACGACGATTTCCTCGGTGCGGGCATACATCAGCCACATGCCGATCATGTAACCGCCGAGGGCGAAAAACGCCATGTGGCCGAGGGAGAGGATGCCTGCGTAGCCCCAGATCAGATCCATCGCGAGGGCGGCAAGGCAGAGGCAGAGGGTTTTGCCCAAGGTTTTCACGAAGGAGGTCGAGATCAGGCCAGTGTGGGCGGCGAGGGTCACGAAGATGGTGAAGATCGCGAGGCAGGTGATGAAGATTAGCAGCGACGGGGTGCGGGTGAGGAAAGAGCGGGTCATGGGATTTCCTTCGTCACAGGCTGCATTTGCCGACAAAGCCGGGGGCCAGCCCCCGGACCCCCGGGATATTTGAGCACAGAGGATGAGGTGAAGGGATGTTGCATGATCAATCTCCTGCCGCGCGGCCTTTGAGGGTGATGATGCCTCGGGGGCGGAATTGGATGAACAGGATGATGAACAGGATCATGTAGGTTTGGGCGGCGAGGGTGTTCGAGGGGTTGAAGAACTCGATAAGTTTTTGCAGACCGCCGATCATGGTGGCCCCGGCGAGGGCACCCCAGATATTGCCGACGCCGCCGACCACGACGGTCATGAAGCTTTGCACGATGTAGTCGGTGCCGAGTTCCGAGGTGACTTTGGCGAAGAGGCCGATGGCGACGCCTGCGATGCCTGCGATGCCGGAACCAAGGCCGAAGGTCAGCATGTTGATGCGGTCGGGGTTGATGCCCATGCTTGCGGCCATGGTGGGGTTTTGGGTGACGGCGCGGACCTCAAGGCCAAGGCGGGTGCGTTTCATCAGCCAGAGGAAGAAGGTGAGAAATAGCAAGGCGAGGACGAAGATGGCGATGCGGATGTAGCTGATTGAGACCACATCGTTGAAGCTGAGCGCGCCGTCGAGCCATGCGGGTGAGGTCAGCGGCCGGGCTTGGGTGCCGAAGACGTTTTTCAGGATTTGTTGCAGGGCGATCGAGATGCCAAAGGTTGCCAGAAGGGTTTCTAGGGGGCGTTTGTAGAGGTGGCGGATGATTAAGCGCTCCATCGCGACGCCTGCGGCGAAGGTGACGGCGAAGGCGAGCGGCAGGGCGATCAGGATCGAGGCGGTGTAATTGGGGACGTAGAGTTGCACGACATAGCCGGTATAGGCGCCCATGGTGATGAACTCGCCGTGGGCCATGTTGATCACGCCCATCACGCCGAAGGTGATCGCAAGGCCGATGGCGGCGAGGAAGTATATCGAGGCGAGCGAGAGGCCATCAAGGGCAAGGTCGGCGGCCTGCATGGCGGCGACTTTGTGGCCGATGGATTTGAGCGCGGCACTTGCTGCTGTGGTCACGGCGGGGTCGGGTTCGGTGTAGATGTCGTAGAAATGATGGGCTTTCAGGGCGGCGGCGGCTTCGTCATCGGTGGCGGCTTGCGGGACGGTGCCTGCGGCTTCGAGGGCTGTGTAGGCGCGGTCGCGGGCGGCTTGGGTGTTGAGATCCGCGAGGGGGACGCCACCGACTGCGCCATTGGCGAGGTTGGCGATCAGGGCGGTGCGGGCGGCTGCGATGGTGAGGCGGGCGGGGGCGAGGTTGGCGGATACCAGCAGGTCGTAGGCCTCGGATTCTGTCAGGTCGCGGCCGGGTTTTAACTCGCGGGCGATGTTGGCGGTGGGGGGTGTTGCGGCGGCGAGTTTTGTAGTGGCGAGGAGGGGGTTTAGAGCGCCGCGTAGGTCTAACCCTAGGTCTGCGCCGAAACTGTTGATGGCTTGGATGCGGGCGGCTGAATCGGGGTCAAAGCGCAGGGTGAGCAGGCGTTCGAGGCGCTGTTTTTGGGCCTTCAGGGTGGCGTCGGGTTCGTTGGGGATGGCGGCGCGGAGGGGGGCGAGGGCCTCGGGTTTGGGGTCTTTGGCGATGGAGTCCAACGCGGCGGCGCGTTTGGTGGCGTCGGGGTCCGACAGGGTGAATTGCACCAAGGCGGTGGCGATCATGCCGCGCACGCCTGCGTTGGGTTTGAGTTCCGTGATGTCGGATTTGGCGGCTTGGCCGGCGGCGGCTCCGGTAAGGTCGCGCAGGGCGTAGCCACCTTCGTTGGCGGTGATCAGGAAGAAGATGCCGTCGGATTTGCGGATACCGAGGCCTTTATTGCCCCATGATTCCAGCACTTGCGCGGCTGCGGGATCGCCGCTTGCCCCCAGAGCGTCAATCACTGGGGAGATGGTCTGGCGCGAGGCTTTTTCGACCAAGGCGGCATTGGTGGAGAGGATTTCGGCGGCGGTTTCGGCGCGCAGAGGGGCGGCGCAGAGGAGTGCCAGAAGGCAGGCCAGCAGGAAGCGCATGGGGATTCCGTCTATGGGCAGCAGGGGCGCTGGGAGGAGGGGAGGGGCCGGGTGGCCCCTCCGCGCTTCTTAGTAGTTCGACTTCAACTGCACGCAGGTTTTGGTTTCTTTGTTATACATGCCGCATTTCAGGTCTTTCCAATCGGCTTCCAGCACCGCCGATTCCGGCAGGAAATCGGTCCATGCGTCGCCCGGAACTGGCTCGGTTTGGGAGATAATGTCGAACTGGCCATCGGCGCGAATCTCGCCGATCAGCACGGGTTTGGTCAGGTGGTGGTTCGGCAGCATCTCGGCCACGGTTCCGGTCAGGTTGGGGAATTTCTGACCGATCATCGCATCGGACACGGCATCCACGTCGGTGGTGCCAGCGGCAGTGACCGCGTTTACCCACATGTTGAAGCCGATATAGTGGGCTTCCATCGGGTCATTGGTCGGGCGTTTGTCGTCTTTGATATAGGCGTGCCACTGCTCGATAAAGGCTTTGTTTTCCGGGGTATCGGCGGACATGAAGTAGTTCCACGCGGCGAGGTGGCCGACGAGGTTGGAAGTATCCAGGCCCGCGAGTTCTTCTTCGCCGACCGAAAAGGCGCAGACCGGGAGTTTGTCGGCGGTCACACCAGCGGCGGCGAGTTCTTTGTAGAAGCCGATGTTGGCGTCGCCGTTGATGGTGGAAATCACGCCGACTTTTTTGCCATCGGCACCCAAAGCCACCACGTCACCGACGATTTTCGACCAATCGGAATGGCCGAACGGGGTGTAGTTGACGAAGATATCCTCTTTGGCGATGCCTTTCGAGATCAGGTAAGCCTCAAGAATGTTGTTGGTGGTGCGCGGGTAGACGTAGTCGGTGCCAAGCAGGGCGAATTTTTTGACGCCGAGCTCTTCAAGGTAGTAATCCACCGCCGGGATCGCTTGCTGGTTCGGCGCGGCCCCTGTGTAGAACACGTTTTTCGAGGATTCCTCGCCCTCATACTGCACCGGGTAGAACAGCAGGCCGTTGAGTTCTTCGATCACTGGCAGCACGGATTTGCGCGACACGGAAGTCCAGCAGCCGAACATCACATCGACTTTCGACACGGTCAGCAATTCGCGGGCTTTTTCTGCAAACAGCGGCCAGTCGGAGGCGGGATCGACCACGACGGCTTCGAGTTGTTTGCCCAAAAGGCCGCCCTTGGCGTTCTGCGCCTCGATCAGCATCAGCATGGTGTCTTTGAGGGTGGTTTCCGAAATCGCCATCGTGCCCGACAGCGAATGCAGCACGCCGATCTTGATGGTTTCGCCGGCAGCGAAGGCAATGCGCGGCAGGGCAAGCGAGGCAATGCCGGAAGCTAATAGCGCGCGTCTGGTGAGTTTCATATTATGTCCCCTGTTGGGCCCGCTCTGGCGCTTCCATTCAAGGGAAGAACGTCCATACTAAGAGGGCAGCGTTTGTTGCAAACGTGCGGTGGCGAGGCCGTCCAAAACCAATCGCTGCCGCACACCCTTTGCTTGAGCAGACCCAAGCTTTTGCAGCAAAGGCCGGGGGGGCTTATGCGGCAACGGTCTTGCGCGGGAAGCCGCCTACAAAAGCGGATCGGCTGGGCAGATGCCTGATTTATGGGCGTCACGCGATGCTGCGGCGCAGAAAATGGGCAGGGTTTTGTGGAATCGGCGGCGATCTCCGACGCAAAGCTGAAGGAAACCGACATTTGGTGCCGTGGGGCGGGGTGGACGGCGGCTGCGGTCTGCCTATGCTGCGGGAAAATGGGCAGAGGGGATGGCGATGACGGTTCACGGATTTACCACAGCAGAATTTGCGCCGTTGCGCGCGGCGTTTGAGGATTGTTTTGCGCTGGGTCAGCATGGCGGCTCGGTCGCGGTGGTGCATCGGGGCGAGGTGGTGGCCGAGTTGTGGGGTGGGTCGGCCGATGCGGCAGGCACGCGGGATTGGCAGCAGGATACGTTGGTGAATGTGTGGTCTTGCACCAAGGGCATTGCGGCGGTCGCGATGGCGATGTTGGTGGATCGTGGCTTGGTGTCCTATGACGATCCGATGGCGCGGCACTGGCCGGAATTTGCGGCGGGCGGCAAGGGCGATATTACCGTGGGCGAGGCGTTGTCGCATCAGGGCGGCTTGGACGGGCTTTCGGTGCCGATGGATCTGGCGGGGCTGTATGCGGGCGAGCCTTATGCAGAGGCTCTGGCGGCGATGCCACCGCTGTGGTCGCCGCGCAGTCGGTCGGTGTATCATGCGATCTCGTTGGGGGTGCTGGTGGCGGAGCCTTTGCGGCGGGTTTCGGGGCAGGGGTTTGGGGCGTTTTTGGCGTCGCAGATTGCGGGGCCATTGGGGGCGGATATGTTTGTTGGGTTGCCCGAGGCGGAGGAGGCTCGGGTGGCGGAGGTGATCGAAGGGCCGGGGGTGACGGATGGCATCGCGGAGGTGCTGGCCAGTGCGCATCCGAACGCATGGATCAATCCGACGATCCGCCCGACCGAGCCGAACACGCGGGCTTGGCGGGCGGCGGAGATTCCGGGGGCGAATGGGCAGGCGACGGCGAAGGCTTTGGCGCTGATCTATGGGGATTTGGTGTCGGGCGCGTCCAAGTTGCTGTCGGCGCAGGGTTTGGCGGAGGCAACACAGGTGCGGTTTCAGGGTGTGGATGCGGCGCATGGTGGCGAAGTGGCCTATGGCGCGGGCTTTGGGCTGATGCAGCAGGGCGCACGGTCGGGGAGTTTTGGCCATTCGGGCTGGGGCGGCTGCTTTGGTTTTGCTGATCCGGCGGCGGGGTTTGGCATGGGTTACACTACCAACCACATGCTGGGCTTTGATGATGAGATTGATCCGCGCCGCAAGGTGCTTGTCGAATGTGTTTACCGCGTGCTTGATGGGCTGAACTGAGAGGTTGCCATGCAAAAACCCCGCGCCCGCGCTCTTGGCCTGCCGTTTGCGGGCACCACTGGCCCGCTGAATGCGATCACCGATGTTGCGGGGGTGACGGTGGGGTTTACCACTCTGACCGACCCGGCGCTGAACATGCGGACGGGGGTGACGGCCATTCGTCCCCGCGCCGACAAGGGCGTGCCAGTGCCGATTTGGGCCGGGCATTATGCGCTGAATGGCAATGGTGAGATGACTGGCACGCATTGGATTGACGATGCGGGGTATATGATTGGCCCGGTCTGTATCACCAACACCCATGGCGTGGGGGCGGTGCATCATGGGGTGACGCAGTGGATGATTGAGCATTATGCGGAGTTTTTTGCGCAGGATCACGGCTGGGCGATGCCCGT
Source organism: Cypionkella psychrotolerans (assembly GCF_001294535.1). Taxonomy (GTDB): domain Bacteria; phylum Pseudomonadota; class Alphaproteobacteria; order Rhodobacterales; family Rhodobacteraceae; genus Cypionkella; species Cypionkella psychrotolerans. Next base: position 92,706 of record NZ_LGIC01000086.1, on the reverse strand, counting down.
GGTGGCCGAGACTTATGACGGGGTGTTGAACGATATCAATGCGCTGCGTGTCACGCCTGATCATGCGGTGGCGGCGCTGTGGGCGGCGAAGGGCGGCGCTGTGCACGAAGGCTCGGTAGGCGGTGGCAATGGCATGATTGCCTATCAGTTCAAGGCGGGGACGGGGACAGCCTCACGCGTGGTTGAGATTGGCGGGCAGGGCTACACGATGGGCTGTCTGGTGCAGGCCAATCACGGGCGCAGGTCGGATTTTCAGGTGTTGGGGCGGATGGTGGGCCAGTTGATACCGGAAGGGGTGTTTGACCGGGGCTTGCCGCAGAAGGAAATGGGCTCGATCATCGTGGTGCTTATCACCGATGCGCCACTATCAGGGCTGTCGCTGCGGCAAGTGGCGAAGCGCGCGGCTTTGGGGATCGGGCGCGGTGGTACGCCGGGCGGCAATTCTTCGGGCGATATTTTTCTTGCCTTGTCGGTGGCCAATCCGGGGCCGATGCCGCAGCGGGCGGGGACGGTGCTGAGCAAGATGGAAGTGAACGGCGAGGCGATTGATCCGCTGTATATGGCGGCGGTGCAAGCGGTGGAGGAGGCGGTGGTCAATGCCATTGTCGCGGGCGAGGATGTGGCGACGTTTAAGCCCAAGGGCCACATTGTGCCGGGTATCGACACAACAAGATTGGCTGCGCTGTTCTGATGTTTGATCTGGTGATCTTTGACTGCGACGGGGTGCTGATTGATAGCGAGATCATCTCGGCGCAGATGCTGATCGACGCGCTGGCCGAACGCGGCGTGCAGATTGATCTGGCCTACGTGGCGCGGCATTTTCTGGGGCGCAGTTATCCGACTGTGATGAACACCATCCGCGAGCAGTTCAATCTGACGCTGCCGCCGGACTTCGAGGAAGAGTATCGCGCGCGCCTGTTAGAGCGGTTTGAGCGGGATCTGAAGGTCATGCCGGGGGTGGCGGAGGTGATTGCGGAGATGGGCGTACCCTATTGCATCGCGACCTCGTCCAGCCCGATGCGGGCGGCGCGGTCGTTGAACATGGTGGGGTTGGGGCATTTGGCGGGGCCAAAGCTGTTCACCTCGACGCTGGTGGCGCGGGGCAAACCTGCGCCGGATTTGTTCCTTTATGCGGCGCGCGCGATGGCGGCGGACCCGGCGCGCTGTTTGGTGATTGAGGACAGTTTGACGGGTATTCGCGCAGGGCTGGCGGCGGGTATGGTGGTGTGGCGGTTTACGGGGGGCAGTCATCTGAAGGATCGCGCCTTGGACGAGCCTGAGGATGCGCGCCCACACAACAGGTTTGCATCCTTCGCCGCGTTCTACGACATTGCGCCGGAATTGAAGGGGCGAACATGAGCCGGACCGAACCAGAACCGACGCTGAACGATGAAGCTGCCCGCGCGGGCTGGCTGTATTATGTCGGCGGGTTGACGCAGGACCAGATCGCGACCGAGTTGGGGGTTTCGCGCCAGCGCGCGCAACGTCTGGTCAGCCGGGCGATGGCCGAAGGCTTGATCAATGTACGGCTGAACCATCCGATTGGGGCGTGCTTGGATCTGGAGGCCGAGCTGACCCGGCGCTTCGGTCTGCTGCGCTGCCGGGTGGCGCCCAGTCTTGGGCCGGGGGCCGACGGGGTGCGGGCGATCGGGCCAGCGGCGGCGGCGGAGTTGGAGCGATTTTTGCGGATGGCAGCGCCCTCGGTGATCGGTCTGGGCACCGGGCGGGCGATGCGCGGCATGGTCGATGCGGTCTCGCCGATGGATGCCGACCAGCACCGTCTGGTGTCGCTGATCGGCAATATCGCGCCGGATGGATCGGCGTCGTTCTTCGACGTGGTGATGCGGATTTCGGACAAGGTGCGCGCGCCGCACTACCCAATGCTGGTGCCGGTTATCAGCCCGACGCCGCAGGAAAACGCGGCGTTTCATGCTTTGGGTCCGGTGAAAAAGGTGGTCGATCTGGCGCAAGCGGCGGATGTGGTTTTTGTCGGCGTCGGCCAGATGAGCAATGACGCGCCGCTGCTCAAGGATGGATTCGTCACGCGCGCCGAGCTGGACGAGATGCAGGCGGCGGGGGCGGTGGGGGAAGTCGCCGGTTGGGTGTTCGACTCAAAGGGTGTTTACCTTGATGTCGGCACCAATACACGCACAGGTGGAGTTCGAGTCGCGCCTGGGTTGGATAGGCCATCCATCGGAATTGCTGCGGGTGCATCGAAGGTTCCGGCGATTGCGGGAGCATTGAAGTCCCGCATTATCAACGGCTTGGTTACAGATGAGCCGACCGCGCGGGCGTTGCTAAACCGCCTATAATCTTTGCAGATGCGGCGGAAAATGGGGCTTGACGGATTACACCTTTCTGTGAGCATTTACTCAGTAAGCGATGAAATGCTCAATCGCTGATCTGGGAGGATACCAATGAACATGACGCTTCGCGCGCTGCTTGGCGCGACGGCTCTGCTTACCCTTGCGGGTCTTGCATCGGCCGAAACCACGATCACTGTCGCCACCGTGAACAACGGCGACATGATCCGTATGCAAGGGCTGATGGACGATTTCTACGCCAAGAACCCCGACATCAAAGTCGAGTGGGTCACGCTGGAAGAAAACGTCCTGCGCCAGAAAGTCACCACCGACATCGCCACCAAAGGCGGTCAGTTCGACGTGTTGACCATCGGCACCTATGAAGTTCCGATCTGGGGCAAATCGGGCTGGCTGGTCAGCTTGAACGATCTGCCGGAAGCTTGGGACAAAGCCGACCTGCTGCCCGCAATCGCTGGCGGTCTGACGGTGGATGGCGAGCTTTACGCCGCACCGTTCTACGGCGAATCTTCGATGGTGATGTATCGCAAAGACCTGATGGAAGCCGCTGGCCTGACTATGCCGGATGCGCCAACTTGGGCTGATATCGACAAAGCGGCCGCAGCGATGACCGACAAGTCGAAAGAGCAGTATGGCATTTGTCTGCGTGGCAAAGCCGGCTGGGGTGAGAACATGGCTTTCCTGACTGCAATGTCGAATTCGTTCGGCGCCAAGTGGTTCGATATGGATTGGAAGCCGCAGTTCGACCAAAAGCCTTGGGCTGATACCTTGGCCTTCTATCTGCACCTGATGAACGATTACGGCCCGCCCGGTGCATCCAACAACGGCTTTAACGAAAACCTCGCGCTGACCCAGCAAGGTCATTGCGGCATGTGGATCGACGCCACCGTTGCGGCATCGTTTGTAACCGGTAAAGACAGCACCGTTGCGGACAAAATGGGCTTCGCTTTGGCACCTGATAATGGTCTGGGCAAGCGCGGCAACTGGCTGTGGGCTTGGTCTTTGGCCATTCCGGCTGGTTCGGCGAAAGTCGATGCCGCCAAGGCCTTTGTGGCTTGGGCGACCTCGAAGGAATACACCGAACTGGTAGCCTCGAAAGAAGGCTGGGCCAACGTGCCTCCGGGAACCCGCACCTCGCTTTATGCGAATGCGGAATACCAAAAGGTGCCATTCGCCAAGATGACGTTGGACAGCATCAACTCGGCTGACCCGACCCATCCGACCGTCGATCCGGTGCCTTATGTTGGCGTGCAATTCGTCGCTATCCCGGAGTTTGCGGGCATTGCGACCGAAGTCGGCCAGCAGTTCTCGGCAGCGCTTGCAGGCACCACCACGGCGGCTGACGCCTTGGCTGCGGCTCAAGAGTTGACCACGACGGAAATGACCAAAGCCGGTTACATCAAGTAACCAGCGACGAGGGCGGGGCTGCATCTCCCAAGGGTGGCCCCGCTTTTCCGCGCTAGGCTCTGCTTGCAAGCAGCCAGCCGCACCTGACGCACAAGTCGCTTCAAGACGACCGCGCCCTTTCCCAAAATTTGCAACGGAGGAGGTTCAACATGGCCACCCAGCATTCGCGTATTGCCGCACGCTTCATGGTCGCGCCGTCGGTCGTGCTGTTGTTTCTGTGGATGATCGTGCCGCTTGTCACCACGATCTACTTCAGCTTTCTGGACTATAAATTGCTGGTGCCGAAACCATCAACTTGGGCCGGATTTGACAATTATTACTACTTCCTGACCGACCGCACCTTCCTGGCCTCGATCCTGCATACACTGGCCATCGTGCTGGGGGTTTTGTTCATCACTGTGGTGGGCGGCATCCTGCTGGCGCTGCTGATGAACATGCCATTCTGGGGCCAAGGCATTGTGCGGGTTTTGGTGATCGCGCCGTTCTTCGTGATGCCCACCGTGTCGGCGCTGGTCTGGAAAAACATGTTCATGAACCCGGTGAATGGCATGTTTGCCCATATCGCCAAAGGGTTGGGGCTGCAGCCGTTTGATTTCTTGTCCCAAGCCCCGCTGCTCTCGATCATCGGCATCGTGGCCTGGCAGTGGCTGCCGTTTGCGACGCTGATCCTGCTGACCTCGTTGCAATCCTTGGATGGCGAGCAGCAAGAGGCCGCTGAGATGGATGGCGCAAGCGTGCTGAGCCGGTTTTTCTACCTGACCGTGCCGCATCTGACCCGCGCTGTGACGGTGGTGATCCTGATCCAAACCATCTTCCTGCTTGCGGTGTTTGCCGAGATTTTCGTCACCACCAGCGGCGGTCCGGGCACGGCGACCACGACGATTTCCTACCTCGTCTACATCCAGTCGCTGGTCAAATACGACGTCGGCGCTGGCTCTGCAGGCGGCATTATCGCGGTCATTCTGGCCAATATCGTTGCCTTCTTCGCGATGCGAATGATTGGCAAGAACCTGGACGCGTGAGGAAAAATCATGGCACGCAGCACAACAACCAATAGCAAAGTGATCGTTACCATCGGGGCATGGCTGGTTGGTTTTCTGATCTTCTTCCCGATCCTGTGGATCTTCCTGATGAGTTTCCACACCGAGGGCGACGCGATCAAATCGCCGTTCGCGATGTTGGCCTCGCCTTGGACAACCGAAGCCTATCAGGCGGTGCAGACCCAGAACAGCTACGGTAAGTTCTTTATGAACTCGGTGGTGATCTCGGTCGGCTCCACGGTTCTGGCGCTGATCATCGGCATCCCTGCGGCTTGGTCGATGGCCTTTGTTCCCGGCAAAAAGACCAAAGATCTGCTGATGTGGATGCTGTCGACGAAGATGATGCCAGCAGTTGGCGTGTTGATCCCGATGTATCTGGGCTTCAAGGTGACGGGCCTCTTGGACACCCGCACCGGGTTGGTCGCCATCGGAACCCTGATCAACCTGCCGATTGTGATCTGGATGCTGTACACCTACTTCAAGGAAATCCCCGGTGAAATCCTTGAGGCGGCGCGGATGGATGGCGCAAGCCTGACCTCGGAAATCATCCATGTGCTGACCCCAATGGCGCTGCCCGGTATCGCCTCGACGCTGCTGCTCAACGTCATCCTGTCGTGGAATGAAGCGTTCTGGTCGCTGCAACTGACCACTTCGGATGCGGCACCACTGACGCAGTTTATCGCCAGCTTCTCGGCTCCCGAGGGTCTGTTCTACGCAAAACTTTCGGCGGCCTCGACCATGGCCATCGCTCCAATCCTGATCATGGGCTGGTTCAGCCAGAAACAATTGGTCCGCGGCCTGACCTTCGGCGCGGTGAAGTGAGGAAATCATGGGTAAGATCGTTCTAAAATCGGTGCGCAAATCCTTTGGCGACGTGCATGTCATTCCTTCCGTCGATCTGACGATTGAGAATGGTGAGTTCGTAGTGTTCGTCGGCCCTTCGGGCTGCGGCAAATCCACTCTGCTGCGGCTGATCGCGGGGCTGGAGGATACCTCATCTGGCACCATAGAGATTGATGGCAAGGATGCCACGGCACTGCCCCCTGCCAAGCGTGGCTTGGCGATGGTGTTCCAGTCTTATGCCTTGTATCCGCATATGACGGTGCGCAAAAACATCATGTTCCCGCTGAAAATGGCCGGGATGGATATTGAAGCGGCGACCAAAAAGGCCGACGCCGCCGCCAAGGTGCTGAACCTGACCAGTTATATGGAGCGGAAGCCGGGCCAGCTTTCCGGCGGTCAGCGCCAGCGTGTCGCCATCGGCCGCGCGATTGTGCGTGAACCCGCAGCGTTCCTGTTTGATGAGCCGTTGTCGAACTTGGATGCGGCGTTGCGTGGCAATATGCGGTTGGAGATCACCGAACTGCACCATACGCTGAAAACCACGATGATCTATGTGACGCATGATCAGGTCGAAGCCATGACCATGGCCGACAAGATTGTGGTGCTGCAGGCGGGGAATATCGAGCAGGTTGGCTCGCCGTTGGATCTGTACAATCACCCGGCCAATGTGTTCGTCGCCGGCTTTATCGGCTCGCCCCGGATGAACCTTTTGACCGGCGCGGATGCGCAGGCGATGGGAGCCACGACGATTGGCGTGCGTCCCGAGCATATGGATATCTCGACTAGTGCAGGCAAATGGAAGGGAGTTGTTTCGGTGGCGGAACTGCTGGGCTCGGATACCTTCCTGCATGTCAATGTCGAAGGCCATGGCTCGATGACCGTGCGGGCGGGTGGCGATGTTAACCTGCGCCACGGTGACACGGTTTATCTCTCACCGCAGGACGGCAAGGTGCATCGCTTTGGCGCGGATGGAAAGGCAATCGCATGAGGCTGACTGGAAAAACCGCCCTTATCACCGGGTCGGCCCGTGGCATTGGGCTGGAGTTCGCGCGCGCCTATATCGCCGAGGGAGCCACGGTTGCCTTGGCCGATATCAACGCCGAGGCGGTTGCGAAAGCTGCCGCTGCGCTGGGGCCGAAGGCGATTGGGGTGCAGTTGGATGTGACCTCGCAGGCCTCGATTGACGCGGGGTTTGCTTCTGCGATTGAGCAGATGGGTGGGCTTGATATTCTGGTGAACAACGCAGCTTTGTTCACTGCCGCGCCGATTGCCGAAATCACCCGCGCCGATTATGACCGTTTGTTCGCAGTGAATGTATCGGGCACGTTGTTTTGTATGCAGGCTGCGACCAAGCATATGATTGCGCGCGGAAAAGGCGGTAAAATCATCAACATGGCGTCTCAGGCGGGACGTCGGGGCGAGGGGTTGGTGGCGGTTTACTGTGCCACCAAGGCGGCGGTGATCAGCCTGACGCAAAGCGCTGGCTTGGGGTTGATCGAACATAAGATCAACGTCAACGCGATTGCGCCGGGTGTGGTGGATGGCGAGCATTGGGATGGCGTCGATGCGTTCTTTGCCAAATATGAAAATAAACAGCCGGGCCAGAAAAAGCGCGAAGTTGGGGCGGCTGTGCCTTTTGGGCGGATGGGCACTGCAGCGGACCTGACTGGAATGGCGATTTTCCTCGCCACGCCCGAGGCCGAATACATCGTCGCGCAATGCTTCGGCGTTGACGGCGGCAACTGGATGGCATGAACATGAATGACAGTTCACAAACCGCGAAAATGCCTGCCTATGATCGCAGTAAGCTGAACCCCGGTATTGTGCATATCGGTCTGGGCAACTTCCACCGCGCGCATATGGCGGTTTACTTGGATGATCTGTTCGCGATGGGATTGGCGCACGATTGGGCGATCCTTGGCGCGGGCGTGCGCGAGGGTGATGCGCGGATGCGCGAGGCGATGTTGGCGCAGGATTGTCTGTCGTCGATCATCGAGTTGGACCCGAAAGGAAAATCCGCCCGCCGGATCGGGGCGATGATCGGCTTTATCGAAGTGCAGCCGGATAATGCCGCGTTGATTGCCGCAATGGCGAAGCCGGAAATCCGCATTGTCAGCCTGACCGTCACCGAAGGTGGCTATTTTATCGACCCCGCGACGGGGGAATTTGACCCGAAAGCGCCGGAAATCGCCGCAGATGCCGCCAACCCACACCGTACTGCTTTTGGCGCGATCATTGCAGCGCTGAAAGCCCGCCGCGCCGCTGGTATTGTGCCGTTTACCGTAATGTCCTGCGATAACCTGCCCGGTAACGGTCATGTTACCGAAGCCGCCGTCGTGGGCCTTGCGCGTCTGTCCGACCCCGCTTTGGCCGATTGGATCAAGGCCAATGTCGCCTTTCCGAACGGCATGGTTGACCGGATCACCCCCGCTACAGGCCCGCGCGAGCGCGCTATGGCCGCCGCTTTTGGCCTTGGCGATGATCCGGTTCCCGTCACCTGCGAACCCTTCCGCCAATGGGTGCTGGAGGATAATTTCCCTGCTGGTCGTCCGCCCTTGGAAAAGGTCGGCGTCACGCTTTCCAATAACGTGCACACCTATGAGGCGATGAAAATCCGTATCCTGAACGGCGGCCACGCCACCATTGCCTATCCCGGCGGTCTGCTGGATATTGAGTATGTGCATGAGGCGATGGCGCATCCGCTGATCCTCGGCTTCCTGAATAAACTGGAAACCACCGAGATCATCCCCACCGTCGCCCCGGTCCCAAACACCAATCTTGTGGATTACTACGCCAAGATCGTCGAGCGGTTCTCGAACCCCGAAGTTGCTGATACCGAGCGCCGTCTTTGCCTTGACGGTTCCAACCGCCAGCCGAAGTTTATCGTGCCACCGTTGCGTGATCGCTTGGCAGCGGGGCAATCTTGTGATGGCTTGGCCCTCGTCTCAGCGCTTTGGTGCCGTTACTGCACCGGCACTTCGGACAAAGGCACCTACATCCCGCCGAACGATCCGAATTGGGAGGCTTTGCAAGTCACCGCCAAAGCCGCCCAAAGCAACCCGCAGGCTTGGCTGGATCAACGCACGATCTATGGCGATCTGGCCGACAACCCGATCTTCCAAGTGGCCTTTGCCACCCAACTCGCCCGCGTGCGCGACGAAAGTACGGAAGCGGCGCTGCGCGCTTACATCGGCTGATCCCTATCGAACAGCTGATGTGCAGCCGCGCGGACTTCCCCATACGTGCGGCTGCGCCTATCTCTGGCTCAACAGCATGGCCGTGCAGGATCATCCCGCACCGCTCTGGGAGACAGATATGACGATTGAACTTGGCCTTGATACCTTTGGCGACGTGACCATCGACGCCACGGGGGCACAGAAACCGATGGATCAGGTGATCCGCGATGTGGTCGAACAAGCCGTGGTTGCCGATCAGGTGGGGGCGCATTTCATTGGCTTGGGCGAACATCACCGCCCGGATTTCGCGATTTCCTCGCCCGAGGTGATCTTAGCGGCGATTGCCGGACGCACCAGCAAGATCCACTTGGGAACTGCCGTGACGGTGCTGTCGTCGGATGACCCGATCCGGGTGTTCCAGCGGTTTTCCACCCTGAACGCGATTTCGAACGGGCGCGCCGAGGTGATCTTGGGGCGTGGCAGCTTCACAGAAAGCTATCCGTTGTTCGGCTATGCGATGGACGACTACGAACTGCTATTCGAGGAAAAGCTGGATATTTTCGCCAAACTGGTGCGAGAGCCTAGCCTGACGTGGCAAGGGGAAACCCGCACGGCGTTGAAAAACCAGATCGTTTATCCTCCGGTTGGCCCGAAGCAACTGACCACTTGGGTCGGCGTTGGTGGCAGCCCGGAATCGGTGGTGCGGGTGGTGCGGCAGGATTTACAACTGATGCTGGCGATCATCGGCGGCGATCCCCGGCGGTTCCTGCCCTATATCGACCTCTATCATCGCGCGGTGGACCAGTTGGGCAAGACTGTGCGCCCGATCGGCATCCATTCGCCGGGGTTTGTCGCGGAAACCGATGAGGCCGCGCAAGAGGCGCTTTGGCCGCATTACCAAACCATGTTTGGCCGTCTGGGCCGCGAACGTGGCTGGCCACCGACGACCAAAGAGCGGTTCTTGGAGGAAGTTCACCACGGCTCGCTCTATGTCGGCTCGCCGGAAACCGTGGCCAAGAAGATCGCGGCGACGATCCGCGATCTGAAAATCCAGCGGTTTGACATGAAATATGCGACCGGGCCGCAGCCGCATGATCAGCTGATCAGCTGTATCCAGCTTTACGGCGAGAAGGTGATTCCGATGGTGCATGATCTGCTGGCAGCCTAACACCGCGAAGTGATGAATCCTTGAGCAAAAGCTGCGGCGGGTCGCCCCCGTCGCAACTTTTGCCTGCTTATCGCCGCCCTTCATTCTGATCTCGCCATGACAATGCCCAGATTTGCGCGCAAGATCGCACAACTCTAAGCTTAGTCGCCGCTCCGGCGAGGAGACCGCATGCTGGATATATCGCCGGACCGGCTGACCCTTGAACCCATTGAAATCGCCTCGCGCGATGAGATTGAGGCGCTACAACTCAGCCGTCTGAAATGGTCGCTGGCGCATGCCTATCACAACGTGCCGCATATCAACGCCGCCTTCAAAGCCGCAGGTGTGCATCCCGATGATTTACGTCATCTGAGCGATATTTCGCGGTTTCCCTTCACCACCAAAGCCGATCTGCGCGCCAATTATCCGTTTGGATTGTTCGCGGTGCCGCGCGAAAAAGTGGTGCGGCTGCACGCTTCATCGGGCACCACGGGAAAGCCAACGGTGGTGGGCTATACCGCGAAAGACATCGACACTTGGGCGCATCTGATGCGGCGCACGATGCGGGCTTGTGGCACGCGGCCCGGCGAGGTGGTGCATATTTCTTTCGGCTACGGGCTGTTTACCGGTGGCTTGGGCTTTCACTACGGCGCCGAAAAAATGGGCTGCACGGTGGTTCCGGTCTCGGGTGGCATGACGCATCGGCAGGTCAATCTGATTGAGGATTTTGGCGCGACCACGATCTGCTCGACGCCGTCTTACATGTTGTCGATCTTGGATGAATACCGCGCGCAGGGCCGCGATCCGCGCAAAAGTCCGCTGCGGGTGGGGATTTTTGGCGGCGAGCCGTGGACCAACGCGATGCGGGCCGAGATAGAGACGGCGTTCGATATGCACGCGCTGGACAACTACGGGCTGTCCGAGGTGATCGGGCCGGGTGTGGCGGCTGAATGTGTGGAAACCAAGGACGGGTTGACGCTGTGGGAAGATCATTTCCTCGCCGAGATTATTGATGCTGACACAGGTGCTTTGCTGGCAGACGGGGAATATGGCGAGCTGGTTTTGACCTCGCTGACCAAAGAGGCGATGCCGGTTGTGCGCTATCGGACGCGCGATTTGACCCGGATTCTGCCCGGCACGGCGCGGTCGATGCGGCGGTTGGAGCGGATTCGCGGGCGCAGCGATGACATGATGATCCTGCGCGGGGTGAACGTGTTTCCCAGCCAGATTGAAGAGCAGGTGGTGGCGCATCCGGGACTTGCGCCGCATTTCCAGATCGAGCTGCGCCGGGATGGTCGGCTGGATTCGATGCGGGTGCTGGTCGAGGCCGTGGTGGCTGCGGATGCGGCGGAATTGGCGCGGTTGGGGGCTGGCCTGCACAAGCGGATCCGGCAGATGTGGGGGATCAATATTGAGATCGCGGCTGGCCTGCCGGGCTCTGTGCCGCGCAGCGAGGGCAAGGCGGTGCGGATCGTTGATCTTCGGCCTAAGGTGTGAGGCTGGCAAGGGTCCCAACTCGGGACCTTTTTTAGATGTTTGAAATCAATGGGATAGGATTCTGGATTTAAGGATTCTTTAAGGATTTGGCAGTTTACTGGGGTTTGGCGGGATGAATCCCCGTAAGTGCCTGTGCCGAAATGGTCTGTGGGAGTATGTGATGTTCGTGCCGCTTTTGCTCTGTTTGGCCTCGGGGATCGGGCTTGCCCTAGCGGTTGCGCTGCCGGGTTGGCAGGATTTGGGGATGCTGGCGGGGCCGATGCTGCTGGCCAGTGCTTGGCTGTTGCTGCGGGCAGGGCTTGCGCGCGGGGCGGCGGATCGTGGGCGCGCAGCCCATTCCATCCACCGACAGGTGTCTGAGCTTACCGGCCCACCCCGGCGCGGCGTGTTTGCGCGCAAGCAGTCATCGCCGAAATATGTCGTGGTCGATGGCTCTAACGTTATGCATTGGAAGGATAATGTGCCGCAGATCGAATCGGTGCGGGCGGTGGTGGATATGCTGACAGCGGCGGGCTATGCGCCCGGCGTGGTGTTTGATGCCAATGCGGGCCACAAGCTGATGGGCAAGTATAAACACGACCATGCTTTCGGCAAGCTGCTGGGGTTGCCAGATGATCGGGTGATGGTGGTGGCCAAGGGCACGCCCGCCGATCCGGTGATTTTGGCCTCGGCCCGCGAATTGGGCGCGCGGATTGTCAGCAATGATCGGTTTCGCGATTGGGCCGAGACGCATCCCGAAGTGGCCAAACCCGGCCATGTGATCGTGGGCGGCTACCGTGATGGACAGGTTTGGCTGGATATGGCGTGAGCGGGTTGGATGCGGGCGGTGGGTTGCACCCACCCTACGCTGCGGCAACGATGAAGCGGCTGCAATTGGGTGCGCGGGCTGCAACGGGGAGGCCTCCGGCGGGAGTATTTCCGCCAAGATGAAGTGGTAAGGCGGAGCCGTGGCGGGTCGCAGCGGCGGGCGGATGCCAGCGAGGGCGTGGCAGTGATTGCATTTCCGGCCCCCCCGGACTATCTGACGATAGACCGATGTTACCGCAGGACAGGCGATGAACTGGATTTCAAACTACGTCCGCCCGAAGATCAACTCGTTGTTTTCGCGCCGCGAGGTGCCCGAGAATCTTTGGACGAAATGCCCGGAATGCGGGACGATGCTGTTTCACCGCGAACTGGCGGCGAATTTGAACGTCTGCACCTCTTGCGATCACCATATGGCGATTTCTCCGCGCGATCGGTTTATCGGGCTGTTTGATGTCGGCGTGTTCGTCGAAGTGAAAGTGCCGGAACCCGTGGTGGACCCGCTGCATTTTCGCGATCAGAAGAAATACCCGGATCGCTTGAAAGCGGCGCAAAAGGTGACGGGCGAGCGTGAGGCGATGCTGGTGGCCGAAGGCGAAGTTGGCCGCACGCCGATCATCGCCGTGGCGCAGGATTTCAGCTTTATGGCCGGGTCGATGGGCATGTATGTCGGCAACGCCATCATTGCGGCGGCGCAGCGGGCGGTGGCGACCAAGCGGCCGTTGGTGATGTTTTCGGCAGCGGGCGGCGCCCGGATGCAGGAAGGGATTTTGTCCTTGATGCAGATGCCGCGCACGACGGTAGCGGTGCAGATGCTGAAAGAGGCCGGGCTGCCCTATGTGGTGGTTTTGACGCATCCAACCACCGGCGGTGTTACGGCGTCTTATGCCATGCTGGGCGATGTGCAGATTGCCGAGCCGAACGCGCTGATCTGTTTTGCCGGGCCTAGGGTGATTGAGCAAACCATTCGCGAGAAGCTGCCTGAGGGTTTTCAGCGCGCCGAGTATCTGTTGGATCACGGGATGTTAGACCGGGTGACGCACCGCAAAGCGCTGCGCGAGGAATTGGTCACGATCCTGCGGATGCTGATGAACCAGTCCCCTGCGGTGAAGGGCGATTTGCCGCCACCGGGCGATATTCTTGAGTCGGCTGAGGTTAAAGCGTGAGTTCTGACGCCGTTCTTGAGCGGATGATGACGCTGCATCCCAAGGTGATCGACCTTGTGATGGACCGGGTGGAGCGGTTGTTGGCGGCTTTGGGCAATCCCGAACGCTCGGTGCCTCCGGTGATCCATATCGCCGGGACCAATGGCAAGGGCTCGACCCAAGCGATGATTCGGGCGGGGCTGGAGGCGGGCGGGTCACAGGTGCATGCCTATACCTCGCCACATCTGGCGCGGTTTCACGAGCGGATCAGGCTGGCTGGCGAGTTGATTTCTGAGGATGCACTGACGGCGTTGCTGGATGAATGTGTGGTTGCCAACGGACCCGACGAGATCACATTTTTTGAGATCACCACCTGCGCGGCGTTTCTGGCGTTCAGCCGGGTGAGGGCGGATTATACCTTGTTGGAGGTCGGCTTGGGCGGGCGTCTGGATGCCACGAACGTGGTGGCAAAGCCTGTGCTGACGGTGATCACTCCGGTGTCGATCGACCATCAGCAGTATCTGGGTGAGACTTTGGCCGAGATTGCCGGGGAAAAGGCCGGGATTTTGAAGCGCGGCGTGCCTTGTGTGGTGGGGCCGCAAGAGGACGCCGGCATGGCGGTGATTGAAGCCCGCGCGGCGCGGTTGGGGTGCCCGGTGCTGGCGTTTGGACAGCAATGGAGCGTTTGGGAAGAACGCGGGCGGCTGGTCTATCAGGATGAAAACGGGTTGTTGGACCTGCCGTTGCCGAATCTGCCGGGGTCGTTTCAAATCCAAAACGCCGGAGCCGCGATTGCGGCGCTGCGGGCTTTGGGCAAGGATCAGGCGGCTTGTGAGGCCGCGGTGACGAAAGCCTATTGGCCCGCGCGGATGCAACGGTTGCGGGTGGGGCCTTTGGTCGAGAGTGCTCCGGGTGTCGAGTTGTGGCTGGACGGTGGGCATAATCCGGCGGGCGGAGCGGCGGTGGCAGCGACCTTGGCGCGGATGCCTGCGCGGGAAACGCATCTGATCTGCGGCATGCTGAACACCAAGGATGTGCGCGGCTATATGGAACCGCTGGTGCCGCATGTGACGCGGTTGCATGCGGTGTCTATTCCGGGTGAGAAGAATACTTTGCCCGCCGAAGTGACGCGGGATGCGGCCTTGAGTGTCGGGATGGATGCCGGAGTGGCGGGCTCGGTGGCCGAGGCTTTGGCCGCGATTGCGGCGGTGTCGCCGGGCGCTCGGGTGCTGATCTGCGGGTCTTTATATCTGGCGGGCGGGATTTTGCGCGAGAACGGCTAGGGTTTTGCGCCGTAGCGCGCCATGAACATCGACACAGCCCCCTCGATCACGCGGGTGGCGTCGGCGGCGGTGCAGCAGGGCATTGGCGTGAAAATCATCCGATCTTGGATATCTACTTTGCACAGCTGCGCGAATTGCGCGGCGGCGAAGGGGATGTCTTCGATGATCAACTCGCCCCGTTCGGTGGCGCAGCGCAGGATTTCGGCGATGCGGTCTTGCACCAGTTTCGGGCCAGAGTGGTAGAATTGATGCGCCACGGCCGGGAAATTTTCTGATTCCGCCACGGCGATACGGTAGATGCGCTGGCCGAAATCAGACAGCATGAAGGCCGTGATCTTTTGCGCGGCCAACCGCAAGACATCGGCGACGGGCGCGTTCGGATCAATATGAGATTCAGCATCATCGGCCTGACGGCGACATTCGGTGCTGGCGATTTCCAAGAAAAGCAGGCGTTTGTCGGGGAAATAGGCGTAAAGCGTGGCTTTCGACACCCCGGCCTCGCGCGCGATGTCATCGACCGAGGCGCGTTCAAAGCCGTCACGCATGAACACAATGCGCGCGCCTTCCAGCACCTGATCGAACTTGCGACCCTTAACGATTAGTTGTGGCTTGGCACCCATGCTGTCCCCCTTACCACAGTCTATAGCGGCGGCGGGGGGACGGGCAAGCGGTTGGTCACTTGCCGGGCTGCGCAGCATTTTGCGCCGAGACGGTGGTGGTGGTCGGCGGGAAGGTCAGGTCGGGGAGATTGACGCTCATTGAGAAGGCCGAAGCTTGGCTGGCGGCGGCCAGGGTGAGCAGCAGAGCGGTGGCGAAGGGTTTCATAACGGCATCCTTTATCTGAACTCATCGGTTCAGAAGTGAAAATGAACTGATTCGTTCAGTTTGGCAAGTGAAATCTGAACTTGACGGTTCAGATTGTGATTTGGGCTTGTCAACCTCTACGGCGCGCGCTTATTTAGAATCATTCCAAACTAAGTCGAGATGAGTCTGACATGGGTTTCAACATTTCTAACCGCAGGCGTTTTGCCGATCTGACCGAACAAGAGGTGTTGGCGCTGGCGATTTCGTCCGAGGAGGATGATGCGCGGATTTATCGGACCTATGCCCAAGGGTTGCGGGCGGAATATCCGGCTTCGGCGGCGGTGTTTGATGAAATGGCTGTCGAGGAAGACGGGCATCGGCAGATGCTGATAGACCTGCATGTCAGCCGCTTTGGCACGGTTATTCCGCTGTTGCGGCGCGAGCATGTGGCGGGGTTCTATGCGCGGCGTCCGGTTTGGCTGACCGAGAATCTGGGGCTGGAGCGGATACGCGATGAGGCCCGCGCGATGGAACATGGTGCCGCGGAGTTTTACCAGCGGGCGGCGGCGCGGACTAAGGATGCGGCGACGCGGAAATTGTTGGGCGATCTCGCGGCGGCAGAGGCGGGGCACGCGCAGCACGCTGAGGGGTTGGAGGCTGATCTGCTGGGGCCGGAGGTGCGCGACGGTGAGGATAAAGTGGCGCGGCGGCAGTTTATTCTGACTTGGGTGCAGCCGGGGTTGGCGGGGCTGATGGATGGTTCGGTGTCCACCTTGGCGCCGATCTTTGCGACGGCGTTTGCGACCCAGAATACTTGGACAACGTTTCTGGTGGGGTTGGCGGCCAGCGTGGGGGCGGGGATCTCGATGGGGTTCACCGAGGCCGCGCATGATGATGGGGTGCTGTCGGGGCGTGGCTCACCTTACAAACGCGGGTTGGCCTCGGGGGTGATGACGGCTTTGGGCGGACTTGGGCACGCGCTGCCCTATCTGATCCCGGATTTCTGGACCGCGACCAGCATCGCGATGGTGGTGGTGTTTGTGGAATTGTGGGCGATTGCTTGGATTCAGAACAAGTTTATGGAGACTCCGTTCCTAAGGGCCGCCCTTCAGGTGGTGCTGGGGGGGGCTTTGGTGTTCGCGGCGGGGGTGTTGATTGGTGGTGGTTGAGGGGTGTCCACGCGTGGACAGGTTATCCATTTAAGCAATATCAATGTGTTAGCTTGGTGTCGTTAACGCACTATTAGGGTTTCTCGCGGCGAGTGCTGGGCTTGACCCCTGCAAAAATCTTGCCCGAAACCCCTTGGCCTTGTATCTGCCAGCGCGGCGTGAAACTCTGACCCCATGCTGGCGATCTTGCTGAAAACTCTGCCGTTCTTTGCGGTGATTGGCCTTGGCTATGGCGCGGGGCGGGGGCGGTTTTTCAGCGCTGAGGCCACGGCGTATCTGACGAAATTCGTGTTCTACTTCGCGCTGTCGGCGATGCTGTTTGGCTTTGCCGCCAATCTGGACCTGAGCGATGTGTTCTCTTGGGCGTTTGTCTGGGCGTATTTCCTCGCCTCGGCTTTGGTCTGGTCCATCGTGGCCGGGGTGGCGCTGCTGCGCGGGGCGAAGCCCGAAGTCGCGGTGTTTGAGGCGCACACGGGTATTATCGGCAATGTCGGCTTTCTGGGGATTCCGATGCTGACGCTGCTGCTGGGTCCGGCGGCGGTGGGGCCGGTTTTGCTGGTGCTGGCGGTCGATCTGCTGGTGTTTACCTCGGTGTTGACGCTGGTGGTGACGGGGCTGCGCGAAGGCCGGATGTCTTGGGGCATCTTCCGGGTGCTGGGCTTGGGCGTGCTGAAAAACCCAATGATCGTCTCGGTGGTGTTGGGCATGGCTTGGGGGGCGACCGGATGGGCGCTGCCCGTGCCGGTGAATGAATTCATGACCATGCTGGGGGCGGCGGCGACGCCTTGCGCACTGTTTGCGATTGGCGCCAGCCTTGCAGGGCGCAGTGCGGAACGGCTGGAGGTTGCGGCTTGGCTGAGTTTTGCCAAATTGGTGCTGCATCCGGCGGCGGTGGCGCTGGCGGCACTGGTGATTTTCCCGGTGGAGCGGTATGCGGCAGGGGTGATGGTGGCGGCGGCGTCTTTGCCTGTGGCGGGGAATGTCTTTATTCTGGCGCAGCATTTCGGGGTGGCGCCGCAACGGGTCTCGACCGCTATCCTGATCTCGACCGCCGCTTCGGTGCTGACCGTGACGGCAGTGATTGCATTTGTGACGGGCTGAAATCTGACGGGCTAAAAAGCAAAAGGCTTAAGGGGGCATTATGAAAACCATTTCTGAAAACCGGGCTTATGGCGGCGTGCAGGGGGTTTACAGCCATGTGTCGGCGGTGACGGGCACCGAGATGACCTTCGGGCTGTTCCTGCCGGTCGAGGCCGAAGAAGGGCTGGTGCCGGTGTTGTGGTATCTGTCCGGGCTGACCTGCACGCATGAAAACGCGATGGTGAAGGCGGGTGCGCAGCGTTGGGCGGCTGAGGTCGGGATTGCACTGGTGTTCCCGGATACCTCGCCGCGCGGCGAAGATGTGCCAAACGATGCGGCCTATGATCTGGGGCAGGGCGCGGGGTTCTATGTCAACGCGACGCAAAGCCCGTGGGACAAGAATTTCCGCATGTGGGATTATGTGACGGAAGAGCTGCCGCGTGAGCTGTTCAAGGCGTTTCCGATTGCCGAAGCCGCGCAGTCGATCACCGGGCATTCGATGGGCGGCCATGGCGCGTTGACGATTGCGATGAGCTTTCCGGGGCGGTTCCGCTCGGTTTCGGCGTTTGCGCCGATTTGCAATCCGACGCAAAGCGACTGGGGCCGCAAGCAGTTTGGCGCCTATCTGGGGCCGGATGAGACGACTTGGGCGGCGCATGACGCCACACTGTTGATGAAAAAGCGCGGCTTTGACGGGCCGATTTTGATTGACCAAGGCACCTCGGATCAGTTTCTTGATTTGTTGAAGCCCGAAGCTTTGGCGGGGGCTATGGTCGAGCGGCGGCAGGGCGGCAGTTTTCGGATGCAGAAAGGCTACGACCACAGCTATTTCTTCGTGAGCACCTTCATGGAGGAACATGTGGCGTTTCATGCGGGGGCACTGAATGCTTAAACTTGGCATGTTGAAAGCGGCGGCTTTACTGGCTTTGTTGGCGCAGCCGGTTTGGGCGGGCGCGGCGGACGATCAGGTGTTGGCGGCAGTGAATAAAGCGCGCGCCGGGGCGGGCTGTTCTGCGTTGACGGTGAATGCCAAGCTGGTGGCTGCGGCGCAGGGCCATGCTCAGGCTATGGCAGAGCAGAATTTTTTCGGCCATGCCAGCAAGAATGGCGCGAAGTTTTCCAGCCGGATCAAGGCGCAGGGTTACCGGTTTAGCAAGGTGGCCGAGAATATCGGCGCGGGGCAATCCTCGGCTGCGGGGATTTTGAAGGATTGGCTGGGCAGTGCGGGGCATCGCAAGAATATCCTCGATTGTGCTTTGACCGAAACCGGGATCGCGGTGGTCTATCAGCCGGAGGATAAACCGCTGAAGGGGCAGAAATACGCGATGAAATACTATTGGGTTGAGGTTTTCGCGCGGCCATGAGTGGTCGGATTTTTATCGACGCCGATGCCTGCCCGGTGAAGGCCGAGGCGGAGCGGGTGGCGACGCGGCATGGCATGCGGATGATACTGGTGTCTAATGGCGGGATCAGGCCTTCGGCGAACCCGCTGGTGGAAAGCGTGTTTGTGGCGGCGGGGCCGGATGAGGCGGATAAGTGGATCGCAGAGGCCTGTGGGCCGGGCGATGTGGTGGTGACCGGGGATATTCCGCTGGCGGCGAAATGCGTGGCGGCGGGTGCGAAGGTGGTCAAGCACAATGGCGAGGAATTGACAGGTGCCAATATCGGCAATGTGCTGGCGACGCGGGATCTGATGCAGGATCTGCGCAGTGCGGACCCGTTTCGGCAAGGCGGCGGGCGGCCATTTTCCAAGGCGGATCGCTCGCGGTTTCTGGAAGTTTTAGAGCGGGTTGTGCGGCAAGCGAAGCTTTGATGTCGCCTCTGGGCTAGATTTGCCCGCCGGGACGCGGTGAGTTGCATTATGTCAGACAATTCCAAAAAATCCGCCACTGGTATCCTGTTTGCATTGGGCGGCGGCGTGGTGCTTTCGGTCAATGATCTTGCGATCAAGGCTTTGTCGGGAACCTATGCGCTGCATCAGGTGATCTTGCTGCGGGCGTTTGTTGGCATGGCGATCGTGCTGGCGGTGATTTGGTTTTCGGGCGGCGGGTTTCGGCAGTTGCTGACCAAGCGGCCGCTGGATCATCTGTTCCGGGTTTGCATCGTGATGTGCTCGAACGTGACCTATTTCGTCGGGCTGTCGCTGATGCCGCTCGCAGATGCGGTGGCGACGGCGTTTGTGGCACCGTTGTTCGTGACGCTGATGTCGGCGGTGATCTTGCGCGAACAGGTCGGGCCACGGCGCTGGGCGGCGGTGGCGGTCGGGATGCTGGGCGTGGTGGTGATGACAAGGCCGGGGGCCGGGGTTATTCAACCAGCGGCGATTTTGGTGCTGATCTCGGCGTTCTGCTATGCCTCCAGCCATATGATGACGCGGCGGATGCGCTTGACCGAAAGCGCTATGACGTTGAATTTCTTCGTGCAATGCGGGTTTATCGTGGTCAGCCTATGCTTTGGCTTTGTGGCGGGCGATGGCCATCTGGCGCAGGCACCCGGCAGCACTTGGGAGTTTTTGTTCCGGCCTTGGCATACGCCTCCGATGGGGGATTGGTGGGCGTTTATCGCGACGGGTGTGGCCGTTGGCGTGGGTGGTTTGATGATGTCGCAGGCCTATCGCACCACCGAAGCGGCGCTGATTGCGCCGTTTGAATATATCGGGATGCCGATGGCGATTTTCTGGGGGGCGGTGGTGTTTGGAACCTTCCCCGATGGCACGGCTTGGGTTGGGATTGCGTTGATCTGCGGCGCGGGGCTTTATACCCTGTGGCGCGAGACGGTGCGGAAGGTAAAGGATCTGGATGTTGCAGCCCCAAGCGGTGATCTTTGATATTGGCAATGTGCTGACGCGTTGGCAGCCAGAGGTGTTTTACGACCGGGTGATTGGCGAGGACCGCCGCCGCGCGCTGTTTGACGCGGTTGATCTGCATGGCATGAATGACCGGGTGGACGAGGGCGCGTTGTTTCGCGAGACGATCTATGATTGGGCGGAACGGCACCCGGAATGGAGCGCCGAAGTGCGGCTGTGGTATGATCGCTGGATTGAACTCGCCTCGCCCCGGATTGAGGGCAGCATTGCCTTGCAGCGGGCGTTGCGGGCCAAGGGGGTTCCGGTGTTCGCGCTGACTAATTTCGGGCGGTATTCGTTTGAAGAAGCCCTGCCGAAGATGGATTTCTTGCAGGATTTCGACCGCAGATATGTCTCGGGCGTGATGGGGGTGATCAAGCCTGATCCGCTGATTTATCAGATGGTTGAGCAGGATTGCGGTATCGCGGCGGATCGGCTGTTGTTCACCGACGATAAGGCCGAGAATATCACGGCGGCGGCCCGCAGGGGCTGGCGTACACATCAGTTTGAAAGCTGGCAGGGCTGGGCGCAACGGTTGGTTGCCGAAGGTCTGCTGAGCAAGCAAGAGGCAGGGTTATGAGCATTGAAATCGTAGGGCCAGAGGCCGAGGCACTGTTGTCATGGGCAGGGCTGTGTGAAGCGTTTGAGGCCGGCCACCGCCTGCCGCGCGCGGAAATCAACGATCTGTTTTTGTATCGCGGCGCGGATACGCTGTTGGATCGGGCGGCATGGATTGATGGTTTGGGCAGCTTGGTCAAGGTCGCCACTGTGGTTCCGGGCAATGCGGCGCGGGGTTTGCCCAGCATCCACGGCGCGGTCAATCTGTTCAACGATCAGACCGGGGTGCTGGAGGCTTTGGTGGATTTCCATCTGGTGACCAAGTGGAAAACTGCCGGCGACAGCCTGCTTTCGGCCAGCAAACTGGCGCGCAAAGACAGCCGGAATATCCTGCTGGTGGGGGCGGGGACGGTGGCACGATCCATGATTCAAGCCTATTCGGCGCTGTTTCCCGACGCCAAGTTCAGCATCTGGAACCGCTCGCCTGCCGGGGCTGAAGCGATGGCAGCAGCGGATGCTCGGGTGACGGCGGTGGGGGATCTTGAGGCGGCGGTGCGCGCGGCGGATGTGATCTGCACCGCCACAATGAGCCGCGAGCCGCTGTTGAAAGGCGCGTGGCTGCAACCGGGGCAGCATATCGACCTGATCGGGGCCTATACCCCGGCGATGCGCGAGGCCGATGACGAGGTGATGCGGCGCGCTTCGGTGTTCGTCGATTCGCGCGCGACAACGGTGCATCACATCGGCGAGTTGAAAGACCCGATTGCGCGCGGCGTGGTCACGGAAGCCGACATCAAAGCCGATTTCTATGACATGGCGCAGGGGATGTATCGACGGAGTTCCGACGATGAAATCACCGTCGCCAAGAACGGCGGCGGCGCGCATCTGGATCTGATGACCTCGGCCTATATTCTGGCGATGTGGCGGCAGCGTTGAAGGATTGCTAAACAAAAAGCGCCCTTTGGGGGCGCTTGGTACTTCGTGAGATTATCGGGATAATTTGGTCGGAGCGAGAGGATTCGAACCTCCGACCCCCTGCTCCCGAAGCAGGTGCGCTACCAGACTGCGCTACGCTCCGACCGTGGCGCGGGGTTAAACCGTTGTGCGCGGCTTTGCAAGAGGGCGGCGCAGGATTTATGCGTCGCCATCGGTGCCAGAAAGGCCTTCGGTTTTGTTGCGCAAGCGGCGGCGGTCGAACAGGCGCAGCCAGAGGCCGATGCGGGGGATCGCGCCGAAATCAAAGCGTGAGCGGGTTTCCAGCACCGGGCGGTTGATGGAGACTGAGGGTTTGTCTTCGCGCAGCACGATATAGACTCCGGCGGCGATGATGACGCCAGTGCCGACGGCGGTCCAGAAATCCACCTTTTCTCTGAAGATGAAAAAACCGTAAAGAATCGCCCAGATGATCTGGCTGTATTGCATCGGGGCGACGATGATCGCGGGCGCGCGGCGGTAGGCGGCGATTGTCAGCATCCCGGCCAGTAGGCTGAGCAGGGCCATCGCGCCCATCATGCCCATATGTTCAATCGGAACAGGCACATAGACGAAAGGCAGTGCCAAGGCCATCACCACGAAGTTCGCCACCATCGGATAAAGCATCAGCACAACCGAGCGTTCATCATGACCGATCTTGCGCACGATCACCGAGGTCATCGCGCCCAACAGGGCTGCCGCCAGCGCTGAAAGATGGCCGAGGCTGAGCGGTTCTTGCCCCGGGCGCAGCACGATCATCACGCCTGCGAGGCCGATGACGATGGCCAAGCCGCGGTGCAGGCCGACCTTTTCGCCCAGGATCGGGATCGCCAAAAGGGTGATCAGAATCGGCATCGCGAAGAAGATCGCGTAGCATTGCGCGAGCGGCAGTACCGAAAACGCATAGAACCCGGTGATGCCGTTGACCACGGCGGAAGCGGTGCGCAGGGCGGTCCAGTACGGGTGTTTTGGGATCAGGTTGCCGTCGGTGCGGTCGCTCATCAGCAGGATGGTGATCAGCGGGAAGGTCAGCAGGCCTGAGAAGAAGATCAGCTGAAACGGGCTGTAGCTGGCCCCGAGGAATTTCACCAACACGTCATGGGTGGCATAAATCGCGAAAGCGGCCAGCGCCAAAAGCGCCCCGCGCAGGTTCGATTGAGCAACGGGCATGGTGGGTATCCGGGGCGAAAGAGTGCAGCTTTGGCGATGCGCCTAGCTGTCGGGCCTTCGCGGGTGAACATCAAGAGGGAAGCTGCAACGCGCGGGGTTTCTTGCCGGTTTTTCGTCAAAGGTCGTTGCCCTTGAGGGACGGGCTCAAGGGCAACGATAGGGTATTACAGGCTGGCTTCCATCGCGGCGATGATCGCGTCGCCCATTTGGGTGGTGCTGACCGGTGAGCCGCCTTCGGGGCCCATCAGATCGGCAGTGCGGACGCCATCGGCGAGGACTTTCTCAACGGCTTTTTCGACACGGGTGGCTTCAGCGCCCATGTCGAACGAATAGCGCAGCGCCATCGCGAAAGACAGGATACAGGCGATCGGGTTGGCTTTGCCCTGCCCTGTGATGTCGGGGGCCGAGCCGTGGACGGGCTCATACAGCGCTTTCGGGCGGCCATTGGCTTGCGGCAGACCCAAAGACGCCGACGGCAACATGCCAAGGCTGCCTGTCAGCATCGCGGCCATGTCTGACAGCACATCGCCAAACAGGTTGTCGGTGACGATGACGTCGAATTGCTTGGGCCAACGGCAAAGTTGCATCGCGCCGTTGTCGGCATACATATGGGTCAGCGCCACGTCGGGATATTCTTTGTCGTGGATTTCCTGCACCACATCGCGCCACAGGATGCCGGATTCCATCACATTGGCCTTCTCCATCGAACACAGCTTGTTGCTGCGCTTGCGGGCCAGTTCGAACGCCGAACGCGCGACGCGGGCGATTTCGGATTCGGTATAGCGCTGGGTGTTGATGCCGACGCGCTCATTGCCTTCCATGAAGATGCCGCGCGGCTCGCCGAAATAGACGCCGGAGGTCAGTTCGCGGACGATGACGATATCGAGGCCCGCGACAACTTCACGTTTCAGGCTGGAGAAATCAGCGAGGGCGTCAAAGCACTGGGCGGGGCGCAGGTTGGAGAACAGGTCCATCTCTTTGCGCAGGCGCAGCAGGCCACGCTCGGGCTTCACCGAGAAATCGAGTTTGTCATATTTCGGGCCACCAACGGCCCCCAGCAGCACGGCGTCAGCCTCTTGCGCGCGGGCCATGGTTTCATCGGTCAGGGGCGTGCCATGGGCGTCGTAGGAGCAGCCGCCGACCAAGCCTTCGGAGACATCAAACGTCACGATGCCTTTGGCGTCGAGCCAGCTGATGAGTTTTTTCACCTCGGCCATCACTTCAGGACCGATGCCGTCGCCGGCGAGGATAAGCAGGGAGGGATTTGCCATCATAGGCTCCACGTTTGAAGGGTTGTGGGTGGCCTAGCCAATGGGGGGGGCAGGGTCAAGGTTTAGCGCCCGGAATTGGGCGGCTAAAGCATCAAACACGCGGCGGATGCGGGGGGTGTGGCGCAAAGCCTCGGGTGCGGTCAGCCAGATCGGCAGGGGGGCTAGGTGCATGAAGGCGGCCACGCGGGTGACGGAGGGGTCGGCATCGCCGATTACGGTTTGCATCCCGCCTAAACCTAGGCCCGCGCGTACCAGTGCCCAATAGACAATTTGATCATCGCAGCGGGTCGGAAAATCTTCGCGCCTGGCTTGGATGCCTTGCGCGGCCATCATCCGCAGCATCAGGTCGGAGCGGTCAAAGCCGACGAAATCATGGTGCAGGATGGTTTCGGGGGTGATCGGATCGGGGTGGCGGGCGAGATAGCTGTGGGCGGCATAGATCGCCATCGGGATGTCGCAGAGATGGGCGGTGATCAGGTCGGGTTGCGTCGGGCGATACATCCGCAGCGCGATGTCAGCCTCGCGGAACAGCAGGTTATCCGAGGCATCGGTGGGGGAAAGTTCAATCTCAATGCCGGGTTCCTCGCGGCGCAGTTCGGCTAGCATCGGTGGCAACAGATAGTGCGAGACGATGCGGCTGGCGGTGATCCTGACCGGGCCGTGCAGGCTGGTGTCGCGGCCCGCCACCGCCAGCGCCAGCTTGGCCGCCGCGTCGCGCATGCTGCGGGCGTGGGGGATCAGGGCTGCGGCCTCGGCGGTTGGGGATAGGCCGCGTGGTTGGCGGGTGAACAGCGGCAGGCCGAAAGCCGCCTCCAGATCGGCGATATGGCGACCAAGCGTGGGTTGGCTGAGGCCCAACTGGCGCGCGGCTGCGGAAAGCGAGCCAGTTTCGGCCACGGCGAGGAAGGAACGGGTGAGGGTCCAGTCAAGATTATCCATACAGATATGAATAGCATATCTGCGATTGCTGCCAATGTTGTGTATGGGTAACGGCTGCTAATTTCATCCTGCAACATAAGGAGACTGAACATGGCAGTGGTTTTGGTGGCAGGGGCGTCGGGGCTGTTTGGCTCTCATGCGGCGCAGGCTTTTGCGGCGGCGGGCTGGGAGGTGCGGCTTTATCAGCGCGGCACCGATATGACGGCGGCGGCACAGGGGGCGGATGTGATCGTCAACGCGATGAACCCGCCAATGTATCACGACTGGCAGCGTTTGGTTCCGGCGATTACCGCGCAGGCGATTGCGGCGGCGCGGGCCAGCGGGGCGACGCTGATCGTGCCCGCGAGTGTGTATAATTACGGCAGCCAGCCACGGCCTTGGGGGCCCTCGACGCCGCAAAAGCCCAACACCCGCAAGGGGGCGGTGCGGGTGCAGATGGAGGCGGAGTATCGTGCCTCAGGTCTGCCAGCGATCTTGCTGCGCGGCGGCGATTTTATCGACGCGGCGGGCAAGACGCAGGGCATGGGGATGGCGTTGCGTGGGCTGGCCAAGGGCAAGATCATGGCGTTTGGCGGGGCGGATGTGCCGCGCGCCTATGCCTATCTGCCGGATATGGCGCGGGCGGCGGTGGCTTTGGCCGAGGTCCGCAGCACTTTGCCGCGCTATGCCGATATTCCGTTTGCGGGGCTGACGTTTACCATGCAGGAGTTGGCGGACAGCTTTCAGCAGCAGAGCGGGCGGGTGTTTCGGATCGCGAAATTTCCGTGGTGGCTGCTGGGTTTGGCAGCACCATTCTGGGAGTTGGCGCGGGAAATGCGCGAGATGCGCTATCTCTATGAGCTGCCGCATCGCTTGGATGGGGCGACTATGCAAGCCGTGTTGCCGCAATTTCAGACCGCCGGATTGGCCGAGGTGGCGGCGGCGCAACTGCGCTGGGCGGGTCTAGGGCGCAAGATCGACCCAGAGCGGGTGATGGCGTGAGGCGGTTGTCAGACTTGCAGCAGCGGGGTCGCTGTCGGCGGGCCATTCGACCCCTGCCGTTTGGACGTGCAGGCCTTTTGAGGGCAGAATAATCTCAACCCGGAGGCCGCCGATTACTGGATAAAGCGCTGTATCGAGGGCCGGATCGCCGGTTTGGCCGGGATCATGCCGGGATGAGTCGCTGCGCGGCTGAGGGTCTTGCAGGGCAGGGTGGTGCAACAGTGCCGTGATCGCCTGCTTGCGGCCCGCGCCATCGGCGGGGTCAAGGTTGCTTTGACCCAAGATCACAAAGGGTGCTTCGGGCGGTTTGAACGGCAGATCGCCCGCCAAAAGCCGTAGCCAGAACGCAGTTTCATCATGGTTGCGCCGACCATTGCGGTCTTCTGGGCCATCGAAAATCGGCGGGCTGGCGTAATAGGCCAAAAGGCGCAGGGTTTTACCATCGGGCAGGGTGATCGGCACCTCATAGGCACCGGTGGTGGAGAGAAGTTGGCCGGGCGGCGTGTCAGGGGGCATCAGGGTCCCGGGCAGATCAGCCCAGAGGAAGTCACTGAAATCACGCATATTTTCTCTGTCGATCGGCAGGCGCGACAGTATCGCCATACCGCCTTCGCCCGCCCAGCGGCCATAGGCCATCGCGTCGCGCGGCTCTCCCAATATGCCGTTGCCATCGAGATCGAGGCCGGTTGGCACTCCGGTATTCGGGCGTAGGGGAAGGCGATAAGGGTAGGGCGTGCCTGCTTCGGCCAGACGTTTTTCCAAGGCGGCAAGCGTGTCGCCGTGCAGATCATAGTCGATGCCGGTCAGCAGCAGCACATCGGCGTCAAGCTTTGCGATCACCTGAACGGCGGCGAGTTGTGCGGGATTGTCGCCGCGTTGCAAAGATTGCAGCGCCAGACCGGGGCCTTTGGCCCAAAGGTCGATGTTATAGGTGGCGATCCGCAGATCGGCCAAAGCAGGCCAAGCGCACAGCCAGATCTGAAGCCAAATCAGGCTGGCACATAGCGCTTGCCATCGCCGCCCAAGCTGTTCGCCGCGCGGGTTTCGGTGATCATGTCGGCGATGCGACCCATCGCAATGCCGCGCATGAACAGGCTGGCGGGTAGAAAGGCCCATGCCGTCATCGTCCAGATCAAGGTTTGTGGCGAGGTCAGCGTCAGGGGCTCGAATCCCGTCGACGCAATCTTCACCACGGCTGGTGTTAAGAATGGCAGCAAAAACCCTAACGCAATGTTAATGCGCGCGTCACGGGTGAGGCGGGTGACCACATCTGCCCCGGCGGTGGGGTCAAAGGTGGGCAGATTGACCCAGACGTTGAACGCACGGCTGCGTGACGGCCAGCGGCCCGCTTTCAGGATCACAACATAAACCGATAAGGAAATCAAAGAGATCAGGTAAGCCATCCCCGCAGCCGTCCGCACGGCGGCGATCTGCTCGAGCGTGGCATCATTTGCGACCATCAAGGTGGCCAGCCGCACCGGGCTATAGGGGAAATCCATCGAAATCCCGATCAACGTGCCGACCGCATCGGTGAAATCGGTCAAGGTTGAGGGCATGATCCGGCCGCGCGCGATCATCGACAGCGACACGACGGTGGCCAGCAGCATCAGGTATCGCACCCGGTTGAACGGCGGTGCGTCACGAAACTCGACGAGGCTGGGATAGGTGGCGTTGTATTCAACAAAGGTCAAAAGGCCAATGAACAGCGCCACAAGGGCGACCATCTGTTTGGCATCTGCTGTCACGTCGACCAAAAGCACGGAAGGCGTGGCGACCAGCACCATCACCAAAACCATGCGAACAATCGCGCCTGTTAGCCGCGAAACCACTGCCCTGCCACCCTTCAATCGGTCTTGTCTGGAGTTTTGCCAGCCAAGGGTCCCGAAGATTTCCCGCACTTTAAGGCGGGTTGCCTCAATATTGCCCAATTCTTGCCTTCTTTCCCCATGATCGGCAACAGCTGGGTTAATGATCGGTAAGCACTGTGGCAATTCCGTGTTCAAGGTGTTGCAGGATTGAATCAAACTGGCGGTAAGAAAAAGGCCACCCTGCAGGGTGGCCCTAGATGTAGTGGTTTTGGTTTGCTTAGGCCCAAGGATGCAGGGCGGCGTTCTTTTTCTCAAAAGAATCAATGGCTGCGGCTTTTTCCAGCGTCAGGCCAATATCGTCCAATCCATTGATCAGACAGTGCTTGCGGTGGCCGTCGACTTCAAACGGGAACACCTGACCGTCTGAGGTGGTGACGGTCTGACCGATCAGGTCAATGGTCTGCCGCGCATTGGCGCCCTTTTTGGCATCGGCCATCAGGATGTCGACAACCTCTTGCGGCATCACGATCGGCAGGATGCCGTTCTTGAAGCAGTTGTTGTAGAAGATATCGGCGAAAGAGGTGGCGATGACGCAGCGGATGCCGAAATCCAGCAAAGCCCAAGGCGCATGTTCGCGCGAAGAGCCGCAACCGAAGTTATCGCCCGCCACGATGATCTCGGCCTTACGATAGGCGGGCTGGTTCAGCACGAAATCGGCGATCTCGCTGCCGTCGAGATTGTAGCGCATCTCGTCGAACAGATTGACGCCAAGGCCCGAGCGCTTGATGGTTTTCAGGAACTGCTTGGGGATGATCATATCGGTGTCGATATTAACCAAGGGCATCGGTGCCGCGATCCCGGTGAGGGTGGTGAATTTATCCATCTTTATAGCTCCTTAAACCGTCTCTGCCATCATCTCGCGCACATCGGTCAGATGACCGGTGATTGCGGCGGCGGCGGCCATGCCGGGGGAGAGCAGGTGGGTGCGGCCTCCGCGACCCTGACGGCCTTCGAAGTTGCGGTTGGAGGTGGCGGCACACCGCTCGCCCGGTGCCAGTTGGTCGGGGTTCATCGCGAGGCACATTGAGCAGCCCGCCAGACGCCATTCAAAGCCCGCGTCGATGAAAATCTGCGCCAGACCTTCGGCCTCTGCCTGCGCCCGCACAAGGCCCGAACCCGGAACGACCATCGCGCGGAGGCCGTCTTTCTTCTTCTTGCCCTTCAGGATCGCCGCAGCCGCCCGAAGATCTTCGATCCGGCCATTGGTGCAAGAGCCGATGAACACGGTGTCGATCTTGATGTCCGACAGTTTTTGGCCGGGAACGAGGCCCATATAGTCCAAGGCGCGCTGGACGGCTTCGACCTTGCCGCCGGTGAAATCGCTGGGCGAGGGCACCACGGCTGTGATCGGCAGCACGTCTTCGGGCGAGGTGCCCCACGTCACCAAGGGCGCAATATCTTCGGCCTTGATCGTCACCACCTTGTCGAAAAACGCGCCTTCGTCGGTGAAAAGCGTCTTCCAATAGGCCAAAGCCGCCTCCCACGCAGCGCCTTTCGGCGCGTGCGGGCGGCCCATGCAATAGGCGTAGGTTTTCTCATCCGGCGCGATCAGGCCAGCGCGCGCGCCGCCCTCAATCGCCATGTTACAGACCGTCATGCGGCCTTCCATTGACAGCTCGCGGATGGCTTGGCCACAGTATTCAATGACATAGCCAGTGCCGCCTGCGGTGCCAGTTTCCCCGATCACCGCCATGGTGATGTCTTTGGCGGTGACGCCGGGGCGCAGGGATCCGGTGATTTCGACCTTGAAGTTCTTGGCCTTGCGCTGGATCAGCGTTTGCGTCGCCAGCACGTGCTCGACTTCCGAAGTGCCGATGCCATGCGCCAACGAGCCGAACGCGCCATGGGTGGCGGTGTGCGAATCGCCACAGACCACGGTCATACCGGGCAGCGTCCAACCCTGCTCCGGTCCGACGATATGCACGATGCCTTGGCGCACGTCTGACACCGGGTAGTAGTGAATGCCGAAATCCTTGGCATTCTGGTCCAAAGCTTGCACCTGAATCCGGCTGTCTTCGGTCATCGTCGCGGCATTGGCGCGGTCCAAAGTGGTCGGCACGTTATGGTCCGGCACGGCAATGGTTTTTTCCGGCGCGCGCACTTTGCGACCCGTCATCCGCAGGCCTTCAAAGGCTTGCGGCGAGGTGACTTCATGCACCAGATGGCGGTCGATATACAGCAGACAGGTGCCGTCATCGGCCTGATGGACGACGTGATCGTCCCAGATTTTGTCATAGAGCGTGCGAGCGGTCATGGCTGGCTCATCCTCGGGTTTGGAAAGGGGGAATGCGTGAGGCGGGGGCGCGTGCCCCTCAAAACCGATCAGACGTGCGCAAGAATGGCGCGGGTGGCCCCGTAAAACCGCCACGGCAGGCGGTCATGGTCAGCGATGTCAAAAAACCGGATCATGTGGGGCATATACGCCCATCGCGCCTTGCAAGCAAGGGTCGAGGCAGAGACATATATAGGGGTGTAGCCGAGATTGAGCGGCCAACTCGGGCATCCGGGGGCGGGTGCGCCCCCGATGCAGATTTAGCTTGTCGTCGGTAGCGTCGGTCAGAATGGGGCGATCAGAACTGCGCGAAACGGCCGCGTTCGATCTCGCGCTCACGGCATTCCAGATCATAGATGCTGACAGCGTCGTTTAGGTATTCAAGTTCTGCCTCATGGCGGGTTTTGCGACGCGGCAGCAGTTTAAGGAACTTATTCATGGTGTTTACTCCGTTGTTCCCTCCCTGACGGTAATATGCTGCATCGCAGCATGGATGTGTAGGTATGCGAGAAGTATTGCCGTCATGCGTTACGCGCATGGCTCACTGCTTGTTTTTTGGTCAGCTCTGCTGCC
Source organism: Cypionkella psychrotolerans (assembly GCF_001294535.1). Classification (GTDB taxonomy): domain Bacteria; phylum Pseudomonadota; class Alphaproteobacteria; order Rhodobacterales; family Rhodobacteraceae; genus Cypionkella; species Cypionkella psychrotolerans. The sequence goes on along the minus strand of NZ_LGIC01000086.1, from coordinate 61,541 downwards.
CTAATGCCAAGCCAAGCCCTTGCGAAACGTCGTTTGGCAGGATAGACGCGCGCCTTCGCCTGCCGTTGAGATTGTTGCCCTGCAATGATAGGTTGGCATTAGCCCTGTGCCGGGGCCGCATCGGCGCGCTATTTGGAGGACGTTGTCCTGTCGCATTCTGATCCTGCCACCGGCCTTCCGGTTGGCCCGCGCGCCACCCGCGCCTCTGATGATTACACCGCCGAAGATCTGCTGGCATCCGTGCTGGCCTCGGTCGATGACGATAAAGCCGAAGACATCGTGCAGATTGATCTGCGCGGCCGCTCGGATGTGGCCGATTACATGGTGATCTGCTCGGGTCGCTCGTCGCGGCAAGTGGCGTCGATTTCTGAAAAGCTGGCGGATCGCTTGAAAGAGCAGTTCCACCTGTCGGCCAAGATGGAAGGCAAGGAAACCGGCGATTGGGTGCTGATTGATGCGGGCGATGTGATCGTCCATGTCTTCCGCCCCGAAGTGCGCGAGTTCTATGATCTTGAAAAGATGTGGCTTCCGGGAAGCGCGCATCGCGGGGCATAAGCCTTGCGGCTGCATGTTTGTGCTGTGGGGCGGCTGAGGGCTGGGCCTGAGCGCGATCTGGTGGATGATTATTACACGCGGCTGGACCGCACCGGGCGGCCCTTGGGGCTTGGCCCGGTGGCGGAGCTTGAGGTTGAGGATAAGAAGAACCTTGGCATGGCGGCAGAGGCGGTTTTGCTGGAGCGCGCTATTCCGAGCGGCGCGCTGATTGTGACGCTTGATGAGCGGGGACGGGTTTTGTCGTCGCCGGAGTTTGCCGAAATGCTCGCAGGCTGGCGTGATGGCGGGCGGCAAGATGTGGCCTTTGTGATCGGCGGCGCGGATGGGATTGATCCCAGCCTGCGCGCGAAGGCGGGGTTTTCCCTTAGCTTTGGGCGGATGGTTTGGCCGCATATGCTGGTGCGGGTTATGCTGGCAGAGCAGTTGTATCGGGCTGCAACGATTCTCGGCGGCGGGCCGTATCATCGGGCATAGGGGGCGGGGATGAGCGACAGTTTTCGCACCATGCAGGCGGTCAGCGATCTTGTGCATCATGTGAAACCTTTGCTGGCGCAGCATTTGGCTGTTGTCGCCGAGGCTTCGGGTTTGGGTCTGCGCGAGACGGGTGAGGCATTTGCACGGCTGCGGGATGATGGGTTTCGGTTTCAGTGTGATGAGACTTTGGCTTTGCTGGATGGGCTTGAGACGATTGCGATCTCCCAAGCCGAGGGGTTTGATCTGGCGGTTGTGGTCCTGCTGACGGATATTTTGCAACGGCGGCGAGTGTCGGGATTGTTGACCGAGGCTTGGGAAGACGCCTGCAACCGCTTGCGCGATTGGCCTGCGACTTTACGGGCGGCGGTGGCGAATGGACTGAGGCGGGCCGTCGAACTGAGCGCTATCAAGTTGCAAATGCCGCCAACTGATGCGGACTGCCAGACCCACCAACCTGCGGAGATTGCCGAGTCGTTGCTACGCATCGCGCGATCCATGCGGCGGGATGAATTGCATGCGGTGGCGGGGGCTGATCATGGGTGTGATATTGAAAAGCACTTTGCTGCGCTGATGGATGTAATCGGCAAGCGTGACGGGATATTTCCCGAAGGCGAAGTCTGGTATCCGTCTGAGGTCATCGAACTTACTGCAAATGTCCCAAATTCCCCCGGTTTTGAGGGCTGCACTGCGATTTTGTTGCTGAACGCTATGGCGCATGGCGATCGCACAGGCTGGTTTGATTTTCGCTGGCCGCTTCATGGCGCGGCTTATTGCGCGCTGCGGCCTTCAACCCGCGACCCTATTCTTGCGGGAATCAGGCATATCTATGAAACCGATGCTAATTTCTTGTGCATGGAAGTGGTCAATCTGTCGGGGCGACTTGGCGAAGGTGCCACGATCCCCGTCGTTGACGATCTCTTGTAATCGGAAAGCGCGCAACCGTTGCTCTGCGCCAATCGCAGCGCTAGAAGCGTTTGACGCATTGGAAAGGCCGCCTCATGTCTCGCAAACCCGTTGTTCTGTGCATTTTGGATGGCTGGGGGATCAATGCTGACCCGACCTCTAGCGCGCCTGCGCAGGCCAATGTGCCGAACTTCAACCGGATTTGGGCGACGTGTCCGCACTCGACGCTGATCACTTTTGGCCCGGATGTGGGCTTGCCGACCGGGCAGATGGGGAATTCGGAAGTCGGGCACACCAATATCGGCGCGGGGCGGGTGGTGGCGATGGATCTGGGCGCGATTGATCTGGCGGTGGAGGATGGCACGTTTGCCACCAATCCTTCGCTGTTGGAGTTTGTTGCCAAGCTGAAAGCCAGCGGGGGGACAGCGCATCTGATCGGGATGGTGTCGGATGGCGGCGTGCATGGCCACATCACCCATGTGATTGCGGCCTGCCGCACGATCACGGCTTTGGGCGTGCCTGTCGCGCTGCATGCGATCACCGATGGCCGCGATGTGTCGCCTTCGTCGGCTGCGGAATTCATCGACATGCTGATGGTGCAACTGCCAGCGGGCGCCAAGGTTGCCACGGTGATCGGGCGCTATTGGGCTATGGACCGCGACAATCGCTGGGAACGGGTGCAGCGCGCCTATGATGCGATGGTGATGGCCAATGGCGAACGGGCTGAAACCCCGGCGCAGGCGGTGGCGCAGTCTTATGCCAAGGGTGAGATGGACGAGTTTATCGCGCCCACGGTGATCGACGGCTACGAAGGCGCGATTGATGGCGATGGGGTGTTTTGCCTGAACTTCCGCTCGGACCGCTCGCGTGAGATTTTGGGGGCGCTGGCGGCTCCGGGGTTTGCGGGCTTTGCCACTGGCGACAGGCCTGAATGGGCGGCGATGCTGGGGATGGTGGAGTATTCCGAAGACCATAATGCTTATATGGCAACGGCCTATCCGAAGCGCAGTATTTCCAACACCTTGGGCGAATGGGTGGCCAAGCAGGGGCTGACGCAGTTTCGCCTCGCTGAGACCGAGAAATACCCGCATGTCACCTTCTTTCTGAACGGCGGTCGCGAGGTGCCGTTTGAGGGCGAAGACCGCGCGATGCCGAAATCGCCGAAGGTGGCAACCTATGATTTGCAGCCGGAAATGTCCTCGGTTGAGGTGTCCGATAACCTCGTGATGGCGATTGAGAAGGGCTATGATCTGATCGTGGTCAACTTCGCCAACCCGGATATGGTCGGGCATACCGGCAGTTTGACGGCAGCCATCAAGGCTTGCGAGGCGGTGGATATTGGGCTGGGTCGCGCGCTGGTGGCGCTTGAAGCCAAGGGTGGGGCCATGATCGTCACCGCCGATCATGGCAACTGCGAGATGATGGTTGATCCGGTGACGGGCGGCCCGCACACCTCGCACACCGTCAATCCGGTGCCGGTTGTGCTGGTTGGCGGCCCTGCGGGGGCGGTGTTGCGTGATGGCGGACGGTTGGGCGATCTGGCCCCGACGATTCTGGCGTTGATGGAACTGCCGCAGCCGCCTGAGATGACCGGGCGGAGCCTTATGCTGGCATGATCCGGATCGCTGCCCTGCTGGTGATGCTGACCGCCTCGGCGGCAGCGGGCGGCGTGGCCGAGGATGCGGCTGAGGCGAGTGCAGAGCTGCAGCAAGCGGTGGCGGCGTTGCAAGCGGCAGAAGGCGCGAAGGATCGGGTTGCGGCGCTGACCCAAACCATCAAGGCTTATGAGGAGGGGCTGGCGGCATTGCGCGAAGCTTTGCGGCAGGCGGAACTGCGCGAAACCGCGCTGACCCTACAATTTCAGACCAAACGCGACCGGATTGCGCAGCTTTTGGGGGTGCTTTCCCGCATTGATGCCGAACCGGGGCCGCTGCTGTTGCTGCACCCGACTGGGCCGCTGGGCACGGTGCGCTCTGGCATGATGCTGGCCGATGTCACCCCGGCGTTGCAGGCAGAGGTCAATGGTCTGAAAGGGCAATTACAAGAACTCTCCGATCTGCGCCGCTTGCAGAAGGCGGCGGGGGAAACCTTGGGGCAGGGGCTGGCTGCGGCACAGGTGGCGCGATCAGACCTGAGCCAAGCCATGTCAGACCGCACCAAATTGCCCAAGCGTTTCACCGAAGACCCCAATGTGCTGCGGGGCCTGCTGGAATCGGCGGATACGCTAGAGGCCTTCGCGGCGGGCCTTGCGCTGGATGATACCGGCAACGCCAGCTTTGCCGATCAGCAGGGTAAACTCGATCTGCCCGCGCTGGGCACTTTGCTTTTGAAACCCAATGAAACCGATGTGCGCGGCGTGACCCGCCCCGGCATGACGCTGGCCACCCGGCCCGCAGCCCTAGTCACCAGCCCTTGGGCGGCGACCATCCGCTACCGCGGTCCGCTGCTCGACTACGGAAACGTGATGATCATTGAACCCGGCGGCGGCTATCTTATGGTTATGGGCGGGCTCGATCAGGTGTATGGCGAAGTGGGCGAAGTGATCGCAAAAGGTGCTGCGCTGGGCCTGATGGGCGGAGCGGCGGCGGGAAGTGGTGATCTTCTCGCGCCTGCGAAAGAAGGCAGTGGCGGACGCGAGACGGAAACGCTTTACATAGAGTTGAGGCAAGGTGCGAAACCAGTGGACCCAATGCAGTGGTTCGCGGCAACCGCCAAAGCAGAGGAATAGGACGAGCCGATGAAGAAGATGATTATCGCGGCACTGTGCGGCTCGATTGCTGGCGGCGTTATAACAACGCAGGTGGCGGGCCCGTTGATCGCGCAGGATGCGACGAAAAACGCCTCGGTCTATGAACAGCTGGATCTGTTCGGCGATGTGTTTGAACGGATCCGCGCGCAATATGTCGAGGATGTCGACAGCAAAAAGCTCGTCGAGGCGGCGATCAACGGCATGCTCACCTCGCTGGACCCGCATTCCAGCTATATGGATGCCAAGGCGTTTGACGATATGAACACCCAAACGCGGGGCGAGTTCGGCGGCTTGGGCATCGAAGTGACGATGGAAGAAGGCTATATCAAGGTCGTGTCGCCGATGGATGGCACGCCTGCCGATAAAGCGGGCATCAAGCCGGGTGATTTCATCACCACGGTCGATGGCGAAGCGGTGCAGGGCCTGACGCTGGATGAGGCGGTCGATAAGATGCGCGGCCCGATTGGGTCAGAAATCGTGATCACCGTGGTGCGTGAAGGCGTGAAAGAGCCGTTCGATGTCTCCATCATCCGCGACACCATCAAAGTCGCAGCGGTGAAAGCGCGGTTGGTCGGCAATATCGGCGTGCTGCGGGTGTCGTCGTTCAACGATCAAACCTATCCGGGCATCCAAGACGGTATCAAGAAGCTGACCGAAGAAGCGGGCGGCGCGGACAAGCTGAAAGGCTTCGTGATTGATCTGCGCAACAACCCCGGCGGTTTGCTGAAACAGGCGATCCTGACCTCAGACGCGTTTCTGAACGAAGGTGAGATCGTCTCGACCCGTGGCCGCAATGCGCAAGACAGCTCACGCGAGAATGCAACGCCGGGCGATCTGGCCGATGGCAAGCCGATTGTGGTGCTGATCAACGGTGGCTCGGCTTCGGCCTCGGAAATCGTCGCAGGTGCGTTGCAAGATCACCGCCGCGCGATTGTGGTGGGGACCAAGAGCTTCGGCAAAGGCTCGGTGCAAACGCTGATCCCGCTGAAGGGTGAGGGCGCGATGCGGCTGACCACGGCGCGGTATTACACCCCGTCGGGGCGCTCGATCCAATCTTTGGGCGTGATGCCGGATATCGTGGTGAACCAACCTGTCGTTGATCCAGCGGCAGAAGGCACCGAGGCGAAAGCGGCGGAGGATCAAACCAAACAGCGCACCGAAGCCAGCTTGCGGGGTGCTATCACCAATGATTCGATGACCGACGATGAGAAAAAATTGTTGGAAGACGAGCGGGCGCGCACCGAAGAAGCCGCCAAGCTGCGCGATGAGGATTATCAACTGGCCTATGCGGTGGATATTCTGCGCGGATTGAACGCTGTGGCGACCAAGCCGTAAGTGCAAAGCTAACCAACTGCCGCGCCTTGGGTTTTGGGCGCGGCAGTTCTTATTTGAGGCGCATATGACCGTCGATCCTGAAAGCCTGCCGTATCGTCCCTGCGTTGGCGTTGTGTTGATCAACGCCGAGGGCTTGATCTTTGCGGGTCAGCGGTTGGACAACCCGGTGCCGGCTTGGCAGATGCCGCAGGGTGGCATTGACGATGGCGAAAAGCCTCGTGCTGCGGCTTTGCGTGAGTTGTGGGAAGAAACCGGCGTCACCGCCGATCTGGTGGAGTTTGTCGGCAAAACCCACCATTGGGTGACCTATGATCTGCCGCCCGAGTTGTTGGGTAAAGTCTGGGGCGGCAAGTTTCGCGGCCAGCGGCAGAAGTGGTTCTTGTTCCGGTTTTTGGGGACAGATGCGCAGGTCAATATCGCTTCCGACCATCCCGAATTCTCAAAATGGCGCTGGATCGGTGCCGAGGAGATGGTGGCCTCGATCGTGCCGTTCAAGCGTAAGGTTTATCAGGAAGTCGTGCAGGCCTTCCGCGCCTATCTGGCCTAAACCGGTTTGCGAAAGGTGATCGAGGTCGGCTGCACATAGCCGGGATGGGCGGTACGGTTGATTTCCTGAAAGCCCATGGCCTGAAAGATGGCGTGGTTCTCCACAAGTTCCACTCGCGTTTCCAACTCCACCGCCGCCAGCCCCAAAGCCCGCGCCCGCGCCTCAGCCACACCGACCAACGCCCGCGCCAAGCCCTTGCCACGCTGGCTGGCACTGACCGCCAGCTTGCCAAGGTACAGCGACTCCGCCTGCAAGGTCAGGAACATGCAGGCAACGGGCGGGCTGCCGATCACCCATACCTCACCGCTTTCGGCCTTTGTGGCGATGTCGGCTTCGGTCAGCCGCTGCATCGAAGATGGCGGATCAATCCGCGCCTCCATATAGGCGAATTCAGCGCGGATCAGGCGCAGGATGGCGGCCCAATCAAAGGGCGCTGTCGCACGGTAGGGTGTCATTTGCGCGGCAATCCATCGGCCAGATGCAGCCACGGCAGCATCTCATCGGTGTGGACGTGGCTTTTAGCGGCATAGATCGTGGGGTCGTCCAGCAAAGCGGCATAGAAATGAATCTCTCCCGGGTAGCGATCCGACCGATAGGCCACTTGGGAGCCGCAGGTCGCGCAGAAATCCCGCCACACGCCGGACGATGAGGCATAGGTGGCGGGCGCGGCCCCTGTCCATGCCCAAGCCCCATGCGCCACGCCAAAGAATGAGGTGAACGCCGAGGAACACGCCCGCCTGCAGCTTTCACAATGACAGTGGCTTTGCCACAACGGCGCGGCGGTGCAGCGAAACCGCGTGGCACCGCAAAGGCAATGGCCGGAATAGGGCGGGGTCATGGGCAGGCTCCTTCACGATGAATTATTCCGTCTCACCGCGCACGGGTCAATGGCGCAGAGTTGATCTCGTCGACCAATATCTTGGGGATAAGCGCCCATCCTATGCCATATCCAGCGGCCACAAGTTGACACGCAGCATCCCCGGCCCGAAACTGCCCCTCCAACGGAATCAGGACAAACGCCTTTGCGCTTTACCAAGCTGCGGCTGAATGGCTTCAAAAGTTTTGTGGACCCGACCGATCTGGTCATCCACGACGGGCTGACCGGGGTGGTCGGCCCGAACGGCTGTGGCAAATCCAATCTCTTGGAAGCGATGCGCTGGGTGATGGGCGAAAACCGCCCCTCGGCGATGCGCGGCGGCGGGATGGAGGATGTGATTTTCAATGGTGCCGCCACCCGGGGGGCGCGGCATTTTGCCGAAGTGGCGCTGGTGCTGGACAATTCCGACCGCCTCGCGCCCTCGGGTTTCAACGATGCCGACACGGTTGAGATCACCCGCCGGATCACCCGCGATGCAGGCTCGGCCTATAAGCTGAACACCAAGGAAGTGCGCGCGCGCGACGTGCAGATGTTGTTTGCTGATGCCTCGACGGGGTCCCACTCGCCTGCTTTGGTGCGGCAGGGGCAGATTTCTGAACTGATCAACGCCAAGCCGAAAGCCCGGCGGCGGATTCTGGAGGAAGCCGCTGGAATCTCGGGCCTTTATGCCCGCAGGCATGAGGCGGAACTGAAGCTGGCCGGTGCAGAAGCCAATCTTCTGCGTGTCGATGACGTACTGGAATCGATGGCCCAGCAGTTGTCGCAGCTGACCCGCCAGGCCAAACAGGCCGCGCGCTATCGCGAGATCGGCGAAGAACTGCGCCGCGCCGAAGGCCAACTGCTCTACCGCCGCTGGCGTGAGGCTGAACTCGCCCGCGCCGAGGCCGATGGCCTGCTGCGCCAGCGCTTGACCCAAGCTGCCCAAGCCGAGGCCGCCGCGCGTCTGGCCGCCAAGCAGCGCGAGGCCGCCGAGGATGCGCTGCCGCCGTTGCGTGAGGAGGAGGCGATTGCCGCCGCCATCCTGCAACGGCTTATGGTGCAGCGCGACCAGTTGGGCGACCAAGAGGCCCGCGCCCGCGCGATGATCGAAACGCTGCGAGGCCGCATCGCCGAACTTGACCGCGATGCCGAGCGCGAATCCAGCCTGAACCGCGACGCAGGTGAGACGATCGGGCGGCTGGACTGGGAAATCGAGCAGCTTTTGCGCGTGCATGACGGCCATGAGGATCGGCTGACCGAAGCCGCTGAGGTGGCGCGCGAGGCTTCGGCGATTCTGACCGACCGCGAAGGCGTTTTGTCTCAGGCCACCGAGGATGCTGCGCGGTTGGCGGCGCGGCATCAGTCGATACAGCGGATGTTGGCGGACAGCAAAGCCACGGTGCAGAAGGCCGAACACGAGGCCGCGCGGGCGGCAGAGGCGGTTCTGGCGGCAGAAGCCGCGTTGGAAGCAGCCACGGAAGCCTTTGAAGCGGCGGAGGAATCGCAGGTTTCCGCCGCTGAAGCCGCTGAAGCTGCCGAGGAAGCTCTGCTTGCCGCCGAAGATGCGCGGGGTGAGGTGCAGGGTCGCGAGGCCGAGGCCCGTGCGGCGCGCTCCGAGGCCGAGGGTGAGGCGTCTGCTCTGCGCGCTGAAGTTGCGGCCCTGACTCGTCTGGTGCAGCGCGAAGCACAAGCGGGGCATCAACTGCTCGATCTGCTGGTGGTCGAAGCGGGCTTGGAAAAGGCCATCGGGGCGGCTTTGGCAGATGATCTGCGCGCACCGGAAGTGGCGGCCGATAAACCCTCGGGCTGGGTTGCTCTGCCCGATTACGCCACGCCGCAAAGCCTGCCCGTGGGCAGTGCGCCGCTGTCAAACCATGTGCAGGCCCCTGATGTTCTCGCCCGTCGTATGGGGCAAATCGGCCTTGTGAACCGCGCCGACGGCCCGCGTTTGCAAGCCGATCTGCAACCGGGCCAGCGCCTCGTTTCCCGCGAAGGTGACCTCTGGCGCTGGGATGGCTTTCGAGCGGGAGCCGAAGATGCGCCCTCCGCCGCCGCTTTGCGCCTGCAACAGCTGAACCGGTTGACCGCCTTGAAACGCGATCTGGAGGAAGTTGCTGCGCGTGCGGAAGGGGCATCGCAGGCCCACGCCCTGCTGCAAACTCGCCTCGCCGACCTCGCCCGTGCCGACCAGACCGCCCGTGATGCCCGCCGCACCGCCGATACCCGGGTGTCCGAGGCCAACCGCATGGCCGCCCGCGCCGAAGCCGACAAATCCATTTCTGGCGGTAAGCTAGACGCCGCCCGCCTGTCAGTGGATCGCTATGAAGGTGAGGTCGCTGAGGCGCGCGAACGGTTGGAATCCGCGGTGGCTGCCGAGGAAGACCTGCCCGATCTCGACACCGCTCGTGAGGGCGTCGAGGCCGCCAAGCTGGCGGTGGAGGCCGCCCGCATCACCATGATGTCGCGCCGCTCTGCTCATGATGAGTTGCGCCGCGAAGGCGAGGCGCGCGTGCGTCGGCGTCAGGAAGCGGTGAAGGAACTGTCAGGCTGGAAACATCGGCTGGACACAGCGGCGAAGCGCATCGCGGAGTTGGCCGAACGCAAAGCCGAGACGCAAGAGGAGCTGTCAGAGGCCTCTGCCGCGCCGGAAGAAATCGCCATCAAGCGTGAAGAACTCAGCGATGCGATCACCGAGGCCGAGGTGCGTCGCGCGGTGGCCGCCGATGCGTTGTCCAGTGCCGAGGCCGCCCTGCGCAGCGCCCGCGACACCGAACGCGAGGGCGAGCGGTTGTCAGGGGACGCCCGCGAAGCCCGCGCCCGCGCCGAGGCGCGCACCGAAGCCGCGCGTGAAACCGTTAACCTTGCCGCCGAACGTATCGCAGAAGAACAGGGCGCTACCCCCGATCAGCTTCTCGACACGCTGAAAGTCGACCCCGACAAGATGCCGGATGCCGAGATTTTGGATACCGACGTGCAACGCCTGAAGCGGCAACGCGAGGCTTTGGGCGCGGTCAACCTGCGCGCCGAAGAAGATGCGAAATCGGTTTCCGATGAATACGACGCGCTGGCGCAGGAAAAAATTGACCTCGAAGAAGCGATCAAAAAACTGCGCTCTGGCATCGCGGGCCTGAACCGTGAAGGCCGCGAACGCCTGCTGACCGCGTTCGAACAGGTTAACGCCAACTTCGCGACTTTGTTCACCCATCTGTTCAATGGCGGTGAAGCGCGGCTGGTTCTGGTTGAATCCGACGACCCACTAGAGGCTGGGCTGGAGATTATGTGCCAACCGCCCGGCAAGAAACTCGCTACCCTGTCGCTGCTGTCGGGGGGCGAGCAAACCTTGACCGCTTTGGCCCTGATATTCGGCGTCTTCCTCGCCAATCCCGCGCCGATCTGCGTGCTCGATGAGGTTGACGCGCCGTTGGACGACGCCAATGTCACCCGGTTCTGCGATCTGCTGGATGAGATGACGCGGCGCACCGAAACCCGCTTCCTGATCATCACCCACCATGCGGTGACGATGGCGCGGATGGACCGCTTATTTGGTGTTACCATGGCAGAACAAGGTGTTAGCCAGTTGGTTTCGGTCGATCTGAAGCGTGCCGAGGCATTGGTCGCCTGATGGAACAGCTGCTGCGCGAGGCTGGTTTTACCGGGGTAGAGGTGGTGGACGGCGTGATTTACGCCCGCAGCGACCCGACGTTTCCCGAATTTACCGCCACGCAGAGCGGTCGCGATTGGCTGTTTGCGCAGGCGTGGCCGCTGCGCGCAACGCCTGCGCAAATCGCGCAATGGACCGCCCAGCACCCCGATGCACCGATGGATATTTACCAAGGCGAGACCCGGATTACCCTCCGCGCAACCCCAGAAAACCTCACACTTTGGGCCGATCTGACCCGCGCCATGGTCGCTCAATGTGTCGCATGGCGGCGCGCCACCCGCCAACGCGATGAGGGCATGTAGCGCTAAAGGTTAACGCAGCACCTGCAAACGATCCCCCAAAGCCACCTCGCCATCGACCTCAACCGAACACAGAATCCCGCGCAACCGCAGGGTCGGGCTGGCGCGCACCCAATCATAGGCATCGGTGCCGTAGCGCACCTTCCACTTCGCGCAAGAATCGTTCCACACATCCGAGACCCGCAGCACCGCCGTGCCCGCCCGAATAAGCGTCCCAACCGGCAGATTGGCCTCTGACATCTCCAGATCCGCCACAATCGGATCGCCCGGATGCGGCTGGTTGCGGTCCTGCCAGACCAGATCCATCACCCGGCTTTGCAGAATCGAGACCTGAATCCGCGGATCGGGGCTGCCATCCGCCATCCGCATCCAGGGCGTCGTCATCCAGCGTTCGCCCGGAATGCCATCGGCTTTGGTCATGCGGATCCGATCCGGAAAAGTCCGCTGGCCAAGCGCAGGCCGCAGACAAAGGCCGCGAATCGGGGCATCGGTCTTCGGTGCCGCCTGCACGTGCGGCAGAGCATCCTGCAATTCGGTCAAAGTAATCATGCGATGCTCCATATCTCTGCGCCCCGAAGTCCCGCGTGTAGGGCTCTTTTCGTCCTATCGGCCTGCCGTTTGCGACATTTTCGCAACGTAAGCGGGGCATTTCTACATCGTATTCTCAGCGTGTCACAAAATTAAGCAGTTCGCAGGCAATCTTAACAGCAGTGATGGAGGCGATGATGCTGGAGTTCTTGCCGCAGGATATTCGGGACGGGTTGGATGCAGCCCGCAAACGTGAGTTTGCCCGGAAATCGCGCCTGCGCGTGCAGGTCGGCGAGGCGGTATTTCCGGTTACGCGCTTCTGGCATGACGGTTTCGCCTTGGATGCAGCCCTCACCCCGCATCTGCGCGGTCTGGTCGATGTCTACGATGGCTCGCGGCATATTTTCCAATGCCTGATCGTGGCTTCACTGGTCGAGAATGGTGATTTAGTCTGCGATTTCAAGAGAATGACCTTGGTGTCAGATCGCGCCCCACTGGATTACTATCGCGAGGAAAACGCACCCGTGGCCCTGCTGCCAAGGGCCTGAGGTCTGGTGCGGCGCAGCCGCCGCACCCTTTGCGTGACAGTTCCGCTATTGCAGATCGGCAAAGGCCGCTTGCAACCGCTGCACCGCCTCAACCACCACCGCGCGCGGGGTGGCGAGGTTAAAGCGCAGAAACGACTCACCGCCGGCACCGAAGGGCGTGCCATGATTGCTGGCGATTTTTGCCTGCTTTTGCACCCGATCAATGAATTCAGATTGCGCCATGCCGGTGCCGGCAAAATCCACCCAAGCCAGATAGGTCGCCTCCAGCGGCATCGAATTCAGGCCGGGGATCTGGTTAATACCCTCGTTGAAAATCTTGGCATTGCCGTCAAGGTAAGCACAAAGTTCGTCCACCCAGGCCGCACCTTCGGGCGAGTAGGCGGCCGTCGCCATGAACATCCCGAACGAGTTAGGCGAGATCCCCATCGCGTTCATCCGCTCGGCAAAGCGGGCGCGCAGTTTCGGGTCTGCGATGATCACGTTGCCAGAATGTGCGCCCGCGATGTTGAAGGTCTTAGTGGTCGCCGTCATCATGACCAAACGTTCACTTATCTCCGGTATTGCTGTCATCACCGTGTGTTTCTGCCCCGGCATCACAAGATCATGGTGAATCTCATCCGACACCAACAACAAGTTGTGGCGAATACAAAAGTTCGCCACGCCTTGCAATTCGGCCAAAGTCCAAACCCGCCCGCCCGGATTATGCGGCGAGCACAAGATCAGCATGGTTTCAGCGCCGGTCATCTGGGCATCCCAGGCGGCGAAATCCATTTCATAACGCCCGTTCACATTGGCGAGCTTGCACTCAACCACCTGCCGCCCCGCGCCTTTGATCACCCGCGCGAAGGCGTGATAAATCGGGGTGAACAGCACCACGCCGTCGCCCGGTTTTGTAAAGGCATCGACGCACATCGCGGTGCCATTCACCAATCCATGCGTGGTGAAAATCTGATCCCGCTCCACCGACCAGCCGTGCCGGGTCTGCATCCACCAGCGAATCGCATCAAGATAGGCTGCATCATCACCGTAATATCCGTAGACGCCATGCGCCATCATGCCTTCGAGGGCCGTTTGCACGCAGGTCGGCGGACGGAAATCCATATCCGCCACCCACATGGCGATGCCGTCCTTGGCCGGCACGCCGTAGAAGGCCTCCATCGAATCCCATTTGACAGAATGTGTTCCAAAGCGATTGATTGGGGTGTCGAAGGTCATGGCTATCCTGCTGCGTTTCGGTATTTCGTTCTAGTTAAATTAAACTAATCAGAAAATCATCCCTACTTGTTGGTATAAATCGGAAATATATGCCAATAAATCATAATTTATCGGGAAAAATTACCACTGCATAGGCTTGGATGCCATTTTCAATGAATCCCCACCGCCCTCTTGCACGATTTGCCCCCGCGCCGTAAATCCCAAAGATGATCCGCGATATCCTGATCCATCCCGATCCGCGTCTGAAGAAGCCCTGCGAGCCAATCGCAGCGGTGAGTGCCGAGATTTCTGCGCTTGCGTCGGACATGTTTGAAACCATGTATGAGGCGCCGGGAATTGGTTTGGCCGCACCGCAAATTGGCGTGATGAAGCGTCTGATTGTGATGGATTGCATCAAAGATGGCCCGCCCGAGCCGATGGCGCTGCTCAATCCGCAGGTTTTATGGTCGTCGGAAGACCTTGGCAGTTACGAGGAAGGCTGTCTGTCGATCCCCGATCAATATGCCGAGGTGAAGCGACCGAGTTCGGTGAAAGTCGGCTGGATGGACCTTGATGGCGTCCCGCAGGAACGGTTGTTTACCGGCCTATGGGCAACCTGTGTGCAGCACGAAATTGATCACCTGAATGGCAAACTGTTCATTGACTATCTTGGTCCGCTGAAGCGACAGATGATCACCCGTAAGATGGAAAAGTTGAAAAGAGAACGCGCGCGGTCAGGTTCGGAGTACTGATGGCGGTGCTGCCAATCATTTGCTGGCCAGATGCACGGTTAACGACTGTTTGTTCAGAAATTAACGGCGATGTATCGGCTTTGGCTGCTGATATGTTGGAAACCATGTATGCCGCACCCGGTCGTGGGCTGGCGGCACCGCAAGTCGGAGTATTACTGCGGCTTTTCGTGATGGATAGCACATGGAAAGACGGCACCTACGCCCCGCGTGTTCTCATTAATCCGGAACGGCTCTGGACCTCGCCGGAAACTACAATTGGGCCCGAAGGTTGTCTGTCTTTGCCGGGCATCACCAGCCAAATTTCACGACCAACTTCGGTGCGGATGCGCTGGCTTGACCTTGCCGATGTCGTTTGTGAAGAAACGTTCATAGGCTTTGCGGCGATCTGTGCTCAGCATGAGCTGGACCATCTGAACGGTGTTTTAACGCTGGATCACCTCGATCCAGCCGCCCGCGCCTTAGCTGAAAGTGCCCTGACATGACGGCTCGAGCCTGCCTACCATACCCGCATCCCTGCCTGCGCACACCAGCCCATCCCGTCGCCGAGATCACCGATGAGATCCGCGCGATCTGGGCCGATATGGTGGATACGATGGATACGATGCCCGGTTACGGGCTGGCTGCGGTGCAGATTGGCATGCCGCACAGCTTGGCCGTGGTTGATTGTTCCGAGCAGCGTGGCCAGGCCATTCTGATGGCAAACCCGCAAATTTTACACGCCTCAGGACAATTCCGTGAGCATGAAGAAGCCTCGCCAAATCTGCCCGGTGTATCGGCTGTTGTGCGCCGCCCGCGCGCCGTGACGGTGCGGTTTCTCAACGCGGAAAATCAGCTGGAAGTTCGTGATTTCGTCAACCTTTGGGCGACTTCGGTGCAGCATCAGATCGACCATTTGGCGGGCAAAATGTTCTTTGACCACCTCTCCGTAGTGAAGCGCAAAATGCTGATCGCGCGGGCCGAAAAGCTGCGGAAACGCTCATGAAAATCATCTTCATGGGCACACCAGAGTTCTCCGTGCCGATCCTAAAGGCACTATACCTACACCATCAAATCATTGCGGTATATTGCCAGCCACCCAGACCTGCTGGACGTGGCAAAGCCGACCGTGCGAGCCCAGTGCAGCAATGCGCCGAAGCCTTGGGGCTGCCGGTTTTCCACCCCGTATCGTTGCGCTCTGCCGAGGCGCAACAGGCCTTTGCCGCGTTAGATGCGGACCTCGCCGTCGTTGTCGCTTATGGGCTGATCCTGCCGCAAACTGTACTCGATCAGCCGCGCCTTGGTTGTCTGAATATCCATGCCTCACTGCTACCACGCTGGCGCGGGGCCGCCCCTATTCACCGCGCAATTATGGCAGGTGACACCGAGACCGGGGTTTGCATCATGCAGATGGAGGCTGGTCTTGACACAGGCCCTGTTCTCGCGCGCGAAGCAACCGCAATCGGTACAGAGGAGACGACCGCAGATCTGCATGATCGCCTGTCAATGATCGGAGCCAAGCTGATTGAAGCCGCGATTGATCAGCTGCCCCTGCAGGGCATCCCGCAATCCGAACAGGGAGTCACATACGCGACCAAGATCGACAAGGCCGAAGCACGGGTTGATTGGTCTAAGCCCGCCGCAATGGTTGATCGCCAAATCCGCGGTCTGTCGCCGTTCCCCGGCGCTTGGTGTGAGATCAATGGCGAGCGGATCAAGCTGCTGCGCTCACGCCTCACCACAGGTTCGGGCGGAGCTGGGCAGGTGCTGGACCGGCTGCGGATCGCTTGCGGTGATGGAGCCGTCGAAATCACTCTGGCGCAGCGCGAGGGCAAACGACCGATGTCGGCAGCTGACATCCTGAATGGGCTAAAAATGCCCGAAACGCTCACCTGATCCTGACAGAAACTGGCGGGAGCCTTGGTTTATGCTGGCGAGACAGGGGAGCTTGCTATGGATCATGAACAAAAATTCTGGATCGTCACAGTCTCGGCGGATCATGCTGAAAATGGTATGAACTGGGGGATCGTTCAGGCCTGTCATGGTAAATCGGCACCTCTGCGACGGATGGCGACCGCTGATGGCGTGGTGATCTATTCCCCCAGAACCAAATTTCATGGCGGCGAAAGCCTGATGGCATTCACAGCGATCGGCCGGGTGACGGGTGATATGCCCTATCCCTATGAGATGCCGGGCGGCTTTGTGGCGTGGCGACGCGGTGTGCAGTGGCAACCTGCCGCAAAGATCCAGCCCATTCGTCCGCTGCTCGGTCATCTGGAACTGACGCGCAACCAGCCGAGTTGGGGCATGGTGTTTCGCTATGGTCTGGTCGCGTGCAGCCGCGCGGATTTTGTGCAGATCGCCCGTGCGATGGTTCCGGCAGAACAAGCCATTCCATTTTCGCCAATCGTCCCCATATAGACGGTATGGGCGAAGGAGGCGGGTATGGGTTTGGTGTTCTTGCTGATCATCGGAACGGCTGCTGGTTTTTTGGCAACCCGGATGATGCGTATTGATGCGGATGTGCCGACGACGGTGGTGATTGGCATCGCAGGCGCATTGATTGGTGGATTTTTGTTGCGCAGTCTGGTGGTGATCACCGGCTGGTTGGCAGGGTTTGTTGGGGCGATCCTTGTCGCTATCGTGCTGATATGGCTTTATAAAACCTATATCGTGAAATAGTTAGCCAAGTCGCTTGATCGCCTCGCCCAACCGAAAGCCCTTGCCGCCGCCTGCATCCCACAACATCCGACCCTGCCACGCCGCAAAGATCAGCGCCGCCGTTTCTTTCGCCTTGGCGCTGACGTCCAGACGCGCTGCAATCGCCTGCTCAACCTTATAGCGCCACGCTTTTGCACGCCCGATCAGGTCCGGATCGCGCAAGCTCAGCGTCAGCAACGCGCCCGGATCAATCGGACCGACAAGTGATTTCAGCAGGCCCGGCAGACCTTTGTTTAAGGCTGCGGCATCCAGAGTTGCGGCTTCAACCAAGCCATCTAACTCCTGCCAAGCTTGAGCAATCGCGCTTAAGATCATCTCATTGCAACTGCCAAAACGTTGCACCAAAGTGGTTGGCGCAAGCCCGGTCGCCGCAGAAACTGTCGAAAACGTCACCGCCTTTTCGCCATTTTGCAGCAACAGGGTCAGTACCTGCTGGAAAACATCTCGGTCCGATATCAGCTTTGTGCGTGCCATAATCTCAATATGACTCAGACATCATGAATTGCAAGTGAAACGCGAATGGCTATTCATCATCGTTCGGGTCTTCCCCCGCTTTGTCGATCCGCTTCACCCCAGCTTGTCGCTTCAACATCTTCCGGCTTGTCGCGGTCAATCCGGTTTCCTTCAGGACCTTCAACTGGCGATAATGCACCGTGAAAATCTCACGATCCTCAGGAAGGGCGTCACCTCGTAGCTTTCCGCCAAGGATAAAGTGTTGTTCTTCTGGTAGAATATTCCATTTCAACCCCGATTGCTGGATCGCGAGCGGCATCGAGATTTGGTCAAGATAGGGCCGCTTTCCCGGCACATCGGGATGCGCGTCGATGGTCTGCGCGATGTCCATCCAGACCTGCGGAAAACTGCGGCCATCTGGACTGCGATGTTGTTCGGGGAAGCTGAACAAACCAGAACTAAAATACGGTATGCGCTGACGCTCCCCGGATTGTCGCATCAATTTGATACGCTCCTCTGGAATTGCCATGCCGCAAACCGAATAGATCAGGTTCCAATCGTCGGTTTTCCCCCAGTTCATCGAAGCTGCGGGCGTCAGAGAAACCGATCCCGCTAGGGTGATATTCTCAACCCGGTTCGGGCGCAGGCAAAGAATATCGCTGTCGAAGAACGCCGAAAACTCGGTATCGCGCGGTTCCATCGTAGCGAGGATTTTGTTGCCATGCGGATAGGCCGGGGAAAATCGCCCCTCGACCACGAAGGGGCGCACCTCGCAACCCATCCGGCGCAGCACTTCTTTGACATTCGGCGAGACTTGATCAAGCTTAACATCAGGGCAATAGCCGACCAGCGCGATCTGATCGCCAAACTGTTCGCGCAGTGACGCCGCAAGATAACATGCCATCACCTCATAGTCGGGTGGCTCAACGATGAAAAATACGGTCAGTTTCGGGGTCATATACCTGCTCTGCGGGTGAGAATGCGACGGTTTTGGCAGATTAAGCCGCATCACATCGCAAAGTCACGCGTTTGAGCTGAGTTTTGCTGCAAATTCCTCGGGTTTCGTTGCTAAGATGGAAACAATTGTCTGCTAAGACACAGTTCTACGCAGTTTTCTGCATTGGCCTTGCTGGCAGATTCCGGCTTGACCTATGGTGATCTGCAATCGGAGAGGAGCGGCGGGCCAGAGGCTTCGCCGCGTAGCGGCAGGGCAGGGCGTGACGTCGAAACAAGCTAAACAGCCAGAAGGCATTATGCCGCTCGCCGGGCGTCCGAAGGGGGCTGGTGCGCGCTGGGGCAGTGTTGAATTTCCGCTGAAACGCCATGACAGCCCGCATGGTCAAGTGACCGCAGTTTCGATGATGAAGGACGAGGGCGCTTATGTGATCGAATGGGTTGCGCATCATCTGGCGGTCGGGTTTTCTGATCTGGTGGTCTATACGAACGATTGTTCAGATGGCACCGACGACATGCTGATCCGGCTGGAGGAATTGGGGCTCTGCCACCATCGCCGTAACGTGATTCCCGAAGGCATCCGCCCGCAACCCTCGGCGCTGAACTATGCGCAGGACGAACCCGTTGTGCAGCAATCCGACTGGGTGATGGTGTTTGACGCCGATGAGTTTCTGTCGATCAGATACGGCGATGGCACCCTCGACAGCCTGCTGGCGGCCACCAAAGCTCAGGGGGCCAATGGTATCGTGGTGACCTGGCGAATATTCGGCTCTGGAGGGGTGGTGGATTGGTCGCGCGCCCCGGTGACGGAACAATATCTATGGGCAGCACCGCAGGAATGG
Organism: Cypionkella psychrotolerans; assembly: GCF_001294535.1. Lineage (GTDB taxonomy): Bacteria > Pseudomonadota > Alphaproteobacteria > Rhodobacterales > Rhodobacteraceae > Cypionkella > Cypionkella psychrotolerans. Next base: position 42,194 of record NZ_LGIC01000086.1, on the reverse strand, counting down.
AACAAGGGCTGGGGGGTGAAGACGCTGTTCACTTTCAGCGCCGATAAGTGGAAACTGGGCATCCACCGCCCGAAAATGAAGACGAAATGGCATGAAACCGCGTTTCCGGACGAGGTGAAATGGCTGAACGGCTCGGGCCGCGAGATGGAGGATTACTTCAAATTTCGCGGCTGGCGTTCGATCACCCGGACTGTCGGTTATGACTGGGTCCAGCTCAATCATTACGCGGTGAAATCGGTGGACAGCTATGCCATTCGCAAGATGCGCGGCAATGTGAACAATAAGGCGGATAAGTACAATTCCGACTATTGGTCGCTGCAAGATCGCAATGAAGTGCGCGATGACACGATGCTGCGCTACACCGAACAGCGCAATGATATCATCACGCAACTGCTGCAAGATCCGGTGCTGAACCGGTTGCACCACGCGGCGATTGCCCGGGCCGAAGGGCGTTTGGCCGAGCTGCGCCAGACCGAGGCCTATCACCAACTGGTTGTCGATCTGGCCAAAGCCTCTGACGTGCCGATCAGCCAGATCGTCGCGAAACCGCCGCAGGCACGCGACAAGGAAAAGATCGCAGCCCTGATGTCGGATGTGGAAAAGCGACGCGGTGCCAAGGCGAAGACCGAACGGCAGGCCGTCCCGAAAGACCCGGTTGAGGCGGTGCCGATGGGATCGTATCGGTCGGGAAGGATTGATCTTTCGCAAGGTGCGAGCGCCGAAGTTTACCCTAATCACAGCATGAAGCTGCCCTCGGATCGGCGGGTCTTCACGGATTCGGCGCTGGCTCTGATCCAGTCCGGCAAGTTTGAGCGCGGTCTTGCGCGCCGGATGCCACAGGTCTTGGCTGAGCAGGCCAAGGTGTTGGAGATTGGCTCTGCGGTGGGCTTTCTGGCCGGGCATTGCGCCAACATAAGGCCAGACCTGAGCCTCTATCTGCAAGAGGATAACGATGGCCTGCGGCAGATGCTGGGTGTGGTTTGCGCGCTGAGTAACCGCACTTTCAGCAATCGCTTTGTCTTGATGGAACAAGGCCTTGGTTCTGATCCGGTGGTAGGCGCACTGGCGCTGATCACGGCGTTGCGCCCGGATGCTTTGTTGCTTTCAGACTCGCAACTCGGCACAGAAGTGCTGCAAAAATTGCTGCCGATGTTGCCGGTTCCGGCCCCGACGCAAATCTTTCTCTACGGGCGGCTGTTGGAGCAACATCACGCGCGTTTGCTGGAAGTAGAGGCCGTGCTGGCGGCACTTGGCTATGTGCCGGACTACGGATTTGATGCCAATATCGCGCGCGGTTTCCGGCTCGGCGCACCAGTCGATCCAGACGACCCAAGTTAACCAACGCCCGCCGCTGGACAGAGGCGCGACCCTGCGGCATTGTTCCATAAAACGAAACAAACGAGGCAGTACCCATGTCCACCCACGTTCGCAGACCCGTCGCCTCGCTTTGGATTGGCGAAAAGCTGCATTATCTGAACCAGCTTTGCCTGCTCAGCCATGTCGCACAAGGCCATCCGACCACGCTTTATTGCACCGATAAGGTGACGAATGTGCCCGATGGCATCATCGTCAAGCCTGCGACAGATATCATGGCGATTGACATGGATATTGTGCGGCAGACCTCGGAAAGTTTTTTGTCGAACGTGTTTCGCTACAAGATGATCGAGAAAACCGACGCGGTCTGGATTGATTGCGATGCGTTTTGCCACAAGCCATTCCCGGATGAGATGCAGAATATTTATGCAGGGCATGGCTTTAGGGGGGCTTTGAACTGTGGCGTTGTCTATATTCCACCGCAAGGCAAACTGATCAAGCAGTTGCTGGATTACTACGAAAACCTGCCCGCCGCCCCGGCGTGGTTCAACAAACAGCAGCGCAAGCGGATCGAAAAGCAAGACAGCAGCCTGCCGCAAGCCGTGCGGATTTATAATGTCGAGCGCACCGCTTTTGGCCCGCAGGCCTTCACCTATTTCGCGCAACAGACCGGCGATTTTGAAAAGGCGTTGACGTCGGATTACCTTTACCCGGTGCCGTTCCAGTTGAACGACGTGTTCTACGACCCCTACGGTCGGGTTGAGGGGCATTTCACCGACAACACGCTGTCGGTGCATCTCTATACCAATGGCACCAAGCCCTATTGGCGGAAAAATCCGCCGATGCCGAACTCTTATGCGGCGCGGATGTGTGCGCAGATTGGCGTCGATGCATCCAAGGCGCTGGAGGAATGAGCGAGGCGGATGAAGCGCTAGAGCCGCAGGTCAAGAAGGGCAAAAAAGACAAAGCGGTCAAGCCCTTACCTTCAACCCCCGATGAGATTGAGGCGCTGATCCGCCGTCAAAAACGTAACCAGCGCAAGGCTTGGGCGGAAGGCTATATGACCGCGATCACCGCGATGTTGCGGCCCGGCGATCTGGTGATGGATTGCGGTGCGAATATGGGGGTGGTGACGGCAGTGCTGGCGGCGACAGGGGCGGATGTTCTGGCCTATGAGCCTGATCCCTATGCGTTTTCTGTTCTTGAACAAAAATTCGGAAACACCCCGAACGTCACTTTGATCAATGCCGCTGTTGGGGTGGGGGCGGGCACCATTCGCCTGATGCGGGCGGATAATTTCGGCGACAATCCCGATGGTGCTTCGGTAAAAAGCACGATTCTGGACGGTGGGCGGCGGATTGATACGGAAAACGCGGTGGAGGTGACTTTGCTCGACTTCCCGACGCTGGTGCGAGAGCATGTAGCGGCGCGTGGCGAGATTGCTTTCATCAAGATGGATATTGAGGGCGCAGAACTCGACATCCTCGAAACGCTGGATCGTGAAGATTTGTTCACAAACATCCGCGCGCTGGTGGCGGAAACCCATGAGCGCAAGTTCAAGGACCTGCGCGACCGCTACAAAGCCCTGCGCGAGGTAGTGGCTGCGAAGTATCCGGCGGGGAAAGTCAATCTCGACTGGATTTAGCCGCAAGAAAAGCACCTTCAAAGTTCGGTAGATGTTAAAATGATTTCAAGGTATTAGGCTGGGATGCAGACGGCTTGGCAAAACTTCGTTGCGCGTCAAGAAGTGCTGGTGGCCCTGCGGTTTTCTTATTTCGGCACTTCGGGCTGGAAAAGCGATTTTTCAAAAGATAAGGCGCTGCTGTTTGATCAGGATAGGCTGATCATGCGGCTGGGCCTGTTGCAAAGTCTGCCCCTGCCCGCGCTTGCGGCGCAGACGGATCAGAATTTTCACCTGATGATACTGTCGAGTTACGCCATGCCGCGTTGGGCGCAGCGCAGTCTGGCCGAGATTTGCGCCGAAACTCTGCCCGCTGGCCAGTATACCATCACCCCGCGCCGATTTGGTGTCGCCCACAAGCATCTCGCGCAGTTTATCGCGGCGCGTTATCCGGCAGGTTCGGATCAGCCGACTGCGGTGCTGCAAACCGTTCTGGATGATGATGACGGATTTTCCACCGATCTGATCGCCACAGCGCGGCGTGGGATGGCAGAATTGCCGCCGCTCATTGATCCCGACGATCTGCGTTTCGTCTCGTTCAGTCGAGGCTATGGCCTTGATCTGTCATCGAAACGTGCGGAGACCTATGCGCTTTACCATCATCGCTATCCGTTCATCAATTTGGGCCTGACGATGGCGGGGGATCGTAAGGGCCGCAATATCTTTGCAATCCGCCACCGCAAGACACCGCTGGACTATCCGCATCGCCTGATCGGCGGTCAGCCGATGTTTGTGCGCTCGGTGCATGAGGCGAATGATTCCCGCGTTGAGGTCAGCGCGAAATGGCGCGCAGTGCCCGATTGGCGGCAGGATGCCGATGTGCGCGCCCGGTTTCCCTATCTGCCGGCGCTATAGTTTCACTGGCTTGAACGGTGCCATCCCAGCCCGCGCCAATTCATCCGCGCGCTCATTCTCGGCATGTCCGGCATGGCCTTTGATCCAGCGCCAGACCACTTTGTGCTTGGCTTGCGCCGCGTCAAGCCGTTGCCACAGATCGACATTTTTCACCGGATCTTTGCCGGAGGTTTTCCAGCCGTTACGCTTCCAGCCGTGAATCCATTCGGTCACGCCGTTCTTCACATAGGCAGAATCGGTCACAATCGTCAGCTCGGACACCCGCGTCAAAGCCTCTAGGGCCGAGATCGCAGCCAGCAATTCCATCCGGTTGTTGGTGGTATGCGCCTCGCCGCCCGACAGCGTGCGTTCCTTGATCACAGCGCCGCCTTCACGCGCCAGCATCAAAACACCCCAGCCGCCGGGGCCGGGGTTGCCCGAACAGGCCCCATCGGTATAGGCAAACAAATCCGGCATGTCAGACACTTTCCCGCAAGATGCGCGGCACTTTGAATTCGATGTTTTCTTGTGCGGTTTCAATCAGTTCAACGGTGGTGTCAAACCGTAAACGGAAGGCATCGATCACCTCGTTTACCAAGACTTCCGGCGCAGATGCCCCCGCTGTGACGCCCACCGAAGTCACACCTTCCAACGCCCGCCAGTCAATCTCAGACGCCCGCTGCACGAGTTGCGCATAGCCACAGCCTGCCGAGCGCCCCACCTCCACCAACCTGCGCGAGTTCGACGAATTCGGCGCGCCAATCACCAAAAGCGCGTCAATTTTGCCCGCAATCGCCTTCACCGCCGCTTGCCGATTGGTGGTGGCGTAACAGATGTCTTCCTTATGCGGCCCGACGATTGCCGGGAACCGTGCCTGCAAGGCCGCGACAATCCCCGCCGTGTCATCGACCGACAAAGTGGTCTGGGTGATATAGGCCAACCGCGCCGGATCGCGCACCATCAGCCCCGCCACATCCCCGGCGGTTTCCACCAGCAGAACCTCGCCGTCCGGGAGTTGTCCCATCGTGCCAATGGTTTCCGGGTGGCCTTGATGGCCAATCATCACCATTTGCAGGCCCGCCTCGGAATGACGCTGCGCCTCGTTATGCACTTTCGTCACCAGAGGGCAGGTGGCATCCACCGCGATCATCTGACGGGCTTCTGCTGCCGCTGGCACCGATTTTGGCACACCATGCGCCGAGAAGATCACCGGGCGGTCGACCGGGCAGTCATCCAGTTCCTCGACAAACACCGCGCCCTGCGCCCGCAGCGCATCGACGACGAATTTGTTATGCACAATTTCATGCCGCACATAGACTGGCGCGCCCCATTTTTGCAGCGCGAGTTCGACAATCTTGATGGCGCGGTCAACACCAGCGCAAAAGCCGCGCGGGGCGGCGAGGTAGAGGGTTAACGGCGGCAGGGTCATCGGGCTACTCATGTTTGGGCTAGACCTAAGCTGCCACGCGGGCCTCGTCTAGTCTTGCGCCTCAAAGTAATACGGCCCCGCCGCAAGATCGCGCAGATGTTGCGCCATCCGCGCCGCTTCCGCCCGGTCGGCGAAGGCCCGGACCGGAACCACAATCGCGGAGTCAAAGTTCAGCACGAACAGATGCGTCGGGGTTTCCAACACCTGCCCGATCAACTCGGGCGACAGATACCAGCACTCAAGCGTCAAAAGATCGGTGCCCGCGACGCAATCTATCCATTCCTCAAACTCTGCCTGCATTGGCGCGGGCACCATCCGCCGTGCCCGCCTGTGCTGCCACAGGTTTATCCCCAGCAAAACCAGCGCCCATTGCAGTGCCATCACAGCGAGAAATACCGTCCAAGATCGCCAAGACGCCTCAACGCCTTTGATTCCTTCCGGCAGCAGGCCAAACACCGCCCCACCCGCGATAAACCACGCCCCCAACGCCCATTTCGCCCGGCCCGACCATTCCCGCTTTAACCGCAGATAGGCCAAAGCATCCGCTGCACTCAGCGTGTAGGTCCACCGCTCCAACAGCCCGCCATCGAAATCCCGGCTTGGCCGCATAGCGAAAGCCGAGGCAGTTTCCCGCCCCGGCTTTTCATCAACCACACCAGAAGTCTGGGGAACTTCCGTCACTTCACTTCACGTCAACCGCCACTTCGTCACGCTCAAGCCGCGGCTCGCGCGGTGGGCGGCCGATCACGTCGCGCAACTCATCCAGCTCGATGAAATTGTCGGCCTGGCGGCGCAACTCATCGGCAATCATTGGCGGTTGGCTGCGGATGGTCGAGACCACCGAAACCCGCACGCCTTGGCGCTGCAGACTTTCCACCAAGGGCCGGAAATCGCCGTCACCCGAAAAGATCACCACATGATCCACGCGCGGTGCCAGCTCCATCGCATCGACTGTCAGCTCGATGTCCATGTTGCCTTTGACTTTGCGGCGACCTTGGCTGTCGGTGTATTCCTTGGCCGGTTTGGTGACCATGGTGAAGCCATTGTAGTGCAGCCAGTCGACCAGCGGGCGGATCGGCGAGTAATCGTCATTCTCCAGCAGGGCGGTGTAATAGAACGCCCGCAGCAACTTGCCGCGCCGCATGAACTCTTGACGCAGCAGCTTGTAGTCGATGTCAAACCCAAGCGCCTTGGCGGCCGCATAAAGGTTCGATCCATCTATGAACAGCGCAAGCCGTTCGTCCTTGTAAAACATAAGTCTTCCCCTCGAAAACAAATCGCCTATCGCGCTATCGTGAGTGGTCTACCTAATGTAGATGGTCGGCGGCGAATAAGATTGAATAGCAGGGTCGCCAACCGACGAGCAAGCCAATCTGTTGTGAGGATAGCAGCAACCATGTTAACAGAAAAGCACGCTCTGGTTGCATTTGGCGCAAACCTGAATTTCGGCGAGATGTCGCCAAAGTCAACAATTCTTGCCGCTATAGCGGAACTTGACCGTGTGGGGCTGCCCGTGACGCGGCTGAGTACCCTGTATCAAACGCCATGTTTCCCCGCCGGGGCAGGGCCGGACTATGTGAACGCCGCAGCCGTCGTGACGTTGCGTCATTTCATGTCAGCGTCCGACATATTAGCTTGTTTGCATACGGTAGAAGCAAAATTCGGCCGCGAGCGCGTGCAGCGTTGGGGGATGCGCAGCCTTGATATTGATCTACTGGCCTTGGGCGAATCAGTTTTGCCGGATGCCGAAACCTATCTGAAATGGAAAAATCTTCTTCCCGACGATCAACGGAGCCTTGCGCCCGATCAGTTGATTCTGCCGCATCCGCGTCTGGCCGAGCGCGCTTTCGTTCTGGTGCCGCTTGCCGATGTGGCCGCCGACTGGCAGCATCCGGTCACCGGCCTGACCGTGGCGCAGATGCTGGCAGCCCTTCCCGCGAAAGATCGTGCCGAAGTTATCCCCCTGCCTTTAGACTGATCTGGGCATCCGCTTGATTATCCACTTGTCAAGCCGCAGCATCGCGCCTAAATAGACCGCTTCAAAGCCCCTCCCCTACTGGAGTCTTTCATGGCCCGCGTGACGGTTGAAGATTGCGTCGATAAAGTTCCGAACCGGTTCGAACTTGTCTTGCTTGCGGCCCATCGGGCCCGCGAAATCCAGGCCGGCTCTGCCGCGACTGTGGATCGTGACAACGATAAGAATCCGGTGGTGGCCCTGCGCGAAATCGCCGAGGAAACCCAGTTGGCCGATGCCCTGCGTGAGCGGATGATTGAAGGTCACCAGACCCAGATCGAAGTTGACGAGCCGGAAGAAGATCAGATGGCTCTCTTGATGTCCGGCGAAATTGATCGCCCGATGCAGGACGATATGTCAGAAGAAAAGCTGCTGCGCGCACTTATGGAAGCGCAAGGCGAGCTTTAATTACGGGAATTCCCGAATTGCGGGGCGGTGATGATTGACGTTGAAGACCTCATCGCCCTGGTTAAAAACTACAATCCGCGTTGCAATGCCGAGCTGATCCGCCGGGCTTATGCCTACGGCGCTGCCATGCACGAAGGTCAGATGCGCAAATCGGGTGAGCCGTACTTCACCCATCCGGTCGCCGTCGCAGCCATCCTCACCGAACAGCAGTTGGATGATGCCACCATCATCACGGCGCTGTTGCACGACACGATTGAGGACACCAAATCCACCTATGCCGAGGTCGCCAAGCTGTTTGGCGAGGAAGTGGCGGAATTGGTCGATGGCGTCACCAAGCTGACCAATCTACAGCTTTCCAACACCGAATCGCAGCAGGCGGAAAACTTCCGCAAGCTGTTCATGGCGATGTCGAAAGACTTGCGGGTGATTTTGGTCAAGCTGGCCGACCGCCTGCACAACATGCGCACCATCAAGTCGATGAACCCGGAAAAGCAGGCCAAAAAGGCCCGCGAAACCATGGAAATCTATGCACCGCTCGCGGGTCGCATGGGGATGCAGTGGATGCGCGAAGAACTTGAAGACCTCAGCTTCCGCGTTCTGAACCCAGAGGCCCGCAATTCGATCATCCGTCGCTTCCTGACCCTGCAACGCGAATCTGGCGATGTGGTGCATCAGATCACCGCCGACATCCGCGCCGTGCTGGAAAAGGTGCAGATCGACGCCGATGTCTATGGCCGCGCCAAAAAACCCTATTCGATCTGGCGCAAGATGCAGGAAAAGGATCTGGCGTTCAGCCGCCTGTCTGACATCTACGGCTTTCGCGTCATCTGCGCCTCGGTCGCTGACTGCTACCGCATCCTTGGTGTGATCCACCAGCGCTGGCGCGCGGTGCCGGGCCGATTCAAAGATTATCTCAGCCAGCCGAAAACCAACGGCTACCGCTCAATCCACACCACGGTGTCGGGCCGCGACGGCAAGCGCGTCGAAGTGCAAATCCGCACCCGTGAGATGCACGAGGTCAACGAGGCGGGTGTGGCCGCCCACTGGTCCTACCGCGAAGGTGTGCGCGCCAAGAACCCGTTTGCCGTCGATCCCGCCAAATGGATCGCCGCGATGACCGAACGGCTGGATGAGGGCGATCACGACGAATTCCTCGAAAACGTCAAGCTTGAGATGTATTCCGATCAGGTGTTCTGCTTCACCCCGAAGGGTGATGTGGTGCAACTGCCGCGTGGGGCGACGCCCCTAGACTACGCCTATTCGATCCACACCCGCATCGGCAATTCCTGCGTCTCGGCCAAGATTGACGGCATCCGCGTGCCTTTGTGGACCCGGCTGAAAAACGGCCAATCGGTGGAAATCATCACCGCCGAAGGCCAACGCCCCCAAGCGTCTTGGATCGACATTGTCACCACAGGCCGCGCCAAGGCGGCGATTCGCAAATCCCTGCGCGAAGAAGATCGCGGCCGTTTTGTACGGCTTGGTCAAGAACTTGCCCGCGCTGCCTTTGAACATGTTGGCAAAAAGGCCACAGATAAAGCCCTCCGCACGGCTGCAAAAATGCTGGGAATGCCGGATGAGGCGGAGCTTCTCGCAGCCCTCGGTTCGGCAGAATTGACCGCTCGCAAGGTCGTTGAAACCCTCTACCCTGAACTCATCCAGCATGGCCCGGATGAGGTTGAATCCGCCCGCGCCGTGATCGGTATGCCCGATGATCAGACCTTCCGCCGCGCACCGTGCTGCCAACCGCTTCCGGGCGAACGTATCGTCGGCATCACCTATCGCGGCCAAGGTGTGTTGATCCACGCGATTGATTGTCCGGCACTGGAAGAGTTTGAAGAACAGCCCAACCGCTGGGTTGATCTGCAATGGCACGCAGGCCGCCACGCCGCCGTCAACACCGTTGCGCTGGATGTCGCCATCTCCAACGACCAAGGCGTTTTGGGTCGGATCTGCACCTTGATTGGCGAGCAGAAAGCCAACATATCCGATCTGCGGTTCACAGAACGTAAACCGGATTTTTACAGACTTATCATTGACGTGGACTTGCGCGATGTTGAACACTTGCACATGGTGATGACAGCCCTCGAGGCGGAAACCGATGTCGCACAAGTGTCGCGGCATCGTGATATGACACGCAAACCCTGACGGGCTATCCGCAGGGTCACTGGGCAAGAAGGAATCGGGCCGCTCTATGGTTTTCAAACGTCGGCAACCGCTGGGATGGCTCGCTTGGATGCGCGAGATGGTCTACCCGAAGGGTGGCTTCAAACGCGCGACCCGCTACGTCATCCACCGGATGAGCCGATTGCCCGATGACCCCCACCGCATCGCCCGCGGCGTGTTTGCGGGCTTTCTGATTGGCTTTCTGCCACTCCCCGGCCTGCAATTCGTCGCCGCTTGGGCCGCTGCCCGCCTTGTGCGCGGCAACCTGTTGGCCGCCTTGCTTGGCACATTCAACACCAACCCCTTGACCACGCCCTTCTTCGCGGTCTTTGCGATGACCTTCGGCCATTGGATCATGGGCGTGCAAGAGCCACTCACGGCCGAGGCCATTGGCGGCGCTTTTGCTCATGCCGGTGGCGATCTGTGGCGCAACATGGTCGCGATCTTCACCCCGGAAACCATGCATTGGGGCGGCTTGATCCGCTTTTGGCATGAGATTTATGTGCCGTATTTCATCGGTGCGTTGCTGCCCGGCATCGTGATATCGGCCATCGCTTATTATCTTACGATCCCAATCGTGATGACCTACCAAAAAGCTCGTGCGGCCAAGGCCGACGATCGGCGCGAGCGTCGCCACCGTCTGAAACTCGCGGTGTCTGAAGCCAAAAACCGCCTGCTGCACCGCACCGAGAAAGACGGTGAAAGCCGCGTTCTCGGAGATGACAGCAGCACGGGCGCAAAGTAATCTGATCAAAACCACAAAGGACGCAGGCGATGGCACATCTCGCGCGGCAACGGCTTGGCATCAACATTGATCACGTCGCCACCGTGCGCAACGCCCGTGGCTCGGCTTGGCCCGACCCTCTGCGCGCCGCTTTGCTTGCCGAAGCCGCCGGGGCCGATGGCATCACCGCCCATCTGCGCGAAGACCGCCGCCACATCCGCGACGCAGATATGGACGCACTTGCCGCAGGCATCGGCATCCCGCTGAACTTCGAATGTGCCGCAACCGACGAGATGGCCGCGATCATCCTACGCCTGAAACCCCACGCCGTCTGCCTCGTGCCGGAAAACCGCGCCGAACGCACCACCGAAGGCGGCCTTGATGTGGCCTCCGACGCCAACCGGCTGACTGATTTCATCACTCCCCTGCGCGAAGCGGGCTGTCGGGTGTCGATGTTCATCGGCCACGCGCCCGCCCAGATCGAGGCCTCCGCCCGCATCGGTGCCGCCGTGGTTGAACTCCACACCGGCCACTATTCCGACCTGCAAGCCGAAGGCCGCATGACCGAGGCCGAAGCCGAACTCGACGCCCTGCGCAAAGGGGCCGCCTATGCCCACAGCCTTGGCCTCGAAGTCCACGCCGGCCACGGTCTGACCTATGATAACGTCACCCCCATCGCCGCCATCCCCGAAGTGGCCGAGCTGAACATCGGCCATTTCCTGATCGGCGAGGCGATCTATGTCGGGCTTGAAGCCGCTATCAAAGAAATGCGCCGTCTGATGGATGCGGCGCGCGCAATCCCGGCCTGAAGGCCGGGACGCGCTGCTGCGGTCACTCGGTGACGGTCAGAACCGTCCACATCCCACCGACAAAGTGGTTGGGAATGTTGCAATAAAGCAAATACAGCCCCGGTGTCAGATCAACCGTCAACGCACCGCTTTTGCCTGGATCAAGCTCGGCAACCTCGCCCAGATGCCCGGCGGTTTCTTCATCGACCCGGTTCTCATCGGCAAGATAGGGCAGGTCGACATCGGTCGACTTTATCGGCGAGACGATCATTTCGTGGATGATGTCCTTTGAATCATTGACGACCTCAAAGGTGATCCTTCCGGGAGCAATCGTTGCTGTGTCGATCTTTATCCCCATCATGGCCATCGCCATATCGCCGCCGGACATGGCTTTTCCCATGCCCAACATCATTTTACCGTTCATCATTGCCGAGTCCGGTCCTTTGTCCCACAGCGAGACATGCACCGTGCTATCGGCAGCGAAAGCGGTCGTTCCGCCGAACGCCGTGAACAGCGCGGCAGCGAGGGTAAAAGCAGTGCGTCTGGAGACTCTCATCACTCAATCCTTCTGTGCAAAGGGTCAAACGGCCCCCGCTTATTCTCCGCCTGATCCCGGCGCGGCGCATTGATCTGAATCAGCCCCTATCTTTACCACATTGCTGCCGGCGCCTGTGCTGTCGACTGGACAGCGCGGGCTTGCGGCTCTACCTTCAGAGTTCATTTTCATCAGGGATCTGTCGCGTTGAAGCAGTTGTACGCCGGGCCCGAGGGGCAAAGATGATCCTTGGCATCGGTTCTGACCTTGCAAACATCGACCGGATCGAGGCCGCCCTCGCCCGTCACGGCGACCGTTTCAAAACCCGCGTCTTCACCGAACGCGAGCAGAAAAAGGCCGAAAGCCGCCCCCGCGCCATAGCCGCCACCTATGCCAAACGCTGGGCCGCGAAAGAGGCCTGTTCCAAGGCGCTCGGCACCGGCCTGCGCATGGGCATCTCTTGGAAAGACATGGCGGTGTCAAACCTGCGCTCGGGCCAGCCGGTGATGCACCTCACCGGATGGGCCGCTGAACGCCTCGCGCAAATGACCCCGCCCGATCATCACGCGATCATTCACGTCACTTTGACTGACGATCACCCTTGGGCGCAGGCTTTCGTGGTGATCGAAGCCCGCCCCGGCCCCGCGCCAACTTGACTCCGGCCCCCCCGGCGCGCATGTAGCGGCAAATCTGAAGGAAGACGAACATCATGGCGAAAAACGAAAGCGGCATTGTCGAGACGATCAAAACCGTCGTCTACGCATTGCTGATCGCAGGCGCTTTCCGCACCCTGCTGTTCCAGCCGTTCTGGATTCCGTCCGAGTCGATGAAAGACACCCTGCTGGTCGGCGATTTCGTTTTCGTCAACAAGATGGCCTATGGCTATTCCAAATACTCTTGCCCCTTCGCTTTGTGCCCAATCTCAGGCCGCATCTTCGCGTCCGAGCCCGAGCGCGGCGACGTGGTGGTGTTCCGCCATCCGGTCAATGGCTCTGATTTCGTCAAACGCCTGATTGGTCTGCCGGGTGACAAGATCCAGATGAAGCAAGGCGTGCTCTACATCAACGGCGCGGTCGTGCCGCAAGTGCCCGATGGCACCTTTGAAGAAGTGATGGAGCCGCAAGGTCCGATGAAATCCCGCCCGCGCTGCAGCAATGGCGCGGTGGGCGACGGTGCGATCTGTCAAAAAGAGCGCTTCCGCGAAACCCTGCCAAATGGCGTCGTGCATGACGTGATGAACATCGAAAATGATGGCTACGCCGACAACACCGATGTCTTCACCGTGCCCGAGGGCGAGTATTTCTTCATGGGCGACAACCGCGATAACTCCCAAGACAGCCGCTTTGCCCAAGCCGTCGGTGGCGTCGGCTTCGTGCCCGCCGAAAACCTGATCGGCCGCGCCGACCGGGTGATCTTCTCCTCCGCAGGCACCTCGATGCTGTTCTTCTGGACCTGGCGTTCTGATCGTTTCTTCAAGGCGGTGGAGTGAAGCTCGCAGCCGATCTCAAAGCCTTCGAGGCGCGCATTGGGCACACTTTCCGCCAGCCAGACCTGCTGCTGCGCGCCGTGACGCACGCCTCGATCTCCTCGACCACCCGCCCCGACAACCAACGCCTTGAATTTCTTGGCGATCGAGTGCTTGGCCTTGTGATGGCCGAAGCCTTGCTGGGTGCCGACATCGCCGCCTCCGAAGGCCAACTCGCCCCCCGCTTCAACGCTCTGGTCCGCAAAGAGGCCTGCGCGGAGGTCGCCCGCGAGGTGGGCCTCGGCGATGTGCTGAAACTTGGCCGCTCGGAAATGCTCTCCGGTGGTCGCCGCAAAGAAGCCCTGCTCGGTGATGCGATGGAGGCGGTGATCGCCGCCGTTTACCAAGACAGCGGCTTTGACGCCGCCCGCGCCCTGATCCTGCGGCTTTGGGGGGCCCGGATCGGCGCTGTCGAACAAGACGCCCGCGATCCCAAAACATCGCTGCAAGAATGGGCGCAAGCCCGCGCCATGCCGCCACCGATTTACACCGAACAGGGCCGCGAAGGCCCAGACCACCAGCCGATCTTCACCGTTGAAGTCCGACTGGAAAGTGGCGAGGCTGAACTTGCCCGCGCCGGATCGAAACGTGTGGCCGAACAAGCCGCAGCCCGCGCCCTTCTGGCCCGGATGGAGACTTCTGATGACTGAAGACAGCAAACTCACTGGCCGGATGCCCGATGGTCCCGGCACCCGCGCAGGTTTCGTGGCGCTGATTGGCGAACCAAATGCCGGCAAATCCACCCTGCTGAACCGCATGGTCGGCGCGAAAGTGTCAATCGTCACCCATAAAGTGCAAACCACTCGCACTCGTATTCGCGGCGTGGCGATGGAGGGTGTCGCACAGATCGTGTTTGTCGACACACCGGGCCTGTTCCGGCCTCGCCGCCGTTTGGATCGCGCCATGGTCAAAGCGGCTTGGGGCGGTGCCGCTGATGCCGATCTGATCGTGCTGTTGATCGAAGCCAACCGGGGCCTCACCGAAGGTGTGGCCACCATCATCGACCGCATGAAAGACCAAGTCCCGCAAGGTCAGGCCGTGGCTTTGGCGATCAACAAGATCGACAAGGTGAAAGCCGAGGTGCTGCTGGCTTTGGCCGAGAAAATGAACGAAGCCTTCCCGTTTGCGAAAACCTTCATGATCTCGGCTGAAAAAGGCTACGGCGTCAAAGACTTGCGCGAATGGTTGGGCGAGCAGATCCCCGATGGCCCGTGGTTCTACCCCGAAGACCAGATCGCCGATCTGCCGATGCGGATGATCGCCTCGGAAATGACCCGCGAGAAGCTGACGCTGCGGCTGCACGAAGAGCTGCCGTATCAGCTGACCGTCGAGACCGAGAAATGGGAAGACAAGCCCGACGGCAGCACCCGGATTGACCAGATCATCTATGTCTCGCGCGATGGCCACAAAGGCATCGTGCTGGGCAACAAGGGTGAGACGATCAAATCCATCGGCCAAGCCGCCCGTGCCGATATCTCGGAATTCCTCGGCCGCACCGTGCATCTGTTCCTACAGGTGAAAGTACGGGAAAACTGGCAGGATGAACCCGAGCGTTATTCCGAAATGGGTCTGGATTTCAAAGACGGCGAGGCGTGACGTAGGCGGAATTCGCAGTCGAATTCCGGCACGAAATTTGTCGCAAATTTCGGTTTCGTGGTTTGAAAGCGGGCGTTGGTTGATCCGTTGAACCCTCCGGGGGGAGTATTTCAGAAAGAGCAACGATGAGTGCGCGTCTCACCTCTGATCTATGGGTTTCCGCCTATCTGACCCGGCTGCGGCTGGCGGATATTCCGGTCTATGTCACCGCCAAAGGCGACCCGACGGCAGGGGCGGTGATTGTGAAAGTCGCCCTGCTGAGCGGCCAAGCCCGCGCCTATCAGCGCTCGTTTGATCTGATGGCCGATACCCGGGTCTGGGTGGTTCTGGCGGATGGTCCCGAGCCAGAGGTGGATGCCCTGCTCTCGCGTCAGCGCAGCCGCGACCCTGATCTTTGGGTGATTGAACTTGAGGATCGCCAAGGCCGCACCCTGCTGGATCAGCCGGGTTTGGCCGAGTGAAGGATGCGCGCCAGTGCCGCGACGGCGAGGCTGAGCAGCACCAACGCCACCACCAGCGCACCGATGTTGCGCACAACATGTGGCCAGCCCAAGGCGTCCGCGTTCAGGAACGGATAGGCCCAAGCCCCGGTCTTTTGCCCCCGGATCATCGCATAAGCCGCATATATCGCGGGCCAAATCAGCCACTGCGGCACGTCGCGCCAGTGCACATTCTTGGGGGCAAAGCCCAACCACCACGCGGCAAAGCCCAAAGGCATCACCGTATGCAGCCCCAGATCCGCCCACCAGCCAAGACCTTCGGTCGGAAATTGGCTGGCCAGCAGTGCGTGATACAGAATCCCCACCGTTGTAATCGCCACCATCAGCCCCGCCGCGCGCGAGGCGGAAATCTGCCAGCCCTTGGTGATTGCCAAAAGATGCGCCACCAGCAAGGCATTGGTTAGAATGGTGAAATAGGCGGCCATCGCCCAAATTCTGTCCACCGCCAAGCTAAGCCCGGTCAGCGCATCAAACTGCGCGCGCAGGGCGGCAAGGCCAACTATGGCAAGGGCAAAGGCGGTCAATCGGGCCAGCATCCGCGCAATCTGCCGCAAAACCCAAGGATGGCAAGCCTTGCTCTGCCGTGACGCTGCGTCGATACTGCGGCGATGGAATGGCGCGATCAGGGGGCGGTGATCTCGGTGCGGCCGCATGGCGAGACATCGGCGATCATCGAGGTATTCACGGCGGCGCATGGGCGTCATGCCGGCGTGGTGCGCGGCGGTGCCTCGCGCCGGATGGCGGCGGTGTTGCAACCCGGCAGCCAAGTCGATGTGGTCTGGCAGGCGCGGCTTTCGGAACAGATCGGCAGTTTCAAGGTTGAGCCGCTGCGCAGCCGGGCCGGGGTGCTGGCGGATCGGTTGAACCTTGCGGGCCTCAACGCGATCTGCGCCATGCTGCACATCGCTTTGCCCGACCGCGAATCGCATCCGGCACTTTACGCCCGCTCCATCGCCTTGCTGGATGCACTGCAAACCCCCGGCTGGCCGCCTGATTATCTGCGATGGGAGCTAAACCTGTTGGAGGAACTCGGCTTTGCCCTCGATTTCAGCCAATGCGCCATCACTGGCAGCCGCGAGGATCTGGCCTATGTCAGCCCGAAAACCGGACGCGCGGTGAACCGCGATGCTGCTGGCGAATGGGCGGGACGGCTGTTGCCTTTGCCGCCGGTTTTGCTGGGGCAGGGGCCCGCCAGCCCGGTTGAAATTGCCCAAGGCCTTGCGCTGACCGGGCATTTCCTGAACCGCGCTTTGGAACCCACATTGAACGGCAAATCACTGCCCGAAGCGCGTGCGCGATTATTAGCCATCTTGGCGCAACAATAGTCGCGGACAGCCTAACCGCCGTCGCCAGCAGCACAGACCTCCGCCGCCAGACCAAGCCAAATACCCGCATGGCCCTGCGGTATCAGTCTTTGGAGTTGAAACACTCCTCCAGCCCAAAACTCCAGCATTTCGCTTTGCTTGCGGGGCTTGAGGCTGCGGTGCGCGGCACGCTGATTTCCACCATTCCGATTGCAATCTATGACGCGTTCGGCTCGGCGCAGAACCTGTCCACGGTCTATTTGACCGCAGGCATCATCACCCTGTTCTGGGGCCTGATGGTGCCGCGCCTGACCCAGATCTGGCCGCGCCGCTGGGTCTATTCGGCGGGCTGCGTGTTTTATCTGATCGCGATGGTGCTGTTCGTTCTGGGCACACAATGGTCGGTGCAACTGGGCATCCTGATCATGTCGATGGCCACGGTGACCTGCTTTGTCTGCTTCAACGCCTATGTGCTGGATTATGTGCCGCGCGCCGATCTCGGCCGCACCCAAAGCCTGCAAATGGTCTATGCCGCAGCGCCTTGGGCGATTGGCCCGATGGCGGGCGTCTATATGCGCGCGCTTTGGGCGCCGTTGCCGTTCATCGTCGCCGCCATCTTTGCGGTGATCCTGTTCGGGGTGTTCTGGTATCTACGGCTTGGGTCGGGCAAACAAATCACCCGCGCCAAAGGCCCTGCGGTCAATCCCTTAGCCTATTTGGGCCGTTTCTTCCGTCAACCGAGGCTGATCGCCGGCTGGCTGTTCGCGGTGATCCGCAGCTGTGGCTGGTGGGTCTATGTCGTCTATGTCCCAGTGTTCTGCATCGAATCCGGCTTGGGGGACAAACTCGGCGGCTTCATGCTGTCGGTGTCGAACGCCACGCTGCTGCTGTCGCCGTTCATGGCCGCATGGGTGCGCAAACGCTCGGTCCGAGTCGCCCTGCGCCGCGCCTTGGCCTATTGCGCCATCCTGTTTTGCGCCGCCACCATCTTCGCCTTTGCCCCCACGCTCACCATTGCCTGCTTGTTCCTCGGCTCATTCGGGCTTGTGATGCTCGATGTCGCCGGAGGTCTGCCGTTCATGATGTCCGTCAAACCCTCGGAACGCGCCGAGATGGCCGCCGTCTATTCCAGCTTCCGCGATGTCTCGGGCATCGCCACCCCCGGCATGGCGTGGCTGGTGCTGTGGGTCGCCCCGTTGAACTTCATCTTCGCCGCCTCGGGGCTGGCCTTCGCCGCCGCCTATGTCATCGCCAGCAGCCTGCACCCCCGCCTAGGCATCCTACGCCCCTCGCGTGGCCGCCCCTAATCCAACAACCGCCGCGCAATCACCTGCGCCTGAATTTCCGCAGCCCCCTCAAAGATGTTCAAAATCCGCGCATCGCACAGAATCCGCGAAATCTGATACTCCAGCGCAAAGCCATTGCCACCATGGATCTGCAACGCATTGTCTGCGCTGGCCCAAGCCACCCGCGCGCCCAATAGCTTCGCCATCCCAGCCTCCAGATCGCAACGCTTGCCGTGATCCTTCTGCCATGCGCTGAAATAGGTCAGTTGCCGGGTGATCATCACCTCAACCGCCATCATCGCCAGCTTCCCCGCCACGCGTGGAAATTCGATCAGCGCCTTTCCGAACTGCTTGCGATCCGTCGCATAAGCCATGCCCACTTCCAAAGCATTCTGCGCCACGCCAATCGCCCGCGCCGCCGTCTGGATGCGCGCACTTTCAAAGGTCTGCATCAACTGCTTGAAGCCTTGCCCCGGCACTTCGCCCAACAGGTTCTCGGTCTTCACCTTAAAGCCATCAAACGCCAGCTCGTATTCCTTCATGCCGCGATAACCGAGCACCTCAATCTCGCCCCCGGTCATCCCCGGAGTCGGAAACGGCTCGGCATCCGTCCCCGGCACTTTCTCGGCCAGAAACATCGACAAGCCGCGATAATCTGTCGTCTCCGGGTCAGTGCGCGCGAGCAAGGTCATCACATGAGTCCGCGCTGCATGGGTGATCCAAGTCTTGTTCCCCGTGACCTCCCAAGCCCCATCCACCGCAACCGCGCGGGTGCGCAACGACCCCAGATCGCTGCCCGTATTCGGCTCGGTAAACACGGCTGTCGGCAAAATCTCCCCAGAGGCCAGCTTCGGCAACCACTGCGCCTTCTGCGCCTCGGTGCCACCGCACAAGATCAACTCAGCGGCAATCTCAGAGCGCGTCCCCAACGACCCAACCCCAATATAGCCCCGCGACAACTCCTCAGACACCACCACCATCGAGGCTTTCGACAGTCCAAAGCCGCCAAATTCCTCCGGGATCGTCAGCCCAAACACCCCCATCTCGGCCAAAGCCGTGATGATCTCCATCGGGATCAATTCATCGCGCAGATGCCAGCCATGCGCGAACGGCACCACTTTCTCATCGGCAAAGCGGCGGAACTGGTCGCGGATCATCTCTAACTCATCATCCAGCCCAGTGACCCCAAATGTCGCCCGACCGTGATTGCCGCGCATCAACGCCACCAGCCGCATCCGCGCCGCAGGACTATTCCCCTCGGCCATCAACACAGCCGCAGCAAGCCCCGGCACAGCAGAAATCCCCAAATCCCCCAGCCGCGCCATCTCGCCCTGCGATATCGGAATCCCGCCATGTATCTGGCTCAGATACTCGCCAAAGCCGATCTGAAGGATCAGCCCCTCCATCTCGCCGAAGCGACCGTCCTCAGCCAACCGCCCCGCCCAAGCCCGCAACTGCCGCAAAGCTTCGGTGTAGGTCGCCAGCCAAGACAGGCTGTGCGCCGCAAACTGATGCTCTTCCATCGCGGTGGCAGAGACCTTGCCCGCTACCGTCACCAGCCCGCGCAGAGCTTCACGCCCGCGTTCAAACAGTGCCTCAACTTCCGGCAAAGCTTCGGCGGTCAGCCCCAGCAGATCGGTCATAACACCAGAGTTCTGATCCAAAGCCATCCCCGTTCTCCGCACATGCTGCATCTGCGAAAGGGGTAATCTCTTCGCAGCCGCAGCGCAACATTAATTCGATAAGATGCCATAAATTGATTTAAAATGTCGCATGTAATTTTGACGTGCGATCCGTCCCCCCCTGCATTAGACAAAGCCTGCAAGGAGAAAACCGCATGGAATATCTTATGGCTGGCCTGACGCCACTGGCTTTTCTGGCGGCGCTGGCCATCACCTGTTTCGCGGGCTTCGTCAAAGGCGCGGTTGGCTTCGCGATGCCGATGATCATGATTTCCGCCTTCTCCAGCTTCCTGCCGCCCGAGACTGCCCTCGCGGGCCTGATCCTGCCCACCCTGATCTCCAACCTCACCCAAGCCTTCCGCCAAGGCTTTGCCCCGGCTTGGGAAACCGTGATCAGCTATCGCCGGATGCTGATTGCCACCGTGATTTTCATCGTGATTTCAGCCCAGTTCGTTCGCGTGATCCCGCAAGACCTGTTCCTGCTGCTGCTCGGCCTGCCGATCACCGCCTTCGCCGCGCTGCAACTCGCCGGGGTCGGCCTCGCCCTGCGGCTAGAGCATCGCAATCGCGCCGAGTGGATTCTGGGTGCCATCGGTGGGCTCTATGGCGGGGTCTCTGGCGTCTGGGGGCCGCCGCTGCTGGTCTACCTGCTGTCGATCAAAGCCGACAAACTGGAGACCGTCCGCGTGCAAGGTGTGGTGTTCCTGATCGGCGCCGCGGTCCTGCTGGCCGCCCATCTGCACTCCGGCGTGATGACCGCCAGCACGATGAGCTTCTCCGCGGCGTTGGTGCTGCCCGCCATGCTCGGCCAATCTCTGGGAGTCGCGATCCAAGACCGCCTCGATCAGTCAAAATTCCGCCGATGGACGCAAATCCTGCTGGTGCTGACTGGCCTCAACCTGATGCGGCGGGCGGTCGGCCTCTAACCCCAGTTTCCCTAAAATTTATCTAAAATTTGCTTTCATCTTGGCTCAAATATCCCACAGGGGTCTGGGGGTGTGAAACCCCCAGCCGCCCATGCAGCAAGCCAAAGCTTAACAGAACCTGAACAGCAACCTGTAAGTCTTTGAACTCAAAGTATTTGAAAAAGGTCCCAACGCGGGACCCTCCCGTTTCAGCCAATCGCCGCTGCTTTCACGTCAGCATCAATGAACGGCACATACTGCGCGAAATTATCGGCGAACATGCCCACCAATTTCTGCGCCTGCGCATCATAAGCCGCCTTGTCGCTCCAAGTCGCGCGCGGGTCCAGCAGGGTCGCATCGACCCCCGGCACAGAAACGGGAACCTCAAAGCCAAAGTTCGGATCGCGGCGGAACTCCCCGGCCGAAAGCGAACCATCCAGCGCCGCCGTCAACAAAGCCCGCGTCGCCTTGATCGGCATCCGCTTGCCCTCGCCAAATTTGCCCCCGGTCCAGCCGGTATTCACCAGCCAGCACGATGCGCCAAACTTCGCAATCTTCGCCTGCAACAGCTTGCCATACACCTCCGGCCGGCGCGGCATGAAGGGTGCGCCAAAGCAGGTCGAGAACGTCGGCGTCGGCTCGACAATCCCGCGCTCCGTCCCCGGCGTTTTCGAGGTGAAGCCGGACAGGAAGTGATACATCGCCTGCGCCGGGGTCAGCCGGGCGATCGGCGGCAGCACCCCATAAGCATCGCAGGTCAGCATGATCACATTCTTCGGATGCCCGCCCATCCCGGTTTCCGACGCGTTCGAGATGTACTCCAACGGATAAGCGCAGCGCATGTTCTCGGTCAGGCTGCTGTCGGTGAAATCCAACTCCAGCGTTTCGGGATCGAACACCATATTCTCGACCACGGTGCCAAACTTCGAAGTCGTGCCGTAAATTTCCGGCTCGGCTTCCGCCGACAGGTTGATCGTTTTGGCATAGCAGCCGCCCTCAAAGTTGAAGGTGCCGCGATCCGACCAGCCGTGCTCATCATCGCCGATCAGAATCCGCGACGGGTCGGCCGAAAGCGTGGTCTTGCCCGTGCCCGAAAGCCCAAAGAACACCGCCGAATCCACCGGATTGCCGATCGCATGGTTGGCCGAGCAATGCATCGGCATCACGCCTTTTTCTGGCAGCAGATAGTTCAGCAGCGTGAACACCGCTTTCTTATTCTCGCCCGCATAGGCGGTGCCGCCGATCAGGATGATCTTGCGCTCAAAATTCAGCGCGATCACGGTAGAGGTCCGGCAGCCATGCAGCTTAGGATCAGCCTCAAACGACGGGCAGTTGATCACTGTCCATTCCGGCACGAAAGCGTCCAACTCCGCCCGCTCAGGGCGACGCAGCATGTGGCGGATGAACAGCCCGTGCCACGCCAGTTCCGTCACCATCCGCACATCCAGACGGTAAACGGGGTCGGCTCCGCCGAACAGGTCCTGCACGAAATACTCGCGCCCCTGCATATGCGCCAACATATCCGCGTACAGCCGATCAAACGCCTCGGGCGCCATGGCCGCGTTGTTTTCCCACCAGATCGAATCCTCGACCCCGGCGGTGCGGACCACGAATTTATCCTTCGGCGAACGCCCGGTAAACTGCCCGGTGGTGCACAAAAACGCCCCACCCTTGCCCAGTTTCCCCTCACCGCGCGCCACGGCAGCTTCGACCAATGCAGGCTCGATATAGTTATAATAGACGCGCCCCAGCCCGCTGATGCCTTGATTTTCCAACCGTTGCGATGGGTTCACGCGTCCATTCGTCATCCTGCAAGCTCCCGTTCCCGCCAAGCTAGGGCGGTATAGTTTCCAACCCGTAATGCCCAAAGCTTGGGCATTTCTGCGAAAACCCAAGATTTGGGTCTCGTCCCTTTGCTATAACATACGGATTTTGCACGGAATAGGACGCGAGGTCACAGTTAGCGCAACCAAATTCGGGTTAGCGCAACCAAAATGGAGCCGATAGGAAAACTGCGTCATATTAGTCATTCATTTGGAAATTTAGCGCCTGATGGAGTCTCAAGCCATGGGTGATTCGCAGTTAGCAGTTGCTAACGAGGCGCGGAAAACGGAATATGTGTCAAAAATCAGGCAAGCAAATTAGGCAAGCCGAGCAGTATAGGGAAGCCCAAACATGGCAAGGATCGCCCTTGTAGACGACGACAGGAACATCCTGACGTCGGTTTCTATGACTCTTGAAGCCGAGGGGTTTGAGGTCGAAACCTACAATGATGGCCAGTCTGCGTTGGATGCCTTCAACCGCCGGATGCCCGATATGGCGGTGCTCGACATCAAAATGCCGCGGATGGATGGCATGGATTTGTTGCAGCGTCTGCGGCAGAAATCCACCATGCCAGTGATCTTCCTGACCTCAAAAGATGATGAGATTGACGAAGTGCTTGGGCTGCGGATGGGGGCTGACGATTACGTCAAGAAGCCGTTCAGCCAGCGGCTGTTGGTCGAACGTATCCGGGCCTTGCTGCGCCGCAACGATGCGATTGCAACGGGCGAAGTTGCCGTCACCGAAGAAACCAAGATTATGGAACGTGGTCACCTGCGGATGGACCCGCTGCGGCATTCCGTGGCTTGGAAAGGCCGCGATGTCTCGCTGACCGTGACCGAGTTCATGCTGCTGCAAGCCCTCGCACAGCGCCCCGGTTTCGTGAAAAGCCGCGATCAGTTGATGGATGTGGCCTACGACGATCAGGTCTATGTCGACGACCGCACCATCGACAGCCATATCAAGCGCTTGCGCAAGAAAATGCGCTCGGTTGACGATGACTTCGCGGCGATTGAGACGCTGTATGGCATTGGCTATCGCTACAACGAAGAGTGACCGCTAGGCCATGACAGCGGCGCAAAACATATCCATGAAAGACGCGACCCCGGCGAAAAAGCCGGGAGAGTTGCTGTTGGGCGAAGACTGGGTCTCACCCGAGGTTGTGGCCGATAGTGCTTTGTCCGAAGGCCGCGGGCGGCGTGGCATCGTCTCGCTGAACCGCTCACCTTTGGCGCGCAAGATCATCGTGTTCAACCTGATGGCGTTGGTGATTTTGGTAGCAGGCGTTCTATTCATGAACCCGTTCCGCGATAGTCTGGTGTTGCAGCGCGAAAAGGCCTTGGTGACCGAAGCGCAGTTGATTTCCAACGTGGTGGAATCGGTCGCGATTAACGCAAATGGCAGCCTGCCTGTGAGTTTGGCAGGCTTGGCCGTGGCGCCGGGCGTTGAGGTTTTTGTATTTGATCCCAAAGGCCTGCTGGTGACGCACAGCATCGGTCAGGCCCGCCCCGGTGATGCGTTGCGCGATGAGCGCAAGACCATCATCACCGACTTTCTCAATGGTATTTGGGAGGCTGTCTCCGGCCTTTTGGGCGCCGGAAACCACGTTCCCTCCGCCGCCAATGGCGAGGCGATGGCGCGTGATCTCTATGCCCGCGCGTTGACGGGCGATGTGGCGGTGAACACCGGGCGCGGCGTGGACGGTGGCGCGCAGTTCTCCGTGGCAAGCCCCGTGCGGTTTGGCGGCGCGGTGATTGGGGCCGTGGTGCTGACCTCGGCTGAGGGCGAGATTGACCGTCTGGTCCGCTATGAGCGCGAGCAGATCCTACAGATGTTCGTCATCGCGCTGTTGGTGTCCATCGGCCTGTCGCTGGTGCTGGCGTCAACCATCGCCAACCCGCTGTCGGATCTCGCAGCCGCAGCGGAACTGGGCCGCGACCGCGATGCACGCAAAATGTCCCCCGGCCGGGTGCGTATCCCCGATCTCGCCGCCCGCCCAGACGAAATTGGCCGTCTGTCGGTGGCGATGCGCGGCATGGTGGCGGCGCTGTATGACCGGATCGACGCCAATGAGCAGTTCGCAGCGGATGTCGCGCATGAGATCAAGAATCCCCTCGCATCCCTGCGCTCGGCTGTCGGCTCGATGCGGATGGTCAAGAAAGAAGAACACCGCGAGAAGCTGCTGAACGTCATAGAACATGACGTGCGGCGTCTGGATCGACTGGTGTCGGACATCTCCAACGCCTCGCGCCTCGACAGCGAATTGGTGAAAGAGGAGGAGGAGGAGTTCAACCTGGTCAAAACCCTCGCCAATCTCACCGAATATCTCGGCGACCAAGCACGCGAGAAGAACGTTGAATTCATTACCGATTTCCCCACAGAAGCCATCAAGATCCACGGGCTGGAAGGCCGCCTCGCGCAAGTCTTCGTCAATCTGATCACCAATGCCGTGTCGTTCTGCGACGATGGCGATGCGGTGCGGGTTTGGGCGCGCAGGCGCGAAAACCGTGTGCTGATCGTGGTCGAAGACACCGGGCCGGGCATCCCGGAACAGGCGCTGACCAAGGTGTTCAAGCGCTTCTACTCCGACCGCCCGCCGACGCATTTCGGCAACAATTCCGGCCTTGGCCTGTCGATCTCCAAGCAGATCGTTGAAGCCCATGGCGGCGTGATCTGGGCTGAAAACATCCGGCCCACCAACGCCGATCCCACCTCTGACCCGCTCGGCG
Organism: Cypionkella psychrotolerans; assembly: GCF_001294535.1. GTDB lineage: Bacteria > Pseudomonadota > Alphaproteobacteria > Rhodobacterales > Rhodobacteraceae > Cypionkella > Cypionkella psychrotolerans. Next base: position 16,953 of record NZ_LGIC01000086.1, on the reverse strand, counting down.
CGCGGTTTGTGGTCGGTCTGCCGGTGTGACCAGCCAGTTGATGCACGCCAGTTGCGTGGCAGTGAACGGGCATGGCGTGTTGATCATCGGTGCCTCGGGTACGGGCAAATCCGCGCTGGCGCTGCAACTGATCGCCTATGGGGCGGCACTTATATCCGATGATCAAACCCAGATCACCCTGCAACACCAACAGCTTATCGCCACCTGCCCACCGCAGCTGTCGGGCATGATCGAAGCCCGCGGCGTGGGCCTGCTGCACTCTCCCCCCCACCCCAGCGCCCCAATCAGCCTCGTCGTCGACCTTGACCAAACCGAAACCCACCGCCTGCCGCCCAAACGCATCACAACTTTGCTGGGCGTGTCGCTTCCCCTTGTCCTCGGCGCAGAAAGCAACCATTTTCCAGCTTCGGTCTTGTGCTATCTGAAGGGGGCAAGGCTGGAGTGAGGCAGGCGTGACAGTGAATACCGAACTTGGCCAAACGGTGGGCTATACCGAACCCGGACCAGAGCATCAACTGGTGCTGATCACTGGCCCCTCGGGTGCGGGGCGAACCACGGCGATTCATGCGCTGGAGGATCTGGGCTTTGAGGTGATCGACAACCTTCCGCTCTCGCTTGTCCCCCGGCTGATCGACGGCCCCAGCCTTGGCCGCCCCATCGCGCTGGGTCTAGATGTGCGCAACCGTGACTTTAATACCACGGCGTTGATAGAGCTGATCGACACCCTCACCCGCGACCCCCGCGTCGGCCTTGAGCTGATCTATCTCGATTGCGATCCGAATGAACTGATCCGGCGCTATTCGCAAACCCGCCGCCGCCATCCGCTGGCCCCGATGGAGACCCCGACCGAAGGCATCGCGCGGGAGATTGATCTGCTGACCCCGGTGCGGGTGCGCGCCGATCATCTGATCGACACCACCGAGATGTCACCGCACGATCTGAAAGCTGAAATCGGTCAATGGTTTAACCGTGACGCGACGGCACATATGGCGGTTTCGGTGCAATCTTTCAGCTACAAGCGTGGACTGCCGCGCGGTCTTGATATGGTGTTCGATTGTCGCTTTTTGACAAATCCTTATTGGCAAGCTGATTTGCGCGACAAAGATGGCCGCGATTCTGCCGTAGCCGCCCATATCGAAACCGATCCGCGCTTTGCGGATTTCTTCCAAAGGTTGCAGGGTCTTGTTCTGATGCTGCTTCCAGCCCATCTTGCAGAGGGTAAAGCGCATCTGTCGATTGGCTTTGGCTGCACTGGCGGGCAACATCGCTCTGTTGCAGTTGCAGAAAAACTAGGCAAGGTGCTTGCAGAAGCGGGCTGGCCGGTGTCAAAACGGCATCGTGAATTGGAACGCAGGGCAGCAACTTTACCTGCCGTGGGATTGAGGTAAGACGCGTGATCGGTATCGTGATCGTGGCACATGGCGGCTTGGCGCGGGAATATCTTTCCGCTGTCGAACACGTGGTTGGTCCGCAGACCTCCATGCGGGCGATAGCGATTGAGGATGACCATGACCGCGCCGCCAAACAGCGCGAGATTTGTGACGCCGCCGATGCGGTCGATCAGGGGCAGGGCGTGGTGATGGTGACCGATATGTTTGGCGGCTCGCCGTCGAATCTGTCGCTGATGGCCTGTGCGGCCTCTGAACGCCGGATCATCTACGGCGCAAACCTGCCGATGCTGATCAAGCTGGCAAAATCCCGCGAACTCCCTGTCACCGAGGCCGTCGCGGCGGCGCTCGAAGCGGGCCGCAAATACATCAATTCGCTGGATTTGGGCGGGGGGGCCTAAGAATATGGCCGCAGAAACCCTGCAAATCGTCAATGAAAAGGGCCTGCACGCCCGCGCTTCTGCCAAATTCGTCGAGGTGGTTGAGGAATTTGACGCAACGGCACAGGTCACCAAAGACGGAATGACGGTGTCCGGCGACAGCATCATGGGGCTTTTGATGTTGGCAGCCTCACGCGGAACCTCTATTGAGGTCTCTACCAGTGGGCCAGCCGCTGCGGCGCTTGCCGAGGCTCTGGCGGCTCTGGTGGCCAATCGCTTCGGGGAAGAGTTCTGAAGCGCGGTTCGGGGAAGGCTTAGGCTTCGTGACAGACATGCCACAGACAGAGACCGTCAACGCGACGCCGCCCACGGCCAAGCGCGAATATGACATGCGGCGGCTGTCCTATGCGGGCACCTTCAGCAATCCGTTCAAAGCTGGGGCGATTCGCGCGATTGAATGGCTGACGGCAAAGATCACCCTGCTGCGGTTGATCCGCGATTTTGAACGCTCTGGCGCACCGTTCGGCTCGCCGTTCTGGCCCAAGGCGATCAAGCAGATGGGGATTCGCATTGATACCCCGCCGGAAGAAATCGCGCTGATTCCCCCGACCGGGCCGTTGGTGGTGGTCGCCAACCATCCGCATGGCTTGGTCGATGGCATGATCATGGCCGAAATGGTCAACCGGGTGCGGTCGGATTTCAAAATTCTGACCCGCAGCCTGCTGACGGGCATTCCCGAAGTCGCCGAGTTTATGATCCCGGTGCCGTTCCCGCATGAAGAAAACGCCCGGCAACTCGGCCTAGAGATGCGCATAGAGACGATGGCGCATCTGAAGGCTGGCGGCGTGATCATCGTGTTTCCGGCGGGTAAAGTGGCGATGTCGGAAGGCTTCTTTGGCCCGGCGATTGAGGCCGAATGGAACGTTTTCACCCATAAGATGATCCAACGCTCGGGGGCAACGATCCTGCCGATCCACTTCACCGGGCAGAATTCGCGCAGCTTCCTGATCGCCAACAAGCTGTCGGATACGCTGCGACAGGGCTTGCTGTTGTGTGAGATCAAGCGGGCTTTGTTCAAACCGCAGCGCCCCTATATTGGGGCACCTATTCCGGCAACCGAGTTGGACAAATGGGAAGGCAACCCGCGCGGTTTCCTTGCGTGGCTGCGCCAGCACACATTGGATTTGGGCAAAAAGCCGTAAGGTTTGGCTTAGGCTAAATCGGGGGGCTTGGCGGCGGAAGTGTTAAAACTTCCTTAATGCCTCCCCTGTAACCCATTGATTTCGTTGGGCCGACATTTTGTCCACGCGTGGACACTCACCGCGTCGGAACCGGAACCTCACCGCGATAATCATAAAATCCGCGCTGAGTCTTCCGCCCCAACCAGCCCGCCTCAACATATTTCGACAGCAGCGGGCAGGGCCGATATTTCGTATCCCCCAGCCCCTCATGCAGCACATTCATGATCGCAAGGCAGGTATCCAGCCCGATAAAATCCGCCAATTCCAGCGGCCCCATCGGATGATTGGCCCCCAGTTTCAAGCTCTCATCAATCGACTTCACCGAGCCCACGCCTTCATAGAGCGTATAAACCGCCTCGTTGATCATCGGCATCAAAATCCGGTTGACGATGAAGGCCGGGAAATCCTCAGCAGACGCCGCCGTCTTGCCCAGCTTGCCGACCACCGCCAGCAGGGTATCATAGGTCGGCTTATCGGTCGCAATGCCCCGGATCAGCTCCACCAGCTGCATCACCGGCACCGGGTTCATAAAGTGGAACCCCATGAACTTTTCTGGCCGATCCGTCCGGCTGGCCAGTCGGGTGATCGAAATAGATGAGGTGTTTGAGGTCAGAATGGTATCCGGCCCCAGATGCGGCAACAGCCCGTCAAAGATCGCGTTCTTGATGGCTTCCTTTTCCGTCGCCGCCTCAATCACCAAATCCAACGGCCCTAGATCGGCCAGCACCGCTGTGGTCTTGATCCGCGCCATCGCGGCGGCTTTATCCTCGGCCGCCAGCTTGCCACGCGAGACCTGCCGCTCCATATTCTTGTCGATGGTGGCGATAGCCTTGTCTAGCATCTCAGGGTTCACATCGTTCAGCAGCACATCATATCCGGCCATCGCGAACACATGCGCAATCCCATTGCCCATCTGCCCCGCCCCAACGATGCCCACCGACCGGATTTCCATGCCAACGCCCCTTTAACCTGCTCGCGGCACAATACGCAGCCTAAGGGGGCAGGCGCAACCCTGCGGCGGTTCAGAACAATTCGCCACAAATGCCAGCATTAGCAATTTGGAAAGGCGATTCGGGCAAAGTCGGTGTTGGGTGTTAAGACGAATGGGTGGGCTATGGCGTATGTGTTTCCCGGCGAGGGGTCGCTGGACTATTTTCCATGCCGATATGGCAGCTCGCGGGTTTTGTTCCGTGGGCCAAGGCGAGATATTGAGCGGGCCTATGTCGCGGTTTTGGGCGGAACCGAAACCTATGGCAAGTTCGTGCCTGCGCCTTACCCGGATCTGATTGAGCTGGAACTGGGGCTGCCAGTGGCCAATCTTGGCTGCATGAACGCGGGACCGGATGTGTTCATCAATGAGGTGGCGGTAACAGAGATCGCAGCCCAAGCCTCGGTGACCGTGATGCAGCTGCTCGGTGCGCAGAACCTGTCGAACCGTTATTACGCGGTGCATCCGCGCCGCAATGATCGGTTTCTCGGCGCGACGCCCTTGCTGCGGGCGATCTTCCCACGGGTGGATTTCACTGAGTTTAACTTCACCCGGCATATGCTGATGTCACTGCAAAATGCCTCGGCGGATCGGTTTGAGGTCGTCGCAGAAGAACTACGCGCCGCATGGGTGGCGCGGATGAAGCTGCTGCTGTCGCGGTTGGGGCGGCGGGTGATTCTGCTCTGGGTGTCGGATCAAGCGCCACCGTCGCCCACCCGCAGGGTCGATCTGGCGCGCAATCCCTTGCTGATCGACAGTGAGATGATCAACGCCATTCGCACGCCCACCGCCGCCTATGTGCAGGCAGTGATCAGCCACGCGGCGCTGTCGCAGGGTGTCGATGGCATGGCTTTCGCGCCAATGGAGGCTCCTGCGGCGGCGGGCCTGCCGGGGCCTGCCGCGCACCGCGAGGTTGCCGATTTGCTGATGCCTGAAATCCACCGGCTGATATGAAAAAGGGCGCCCAACGGCGCCCTTTCCAATTCAGTTTCCGAAAGTTTACAGCTTCTCGATCAATTCCGGCACGATCGTGAACAGATCGCCCACCAGACCGTAATCCGCCACTTGGAAGATCGGGGCTTCTTCGTCCTTGTTGATCGCGACGATGACTTTGCTATCTTTCATCCCGGCAAGGTGTTGAATAGCCCCGGAAATCCCGACCGCCACATACAACTGCGGTGCCACGACTTTACCGGTTTGACCAACTTGCCAATCGTTTGGCGCATAGCCAGAATCGACCGCCGCGCGCGAAGCGCCAACGGCCGCGCCCAGCTTGTCGGCCAGTTTCTCGATCAGATCGAAGCTTTCCTTCGAGCCAACACCACGGCCACCCGAAACAACGATGCCTGCGGAAGTTAGTTCCGGGCGATCCGAAGTCGCGGTTTTGTCCTCAACCCAAGCCGATAGCCCAGCCTCACCCGGCCCGCCGATTTTCTCAACAGCCGCCGAACCATTCGACTCAACAGCAGTGAAAGTTGCGGTACGGACGGTGAAAACCTTCTTCGCATCCACTGACTTCACGGTCTGTACCGCGTTGCCGGCATAGATCGGGCGCTCAAACGTATCCGCATCAATCACGGCGGTTGCGTCCGAGATCACCATCACGTCAAGCAAAGCCGCCACACGCGGCAGCACGTTTTTGTTGAATGCGGTGGCCGCGCCGCAGATATGGCTATAGCCCCCCGCCAGCGACACCACCAAAGCGGCGGTCGATTCCGCCATGCCGTGGCAATAGGCGTGATCATCGGCGAACAACACTTTGGAAACGCCGGATAATTTTGCAGCTTCAGCAGCGGCGGCATCGCCGCCCGTGCCAGCAACCAACACATGCACGTCGCCAAGCGAAGCTACAGCGGCCAAGGTTTTGGCCACGGCATCCGTCGCCAAAGCGCCTTCGTTTACATCAGCAATCAGCAGTACGGCCATCAGATCACCCCCGCTTCGTCTTTAAGTTTAGCAATCAGTTCGTCGACCGAGCCGACTTTGACGCCAGCCTTGCGGCCTGCGGGTTCAACCGTTTTCACGATGTTCAGACGCGGGGTGACATCAACGCCGAAATCCGCCGGAGTCTTAATCGCCAGCGGCTTGGCCTTGGCTTTCATGATGTTTGGCAGCGAGGCATAGCGCGGCTCGTTCAAACGCAGATCGACCGAAACGATGGTCGGCATTTTCACCGAAATCGTCTGCAAACCGCCATCAACTTCGCGGGTGACCACGGCTTTGTCGCCGTCAATCGCCAGTTCAGACACAAACGTCGCTTGGCTCCAGCCCAGCAGTGCCGACAGCATCTGCCCGGTGGCATTCATATCGTTATCAATGGCTTGCTTGCCGCAAAGCACGATCCCCGGTGCTTCTTCGCGCACCACGGCGGCCAGCAGCTTGGCAACCGACAAAGGCTCAATATCGGTATGCACGTTATCGGTGGCTTCGATCAGAATGGCGCGGTCTGCGCCCATCGCCAAAGCAGTGCGCAGGGTTTCCTGGCTTTGCTTGACGCCGATGGAAACCACGACAACCTCGGTCGCCACGCCCTTTTCCTTCAGCCGGATCGCTTCTTCGACAGCGATCTCGTCAAACGGGTTCATCGACATTTTCACATTGGCCAGATCAACCCCGGAACCGTCCGCTTTCACGCGCACTTTCACGTTGTAGTCGATCACACGTTTGACAGGTACAAGAACCTTCATCGCGCATATCTCCGTTCAATGGCCCGAAGGCCGCCCAAGCTCTCGCCGCTGTCATATATGGTTGAGCGCGTCGGTAACAGACCAAAACCGACGAAACAGCGCGGTCAGACGTCGCGTCTAACGCGTGAGGCCGGGCACCCAGAGCACGTCATCTTTACCGTCATTATTCGCGATCCGGCCCGCAACAAAGAACCAGTCCGACAGACGGTTGAGGTATTTCACCGCTTCCGGGTTGACCGCCTCGGAGGCCGCCAGTTCCACCACCAACCGCTCAGCCCGCCGACACACCGTCCGGCACAAATGCAGTTGCGCCGCCAAAGCGCTGCCCCCCGGCAGGATAAAGCTGCGCAACGGCGTCAGGCGCGCGTTCATCGTGTCAATTTCAGCCTCCAGCCGCACCACTTGTGCTGCGATCATCCGCAAACGCGGGTAGGGGGCTTCGGCATCGTTCTCCATATCCGGGGTGCAGAGGTCAGCGCCCAGATCGAACAGATCGTTGGAAATCCGCTGCAATGCCGCGTCGATATCGCCGTTGGAATGTTGCCGCGCCAGCCCCACCGTCGCATTCGTCTCATCCACCGTGCCATAAGCGCTGACCCGCGCCGAGTGCTTCGGCACCCGCGCACCATTACCCAAAGCAGTTTCACCCTTGTCGCCGGTTTTGGTATAAATTTTTGACAGAACAACCATCAGTTGCCCCCTTTGCTGCGGTAATAAGCGTAGCCGACGATGATGATCACTGCGCCAGCCTGCGCGATAATCCGATAGCGCATCAAACGGTTAGAGTGTTTGCGGTGAAATTCGCCGCCCTTGGCGAAGCTGCCGATACCAATCATCAGGATGATCAGCACGACGAAACAGGCAAGCACGCCAAAGATGAAAATCGGGTCGCTGAGCATGGTGAGCTCCTTTCGCTTTGCCTTGATTTAGGCGTTTGCCAATAAAAAGCGAACTGGAAAACGTAACCTACCCCTTCGCAATCACCCAATCCAGCAGCCGCGTCGGCAGAATCCTCCGGGCAAATCCCATCAGATGCGTCGGCGTTGTGACAAAATACCGCGCTTTGGGGCGGGCGGATTCCAGCGCATGGATCAGCTTTTCTGTCACAGCCGAGGCGGGCAACTCCCAGCGATCCTTTGGGCCGGCCTGATAAAGCCGCCCCCGCAACGTGGCATATTCCGCAGCGCGTGCCGAGTTTTGCCAATCAATCCAGCGCTCAAAATGCGGGATAGCCTTTTCGCGGATCGAGGTGCCAATCGGCCCCGGTTCGATCAGGATCACCTTGATGCCGGTATCGGCCATCTCGATGCGCAACACATCGGTCAGCCCCTCCATCGCGAATTTCGTCGCGACATAAGCGCCGCGCCATTTCAGCGCTACCAGCCCAAGCACCGAGGAACAGTTGATAATCCGCCCGCCGCCCTGTGCGCGCATCAGGGGGATCACCCGGCGCGTCAGGTCGTGATAGCCAAACAGATTGGTCTCAAAGATTGCGCGCAACGCCCCGCGCGGCAGGTCTTCCACAGCGCCGGGGCAGGCAAAGGCGCCGTTGTTGTACAAAGCGTCCAGCTTGCCCTCGGTGCGCGTCACCACCTCGGCCACCGCAGCCTCAACACTCGCCTCATCGGCATAATCCAGCACGAAACTTTCCAGCCCTTCAGCCCGCAAGCGCTCGCAATCAGGTTCTTGCCTGCAAGTGGCAAACACCCGCCAGCCCCGCGCCTTCAAACCGCGCGCGGCGTCCAGCCCGATGCCCGATGAGCATCCCGTGATCAGAATCGTGCGTTCCATGCCTGCTGCCCCTTTTTGGGTTTGCCCCTTCGTAGGGGCTGCGGCAGGTTTCGACAATCATTCAGTTCAGGATTAGCGTTCCGTTCAAAATCACTCGGTCAGCAAACGCGTGGCGATATAGCCCTCAATGCCGTCGCCCTCGATTCGGATCAGCGACCAGCCATCCGCGCCTTCGCCTTGCGCCACCACCAGCACAGAGTCGCCGCGCATCAACCGACCGACCACATCATAATCCTTGCCGGGGCCGGATCGCACATTGGCGGATTTCGCGTTCACCACCATCAGCACGCCCGGTTCAGCTGCGATGGGCTCTGCCACGACGGGCGCAGAGGAGGTTTCCTCCACAGCCGGAGTGACCATCAGCGGCGCTTCGGGGACGAAAGCCGCTTCTGTCACAGGTATAACCGCAGGCGCGGCAACCACTGCAGGTGCATCCGCACCAACCACCGGGGCATCAGCCACAGGGGCTGCCACAACCCGTGGCTTTTCAACCAAACCAAAGCGCTGCTGACCGCGATCAGCGCCGCCGAAATACATCGCTGTAAAAAGCCCCGCACAAAGGAAAAAAGTTAGTTTAAACATCGCACAGGCACTCCACTGAAGAGCAGCAGCCATAGCACGATCTTACGCGTTTTGGGGTGGAAAAAACAGCGATTCTTCCCCCCAAATCGTGCCACCCCCAACCGCGCCTTGCGTTTTCCGGCTGGACCAGCCCCCGGGCCCGCACTACACCACATCCATGTCCGACGCCGAAAATGATCCCAAGATAGAGCCCATCACCCTTGCCGAGCCTTTGGCCCGCGCGATTGGTGAACGCTATCTGACCTATGCTTTGTCTACTATCATGCACCGGGCCTTGCCCGACGCCCGTGATGGCCTGAAACCGGTTCACCGCCGAATCCTTTATGCTATGCGCGAGTTAAAGCTTTCAGCGACCTCCGCGTTCCGTAAGTCTGCAAAAATATCCGGCGACGTGATGGGAAACTATCACCCCCACGGCGATTCCGCGATTTACGACGCGATGGCGCGCCTCGCGCAAGATTTCAACGTGCGCTATCCGCTGGTCGATGGCCAAGGCAACTTCGGCAACATCGACGGCGATAATCCCGCCGCCAGCCGGTATACCGAAGCCCGCCTGACGGCGATTGCGGAAACCCTTATGGAGGGTCTGACCGAAAACGCCGTCGATTTTCGTCCGAACTACGATGGCACGCTGGAAGAACCGGTGGTGATGCCGGCCGCCTTCCCGAATCTACTGGCGAATGGCTCCAGCGGCATCGCGGTCGGCATGGCCACCAACATCCCGCCGCACAACCTTGAAGAACTGATCCTCGGCTGCCATGCGATGATGGCTGACCCAGAGATCACCGACGAAGCGCTTGTCGAGATCATCCCCGGCCCCGATTTCCCCACCGGCGGCATCATGATTGAACCCCGCGCGACCATGCTGGAAGCCTACCGCACCGGGCGCGGCAGCTTCCGCACCCGCGCGAAATGGCATGTCGAAGATCTGGGCCGTGGCACCTGGCAGATCATCATCACCGAGATCCCGTATCAGGTGCCGAAATCCCGGCTGATCGAAAAGCTGGCCGAACTGATCCAGACCAAGAAAATCCCGCTGCTCGCCGATGTGCGCGACGAATCCGCCGATGATATCCGCATCGTGCTGGAGCCGCGCTCACGCACGGTTGAAGCCGATATGCTGATGGCGGCGCTGTTCAAATCGTCGGACCTTGAGGCGCGGTTCAGCCTAAACATGAACGTGCTGATCGACGGGCGGCAGCCGAAAGTCTGTAGCCTCAAGGAAGTCCTGCGCGCCTTCCTCGACCACCGCCGCGATGTCCTGAAACGCCGCAGTCAGCATCGGATGGAGAAGATCGACCACCGGTTAGAGGTGCTCGAAGGCTTCATCATCACCTTCCTGAACCTTGATCGCGTCATTGATATCATCCGCTATGACAATGACCCCAAGGCCGCGTTGATGGCCGAACACTGGGGCAAGCCGCACAAACGCGCGATGTCCGAGAAAGATTACGTTCCGCCGAAACCCGGCGAGGGTGAGCTGACAGAGGTGCAGACCGAGGCCATCCTGAACATGCGCCTGCGCTCGTTGCGCCGCTTGGAAGAAATGGAACTGATCGCCGAGCGCGACGCTTTGATGGCCGAACGGGCGGGGCTTGTTGACCTTTTGGAAAGCGATGCGTTGCAGTGGACTCAGATCGGTCTTGAGCTTGACGATATCCGCAAGAAGTTCGGCAAAGACACCGTTCTGGGCAAGCGCCGCACCGCCTTTGCTGAAGCGGGCGATGTCGAGGAAGTGTCCTTTGAGGCGATGATTGAGCGCGAACCGATCACCGTAATCTGCTCGCAAATGGGCTGGATCAGGGCGTTGAAGGGCCATGTCGATCTGGCAACCGAGCAGAAGTTCAAAGATGGCGATACCGCCCGCTTTGCCTTCCACGCCGAGACCACCGATAAAATCTTGCTGATCGGCGCGAATGGCCGCTTCTACACCCTGATCGGCGTCAACCTGCCGGGTGGGCGCGGCATGGGCGAACCTGTCCGCCTGATGGTCGATCTGCCAAACGATTCCGAGATCGTCGATCTGCAAATCTTCCGCGCCGGTGAAAAGCTGTTGGTGGCATCCTCGGCAGGGGATGGATTTGTTGTCACCTCGGATGAGGTGCTGGCGCAGACCCGGGCGGGCAAGCAGGTGCTGTCCTTGAGTGCGGGCGTGAAGACCGCGATTTGTCGCAAGATTCAGGGCGATCATGTTGCCGTGGTGGGGGATAACCGCAAGGTTCTGGTGTTCCCGCTGGCGGAATTGCCTGAGATGGCCAAGGGCAAGGGTGTGCGGCTGCAAAAATACAAAGATGGCGGGCTTTCGGATGCCACCACTTTTGTTTTGGCCGCAGGGCTGGCTTGGAAAGACCCGGCGGGGCGGACCCGGACCGAGACCGATCTGGCCGAATGGATCGGGGCGCGGGCCTCGGCGGGGCGGATGGCGCCTCGGGGGTTTCCACGCGATAATCGGTTCAACTGAAGGGGCGGTCCGTGCGCGGACCGTTCACCCCAGTAAATGATTTCAAAGGCTTATGTTTTTGCGTTAGGGTGGCGTTAACTTTTTCGGTGCAATCAAAGCCCCTGGTGCCGCGATCACTTGTGCGGCCAAAGCCGCCCCTTGCTGAAGACTCTCGGGCATCGAAGCCCCCTGCATGCGTGCCGCGAGAAACCCCGCGTTGAAGCTGTCGCCTGCTGCGGTGCTGTCCACGACGCTCTGCGGCGCGGGCTGCATTTCACAGGCGGAACCCTCCCAAGTCTCGACCATGCCCCCGCCGTTTTTCACCACCACACACCCCACGCCCAACGCGCGATAGCGCGCAATCGTCACCGAGGGGCTGGCATCGCCGAACACCCGCGCGTCTTCGTCGAAGGACGGCAGCACGATGTCGGCACCCCGCGCGGCAGCCGTCACCCAGTGCCGTAACTCGGCCACCTCTGGCCATAGCCGTGCGCGCATATTTGGATCGAAGGCCACCAGCGCCCCGTTTGACCGCGCTTGCGCCACAGCCGCCAACAACGCCGCGCGCCCAGAGGCGGGCAGGATCGCCAAGGTGATCCCGGAAAACACCACCAGCGCCGCTCCCGCAAGGCCGTGCGCCAAAGCAACCGGATCATCTGCCAGCCGCCGCGCGGCGGAACTGTCGCGCCAATAGCTGAAGCTGCGTTCGCCATTCTGCAAGCTTATCAGATAGATGCCGACCGTCGTCTCTGCCCGCTGCGCCACATGTGCGGTGCCAATCCCTGACGCTTGCATAAACGCCAGCATCTGATCCGACAGCGCATCCGTCCCCACGGCGCTCAGGTAATCGACCGTCCAGTCGGCAGGCAGGCAATGCCGCAGATACCAAGCGGTGTTAAACGTATCCCCCGCAAAACCCTGCCGCAGCAGACCATCCCCGGCCGACGACAGTTCCACCATACATTCGCCAATCGCCAAGACCCGCCTTGCCATCATATCCCCCATATCAAGACCAGAATGATCGGCCAGCGCAGCCTGTGCAAGTGCGGCAAGCCTTGAACCGCGCCCGCGCACCCGTTACCCTGTGCAACGGTGCAGCAGTAGGAAATCCAGCATGGCGCAGCGTCTTCATCTTGTGTTTGGCGGCGAGCTTGTCAGCCCGCAAAAGAACGTCTTCAAGGATGTCAGCCAGATTCACATCGTCGGCATGTATCCCGATTATGCGACGGCGTTTTCGGCATGGAAGGCGGAAGCGCAACGCACGGTCGACAACGCTCATATGCGCTATTTCATCGCGCATATTCACCGGTTGCGCGAAGAAGGCGTACCAGGATCTCTGACCGAGGAGATGGGCGCGTAAGCGACCGTTTTTATGGCACTATCCCTAGGCCGCACGCTTTACAATCTGACCGGACGGCGCGCGGTTGGCCCCGATATTGCGCGACCCGCCCGCCCACCGGGCGATCTGATATGGCTGCATGCGGCAGAGATCGGCTGCTCGCGCGGGTTGCGGCAACTGGCTTTGCGACTGGTCGAGGAATTGGGCGTCACGGTGCTGTTGACCTGCCCGGAAGCGGTGCCACTGACCGCGGATATGCTGCATCAGCAGCCACCTTTCGACACACCCACTGAGGCCCGCGCGTTTCTGTCGCATTGGGCCCCGGCTTTGGTGATTATGGCGGAAGGTGAATTGCGCCCCGCGCTGCTGTTTGAGGCGGCCGAACGTGGCCTGCCGGTGATCATGGTGGATGCCCGCGCGCCCTATCTGATGAAGGGGCGCGAGGGTTGGTATCCGGGATTGATGCGGTCGGCGCTGCAATCTTTCGCACAACTTTTGGCGGTGGATGAGGCGGCGGCGCGGGCGTTTCGGCGCGCCGGGGCGGCAGCGGTCGCGGTGGCGGGGCGGATGGAGGAGCCTTCGGCGGCGCTGCCTTATCATGAACCCGAGCGCGCGATGTTGGCCGGGTTGATGGCGACGCGCCCGGTGTGGCTGGCAGTGGATGTGCCTGCGGCAGAGGAAGCGGCGGTGATTGCAGCGCATCGCGCGGCGTTAAGGTTGGCGCATCGGTTGCTCTTGATCTTGGTGCCGCAGGATGTGTCGCGGGCGGCGGAACTGGCGGTTTTCATGGAGGTATCGGAGGGCTGGACCGTGGCGCAGCGCAGTCTGGATCAGGAACCGGATGCGGAAACCGAGGTTTATATCCCTGATTCTGCTGCAGAATATGGGCTGTGGTATCGCTTGGCTCCGGTCAGTTATATGGGCGGGTCGTTGCTGGGCGAGGGCTGCGCGCGCAACCCAATGGAGCCAGCGGCTTTGGGATCGGCGATTGTCTATGGGCCAAGGCCGGGCGGCTATGGCTCGGTTTTCGGGCGTTTGGGCGCGGCGCAGGCGGCGCGAGCGGTGGGGTCTGCGGGTGATCTGGGCGATGCTTTGAGTGATCTGCTGGCCCCAGATCGGGCGGCACGGCTGGCGCAGGCGGCTTGGACCCTGGCCTCGGATGGGGTTGAGGTGACGGATCGGGTGGTCGCGTTTGCGCGTGATGTGCTGGATGGGGGAAGCTGATGCGCGCGCCGGGGTTTTGGTCTAACGCGCCGGAAAGACCGGGGGTTTGGGCGCGGGTTTTGGCTCCGTTGGGGTGGATCTATGGCTGGGCTACGGCGCGGCGTTTGCGGGGGGCGGGGTATAGGGCTGCGGTGCCAGTGATTTGCATCGGCAATATCAACGCGGGCGGGACCGGGAAGACGCCGATGGCGATGGCTTTGGTGGAGCGGTTGCTGGCGCGCGGGCGGCGGGTGGCGGTGGTCAGCCGGGGCCATGGTGGGTCTTTGGCGGGGCCAGTGCAGGTTGATCCGGTAAAGCATCGGGCGGAACAAGTCGGGGATGAGCCGCTGTTGCTGGCGGCGTTTTGTGACGTGTGGGTTTCGAAAGATCGCGCGGCGGGGGTTCGGGCGGCGGAGGCGGCGGGGGTTGACGTGGTGTTGCTGGACGACGGGTTTCAGAATCCGTCGGTGATGAAGGATCTGTCGATCGTGGTGGTCGATGCGGTGGTAGGGTTTGGCAACGGGCGGTGTCTTCCTGCGGGGCCGTTGCGGGAGCCTGTCTCGGTGGGGTTGGCGCGGGCGGATTTTGTGTTGGCGATTGGGGATGCCGGGTTTTCTGTGGAAGGGGTGTCGTTGCTGCGCGGGCGGTTGGAGGTGCTGGCGATGGGAATGGGCTGGGCGGGCGAGCGGGTGCTGGCTTTCGCCGGGATCGGACGGCCCGAGAAGTTCTTCGCGACGCTGCGGGCTGAGGGCGCGGTGGTGGTGCGGGGCGAGGCGTTAGACGATCATCAGCCGCTGTCAGAGGCTTTGTTGACCCGGTTGGAAGTGGAAGCTTTTGCCAAGGGGGCGCAGCTGGTGACGACGGAAAAGGATGCGGTCCGGCTGCCCGAGGCGTTCCGGGCGCGGGTTTTGACTTTGCCGGTGCGGTTGCGGATTGAGGATTGGGGGCCGTTGGAGGCGGCGTTTGATCGGTTGGGGATTTGATTTGTCCACGCGTGGACAGGTTTTGGGATATGTGAAATCAAGGGGTTAGGAGGGGGTCGTTTAGGGTTTGTTAACCTTTGAACCCTTCGACCATAGCGGAGTATCAGGCCATGTCGAACATTGAATCGCTTTTTGTCACGCGGCTGTATCGCGCGGCCTTGGCCGAGCAGGGCAAGCCGATTGATCTGGAGGAGTTGGAAAACTCTTGCCTCGCTATCGCCGAGGATGATGAAGCCGGGCAGAATTGGTGCGAAAAGCACGGCTATCCGGGCTATACCAGCTATGCCTCGCTGGATGATCTGCCGTGGCGGTTCCCGATTTTCAAAGCCTTGGTCAAGGTGCTGGATAAGCATGTTGAGGGCTTTGTGAAGGATGTGCAGTTTGATCTGGGCAATAAGAAGATCAAGCTGGATTCGTTGTGGATCAATATCTTGCCGCAGGGCGGGGTGCATAGCTCGCACATCCATCCGCACAGCGTGATCTCGGGGACCTGCTATGTGACGATGCCGAAGGGCACTTCGGCGATCAAGTTTGAAGACCCGCGGCTGCCGATGATGATGGCCGCCCCGCCGCGCAAAGCCAAGGTGCGGGATGAGTTGCGGACCTTCGTGTATCGCGCACCCGAGGCGGGGGAGATTTTGCTGTGGGAAAGCTGGCTGCGCCATGAAGTGCCGATGAATATGGCGGAGGAGGATCGGATCAGCGTGAGTTTTAATTATGGGTGGGGGTGAGGGGAAATAAGCTTCACTTTTCATCAGTTGAATAATTCGACTTGGCCATAGGCGCATCAATAATGGTAAATCACATCATAAATCGAGCCGACGAAGCTAAACTTTTCGAATTGGAAAGTTCAGCTGAGTATCAAGGCTGTATTGATATTGTGTCACAAACGATTGCGACTATTGGTGCAGAGCTTGATGAAGATTTGAAGTACGAGCTAGGGGCCACATATCTCCGGCTTGCATTATATTACTCAGCCATTGGAAATAACGGGTGCTACTCAACTTTGATGGATCAGGCAAAAGCTATTCTACCTCAAGCAGATCAGCTAGGCTCTGGACCTATTAAATCGCTTGCTGTAGCGGCAAGTCATTGATTCACTGGTGGCACCAAGGGGGTGCTGCCATGACCGAGATGATCCTGCTTTCCGAAGCTCAGATGGCGCGGATATCGCCGTTCTTTCCATTGTCTCACGGCATCCCCCGGGTGGATGACCGGCGGGTGATCAGCGGCATCATCTTTGTCATCCGCAACGGCCTGCGGTGGCGCGACGTTCCGCCAAGCTACGGGCCACACAAGACAATCTACAACCGTTTCATCCGCTGGAGCGAGTTGGGCGTGTTCGGACGCATCTTCCTGGAACTGGCAAAAGGCGGCGGCGAGACAGCCGAGTTGATGATCGATGCCACTCACCTGAAGGCGCACCGCACAGCAGCCAGCCTGCTCAAAAAGGGGCTCTTCCCCGGTATATCGGACGCACCAAAGGCGGGTTGAACTCGAAGCTGCACGCTGTCTGCGACAGCGAAGGCCGCCCGCGCAGCCTGTTTCTGACCGCAGGCCAAGTCAGTGACTACACCGGGGCGGCGGCCTTGCTGTCAAGCCTGCCCCCGACGAAGGCGCTCCTTGCCGACAAGGGCTACGATGCCGACTGGCTGCGAGACGCCCTTGCAGATCGGAAGATCGAGGCCTGTATCCCATCAAAATCCAACAGGAAAATCCAGACACCGCACGACAGACTGCTTTACCGCAAGCGGCACAAAATCGAAAACATGTTCGGCAAACTCAAGGACTGGAGGCGTATCCACACCCGCTACGACCGCTGCGCCCACACTTTCATGTCAGCCATCGCCATAGCAGCCATCGTCATCTTCTGGATATGATCAATGAGTCCTGAGCCTAGTTCAAAGGAGGCATTTGATAAATGGGGAGAA
>NZ_LGIC01000085.1 GCF_001294535.1 Cypionkella psychrotolerans | reverse complement strand
GGGCTATGGAAAAGAGTAAGACATCAAACCGTTATTCACCGGAGATGCGGGCGCGTGCCGTTCGCATGGTGTTGGAGCATCAAGGCTCCTATGAAACGCAATCTGCGGCAGTTGCTGCGATTGCCCCTAAGATTGGCTGCATCCCGGAGACATTGAGGGTCTGGGTTCGGCAGGCGGAAAAGGACAGCGGAGCACGGGAAGGTGCGACCAGTGCTGAGCGTGACAAGATCAAAGAACTGGAACGCGAGGTGCGCCAGCTTCGGCAGGCAAACGAGATCCTGCGCAAGGCGTCAGCGTATTTTGCACAGGCGGAACTCGACCGCCCGTTCAAGCCATGATCGACTTTGTTGATGATCATCGCGTGGTTTATGGGGTCGAGTCTATCTGCAGGGTGCTGCCGATTGCCCCATCGACCTACTACGCCTGCCTCGCTGTGCGCGCCGATCCGTCCAAGGCCTCGGCACGCCAGCAGCGGGATGCGGCTTTACGGCCAAAAATCCAGAAGGTCTGGGATGACAACTGGGAGGTTTACGGTGTCCGCAAAGCCTGGCGACAGCTGTGCCGTGAAGGTGAAGCCGTGGCGCGCTGCACCGTTGCTCGCCTCATGAAAGGCATGGGTTTACGGGGAATCGTTCGAGGAAAGGCCATGAAAACAACGATCCCCGACACGTCAGTGCCATGCCCACGCGACAAGGTGAACCGCAAGTTCCGAGCGCTAGCGCCAAATATGCTGTGGGTCAGTGACTTCACTTATGTCTCAACGTGGCAGGGCTTTGTCTACGTCGCCTTCGTGATCGACACCTTTGCCAACAGCATCGTCGGCTGGAAGGCATCGCGGTCTGCCAAGACCGACTCCGTTCTCGATGCACTTGAGCAAGCGCTTTATGCCCGCCGCCCAACCTATCAAGGCGGGCTTATTCATCATAGCGATCCCGGCGGGCAATACGTGTCCATTCGCTACACCGAGCGATTGGCAAATGCGGGCATTGAGCCATCCGTTGGCAGCGTCGGCGACGCCTATGACAACGCTTTGGCCGAAACGATCAACGGTCTCTACAAAACCGAGGTCATTCGGCGGCGCAGTTCATGGAAAACCATGGAGGAGGTAGAATTGGAAACGCTGAAATGGGTCGATTGGTTCAACAACAGGCGGTTGCTTGAGCCTATCGGAAACATCCCACCCGCAGAGGCAGAGGAGGCCTTCTATGAAAACCTGAACGCACTCGATATGGTCGCGTAACACGGACTAATTGGTCTCCGGAAAACCCGGAGCGGTTCATAGACAGCGTGCGTCCTGAGCATCCAGCCCGCACCCGCCTTTGCCACCTCGAAGGACCGGCCCTGCAGATCGGCCCTAAGATCCTCAACCAGAAGATCAACCGAAGCCCCCTGCCCCACCACGCGCGCCAGATCGTCGCGCGTAACCGGCGTCGCGGAGGCAAAAAGCACCGCCTCGATCCGACGCATCCATTCCCGCCAGCGCAGATCGGGCGCGAGCTCAGAGAGTTCGCGGTCCAGGTCCACCTGTCGCTTGTCGCGTGCCATGCTCAGACCCCGTAGAGGCGGAAGGTCTCACGCCCTGTCAACTCGCGCACCGCGCCCAAGGTGACCAGCCTGTCACACAACCGGCGCGCGGCGCGGTCCGACATGAAGGTCGTCAAAGCCGAGGGCGCCAGCGCATCGCGCGACAAGAACATCTCCACCGCCCGTGTCGCGGCCTTGGCGCGCAACTTCGGGGCCACCGACCGGAGCCGCACCTCCGCCCGCGCCAGATCGGCCGCGAGCGGCACCGCTTGCCCGGCCCCGGCCACGACGGCCCGGTGACAGGCCACCCGAAACGCCTCGCCCCGCAACCGCAGATCGCGCGACTTCAGGGCCAGCGACATAAGCGGCAAGACATGCTTCCAACTCAAGGACTTCGCGAGCACCGCATCGCCAAGGATCACGGCAGCCACTTCAGCGCGCGGGTTATTCATCAGCATGGCCTCGATCGCCGCCGCGGCCCGATCCACCGGGGTTCCGCCCGCCGCATCGAGGCCGCGCGCGATGCTTTGTGCAGCCACACCTTCCAAAGCCTTGCCGAGCCCCGCAAGTGAGAGCGGCTGCGCCACCGCGCGGGACCATTGCCTGAAGATCGCGCCTGCTGGCCCCGGATGATCGCCGGGCCTCGTCAGATGCACCGCATCGCGCAGGCCCGCCGCACTTTCACGCCGACCGGTATGACCCGCACAAACCTCAGCCGCCGCGAGCGCCAGCCGGTCGCGCCACAGCGCCTGCGGGACAGCTTTTTGCGCTGTTATCATGTGCAAATATGCCAATGCCGCCCCGGAGCGAAACGCCGCAGCCTTTAAGCTCACTGGTCGTGGTGCGGATCGACCGGCTGGCCCGTTCGCTTTCACACCTCTTGGAGATCATTGAGCGGCTGGAGGCCAAAGGTGCGCATTTCCGGTCCTTGCAGGATCCGATCGACACGGCGTCGCCTCAGGGCAAGTTTACCCTGCAGGTTCTCGGCGCGGCCGCTGAGTTTGAACGGGCCCTGATCCGCGAGCGTACCAAAGCCGGACTGCGGTCCGCCAAGGCTGAGGGGCGGATCGGCGGCAATCCGGGGCTGAAGGCGGGCGATCCCGTGGCCATCCGCAAGGCAAGGGCTGCGCGGGTGGAAAGCCATTTTCAGAAACTGAATGCCAATGCCGACCAATGGGTACCCGAGGTCCGCCGTCTACGGCCGGGCACACCGTGGGAAGACGTGTTGCGGATCGTCAACTCCGGCCTGCCCCGTGAGGCGCAGCCTTGGTCCCTGCCCCGCCTGATCCGTGCTGCCAAGACCTTTGTCCGCGAAGGCCTGCTGCCCGAGACCATCCTGACCCGCGCCACCGCACCTGACAAAAATGACCGCCTGCCCGCTATCGTCGCGGGCATCAAAGGCGCCGATCCCAAGATGACGCTTCAAGCCCTCTGCAACCGGCTAGAGGCGATGCGTGAACGGACGCCCAGAGGACGCAGCAGGTGGGAGCCGTCGTCGGTCAGGATGATCTTGGAGCGGGCCAAGAAGTTGGGGCTGCTATAGTTGGTAACGGTTTTCGATGCCTGCTGAACCAAATGGCATTCTCCCAAATGGCCATGACTGAGAATCGGAATAGGCGTCCTAAAGGACACGAAAGTGGTGCTAGGGCGTTAATGCCGTTACTGCAACTTCAGAGCAGACCTAGATGCGACACCAATCTGAACACGGTGGTGACGCCCTGTGGATAAGTGTCTTAGCATTTTGTTCAGACTTTTCAATATATTACGACTACCTTCTGACAGTTCACTTCAACCGCCTTGCATGATGTGGTGGCCCAGGCTGCAGAAAGCACAAGATAGCTGCACACAATTTGTCTTGAGTTTCTTCGCGACCGGCGTCATAGCTGTAACGCGAAAACAAAGAAAATGACGTCCACTGCGTTCCTGCAAGCTCGGATCACTAGCTGAGTACCAGTAACGCTTAAGAGATGTCTCGAGACGGGCGAACAATGATGCACCAAGTGCTGCATGACAAGCTGAAGGCAGACGCAGAACGGCTTTCCGAAGCCTTAGAACATATGTCGAAGCTCTTTCTGGCACCGAAGGAGCAGAAAACACTCCGTACCTTCACAAGCGCGGAGGTGGGAGAGCTTCTGCGCGTCAGTGATAGCTATCTGCGCAAGGCGCACTTCGATGGCAGGATTCCCGAGGTCGAACAGGGCCTAGGCAACAAACGCCTCTATTCCGCCGAGAACATCCTCGAAATACGCAGCATCTTGTCTCAGAACGCCAAGGACCCTTTTCAATTCCTTCCAGGGAGACGGCCCGGCGACAAGCTGCAAATTTGGTCTACCGTCAATTTCAAAGGCGGCTCCAGCAAAACAACTACGACCGTGACACTCGGCATGAGGCTCGCTTTGCGTGGCTATCGTGTGTGTCTTGTCGACGCGGATCCTCAAGCCTCGTTGACCACTTTCTTTGGATATCAGCCTGAGATCGACTTCCGTCATGGTGGGACTCTGTACGACGCGATCCGTTACAACGATGGCGACACGTCTCGGGTCCCGATCGTGGATGTATTGCGCAAGACCTATTTCCCGAACCTAGACCTCGTCCCCGGCGGGATCATGCTGTCGGAATTCGAAACCGAAACTCCGACTGCGTTGAGCCGCGGGGAACAGCCCGTCTTTTTCAACCGGATCCGAGACTCACTGCGGCAAGTCGAGGACGACTATGACATCGTACTGATCGACTGCCCGCCACAGCTTGGCTATCTTACGATGGCCGCCGTCTGCGCGTCGACTTCGCTGCTCATGACCATCATTCCTGAGCGTGTAGATTTGGCATCGGCCAGCCAGTTTCTGACGATGGCATCTGGCGTGCTGGAGGTCCTCTACTCGAACGGTGGCATCGGCGCCTATGACAATTTCGCCTACCTCCTGACGCGCTTCGACACCGCGATCAGCACGCAACAAGATTTGTCGGAATGGCTGAGGCAGTTGCTCGGTGACAGCGTCATCAAAACACCCTTCGTGAAGTCTTCGGCGGTCAGCGAGGCCGGCCTTTCCCAGAAGACCATATTCGAGGTGGACCTGGCTACGACCAAGAACCGGAAGACTTATGAACGGGCCCTAGAGTCGGTGATGAGCTTTTCAAACGACATTGAAAAGATGATCCAATCCGCTTGGGGCCGAGGGGGCACCAATGAAGCGTGATCTTCTTGCCAAGAGCCTGGCGCAAATGGGCTCAAAGCCCTCAGTCCTTTCCGAAGTGGGGCCAAAGGTGGGCGAGAGTTCGCCTCGTTCGCTTAAAAGCATGTCCGATGTGCTTTCTCAGGTCTCAGCTCAATCGGCCCAGGAAGTTGAAGTCAACGAAATCGCCGATTCCGAAATCGCTGATCGTTTTGACGTATCCGAGGGACTGAACGACCTGATCGAGTCCATTAGGGCATCCGGTCAACAGCTCCCTGCCCTTCTCCGCTATCGCCGCGGCCCCGGCCCGCGCTATGAGGTGGTCTACGGACGCCGGAGGATTGCCGCTTGTCGCGTGCTTGGGATCAAGGTCAAAGCTTACGTCAAGGAAATGGATCACCGTGAGGCGCTCGTCTCGCAGGCCCTGGAAAACTCTGCGCGCCTCGAACGCAGCTTCATCGAGCAAGCCATTTTCGCAACAAAGCTTGAAGATCAGGGATTTACTCGTGCCGAGATTGGGGACGTGCTTGCCGTCGACAAGGGGACGCTCAGCAAACTGATCAGCGTCGCCCGTGATGTGCCAGACGCAGTGATCTATAAGATCGGCGCTGCGCATGAAGCGGGTCGGCGCCCATGGCTTGAGCTGCGGCGCCTGATCAAAGTCGATAACGGGCCCACAGACGATTCAGTCTTGGCTCTGGTTCCCGAACTTGGCACTGCGGCCGAGAAGCTTGGCGCTGTCATCGATGCGCTACAGAACGTCGTGGACACACCTCAGAGTGCATCAGGACCGACTGAGAGGGCGCTGTCCCCTGCCCCGCTCAACAAGGTTCAAGAAACGACGGTTGCGTTCAGATCAAAGGGGCAGCGCCTCTTGATCGAGGTGTCCGACAGGAAGGAGCGCGGTTTCATCACCTTCGTAGAGGCGAGGCTTGAGCACCTGTACAAAGAGTGGAAAGAAAGATCATGACGACGCGTAGCGTAAGTTATTGATCTGTAAGGGGTTGGCCATGGTCAACCAAGATCGAACAGGCAAGAAACAATCAAAAAGGAGGCAGACGTAGCGCAAAAAGAAACCCCCCGAAGGCGGTGAAGCACTCCAGAGGGTCCCGATTTACTCGCAATTCATTGGTACCCAAAAAATCGAATCACTGCAACACCGATTTCGGTGACCGGTATCCTTTTGCTGTCTGAAAACAGATGGAATACGAAAAAGTCACGGCCATCGAGGCCGAGGCACAGCCTACCTGTGCCTTCTCAACCTGCAATTCTTTCATCGGTATCGGTACGATTGCCCAACAACCGCACTTCGCACCTGTAACGCGGCGCGCCCTGATGACCGCGGTCAATACTGCGAGTCGCGTGCTTGGGCTGCGGTCGTCGTCGGTCGTTGTGCTTGACGCTCTACTGAGCTGCCTCCCATGCAACGACCCAAAAACCGGCAGCGACACCCCGATCACACCACTAACGCTGCTCACTGTCTTTGCATGCAATGATACGCTGTGCTTTCGCGCGAAAGGCATAACGGACAGGCAGCTTCGGCGGCACCTGGAGAAACTCGAAGCTGCCTGTTTGATCCAACGGCGTGACAGCGCCAATGGCAAGCGGTTCCCGATCATGCGCAAAGGCAAAGTCATCGGAGCGTTTGGCCTCGACCTCTCGCCCCTACTCGCCCGTTCCGCCGAAATCTTGGCGCTCTCTCAGAAACATCGTGAGGAAGCCGAAGAACTTCGAGGGATGAAGGCCTGCATTCAAAAGCTACGCGTTCAGTGCCTCTCGCTCGGACTGCAAGGTGATGTGCTTAACTTCGTAGAGACTGCCCGCAACTACATCCGCCGTACCGGGGTCACTGTGCTGCAGGCAACCAGCATAGTCAGCAAACTCAAAAACATCCTACAAGCTGAAGATTCAAGGACAGTCACGACGACTTCCGATGAGTTGGCCGTGGCCAACCATCAGGAACACGAGCACGCACATGAGCAAACGGACCTGCGTTTCACGAATAAAATGACCGCCTCAGACGGACAAAATGACCGGCACAAAGAGACTCCAAAATCATATACAAAAAAAACCTTCCCCAGCTCCATTTCAGAAATCTGGGCTTCCCTCACTGCTATTCCGGCCTTCTATCCAGACCACCCCAAGTCAGAGCATGGCCTCCTACAACTGCTTTTTGAGTTTGGAAAAATGCTGAGAATAGACAGCGTGATTTTGGGTAGGGCAGTCTCCATCCTTGGCGTAACAGCGACCATACAGGTAGCGGATCAGATCGCGAGCAAGGTCGACCAAGTAAAATGCCCTGATAGCTACCTGACAAAGATCTTAACCAGCCGCCGCAGCCAACAAGTTGGCCATGGCCAACTTTGCATCGGAGCTTAAAGACTCGAGTTATACCTCTACGTTTCGATGACCCGTTGCTGCGCAAGAAAGCGAGAGAAGGGTTGGTTTGAGGGTGACGGGAAGTGAGATCGGGAGAGTGGCTTCCGACGCCCGTTGTGGAGAATGTCTGATGGCTCAAGCTGCCCAGAAAATCACCCTGTCCCCCTCGCGGGACATCCCCTTCGACAAACTGGTGCTGAGCCAGTCCAACGTCCGGCGCATCAAAGCCGGCGTCTCTGTCGACGAGTTGGCCGAGGACATTGCGCGGCGCGGGTTGCTGCAGGGCTTGAATGTGCGGCCCGTATTGGATGAGGCCGGCGTCGAGACCGGCAAGTTCGAAATCCCGGCCGGTGGGCGGCGGTTCCAGGCGTTGTCGCTGCTGGTGAAGCAGAAGCGTCTGGCGAAGTTCGCGCCGATCCCCTGCATCGTGCGGGATGCTGCCTCAAACATTCTCGCTGAGGATGACTCGCTGGCAGAGAACATGCAGCGCGTGGCCTTGCACCCGCTGGATCAGTTCCGTGCTTTTGCAGCGCTGCGTGAGAAGGGCCAAAGCGATGAAGAAATCGCAGCGGCGTTCTTTGTCGCGGCGCAGGTGGTAAAGCAGCGTTTGAGGCTCGCCTCCGTGGCCCCTGCCCTTCTCGATGTCTATGCCGAGGATGGCATGACGCTGGAGCAGTTGATGGCCTTCACGGTCAGCGCCGATCATGCGCGTCAGGTGCAGGTCTGGGAGGCGGTGAAGACCTCGTGGAACAAGGAACCCTATTCCATCCGCCGCATGCTGACGGAAACGTCGGTGCGGGCCACTGATCGGCGTGCGGTCTTTGTTGGCGTTGATGCCTATGAAGCGGCGGGCGGCACTATCTCGCGTGATCTCTTTCAGGGCGATGATGGGGGTTGGCTCGAGGACCCTGCCCTGCTTGACCGCCTCATCGCAGACAAACTGCAAGTTGAAGCTGAGGCCATTGCTTCCGAGGGCTGGAAGTGGATCGAGGTCTCGACCGATCTTCCCTATGGCTACAGCCATGGTCTCCGGCGGTTGGCTGGGGAGCAAGCGCTGCTGAACGCGGAAGACAGCGCTGCCCAAGCTGCGCTCTTGGCCGAGTATCGGGCACTAGAGGAGGAATACTCCGGCCAGGACGAATACCATTGCCAAGGAGGGCTATCGCAACGCGCGGCTGGAGATGGTCGGTGAAGACGTCAGCGAAAGCGGGGCAGGGGAGGCGGACATCGCCGCCTGAGGAGATATACGAATTTGGCTCGGCCATTACTGTCCTGAGGTTTGGCCGAGCCTCTATCGACAGCCAGACATCATTGGCATATATTGCCAATCAAATGGAGATGAAGCGATGGCCACCCGCAACGTTGTTCTGACCGAACCTCAATCAAAGCTGATCGACGATCTGGTTGCCTCGGGCCGGTACCAGAACGCCTCTGAAGCATTGCGGGCCGGTTTGCGCTTGCTGGAGCGCGAAGAGGCCGAGTTTCGGGACCTGCGCGCACGGCTGACGCGTGGTGTTCTGGAAGCGCGGGATGGCGCTTTCGCGCGCGGATCCGGTGAAGAAGCGATCCGGCGCGTCTTTGCAACGGCGAAAAAGTCTGCGTCCTGATGTCCAAACAGTGGGTATTGACGCGGCAGGCAGAAGCCGCGCTGAAGGATATTGCCGTATGGACGGTCGAGACCTTCGGCAGGCGACAAGCTGACGCCTATGCCGATGACCTGATTGAGAAGTGCCAAGCGCTGGCCGATGGTGCGGCGCCGTCCAAGGATTGCCGTCGTCTGGTTGATCCGGCGCTTCCGGAAAACCTGCGTTATGCCAGGTCTGGCCAGCATTATGTGGTTTTCATCGCCGGACCGGACAGAATGATCGTCGTCGACTTCCTGCATGTCAGGATGGACCTGCCCGCTCGGCTTGCTGCCTTGGGCGAAGGCGACAGCGGCGAATAGCCAGTTCCCAAGTTCAAAATGCACAGGAAGAGGGGAGGCGTACATCGCCGCCTGTGCCTTCGCAAAACCGGAGGGGCCCGCTGCTGGCGGGTCTCTCCCTCAACATGACCTCGTCCCGCGATGCGCGGGGCACCAAAAGCGCCATCTCCAAGGAAGATGCCCTCAACCATAAGCATGTCCGAGGCGCGGGTGGGGTGAGCATCAGCGGGACAATTCGGCACCTGTCGTCAAAGCACCATCCCCCGCTTGCCAGCCACTTCCTTGGCCCAAAGCCGGACTCAAAATCAAGCCACAAGGGCTCGGACTACGGGCAAGCCCGTGCCGCCGGCCGGATTCGGGGCAAGCCCGAACGCACCCGGTGATGTCAGCCTGTCTTTGGTCCTTCGGGTTCCTGTCAGCGCGGGGGATGGTCCCTCGCCTCCCAGCAGGAGCCAAAACAGATGTCCCGCAAAGATGCACACGCCTTCGCCGCCTCTCTCGCCGCTACGCTCATGGTTTCCATCGTCGTCTTCCAGGCAGGGGATGGAACGTTCGGCGCTTATCTGAACAGTCAACCTGTCTTATCGCTTTCGGGAAGCCAGGAGTTCGCGGACTTGTCGGTGTTGGGCGAGCACGTTTTCGTCGGCGCGTAGCAACCTTTTGGCCCGATCTGTTTCCGCTTGCTGATCGGGCGCATTCTGTCGGATCTTCGACTTGGCCACCGCCTGTCGGAAGATTTCCAGCACCTTGGGCGCGCGGTTCGCTGTCGCGCGACTGACACCAGCTTCGATGGCAAGATTGACGACCGTCAGCTTGCCATCGGATAAGCGCGGGCACCTGTCAAGGAGGCGGCCCATCGCGTCGAGAAGCGCCCGTTCAGTGGTCGTGCTGACCGACTTCATGATGCGCGTTCCTTCAGCGGCGCAATGCGCTTGCGTTTGCGCTGGTTGTCCTTGTGCAATGCCTCGCGTTGCAGCGGAGAAAGGCGTTTGTCGGCGAGGAGGTCCTCTGCCTGAGCAATCGAGGCTTCCCACGGTGGGTGGTGCCGCTCGACGAGGCAGGCATTGGGACACCGGTCAGGGGAGCAGCGCGAAAGTACCGGTGCCGAGGCTGCAGCCTTCTCGGTCTCGCGCAGGCAGAGCGCCGTTGAATGGTCAAAGAAGCAATCGTTCAGATATCCAACGTACAAAGTCCGCGCCAGATGCGCCAACATAGCCTTCAGGCGCTTGCGATCGGCCAGTTGCCCCGGCAGCGGCCCGAGTTGGCGGCCGACCTGCTCCAGTTCGTTCCCGATCCGGCGGCCAGCAGGGCCGCCAGGCTGGTGCCCTCGCTGGTGATTTTCGAAATAGTCGATGATGTCGTCGAGTTGCCCGAACGCAAGTTCCTGTTCTACCTCCTGTCTGAAGCCGGATGCGGACGCGCCAGCGTAACCGTCAAACATGGCCACAGAAGTGTGTTTGTACTGGATTTTGCCGGCCACGACCCCGAAGGGCCGGTTGGCAATGTACCAGGCCAGTGTCCGTCTGAACTGGCGGGTGTTGAAGCGCCAGACTTCTTCTCCATTCCGGGGGATCGCAGGGATGCCCTCAGCACCGTAACATTCATCAAGGTGTTCGCGGAACTGATTGATTTTCCTGGCAATGAGAATCGGAGTTTCGGCTGGGATCGCGTTGTGTTCATTCAAGGCAATCCATAGCCGGTCCGTCCCCGCGTTTCGCCGGGCCCGCTCTGAGAGACGCTCGGCAACCCTGATCGCCTGAGCCGCCGCCTCGATGGTGATCCATTCGACCTGTTCGCCGCGAGCGCCGCGGTCCTTCCAGGTTACGCCCTCGATTGCCAGTCGTTCCGTCTGACCATCCGCCCCAAGATCGCGTTTCAGGCAGCCGACTTGCAACGACTGCACTTCACCGTCGCGCATCCCCGTCAAATAGCAGCACACGATGTAGGCGGCGGTCTGCAAATGCCTTTCTTCCCGCGCCAGGCTGAAGGCATCGAACCCTGCCCGCCAAGGCCGGCCCGTGTCGAGATCATGGGAGATCGGTGTGTCCATGCCTCCGACCTCGAAGCCAAGCTCATCGGCGGCGGCGTGAAGCATCGTCAAAAGGCGGGAATCGCTGTGGACGGTGGTAAGATGCAAGCCGCACTGCATGGTCACGAGCTTCAGATTGATGACCTCACCATTGAATCTGCCATCCTGCGACAATTTTCCGGTCAACCCCCCGATTGAAAGGGGCCTTTCCCAGACAGGAATGCCTCGGCCTGCCTTGCGGCGGTTTTCGATCCACGAGGCCAGCATGACGGCTGGGCGGGTATGTCGGGCCCTTGACCGCGCGGCAAACGCAGAATCCAACGCATCCGCTTCAACCCGGGCGGCGAAGATATCAGCCGCAAAGTGCTCGAGATATTTTAGCGACCAACCCAGCGTCGCCGCGATGACCGGCTCCGGGATCCGTGGCGTCCGGTTTTCCGAACTGCGGGCACCCTCGCCAGTTGCCCGATAAGCCGGACGCCCGTGCCATGGCGCGAAGGCAAGGCCACCGCTTGTCAGCCAGGGTGCCAGACGATGAAGTTGAACAACCGGCTTGAGACACACACCCACACGCCCCGGCGTAATTGGCCGCGCCCGGTGATGGGCCGCGTAAGCATCGATCAGATCCTGATCGACGGATGCCAGATCGAGCTCGCCGAGCCGCAATCGAACGAAGTCCAGGAAGCGGCGCAGGGTCATGAGGGCGTTGTGGCCAGAGGCAGGGCGCAGCCGTGGCCCCCCGTCGGCAAGCCGTTCATTCATCCAGGCATAGATGTACTCCTTTGCAAGCAACCGCTCGGCAGGGCAGGGGATTGCGGTGAAGTCGACCGTTCGAAAGGCATTTCGGGCCATGTTGAACATCGCGGGCGCCATATTCCAGACATCCTCGCCGAACCGCGAGAGTGCCGCCCGGTCGGTTCTATCGCAAAGGGGCATCGACGCCAGAACGATGTCGTCATTTGCCCTGATGCGCGAGAGGGCAAGTTCGTCTTTCAAAGGGGGTGAAGATGTCATGAACCGTAGGCCTCCGGCGGAAGATAGAGCAATGACGCCGCAGACTTAGCCGCCTCAACGCGAGCGTTTTCGACGACAGAGGCAGGGAACTTTGGCAAGATCTGATCTTTGATCCGGTGATAGGGCTGCTGGAATTTTTCGGCCCAGTCATCCGACAGCAAAGCTTTGCGCTGCTCGTCCATGAATGCCAGGAACGCGATCAGCGCCGGCAGCTTTCGGGCGGTGATGACGGCGTTGGAGCATTCCAGGCATCCCCAGAACGGCGTTGGACAGGCTTCTCCTGCCCGGCCGAAGGGGCTGGCGTGGAAGTTGCCGCATGCCGCCAGCCAAAGGTCCTGCTTTCCGTCGAGGAGTGAGTCGATGTTTTCAGGTTGCACGGGCAGCCCGCTCACGTCCATTGAAGCGTGCAGCCGGACCTCATCTGCGGGCAGAAGAATATGGGGTCGCAGAGCCGGGGCCATCGCGTCAGTCAACGCCTCGACGATCGTCTGCTCATGAAGATGTCGAAGGGCAGGAATGTCGGCATAGTGATTGGCCGCCACCGGCACTGTGTGGCCGACGGCGAAGATTTCCAACTGCCCTCCTGTCCGCTTGTACCAGTCTGCTTTCTGGGTCTTGCGAAGTCTGGCCAGATTGAGAGCCAGAGGTTTTCCTTTGTCGTCGACGATCCCGTGCTTGTCGACGAAGGCGGCCACGCAGGTCTCGAGCTTTTTCGGCGGCGACAGGCGGCTCGGCTTCCAGGTGATCCAGAGCTTGCTCGATCCGGTGTGCTGCCGGGCTCGTTCCGTCAGCTTGATCGCAAGCCGCAGGACGGCGCCGGGCGTCGCCCGGCCGCCGTCACGGACACGCAACCGCTTCCACTCGGCATGGTGCGCGCGCCGCTTTCGATAGTCGATCTCGATGTAACCCCGGTTGGGATTGCGCAGGCAGTCCGCCTCAAGCCCACGCAGCGCTTCGATCTCCATGCCGGTCGTCAAGGACAGCCAGACAAGAAAACCTGAGATATCAAACCGGGTCAGGTGGAATCCGGCATGCAGGTCTTCAATCATAGGCGACGCGAGCCCGCATCTTTGAGCGTGGTAACGCAGATTGTCGAACAGCGCGCCTTCTCCAGCCACAACTCCGGTCGTCTCAATCTGTGCGACCACGCGGTCATAGCGCTGCCGCAGCTCTAGATCACTGCCTAGGTCTAAAAGAGGGGGAGGTAGAGCGCCGCCGGTGGCAATCCGGTCGCGCGCCTCGCTGATCTGACGCATCCCTGCCTGCAGCAATGCCGTAGCGATCCTTCCGCTATAGGCATCGCGCGGCTTGGACGTGCCGTGCGCCCCATGGCCAATGTATTTCAGGCGCAACAGCGTTTCGGCCACAAGTCTGTCGGGTTCGAGTTCGGCGGCCACGCGCAGCACCCCTATCAGAGCGCCGAGCAAACTGCGCTGATTGGATCGCTCACCGGCGTTTTGTTCCAGCCAGTTTTCATAGGCGTTGATCACCGCCGGGGTCAGCGTCTCAAGATCTCGAGCCGGCACCCTTTCTTCGTCCAGAAAGTTCCAGAACCGCCGTAGCCGCTGGATAAAAGCGCGTGCAGTTTTCCAGAGCGGGGCCGGACCCATCCGACGCAGATATTCTTGAAGGAAGGGCGCAAAGTCTTGGGTCAGCTCCGTCAACTGCCAGGAAGACAAGTCGATTTCGACCGTTCCGGCATCTTCCGTCCGAAGCGCGAAGATCAAAGGATCTTGTGGGTTTTCATCGGGGCTCTCGGCGGGCACGATTTCAGTTGGAAAGACGGCGTAACGACCGCGTTTCATTTTTGTGCCCCACCAGTATTGATGCGCAGTTCCCAGGCCTCGACTGCGGCGTCGATCACCTCCTGACTTTCTTCCATGCTGTCCAGATAGAGATGGGTGCTCTCGATGCGGCTATGGCCCAGTAAACGCTGCAATTTCAGAAGAGGATCACCAAGCAGCCGGCGGTACGCTGCGCCGATATGGGTTCGCCTGTCGTCCAACACCAAGCCAATCTGTTCACGCACAAGGAGCGACAACATGTGAACTGCAAAGGTGTGGCGCAGCATATGCGGCGTGACCTCGAGATCGATTCCGAACCGCTGGCACCGTGCGCTTGCCCTGCGAAACACCGCTTCCCAAGCGGGCATCGGCATGGGCCGCGCCCCTTCCGCCAGCCAAAGACACAATGGTTCTGACGTTTCCGTCCATGCCAACCGACTGCGTTCGGGCGGTGCAAACATGTCGACGTTGGCGCGGGCGTTATCCTTTTCCAGAAGAATCCTGCCCCGATCATGGCTGACGACAAGGATCGGATGCTCAATCGACGCACTGCGCGGTTGTGCGTGGCGCGCCAACACATTGGCCCGTTCCAGGGCCGCGTATTCGTGCAGGCGCTTCAGCACGCGTTCGGGCAATCGGATCGCACGCCCCTTGCTGCCCTTGGCAATTGCCGCCGCCAGTCGGAAAGAACGGCTTCGCTGTGCGCCTGCCGCTTCCGGTTTGGGCAGCTCGACCCACAGCAGACTTGCCGCTTCCTGAAGCCGCAGGCCTGTCGTGACAAGCAATTCCGCGAACAACGCATTGCGCTCGCCGTTGCGCCCCTGCCAGGTGGAATCCTCGCGTCCGTCTGGAAGACGCCCGCACAAGCCTATGTCCCGGAACAACAAATACCGTTCCAGCGACAGATACCGGACATCGCGCGTTCGTGCCCCGCGCTCGGTCGCGGAGTTGGCGGCGACCGTGATGGCCGCCCCACCGCTCGTACTTCGCCACGATTGGCGATAGGTGAATGGTGATTTTGCGATCACGCCCTCTTCGACGGCCCAGCGGTAGAGCTTGTCCATCGCGGCAATCGACCTGTTCCAGCTCGCAGTAGAAATGCGCGCCGGAGGAAGCGTCAGACGCCGCGCCGCATGGAAGGCTGCGACATCGTGCCTATCAGCCACCCAGAGGGATTTTCCATCTCGGCGCTCGGCAAGAAAGCGCATCCAGGTCAGAATATCACGACCATAGGCGCGCAAACTGTTGGATGAGCGGACCCCCAAGGTAGGACAGGCTCGGAAAAAGCGATTCAAGTAGTGGTCATAGCTACCGTCATCGCCGAGAATGAATGGCATGCCGTCCACCAAACCTAAGGTTTCAGCGGCTTTGACCTCATCCGCCGACAACGCATGAGCCACGTCTTCAACCGTCACAGTTTGTTGTAGCGCCGGCAGGTCAGTGAAAAAGAGTTGGGGCACCTTGTTCTCCTCGATCACGAATATCCGACAGCGGCGGGCTCGAGCCCGCCGCTGTCGGATATTCGCATCGCCACTCGCCTGGCGGGGAGCGGCATCATCAACACGAATTCTGCGCCGCGAACGTCACGGCGATAAGACAGAACACAGAGTCAGGATAATGGCGCAGTCCCCGCCGATGAAATCGACGGCGACGAGGTCGTCCTGGTTGCCGAGTATGATCCCTTCGCGATTATGGCCCGTTGAGGGTCATCGTCTCGGTAAGCGGCTGAGATGCCGGGCTTTTCGCTCGGCACCCAGCCCTTGGCAGTGCGCATAATCACAGGCTTCACTTCGATCCTTCAAACAAAGGAGATCGAAGATGCGAACCAGACCATGCGCCCGCAAGCTGACGGACGACCCGGACAACCTGCTTGCCCCTGTATTTCC
>NZ_LGIC01000084.1 GCF_001294535.1 Cypionkella psychrotolerans | reverse complement strand
CTTCTGCTGACTGCAGGCGTCTATTCGGGCACAGCCGATGGCAAAGTCGGCCCGCTGACCGTGGCGGCAGTGAAGGCATTTCAGCGCGCGCGCGGTATGGTGCTGGACGGCTACCCGAGCCTGGAGATTCTGCAAGCCCTGCGTTGACCCGAACCGGGGTGCCGCCTCGGGGCCCATCGAGGGCCCGCTCGGCGGCGCTGCCGGGGGAGGGCTGCCCAGCGGTGCGCCGGCGGGCAGGTTGCATTTGAGTATTTGCAAAAGAGCAATGCAAAGATCGCGCCCCGGCCACGCGGCACCGATCCGATCCGCTGGAAGCTATGCAGGCGGGCCGGGGCGACTTGCTCTTTACGGTCATCGGGACTCCTCCCTGTACCGTGGAGATAAATTCGCAGGTTTGGGTTAACGCTTCGCTAACGGGATTTGCTCTTTGACAAATACTCAAATGCAACGCCACAGCCCGCGCCCGGCCTCCCATCCATTCCCCGGCAGCGCCGCCGAGCGGGGCCTCGATGGGCCCCGAGGCGGCTCCTGTTTCCCGGTCAGAGCCACAGCCCTCATTTCCGCCCGATCAGACCAAAGTCTGTTCCCGTCTGCAAAGCTTTGGCTATACTGAGCCTCTTGTCTCAACCCGGAGTTCTCTCATGCGTTTAGCCACCAAAGCCCTCGCCACCGCACTGACCCTTTTCGCAGGTATCGCCTTTGCTGAAGTTTAGGCCACCGATCCCTTAGTGATTGCCCAGAAGGATCTGATGAAGTCCTTTGGCGGTGCCGCCAAAGCCTTGGGCGGCATGGCCTCGGGTGAGGTCGCTTATGACGCCACTGCCGCTGAAGCCGCCAAGGCCAATTTGGTCGCGGGTTCCGCCGATGTTCATGTCAAGTTTGAGAAGGCGGGCAACGATCCGGCCTCGGGCGCCAAGCCCGAGATTTGGACGAATTGGGATGATTTCGTCGGCAAGGCCAACGCCTTGAACACTGCCGCGACCGCGTTGGATGTGGCCTCGGCGGAGGGCATCAAAGCCGGGATGGGCGCGATTGGCGGCGCCTGCAAGGATTGCCACACCACCTTCCGCGTGGCGAGCAAGTAACCATTCAATCGCACTGGCCGCAGGACTTGCACCTGCGGCCAGTGGGTTCAGCCGCAACTGACGCGGGTGATGATCTCGGCGGCATTGACCTCAATGTTTAGCCGTTCGGGCGAATAATCCATCGTCACCGCCATACCGGGCCGGATGATCCGTACCGTATGGGCGAAGCGCATCACTTCCAGCTTTTTCGCGCTTTGTCCGACCAAATCCTGCAAGCCACTGGCCTCACAGGCATCTTCGATGGGCGAGGGCTCGCTCGCGGGTGGTTCTGGTTCGGGCAGGCAGCCCATCAGGGCGATGGGCAGGGTAAGCAGCAGAGCAGAGAAACGCATGGCGGCACCTTTTTATTGACTACCCACAAGATAGCCGCAGGATCAGCTGATCGTTAGTGACTTCTGCGTTGAGCCGATTGGGGACGACCTCATCGGTGATTTCTTGCTCAGGCCACAACACCCGCAGCGGGCCTGCCAGCGGATAATCGGCGAGCTGGGTAAACGGCTGGCCCACGACGTCAATCAGGGCCGCCGCGTCGCACAGATCTGGCTGCGGTTTCAGCATTTTCGACACGGGGCCCATCCGCACCTGCCCGCCCATGGCACAAGCCGTGAGGCAAGCCGCAGCCAGAACACCCACCATGTTCCGGCGCAGAAAAGGGGAAAACAAGGCAACCATGCGCGCGCGGAACTTCCTACAAAAGATCTCGCATTCTTAGCCCGCCCCGCGCCGCTGCAGCAACCACGAAAGCGGCAACAACCCGAAACAGGTCGTTTCCAGCGTTGCAATTTTTCGCGGGTTGGCCCAGTTTGGCGCAAATTTCATCTGGCCCAAACCACCTCGGAGGATCCCCCCATGCGCACCCGTGCAGCCGTCGCCATTGCCGCAGGCAAACCGCTTGAAATCATGGAGGTTAACCTCGCCGACCCGAAAGAGGGCGAGGTTCTGGTGGAAATCAAGGCCACCGGTATTTGCCATACTGACGAATTCACCCTGTCTGGGGCCGACCCGGAAGGGTTATTCCCGGCGATCTTGGGGCACGAAGGTGCGGGCGTGGTCATTGCCGTTGGCCCGGGTGTGAAATCGCTGAAAGTCGGCGATCACGTCATCCCGCTGTACACCCCGGAATGTCGGGAATGTCCTTCGTGCCTTAGCCAGAAAACCAACCTCTGCACTGCCATTCGTACGACGCAGGGGCAGGGGCTGATGCCGGACGGCACCTCGCGGTTCTCGATGCTGGATGGCACGCCGATCCATCACTACATGGGCTGCTCGACCTTCGCCAACCACACGGTTGTGCCCGAAATTGCCTTGGCCAAGGTGCGCGAGGATGCGCCGTTTGACAAGATTTGCTACATCGGCTGTGGGGTTACCACCGGGATTGGCGCGGTGCTGAACACCGCCAAGGTGGAACATGACGCCACCGCCGTGGTGTTTGGTCTGGGCGGCATTGGTCTGAACGTCATTCAGGGCCTGAAAATGGCGGGCGCGCGGATGATCATCGGCGTAGATCTGAACAACGACAAAAAGGCTTGGGGCGAGAAGTTCGGGATGACCCACTTCATCAACCCGAAAGAAATCGAAGGTTCGGTGGTGCAGGCGATTGTCGATCTGACCAAGACCGCGTTTGATAAGATCGGCGGCGCGGATTACTCGTTTGATTGCACCGGCAACGTCAAAGTGATGCGGGATGCTTTGGAATGCACCCATCGCGGTTGGGGTCAGTCGATCATCATCGGCGTGGCACCCGCGGGAGCGGTGATTGAGACGCGGCCGTTCCAACTGGTCACAGGCCGGGTCTGGAAAGGCACCGCCTTCGGAGGCGCACGCGGCCGTACGGACGTTCCGAAAATCGTCGATTGGTACATGGACGGCAAGATCGAGATCGACAGCCTGATCACCCATATCCTGCCGCTGGAGGACATCAACAAGGGGTTTGATCTGATGCATTCCGGCGAAAGCATCCGCGCGGTGGTGGTGTATTAATCAAATGGGCAAGGCGTTGAAATCAAACGCCCTTGCCCTCATTGCTTGTATTATGACTCCCTTCGTTGCCTTTGCTGGCGACGAGGGGTTTTTGCATTTCGAGTTTGACACGCAGGCTTTGGATTTGCCGCCCAAGGCGATTGCAAGCGCCACAGTGATCAAGGATTTCAACAATCAGGATGCGCTGGACGTAACGGTGACGCCAGAGTGGGTTGAGGCGTTGGCGATCTTTACGCAAAGTCCGCAAGGGCGGGTGATCTCGATTTTTATCTGTGGCAATCTGGTCGCCGAGCCACGGTTGCAGGGCCAGATTTCCAAGGGCCGGTTTTTTCTGACCGGCGATCCGCATGTGATCCGCAAAGCGGCGGTGTTCCTGACCGCGAAATCCTGCACAACGATGCCGAATTCGTAAAGTGAGGCACCGCAATGGCCGCGACTCTGGGTGTGAAATTTCTGGAAACCAAAGGGATCGCCTTCACCCTGCATCCCTATACCTATGACCCGGATGCAGAGGCGGTGGGCCTTGCCGCCGCAGCCGCGCTGGGTCTGGATCCTGCCCTGACCCTAAAAACCCTGATGGTCGAGGTGGACGGCAAGCCTGCGTGCTGCGTGATCCCCTCGGATCGGCAGTTGTCGATGAAGAAGGTGGCCGTGGCGTTTGGTGGCAAGGCGGCGGCGATGATGGCGGTGCCGAAGGCCGAGAAGCTGACCGGGTATCGCGTGGGCGGGATTTCTCCGTTCGGCCCCAAACGGGTAGTTCCGGTGGCGATTGAAGCCTCGGCTTGCGGGGCGGAAAAGGTCTGGATCAATGCGGGCCAGCGCGGGCTGTTGCTGGGTATCGCGCCTGCGCAGGCTTTGGCGGTGCTGGGGGCGCAGGCGGTGGCGTTGATCGCTTGATCTCGCCGCGTCCCCCGCGCAGATTGGCGGCAACAGGGGGAGATCACGATGAACGGTGCTGAGAGTTTGGTAAAGACGCTGCTGGCCTCGGGGGTGGAGGTTTGCTTTGCCAATCCCGGCACGTCTGAGATGCATTTCGTGGCGGCCTTGGATCGGCATCCTGAAATGCGCTGCATTCTGTGTTTGTTTGAGGGCGGGGTTTCCGGTGCGGCGGATGGCTATTACCGGATGTCGGGGCGGGTGGCGGCGACTTTGCTGCATCTGGCGCCGGGGTTCGGCAATGCCTTTGCCAATCTGCACAATGCCCGCAAGGCGCAGTCCGGCATCGTCAACGTCATGGGGGATCATGCGAGCTACCATCTGAAGCATGAGAGCCCTTTGAAGGGCGACACGGTGGGGATTTCGCAGGCGATTTCGCATTGGACGCGGGTTTCTGGCGATGCGGCGCAGGTGGCTGTCGATGGCGCGGCAGCGGTGCAGGCGGCGCGGTCGGCCAATGGGCAGATTGCGACATTGATCCTGCCCGCCAATACGGCTTGGGAGGCGGCCGAGGGTGCGGCGGCGGCGGCGGCGGCACCTGCGTTGCGGCGGCCCCGGACAGAAGATGTGGCGGCGGCGGCGCGGGCTTTGATGCTGCCGGGGGCGGCGTTGATGGTGGATGGGGCGGCTTTGTACACCGATCTTGGGCTGGTTGCGGCGCGGATTGCGCGGGCTTCGGGCTGTCGGTTGATGGCACCGTTTTTCTCGGCCCGTTCAAGGCGGGGGGCGGGGTCGGTGCTGATGCAGCGGCTGGCTTATGAGGTGGATACCAATGTTGGGATTCTGGCGGATAAGTCGGTGCTGGTTTTGTGTGGCACCCAGCGCCCCACCGCGTTTTTCGCCTATCCGAGCAAGCCGAGCCTGCCGGAATCGCCGGAGTGTCGGGTGATTGAGCTGTGTTCTATCGACATGGATTACGCTTGGACCTTGCGGGAGATTGCGCGGGAGTTGGGGGCTTCGGGCGATCTGCCGGACGAAGCGTTTCAGGTGTTGGACTTGCCCGCGCTGCCATCGGGCGCGATGAGTTTGGAGAAGGTCGGCCAAGCGATTGCGCATCTGATGCCGGAAGACACGGTTGTGGTGAATGAGGCGATCACCTCGGGGCAGCCCGTGGGCCTGCCGATGGTCGGCGCGCGTGGCCATGACGTGCTGGTGACGATGGGCGGCGCGATTGGGCAATGCCTGCCTGCTGCGGTGGGGGCGGCGGTGGCTTGCCCGGAGCGCAAGGTTTTGGCTTTGTCGGGCGATGGCTCGGCGATGTATACGCTGCAAAGCCTGTGGACGATGGCGCGCGAGGGGTTGGATGTGTGTGTGGTGATCTTTGCAAACCGCACTTATAAAATCCTGCATGGCGAGTTGGTGAATGTTGGCGTCGCGGATGTCGGCCGCAATGTGAACCGGATGTTTGATATGGTGGAGCCGTCGCTGGATTGGGTTGCGCTGGCGCAGGGCCATGGGGTCGATGCGGTGCGGGCGGTGACGGCGGATGAATTTGTGAGCGCGTTTGCCGGGGCTATGGCGCGGCGTGGGCCGTTTTTGATTGAGGTGGTATGCTGACCGGGGCGGTTTTGCAGGCCGGGGAGGGGGTTTCGCACCCCCGTCCGCTTGGAAGAGTCAAGCGGACTCCCCCGTGGGATATTTGAGCAGAGAGGATGACAATTTTAGGTAAGTTTTAGCGAATTGGCTTTGGCAGTTTGCTCTATCGGATTGCGGGTTTTTCGGGCATCACCAGAGGAAAAGCGAGGACCTCATGTCAGCCAATATGACGACGATTGCCGGGCGCACGCCTCGGTTGGCGGTTTTGATCGACGCCGACAATGTGCCAGCGCGCCATGCGGTGGCGATTTTGGATGAGATTGCCAGCTTTGGCGACCCATCCTTGCGGCGGGTTTATGGTGATTGGTCTAGTCAAGCTTTGACGCAGTGGAAAGAGGCCGCGCGCGATCTGGGGCTGGTGATGCATCAGCAATCGGCCAATACCAAGGGTAAGAATGCCAGCGATATTGGGCTGGTGATTGACGCTATGGATATTTTGCATGCGGGCAAGGTCGATGGCTTTGTGCTGGTGTCGTCGGACAGCGATTTCACCCGATTGGCCAGCCGTATTCGCGAGGATGGCTTGCAGGTGATCGGGATTGGCGAGTCTAAGACGCCGGATTCCCTGCGGAAAGTCTGCAATCGGTTTGTGTTTATCGAGAATATCATCAGCGGGGCCGAGGTGGTGGAGGCCAAGCCCGGCAAGCCGGATGCGGCGCGCAGTGAACCTGTGGCGGCAGGTAAGCAATCGGCGGCGCAGGCCATTCCGTTGATCAGCGATGCGATGAAAAAGATCGACCCGGATCAGGATGATTATTCCTTGGGGCAGTTGGGGCAGGTGATCACGCAACTGCATCCTGACTTTGATCCGCGATCCTATGGCTCGGCCAAGCTGTCGGATTTGCTGCGCAAGACCGGACGGTTTGAGGTGTTTCAGGGGCTGAACAATGCCATGAAGGTGCGGGATAAGGCTTGAGCGGTTCAGGCGTGCTGCGCTGACTTTGCCGCCCTTCCTCGCCGCCCCGGACTTGATCCGGGGCCTCTTGGGTTGCGCTTGACGGCTCGAGGCTCCGGCCTGCACCGGGGAGGCTGGGAGCGGGATCAGTCGGCGATTTCCACCGTCGCCCAAGTCTCAAAGCAGACGCCATTCGCCAGCGCCATGATGCCAATGGTGGCGCGTCCGCCGAGGCCTATGTCGCGGCCGAACACCTCGACGAACAGGTCGGACATGCCGGAGGAGACTTTGTGGACGTCTTCGTATTCAGGCGTGCAGACCACAAAATTCAGCGTGCGGACGATGGATTTGACTTTATCGAGTGAACCTACCGCCTGACGAATGCCGCCCAGCACGTTCAGCCCGGTTTGGCGGGCGGCGGCGTAGCCTTGTTCGGTGGTCAGGTTCTGGCCCAAGCGGCCTTTGTGGGTGATCTGGGTGCCGATCTGCGCGACATGGCCCGACAGAAATAGCAGGGATCCTACGCGATGATAGGGCTTCATCGTGCCATAATCGGCACCGTAATAGCCGATTTTGTCAAAGTCGGGCAGGTCGAGGCCCATGTGCAGGGCCATGGCTTCGGGTTGCATTTCAGTCTCCGATCAGTTTGCAGGTGATGTCTTGGGTAGTTTTTGACAGCGCATCGGTGGGGCCATCGACGATGCCGCAATCCAAGAGGTTATCCTCGGAAGTGATGCGAGCCGAATAGACGTTCACATTGACCATCGGCGCTTCGACATTGCCGACGGGCGCGCTGGCAAGGCTGTGGCCGATGGAGATGGTTTGCTCATTCGGCCAGACGGTGGCCTGTTCGCCGCCAAGATAAAGCTGGCCCATTTCATTGACCGGCAGCACATTGCCTGTCGCAGGATCGCCCCAGAAATAGCTGGAGATGATGACCATCTCGCCCGTTTCTTGCAGTTTGGTGGCAGAGGCTGCGTCGAAGCTGATGTGTAGGGTAACATTGGTTTCTTGCGCGGTGGCCGGGGCGGCCAGCAGGGCAGTTAGGATCAGGGCTTTCATCGCAGGACTCCGGCTTCGCTTGGGAAGGTTTGGGGTTGCGGAAACTATTGCGACGGGGTGTGTGTTTGGCAAGCCTCAAGCCCCAATTTCAAGCGGCGTCGATCTGGAGCCAGACGCCGCCTTCCGGGCGCAGGGTCAGGATCATCACTGGCTTGGGGTCGCGGCCGGGGATGCGGCTGAATTTGAAGCGGGCGAGCAGGGTGGCGAGGATGATCACAGCCTCTTGCAGCGCGAAAGAGGCGCCGATGCAGATGCGGGGGCCGTCACCGAAGGGCAGGTAGGCGAAGCGGTCGATGGCGCGGGGATCGGCAAAGCGAGCGGGGTTGAAGGCGTCGGGGTCGGCCCACAAAGCATGGTGGCGGTGCAGGGCGTAGATCGGCAGGATCACGGTATCGCCCTTGCGGACTTCGCGGCCGAGCAGGGTGTCGGCGACCTGTGCGGTGCGCGACAGAAAAGCGGCGGGGGGATACATCCGCAGCGCCTCATCGACGATGCGGCGGGTGAGCGGCAGGCCGACGATATCGGCGACGGTGGCGGCCCTTTCGCCGAGGGTGGCTTGCGCCTCGGCGCGGGCTTCCGCTTGGATTTCGGGGGCGAAGGCGCAGAGGTAAAGTGCCCAAGATAGGGTGAGGGCTGTGGTTTCATGGCCTGCGACGATGAAGGTTAGCAGGTTGTCGCGGAGTTCTGCTGTGGCCATTTGGCGTTGGCTCGTGGGGTCTTCGGCTTTCAGCAAAAGATCGAGCAGGTCTGGCGTAGGTTTCGCGCCATCGCTGCGGCGTTGGTCGATGGCTTGGTCGGCGACGCGTTTCATATCGCGAATGCCTTTGGTTGCCACCATACGACCGGGGCGCGGCACCCATGCCGGGGCACCTAGGATATCCAGCAATGAGATTTTGGCGGTCTGGCCGATATAGGTTTCAATTGCCTTATGCACCGAGGCGCGGTCAAACCCGGCACCGCCCGAGAAGGTCACATCGGAGATCACCTCGAAGGTCGCCGTCACCATTTCGGCGAACATATCGGCCCCCCGGCCCAGATTGGCAGCAATGCGGGCGGCGGAACGCTCGGCGGCGTGGGTCATCACTGGGGCCAAAGCCGCCACATTGCGATGGGTGAACACGGGGGCTGCGGCACGGCGCTGCCACATCCAATGCTCGCCTTCCGCCACGAACAGGCTTTCGCCGATGGCGGGGCCGAGGATCAGCTTGGTCACCAGCGATTTCGGATAATCATTCACCCGGTCGCGCAGGATGTGGCGCAGGGTTTCCGGGTCCATCACCATATGCCAGCGCTTGCCGGTGGTGCCCGACAGGATCGGCGCATGGGTGGCGGCTTCGGGGATCAGTTCCAGCACATTGCGCCGGGCGGCTTTGAGGGAACCCAGGATGCCAAGCGGCGTGCTGCCGAGGGGGACGCGCGCAGGATTGGCGGCGGAATGGGACATGGTGGTCTCCTTTGCACAGAAGATAGGCCGGGGCTGGCCAGCGGCAAAGGGGACATTCGGGCGCATGATAGTTCAGCCCACAAATCGGAATTTGTCGTGGAAGGGGGCGTCTGGCAGATTGCGGTCTTCGAATGGCCAAGCGGGGACGTGATGCAGATAGAACGGATTGCAGCTTTTGCTTTGGGCGATCAGGGCGGAAACCCCGCGGGGGTGGTGATTGGCGAGGCGCTGCCTGCCCGCGCGGAGATGCAGCGGATTGCGCGCGAGGTCGGCTATTCGGAAACCGCCTTTGCCGCGCGGGATGGCGATGCGTGGCAGGTGCGCTATTTCGCTCCGCAAGCCGAGGTGCCGTTCTGCGGCCATGCCACGATTGCGCTGGGCTGTGCCTTGGGGCAGCGGTTCGGGGCGGGGCGCTATGATCTGCAACTGTCACAGGCGCGGATTTCTGTTGAGGCTGAATTGACCCCTGACGGCTGGCAGGCGGTGCTGACCTCACCGCCGACATGGTCAAAGCCGATGCCGTGGGCACTGCGGGCCGATCTGCTGCAGCAGTTTGGATTGTCCGAGGCCGATCTCAATCCTGACTTAAAGCCGCATCTTGCCCATGCCGGGGCAACTCATGCCGTGCTGGCGCTGCACAATCGCGCGACCCTTGCCGACATGCAGTATGATTTTGCACCGATGCTGGCTCTGATGCAGCGCGAAGGCCTGACCACGATCAGTCTGCTTTACCGCGAAGATGCCGACACTTTCGTCGCCCGCAATGCCTTTGCGGTGGGCGGCGTGGAGGAAGACCCTGCCACAGGCGCTGCGGCTGCGGCCTTGGGCGGCTTGCTAGTCGATCTCGGTCGGGGGCCGGGCAACTTTACCATCCGGCAGGGCGAGGATATGGGCGCGCCCTCGCTGCTTCACGTCACCGTGACCGGGAAAAAGGGCGATGGGGTGCAAGTGGGAGGTGCGGCACGCGATATCCGCCACGATGACGGCGCGGTCGCCGAGCGGGCTTGCACCTTGGCGCGGGATTCGGTCTGAACC
Source organism: Cypionkella psychrotolerans (assembly GCF_001294535.1). Lineage (GTDB taxonomy): Bacteria > Pseudomonadota > Alphaproteobacteria > Rhodobacterales > Rhodobacteraceae > Cypionkella > Cypionkella psychrotolerans. The sequence goes on along the minus strand of NZ_LGIC01000084.1, from coordinate 28,202 downwards.
TCGGGAGCGAAGGCGCATAGGTTGATCGTTGCGGTTGCTCCGCAACGATTGCAGGTAAGCAGATCAAATTTTCGTGTCACGCACCCAGTCTGCGAGCCGCCAGTTCCAGCCAATTTGCCGCGAGCGGCGCGGGCGAAGGTAAGCCCAGTTCAGCAATCCTGCGGGCACGCCCAACACGATCCCAATCACACCAGCCCATACGAAAGTTGCCACCGATACAAAGCCTAGCGAGAGCGCCGCGATCAGGACGACCCCGGCCGTGCAGGCCACCCAAAGATGTACCAAAATCAAACGCAGATACGGGAACATCACACCCTCCATCGCATTGCGCAGACTTGTCGTCTGCGCTTTGGTAACGTCTTCGCGAGACAACGGTTCCCCGTCGCTGCGCTTGCGGTTGCTTTGCAGGCCAAGCCCCGCTATCCCAAAAAGCAATGCCATACTCCCCAAAGGGAATCGTTTATGCGTGTGCTTCGTTTGCTTGCTTTTGGGCTGGGTTTGAGTGCTCTGGCGGCCTGCCAGACCAATGACCTGAAAGAGCCGCCGGTGCCTTTGGGGGATTTCCGCCTTGGTCTGAACATTGCCGTCGCGGATAATGTGCAAAAGGTGCCGATCTCCCGCGATGCCAGCAAGGAAGATTGGGAGGCGGCGATCAAGAAGGCGGTGGATGACCGTTTTGGCCGCTATGAGGGCGACAAGCTTTACAACATCGGGATTTCCATCGACGGCTACGCTTTGGCGCCTCCGGGCGTGCCGTTGGTGCTGAAACCGAAATCGGTGCTGGTGGTGACCGCCAATATCTGGGACGACGCGGCGCGCAAAAAGCTGAACCCAGAGGGCAAGCAGCTGACCATCTTTGAGCATATGTCGCCGGAAACCGTCATCGGCTCGGGTGTGACGCAGAACAAGAAAAAGCAGATGGAGATTCTGTCCTATAACGCCGCGAAATCGGTGGAGAAATGGCTGCTGGACAATCCTGAATGGTTCGGCCTGCCACCGAAGGGCAAGGCGGCGGCAACCCCGGCTGCGGGAAAGCCTGCGGTCACGGCGCCTGCTGTGGTGACTCCGGCGGTTACACCCCCCGCTGTGACGACTCCGGCGAAACCCGTTAAACCTACGCCTGCCAAGCCGGCCCCAGCCAAGCCGACCCCGGTTAAACCCCTGCCCATCCTGCCCGTGCCAAGCAAAACCGTTCCCAAAACAGGAACCCCATAACCATGCGCCTCATTGCCGTGCTGAGTGTGTTGGCCCTGCTGGGCTGTACTGCGCCGCATATGCTAGAGGATCAGGCGGCGGCCAATCTTGTCGTCCGCAACGTCAGGGTCGATACCGCAGCGATCGCTGGCGTTGCCGGGCGCAAGATGGCGTTTGATGTGCCGCCCGCGCAGATCAATGCCGATCTGACGCAGGCCCTGCAGCGCAAGTTGCTGCCGATCTCGCAGGGCAATGCCGACGTGAGGGTGACGGTGACAGAGGTGCGTTTGATGTCGCGGATGCAGGAAATGATGCTGGGCGGGGCGAGCTATGTGAAGGGCACCCTCACCGTGACTGATGCTACGACGGGTCGGCAGATCGTGGCCCCAACCGCTGTTTTCGCCACCTCGCAACGGGTCCGCGTCGGCGGGCCGATTGGGGCGGCGGTGGCCCCCACAGCCCAGAACGACTATCGTGAGACGATTGAGGGCTTTGCGCAGAGCGTGCTGGTGCGCCTTTCACCGCGCAACAACGCCATCGTCGCCGCCGACAGCCCCGCCATCAAAGCGGGACGCGTCAAACTCGCACGTTAAGGTTACGTGCTAGGACCGCCCCTATCTGGGCCCGATCTGGGCGTGCCGCATGCTCGGCCCCTTGATTTTCCCCGGCCAGACGGTTAAGTGCCCGCCCGTGTAGATTGGGCCTGCTAGTGGGCCCGCGAAAGATAGGGCGCCCCGACCATGGCAAAGGCAAAGTTTGAACGGAACAAACCGCACGTCAACATCGGCACGATTGGCCACGTTGACCACGGCAAGACCACTTTGACGGCAGCGATCACCAAGTACTTTGGTGAATTCCGCGCCTACGACCAAATCGACGGCGCGCCGGAAGAGCGTGCGCGTGGCATCACGATTTCGACCGCTCACGTTGAGTACGAAACCGAAGCCCGCCACTACGCCCACGTCGACTGCCCCGGCCACGCTGACTATGTGAAAAACATGATCACCGGTGCGGCTCAGATGGACGGCGCGATCTTGGTTTGCGCTGCTTCCGACGGCCCGATGCCGCAGACCCGCGAGCACATCCTGCTCGGCCGTCAGGTCGGCATTCCGTACATGGTCTGCTACATGAACAAGGTCGATCTGGTCGATGACGAAGAGCTGATCGAACTGGTTGAGATGGAATTGCGCGAGCTGTTCTCGTCCTACGACTACCCCGGCGATGACATTCCGATCATCAAAGGCTCGGCGCACCAAGCGATGATCGGCGAGCGCGCTGACATCGGTGAAAACTCGATCCGCGCCCTGATGGCGGCTGTCGACAGCTACATCCCGACCCCGACCCGTATGGTCGATCTGCCGTTCCTGATGCCGATCGAGGACGTGTTCTCGATCTCGGGTCGTGGCACGGTTGTGACCGGTCGTATCGAGCGCGGCGTGATCAACGTTGGCGACGAAGTTGAAATCGTGGGTATTCGTGACACCAAGAAGTCGGTTTGTACCGGCGTCGAGATGTTCCGCAAGCTGTTGGATCGTGGTGAAGCGGGCGACAACGTCGGCATCTTGCTGCGCGGCATCGACCGTGAAGGCGTTGAGCGCGGCCAAGTGCTGTGCAAGCCGAAGTCGGTCAACCCGCACACCAAGTTTGAGGCAGAAGCCTACATTCTGACCAAAGAAGAAGGCGGTCGTCACACGCCGTTCTTCGCCAACTACCGTCCGCAATTCTACTTCCGCACGACCGACGTGACGGGTACCGTGGAACTGCCGGAAGGCACCGAAATGGTGATGCCGGGCGACAACCTGAAGTTCGACGTGACCCTGATCGCGCCGATCGCGATGGAAGAAAAACTGCGCTTCGCCATCCGCGAAGGCGGCCGCACCGTCGGCGCAGGCGTGGTGTCGAAAATCATCAAGTAAGCTTAGGCTTTTCTTGACGTTAAAGAACGCGTGGGGGCAACCTCGCGCGTTTTTGCTTTTTGGTGGACGCTTGTTAAAGCCTAAGATGCCTCCGGCGGAGATATTTGAGCGCAGAGGATGAACCTGACGTGTTTCGGTCATCCTCTGCGCTCAAATATCCCTGCCGGAGGCTTCCACCTCACCACCAGCGCAACGCCGCAGACACGTCGCGCGAAACCTGCTAGCCTCTCCGCATGGGCCGCATATTTTCAGCCCACACAGGCGCATTTCATCATCAACCCACGGAGCAGATCATGCCCTATACCGCTGCCACGGCCATCGCTTTTGCCCAACGTCAAAGTGGCCGCTATGGCGACGGCGAATGTTGGACGCTGATAGAGGCTGCGCTGGTGGGGGCAGGCGGCAAATCCTCGATCCCGCAGACGCCGAATTTCGGCCCGAGCGTGTCTTATGTCTGGGGCACGGCGATCAATGTCGCGGCGTTGCAGGCGGGCGATGTGGTGCAATATCAGAACTACGCTTGGACGCAGACCACGCGGATTGATGTGACCAGCCCCGATGGCACCAGTTTTTCGGAGAATTTCCGCACCGAGGGGCGCGGTTTGCCGCATCATTCCGGCTTGGTGATCAGCGTGATCTCACCGGGGATGGTCGAGGTGATCGAGCAGAACATCCCGCCGCGTTCTGGCCCGGTGCAGACCATTCAACTGGCGGTAAGCGCCCCTGCGGCCAGCACGGTGACCACGCGCGAGGGCAGCACGGTGACGGTGACCACGATCACCCATTCCATTTCGGGGGCGGTGCGCTGCTATCGCCCGGTTGCGGCCTAAGCCTGCTTGACCAGCCGCGCCACCATGCGGCGGGTTATCGGCGCGATCACCAACACGGTCGGAAACGCCAGCGCCCAAGAGGCCAACCAGTTGCCCATCCACTCCAGCAGGAAATGATCGACAAGGCCGATGGTGCGAAAGGTCGATAACCCAGAGACGAAACACGACATCAGCCCTGACAGGATCAGGCCAAAGACAATGTGGGCAAAGCGGGTGGGAATCATCTGGGGCATCCGGGTTTGGGCTGGGCCCGTGCATAGCGCCAGGCTTTCTGCGCGCCAACCCCGATTCCCCTCTTGATTTCCCCCCCGCCCTGCCGTAACTCCCGCCGCAGGCCTTAGGAGTTTAGCTCAGTTGGTAGAGCATCGGTCTCCAAAACCGAGGGTCGTGGGTTCGAGTCCCCCAACTCCTGCCAGGCCTGTTTTCCCATTGTTTCAGTGCAACACAAGCCTGCGATGGCAGTGGAAACTTGGCCTGCGCCGCACCATATTCCACATCGGATCATAAGGGAGCGCGCCATGACGACTTACACCAAATCCGCCGACCGCATCGCCACCCTGACGCCCGAGCAGTTTCGTGTCACGCAGAAGAATGGCACCGAGCGGCCCGGCACTGGCGAATATCTCGATAACCATGAGCCGGGCATCTATGTCGATATCGTCTCGGGTGAGCCGCTCTTTGCTTCGGCGGACAAATTCGACAGCCATTGCGGCTGGCCCAGCTTCACCAAACCGATCGAGCCTGCGCATGTGGCAGAGCTGCGCGATGGCAGTTTGGGGATGATGCGGATCGAGGTGCGCTCGACCCATGGCGACAGCCATTTGGGGCATGTGTTCCCGGATGGGCCGCGCGACCGAGGTGGTTTGCGCTATTGCATCAACTCGGCCAGCCTGCGGTTTGTGCATCGCGACGACATGGAGGCCGAAGGCTATGGCCAATACATTGACCAAGTGGAGGATGTGAAATGACGCAAGAGACCGCAATTCTGGCTGGTGGCTGTTTCTGGGGTATGCAGGATCTGATCCGCAAGCGCCCCGGCGTGATCAGCACGCGCGTGGGCTATACTGGCGGCGATGTGGCGAACGCGACTTATCGCAACCATGGCTCTCATGCCGAGGGCATTGCGATTGATTTTGATCCGGCAGTGGTCAGCTATCGCGAACTGCTGGAGTTTTTCTTCCAGATCCACGATCCCTCTACGCCGGATCGGCAGGGAAATGATCGCGGGCCGTCTTATCGCTCGGGGATTTACTATACCTGCGAGGCGCAGAAAGAAGTGGCGTTGGATACGATTGCGGATGTGAATGCAAGCGGGCTCTGGCCGGGCAAAGTGGTGACGGAACTTGCCGCTGCGGGGCCGTTCTGGTTGGCCGAGCCCGAGCATCAGGATTATCTGGAACGCTTGCCGACGGGGTATACCTGCCACTTCATCCGCCCGAACTGGCGCTTGCCGCGCAGGGCTGCGGAGTAACACTCGGCCCCCCATCGTGACGCGGTAAGGCTTGCCGCTTGAAATCCCGGCGTGATGCGCGTATCTCGCCGGGAACATCCCAGAAAGCGCGGAATCCGAAAATGGCAACGATCAATCCCGTCCAGTTCATGCAGCAGGTCCGCGCCGAGGTGGCCAAGGTCGCTTGGCCGTCGCGCCGCGAGGTGATGCTGACCACCGTGATGGTGTTCATCATGGCCGCACTGACCGCGACGTTCTTTAGCTTGGTGGATTATGTGATCCGGCTGGGCCTGACGATGATCGTCACCGGGTTCTGATCTGAACTCGTCAGGCTTAGTTTGGTTGGGCCAAATCTGGCCGAGGCGGGGCGAATTCCCTTGAAATTGGCGGTCTGGGGCGGTATTCTGCCCCAATCCAAAGGACAAAAGCGCGCAGCGATTCGGGTTGCGCGCTGTTTTTTGTTCGGGGCTCAAGATGGGCAAGGCGGATTAACCGCTTGAAAATACAGAACATTCGGGCGCAGAGGCACTCGGGCAGACAAGGTGGAAGTGGCATGGCCAAGCGTTGGTATTCGGTAAGCGTTCTCTCGAACTTCGAGAAGAAAGTTGCCGGGCAGATCAGAACGGCCGTGGTGGAAGCCAACTTGGGCGATGAAATCGATGAAGTTTTGGTGCCGACCGAAGAAGTCATCGAAGTGCGGCGCGGCAAGAAAGTGACCTCTGAGCGTCGCTTCATGCCGGGTTACGTTTTGGTGCGGATGGAAATGTCGAGCCAAGGCTATCACCTGATCAGCTCGATCAACCGCGTCACCGGGTTCTTGGGGCCGCAAGGCAAACCGATGCCGATGCGCGATGCCGAAGTGAACTTGATCATGAACCGTGTCGAAGAAGGTCTGGAAGCGCCGCGCAACCTGATCCGCTTTGAAACCGGCGAGAAGGTCAAGGTTACTGACGGCCCGTTCGAAGGCTTTGACGGCATGGTTGAGGATGTTGATGAGGCACACAGCCGCCTGAAGGTGTCGGTGTCGATCTTTGGTCGCGCCACCCCGGTGGAATTGGAATTCACTCAGGTGTCGAAAAACCTCTGAGTGCATCGCGTGGGAGGGACGCGCTGCGGGAAACCCAGTGACAACCCGAACCACTAAACCGCAGCGCTTAATACCGAGCGTTTGCAGTGATAAAGGAGAGGCCACATGGCCAAGAAGATTATCGGCAGCTTGAAGCTGCAAGTGAAAGCGGGTCAAGCCAACCCATCCCCGCCGGTCGGTCCGGCGCTGGGTCAGCGCGGCTTGAACATCATGGCTTTCGTGAAGGAATTCAACGCGAAGACCGCTGATCTGGAACTGGGCACCCCCACTCCGGTCATCATCACTTATTATCAGGACAAGTCGTTCAGCCTCGAGCTGAAGACCGCGCCTGCAGCGTTTCTGCTGAAAAAGGCCGCTGGCCTGCCGCCCGTTGGCAAGCGTAACCGCGCCAAAGGCTCGGTCAAGCCGGGTCACGCCGTGGTTGGTTCGGTGTCGCTGGCACAGATCCGCAAGATCGCTGAAACCAAAATGAAAGACCTGAATGCGAACTCCGTCGAGGCCGCAATGCAGGTGATCATGGGTTCGGCGAAATCCTGCGGCATCGAAGTGAAAGGGTAAGTCATGGCCAAGATTGGTAAACGGACTGCCGTTGCGCAGAAGGCTTTCGAAGGCAAATCGCTGATCACCGTCGAAGACGCTGTTGCGTTGATCAAAGGCGCTGCTTCGGCCAAATTCGACGAGACGCTGGAAATTGCGATGAACCTCGGCGTTGATCCCCGTCACGCAGACCAGATGGTCCGCGGCGTGGTTGCTCTGCCGAACGGCACCGGCAAGACAGTGCGTGTGGCTGTGTTCGCGCGTGGCGCCAAGGCTGATGAAGCCAAAGCCGCTGGTGCTGACATCGTTGGCGCAGAGGACCTGATGGAAACCATCCAATCCGGTAAAATCGAGTTCGACCGTTGCATCGCAACGCCGGACATGATGCCGCTGGTGGGTCGTCTGGGCAAGATCCTGGGCCCGCGCAACCTGATGCCGAACCCGAAAGTGGGCACCGTGACGATGGACGTGAAAACGGCCGTTGAAGCAGCCAAGGGCGGCGAAGTGCAGTTCAAGGTCGAAAAAGCTGGCGTGATCCATGCTGGTATCGGCAAAGTCAGCTTCTCGGATGAGAAACTGGCCGAGAACATCCGCGCCTTCGTGGAAGCTGTGTCGCGGGCGCGTCCGAGCGGCGCCAAAGGTACCTACCTGAAGAAAGTGTCGCTGGCGTCGACCATGGGTCCCGGCGTTGCTTTGGATCTGGCTTCGGCTGCGGCGAAGTAATTGGCAAAGGTGCGTGAAATCACGCACCCTACCCAAAATCCGTAGGGTGTGTGCTTGCACGCACCACACGGTTTGAAGAATTCCCAACCCCTCGGGGAAGGGATGGTGGGGCGAAGGGGTGTAAACCCGCAAGCCCCATCCTGTCCGAGACGGCCGGTGGCGCGCAAACGCCTTAATATCCTGCCCGAGATGGGGAACGAGATGATGTCGCAGCCTGCGATTTTGGCTCGGGAACCGTAGCAAGGACCCGATGCTCGTCATAAGACGGGCTTAATTGAGCCGGGGGGAAACCCCCAACCTTGGAGTGAAACTGTGGATAGAGCCCAGAAAGAGAAAGTGGTCGATGAACTCGGCCAAATCTTCGCAAGCTCTGGCGTTGTAGTGGTCGCCCACTACGCGGGTATGACGGTTGCACAGATGCAGGACCTGCGCGCAAAAATGCGTGACGTAGGTGGGTCCGTTCGCGTTGCCAAGAACACGCTCGCCAAGATCGCCCTTGGTGGCAAGCCGTCTGAAAAGATGGGCGCGCTGCTGACGGGCATGACCATGTTGTCCTTTTCGGAAGATCCAGTGGCTGCGGCCAAGGTCTGCGAAGCATATGCCAAGACGAACGACAAGTTCGTCATCATTGGCGGTGCAATGGGTGACACGGTTCTGGACCAAGCTGGCGTCAAAGCCGTTGCTTCCATGCCGTCGCGTGAAGAGCTTATCGCTCAGATCGTGTCCTGCATTGGCGCACCGGGTGCGGCTATCGCTGGGGCCATTGGCGCGCCTGCTTCGAACATCGCGAGCATCCTGTCGACCATCGAAGAAAAAGCAGCTGCTTAATCTTCGGACTCGCGTGGGGTTGAACCCCCACCTCGTTGGAACCATCTTAACTGAACGGAACATGAAATGTCTGATCTGAACAAATTGGCCGAACAAATCGTTGGCCTGACCCTGTTGCAAGCGCAAGAACTGAAAACCATCCTGAAAGACACCTATGGCATCGAGCCAGCTGCTGGTGGCGCTGTCATGATGGCTGCTGGCCCGGCTGCTGCAGCTGCTCCGGTTGAAGAGCAAACCGAGTTTGACGTTGTTTTGACCGAAGCTGGTCCGAACAAAATCAACGTCATCAAAGAAGTCCGCACCATCACCGGTCTGGGCCTGAAAGAAGCTAAAGACCTCGTTGAGGCCGGCGGCAAAGTCAAAGAAGGCGTTGGCAAAGCTGACGCTGAAGGCTTCAAGAAAACTCTGGAAGCCGCTGGCGCCAAGGTTGAACTGAAGTAATTTGCGCCGAGGTTCGCCTCGGTTCTGATGAATGGCTGGGTCGGGGGGCAACCTCCGGCCCAGCTAATCGCGTCTTGGACTGCGCTTTTGCGAAAGCCCATTCCAAGGTGCGGTTAAGGTTCGGGAGCCACCCTAAGGGACGGGTGGCATGAATAGAACTTTCCCCCTCTCGCCAATCGGCGCGCTTTCCGTGGCCCGACGGAAAGTCTGCCGGCGAAATTGAAAGGTTACGACGCACATGGCGCAAGCTTACGTTGGCCAGAAACGAATCCGCCGTTATTTCGGTAAAATTCGTGAAGTTCTGGAAATGCCGAACCTGATTGAGGTTCAAAAATCTTCCTATGATCTGTTCCTGCGCTCTGGCGACAGTGACAAGCCGCTGGATGGCGAAGGCATTCAGGGCACGTTCCAATCGGTGTTCCCGATCAAGGACTTCAATGAGACCGCCGTGCTTGAATTCGTCAAGTATGAGCTGGAAAAGCCTAAGTATGACGTGGACGAGTGCCAGTCGCGTGACATGACCTATGCCGCGCCGCTGAAAGTTACCCTACGTTTGATCGTGTTTGATGTTGACGAAACCACCGGGGCTCGGTCGGTCAAGGACATCAAAGAGCAAGACGTTTACATGGGCGACATGCCCCTGATGACCGGTAACGGAACGTTTGTTGTGAACGGCACCGAGCGCGTGATCGTCAGCCAGATGCACCGTTCGCCCGGCGTGTTTTTTGACCACGACAAGGGCAAGACGCACTCAAGCGGCAAGCTGCTGTTCGCCTGCCGGATCATCCCGTATCGCGGCTCGTGGCTGGACTTTGAGTTCGACGCCAAAGACATCGTGTTCGCGCGGATCGACCGTCGCCGTAAGCTGCCGGTCACCACGCTGCTTTATGCGCTCGGGATGGACCAAGAAGGCATCATGGATGCCTATTACCAGACCGTCATGTTCAAATTCCAAAAGAACAAAGGCTGGGTCACCAAGTTCTTCCCGGACCGTATCCGTGGCACCCGCCCGACCTATGACATTGTGGATGCCGATTCCGGCGAAGTGATCTGCAAGGCCGGCGAGAAAATGACGCCGCGGATGGCAAGCGATCTGGCGAAAACCGGCAAGGTCACCGACCTGTTGGTGCCGTATGATCACATCGTTGGCCGCTATGTCAGCAAAGACATCATCAACGAAGAAACCGGCGAGATTTGGGTCGAAGCTGGCGACGAATTGACGATGGAATACGACCGCGATGGCGAGCCTAAGGGTGGTTCGCTGAAGCTGTTGCTCGACCAAGGCATCACCGAGATTCCGGTGCTGGACATCGACAACGTCAACGTCGGTCCCTACATGCGCAACACCATGGCCGCCGATAAGAACATGGGCCGGGATACCGCGCTGATGGACATCTACCGCGTGATGCGTCCGGGCGAGCCGCCGACCGTTGAAGCGGCTTCGCAGCTGTTCGACACGCTGTTCTTCGACAGCGAGCGTTATGATCTTTCGGCGGTTGGCCGGGTGAAAATGAACATGCGTCTGGATCTGGGCCGCCCGGATACCCAGCGCACGCTCGACCGTGCCGACATCGTCGCCTGCATCAAGGCGCTGACCGAACTGCGTGATGGCAAGGGCGAGATCGACGACATCGACCACCTTGGCAACCGTCGTGTGCGTTCGGTTGGCGAATTGATGGAAAACCAGTACCGCGTCGGCCTGCTGCGGATGGAGCGCGCTATTAAAGAGCGTATGTCCTCGGTCGAAATCGACACGATCATGCCGCAAGACCTGATCAACGCCAAACCGGCTGCGGCTGCGGTGCGTGAATTCTTCGGCTCGTCGCAGCTGTCGCAGTTCATGGACCAAACCAACCCGCTGTCGGAAGTCACCCACAAGCGCCGTCTTTCGGCTCTGGGGCCAGGCGGTTTGACCCGTGAGCGTGCAGGTTTTGAAGTCCGCGACGTTCACCCGACCCACTACGGCCGGATGTGCCCGATTGAAACGCCAGAAGGTCAGAACATCGGTCTGATCAACTCGCTGGCGACCTTTGCGCGGGTGAACAAATATGGCTTCATCGAGACGCCATATCGCAAAGTGATCGACAACAAGGTGACTGATGAAGTCGTCTACATGTCGGCCACTGAAGAAATGCGTCACACCGTGGCGCAGGCCAACGCGGCACAGGATGCGGAAGGCCGCTTCACCGACGATCTGATTTCGTCGCGGAAAGCCGGTGACTTCATGCTGAACCCGCCGGAAGCCATCGACCTGATCGACGTGTCGCCGAAGCAGCTGGTTTCGGTTGCGGCATCCTTGATCCCGTTCCTTGAAAACGACGACGCCAACCGCGCCTTGATGGGCTCGAACATGCAACGTCAGGCGGTTCCCTTGCTGCAAGCCGATGCACCCTTCGTCGGCACCGGCATTGAAGCCGTGGTTGCGCGGGATTCGGGGGCGGCCATCATGGCCCGCCGCTCGGGTGTGATCGACCAGGTTGACGCGACGCGTATCGTGGTGCGCGCCACCGAAATGCTGGAACCGGGTGAACCGGGCGTCGACATCTACCGTCTGCGCAAGTTCAAACGCTCCAACCAATCGTCCTGCATCAACCAGCGCCCGCTGGTGAAAGTGGGAGACACGGTGCTGCGCTCGGAAGTCATCGCGGACGGCCCCTGCACCGACTTGGGCGAACTCGCCCTTGGCCGGAACGTCATCGTGGCCTTCATGCCGTGGAATGGCTACAACTATGAAGACTCGATCCTGATTTCGGAACGCATTCTGAAAGACGACGTGTTCACCTCGATCCATATCGAGGAATACGAAGTCGCGGCGCGCGATACGAAACTCGGGCCAGAGGAAATCACCCGCGATATCCCGAACGTCGGCGAGGAAGCCCTGCGCAACCTTGACGAAGCCGGTATCGTGTATATCGGCGCTGACGTGCTGCCGGGCGATATTCTGGTCGGCAAGATCACCCCCAAAGGTGAATCGCCGATGACCCCGGAAGAAAAACTGCTGCGGGCGATCTTTGGTGAAAAAGCCTCGGACGTGCGCGACACCTCGCTGAAACTGCCGCCGGGTGCGTTTGGCACCATCGTCGAAGTGCGGGTGTTCAACCGTCACGGCGTCGATAAAGACGAACGTGCGTTGCAAATCGAGCGTGAAGAAGTCGAACGTCTGGCGCGTGACCGCGACGATGAACTCGCGATCCTTGAGCGTAACATCTACTCGCGCCTGAAAACCCTGATCACTGGCAAAACCGCCGTGAAAGGGCCGAAAGGCATCAAAGCGGGCTCGGTGATCGACGCTGAACTTCTGGGCACGCTGTCGCGTGGTCAGTGGTGGCAGCTGGCACTAGAAGGCGAGGCTGACGCGAAAGACGTTGAAGCCCTGCACGACCAGTTTGAGGCGCAAAAGCGTGCCTTGGACAACCGTTTCGACGACAAGGTTGAAAAGGTCCGTCGCGGCGACGATCTGCCTCCGGGTGTGATGAAGATGGTCAAAGTGTTCGTCGCGGTGAAGCGCAAGCTGCAACCGGGCGACAAAATGGCTGGTCGTCACGGCAACAAAGGTGTGGTTTCCAAGGTTGTGCCTGTGGAAGACATGCCGTTCCTGGCAGATGGCACCGCAGTTGATCTCGTGCTGAACCCGCTTGGGGTTCCATCGCGGATGAACGTCGGCCAGATCCTTGAGACGCATATGGGCTGGGCTGCGCGTGGCCTTGGCATCCGCATCGACGACGCTCTGAAAGAGTATCGCCGCTCAGGTGACATGACCCCGGTGCGCGATGCTGTGCGCTATGCTTATGGCGATGAAACCTATGAGGAATCCTTCGCGGATCGCTCAGAGGCTGATTTCCTAGAGCTGGCTGGCAACGTGACCAAAGGTGTGCCGATTGCATCGCCGGTGTTCGACGGTGCCAAAGAGGCTGACGTGAACGACGCGCTGACTCGCGCCGGGTTCGACACCTCTGGCCAGTCGGTGGTGTTCGATGGCCGTTCGGGTGAGCAATTCGCCCGCAAGGTCACCGTCGGCGTCAAGTACATGCTGAAACTTCACCACTTGGTGGATGACAAGCTGCACGCACGCTCAACGGGCCCTTACTCGTTGGTCACGCAGCAACCGTTGGGTGGTAAAGCCCAGTTCGGTGGCCAGCGTCTCGGCGAGATGGAGGTCTGGGCACTGGAGGCTTACGGCGCCGCTTACACCCTGCAGGAAATGCTGACGGTGAAATCGGATGACGTTGCAGGCCGCACCAAGGTCTACGAGTCGATCGTCAAAGGCGAAGACAACTTCGAGGCTGGCGTGCCAGAATCGTTCAACGTTCTCGTCAAAGAGGTCCGCGGTTTGGGCCTCAACATGGAACTCCTGGATGCGGAGGAAGAATAGGTAGGCGAAATTCGCGCGAATTTCGGGAACGATTTTCGCGCGAAAATCGACTGCCTTTCCCCCGCAACCCACATTCTTAGGAATTGAAATGAACCAGGAACTCTCGACCAACCCGTTCAACCCGGTTGCGCCCGTCAAGACGTTTGATGAGATCAAGATCAGCTTGGCCTCGCCCGAGCGTATTCTGTCGTGGTCTTTCGGTGAGATCAAAAAGCCCGAAACCATCAACTACCGCACGTTCAAGCCCGAGCGTGACGGTCTGTTCTGCGCGCGGATCTTTGGCCCGATCAAGGATTACGAATGCCTCTGCGGCAAATACAAGCGCATGAAATATCGCGGCGTTGTCTGCGAAAAATGCGGCGTTGAAGTCACGCTGCAAAAGGTCCGCCGTGAGCGGATGGGCCACATCGAACTGGCCTCGCCGGTTGCGCACATCTGGTTCCTGAAATCGCTGCCCAGCCGCATCGGCCTGATGCTGGACATGACGCTGCGGGATCTGGAACGCGTTCTGTACTTCGAAAACTATGTGGTGATCGAGCCGGGTCTGACCGACCTGACCTATCAGCAACAGCTGACCGAAGAAGAATATCTCGACGCGCAAGACCAGTATGGCGCTGATGCTTTCACCGCCAACATCGGCGCGGAAGCCATCCGCGAAATGCTGGCCGCGATTGATCTGGAAACCACGGCTGAACAACTGCGGGCGGACCTGAAAGAGGCCACGGGCGAGCTGAAGCCGAAAAAGATCATCAAGCGTTTGAAGATCGTCGAGTCGTTCCTCGAATCCGGCAACCGCCCGGAATGGATGGTCTTGACCGTCCTCCCGGTCATTCCGCCGGAACTGCGCCCGCTGGTGCCGCTGGATGGTGGCCGCTTTGCGACCTCGGATTTGAACGACCTCTATCGTCGCGTCATCAACCGTAACAACCGTCTGAAGCGCCTCATTGAGTTGCGTGCACCCGATATCATCGTGCGCAACGAAAAGCGCATGTTGCAAGAAGCGGTCGATGCTTTGTTCGACAACGGCCGTCGTGGCCGTGTCATCACCGGCACCAACAAGCGCCCGCTGAAGTCGCTGTCCGATATGCTCAAGGGCAAACAGGGCCGCTTCCGTCAGAACCTTTTGGGCAAGCGCGTCGACTTCTCCGGTCGTTCGGTTATCGTGACCGGCCCGGAACTCAAGCTGCACCAGTGCGGCTTGCCGAAGAAGATGGCGTTGGAGCTGTTCAAGCCGTTCATCTACTCGCGTCTGGAGGCCAAAGGGCTTTCCTCGACCGTGAAGCAAGCGAAAAAGCTGGTCGAAAAAGAGCGTCCCGAAGTTTGGGATATCCTCGATGAAGTGATCCGCGAACACCCGGTTCTGCTGAACCGCGCGCCGACGCTTCACCGTTTGGGCATCCAAGCGTTTGAACCGATCCTGATCGAAGGTAAGGCTATTCAGCTGCACCCGCTGGTCTGCTCGGCGTTCAACGCCGACTTCGACGGCGACCAAATGGCTGTGCACGTGCCGCTTTCGCTGGAAGCCCAGCTGGAAGCCCGCGTGTTGATGATGTCGACGAACAACGTTCTGTCGCCCGCCAACGGCGCGCCAATCATCGTTCCTTCGCAGGATATGGTGCTCGGCCTCTACTACACCACCATGCAGCGTAAAGGCATGGTCGGCGAAGGCATGATCTTCACCGACATTGATGAAGTCGAACACGCGCTGGCCGCTGGTTCGGTGCATCTGCACGCCAAAATCCAAGGTCGTCTGCGTCAAGTCGATGAACACGGCAATATCGTCTGGAAGCGGTTTGAAACCACCCCCGGCCGTCTGCGTCTGGGCAACCTTCTGCCGCTGAACGCCAAAGCACCGTTTGACCTCGTTAACCGTCTGCTGCGGAAAAAAGACGTGCAAACCGTCATCGACACTGTCTACCGCTACTGCGGCCAGAAAGAATCGGTGATCTTCTGCGACCAGATCATGGGCCTCGGCTTCCGTGAGGCGTTCAAGGCTGGCATCTCGTTTGGTAAAGACGACATGCTGATCCCGGACACCAAATGGCCGATCGTCAACGAAGTCCGCGATCAGGTGAAAGAGTTCGAACAGCAGTATATGGACGGCCTGATCACGCAGGGCGAGAAGTATAACAAAGTGGTCGATGCTTGGTCGAAATGTTCCGACAAAGTGGCTGCCGACATGATGTCGTCGATTTCTGCTGTGCATTACGATGATGCGGGCGCGGAAAAAGAGCCGAACTCGGTCTATATGATGTCGCACTCTGGGGCACGGGGTTCGCCGGCGCAGATGAAACAGCTGGGGGGTATGCGTGGTCTGATGGCCAAACCGTCGGGCGAGATCATCGAAACGCCGATCATCTCGAACTTTAAAGAGGGTCTGACGGTTCTGGAATACTTCAACTCGACCCACGGTGCTCGTAAGGGCCTCGCGGACACCGCGTTGAAGACGGCAAACTCGGGCTACCTGACCCGTCGTCTGGTGGACGTCGCGCAAGACTGCATCGTGCGTTCGCATGATTGCGGCACCGACCGTGGCATCACCGCCGATGTGGCTGTGAACGATGGCGAAGTCGTGCAATCCTTGGCCGAGCGCGTGCTGGGTCGGGTGGCTGCCGATGACATCGTCGTGCCGTTGACGGGTGAAGTGCTGGTGGCGCGCGGCGAGTTGATCGACGAGCGTCGTGCTGATGCGATCCACAACGCTGGCGTGGCTTCGGCCCGTATCCGTTCGCCGCTGACCTGCGACGCGGAAGAAGGCGTCTGCGCGATGTGCTACGGTCGTGACCTTGCACGCGGTACTTTGGTGAACCAAGGCGAAGCTGTCGGCATCATCGCCGCGCAGTCGATTGGTGAGCCGGGCACCCAGTTGACGATGCGGACGTTCCACATCGGCGGTATCGCACAGGGTGGCCAACAGTCATTCCTGGAAGCCAGCCAAGAAGGCAAGATCGAGTTCCGCAACGCCAACCTGCTGTCCAACGTCAATGGCGAGCAGATCGTTATCGGTCGGAACATGTCGATCGCCATCGTGGACGAAGCGGGCCAAGACCGCGCCGTGCACAAGCTGACCTATGGCGCGAAACTGCATGCCAAAGACGGTATCGCGGTGAAGCGTGGCACCAAACTGTTCGAATGGGATCCCTATACCTTGCCGATCATCGCCGAAAAGGCGGGGGTTGCCCGGTTCAAGGATCTCATCGCGGGCATCTCGGTGCGCGAAGATACCGATGATGCGACAGGCATGACACAGAAGATCGTGTCTGACTGGCGCTCGGCTCCGAAAGGTGGCGATCTTAAGCCCGAAGTTATCGTGATGGACCCGGCAACGGGCGAACCAGTGCGCAATGACGGCGGCCATCCGATCAGCTATCCGATGTCGGTGGATGCAGTTCTTTCGGTCGAAGACGGCCAAGAACTGGTGCCGGGTGACGTTGTGGCGCGTATTCCGCGCGAAGGTGCCAAGACCAAGGACATCACCGGGGGTCTTCCTCGCGTGGCAGAATTGTTCGAAGCCCGTCGTCCGAAAGACCACGCCATCATCGCGGAAGCCGATGGCTATGTGCGCTTTGGCAAAGACTACAAGAACAAGCGCCGCATCACGGTCGAGCCTGTAGACGAGACGCTGCAAGCGCAGGAATATATGATCCCGAAGGGCAAGCATATTCCGGTGCAAGAAGGCGATTTCGTCCAGAAGGGCGATTACATCATGGACGGTAACCCCGCGCCGCATGACATCCTGCGTATCTTGGGTGTCGAAGCGCTGGCGAACTACATGATCGACGAAGTGCAGGACGTGTATCGCTTGCAGGGCGTGAAGATCAACGACAAGCACATCGAGGTGATCGTTCGCCAGATGCTGCAGAAGTTTGAGATCCTCGACTCGGGCGAAACCACGCTGCTCAAAGGCGAAAACGTTGACAAGCACGAGCTTGATGAGGCCAACGATAAAGCCGCTTCGCATGGGATGCGTTTGGCTACCGCTGAACCGATCCTCTTGGGGATCACCAAGGCGTCGCTGCAAACCCGCAGCTTCATCTCGGCGGCGTCGTTCCAGGAAACCACGCGGGTTCTCACCGAGGCTTCGGTGCAGGGCAAGCGCGACAAACTGGTCGGCCTGAAGGAGAACGTCATCGTCGGCCGTCTGATCCCGGCAGGCACCGGTGGGGCAACCCGTGTGGTGAAAGCCGTGGCAGCCGACCGCGATACCGTGGTGATCGACGCGCGCCGGTCCGAAGCCGAAATCGCGGCAACCTTGGCAGCACCGATTGCGGTGGCCGCGCCGTCAGCTTTCGCGGCGGACAGCCGCGACGAGTGATCGTCTGACATGAAAAGCAAAGGCCCCTTGGGAAACCAGGGGGCCTTTTGCATATTTGCCCAAAAACCTGCTGGCAACCCGCCGCCACTGCAAGGTTTGCCGACTGGACCCTCCAGCGCAAAGCTGAGACAAAGGGCAATCCAATCGACCCGAGGCCCATGCACCCCCAAGCGCGCCAGTTCCTGACCCTGCTCAATCGGTTCGGCCTCTGGGTCGCCCTGCCGCTGCTGCTGGCCGTGCTGCCCTACCAACAGGCCAGCTTGCACTCCATGGGCCAAGCTGCCGTCAGCGTGCAGACCCCGCTGGCCCTCGCTGCGCCCCTGAAACCCAGCTTCGTCAAACCCGCTCTGCCCGAAACACGGGCACGCAGCATCCCGCTGCTCGACAGCACCACACCACCGCTGCCATCCCATCGCCCCGGCTTCCGGCTGCTGGATGTGCCACAGCCCACACTTCCAACCGTTACTCAGATCCAGCTTGGCTGGCAGGCCCGCGCACCGCCCGTGCCGCCACGCCCAGCCCTGATCTGACCTGTCGTAAGCTGGCCCTGCCTGCCTGCGGCTGACGCATGTAACGCAAGGAAAGCCAATGAGTGCTCAAAACAAAACCAATGCCACGAACCCATCCGAACAAGGCTCGCCCCCGCCCGACTATCCGGTCGAAAGCGGCAAAAAAATCCTGATCAACTGGATCATCGTCGCGCTTGGTCTAGGCGGTCTCGCCGCCGCCGGTGCCCTGCTCCCCGAACTCCTCTGAGGTCCAAATGAAAAGCAACACTCTGAAACTGACCATCGCAGCCCTGATCGCCCTCGCCATCCTTGGCGGCGATTTCATCTCATCGCTGACGCTGTAACCGGGCAGGGCGCGGGGCATCAAACCCCGCGCCCCACCACCCAAATGCACTCTCTCCAATTTCATCTTGGCCCAAATATCCCCCGCGGAGCGTTCAACATATCCGACAAAATTGCCCCCAAAGAACTGCCGCGGCACGGGTACAACCCGCCGCCCCTCCACTCAAGCCAATCACCAAGCCAATCCCACATTGATCGCCTCGGCGCTAAAAATGTCAAATCAAGCGCAAAACTATTGCCAATTTCACCCCATATTGTGCAAATCTAGCAGACGATGGAGATGAGAATGATCAAGGCAACCCTTTCGCTGGCAACTGGCGCGGTGCTGATAAGCCTCAACGCCGCACTGGCGGCAGATTTCACCGTAACCAGCGCTGATGCCGCCGACGGCGCGTTCACCGACAAGAACTACGCCGATTCCTTTGGCTGCACGGGGGGCAACCTTTCGCCGCAAATCGCGTGGAGCGGCGCACCCGTAGCCACCAAAAGCTTCGTGGTGACGATCTATGATCCAGAGGCGCCGACCGGCTCGGGTTGGTGGCATTGGGTGGTCACCAACATCCCGGCTACGGCAAATGAACTGCCCGCAGGCATCGGCGCGGGCGCGCAAACCCTGCCGACGGGGGCCGTGCAGATGAATTCGGATGCCGGGATCCCGGCCTATGGTGGACCCTGCCCGCCGGTGGGTGAGACGCATCATTATGTGATCACTGTCACGGCGTTGGGGGTCGAAAAGCTAGAGCTGCCGCCGAATGCTTCGGGCGCGTTGGTGGGCTATATGACCACGGCAAATGCTTTGGCCAAAGCCACGCTGACGCTGACGGCGGGGCGCTGATGCAACAGGGAGACGCGGATCGCGGCCGTTCGATTGTCGAGCGCCCCGGCGTCGGCATCACCGCGCGCGTCGTGCAACGCAACACCCTGCGGTTTGTGCGGGTCCGGTGTGATCAGCCGACGCTGATCTTCGTGCGATCCGGCAGCAAAATTCTGCAAGCCGGGACGGCAGAATGGACCATCACCAGCGGCCAAGCCGTCGCTCTCGCCGCCGGGCAGAGCTTGGATATCACCAACACGACGACCAGCCACGGCGCGTATGAGGCGCATTGGCTGGTCTGGGCTCCCGATATTCTCGCGGCTTTTCCGGTCGACCCCAGCATCCCCGCCTTGCGCCGCGCGCAGATTGTCAAACCCGACCGTTTCTTCACCGGGGCGATTGATCGGGCGATGGAAGCCATCGGCGAAACCCACCGTCTCAGCGCGGATGTGGCCCGCCATCGCATGACCGAGGTTCTGCTCTGGCTGTCCGACACGGACATCCGGTTTGACGCTGCTCCACCGCCAAAACTCGACCAAAAGGTGCGGCTTTTGCTGAATGGCAAGCTCGGCCATGACTGGAAGGCGGTCGAGATTGCCGCCGAACTGGCGATGAGCGAGGCCACCCTGCGCCGCCATCTGGCGGCGGTGGGCACCAGCTTTGGCGACATTCTGGTCGATGCCCGCATGGCAATGGCGATGCAACTGCTGCAATCGACAAACCAGCCGATCAGCCACATCGCCTATAACGTGGGCTATGCCTCGGCCTCGCGGTTTTCCATGCGGTTCCGCGATCGCTTTGGCTTCGCTCCGACCGCCATTCGCGGCCATAAGCGGGCGACGGCACGGCTGCCATAGCGCGGGGGCGAGTTCGGTGCAACGACCGTGAGGCATCGTGAATCTGGGTGAAATTGTTAACAAATTCTTAAATCCACACACCCATCCTATTGAATAAAAACACATAAAAAAGGTCCCGAGTTGGGACCAGCCGCAATCCCTCACCCCAACCCTCCCCCTTCCCCCCGCCATCGCCACCTGATACCCCTGCCGCCGGGGGGACCAATGGCCATTTCAGACAACCTGCGCGGCGCGCTTTATATGAACCTGTCGATGTTTGCCTTCACGGTGAACGACGCCATCATGAAGTCCCTAACCCACGCACTCCCGCTTTATCAAACCATCGCCCTGCGCGGCACCGTGGCCGTGCTCGGCCTGCTGATCCTCGCCCGCGCCAGTGGCGGGTTGCGCCTGCCCGCAGCCCCGCATGACCGCGCCCTGATTGCGCTGCGCTCGCTCGCCGACGTCGCCGCCACCATCCTGTTTCTCACCGCGCTGAAGCACATGCCGCTCGCCACGCTTTCCGCCGTGATGCAAGTCACCCCGCTCGCCGTCACCCTCGCCGCTGCCCTGTATTACAAAGACCACATCGGCTGGCGGCGGATGCTGGCGATCTTTATCGGTTTTCTCGGCGTGATGCTGATCATCCGACCGGGGATGGAGGGTTTCACGATCTGGTCGGTGCTGGGCCTCGGCTCCGTCGCCACCGTGGTCTTCCGCGACCTCTCGGTGCGCCGCCTCAGCGGCACCGTGCCCTCGCAAGTGGTCGCCTTGGGTGCGGGTTTTGCCGTGATGGTGATGGGCTTCATCGGTTCCGCCATTGAAGGCTGGCAGTCCATCACCCCATTGCAAGCCCTGCAACTGCTGGGCGCAGGCAGCATGGTGATCGTCGGCTATATCTGTTCGGTCAGCGCCATGCGGGTCGGCGACATCGGCTTTGTCGCCCCGTTCCGCTACATGTCGCTGCTCTGGGCGATTATCCTCGGCTGGGTGTTTTTCGCCACCTTCCCCGATGGCTACGCCCTGATTGGTGCTGCGATTGTGGTCGCCACCGGCATCTACACCTTGCTGCGCGAGCGAAAACTGCGCCAACTTGCCCGCAGCGTCGCGTGACAGTTTGCAAGGCCGCAGCGGCTGGCCTATAGACTCGGCCAAAGCGCAGGCCTTTAAGGTCAGGAACCCAATGACCCGTATTTCCGTAGTGATCCCCGCCAAGAATGAGGCCGAGAATATCGTCGCGCTTGTTGAAGGCATCGACCGCGCGCTGTCAGGCCACGAACCGTTTGAAATCATCGTGGTCGATGATTGCTCCACCGACAATTCGGTGGCGGTTCTGCAGGCCCGCGCCGCCACCATGCCGCATCTGCGGATTGTCCGGCATGACCGCTCTGGCGGTCAAAGCGCTGCGGTGCATTCCGGCGTGAAAGCCGCAACCGCGCCGGTGATCTGCACCTTGGACGGTGACGGTCAAAACCCGCCCGAGGAATTGCCAAAGCTGGTGGCCCCGATCCTGAATGACACCACGGGCCGGATTGGTCTTGTGGCGGGGCAGAGGGTCGGGCGGCAGGATACTTGGTCGAAGAAATGGGCCTCAAAATTTGCCAACGGTCTGCGCGGCTGGATATTGCAGGATGGCACGCGGGATACTGGCTGCGGGCTGAAGGCGTTTCAACGGCAGGCATTTCTTGATCTGCCGTATTTCGATCACATGCACCGCTATCTGCCCGCGCTGTTTAACCGTGACGGCTGGCAGGTCGCGCATGTGGATGTCAGCCACCGCCCACGCGGGGCAGGGCGGTCGAACTACTCCAACATCCAGCGGGCTTTGGTGGGGATTGTGGATCTGGTCGGGGTCGCGTGGTTGTTGCGTCGCCGCAAGAAGGCGCGGGTTGTGCCCGATACGGCTTTGCGTGATGCCAAATGATGCACGATCTGCTGACCAAGCTGGGCGCAAGTTCGGCCACCGATATCATCTGGCTGACCGTCGGGCTGCTGGGTCAGTTGATGTTCACCGGGCGATTTATCGTGCAATGGATCGCGTCCGAGCGGGCGGGCAAGTCGGTGATGCCGGTGGCGTTCTGGTATTTCTCGATCATCGGCGGTCTGATCGTGCTGGCGTATGGCATCCATAAACTCGATCTGGTGATCATCCTTGGCCAGTTGCCGGGGGTGGTGGTCTACAGCCGGAACTTGTGGCTGATCCACAAACGTGCTGAGACAGATGTTTTCTAAACGTAGCGAAACCGCAGACTGGTTCCGCCCGGCGCTGCTGATCGTCGCGGCCATCACTCTGCTGCGCTGGGTCTTGCTGGCGTTTGATCACACCGATCTTTACGTCGATGAGTCGCAATATTGGCTTTGGGGGCAGGAATTTGCCTTCGGATATTACTCAAAACCGCCGCTGATCGGCTGGTTGATCGGTGCTGTGACGACCCTTGCAGGCAGCGACAGCACGTTCTGGGTGCGGATGCCGGGGGCGTTTCTGCATGGCGCAACCGCGCTGATCCTCGGCGCATGGGCGGCACGCCTGTATGGCCCGCGTGCCGCAATCTTGACGGCTGCGGCCTATGCCACGGTGCCGTTTGCAGCGCTTGGTTCCCTGTTGATCTCCACCGATACCGTGATGGCGCCCTTCTTTGCCGCAGCCCTGTATGCCCATCACCGCCTATTGGAAACCCGCGCGCCGAAGTTCGCGCTATGGGCAGGGGCGGCGATTGGTGCGGCTTTCATGGCGAAATACGCGGCGATTTACTGCCTGATCGGGGTGGTCCTCGCCGCCCTGCGCCCCGAGGGCCGGATTGGCTGGCGCAATGCCGCGCTGATGTTGCTGGCTTTCGCTGTGGTGATTTCAGGCAACCTGATCTGGAACATCTCGCACCAGTTCACTACGCTGTCGCACACTGTCGATAATGTCGGCTGGGTGCGGCAAGACAATCCCCTCGCGGCGCTGAACTTCGCCAGTGCGGCGGAGTTCATCTTCAGCCAATTCGCCGTCGCTGGCCCGGTGATCTTTGCGGCAACGCTGCTCGCAATCCGCAAACTGCCGATCCAAGCAGCTTTCATCCTGCCGCCTCTGCTGGTGGTGACGGTGCAAGCCCTGCTGGGCACGGCGCAAGCCAACTGGGCCGTCGCCGCCTATTTTGCGGGGATCCCGCTCGCCATCGGCCTGCTGCAAAACCGACCGCGCTGGCTGGCGGCCTCTTTCGCCATAAACGCCGTGTTCTGCATCACCCTGCCACTGCTGACCATCTTCACCGGCATCCAGTGGCAAGGCGCACCACTGATTGAACGCCAACTCGGCCGCGCCGCGATGAGCCGTCAGATCATCGCCATCGCGCAAGGGCAGGGCAATCCGCCGATCCTTGCCGACAATCGTTCTGTGCTGGCGGATCTGTTCTACACCGGGCAATCCGAGAGGCTGACGTATTACGCCCCCCGCCCGAAAGGCCGCGCGCAAAACCACTATGAACAGCGCTATCCTTTGCCCACGGATCTGACCGGGCCGCTGCTGTGGATCACCCAAACCGCCCCCGCTTGCGCCAGCCTAGCTTTCCCGCTGGATGCCACGGGGGGCGCTTATCGCAAATCCGGGCTAGCGGCTTACCTCGTGCTCGCCGAATGTGCCAATGCCCAGCAATAGCGTCATCGCGGTGCTTGTCGGTCTGATCGGTCTGACCCTGCTGGTCTTCGGCATCTGGCCGGGGATCGACCTTGCGGTGACGGGGTATTTCCATGACGCCAGTTTGCCGGGGGCGAGCGGCTTTGCGATCAAGCAGAACGCTTGGGTCGAAGGTCTGCGCAATGTGCTTTGGGATGGCACTTTGCTGATGCCACTGCTGGCTTTGATCCTGCTGGCTTTGGCACTGTGGCGCAAAACTTCGGGCTGGTTGTGGGGCTACATCCTCGCGCTGTTCCTGCTCGGGCCGGGCCTTATCGTAAACGCCGGGTTCAAGGCCTATTGGGGCCGCGCCCGGCCCTCCAACGTGATCGACTTCGGCGGCACGGCTCATTTCAGCCCAGCGTGGCAGATCAGCGATCAATGCGCCAAGAACTGTTCCTTCGTCTCGGGCGAGGGGGCAGGCACCACCGCCCTGACCATCGCCGCCTTGCTGATTCTGCTGCGTTACCGCCACCGCCTAAGCCAACCACTTTACCGCACAGCCCAAGCCCTCTCGCTTGCGAGCCTCGGCTTCGTCGCATGGCAACGCGTGGCGTCCGGTGGCCATTTTCTGTCGGATGTGCTGCTTTCCATCTTGCTGATCAGCCTGATCGCCGCCGTGCTCGCCCGCCTGATGCTGAACCAAGCCACATCCAGCCGCTAACCCCTGCGGCTGTTGACATCCCGACCGACTCTGTCTATCAGCCGCGCTATCCAAGGCTCCCTCTCTCTATTGAGCCAAGGATTCTACGCTTGATGTGGTCATGATCCGGGTTCAAACTCCGATCCTCTGGAATTCCACCGCAACGCCCCCTCGGGGTGTCGTCTGCGGTTTTACCTTTTTGTGGTTCGCACAAAAGGGCGTCGAGAAGCAGTGCCCCGTTATGCGGGGCGAGTATTGACAGTCCCTTGATTGGGGCAACACGAGGTAGCTGAATGCCGACTATTCAACAGCTCATCCGCAAACCGCGGGAGCCTAACGTCCGCAAGTCCAAGTCGCAGCACTTGGAATCTTGCCCGCAGAAACGTGGCGTTTGTACGCGCGTTTACACCACCACTCCGAAAAAGCCGAACTCGGCTATGCGGAAAGTCGCCAAAGTGCGTCTGACCAACTCGTTCGAAGTGATCTGCTATATCCCCGGTGAAAAGCACAACCTTCAGGAACACTCTGTGGTTCTGATCCGCGGCGGCCGTATCAAGGATTTGCCCGGCGTGCGCTACCACATCCTTCGCGGTGTTCTCGATACGCAAGGCGTCAAAGAGCGTCGCCAGCGTCGTTCGAAATACGGCGCTAAGCGTCCGAAGTGAGGAGATAAACAATGTCACGTCGTCACGCCGCTGAAAAACGCGAGATTTTGCCTGATGCCAAGTATGGCGATCGGGTTCTGACCAAATTCATGAACAACCTGATGCTCGACGGCAAAAAGTCGGTCGCAGAAGGTATCGTGTATGGCGCACTTGAGCGGGTTCAGACCCGTCTGAAGCGTCAGCCGATCGAGTGCTTCCATGAAGCTTTGGAAAACGTCAAACCTTCCGTCGAAGTGCGTTCGCGCCGCGTCGGTGGTGCAACCTATCAGGTTCCGGTTGAAGTCCGCACCGAGCGCCGCGAAGCGCTGGCTATCCGTTGGTTGATCATCGCGGCGCGCAAGCGCAACGAAAACACCATGGAAGAGCGTTTGGCTGCAGAATTGTCGGATGCTGTGAACAACCGTGGTACGGCTGTTAAGAAACGTGAAGATACCCATAAGATGGCGGATGCGAACAAAGCATTCAGCCACTACCGCTGGTAAGAGGGCATCATGGCACGCGAATTTCCGCTGGAACGCTACCGCAATTTCGGCATCATCGCTCACATCGACGCGGGTAAAACCACGACGACCGAGCGTATTCTGTTCTACACCGGCAAGTCCCATAAAATCGGCGAAGTCCATGACGGCGCCGCGACGATGGACTGGATGGAGCAAGAGCAAGAGCGCGGGATCACGATCACCTCGGCTGCGACCACTACGTTCTGGGAGCGCACGATTGATCCGAACCTCGAGCATGCACGCTCGGACAAGTACCGCTTTAACATCATCGACACCCCCGGCCACGTTGACTTCACCATTGAAGTTGAGCGTTCGCTGGCTGTGCTTGATGGCGCTGTCGTTCTGCTGGACGGCAACGCAGGCGTTGAGCCGCAGACCGAAACCGTTTGGCGTCAAGCCGACCGCTACAAGGTTCCGCGGATTGTCTTCGTCAACAAGATGGACAAAACCGGCGCTGACTTCTTCAACTGCGTGAAGATGATCAAAGACCGCACCGGCGCGAATGCGATGCCGATCGTTCTTCCGATCGGCGCGGAAGACAAGCTGGAAGGCATCATCGACCTCGTGACGATGGAAGAATGGGTTTATCAGGGTGAAGACCTTGGTGCATCCTGGGTCCGTCAACCGATCCGCGCTGATTTGAAAGCTTCGGCTGACGAATGGCGTCTGAACCTGCTGGAAAACGCAGTGGGCCAGGACGATGCGGCGATGGAAGCCTATCTGGAAGGCAATGAGCCCGATGTTGACACGCTGCGCGCGCTGATCCGTAAGGGCACGCTGGCAATCGACTTCGTTCCGGTGATGGCTGGATCTTCGTTCAAGAACAAAGGCGTGCAGCCTCTGCTCAACGCGGTGATCGACTATCTGCCGAACCCGCTCGACGTGCCGCCGTACATGGGCTTCAAACCCGGTGATGAGTCGGAAACCCGTAACATCTCGCGTTCGGCCTCGGACGAGCAGCCGTTCTCGGCGCTGGCGTTCAAAATCATGAACGACCCCTTCGTGGGCTCGCTCACCTTCACGCGCATCTATTCGGGCACGCTTTCCAAAGGTGATCCGATGCTGAACGCGACCAAAGAGCGTAAAGAGCGCGTTGGTCGTATGATGATGATGCACGCGATTGACCGTGAAGAAATCGCTGAAGCGTTTGCGGGCGACATCATCGCTTTGGGCGGCTTGAAAGAGACGACTACCGGCGACACGCTTTGTGATCCGGCGCACCCGGTTGTTCTGGAAACCATGACCTTCCCGGTCCCGGTGATCGAGATCGCGGTTGAGCCGAAAACCAAAGCCGACCAAGAAAAGATGGGCATCGCTTTGGCCCGTCTGGCTGCCGAGGACCCGTCCTTCCGCGTTGAAACCGATATTGAATCGGGCCAGACGATCATGAAGGGCATGGGCGAACTTCACCTCGACATCCTCGTTGACCGTATGCGTCGCGAATTCAAGGTCGAGGCGAACATCGGTGCGCCGCAGGTGGCTTATCGTGAGACCATCTCGCGCGAGCATGAGATCGACTACACGCACAAGAAACAAACCGGTGGTACCGGCCAGTTCGCGCGCGTCAAGCTGATCATCTCGCCGACGGAACCGGGCGAAGGTTATTCGTTCGAGGCCAAAGTGGTTGGTGGTTCGGTGCCGAAGGAATATATCCCCGGCGTTGAAAAAGGCATCAAGTCGGTGATGGATTCCGGTCCGCTCGCAGGCTTCCCGGTGATCGACTTCAAAGTGTCGTTGATCGACGGGGCTTACCATGACGTTGACTCGAGCGTTCTTGCGTTCGAAATCGCGGCCCGTGCAGCCATGCGTGAAGGTCTGAAGAAAGCCGGCGCGAAGCTGCTGGAACCGATTATGAAAGTCGAAGTCGTCACCCCGGAAGAATACACCGGCGGCGTCATCGGCGACTTGACCTCGCGTCGGGGCATGATCAACGGCCAGGACAGCCGCGGCAACGCGAACGTCATCGCCGCGATGGTGCCTTTGGCGAACATGTTCGGCTACATCAACACGCTGCGTTCGATGACCTCTGGTCGGGCAACCTTCGCGATGTCCTTCGACCATTACGATGCCGTTCCGCAGAACATCTCGGACGAGATCCAGAAGAAATACGCATAACCGGTGTGGCGGGCTCACGCCCGCCCTACCACCTCGTAGGGTGCCTATCCGCACCACACCCGATCTAATTAGGAGGCCATCATGGCAAAGGCAAAGTTTGAACGGAACAAACCGCACGTCAACATCGGCACGATTGGCCACGTTGACCACGGCAAGACCACTTTGACGGCAGCGATCACCAAGTACTTTGGTGAATTCCGCGCCTACGACCAAATCGACGGCGCGCCGGAAGAGCGTGCGCGTGGCATCACGATTTCGACCGCTCACGTTGAGTACGAAACCGAAGCCCGCCACTACGCCCACGTCGACTGCCCCGGCCACGCTGACTATGTGAAAAACATGATCACCGGTGCGGCTCAGATGGACGGCGCGATCTTGGTTGGCGCTGCTTCCGACGGCCCGATGCCGCAGAGCCGCGGGCACATCC